>NZ_BCTW01000018.1 GCF_001590965.1 Novosphingobium lentum NBRC 107847
CGATCTCGTCGCCAACCGGGTGAGTTGAACGCGGTCAGGTCGCGGGCGTCACGCCCAGCAGCCGCGCCACCCCGCCGACCAGATCGCGCCGCGACTGCCGACCGACGCGCGACCCGGCGATCATGTCGAACGCGTGGATCGCGCCGGGGTAGACGTGCATTTCCACCGGAACCCCGGCGTCGGCCAGCCGCCGCGCGTAATCGAGGTCTTCGTCGAGGAACAGGTCGAGCGCACCGGTGGCAATGTAGGCCGGGGCCAGCCCGGCGAGGTCTGCCGCCCGGGCCGGCGAGAACCAGCCGATGCGACCGTCGTCCAGCGCATAGTCGCCACGCAGCGCATCCCAGCCGAACTGGTTGCGCTCGCGCGTCCAGATGAATTCGCCGGTGTGGCGGTTGCGCCACGGGTCCCTGTCGCCGCCGGTGCGGTGATCGAGCATCGGGTACGTCAGCACCTGTCCGGCCAGCGGCGGCAACCCGCGATCGCGCGCCATCACCGCCAGCGCTGCGGCAAGCCCGCCGCCCGCGCTTTCACCCATCACCACGATCCGCGCCGGATCGACGCGCAGCGCCGCCGCCTGATCGAACAGCCACGCCAGCGCGGCGAAATTGTCGTTCTGCGGGCCGGGAAACGGCGTGTCGGGCGCAAGGCGATAATCGACCGAAACCACCAGCGCACCCAGCGCCAGCGCCAGCGAGGGCATGCCGATACGCGCCATGTCGGCCGAACCGATCACCATGCCGCCACCATGGATGTGCAGCACCGCCGGCCGGATCGCATCGCTCGTCGCGGGATCGAACACGAGCACGGCCACGTCGGGCGCCCCATCGTGACCCGGCACCGTACGCCGCTGGGGAACGAGCGCGGGATCGAACATCGCCACCATGCTCTCGCTGGCCGTCAGGCGCGCTTCGGGCAGGCTTGCGCGGGTCATGTCCGAGACCGGGAGCAGTTCGATGATCGGCAGGACCTCGGGGTCGACCAGGTGGCGGGTGTTCATCGTGTTATCCTCTCGCAAGTATGGGCCGCACCATGCCCGGTCCGCGCGCTATCGTCATCGCGATTTTTCGCAGACGCGGAATCGCCGATCGACCGGCCGGTTCGTTCAGCTAGGGAAGCAAATGTGCGGGGCCCGCAGGCGTCAAAAATGGCGCGCTCAGGGCGTTTTCGTCTCGAACTTGGTTTCAAATAATACCATATCGAAAATGTCGGACAACAATGATGAGTGAGCAGGATCCGGCCAGCATCGCGCCCGATTTGGTTTGCTGTTGATTGATCCCGTAGGGCCAGTTAGGTCCATAATAGCGCGAGAATGGGTCAGCGTCGGGCGTGGAACGGATCGATTCCAGGAATGAAGGTTGTGTCGGACAGCAAGGTCAGGTTTGACCGCTTCGTCCTCGATCGCGAGGACGAGCGCCTGATCGGTCCGCAGGGGCCGATCCGGATCGGCAACAAGGCGTTCCGCGTGCTCGATGCGCTGATCGAGCAGGACGGCAAGCTGCTGACCAAGGAAGCGCTGTTCGAATCGGTGTGGGACGGCACGTTCGTCTCCGAATCGGCGCTGACCTCGGTGATCAAGGAACTGCGCCGCGCGCTGGGCGACGAACCGAAGAATTCGCGCGTGATCCAGAGCGTGTACGGGCGCGGTTATCGCCTTGTCGCGCCGATCGAGACGGCCGATGGCAATGGCGATTGGTCGCAGACCGGCAGCGGGCGCTGGCAGGTGGTGGCCGAACGGCCACTGTCGCCGGTGTCCAAGGCCGTGCCCACGCTGCGCCTGCCCGACCGGCCGTCGATCGCGGTGCTGCCGTTCATCGAGCGTGGCGCCGGTGACGAACCGTGGTTCGCCGATGCCGTGGTCGAGGAAATCGTCGTGGCGCTGTCGCGGTTCCGCACGCTGTTCGTGATCTCGTCGGCCACCAGCCTGTCGTATCGCGACCGCACCGCCGATCCGGCGACGGTCAGCGCCGAACTGGGTGTGCGGTATATCCTCAGCGGCACCGTGCAGCGCGATTCGGGCCGGGTCCGCTTCATCATCCGGCTCGACGACGGGATCGACGGCGGCACTGTCTGGACCGAGAAGTTCAGCGACACGATGGACGACATCTTCGATCTGCAGGATCGCATCGCGCTGGCCGTGGCGGGGCGCATCGGCTCGTCGATCAACGATGCCGAGGCCAGCCGCTATGGCCGCAAGTCCACGCCATCGCCCAGCGTGCGCGAGTATTACTGGCGCGCCAACCTCGCCATCCGCCGGATTGCCCCGGATTCGATCGCGGAATCGCTCGAACTGGCCAACCGCGCACTCGAGATCGAGCCCGACAACACCTGGGCCCTGTCGCTCGCCAGCGTATCGCACGCCTTCCAGTACCTGCTGGGGTGGAGCGACGACCGCGCGCTGAGCCGGGCCAAGGCGCTCCAACTGTACGAGCAGGCGATCCAGTCGCACGGCGACGACGAGCGGGTGCTGGGCTTTTGCGGCGCCGCGCTCAACTGCATCGGCCACGATCCCGATACCGCGATGCAGCTGACCGACCGGGCGATCGAGCTGAACCCGTGCAACACCACCAGTCTGTTCTGGGGCGCGTGGTCCGATGTCGTGCAGGGCAATCCCGGGCGGGCGCTGGCGCGCGCGGAAGATTCGGTCCGGCTCAACCCGTTGTCGGCGATCCGCCACCTGACCAGCATTCCGCTGGCCATCGCCATGATCCTGCTGGGACGCAGCGAGGAAGCGGTCGAGCAACTGCGCGTGGTGGTGGAAATTTCGCCGCAACCCGATGCGCTGGCGGCGCTGGCGATCGCGCTGGTGCAGGTCGGCCGGCTGGACGATGCGCGCGCGGTCCATGCGCGGCTGACGGCGGCCGGTGGCGCGATCGGCGGGCTCGCGCTGATGCGCACGCCCGAACACATCCGGCTGGTCAAGGAAAGTCTGGCCGCCGCAGCGGGCTGACGGGCGGCGCGCAGGCCTGCTCGGTCGGCTTCAGCCCGGCTTGTTATCCTGCCCGGCCGTATCGAACAGCACGGTCAGCGCCGACGGGAAGAAGCCCTGCTTGGCGAGATGCCCGGCCTTTCCGGGGGCGCGGCGCAAGTTCGACCGGGCGAGCAACGGACGCATCAGCGCGGGGAACATCGCGCGGTTGATGTGTTCGCCAAAGCACTGGTGCAACCCGTGCCCGAACAGGAAATATTCGTGCGGCAGCCGCATCAGGTCGAACGTGCCCGGATCGGGAATGCGGCGGGTGTCAACCATCGCCGACTGGATCGCGGCCATCACTGTCGATCCGGCCGGGATCGCACGTGCACGGTCTGTGCCTGCCGCCAGCGTCCAGTCCGCGATCGCGGTGCGCGGGATCATCGGCGCGATCGGATCGAAGCGCATCGCCTCGAACAGGATGCGCAGCAGCAGCGCGTCGTCGGCGCGCTTTGCGGCGGTCTGAGCATCGCGCAAGGGTTTCGCGCGGCGCAGCAGCTGCTCCAGCGCCTGCGGCAGCACCATCGGCGGTTGCGGCGGACCGCCCACGATCAGCCCCATCAGCGCGGTGCGGATCCACGCATCGGTCCAGCCGGGTTCGCCGCTCGCCTGCTTCCTCAGCGCGCGCGCGACCAGATCGTCGCCCTCGATGCCCCCGCTGCGGCGGCGGGCGAGTTCGCTGTCGATATGCGCTCGCATCGCCGGGGCCATCCGGTCGACATCGGCGATCAGCTGCGCGTCGCTGGGCATGAACACGAATTCGAACAGGCGCGTGCACCACACCGGCAGGTTGCCGCCGGGCGGGTGGGGGATGCCGATGTAGGCGCCCAGCACATCGAACGTCACGCGCCGCACCAGCGCATCGACCACCTCGAGCTGTCCCGACGCACCCGCGACGATGTGTTCGGCCTGCGCCGACGATTGCAGCGCCAGCGCGGCAAGATCGTCGCCGCGCACGATCTCGCGCAGCCGGGCGAGGTCGCCGCGATAGAGCGGGGTATCGGCCATGCCGACGAACACCGGCTCTCCGCCCATGATCACGTCGAGCTTGGCCTTGTAGGGCACGCCGAACGCGGTGTCGGTCTGGAACACCTCGCGCACATCGTCATACCGCGTGATGATGAACTGCGGCGGTTTCTTCTGGCCGAACGGCAGCGCGGGCAGTTTGAGGATCGGGCGGATCGCGCGCGATACCGCAAACACCAGCGGCAGCCCGGCCAGCACCAGACGGCCGACCAGCGCCTTCAGCCCGCGCGGACCGGGGCGCAGGACCGGCTCGGTCGATGGATCGGGCGCAGGATCGGTCACAGCAGCTCCAGGTACTTGAGCGCGGGCAGGCTGGGCAGGAAGAAGTAATCGCCGCCCGCCAGCTTCACGAAGTTTTCCAGGTGCGCCTTGCGCCGCAGCGGCTTCGCCTGAAGGCTCATCGGCGTCGCCGTGCCGACCAGCGGATCGGCTTCGTCGAACAGCGTGGCGAAGTTGGGGTTCATCATCCACGTCTGCATGATGAATTCGAACTGGCGCTCGATATCGGTGTTGATCGCCAGGAACAGCAGTCCGCGCTCGACCCCGTCATCGACCATGCGGTCGGCGATCGGCGGGCCGAACTTGCGCCCGCGCCGCAGGATGCGGTGGCGGTTGGCGGCTTCGCGCAAGGTGCGCACCTGATCGGGGCGCTGCGCCAGCCCGTCGCGCGGGTTGCCGCGCCGCATGTGCGCGCCGATCGGGCAGCCATAGCCGAGCTGGTCGTCGTCGTAGAAGCCGAACTCGTTGTCGGGCGTCGCCGGATCGTTGCGCGGCAGCGGGCCGTTGGCGCGCAGAGCGTCGCCCGCCATGCAGCGGCCGATCACACGTTCACCCAGCCACGTCGCGTCGATGACGTCACCGCCGTGCGGATCTTCGGTACGCAGCCGCGCGGCCTCGCGGGTCAGCGCGGTCCAGAAGCCGGGCACGTCCTGCAGCAGTTCGCGCACCGCCAGGAACGTGCCGTTGAGGCCGAAGTCGGCGGCGTCGCCTGCGCGCGGGTGGCGCGGCAGGCCCGCCGCCGCGGTGCGCCCGTCGGGTTCGATCGGCACCACCGGCCCGGCGGCGATGTCGTGGTGGCCGTTGATATGGCCCAACAGCACGTCGCCCAGCGCCACCGCGTTCCAGCCGTTGGGCACGGCGGCGGCGGGCACCGTGGCGTCGGGGTCGAACGGCACGGGCTGCGACATGCCGTCGGCAAACCCGAAATGTTCGCGCACGATCCCGTCATCGCCCTTGTGCAGCGCGATCGGGCGGCGGTGCACGACATGGACGCCCTGCGGCACCAGCGCCTGTTCGACCTCGGCGCTCCACGCGGCCACTTCGGCATCGGTCGCGGTGAACAGCAACAGCATCGCGTGGACCGTGATCGGCGTCGTCCCGTCGACTTGTCCGGGCGGCACCGACGCCGGGTCCTCTGGCGGGAGTTGCGGGGTGTTGCCGCTCCAGCGCGGGCCGGTGGGTATGACGCAGTCGCTCCACTGGCCGTCGCAGGTGTCGCCCAGCCGGCGCATGCGGTCGCGCTGGTACATCCCTTCGCGGAACGCCTGCGGGAACGAGGCCAGCGCGCGCTGGTCCAGCCCCATGCGCGCCAGCCCGGTCCACGACAGCGAGAGCGACACCGACCGGGGCACCTTGCCGTCGGCGGGCGTGACCGGCGCGATTGCGTTGAGCGCGGCCAGCCACGCACCGCCGCGCTGGTGCCGGTCCCACGCGAACTCGAGGAACAGCGCCTCGCCGGTCGGAAGATGATCGTACCCGCTGACGACCATGCCCTGCGCCATGCCGGCGTGCGGTTCGGTCAGCTGCCACGAGCCGTCGTCGCGCTTGGGCCCGCGATCGGATTTGCGCGCGCTCACAGGTGCGCGCTCACAGGTCCACGATCCATTGCGCCGCGCTTTCCGGGGTGAGGGTGGGTTGGCGCAAGCCCGCCGCGATGCGGAAGTTGCGCTCGATCTGGTCCGAGGTGATATCGGTATAGGCGGCCAGCCAGTACCGGCTGACGGTCATCGAATGGCGCGCCCACGCCTTGAACAGCGTGCCGTGGCTGGCGCCGTCCTGGATCAGCAGCCGCGTGGGCGGAAACCCTTCGCCCGATCCGAACGCCAGCGTCAGCCCTTCGTGCGCCTTCTCGATGAAATCGTCGAAATAGGTTTCCCAGCTGAGGTCGTAGTTGCTGAGGAACATCATCCGCGCGCCGTTGTTGACGAACGCCCAGTGCGCGAAGTGGATCGTGCGCATGCTGGCCAGATAGCCGTCCTTGATGAACACGCGCAGCGCCAGATGCAGGCCGCGATGGCCGACATGGACCAGGACGGTGCGCAGGATGCCCGGCTTCAGCGGGATCATCGCGGCCATGTGGTTGATCGGGGTGTGATCCTCGCGCTCGCGCATCAGACGCATCACCGCCTCGTCGATGGTCGGCGCGTCCTGCGTGGAATCGCGCCGTTCCAGCCAACGCAGCCACAGCACCAGCGCGGGGAGCACGATCACCACCATCGCCGCGATGCCCCAGCCAAGCGCGCGCGCCGAAGGAATCACTGCCTCGCGCCAGCTTAAATGGCTGATCGCGACCGTTGTCGGCGTCACCACCAGCATGGCCACCGCGAAGAACACCGCCAGCGCGATCAGGATCTTGAAGATCTGGCGCCACGCGAAGTTGAGCAGGTTGGTGCGTCCGTGCGTGGCGGTGCCTTCCAGCGGTCCGGCGATCCGCAGCAGCGAACCCCACACGATCGCGGTCAGCAGCACGAACGCGATCACCAGCCGATCGGTTTCCACCAGACCGGCGGCAATCTGGCCGGGCAGCGTGAGCACGACCAGCACCGCCAGCACGAGCACCGCCAGCCGCACCCAGTCGCCGAGTTTCTCGCCCAGCGTCTTGCGCGCGGGTGCCGGTTGGGCCAGCCACGCGAACTGCGGCAGCAGTTTTTCGCGCAGCCGGGCGTGGATGTCGGCGGGCGGGAGTATCCGCCAGGTCTGCGCGACTTGTCCGGCAGCATCGAGTTCGGCCTCGACCGCCGAAAACAGCGCCGCTTCGTTTACCACGCGCTGGCGGGACATGCCGCGGTTGCCGTGGTGGTACACGCTGGGCTTGCCCGCGCGGGTCTGGAGGTAGGGCGCAAGGTCGCGGCGCGATCCCGGCGCGGTGACCGCGTCGTACAGCGGGCCGCAGCCATCGGCCGGGCGCTTGCAGCAGGCGATCATCGGGCGCAGTTGCGGTCCCAGCGCGGCCTCGAGCTGCGGCCAGAACGGGCCCGCCGGGCCATCGAAATTGGCCTCGATCACGAACAGCGGATCGAACACGCCGCGCGGAAACACGGTCAGCGAGAAGAAATGCAGCGACGGCATCCGCGCGAGCAGGTCCGTCTTGGTCATGGCCGGTTGCGTCGCTGCGTCAGGCCGGTCGAGCCGAGCGATCAGCGACAGCAGCAGCGCTTCGCTGTCCGGCTTGACCTCAAGCGCGATCGACGATGTCGTTTGCCGCATGCCCCACCTTCACGCGCCCGCCCCAAACCCTCTGGGAAGATGTGCCCCCGGGGACGAGACCCCGGCATCACGCTTGCGCGGTGCCAGCATAGCCCAACATGGCGGTTCGTCCAGAACGAACCCGACCGCATCCGGTCCTGTCAGGCACCAGTGCCTGCGGCGCGGATCAGGCGGCGAGCGATTCCAGCGCCTCGTTCGCCTCCAGCCAGGCCAGTTCCGCCCCGGCAATCTCGGAATCCAGCGCGGCGCGGCGCTTCATCAGGTCGGTCATGGTCAGTTTCGACAGCGCCGCCTCGGCAGAGGAGGGATCGAACATCGCATGGTCCACCGCGCTGCGGGCCTTGTTCAGCCGTGCCAGCTCGGCCTCCGCCGACTTGGCGCGGTTGCGCAACTGCTGGCCCTTTTCGCGCGCTTCGGCGGCGGCCTTGCGCTGTTCCTTCTTGCTGACCTTGCTGCCGCCACCGCTGCCTGAAGACTCCTTGGACAGCACGAAGTCGATGTAGTTCTCGATCGAGCCGTCGAAATCCTTCGCGGTGCCGCTATCGACCAGCACCAGCCGGTCGGCGGTCATTTCCAGCATGTGGCGATCGTGGCTGACGATCAGCACCGCGCCGGCATAGTCGTTGAGCGCCTGGATCAACGCCTCGCGCGCATCGACGTCCAGGTGGTTGGTCGGCTCGTCGAGGATCAGCATGTGCGGCGCGTCGCGCGTGATCAGCGCCAGCGCCAGCCGTGCGCGCTCACCGCCCGAAAGCTTGCCGACCTCGGTCGTCGCCTTCTGGCCGGAAAAGCCGAACCGCCCCAGCTGTCCGCGCACCGCAGACTGGCTCGCGCCCTTCATCAGGATGGTCATGTGCTGCAGCGGCGTTTCGGTCCGGTCGAGTTCTTCGACCTGATACTGGGTGAAATAGCCCACGCGCATCTTGCCGCTGGCGTTCATCGCGCCGTCCATCGGCTTCAGCTGCGCCGCCAGCAGCCGCGCCAGCGTGGTCTTGCCGTTGCCGTTGCGCCCCAGCAGCGCGATGCGGTCATCCGGATCGAGCCGCAAGTTGAGCCGCTGCAGGATCGGCGTGTCGCCATAGCCCACGCTCGCCATGTCGAGCGTGATCAGCGGCGGGCGCAGTTCGTCGGGGCTGGGGAAATCGAAGCTGAGCGAGGGATCGTCGATCAGTTCGGCGATAGGCTGCATCCGCGCCAGCGCCTTGGCGCGCGACTGCGCCTGCTTGGCGGTGGAGGCGCGGGCGGAATTGCGCGCGACGTAATCCTGCAGCCGGTCCCGCATCGCCTGCTGCTTGACCTTGGCCGAGGCGAGCTGCGCCTGGCGTTCGGCGCGCTGGCGCTCGAACGCATCATAGCCGCCGGGATAGAGCGTCAGCTTGCCGCCGGTCAGGTGGAGGATGTGATCGACCACGTTGTTGAGGAAGTCGCGCTCGTGGCTGACCAGCAGGATCGTGGCGGGGTAGGACTTGAGGAAGTCCTCCAGCCACAGCACCGCTTCGAGATCGAGGTGGTTCGACGGTTCGTCGAGCAGCAGCAGGTCGGGCTGCGAGAACAGCAGCGCGGCCAGCGCCACGCGCATCCGCCAGCCGCCTGAAAAGCTTTCAAGCGAGCGGTGCTGCGCTTCTTCGTCAAAACCGAGGCCGACGAGGATGCGTGCGGCGCGGGCTGGGGCGGAATGCGCCTCGATCGCGAGCAGGCGGTCGTGGATTTCGGCGAGGCGGTGGTGATCCTCACCCGATTCGCTCTCGATCATCAGCGCGGCGCGTTCGGTATCGGCGGCCAGCACGGTCTCGAACGGAGAGGCGTCTCCGCCCGGCGCTTCCTGCGCGATATAGCCCAGACGGCTGCCGCGCGGCATGTCGACCGACCCGCCATCCGCCTCCAGCATCCCGGCGATCACGCGCACCAGCGTGGACTTGCCCGCGCCGTTGCGACCGATCAGGCCGATCCGTCCGCGCGGCGGCAGCTTGGCGGTGGCGCCGTCGAGGATCGTGCGCCCGCCAAGGCGGACGGTGATGTCGTTGAGGTTGAGCATCGGGGGCGCCTAGCCTTACGCGGCCCCGCCTGCAAGGAACAGCGCGATACCGGCCGCCGAAGCTGCGCCGAGTGTGGGGAAAATGCCCACCTTGAAGCGGATCATCGCGATCACCGCCGCCACCGAGATCGCCAGGGCCGCAGGATCGAGGCTGGCAAGGTCGGGCATGTCGAAGCGCAGCGGCCCGGCGACGAACAGGTGCACGCTGCGGAAGATCGTGTGCACCGCAAACCAGATCGCCAGGTTGAGCACGACGCCGACCACCGCAGCGGTGATTGCCGACAGCGCGCCGGCCAGCGCCACGTTGCCGCGCAATCGCTCGATGAACGGGGCGCCGAGGAATATCCACAGGAAGCACGGCACGAACGTGACCCACGTCGCCAGCAGCCCGCCGAGCGTGCCGGCCAGCAGCGGTGACAGCGCGCCGGGATCGCGGAATGCACCCATGAAGCCCACGAACTGCAGCACCATGATCAGCGGCCCCGGCGTGGTTTCGGCCATGCCCAGCCCATCGAGCATCTCGCGCGGGGCGAGCCAGTGGTGGTTCTCCACCGCCTGCTGCGCGACATAGGCCAGCACCGCATACGCTCCGCCGAACGTCACCACCGCCATGCGCGAAAAGAACGTCGCGATCTGGCTGAACACGTTGTCCGGGCCAAGCACCAGCACCAGCGTGGCCACCGGTGCGAGCCACAGCACCAGCCACACCGCCGCCTGCCCCACCGCGTGGTGCACCGACGGGCGGGCATGGTCGGGCAGTTGCTCGCCCAGCAGCGAATCGGCATCGTCCACGATCGCGCCGCCGCCTGCGCCGTGGCCGCCGCCCGCGCGGAACGCGGCGAGGCCAGCCTTGCCGCCGATGTATCCGATCACGCCCGCGCCCAGCACGATCGCCGGGAACGGCACGTGCAGGAAAAAGATCAGCACGAACGCGGTGGCCGCCAGCGCGCGCATCGGCAGGTTGCGCAGCGATCGGCCGCCGATGCGGATCACCGCCTGCAGCACCACCGCCAGCACCGCGCACTTCAGGCCGAAGAACAGCCCGGCGACCAGTCCGACCCGGCCATACAGCGCGTAAATCCAGCTCAGCCCCATGATCGCGACCGCGCCGGGCAGGATGAACAGCCCGCCCGCCACCAGCCCGCCGCGCGTGCGGTGCATCAGCCAGCCGATGTACGTCGCCAGCTGCTGCGCTTCGGGTCCGGGAAGCAGCATGCAATAGTTGAGCGCGTGGAGGAACCGCTGCTCGCCGATCCAGCGTTTCTCCTCGACCAGGATGCGGTGCATCACCGCGATCTGGCCCGCCGGCCCGCCGAACGACAGCGCCGCGATGCGCAGCCACACCCAGAACGCCTCACCCAGCGAGACCGGCGCGGGACGAGCCTTGCGCGGGTCGGCGGGCACACTGTCGATTCCGGTCACGCCCATGCTCCCCTGCTGGCCGCTCCCGCTTGGCGTAATCGGAGGGCAGGTTCAAGCCGCGCTCGCGATGAATGGGGGCGACGTGGTAGAACGCGCGATGCCCCGATTTTCGCGCCTCTATCCCATGTCGCTGCGCCTCGCCCTGTTGGCGGCGATGGTGATGCCCGGCGGTTGCGCGCGCGACACCGCATCGGGTCTGGCGGCCTTCGAACGCGCGCTGGCCGCCAACGACAGCGCCACCGCCGCGCTGGGGGCGTGGTGCGCAGCGCACGCCATCGCATCGCCGCCGGTCATCGCGGCGCAGGCCATTGCCGGGCCGCCCCCGCCTGTACCGCACGAAGTGCGCCAGCTGCTGAGCATCGCCCCGCTGGAGCCGGTGCGCTATCGCCATGTCCGGCTGGCGTGCGGATCGACAGTGCTGTCGGTCGCGCACAACTGGTACGTGCCCGCGCGGTTGACGCCAGACATGAACCGCCTGCTCGACACGACCGACACGCCGTTCGGCAAAGTCGTGGCGCCGCTTGGCTTCCGGCGTGAGCGGCTGGCCAGCCGGCACGGCGGCGACCGCGGCTGTCCCGGCGGCACCGTGCTGGCCCATCGCGCGGTGCTGCGACTGGCCGACGGGACCGCGATCAGCGTGGTGATCGAATGCTACACGCGCGCCAATGTGGGTCGGCGGCGCTAAGCTTCCGGATCAAGGCCGGAGCTAACCCCACGCCGGCTTATCCTGAGCTTGTCGAAGGATGTCGCTTCACTTTTGCGACCGAAAAAAAGCATCCTTCGACAGTCTCAGGATGAGCAGGTGTTGGCGAGAGTTTTCCGACGTTCCCACCCTACCGGTCATCGAACGTGAACGGCGCCGCGCCGCGATGATAGTCTTCGGCCAGCATCAGCCGCCCGACCGGCGGGGCGGAGCGTGCCGCGCAATCGATCCGCTGGCACAGGCGGCAGGTCACTCCGATCGGCGTCGCCTTGTCGGGGGTCAGGTCGGGCTGCATCCGCGTGTAGACCAGCCGGTCGGCGTGTTCGGCGGCGCAGCCCAGTGCCACGGCGCGTTCGATCCGGGCGCTGCCGAACCCGCCGCCGCCCGCCGTCACCGTCCGCGCGATCGAGAAGAACCGCTTGCCGTCGGGCAGTTCCAGCCATTGGGTGACGATCTGGCGCGGGGTGGAGAACACGTGGTGCAGGCTCCACAACGGGCAGGCGCCGCCGTGTCGTGCGAACGGGAAACCCGCGCCGTCGAGCCGCTTGGACACGTTGCCCGCGCGATCGACCCGGATGAAGAAGAACGGCACGCGTTCCTGCCCGGGTTTCTGCAATGTCGTCAGCCGGTGTGCGACTTGCTCGAAACTGGCGCCGAACGCGCGGCCCAGCGCCTCGATATCGTAGCCGCGCACTTCGGCCGCGCGGGCGAACGCGGCATACGGCATCACGATTCCCGCCGCCGCATAGTTGGCCAGCGCGCGCCGGGCGAGCGTGCGGCCCGGCTCGCTCATCCGCTGGCCCGCTTTCACCGACGCGTCGATCGTGCGCGACAGCTCGATATAGGCGAGCTGCAGCGCGAGCTGGAACGTCTGGCTGGCGGTGTCGAGCGTGTCGTCGAGCAGGATTTCGCCGCGATGGCGGTCATAACGGCGCTGCGATCCGCCCAGCACTTCGGCGGGCGGGCGGCGCACGCGCAGGCTGTGGGCGGCGCGCAAGTACGGCGTCATTCCGCCAGCCTCGGCCACTTTGGCGGCAATGGCTTCGGCCGCATCGTCGATCGCGGCGAAGTAGTTGTGGCGTGCGGCCAGGAAGCGCTGGACTTCGGCGACCGGGTCTGTGGGATCCGCCTCGTCGCTGCCCAGCGCGCCGCGATCGGCGAGTTCCAGTTGGCGTTCGGCCCAGGCGGTGTGCAGCCGCAGGAATGCCTCGCTGATCCCGGGAAAGCTGGTGGCGACGTCGGTCACTTCCAGCGCGGGCAGGTCGATATCGGCGAACATCGGATCCTTCAGCGCCGCTGCCAGCCGCGCGGCGTAATCGGCCCCACCGTCACCCGCGATGTCCGACAAGTCCATCTTGTAGGTGCGCGCCAGCCGCAGCAGCAGGTCGGCGGTCAGCGGGCGCTGGTTGCGTTCGAGCAGCGCGACATAGCTGGGCGACACGTCCAAGTCGCCCGCGACTTGCGCCTGGGTCAGCCCCAGTTCGCGGCGCAGGCGTTTGAGCCGGGGGCCCATGTAGACGGAACGTTCGGTGGCCAATTCCCGCTCCCTTGCGTGGATTGTGCAGACTGTACAACTTTACACTCAAATCTTGTAAAGTATGACAAGTCAACCGCGCAAGCCCTCGCAGGGCAGGGACTCGGCGGGTAGGGCCGTGGCAACAGACACCTGCGAACGAGTTCATGCCATGACCTACACCAACGATATTGCCCAGACCGACACCCTGATCCGCAGCTTCAACGGTACGTGGGATGGCATCGACGCAGAATCGGTGGCCCGCATGCGCGCCCAGAACCGTTTCCGCACCGGGCTCGACATCGCGCGTTACACCGCCAAGATCATGCGCGCCGACATGGCCGCCTATGATGCCAACCCGGCCGACTACACCCAGTCGCTCGGCTGCTGGCACGGGTTCATCGCGCAGCAGAAGATGATCTCGATCAAGAAGCACTTCGGCTCGACCAAGCGCCGTTACCTGTACCTGTCGGGCTGGATGGTTGCCGCGCTGCGCAGCGACTTCGGCCCGCTGCCCGACCAGTCGATGCACGAGAAGACCAGCGTTCCCGCGCTGATCGAGGAACTCTACACGTTCCTCAAGCAAGCCGATGCGCGCGAGCTTGGCATGATGTTCCGCGATCTCGATGCGGCACGCGATGCCGGCGACGCGGTCAAGGCGATGCAGATCCAGTCTTCGATCGACAACTACGAGACGCACGTCGTGCCGATCATCGCCGATATCGACGCCGGCTTCGGCAATGCCGAGGCGACGTACCTGCTCGCCAAGAAGATGATCGAAGCGGGCGCCTGCGCGCTGCAGATCGAAAACCAGGTTTCCGATGAAAAGCAGTGCGGCCACCAGGACGGCAAAGTCACCGTCCCGCATGAGGACTTCCTCGCGAAAGTCCGCGCCTGCCGTTACGCGTTCCTCGAAATGGGCGTCGAGGATGGCATCATCGTCACGCGCACCGACTCGTTGGGCGCCGGCCTGACCAAGCAGATCGCCTTCTCGAAAGAGCCGGGCGACATCGCTGACCAGTACAACAGCTTCCTCGATTGCGAGGAAATCGATCCTGCCACCGCGCGCAACGGCGATGTCGTGATCAACCGCGACGGCAAGCTGATGCGGCCCAAGCGTCTGGCGTCGAACCTGTTCCAGTTCCGCGCCGGCACCGGAGCCGACCGCTGCGTGCTCGACTGCATCAATTCGCTGCAGAACGGCGCCGACCTGCTGTGGATCGAGACCGAAAAGCCGCACATCGAGCAGATCGCCGGCATGGTCGATCGCATCCGCGAGGTCATCCCCAACGCCAAGCTGGTCTACAACAACTCGCCCAGCTTCAACTGGACGCTGAACTTCCGCCAGCAAGTCTATGATACGTGGGTTGAAACGGGCAAGGACGTTGCCGCCTATGACCGTGCGCGGCTGATGAGCGTGGACTACGACGGCACCGAGCTTGGCGCCGAAGCCGACGAGAAGATCCGCACGTTCCAGCGTGACGCGGCGGCGCGTGCGGGCATTTTCCACCACCTGATCACGCTGCCGACGTATCACACGGCTGCGCTCTCGACCGACAACCTGGCGAAGGAATACTTCGGCGAAGCGGGCATGCTCGGCTACGTCAAGGGCGTCCAGCGCGAGGAAATCCGCCAGGGCATCGCCTGCGTGAAGCACCAGAACATGTCGGGCTCCGACGTCGGCGACGATCACAAGGAATACTTCGCGGGTGAAGCCGCGCTCAAGGCTGGCGGCGCGCACAACACGATGAACCAGTTTGCTGCCTGACGACTGACGAGGATGTCATGAATCGCTGACCGACACGTCGGCACCGAGCTTTCCTGGGGAGGAAAGTTGCCCGTCGCGGAGCTCACCGGCTCTGCGGCGGGTTTTCTCGTTGGGTATCGTCGGGCGCATTTTACCCAATGTGCATCCCCGCGAAGGCGGGGATCTCAGGCCATCAAGCCCAGGCGATGCGTGCCACTCCCGAGACCCCCGCCTTCGCGGGGGATCACAACTGATTCGGTTCTTGTCGCCTGCTTCACCGTCTCGCCCGCACCAGCATCTCGTCCAGCGCGGACAGGAACCGCGAACGATCGGCTTTGCCGAACGGGGCGGGGCCGCCAATGATATCGCCGCCCGCGCGCAAGTCGGCCATGATCGCGCGGGTGGCGATGGCGCCGCCGATCGACGCGGTGGTGAACGGCTTGCCCGTGGGCGAAAGCGCCATGGCGCCCGCCTTCAGGCAGCGATCGGCGAGCAGGATGTCCGACGTGATCGCGATCGTGCCGGGGGCGCAGCGCTCGGCGATCCAGTCATCCGCCTCGTCGAACCCGCTGCCGACCACGACACGCGCGATCAGCGGGTGCGCAGGCACGCGGATCGGGCTGTTGCTGACGATGGTGACCGGCACGTCGTGGCGCAGCGCCACTTTGTAGATCTCGTCCTTGACCGGGCAGGCATCGGCATCGACCAGAATCTGGACGGCGTGCGTCGACGGGGCGCTCACCGGGTTGGCGGACCCTTGCGATGCGGCTTGGCGCCGCGCGGGCCGTTGAAGTTGCCGGGCTTGCCGTGCTTGGACGGCCCGCCGTCCTTGCGCTGAAAGTCCTTGCGCGGGCCATCGCTGCGGGGGCCATCGCTACGCGGGCCATCCTTGCGCACGAAATCCTTGCGCGGACCGTTGCCGAACTTGGGCTTCAGTTCCGTACGCGGGGGAGCATCGGCGCGCGGCGCGGCATCGCCCTGTGGCGCCGCATCGCTCCATGGCGCCCCGTCATCGCGTGGCACCGGATCGTGGCGCGGCGCTGCGTCGGGACGATGCCCGCCTTCAGCGCGATGCCCGCCCTCTGGCCGGGGACCGCCTTCGCGGCGGGCTCCGCCCTTGTACGGGGTGCGAGGCGCGCCGTCGTTGGGCCGGTCCCGATTGCCGCGTGCGGCATCGCGCGGGGTATCGGGGGCGAGCTCGATGGTGATGCCGCTCTCGTCCGAACCACCTTCGTCGGCGGTGCGCTTCAACGCGGCGCTCACCTTTCCGGCAATCGCGGTGGGCACCTGGAAATAGGTTTCGTTGGCGGCGATGCGGATCGCGCCGATCTCGTTCTTGGTGATGTGCGCGCGGCGGCACAGCAGCGGCAGGATCCAGCGCGGATCGGCGTTCTGGCGGCGGCCGATGTCCATGCGGAACCACACCGTATCGTCGAACCCTTCGCGCATGCGCGGCTCTGGCCGGGCGCCTTCGCCACCGCGCGAGGAGATGTCGATCAGGTCTTCGGGCTCGGGCATGCGCGACCGGTGCGCCCGCACCAGCGCCACCGCGATATCCGACGCGCTCATGCTTTCGAGCAGGCGATCGGCCAGCTTGCGGTCCTCGTCGCTCGCCTCGAACACTTCCATCAGCCCGGCGAGCATGCGTTCGCTGTCCTGCGCGCGGATCGCATCGGCGCTGGGCACTTCGACCCAGTCAGCGGCGATGCGCGCGCCGCGCAGCATCATTTCCACGCGGCGGCGGCGCGGATACGGCACGATGATGACCGCCGTGCCCTTCTTGCCCGCGCGCCCGGTGCGACCCGAACGGTGCTGCAGGATTTCGGCATCGCGCGGGATTTCGACGTGGACGACCAGGCTGAGCGAGGCGACGTCGATGCCGCGTGCAGCGACGTCGGTCGCCACGCACACCCGCGCACGACCGTCGCGCAGCGCCTGCAACGCGTGGTTGCGTTCGTTCTGGCTGTGCTCGCCCGACAGTGCGACGGCGGCGAACCCGCGCTCGACCAGCGTGGCGTGCAAGTGGCGCACGTTGTCGCGCGTGGCGCAGAACAGCATCGCCGTTTCCGCCTCGTGGAAGCGCAGCAGGTTGATGACCGCGTGCTCGATGTCCGAGGGCGAGACGGCGACGGCCTGGTAGGCGATGTCGCCATGGCCGCGATCGTCGCCGACCGTGCTGATGCGCAGCGCGTCTTTCTGGAACCGCTTGGCCAGCGCCACGATCGGGCGCGGCATGGTGGCCGAGAACAGCAGCGTGCGGCGACCTTCGGGCGTGGCGCCGAGGATTTCCTCCAGATCGTCGCGGAAGCCCATGTCGAGCATCTCGTCGGCTTCATCCAGCACCACGAATTTCAGCGCCGACAGGTCGAGCGCGCCGCGTTCGAGGTGATCGCGCAGTCGGCCCGGCGTGCCGACCACGATGTGCGATCCACCCTGCAGCGCGCGGCGTTCGCGCTGCGGGTCCATGCCGCCGACGCAGGTGGTGATGCGCGCGTTGGCGCCGGCATACAGCCATTCCAGCTCGCGGCTGACCTGCATCGCCAGTTCGCGCGTGGGCGCGATCACCAGCGCTAGCGGGGTCACCGCATAGGGCAGCGTGTCCGCCTCGCCGAGCAGCGTGGCGGCCATCGCCAGGCCGAACGCCACGGTCTTGCCCGATCCGGTCTGCGCCGAAACGATCAGGTCGCGCGACAGCGCTTCGGGTTCGAGCACGGCGGCCTGAACGGGGGTGGGATCGGCATAGCCCTGCTGCGTCAATGCAGCGGCGATGGCGGCGGGAATGTTCGGAAAAGCCATAAGTCTCGATAGTTTTGCCGCAGCCATGCCATGGCGTTGCGATTTATCTGCTGGCGGTCTGTCAGGGCATGGTCGGGCCGGAGACGGATGGTCCCACGGCGCCGGCGTCGACCGGGTTGCAGCGGCCCTTAGCGGGTTTGCGCGGTTTTAGCCATCATCGATTGTGCAGGCGCGAACGCGGTGGCATTCGGACCCGATCAGCGCCCTGTCAGGCGGGCAGCGCGGCCAGCCATTCGGCGATCATCGCGCGCCCGGCGGCGACCGCGCCGGGGCCGTGCTCCCCGTGGGCGGCGCGGATCCGGGCGGCATCGGTGCCGGCCTCCGCCAGCGTCGCGGGCGACTGGTCGACCCAGGCGTGAAACCGCTCATCCTCGCCCATCTCGGCGTGGAACTGCAGCGCCAGCACCGTGTCGCCACGCCGGAACGCCTGATGCTCGTAATGCCGGGTCGAGGCGAGCAGTTCGACGCCGTCGGGCCGGGTGAACGTGTCGCCATGCCAGTGCAGCACGGGCGTGTCGGTGATGTGCCGCAACGGGCCGCCCATCGCCGCGTCATTCACCGCCACGGGGTGGAAGCCCACTTCCTTGACCGGCCCGGGATGCACTTCGGCCCCCAATGCGGCGGCGATCATCTGCGCGCCGAAGCACACGCCCAGCGTCGGCCGGTCGGCATCAAGCCGCCGGGCGAGGCGTTTGAGCTGACACGCGATCCACGGATGCGAGGCCTGTTCGTACACCCCCATCGGGCCGCCCATCATGATCAGCAGATCCGGTTCGACCAGGTCGCGCGCGGAAAATCCGGGGTCGGCCACGTCGATGCGGTCCACCGCGTAGCCCGCCGCCTCGATCGGTGCGCGGAACCCGGCGACCCCTTCGTAGGGTACGTGGCGGATGATGAGGGCGGTCTTCATGGGCTCCGTTGCATTGCGGGGGACACGAGTGGACGGGCGCATGATGCCCGCGCGGCGATCAGATGCCAAGTCGCTCCCAGAAATCGCGCGGGGAGATCGCGTGGCCGGCGTCCAGCGGTTCGGGGCCGCGATCCCACGACGGATGCGGCTGCGGCGGGATCGCGCGGCGGCGGTGCGGGGCGGATCGGAGGGTGGATGATCGGGGCATTGCTCAGTCTCCTGTTTCGGAACACGAGCCTTGCGTTGTCGCGCGGGGTCCGTGCGCTTTAGCCGTTGGTGTCGCGGAGCAAGCTGGCATCCATCAAAAGCCGCAGTCGCTGCGGGGTTCACCGTGGCGACGGGGCTATCTCTACTCAATTAGTAGTATTTCGCCACGAAGGCTTTTTTGCCGCTGGAAAAGATCGGCTACCAGAAGTCTGCGGTGCGCGCGCCGCGATCGATGCGCAGCGACAGGGGCGCCCCCGGATCCCTGGAAGCGTAGGCGAAACCGGCGGTCTGCGGGTTTTCCCAGTCGCCCGCCGTCATCGTCGCGCCGTCCAGCCGGGACCATGTGCCGGGTTCGGGGAACCGCGCGAACCCGGCGATGCGCGCGGCGCGCCGGGCACCGAGCGCGGCGACATGGTCTTCCAGCGCCAGATCGCGGCCCGCCCAGTCGACCCAGCTGATCGGATTGTCCTGTGCATAGGCGTTGTTGTTGCCGCGCTGGCTGCGGCCGAACTCGTCACCGGCGGTGAGCATGATCGTGCCGGTCGAGGCGTAGAGCGTGCCGAGCAGCGCGCGCAAGTCCGTGGCGCGGCGTGCCAGCACCGCGGGATCGTCGCTCGGCCCCTCGACGCCATTGTTCCACGAGTGGTTCTCGCCATGCCCGTCGCGGTTGTGTTCGCCGTTGGCCTCGTTGTGGCGCTGTTCGTAGGCGACCGTGTCGGCAAGCGTGAAACCGTCGTGCGCGGCGAGGAAATTGACGCTGCGGCAGGCCGGGCCGAACACGTCGGACGACCCGGCGATGCGCGTCGCCAGCGCGCCCGGCGAGCCTTCGCCGCGCCAGAACCGGCGCACGTCGTCGCGGAACCTATCGTTCCATTCCAGCCAGTCGGCGGGGAACTGCCCGAGCTGGTAACCGCCGGGGCCGATGTCCCACGGCTCGGCGATCATCATGCGGGTTGCCAGCAGCGGGTCGCTGGCGATGGCGGCAAAGATCGGTGCAGCGGGGTCGAAGCCGGGGCTGCGCGCCATGATCGGGGCGAGATCGAAACGGAAGCCGTCGATGCCGCAGTTGCGGACGAAATGGCGCATTGTCTCCAGCGCCATCTCGCGCACCGCCGCGTTGCCGAAATCGAGCGTGTTGCCGCAGCCGGTGTCGTTGATCAGGCTGCCGTCGGGCGCATGGGCATAGACCGCGTTGTCCAGGCCCCGCAGCGACAGGATCGGGCCGAACACATCGCTTTCGCCGGTGTGGTTGAATACAAGGTCGAGGATCACGCCGATGCCGGCGTCGTGCAGCGCGGCGACGGTATCGCGCAACTCGGCCACGCCGCCGGGGCACAGGCCCGGATCGAGCGCCATCGGCACCACCGGGTTGTAGCCCCAGGCGTTGCTCAGGCCCAGCGGCGGCAAATGCCGCTCGTCGATCCACGCGGTGACCGGCATCAGCTCGATCGCGGTGACGTGCAGCTTGCTGAGGTGCGCGATGATGGCGGGATGAGCCAGAGCCGCCACCGTGCCGCGTTGCGCGGGCGGAACGTCGGGGTGCAGCATCGTCAGCCCGCGCACATTGGCTTCATAGACCAGCCCGCCGTGAGTGAAGCGGGGCGGGGCGATTGGCAACGGGGGCAGGGGGGCCGGCACGATCGCCTTGGGCATCAGCGTTGCGGTGTCGGTGTCGTACGCCGACAGATGCGGGTCGTAATGAAAGCGGCGGTCAAGCTCCACCGCGTAAGGATCGACCAGCAGCTTGGCTGGATCGAACCACGCCCCGTCCTCGGGCGCCCAGCGACCGGCGGCGCGATAGCCATAGCGCTGGCCTGCGCCGATGCCGGGAACGTGGGCGCGCCAGTGATCGTCCTCGCGCTGCATGGCGACGCGGGTTTCATGCTCGCCGTCGAACAGGCACAGCGTCAGCGCCTCGGCAGCGGGCGAGCGGACCGTGAAATCGGTGCCGTCGGGGCCGACGACCGCGCCGAGCCGGGTCATGTCACGACATCGGGCGCGGTGCGGCCCGTGCGCTTGGTGATGCCCGCGATGGTATCGGCGGCGGCGATCAGGTCGGCCAACATCGTCGGCGTCTCCGCGTCGAGATCGCCGTCGGCGGGCTCGAACCGTTCGAGATAGACGCGCAAGGTTGCGCCCTCGGTCCCCGTGCCCGACAGCCGGAACACGATCCGCGCATCGTTGGTGAAATAGACGCGCAGGCCCTGGTTGGCGCTGGTCGAATGATCGACCGGATCGGTGTAGCTGAAACTGTCGGCGCGGGCGACTTCGAGCGGACCGAAGCGCTGGCCCGGCAGCGCGGCGAACGCGGCTTCGAGATCGGCCATCAGCGCATTGGCGGCGGCGGTGTCGATCGCTTCATAATCATGCCGCGCGTAATAATTGCGACCGTACCGCGCCCAGTGATCGCGCGCCACGGCATCGGCGGACAGGCCCTTCGCGGCGAGAATATTGAGCCACAGCAGCACCGCCCACAGCCCGTCCTTTTCGCGCACGTGGTCCGATCCCGTGCCCGCGCTTTCCTCGCCGCAGATCGTCGCCAGCCCGGCGTCGAGCAGCGTGCCGAAGAACTTCCACCCGGTCGGCGTTTCGAACGCGGGCAGGCCCAGCGCCTCGGCCACGCGATCGGCCGCCGCGCTGGTCGGCATCGAGCGCGCGATGCCCTTCAGCCCGGCGGCATAGCCCGGCGCCGCCGTGGCGTTGGCCGCCAGCATCGCCAGCGAATCCGACGGGGTGATGAAGCGGCCGCGGCCGATGATCAGGTTGCGATCGCCATCACCGTCCGAAGCCGCGCCGAAATCGGGAGCATCCGCGTCCATCATCAGCGCGTACAGGTCGTGCGCGTGGACGAGGTTGGGATCGGGATGATGGCCGCCGAAATCCTCCAGCGGAATGCCATTGCGCACGGTCCCTGTGGGAAAGCCCAGCCGCCGTTCCAGGATCTCGACCGCGTAAGGCCCGGTCACCGCATGCATCGCATCGAACGCCATGGTGAAGCCGCCCGCCACCGCCGCGCGGATCGCGGCGAAATCGATCAGCTGCTCCATCAGGTCGGCGTAATCGGCCACCGGATCGATCACATCGACCGTCATCGCGGCGACCGTGGCCAGGCCGATGGTATCGAGATCGATGTCGGGCGCATCGACGGTCAGCCAGCGGTCGATGGTCTGGGTGCGGGCATAGATCGCCTCGGTCACCGCTTCAGGGGCAGGGCCGCCGTTGGCGGTGTTGTACTTGATCCCGAAATCCTCGTCCGGGCCGCCGGGATTGTGGCTGGCCGACAGGATCAGCCCGCCCGATGCGCCGTACTTGCGGATCACATGGCTGGCTGCCGGGGTGGACAGGATGCCGCCCTGGCCCACCAGCACGCGGCCATATCCGCTCGCCGCGGCCATGCGGATCGCCTGCTGGATCACGGTGCGGTTGTGGAAGCGGCCGTCACCGCCGATCACCAGCGTCGCGCCGGGGGCAGGGGCCGCCACGTCGTAGACCGACTGGATGAAGTTTTCCGAATAGTTGGCCTGCTGGAACACGCGCACTTTCTTGCGCAGGCCCGATGTGCCCGGCTTCTGCCCGGCAAACGGTGTGGTGGGGATGGTCCTGATCATGAAGTCCTGCCTGCCAGTTTGCGGTAGAGATCGGCGTAAGCGCGGCCGCTTTGCGCCCATGAGAAATCGGCCTTCATCCCGTTGCGCTGCACCATGCGCCAGACGTCGGGCTGCCGGTACAGCGCGATCGCCCGGCTGATCGCCTGCGCCACCGCTGCCGGCGTGACGCCCGCGAATTGCAGTCCGGTTGCGACCCCCGCATCGATCGCGGCGATGTTGGCGTCGATCACCGTATCGGCCAGCCCGCCGGTGTGCGCCACCACCGGTACGCAGCCGTAGGCGAGCGCGTAAAGCTGGGTCAGCCCGCACGGCTCGAACCGCGAGGGCACAAGGATGGCGTCGCCGCCCGCCTGCATCCGGTGCGACAACGCCTCGTCATAGCCGATGCGCACGCCGATGCGGCCGGGATGGCGCGCGGCGGCGGCAACGAACGCGGCCTCGAGCGCGGCGTCGCCCGATCCGAGCAGCGCCAGCCGCGCGCCATTGCCGACAAGGTGCGCGATCGCGCCCGCCAGCACGTCCATGCCCTTTTGCCAGGTCAGGCGGCTGACCACGATAAACAGCGGGCCGTCATCGATTTCCAGCCCGAACTCGGCTTCGAGCGCGCGCTTGTTGACCACCCGCTTGTCGAGCGTGCGCGCAGTGAAGCGCATGGCGATGTCGCGGTCGGTCGCCGGGTTCCACTGCGCGGTGTCGATGCCGTTGACGATGCCCGAAACACGCTCGCCCCGGCTGACGATGAGCCCTTCCAGCCCCATGCCGAACGCCGGATCGCGGATCTCCACGGCATAGCTGGGGCTGACCGTGGTGATCGCGCTGGCTGAGTCCATGCCCGCTTTGAGGAAGCCGACGCCGCCGTGGTATTCCACGCCGTCGATCGCGAACGCTTCGGTCGGCAGGCCCAGCACGGGGAACACGTCGGCGCTGAAATAGCCCTGGAACGCCATGTTGTGAATGGTCATCACCGACGGCACGCCGGGCTTTCCGGCGGGCGGCGCAAACCGGACATAGGCGGGCGCCATCGCCGCCTGCCAGTCGTGCGCGTGGAGCACGTCGAACTTGCGGCCTTTCACCGCGCCGCAGGCCAGGTCCGCCCCCGCGCGGCCCAGCGCGGCGAACCGGCGCCAGTTGTCGCCCCAGTCGCGCCCCGCATCGTCGCCATAAGGGCCGCCATCGCGATCGAACAGCACCGGCGCATCGAGCACGATCAGCGGATGATCGCCCAGCTTTGCCGCCAGCAACCGCGCCGGGGTGCCAAGCAGCGCATCGTACTTGTGTAACACGCGGGCCTTGCCGAGGCTGCGCATCACTGCCGGATAGCCGGGCAGCAGCGTGGTCATCGCCACGCCGTGCGGAGCGACCGCAGCGGGCAGGGCACCGGCGACGTCGGACAGTCCGCCGGTCTTGACCAGCGGCACCGCCTCCGATGCGACCGACAGGACCGCCAGCGGTTTCGAAACGGTCATGGCGCTACGCTGTCCACAAAATCAGCCCAGCCGGTCGATCATCGACTTGGTGATCAGGCACACCCCGTTCTCGCTGCGGCGAAAGCGCTGCGCGTCGAGTTCGGGGTCTTCGCCCACCACCAGCCCTTCGGGAATGCGCACCCCGCTGTCGAGGATCACGCGGCTGAGGCGCGCGCTGCGGCCGATGTTGCAATAGGGCAGGATCACGCCTTCATCGACGCTGGAAAAGCTGCCCATCTTCACGCCGGTGAACAGCAGGCTGCGCCGCGCCGTGGCGCCCGAGACGATGCAGTCGTTCGAGACCAGCGAAGAGATCGCCATGCCGCGCCGCCCTTCGGCATCGTGAACGAACTTGGCCGGGGCGGCGACCACCGAATCCGTCCAGATCGGCCAGTCGCGATCGTACATGTTCAGCTTGGGCACCACGTCGGTCAGGTCGAGGTTGGCGTCGAAATAGGCGTCGATCGTGCCGACGTCGCGCCAGTATTCCTCGATCTCCTCGGCCGCGCGAATGCACGACGTGGTGAAGCGGTGCGCCACCGCTTTGCCGTGCTTGACGATGTGGGGGATGATGTCGCCGCCGAAATCGCGCGTGGAATCGGGCGTGTCGGCATCGCGGCGCAGCTGCTCGAACAGGAAATCGGTGTCGAACACGTAGATCCCCATCGAGGCGAGCGCGAGATGGGGGCTGCCGGGGATGCCCGGCGGGTCGGCGGGCTTTTCGACGAAGGCGGTGATCGTGTCGGTGGCGTCGACCGCCATCACCCCGAAACCGGATGCTTCCATGCGCGGCACCACCAGGCAGCCGATGGTCACGTCGGCGCCGGAATCGACGTGCTGGCGCAGCATCAGCTCGTAATCCATCTTGTAGATGTGATCGCCCGCCAGGATGACCATGTACTTGGGATCATAGCTTTCGATGATGTCGATGTTCTGGAACACCGCGTCGGCGGTGCCTTCGTACCAGTGCTGCTCGTCGATGCGTTGCGACGCGGGCAGGATGTCGAAGCTTTCATTGCGTTCGGGGCGCATGAAGTTCCACGCGCGCTGCATGTGGCGGATCAGCGAGTGCGCTTTGTACTGCGTCGCCACGCCGATGCGGCGGATGCCCGAATTGATCGCGTTGGACAGCGCGAAATCGATGATCCGCGACTTGCCGCCGAAATAGACCGCGGGCTTGGCCCGGTTGTCGGTCAGCTCGCGCAGCCGGCTGCCGCGTCCGCCCGCCAGCACATAGGCCATCGCATCGCGTGCCAGCGGCTGACCCAGTCGTTCCACCATAATCCCTTGCTCCCCGGGCGATTTGCGCCCTTCCCAGTCGTTATCCCTGATATTCCAGCATGATCGTGGCCAGCGGGGGCAGCGTGAGGTCCGCCCCGCCGCCGCTGGCGATCACGCCGCCCAAGTTGCCCACCCCGCTGCCGCCATAGGCCGCCGCGTCGGAATTGATGATCTCGCGCCAGGCACCGTCATGCGGCAGCGGCACGCGGTAGCCGTGATGGACCGCCGGGGTCATGTTGGAGATCACCGCCACGGGTGGCGCGCCCGGGGCCTTGCGCAAAAACGCGAACACTGAATTGTCGGCGTCGTCCACCACCAGCCATTCGAACCCGTCACCCTCGCAATCGCGCGCGTGGAGCGCGGTCCTGTCACGGTAGGTGGCGTTCAGGTCGCGGACCAGGCACCGCACGCCTTCGTGCGCGGGGTCGGAGCGCAGGAACCAGTCGAGGCTGCGCGCCTCGCTCCATTCGCGCGACTGGGCAAATTCCTGCCCCATGAACAACAGCTTCTTGCCGGGATAGCCCCACATCAGGCCGTAATAGGCGCGCAAGTTGGCGAACTTCTGCCAATGATCGCCCGCCATCTTGCCCAGCAGCGATCCTTTGCCGTGGACCACTTCGTCATGGCTCAGCGGCAGCACGAAATTCTCGGAAAACGCGTACATCAGCCCGAACGTGATCTCGCCGTGGTGATACCGGCGATGGATCGGGTCGCGCGCCATGTAGGTCAGCGTGTCGTGCATGAACCCCATGTTCCACTTGAAACCGAAGCCCAGTCCTCCGCCATTTGGCCCGTCTTCGTGGACCGGTTTGGAAACGCCGGGCCATGATGTCGATTCTTCGGCAATTGTCAGGATGCCGGCGTGGCTGCCGTACAGCGCCGTGTTCATCGAGCGCAGGAACGCGACCGCCTCCCAGTTCTCGCGCCCGCCCTCATCGTTGGGAATCCATTCGCCCGGCTCGCGGCTGTAATCGCGGTAGAGCATCGAGGCGACCGCATCGACGCGCAAGCCATCGACGTGATAGCGTTCGGCCCAGAACAGCGCGTTGTTGACCAGGAAGCTCGATACCTCGCGCCGCCCGAAGTTGTAGATCGCGGTGTTCCAGTCGGGATGGAAGCCCAGCCTTGGGTCTTCGTGTTCGTACAGCGCGGTGCCGTCGAACCGGGCAAGGCCATGCTCGTCCACCGGAAAGTGCGCGGGCACCCAGTCGATCAGCACGCAGATCCCGGCGCGGTGCGCGCCATCGACGAAGCGGGCGAACCCTTCGGCATCGCCGAACCGGGCAGACGGCGCGTAAAGGCCGGTGGTCTGGTAACCCCAGCTCGGATCGTAGGGATGTTCGCTGACCGGCAGGAACTCGATGTGGGTGAACCCCAGGTCGATGACATAAGGGATCAACCGGTCGGCCAGCGCGTCCCAGGTCAGGAACCAGTCGTTTTCATCGCGATCCCATGATCCGGGGTGCACTTCGTAGATCGAGATCGGCTGGCGGCGCGGGTCGATCGAGGCCCAGTGCGCGCGGTGCGCGGCATCGCCCCAGTCGGTCTTGCGCGGATCGGCGATGATCGACGCGGTGGCCGGGCGCAATTCCGACGCGAACGCGAACGGATCGGCCTTGAGCGGCTGCACCGTGCCGTCGGGGCCGGTGATGCGGTACTTGTAGGCGCGGCCCTCACCGATGCCGGGCAGGAAGATTTCCCACACGCCGATGTCACTGCGCCGCCGCATCGGGTGGCTGCGATAGTCCCAGCCGTTGAAATCGCCGACCAGTGCCACCAGCGACGCGTTGGGCGCCCACACCGCAAAGTGCACGCCTTGCGCGCCTTCATGCTCGATCAGGTGCGCGCCCATCTTGTCGAACAGCCGCAGATGCGTGCCCTCGGCAATCAGGAAATCGTCGATCGGACCCAGCACCGGCCCGAAGCTGTAAGGATCGGTCACCTCCCACGCATGGTCGCCGGCCGTGCAGTGATACCGCACCGGCTGGCGCCCGCCGTTCGGGACCGTCGGCTTGAGCGCGCCTTCGAACAGCCCGCGATCGTCGACGCGCTTCAGCTTGCCCAGCTTCCGGCCCGAAAGGTCGAAGGCCACCGCCGTTTCCGCGCCGGGCAGCAGCGCGCGCGCAAACGCGCCTTGCGGCCCTTGATGAATTCCCAGCAGCGAAAACGGATCGGCGTTGGTGCCGTCCAGCAGTGCGTCGATGGCCTCTCCCGGTGGTTTCAAAGCACTCCCCAGATCTCCCGGGCATATTCCCCGATGGTGCGGTCGGACGAAAACCAGCCGACTTTGGCGATGTTGTGGATCGCCGCCTTGCGCCACGATGCGGCGTCTTCCCAGCGCCGGTCGACCGCGCGCTGCGCGGCGGCATAGGCGTCGAAATCGGCGGCGACCATGAACCAGTCGTGATCGTAAAGCCCGGCCATCAGCTCGGTGTAGCGGTGCGGATCGTCGTGCGAGAACACCCCGCTGGCGATCGCCTCGACCGCCTGGTGCAGTTCGGGCGAGCCTTCGATCAGTTCGCGCGGGTTGTAGGTGTCCGCGCGCTTCTGGGCGACTTCCTCGGCGGTCATGCCGAAGATGAAGATGTTTTCGTCGCCGACATGGTCCTTGATCTCGATATTCGCGCCGTCGAGCGTGCCGATCGTCAGCGCCCCGTTCAGCGCGAACTTCATGTTGCCGGTGCCCGATGCTTCCATGCCCGCGGTGGAGATCTGTTCGGACAGATCGGCGGCGGGGATGATCCGTTCGGCGAAGGTGACGTTGTAGTTGGGCACGAACACCACCTTGAGCAGCCCGCCCACCGACGGATCGGCATTGACCCGGCGCGCGATGTCGTTGGCCAGTTTGATCACCAGCTTGGCGTTGTGGTAGCTCGATGCCGCCTTGCCGCCGAAGATCTTCACGCGCGGCACCCAGTCGCGCTCGGGATGGCTGCGGATCTGGTCATACAGCGCGACCGTTTCCACCAGGTTGAGCAGCTGGCGCTTGTATTCGTGGATCCGCTTGATCTGCACGTCGAACAGCGCATCGGGATCGAGCCGGACGCCCATCAGATCCTTGATGTGCTTGGCCAGCGCCACCTTGTTGCTGCGCTTCACCTCGGCCACGCGTTCCTGCAGCGTGCTGTCGCCCGCCAGCGGGACCAGATCGACCAGCTTTTCGGTATCGTCGAGGAACGCGTCGCCGATCGCGTCCTTGATCGTGGCGGTCAGCCCGGGATTGCACTGCTGCAGCCAGCGCCGCGGCGTGACGCCGTTGGTCTTGTTGTTGATGCGCGTCGGGTAGAGCTTGTGCAGGTCCGAAAAGACCGTGGTCTTCATCAGTTCGGTGTGCAGCGCGGCCACGCCGTTGACGCTGTGCGCGCCGGCGAACGCGAGGTTGGCCATGCGTACGCGCCGTTCGCCGCCCTCGTCGATCAGCGAGATCGCGGAAATGGAGTCATCGTCCATCACGCCCGATTTGCGCGCCTCGCGCAGCAGCCGCGAATTGATCGCGTAGACAATCTGCATGTGGCGCGGCAGCAGCCGCTCGAACAGCGGCAACGGCCAGCTTTCCAGCGCTTCGGGCAGCAGCGTGTGGTTGGTGTAACCGAACGTGCGCTTGGTGATGTCCCACGCCTCGTCGAACTCCAGCCCGTGGTTGTCGACCAGCAGGCGCATCAGTTCGGCAACCGAAACCGCCGGGTGCGTATCGTTGAGCTGGATCGCGGCCTTGTCGGGCAGGGTGGTGACGTCGCCGTGGTATTGCACATGGCGGCGGACGATGTCCTGGATCGACGCGGACGAGAAGAAGTACTCCTGCCGCAGCCGCAGTTCCTGCCCGGACGCGTTCGAATCCGCCGGGTACAGCACGCGCACCAGACTGTCGGCGCGCACCTGATCGGCCAGCGCACCGGCGTGATCGCCCGCATTGAACGCATCGAGCTTGATCGGGTCGAGCGAGTTGGCGGTCCACAGCCGCAGCGTGTTGACCCGCTTGCCGCGCCAGCCGACCACCGGGGTATCGACCGCGCTCGCTTCGATCAGTTCGGCCGGATTCCACGCGATCGAACCGTCGGCGGTTTCGACGACTTCGCCGCCAAAGCCGATGCGATACGCGCTTTCGCGCCGCTTGAATTCCCACGGGTTGCCGTTGGCAAGCCAGGTTTCGGGCAGTTCGACCTGCCAGCCGTCGTCGATGCGCTGGCGGAACATGCCGTTCACATAGCGGATGCCGTATCCGTATGCGGGGATGTCGAGGCTGGCGAGGCTTTCCATGAAGCACGCCGCCAACCGGCCAAGGCCGCCGTTGCCCAGCGCCGCGTCGGGCTCCATTTCCTCGATCGCGGCAAGGTCGAGCCCATGGTCGGCCAGCGCGCGCTCCATCTCGCGCGTCAGCCCCAGATTGCTCAGCGTATCGCGCATCAGCCGCCCGATCAGGAATTCCAGGCTGAGGTAATAGACCCGCTTGCTGCCCGCCGCGTACGTCTGGCGGGTGGAGGCGATCCAGTGATCGATCACCCGGTCGCGCACCGTTTGCGCGGCGGCATAGAACCAGTCGCTGGGCTTGGCGGCGAATTCGTCCTTGCCCACGCGTCGTCGCAGGACATCGATGAGATCGCTCTCGATATTGCCCGTGGTGATCGCGCTGCTGGCGGACGGGGCGGCCGGTGACGGCTGAGCGGGGACTTTCACGGACACGGTGAACCCTCCTTCACTTGGTGTCAGGCCCGTGCCGCTCCTGTGATCGGAGGTGCCGGGCGCGACGCGGTTGGCCGCTCCCACGCTTCCATCGAATCAGGGTATGACAGGCCTCGCGCCCGCGACAAGGGGTGCAATGCACAATTGGCGCAATCGGGTGCTTTTTGGCCAGGGAATACGATTGCAGAGTGCGCGGCGCGCGAACGCTATTCGGCGGTGGTGCTGAGGCCCAGGCCGGGTATGCCGATCGACCGGCGTCCGCCAAAATCGGTGCGGGCGACGACAACGCCTTGCTTTTCCATGTATTCCACCATGCGCCGGACCCGGCCGGGCGAACTGGTGGCATACGCGCGGCCCAGCGCATCGTCATCGGGGCAGGGTTCGCCGTCCATCGCCGCGCGGGCCAGCAACAGGAACGGCGCGAGCATTTCCTCGGGCAGCCGATCCGCCAGCGCCAGCGACTCCGCCCAGCGGGAATCGGCCGGATCGAGCATTCCCGCCTGCGCCATCGCGAACCGGCGGCGGAACGCGGCCAGATCGAGCGGCGGGCGCGTCAGTCGGTGCATCCGGCAGCGTACGGTGAAATCCTGGTACAGCAGCGCGGCCGGCTGGAACGCGCTGTCGGGGTCGGCCAGCATCGCTTCGAGGACGTCGACGACGACACCCTCGGTCGCCTGCGGATCGACTTGCGCGGCGTCCTCACGCGGGTGCGCGGAATCGACGCCATCGGCTGCGGCAAGCTGGCGAATCAGGTCGTCCGCCGCGACGGGGGCGGGGCGGGGCTCGCTGCGCGGCGGCGGAGCATCGGGCTCCATCTCCGCGAACAGCATCGTGCGCATGTTGTCGGGTTCCGACACCGGCATCGGCAGCAGGCTGTGCGTGCCCATCCGGGTCGAGGTGCGCACCGCCCCGATCTTCACCGCCACCGGACGCCGGCAGATCGCCGGGCCGAGCGCGAGGAACCGCCCGCGCTCGAGATCGCGGATCTGTTCGGCCTGGCGGCGCTCCATCCCCAGCAGGTCGGCCGCGCGCGCCATGTCGATATCGAGGAACGTGCGCCCCATCAGGAAGTTGCTGGCCTCGGCCGCCACGTTCTTGGCCAGCTTGGCCAGCCGCTGCGTGGCGATCACCCCGGCCAGCCCGCGCTTGCGCCCCCGGCACATCAGGTTGGTCATCGCCGCCAGACTGGTGCGGCGCACCGCGTCGGACACGTCGCCAGCGGCGGCAGGCGCGAACATCTGCGCTTCGTCGACCACCACCAGCGCGGGATACCAGTGATCGCGCGGCGCATCGAACAACGCGGACAGGAACGCGGCGGCGCAGCTCATCTGCGCTTCGAGTTCGAGCGATTCCAGCGTCAGCACGATTGACGCGCGGTGTTCGCGCACCCGCGCACCCATCCGGGCAATCTCGCGCTCGTTATAATCGCCCGCGTCGATCACCAGATGGCCGAATGCATCGGCCAACGTGACGAAATCGCCTTCGGGATCGATCACCACCTGCTGCACCAGACTGGCGCTTTCCTCGAGCAGGCGGCGCAACAGGTGCGACTTGCCCGAGCCCGAGTTGCCCTGCACGAGCAGGCGCGTGGCGAGCAGTTCCTCGATATCGATGCGCACGGGCAAGCCCGCGCCATCCATCCCGATTTCGATTCCCGCCGTCACCGGTCCGCCCTTGCCGGGAGCGGGCCGGCATTTCAACCGCGCGGCGGTGAGCCGACCCCGCGCCGGATCAATCGCCTGTGGATGATCGGGAGGCCGATGCGAGGTCGGGCGCCAGCGTCCAGCCGCCGCCCATCGCCTGATAGAGCGTGACGTACGAGGTCAGCCGGTCGGCGCGCGCCTGCACGGCGGCCAGATCGGCGGTCAGCAGGGTGCGCTGCGCGTCGAGCTGTTCGAGATAGGGCGAATAGCCCGCGCGATAGCGGTTGGTGGCGTTGCGCAGCGCCGCCGCTGCGGCATCGCGCTGCCCGACGATGGCGGCTTCCTGCTCGCGCAGCCGGGCCACGCCGGCCAGACTGTCATCCACCTCGCGGAACGCGGTGAGCGCCGCCTTGCGATAGGCGAACGCGGCCTGGTTGCGCCGCGCCGCCGCCGCATCGGCCTGCGCGCGCATGCGTCCGCTGTCGAGCAACGGCGCCAGAATGCTGCCGCCCAGCGAGAACACCCCGATCGGGTTGGCCAGCGCGGTCGACAGCACCAGTCCGACCGAGCCGGTCAGCGAGACGGTGGGCAGGAACGCCGCGCGCGCCGAATCGAGGCTGTGGTCGGCGGCCACCACCGACTGCTCGGCCTGGAACAGGTCGGGGCGGCGGCGCAGCAGGTCGGCGGGCAGGCCATCGGGCACCGCCGGGATCGCCAGCCGCTGCAGCGCCAGCCCGCGCGCCGGGGCGCCGGGAACCTCGCCCGCCAGCAGCCGCAGTCCGTTTTCCTGCCGGGTGATCAGCAGTTTGACTTGCGGGACCAGCTGCTCGGTCGACTTGTACTCGGCTTCGGCCTGATGCAGCTCGAGGTTTGAGGTGTAGCCGGTCTCGGCCCGGCGCCGGGCGATGCGCAGCGCATCGGCGCGCGAGGCGAGCGTGGCTTGCGCGATGCCCAGCCGCGTGTCGAGCGCGCGCAAGTTGATGTAGCCGCTGGCCACGCTGCTCGCGATCGCCAGCCGCACTGTATCGCGCGCGCCCTCGGTCGCCAGCAGCGCAGCGCGGGCGGCGGCATCGGCCTGCCGCAACCGGCCGAACAGGTCGAGGTCGTAGCTCGCGCCGATCGTCGGCTGCGCGCCGAGGCTGGTCGAGGGCGTGCCGAACGCGGTGACCGAGCGGGCTTCGGCCGCGCCGAGACTGCCCGAGATGTTGGGCAGTTCCTGCGCATGGGCAAGATGCTCCTGCGCGCGCGCTTCCTCCACCCGTTCGGCGGCGATGGCGATGTCCGGATTGGCGGCGAGCGCGCGGTCGATCAGGTCGGACAGCGCCGGATCGCCGAACGCCTGCCACCAGTCGGCGCGGACCGGGCCGCTGCCGGTGCGCGCCGGGGCCGAACGCCACTCCGCCGGGGGAGCGACCGACGCGGCGGTCGGAGTTGCGGGGCGGGGACCTGCACATCCTGCCGTGCCCGCCAGCAGGATCGCTGCGAGCGCCGGCCATCCGGACGCGGTACGGGTCACCGGCGGGTTCCGCGCACCGAGGTATCGACCGTCGCCTCCACCGACATGCCGGGGCGCAGGCGCTTGGCCAGATCCTGCCCCGGATCGATGCGGATGCGCACGGCGATGCGCTGCGGCACTTTGGTGAAGTTGCCCGTGGCATTATCGGCCTTGAGCACGGAGAATTCCGATCCTGCCGCCGGGGAAATCTGCTCGACATGCCCGGTGATGGTCGCGCCGCCCAACCCGTCGACGCGAAAGCTGGCGGGCTGGCCGACTTCGATGTGCGCGGTCTGCGCCTCCTTGAAGTTGGCGATCACCCAGGTTTCGGGCGGGACGAGGAACATCAGCTGCGATCCGGCGGTGACGTATTGCCCCACGCGCACGCCCACTTCGCTCAGCCGCCCCGGCTCGGGCGCGCGGATCACGGTGTTGGCCAGATCGATCTGGGCGAGCTGACGCGCTGCCGATGCCCCGGAAACGCCCGCGCGCTGTCCGCCGCGCCCCACTTCCACGGTGCGTACGTCTTCCTGCGCGATCGACCGCGCGGCCTGCGCCTGCAACACACCGGCCTGCGCCTGACGCAAGGCGGCGAGCGTCTGGTCGCGCTCGCGCTTGCTGACCGAACCGTCGGTGACCAGATCGTCGACCCGCGCCATGTCGGCCTGCGCGCGCTGCAGCTGCGCCTGCGCATTGGCGACGGCGGCGGCCTGCGCCTGCACCGTCGCGGCGCGCGCCCGCGCGGCCTGCGCCGCATTGTCGAGCGTGGCCTGCGACACATCGACTTGCGCCTGCGCCTGATCGACGCGCTGGCGATAGATGCGGTCGTCGATCGTGACGAGCGCCTGCCCCGGCGTCACGACGTCGAAATCGTGCACCATCACCTGGGTGACGTAGCCGCTGACTTGCGGGCTGATCACCGTGGTGCGGCCCCGCACATAGGCGTTGTCGGTCGCCTGCTGCGCGGTGGCGAACGGCGGCAGGCGCCACGCGGCGAGCACCGCAAACACGCCCAACAGCGCGATCACCGCGAATATCACGACCGTGGTGCGTGACGCGCGCGGCGGGGTCCAGCCCGAGTCGACCGGCGGCGCCACGACTTCCTGCGCGCGCTCCTCGGTCACCGGAATGCGCGCGACCGGTTCGGCAGCAGGCATCACGGGCGGCTCTGTGGCCATGGATTGCGCTCCTTCACGCGGATCGGGGGACTCAGTGACGGGAATTCGCAGGTCGGTGGGCACAGTTTCGGTCATGTGGGCACTTCGATCAAGGCGGCGCGGCGTGCGCGCCAGTTGCGGCGGGCGAGCAGGAACGCAAGGTAGGCGGTGGTCAGCGCGGAAAGGATCGCGATCAGGCGGAACACATCGTTATAGGCCAGCACGTTGGCCTCACGCGTGGCCACTTGCGACAGCAGCGCGCCGCCTTCGGCCTGGCGCAGCGCGGGATCGCCGATCACGCGGCCGACGGCTTGCCCGCCCGCGCCGATCCGCGCCGCGACCATCGGGTCGGTGATGTCGATCGTCTGGACGATGGCGCTGGAATGCGCCTTTTCCTGGATCGTCTGGTACGTGCCGAGCAACGCCGCGCCGCCCAGGCCGCCCAGCGAATTGACGATCCCGAACAGCGCGATGAACGTGATGATGTGCCCGCTGCCCTCCTTCAGCGCGCGGGTCATCCCGAACAACAGCGCCGGGCCGAGGAAGAACGTGGCCGAAAACGCGATCAGCGCCTGCGAGACATACAGTTCGGGCGCGCGGGTCAGGCTGGTCGAATGCGAATCGGTGTAGGCGGCAATCGCGACGATCCCGATCGCCAGCATGATCGGGTGGGTCAGCTTCTCGACATTGAGCGTGATCGCGCTGGCGGCCACCCCGGCGATCGAGGCGATCAGGATGATCACGAACAGGGTGTGGAACTGGTCGTTGGTCTGGCCCAGCGTGGTCAGCAGACCGACGGCGGCGTACGTCTGTTCGGACAGCACGATCCGCGCCATGATCGTGACCACGGCGAACCGCACGATGTCGGCGCTGCCCAGCCAGCGCGTGTTGATCAGCGGCCTGGCCCGGTGATGCTCGATCGCCAGCGCGCCGATGAACATCGGGATCGCCGCGACCAGCGACCAGCCGATCCACGGCGCCTGCGTCCACCACACGATCCGGCCCTGTCCCAGCACTGCCGCGACCAGCGCGACCGACCCGGCGAACAGCCCGAACGTGACGAAATCCAGCTTCTCGAACGCGGGCTGGCGCTCTGACGGCGGCAGGCGGACCAGTGCGACGGCGGCAAAGCTGATGATCGCCAGCCCCAGCTCGAACAGATACAGCGCGCGCCATTGCGACATCGCCAGCAGATCGGGCGAAAAAAGCCGCGCCATGGGGATGGCGCACTGCGGAATGCCGATGCCCACCACCAGACCCTTCAGCCGCCATTTGGCCGGAAACGCCTGCATGAAATAGTACAGGCACAGCGTCGACAGCGACGCTCCGGCGATGCCGCTGACCGCGCGGACCATCACTGCCGATCCAAAATCGTTGACGAACAGGTGGGCGAACGTCGCCAGCACATACAGCCCCAGGAAGATGAGCGCGAACGGGCGCAACCCGTATTGCTGGCGGAACTTGATCAGCAGCATGTTGGCCGACGTGTTGGTCATCACATAGACCGTGGGCAGCCACGCGATCTGGTAGGGATCGAGCCCCAGCGAGCCCTGGAGCTGCGCGGTGTTGACCGAGATCATCGCGTTGCCCAACCCGCCGGTCAGCCCCACCAGCGTGGCCACCGCGATATACACGGCGCGACGGCGGGCCGGATGCGCGGGTGAGGCGGGGGATCCGGGCATGACCGCGCGCTCGTGCGGCGCGAAGGTCCATTGTTCCTCGGACAGGAAGTGTCGCAGTGTCGCACCCGGCATAAGCGCACAATGCTTCGCGAGCGCAAAAGATGCCAGTTCCCGCAAAAAAATTCGGTCGGTCCTGCGCTGGGACCGTTCCAGCCGAAATTTTCATTAAAATGTAAGGATTAGAATATCTTGGTGCTGCACCGCAGCAATCGGTGACTGCGATGCGACAGCATCAGGGTGCCAAAACCGGCCAGATCGGCTCGTAATAAATTGTATCTTCAGAAACCGACGCCGCCAACGCGTGTTAGGGGCATGACGCCGGACCAGCGAATCCGGCATTCGTTTTCTCGGCCCCTGGCCAAACCGTACGAGCGGGATCTGCGACCTTGAACATCTCGACCTCGACCGCCGGCCGGTTTGCACACGTCATGCCGCTGGCAGCCCTGCTGGTACTGGCCGCCTGCTCATCGAGCCAGGGCGCGGACAAGAAGGGCGGGGCCAAAGGGCCGGCGCAAGTGGGCTTTGTGGTGATGCAGCCCACCAGCGTGGGCCTGGATGCCGAGCTTTCGGCGCGCGTGACCGCCTACCAGATGGCCGAGGTCCGCCCGCAAGTGTCGGGCATCATCCGCCGCCGCTATTTCACCGAAGGGTCGTTGGTGCGCAAGGGCCAGACGCTCTACCAGATCGATCCCAGCCTGTATCAGGCGCAAGTCTCGCAAGCGTCCGCCAACGTGCAAAGCGCGCAGGCGACCTATGACGGCGCCCGGATCAAGGCCGACCGCTATCGCCCGCTCGCGCAGATCGAGGCGATTTCCAAACAGGACTATACCGATGCCGCCGCCACCGCGCGCCAGGCCAGCGCGGCGATCGCGCAGAACGCCGCGCAACTGCGCACCGCGCGGATCAACCTCAACTTCACGCGCGTGCCGTCGCCGATCACCGGCCGCATCGGTCGCTCGCTGATGACCGAGGGCGCGCTGGTGACGTCGAGCCAGGTCGATCCGCTCGCGGTGATCGAGCGGCTCGATCCGATCTATGTCGACATCCAGCAGTCGAGCGCCGACCTGCTCGCGCTGCGCCGGGCGCTGGCGACCGACGGGCAGGTGCCCGCCACCGCGCGGGTGCGGTTGAAGCTGGAGGATGGCAGCGACTACCCGCTTGAAGGGCTGGTCCAGTTTTCCGAGGTCATGGTCAACCAGAGCACCGGTACGGTCACGCTGCGCGCCAGCTTCGCCAACCCGCAAGGGCTGCTGCTGCCGGGCATGTTCGTGCACGCGATCGTCGCGCAGTCGGTCGATACCAAAGCCTACCTGCTGCCGCAGGCCGCGCTCGTGCGCGATGCCAAGGGCGGCGGCACGGTGTGGATCGTGGGGCCGGGCAACAAGGCGGTGCAGCGCAGCGTCGTCGCCGATCGCGCACAAGGTGCCAACTGGGTGGTCACCAGCGGGTTGCAGCCCGGCGACAAAGTGATCGTGCAGGGCATCGCCAATCTCAAGGCCAACGCTCCGGTGCGCCCGGTTGCGGCCAGCGCGCCCGAGCGGATCGATCCGTCGCGCGGCGGGGGAGGCTCAGGGGCTGGCGGCAGCGGTGGCGCGGCCGGCGGCCGACGGTCGCAGGGCGGATAGGCCCGCATGTCCCGCATCTTCATCGATCGCCCGATCTTTGCCTGGGTGATCGCGATCATCGTCATGCTGGCCGGGCTGGGGGCGATCCTGACGCTGCCGATCGCGCAGTATCCCGATGTCGCGCCGCCGCAGGTCAACGTGCGCACCAGCTATCCCGGCGCCTCTGCCTCGACCGTGCAGAACAGCGTGACCCAGATCATCGAGCAGCAACTGACCGGCATCGACGGGCTGCTGTATTTCAGCTCCACGTCCAGTTCGAAAGGTTCGGTCAGCATCGCCGCGACGTTCGACAAGGGCACCAACCCCGACATCGCGCAAGTCCAGGTGCAGAACAAGGTGCAGCAGGCGCTGTCGCGGCTGCCGCAACAGGTGCAGCAGCAGGGGCTCACCGTCACCAAGTCGAACCCCGACTTCCTGCTGCTGGTGGGCGTTTACGACAAGACCGACCGCATGACCAACATGGACGTGTCGGACTACCTCGCCTCCAACCTGCAGGACCAGCTCTCGCGCGTGCCGGGCGTGGGCGATACCAACGTGTTCGGCGCGCCTTATGCCATGCGCATCTGGCTCAACCCCGATCGGCTGGCTAGCTATTCGCTGATGCCGTCCGACGTGGTCACCGCGATCACCGCGCAGAACACCGAAGTCGCCGCGGGCGAGATCGGCGGCCAGCCGATGCCCAGGGAGCAGATGCTCAACGCCACGGTCAGCGCGCAGTCGCGGCTGCAGACGCCGGACCAGTTCGCCAGGATCATCCTCAAGACCGATCCCAGCGGCGCCAGCGTGATGTTGCGCGACGTGGCGCGGATCGAGCTGGGCGCGGACAACTACAGCGCCGCCAGCCGGGTCAACAGCCACCCGGGCGCGGGCCTGTCGATCAGCCTGGCGCCGGGCGCCGACGCGCTCAAGACCGCCGAACTGGTCAAGGCCGCAGTCGAGCAGGCCTCGCACAATTTCCCCGATGGCCTGGCCTATGCCTATGCCAACGATACCACCGCGTTCATCAAGCTGTCGGTCGACGAAGTGATCAAGACGCTGGTCGAGGCGATCGTGCTGGTGGTGATCGTGATGTTCGTGTTCCTGCAAAGCTGGCGGGCCACGCTGGTGCCGACCATCGCGGTGCCGGTGGTGCTGCTGGGCACGTTCGCGATTCTCCATCTGTTCGGGTTCACCATCAACACGCTGACCCTGTTCGGGCTGGTGCTGTCGATCGGCCTGCTGGTCGACGATGCGATCGTGGTGGTCGAGAACGTCGAGCGATTGCTCGAGGAAAACCCCGAGATGACCCCGCGCGAGGCGACCATCGCGTCGATGGAGCAGATTCAGGTCGCGCTGGTGGCGATCGCGCTGGTGCTGTCGGCGGTGTTCCTGCCGATGGCGTTCTTCGGCGGATCGACCGGGGTGATCTATCGCCAGTTCTCGATCACCATCGTCTCGGCGATGGTGCTGTCGGTGCTGGTCGCGCTGATCCTCAGCCCCGCGCTGTGCGCCACGCTGCTGCGGCGCAAGGCCGATGAGCCGGAGCTGGAACAGTCGTGGCTGGGGCGCAAGTTTCCCAAGGCCGCCGAACGCGTCGGCCATGCGCGCGACCGGTTCAACACCGGTTTCCAGAACGGCATCGAACGCTATGCCGGCGCGGTGTCACGCGTCGTCGATCGCAAGTGGCTGTTCCTGCTGATCTACGGCGGGGTCGTGGCGCTGCTGGTGGTGCTGTTCGTGCGCCTGCCGACCGGCTTCCTGCCGACCGAGGACCAGGGCGCGGCCAGCATCCAGTTCCGCCTGCCCGCCGGCGCCACGCTGGGCCGCACGCAGCAAGTGCAGACCGCGATCGAGAAGTACTTCCTCACCAGCGAAGCCAAGAACGCAGCCGTCATCTTCACGGTCGCGGGCGGCGGTGGCGGCGGCGCGAGCGGCCAGAACACCGGGCAGGGCTTCCTCAACTTCGCCGACTGGGCCGACCGCAAGGGGTCCGAAAACACCGCCGACGCCATCGTCGCGCGGGCTTCGGCCGCGTTCCGCAACTTCCGCGATGCACAGGTCTTTGCGCTGATCCCCGGCGCGATCCGCGGGCTGGGCCAGTCGAACGGCTTTACCGTGGAGCTGCAGAACGCCAGCAGCATGCCGCCCGAACAGTTCGCCGCCGCGCGCGACAAGCTGCTTGCGCTGGCCAACGCCGATCCGGCGATGACCGCGGTGCGCCTGTCCGATTTGCCCGACGTGGCCACGCTGGCGGTCGATATCGACCAGCAGAAGCTGTCCGCGCTGGGGCTGGCGCAGGCCGACGTCAACAGCACGCTGGCGACCGCCTGGGGCGGACGCTACGTCAACGACTTCATCGACCGGGGCCGGGTCAAGCGCGTGTACGTGCAGGGCGATGCGCCGTGGCGCGCCTCGCCAGAGGACATCGGCGCCTGGTTCGTGCGATCGAACACCGGCCAGATGGCGCCGTTCTCCTCGTTCGCGCAAACCCACTGGGCCACCGCGCCGACCACGCTGTCGCGGTTCATGGGCATCCCGTCGTACGAGCTGCAGGGCTCGGCGGCGCCGGGTTACAGCTCGGGCGATGCGATGAACCGGATCGAGAAGCTGGCGAGTGAAATCCCCGGCACGACGATCGCATGGTCGGGGCTGTCGTACCAGGAACGACTGTCGTCGGGGCAGGCGCCGTTGCTGTACGCGATCTCGCTGATGGTCGTCTTCCTGTGCCTGGCCGCGCTGTATGAGAGCTGGACGATCCCGGTGGCGGTGCTGCTGATCATCCCGCTGGGGCTGGTCGGCGCGGTGTTCGCGGTGACGTTGCGCGGATTGCAGAACGATGTGTACCTGCAGATCGGCCTGCTCACCACGATGGGGCTGGCCGCCAAGAACGCGATCCTGATGATCGAGTTTGCCGAACGTGCCGAAAAAGAGGGCAAGCGCGTGATCGAGGCCGCGCTGGAGGCCGCGCGCATCCGCCTGCGCCCGATCCTGATGACCAGTCTGGCGTTCATCTTCGGCGTGCTGCCGCTGGCGATCTCGACCGGCGCGGGCGCCAACAGCCGCATCGCCATCGGCACCTCGGTGATCGGCGGGATGCTGACCGCCACGATTCTGGCGATCTTCTACATTCCGCTGTTCTTCGTGCTGGTGCGCCGGGGCACGCGTGACGCGTGGAACAAGTTGCACCATCGCCCGCCGCCGCCTGCAACAACCGGCCCCGAACCGGAGCCCCAGCCATGAACAAAGCCGCCAGCCTGCTAATGCTCGGCGCCGCGCTCGCCGGGTGCTCGATGGACCCCAAGTATGTCCGGCCCGAAGCGCCGGTGCCACCGTCGTGGCCGGTGGGCGATGCGTACTTGCGCCAGAACGAGGCGGCGCTGCCGTCGGTCAGCTATCGCGACATCTTCCGCGATGCGCGGCTGCAGGCGCTGATCGAGCAGGCGCTGGCCAACAACCGCGACTTGCGCGTGGCCGCCGCGAATATCGAGGCGGCGCGCGCGCAATACCGCATCCAGCGCGCCAACCAGTTGCCGGGGCTCGATGCCACCGCCGGGGCGTCGATCGCGAAGGGCACGAGCAGTTCCACCAACACGACCTCGACCGGCGGCACCGGCACCGGCACCACGACGTCGAGCGGATCGGGCACGCGCAGCAATTTTTCCGCCGACCTCGGCGTGCGCAGCTTCGAGCTGGACCTGTTCGGGCGGCTCGCCTCGCTGTCGCGCGCCGAACAGAACCGCTACTTCGCCACCGAAGCCGCCGCGCGTGCCACACGGCTGACGCTGGTGGGCGACATCGCCGACGGCTGGCTCAACTATGCCTCCGACGCCACGCTGCTGGCCATCGCGCGCAGTACCGCAGCCAGCGCGCAGCGCAGCGTCAGCCTGACGCAGGCGCGGCTGACCGGTGGCATCGCGCCGCGCACCGATTTGCGCCAGGCGCAACAGATCCTCGAGACCGCCAACGCCGACGTCGCGCAGCAGACCACGGCGCTGGCGCAGGATGTCAACGCGCTGCAACTGCTAGTCGGCGCGCCGATCGACCCGGCCCGGCTGCCCGCCTCGATCGACGAGGCCGCGCCGACGCTGGCCGCGCTGCCGGCGGGGCTCGATTCCACGATCCTGCTGCGCCGCCCCGACGTGGTCGAGGCCGAATACAACTTGCGCGCCGCCAATGCCGAGATCGGCGCGGCGCGCGCGGCGCTGTTTCCCAAGATTTCGCTGACCGGGCTGCTCGGGTTCGCCAGCACCGCACTGACCAGCCTGTTCAGCGGCGGGCTGGCCTGGTCGGCGAGCGCGGCGGTGGACTATCCGATCTTCAGCGCGGGCGCGGGCAAGGCCAACGTCGCGCTGAGCGAGGCGCAGCGCAAGGCCGCGCTGGCCACATATGAAAAGGCGATCCAGACCGCGTTTCGCGAAGTGTCCGATGCGCTGGCACGGCGCGGCACGGTGGGCGAACAGTTGCGCGCGGTGACCGCGCAACGCGATGCCGCCGCCGATACCTACCGGCTGGTCGAGGCGCGCTATCGCGGCGGGATCGACCCGTTCCTCAACAGCCTCGATGCGCAACGTTCGCTGTATTCCGCCCAACGCACGTTGGCCACGACCAGGCTGGTCGGTGCGAGCAATCTGGTCAGCCTGTACCGCTCGCTCGGCGGCGACGCGCTGCTTGATGCGAGTCCGGCAGGTCCGGTCGACGTCACGCCCCATCCGGCGAACACGGCGCCCTGACCGGGGCTCGTCAGGCGGTGCCGAGCAACGCGCTCAGCCGCAGCAGCGCCTGCCGCCGGTGCCAGCGCGACATGCCGTAGCGCACGTCGTCGAAGTGGCCCTGCTCAAGGTTGCGCACCGCCTTGAAGCCCATCACGCCCAGCCGCAACTGGCCCCACATCCGGTAGAAATCGAGCTGCGCGGCGGGTGGGCGACGCCCTCCCGCCGCTTCATAGGCGGTCAGGAAATCCGCGAACGTCGAGGCGCTTTGCGCCGCGTACCAGAAATACGCAAGATCGGCGGCGGGCGTTCCGACATGCGCGAACTCCCAGTCCAGCACTGCGGAAACGCGATCGCCTTCGACCAGCATGTTGTTGAAATTGAAGTCGTCGTGCGTCAGCGCGGGCGGGCCGTAGGCATCGCTGCGATGGCGTTCGATCCAGTCGAAGCAGGCGTCCATGATCGCGCTGCGCTCGCCCAACGCCTGCCAGTCTGCCTGATGTTCGGCGAACTGCGCGTCGAAGAAGGCATCGCCCTGCGGCTGGCCAGCGTTGGGCCACGCGTCGACCGGGATCGCATGGACCTTGGCCATGCACCCCGCCACGTCTGCGACCAGCGCCGGGGCGGGGCCGGGCGGGGCGTAGATGCTGCCCGCCGGCGCGCCCGACACCGCCGCGAACACGATGAACGGATCGCCGATCACCGTTCCCGTCGGCTCCAGCGCGAACGGCTGCGGGATGCGCGCGCCATGCTGCCACAGCAGTTGCAGCGGCCCCCATTCGTCGATCACCGTGGTGCCGAGGTAGTTGTTGGCGCTGCGATCGACGCGCAGCGCCAGGTTGCGCGGCAGGGTGGTGCTGCCCGCGATCGTGACCAGCACCGTCTTTTTAGACATCCCGCGCGAGACGGTCGCGGCGGACAGAACCTGCACGCCTTCGCCCAGGAACCGGGCCAGCGCGGCGGTGTCGAGCCGGTCCGCCACCGGCGCCAGCACCGGCGCGCTGCGTTCGGTCAGCGCCAGCGTTTCCAGCGTGCGGCAATGCGCGGTCTCGGCCGCGACGTCGCCGGGCGGTGCGGGCAGCGCGGCCTCGCCGATCAGTTCGCCCAGCAGGATCTGGATCGCGGTGCGACCGGCGGCATCGGCCGGATCGAGCCGCGCCACCGCATCGCGCACGAGCCTGAGTTGGTTGGCCACGGCGTCGCTCATGCGTACGGTCCGCCGATGGTCGAGCTGCGGCCGATCTCCACCAGCCCGACGCCGTGCTCGCCGGTTTCGGCCAGCGTCAGCGGGCAGAAGTTCTCGACGATGTGGAACGCGACTTTGCCCGCCGGTGCCTCGGACGCGAGCGGCACGTGCGCGAACCGCGCGGCGACGTCGGCGGTGATGGTGTAGCGGTTGCCGAACACGTCGGTCACCTCGTGTACCAGCCGTTCGCACAGCCCGTCGGCTTGTGCGCCTTCGCTGCGCACCTCGATATGGCGCAGCGCGCGCGGGCCCTCGGCATCGACGACATAGCCTTCGCGCGCCACCAGACCGGGCCGCCACGTGGTGGCGATGGTCTTGATCCCGAAGCTGCGGCCGGGGAAATTGAGCGCGCACCAGGTGTGCGACAGGCTACCCGCATCGGCGCGCATCACCCAGCTGTGGTCGCGGTAGCCGGTCCCGGCAATCGCCACGCTGCCGCCATCGGCAAACCGCGCGGTGCCGCTGGCGTCGAGCGCCTGCTGCTGGTGATTGTACGGCAGGTTCAGCCCCAGCGTCATCACTTCCTGAAACGACGCGGATGGGTTGCCGGCGGTCTTGCACGCGGCATAATCGAACGTCGGAAGCCGCGCGGTAAACGCCAGTTCCAGCTCGATTTCGGCGGTCTTGAGCGCCAGTTCGAACCGGGCATGCGGCGCGGCGAAGTGCAGTGTGAGCGCGCCGTCGCCGATGGTGCGCGCGTATTCGTAGTCGGCGGGAAACGGCGTGGTGTTGGCATAGCGCACCGATCGCCCGGCGATCTCGAGGTTGGCGGTATAGCGCGCGCGATCGTGGCCCGGTTCGTGGTTGAGATGGATCACCCCGAACGCGCGGCTTTCGGGCGCCAGCAGGATGAAGAAGTAGTTTTCCTTGTAGCGCAGCTGCGCAAACGCCGGGACCGGATGCGGCAGGTCGTCGTGGATGCTGGTCATGTCATTCGCCTTCGGGAAAGTCGGCCAGCGGCGCGATCGGTTCGCTGCGCGCAAGGTCGGCCAGCTTGGCGTGGTACGCGCCGGTGATGGTCGGCAGCGCCTTGCCCCCCAGCACCAGCCGCAGCGGGGGATCGTCGCCCGTCACGGTATCGATGATGATCGCCGCGCCACGCACGGGATCGCCCTGCTGCAGCCCGTCGCTCGCGGCATAGGACCGGCGCTGTGCGATGACCGCGCTGTAATCGGCGATCTCGCTGTCTGGCAGCGCGATCGATCGGCCGAAGAAATCGGTGCGGAACGGGCCGGGGCTGACGATCATCGCGCGAATGCCAAGCTCGCGCGCTTCCCCGGCCAGCGCCTCGGTCATCGCCTCCAGCGCGGCTTTGCTCGCGGAGTAATAGCCCGATCCGGCAAACCCGCGCGATCCGGCGGTGGATGAGACGTTGACGATGAAGCCCGATCGCCGCGCGCGCATCCCGGGCAGCGCCGCGCGCATCAGGGCGGCGGGGCCGAACACGTTGGTTTCGAACTGGCGGCGCACCGCCGCGTCGTCCGCTTCCTCGATGGTCGAGAGGAAGCCGTAGCCGGCATTGTTGGCCAGCACGTCGATCGCGCCGAACCGGTCGAGCGCCGCTGCCACCGCGCTTTCCGCATCGCCGGGGCGGGTGACGTCAAGGCGCTGTGCCAGCACGCGCTCGGGCGCCAGCGCCACCAGATCGGCCACGTCGTCAAGGTTGCGCGCTGCCGCCACCGCATTGCCGCCGCGCGCCACGATTTCGCGCACCAGCGCCTTGCCGAACCCGGCCGAGGCGCCGGTGATGAGCCAGGTCTTGCCGGACAGGCTCATACCACTTCGCCGCCCGCCAGCGCGAACGTGCGCGGGCTCGATCCGTGTTCGTGCGTGATGCGCCAATGGCCGTCGGGGCCGCGCACCCAGACCAGCGTGGTGCGGAACTGCTTGGCGAAATCATCGCCGCCTTTCGACTTGCCGTACCAGTCGGCGCTGACCGACATCCACGCCACGCCGCCCTTGCGGAAAATGCGCGGCTCCTCGCGGAAGGTGAAGCGGATCTCGCTGTATTTCTCGAGCACTTTGTACCAGCCGACCGCATAAGCATCCCAGCCGATATAGCCTTCGAGCGGCGGCGCGATGTCGTAAGCCGTGAAATCGTCATCCATCTTGTAGAGATGCTCCACCGTCGAGCGGTCGAGCGCGCCGCCGCCGATGTCGTACTGGCGGCGATAGTCTTCCAGCAGGCCGCGCAGCACGGCGATCTCGGGATCGTTGGGGTCGTTGGCGGGCATCGTGGTCCTCGTCCGAAAGGGAAATGGTCAGCCGGCGATTTCGGCAAATCGCTCCATCGCGTCGGCAAATTCCTCGCGGTAACGCTGGACGATGGCGCGGCACGAGGTTTCCTCGTTGATCAGGCCGATGCCCTGGCCCACGCCTTCGGTCAGCAGTGCACGCGCCTGCTCGTTGCCGCCGTCGACCGATTTCTCGGCCAGTTGCAACGCGCGATCGGTGAGGATGTGCTGGTACGGCATGGGCAGGAAGCCGGGGCTGTCCTTGCCTTCCCACGCCGCGTTCCAGTCCGATTTCAGCTGGCGGGCGGTCTTGCCGGTCATCGCGCGGCTGCGGATCGTGTCGCGCGATCTGGCGGCGATCAGGCGCTGCTTGACCGCCGGGTGGACGCTGGATTCGGTGCTGGGCAACCACGCGGAGCCGGTCCATGCGCCGTCTGCGCCCATCAGCATCGCGGCGGCCATCTGCTGCCCGGTGGCGATGCCGCCTGCCGCCAGCACGGGGGCGTCGCTGCCCGATGCGCGCAAGGTGCGCACCACTTCGGGCAGCAGCACCATGGTCGACACTTCGCCGCAATGCGCGCCCGCCTCGTTGCCTTGCGCCACGATCACGTCGATCCCCGCCTCGATCTGGCGCAGCGCGTGTTCGCGAGAGCCTACCAGCGCGCCGGTGGGTACGCCCGCCGCCTTGGACTTCTCGATGAAGAATTTCGGCGGCAGGCCCAGAGCATTGACGAACAGCCGGATCGGGTGGCGCAGGCCTTCCTCGACTTGCTCCATCGCGGTGTCGAGGAAATGGCTGATGCCGCGATCCTCGTCCGCGCGCACGGGGGTTGCGGTGTTGACGCCGTGGCTGGTCAGCACCTCGTCCATGAACTGCTTGTGCGTATCGGGGATCTGCGCGAGCAGCGTGTGCAGGGTCTGGTGCGTGTCGTCGCGGTTGCCCATGTTTTCGGGGATCGCCAGGTCGAGGCCATACGGCTTGCCGTCGATATGCGCGTCGATCCAGTCGAGTTCGACCTTCATCTGCGCGGTGTCCATCGCGGCGGCACCGAACACGCCGAAGCCGCCCGCCTTGCTCACCGCCACGACCACGTCGCGGCAATGGCTGAAGGCGAACAGCGGGAAGTCGATCCCCAGCATGGCGCAAAGCTTGTTGTTCATCGCGTGACTCCCCAATCCTTCAGGACGGCTTCGGTATCGGCGCCGGGCTGCGGCGGCGGACAGGCCACCGCGCCGGGCGTCCGGCTGAATTTCGGGCCGGGCGCGGCCTGCAGCACGCCGTCGGCGGTGAAATAGCTGGCGCGCGCTGCAAGGTGCGGATCGTCGGCCAGCTCGCCCGATGCCAGCACCGGCGCGACGCAGGCTTCGGGCGAAAATAGCGCATCCCATTCGGCGCGGGTCTTTGTCGCAATGCGCGCGGCGACTTTGGCCTTGAGCGAAGGCCACGCCGCCGGGTCCATCTGGCGGTCGAACTCGGGGTCATCGGCAAAGCCCGCACCGACGCGGAACGCGGCGTAGAACTGCGGCTCGATCGCGCCGACCGACAGCAGCTTGCCGTCGGCGGTGCGATAGACCTGGTAGAAATGCGATGCCCCGTCCGAGTAATGGCTGGCGCGATTATCGGTGAAGAAGCCGTTGGCCTTCATCGTCAGGAAGCCCATCATCTGCAGCGCCGCGCCCTCGATCATCGCGGCGTCGATCACTTGGCCTATGCCCGACTGGCGCGTCTCGATCACCGCCGCGAGGATGCCGAACGCCAGGAACAGCCCGCCGCCGCCCATATCGCCGACGAAGTTGTTGGGGATCGCGGGCACGTCTTCCGCCGGGCCGATGGTGTGCAGCGCACCCGACAGCGCGATGTAGTTGATGTCGTGCCCGGCAGCGGCTGCGCGCGGGCCGGTCTGGCCCCACCCGGTCATCCGCCCGTAGACCACCCGGGGATTGCGCGACAGGCACACGTCCGGCCCGAAGCCCAGCTTTTCGGCCACGCCGGGGCGGTTGGGTTCGATCACCGCATCGGCGCGATCGACCAGTTGCAGCGCGGTTTCGAGGTCGGCGGGTTGCTTGAGGTCGAGCGTCACCGCGCGGCGGCCGCGATTGAGCAGGTTGCTGGCCGGGTCGATGCCGTACAATGCGGTCGCGCCGCCGGGCCGGTCGATCTGGACGACTTCCGCGCCCAGATCGGCGAGCAGCATGCCGCAGAACGGCCCGGGACCGAGCCCGGCAAACTCCACGATCCTGAGACCGCGCAACGGCCCCTGCCTCTCGCCCATCGATTCGCTCTCCTGAGGCCATTTTTGGCTCGACAGAAATTAGATAGCAAGATTACAATGACCCTCATAACCATTTTGCCGCACGATCGGCAGGGCGAGGACCAAAACACATGGCGCGACTGGGCTACAGCGAAGAACACCAGGCGTTCCGGCACACCGTGCGCAGCTTCCTCGATCGCGAACACGAGCCCCAGCTCGCGCGGTACGAGGCGCAAGGCGGCACCGACCGCGATTTCTGGCGCAAGGCGGGCGAAGCGGGCATCCTGGGCCTGGCGGTGACCGGCGGCGGCGATTTCACCTTCAACGCGATCATGGCCGAGGAACTGGGCCGCACCGTGGGCAGCGCCACCACCGGCAGTTCGCTGATGGCCGACATCGCCACCTATATCCTGAGCGGGCACGGAACCGAGGCGCAGAAGGACAAGTACATCCCCGGCATTCTCACCGGCGAATGGACGCAGGCGATGCCGCTGACCGAACCCAACGCCGGGTCCGACGCCACCGCGATCACCGCCACCGCGCTGCGCGACCGCGACGATTACGTGATCAACGGCGAGAAGTACTTCATCTCCAACGGCACCGGCGCGAACCTGCTGTATGTCGTGGCCAAGACCGACCCCGCCGCGCGCGGCAAGGGCATGAGCGTGATCATCGTCGAGGAGGGCACGCCCGGCGTCACCCGCCACAAGATCAAGACCGTGGGCTGGGGTTGCGGCGATACCGGGGCGCTCAATTTCGAGAATGTGCGCGTGCCGGTGACCAACCTCGTCGGCACCGAAGGCGGCGCGATGAAAATCCTGATGAGCACGTTCCTGGAAGACCGCATCCAGATCGCCGCGCGCTGCCTGGGCGCGGCCTCGACCGCGCTGGCGCTGACGCTCGACTATGTGCGCAGCCGCAAGGTTTCGGGCCAGCGCGTGATCGATTTCCAGAACTCGCAGTTCGCGCTGGCCGAATGCCGCGCCGACATCCTGATCTGCGAAACGATGGTCGACGCCAGCCTGCAGAAGCTGCGCGACGGGCAGTTCACGTTCGAGGACGGCGCGGTGCTGAAACTGTGGTCGACGCAGATGGAAGGCCGCGTGCTCGACAAATGCGTCCAGCTGTGGGGCGGGGCGGGGCTGATGGATGAAAACCCGATCAGCCGGATGTGGACCGCCGCGCGCATCCAGCGCATTTATGCCGGCACCGACGAACTGCAGAAGGTCGCGATCGCGCGCGGCCTGATGGGGTGACGCAAGGGCGCGGGGAGAGCGGCATGGCAGCGATAGAACTCGACATGGCGGGTCCGATTGCGCGGCTCACGCTCAACCGTCCCGAAGTCGGCAACGCGCTCGACAGTGCGGCGTGCGAACTGATGCTGCACCATGCGCGCGAGGTCGAACGATCGCCGCACGTGCGGTGCCTGATCCTGGCGGGGCAGGGGCGGCATTTTTCCACCGGCGGCGACCTGTCCTCGCTCGCGCCGCTGCTGGCCGACCCTGCGACAAATATGCGCGGGGTGTTCGAATCCAACGTCGTGCGCATGGCCAACGAATTCTGCCAGGTGATCGAACGCCTGCCGGTGCCGGTGATCGCCAGCGTGCGCGGCGCGGTGACGGGCGGGGGCTTCGGCTTTGCCTGCGCCGCCGATTTCATCGTTGCGTCGGACACTGCGTTTTTCCTCGCCGCGCACATTCTCGCCGGGCTGACCCCCGATGGCGGGATCAGCTGGTATCTGACGCGGTTGCTGGGACCGAAGCTGGCCAAGGACATCCTGATGCTGCCCGAACGGATCGACGCCGCCGAGGCTTTGCGCATCGGCCTGGTGCGCGAGGTCGTACCCGATGCGGAACTGGAGGCTGCCACGCAGCTGCTCGCCGAGCGGCTGGTCGCGATGCCGCGCATTGCGCTCGCCGGGATCAAGGCGCTGGTCAACGCCGCGCCGCAGCACAGCTTTGCCGATCACCTGCAGATGGAAGCCCGGCTGATGGGGCTGGCGGCAGAGCACCCCGATTTTCGCGAGGGCGTGGCGGCGTTCGCGGAGAAGCGCAAACCCCGGTTCGGTCAGGGCGACGGTTGATGGAAGGACAGGCGATGGAACGCGAAGCGCTGAACATCCTGGAACGCATGGCGGACAATTTCCGCCGGCACGGCCACGACATGGGCGATGCGGTGTCCGCCCGATCGCCCGATCGCTACACCGATCCGGCACGTTATGCTGCAGAGATCGCCACGGTGTTTCGCGAGATGCCGCAGTTCGTCTGCCATGTCTCTCAACTGCGCGCGCCCGGCAGTTTTGTCACCGCGACGATTGCGGGCACGCCGATCGTGGTCACGCGCGACGATGCCGGCAGCCTCAACGCGTTCGTCAACGCGTGCGTCCATCGCGGGGCGCAAGTGGTGCGCGAACCGTGCGGGCGGCGCGGCGATTTCCTCTGCCCGTTCCACGGCTGGGCGTATGACCTTGCGGGCAAGCTGACGCATGTTACCGACCGCGAGTCGTTCGCGGGCGCGACGCTCGACGATGCGCGGATGTCGCCGCTGCCGGTGATCGAAAAGCACGGGCTGGTGTTCGTGCGGCTGACCCCGGGACCGATCGACATCGACCTTGGCACGATGGGCGAGCAGCTCGACAGCTTCGGCCTGGCCGACCATGAGTTCTTTTGCGACGGCGCGGTGGTCAACGACTACAACTGGAAGCTGGCGATCGACGGGTCGCTGGAAACCTACCACCTCAACTACCTGCACCCGGCAGCGGCGCGGACGTTTACCGGCAATGCCTCGCTGTTCGACTTTTACGGCGATCACACGCGCTTCATCACCGCGCGGCGATCGCTGGCCAAGCTCGAGCCGGTCGACCCGGCGCTGCTGCGGCGCGAGGTGATGATCACCTTCGCCATCTTCCCGACCACGTTCGTTACCACGCCGCACGATCACGTGCTGATCCAGACGATCCGGCCGCTGTCGGTCGGGCGCAGCGAAATGGTGATGAGCCTGCTCAAGCCGCCCGGCGCTGGCCCCGAAACCGACGATCACTGGCGCAAGAGCTGGGAGATGAACCAGCTGGTGCAGATCGATGACTTCGCCATCTGGGAATCGATCCAGCGCGCTTATGCGGGCGGGTTCGATCAGCCCGCGCTGTTCGGCCGCTATGAACACGCCATCGCGCGCTACCACGACCGCCTCGATGCCATGCTGGAGCGCCGCTGATGCCTGACGAGATGGATGATATGGCCGCCTTCGCCCGCCGATATGGCGATGCCTGGGCCAGTTCGGATACCGAGGCGTTCGTCGCGCTGTTCACCCCCGATGCGACGTACCGCGACGATCAGGTGAAGCGGTTCAGCCGGGGCCACGACGATCTGCGCGCGTTCCACGCGCATTTCGTCGCGGCGATCTCGGACATCCGCATGGCATTCCCGCGCGCCTTCCGGTCGGGCGAGGATGCTTGCCTCGAATGGACATTTTCCGGCGTGCAGACCGGGGTCTATCATGGCAAGCCGCCCACCGGGATCGCCTTCAGCGGGGTAGGCGTCGCGGTGATGAAGCTGGCGCCCGACGGCCGCATTGCCGCGGTGGTCGACTATTACGACGGCGGCGCGGTAAAGACCCAGCTGGGCGATCATTGAACGTGACGGCAGCAAGGACGGGGCAGGGCGCATGACGGTTTCGGTTGAACAGCACGGCGCGGTGGCGGTGGTCACGCTCGACGCCGCCAAGACCAAGAACGCGGTCACCGACGCGATGCGCCGCGAACTGTTCACGGCGTTCGAGGATTTCGCGCTCGATCCCGCAGTGCGCGCCGTGGTGCTGACCGGCGCGAACGGCGATTTCTGCTCGGGCGCCGACGTCGCCGGTTTCGGCGGCGGGGGGATGCCCGGATCGCTGGGGCGGATGCACGAGCTGGGGCGGATCAACCGCGCAATCTATCACCTCAAGAAGCCGGTGATCGCGGCGGTGCCGGGCGTCTGCGCGGGCATGGGCTGGGGCATCGCGCTGTCGTGCGATTTCGTGCTGTGCGATGATCGCGCGAAGTTCGTGCAGGTGTTCCGCAACATCGCGCTGGCACCGGACGCGGGGTCGGTGTGGCTGCTGAGCCGGCTGGTCGGGCCGATGCGCGCCAAGGAGCTGTGCTACACCGGGCGCGTGGTGCGCGCGGCGGAGGCGCTGGACCTGGGGCTGGTGCTGGAAGTGCTGCCGCCCGAGGGGTTGATGGAACGCGCGCTGGCGTTTGCGACCGAACTGGCCGCAGGACCGGGCATCTCGATCGGCCTGACCAAGCGCCAGTTCGACCTCGCCGCCAGCATGGCGTTCGATCCGTTCCTCGAGGTCGAGCACGTGATGCAGCCCGTCGCCAGCCGCAGCGAGGATCACGCCGAGGGCGTCGCCGCCTTCCGCGAAAAGCGCAAGCCAGACTTCAAGGGAATGTAGCCGCGTCGGCGCTTGCCGCCTGCTGCGCCACCAGCTGTCGCGCCTTCACGAACATCGCGCCCGAGATCAGGCAGCTGACCAGCCCCGCCATCATCGCATATCGCAGGCTTTCCGGCCCGTACGCCGGTTTCCAGTGATCGCTGAGCGCGCCGACGAGGAACGTGGTCAGCGCCCCGCCGATCAGCGCGTTGGCAAAGCCCGAAATCCCGGCGGCGGTCGCCCGCGTGTGTGGCGCGCTGACCGCCTGATAGGCCGCCGAAAAGCACGGTGAATACAACACGCTGGCGATCGTGCCGAGGAACAGCGCGACCAGCGCCAGCCCTTTCGACGGCGCCAGGAACACCAGCATGTAGATCGGGAACAGCGCGAAAGCGTTGATCGTCGAGAACCTGAGCAGCGCATCGACCCCGCGCGCCGCCAGCCGGTTGCCGATCCAGCCGCCGCCGATCAGCCCGCAGGCGGTGCCACCCGCCATCACCGGGCCGAAGATCAGCCCGACCTGCTGCATCGGCATGGCATGGCTGCGCATGAAGAAGCTGCCCAGCTGGTTGATCAGCCCGATGTTGACGAACGTCAGCACCGATCCCGCGCCCAGCAACCACAGCAGCGGCGTGTTGCGCGCGATGTCGGCAAAGGTGCCGCGTCCGCGAACCGCGCCGCGATGGAATTCGCGCTCCGGTTCGCGCCCTTTCCACAGCACCAGCAGCGCCAGCACGATGCCCGGCGGCCCGGCCAGGAAGAACGCGCTGCGCCAGCCATAGTGCGCCGCGACCCAGCTGCCCGCGACCCACGCGACGAACACGCCGACCATCCCGCCGGCATAGAACACGCCCATCGCCAGCGGGCGTTTTTGTGGCGGATAGGCGTCGCTGATCATCGCCATCGCGGCGGGCACGATCGCCGCCTCGCCCACGCCCACCCCGGCGCGCGCGGCGGCGAGGCCGGGAAAGCCGGTGGCAAAGCCGCAGGCCATCGTCGCCAGGCTCCACCCGCCCATCGCCATGCCGATGATCCGGGCGCGGCTGGCGCGATCGAGCAGCCAGCCCGCGATCATGCTGCACGCACCGTAGATCAGCACGAATGCCGCGCCGGTCAGCGCGAACAGCTGCTTGTCCGACAGCCCGAATTCATGCCGCACCGGTTCGGCGACCACGGCCATCATCAGCCGGTCGAGATAGGCCAGGCCATAGGCAATCGCGAGCAGCACCAGCATTGTCGCCGCGGCTTGCGCGGGCACGCCAACCGGCGATGCGGTGCCGCTTTCCCTCACCTTGGCGACGGGCCGAAAGTCTGTCCGTTGATCGTCATGCCGGCATACGTATTGGCCACGGCCCTCGGCAGGAACTCGGCCGGAAAGTTGAGCGTGGGCTTCGACACGGCATCGAGTGCAGCCAGCGCTTCTGCATCGAGCGTCAGGTCGAGCGCGGCGAGATTGTCGTCCAGTTGCGCCATCGTGCGCGCTCCGATGATCGGCGAGGCGACGCCCGGCTGGGCCAGCACCCAGGCCAGCGCCACGCGCGCGGGCGTGCTGCCCAGCCGCGTCGCGGTATCGCGCAGCACGTCGATCACCCGGAACGTGGGTTCGGTGAAGTTGCGCGCCAGTCCTTCGGCGCGGCCAAGCGAGGCCGGCTGCTGGTGGTTGCGATCGTACTTGCCGCTGAGCATCCCGCTGCGCAGCGGCGACCACGGGGTGATGCCCAGGCCCATGTCCAGCGCCATCGGGGTGAGATCGCCCTCGACTGTGCGTTCGAGCAGCGAATATTCGATCTGCAGCGCGATCAGCGGCGCCCAGCCGCGAAACCGCGCGATGGTCTGCGCTTCGGCCACCTTCCACGCCGGGGTGTCGGAAAACCCGATGTAGCGCACTTTGCCCGAACGCACGAGATCGTCGAGCGCGGCCATCGTCTCCTCGATCGGGGTGAACGGGTCGGACCAGTGCTGCCAGTAGAGGTCGATGTAGTCGGTCTGGAGCCGCTTGAGCGAAGCCTCGCACGCCGCGATGATCGCGCGCCGGCTCGCGCCGCCGCCGTTGGGGTTGCCCGGCAGCATGTTGGAGCTGAACTTGGTGGCCAGCACGATCCGGTCACGCCGCGCGGTATCGGCCGCGAACCATTCGCCCAGGATCTTTTCCGATGTGCCCATGGTGTAGAGGTTGGCGGTATCGACGAAATTGCCGCCGCGATCTGCATAGGCATCGAGGATTGCGGTCGAATCCGCCGCATCTGCGCCGAAACCCCATTCGGTGCCGAACGTCATCGCACCCAGGCACAAACGGCTGACTTTCAGGCCCGAACGGCCGAGCGTGATGTAGTGATCGAGCGGCATGGTATTCTCCCCGGCCAGAGCGGCCCCGTTTGGTTCAGCTCGCCGTGGCGGCAAGTTCGGCGCGATCCTGCCAGATCGCAGTTGGATCGTCTTCATGGACTTCGTTGAGGATCCACTTGCACATCCGGCGCAGCACTTCGATCCCGTCCTGCGGCCCGGCAATGGTCCGCCGCGTGGCGCAGCCCAGCGTCACCAGCCGTTGCGCGCCCTGGAACGCCAGCCGGTCACGCAAATCGTGCATCAGGCGATCGGGATACAGCCCGATGGTCTGCGTCCATGACGTGACCGCGCCGATCGCGGTGTCGAGGCTGTCGATCGGCACGACATTGGCGACCCGCCCCGACAGCAGTGGTGAGAATTCGACCGGCTCGTCGCCTTGCGACACCACCACGCCGCCTCGCCCGTCGCCGCCGAAGGTGCGGTAAAGGCCTGCGGCATAACGCAAACCTTCCACTTCCTCGGCCAGTTCGGGATCGAGCGCGGGCACGGCATTGCTCAGCGTGGCGGGCAGTTGCTGGATCGCCGCGAACAGCAACTCGCCAAAGCGGTTGGCCTTGGCGAGCCCCGCCGCATCGGTGCCGGTGTGGACGTGGATCACGCGCGCGTTGAGGCACGCCTGCTGGTTGTTTACGCCCACGTCGAGCGCGGCGCGGCGCGCGCATTCGCGCATCGCTGCCTCGTCGGCAAATGCCTCGGCGCCGATGATCGTGGCGGACAGCTTGGGGTCGAGCGTGATCAGGTCGATCCCCGGCTGGAGGTACTTGGAGATGTGCTGGACCGAGGCGAGCCCGCCCCAGGCGATGATCTTCTCGACGTTGGCGGGCTGGTACAGGCGGCGCTCGATCCGTTCATCGCCGCCCTTCCAGTAACCGACGCTGACGTGGCGGGTGAGCGGATGGTCGGGCGCCATGTCGATCATCGTGCGCGCGATGGCGATCATCGTCAGCGGATCGTTCGACGGCGTCTTCACGATCATGTCGCTGCGGGTGATCGCGTTGCGCAGCACGGTGATCGCCGAAATCGTCGGCACGTTGCCCGCGATCACGTGCAGGCTGCGCGCGCCGAACGCGCGGACATGGCTCGACGATGGCCCTTCGCAGCGGGTGCAGACCCAGCCTTCGAGGAACGGAATGCCGATCAGCACATCGGCCATTTCGCGCATTTCGGAGCGGTTGAACACTTTGCCCAGGTTGCCATACACCGCCTCGAGGATCGGGCGGCCGAGCCCCGACGTGCGGCTGGTGAGTTCGAGCGCTTCCTGCAAATGGCGGTTGGACGCGAAGTTCAGCCGCTCGCCCAGTTCGACAAGGTAGTCGAGCATCTCGTCGAACGAGATCGTGTGAAGATCGGCGATGGCGGACGGCGGTGACAGCGGCAGCCGATCGAGATGGCGCGCCACATCGGGCCCGCGAAAGCGCGTCGCCGGATCGCGGCCGCCGAACTCGACCTCGTCGCCTTCGATCACTTCGCCGCGGATCACCAGCGGCACGCGAAACGCGGTCATGCGGTCACTCCTTCGCCACCGGCCGACCGCGTGATGAAATCGAGCGCGCGGTCGTGCGCGCCGGGTGCGCCGGCGCAAGTGATCTTGTCGTCGCCGCCTTCCTTCTCGGTGTAGCGGCGGATGGATTTTTCCAGGAACGGCCCGATCCGCCCGCACGGGCACGTTTCGGTGTCGCCCCAGTGCAGCGTGACCTCGTCGCCGGTGAGGAAGGCCGCCCAATACGTCTGCGCGTTGAGGTCGATCGCGCCGTAGCGGCCCTTGCCCGTGCCGGTGCGCGGCAGCGGCGTGCCGGTCGCGGGGTCGAGCAGGAACGGCACATGCCACGCCGGCACATGATAATGCCCGCCGCCGCATTCGCGCGACGCGGCGACGATCTCGGTCATGCCGTAGCCTTCGACCAGCGGCGCGCCGCCCAGCATGCGGTCGACTTTCGCGCGCCAGTCATCGGGCAGGTCGTGGCCCTTCATCCCGCCCCCTGCGGCCACGAAACTGTCGGGCGCGAACAGGTTGGACAGGCCGCGCTTTTCGGCCTCGACCGCGAGCGTGTAGAGCGAGGGGACGTGCCCCATCACCGAAACGGTGCGGCCCTGCCAGCGGCTGGTGATGCGATCGAAGAACGCGTCGAGATATTCGCCGCTGCGCGCCTGGTCGGCCAGGAACGCAGCGCGCCGCGCGATCAGCTTGGGCGCAATGTTCAGCATGCCCGCCTCGCCGCGCGATTCGGCCACGCGCAGGCGCCCGCTGATCGAGGCGACGTCGGCGGAAAAGCGGGTGGGGTTGGTGGCCAGGATCATGTCCTCGTCGCCGCCGAACACCTCGTCGCGCAGGAACGGCAGCAGGCGGTGCTGCGCCATGCCGCCGTGGCGGTACTGCGTGTAGATCACCGGCGCCTGTTCCATCGGCACGCCCAGCAGCGGGCGCTCGTCACGGTAATGGTCGAACTGGCGGCGCTGGCCGGTGACCATCTTGTGCATTTCGGGCAGGCCCCGCGGCAGGAACGACAGCTTGCCGCTGGTGCCGGTCGAATGCATCACCCGGATCGGGGTCTGCGCGTCGAGCAGGTCGAGCCAGTCGTCGATGCTGTCGCAGCCGCGCGCGTCGATCGCCGACAGATCATACGTGGTGAACCCGTCGAGCCACTGCGTCAGCCGGTCGAACCGCGACCGTTCGAGGAACGACATCGGATAGGACTTGAGTGCCGAATGCGGCACCAGCAACGGTGCGACATCGGCGATGGCGTCGATCCGCGTGATGCCCTGTTCCTGCGCGAGCTGGCGCAGCACCGGGATGCGGGTGACGAGGTCGTCAAACCGGCGACGCAGCGCGGCCAGCTGAAACGCGTGCTGATCGGCCAGCGGGATCGCATAGATATCGGTCTGGGCAAGTTCGATCAGGTCTTCGGGGTGATCGGCTGAAACGTCGGGCATGCCCGCCTCCTTCGCAAAAATCCCCCCACGATCCCATCGGCTGATCATGGATCCCGGTGGCCCCCATGCACACCGGAATCCGCGATCGATCACATCATCAGAAGTGGAAACCCACCTGCACGCCATACGTGCGCGGCGCGGCGGGTGCCCCCTTGGTGCCCGACGTCGTGCTGTTGGCGATATAGGCAAAATACTTCTTCTGCAGCAGGTTGGCGACGAACACCTTGGCGGTCACGCCCTTGCCCACGCTGGTCCAGCGGACCGAGGCATTGACGATGTCGTAGATCGGCTGGCGCGTGAGGTAGAGGTTGTCCGGCTCGAAGAAGTAGTTGCCGGTGTGCAGCCACGAAGCGGTGATACCGAACTCGCCCGCCGAAGTCGGGATCGCATAGTCGCCGGTCAGCGACAGCGTGAACGGCGGGGTCAGCACGGTCTTGTTGCCGCTGAGGTCGCACTGGCGCACGCCCGCAACCGGATTGCCGTTCTTGTCCAGCGGCGCGAGGATCTGCGTCTCGGGCGAGCCGGTGGCCGACACCGGATAAGCAGCGAAGTTGCAGCTGGCCGGGACGGTCTGCTGCGCCGCCGGCGGTGCGTTGGGGCCGGTGAGGAAGAACGTCGGTCCGTTCTTGAACTCGTCGTAGCGGCCCTTCTGCACGTTGACCGCAGCGGTCAGCGTCAGGCCGGCGGCGGGGGCCACGGTCAGTTCGGCGTCGAGGCCCTTGATCGTCGCCGCGCCGCCGTTGACGAAGATCGTGCCGCCCACATCGGGCCGGTTGTTCTGCACCTGGATGTTCTTGTACTTGTAGTAATAGCCCTCGACGTTGAGGCGGACCATGTGGTCGAAGAATTCGCTTTTGAACCCGGCGGTGTAGGCGTCGATCTTTTCAGGCTTCACCGGCGGCAGCGACGCCAGCGTGTTGGGGCCATAGCCGGCCAGGTTGTACACCCCGCTCTTGAAGCCGCGGTTGTACGCGGCATAGATCATCAGGTCCTTGCCGAAGTGGTGGTCGATTGCGGCGCGGCCGGTCACCGCGTTGAACGTCGCCTGATCGGAGAACGGACCGCCATAGGCGGGCACCGTGCCCAGCACCGGAACGGTGGCGTTCAACAGCGCGCCGGTGACCGGGTTGTAGAACCCGCCTTCGCCGCCATACGCCTTGCGATGGTCGGAGGTGTAGCGCACGCCCAGCGTGATGTTGGTATCGGGCAGCACCGGGTAGGTGCCTTGCGCGAACGCCGAGTACGAATTGGTTAGCATCCGCGCGTTGCTGGTCTGGTACTTGGGCGTGAGGAACAGCGGTGTTCCGGGGCCAGCGAGCGCGACGCCTGCCGCCGAATAGCCGAACGAGGCCTGGTTGATCAGGTTGCCCGAGAAATTGCCGAGGAAAAAGCTGCGGTCGTGCATGTAGAACCCGCCGAGGATCCACTTGAACGTGTTGCCGTCGGGCGAGGCGACCTGCAGTTCCTGCGTGAACGTGTTGGCGCCGTAGTGGTTGTACGAATTGAGCGCGTTCTGCGGCGAAGCGTCGAGCGCCAGATCGGGATCGACGCGCAGCTTGCTGTAGGCGGTGATGCTGGTGACCTTCACCGCGCCGAAATCGTGCGTCAGCTTGCCGCTGAAGCTGGAGAAATCGACGCCGTAGCCGTTGCCGATGCTGTCGACGTTGTCGTAGAACCCGATCGGGTTGCCGCCGAAGCCCGGACCGGTGCCCGGCGCGCCGGTTTCGGGGTCATAGCCGCCGCGACCCTTGGTGCCCGGAACCACCCGGTTGGCATAGCCCTGGTCCGACCGGCGGTGAGCGTACATGCCCGACAGCAGCACGCGGGTATCGTCCGACGGTTCCCACAGCAGCTTGCCGCGAAAGCCGTAGGACGAGCTGTAGTTGGCCTTGCCCTGGCCGGGCGTGACGGCATAGGGCTGCGAGGTCAGCGAGGTCTGCTGGGTGGGCGCAAAGTTGTGGCCCCAGCCATCCTGCTGGTTGTTGTAGAAACCTGCAAAGTTGACCGCGACCGTCTTGGTCAGCCCGGTCGAACCATAGAACTGCCCGGTGATGGTGTCGTAATTGGAATAGCCCAGCGTCATGTCGGCATGCGGATCGAACGTCGGATCCTTGGTCTTGACGTGGATCACGCCGCCGGTGGCGTTGCGGCCGAACAGCGTGCCCTGTGGGCCCTTCAGCACTTCGACCGCCGCGATGTTGTTGAAATCGAACACCGCCGCGTTGCCCGAAACGAGGTACACGTCATCGACGAACAGCGCGACCGACGGCTCGTTCCCCACGAACGACGATGTCGTGCCCACGCCGCGGATGAACGGCACGCCGCCTTGTGCCTGGCGGGTGAAGGTCACCCCCGGCATCAGCTGGGTCAGCTGTTCGGGCCCGGTGATCCCGGCCTTTTCCGCCAGCTCGGCAGTGACCGCCGTCACCGCGATCGGCACGTCCTGCAGGTTTTCACCGCGCTTCTGCGCCGTCACCACGATTTCCTGCAGACCGGTCTGCGGGGCGGCTTCGTCCGCTGCGGCCGGCGCGCCTTGCGCCATGGCCGATTCGACGAGTGCCGGCTGCGCCAGCGCCATCGCCGCCGTCGACGCCAGATAAAGGTATGATGTCCGTGACATGGTGATCCCCTCCGCCCATCGCAGCCGGATCGACAGTCCGCTGCGTTACTATGAGTAGGCGTACTATAACCGTATCAGCCGTGCAACCCGGTTTGCTGACAATTCTTGCGGGGCAGTTTTTGGGGAGCCCTCGACCTTCCGGTCAGCGGGGCTGCTGGCCTGCGATGCCCATCAGCAGCCGTTGGTTCAGCAAGCCGGCGAATGTCTGCTATCTGTATGTCCCTAGCCGAAAGCGGACTTTCCGGATGCGACGCCAAAGCAGACCATTGCCCGCAAGGCAGCTTGCGCCCCCTTGCGGACATCAACGGAATGAGCAAAGTGCACGGATGTTTGAGCGAATTGCAATGCTTGTCGCACTGTCGATGGCCCTTGGTGGCTGCTCATATGCATACAACCTGCTGGCGCTTATGCGTGATGGGCACATTGTCTTTATCGTTGATCCGAAATCACCCAGCGTTCCTTCATGTCTACGCCGCATCGAAGTATCGGCAGAAGGTGAGCGAAGCTGCGTTTGGCGCGATAGTGTTGATTACGAAGATGCCTGTGCCAACAAATTTCCAATCCCCTTCGGTGCAAAGCTCACGGGCCATCCTCAGCCGGAGTGGCCGACAATTGATGCGAAACTGCTACGGCCGGGAATAATCTACGAGGTCAGTACCACAACTGGCGCGACTGGATATGGCGAAGGCAGGTTCATGATCGACGCAAATGGGCGGATCGTGAATAAGAATTTCAGCGAGGCGACCAGTCGATAAACAATGACTGGCCGCTTCCCACCAATCTCAGCCGTCCGCGCACATCTGCCCCGTCCTCAATCCATGCCTTTTCTGCCGTAGCGCCCCTTGCCGATCGATCCTGAAAGCCGCCATTGGGCAATGTCATGAAGGGCCGCTGGTCGCCCATCTGCATCGGAAGCAGCCTATCCGCACACGACTCCATTGCGGTCATTGATCGGCTTGCTAAAGCTGTTTGATGCCCGTTTCTCCCACCGTTGCCGTAATCATTTTGAACTGGCGACGGCCTCAGAACATTGGGCGCATCGTGCGAGCCGCCGCAGATGCCCTGCCCGAGGCACGCATTTTCGTGCTGGACCAGGCGGAAGCGCCGAATAGCCTGGAGGGTCGCCATGATGTTCCTTGGCATCTCATCTGGCGGCAGCCCCGACCGAATGGAGGACCGGGCGCCCGGATCGAGCTGGCCGCCGCTCTGCCGTTCGATCATTATCTGTGCATCGACGACGACGTGTTCCTCACCGCTGCGCAAATCAAAATGCTCATGTTCATGCAAAGCAAGGAACCGGGCCGTGCGCATGGCGTATGGGGGCAAGTTGTCTTTTCCGACGCCGAAGGCAAATACCAGCTGTTGGATGGGATCATACGGAGAAATGCAGACGTCAGTTTTCTGAACCAGGTTTATGCGTTCACGAAGGTGCAGGCGCAGGAAGCGATGGTGCTCGCCTCCCTCGCGGGATTTGAGAGCTGGGTTGACGTTCGGTTTGGCGACGATTTGCTGTTAAGCTGCTCGGGAGAGGCTGCTCCTCGCATCCACGACCTTGGTCCACTTGAGCAATGTCCCACCGCAAATGAGCCAGGCATTGCCCAGTGGAAGCAGGCGGGCTTCCGTGAGCAGCGGCTTGAACTCGCGGCCAAAATGCTAAGCCTGGGCCGACTTCACGTCGAGGCCAGGAGGCCGGCCCACTTGATTTGAGGCGATTGAACTTCCTGTTTCCCCCCAATGCGACGGAGCGAGCCATTTCGCGCACGAACTCATTGCGGGTACTCGACGTTAGTCCGCAGTCATCCACCTCCATCGACGAGCCTCTCCCCCGATGTTCCGGTCACCGGTCTCCCGGCCTGCGATGCCCGTAAACTGCCGTTGGTTCAGCAAGCCGCCGAATGTCCGGCCATCCGAACTTCCGAGCCAGCAGCGGCCTGTCGGGATGCGACCATAAAGCAGACCATTGCCTGTAAGGCAGCTTGCGCCCCCCACTAGCGGACGTAGTTGATGGTGGGACCTCCAGTGGTATTTTCGAACCTGCAATCGACGAATTTGGCATCCGCAAAGTCGCAATCGCTACCGAGATTGTCCTTTGCGAAGTCGCAATCCACAAATGTGCATTCGATGAACTTTGCTCCTGCGAAATTTAACCCTCTGAAAGCAGTCCCCAAAAATGTGGTTGATACGAATAGGCCAGATGCCATGATCGTCCAATACAGATCACACGCGTTCAATTTGCAAAAGATCATTAACGTTCCAAAATCGCCACCCTCGAAATCCATTTCCGAGAACGTGCAGCTTTTAAAATAGTAATCACTTATGTTCTTTGTGACGTGGTTGAGTTCAGTAAATTCCTCGTCGCATATTAGTGTGTTTCCGAACATCGTTTTCGCCCAGCCCTGTCACAATATACCCGCCATAACGGGCAGGTGCTAACGGCAGCTTTCCACCATTTCCGGTCATAGGGCTGCCGACCTGCGATGGCCATAAGCTGCCGTTGGTTCAGCAGGCCACCGAACCTCCGCTATGCGCAGTGTCGAGTCGAAAGCGGACCTTCGGGTCCGCCTTCTCCGCCAGGCATGAACGGCGACAGGCTTGCACTCCACTTTTGCGCTGTCCTACACGCCGGTCGCGCGGTTAAGTTCGCCACGTTCTCTGGCCTTGAAACAACATGCTGAAACATAACGATATATATGCCTGCTCACCCGACTCGCCCGCGAGACCATTGGGAGTCCACTCGGGCAAACATGGAGAAGTTGGCGAAGCCCGATCCCGCCCTTCCAGCCCCCAGCAACAGGACACGCCATGCAGTTCATAACCGCCACCCGCGACGGTCCGGTCACCACGATCACGCTCAACCGGCCCGAGGTGATGAATGCGATCAACATCGCCATGCACCACGAACTGCAGGACGCGTTCGATGCGTTTGCGGGCGATGACAGCCAGTTCGTGTGCGTCGTCACCGGCGCGGGCGAGCGGGCGTTCTGTGCGGGGTCCGATCTCAAGGCGGCGGCGGTGTCCGGGCTGCCGCCGGAATATCCGCGCAGCGGCTACGCCGGGCTGATCGAGCGGTTCGATTGCCCCAAGCCCTTCATCGCGGCGGTCAACGGCGTGGCGCTGGGCGGCGGGTTCGAGGTGGCGCTGGCGTGCGACATCATCGTCGCCAGCGACACGGCCAGCTTCGGCCTGCCCGAGCCGCTGGTGGGCGCGGTGGCACTGGGCGGGGGCTTGCACCGACTGGCGCGGCAGGTCGGGCTGAAACAGGCGATGGGTGCGATCCTCACCGCGCGGCGCATTCCCGCCGACGAGGGGTTGCGGATGGGGTTCGTCAACGAAGTGGTGCCCGCAGCCGGATTGGCGGCGGCCACGCGGCGCTGGGTCGATCAGATCCTGCGCGGATCGCCGATGGCGGTGCGCACCTCCAAGGCGGTGGTCCAGCGCGGGCTGGAAGAACCCAGCGTCGAAATCGCGATGCGCCACCAGCAGGACTATCCCGAATTCGTCGCCTGGCGCGCCAGCGACGATGCGATCGAGGGTCCGCGCGCGTTCGCCGAAAAGCGCAGCCCGGTGTGGACCGGGCAGTAGGCGCGGGGATGACCGCAAAGGGGCTTGCCACGCATTAGTTCGCCAGCTTACTAAGCCACGCAACCCGACCGGAGAACCTTGTGCGCCCGACTCTCGACCAGCCGATCACCTTTCCTCGCGGGCCGCAGTGGCACAACCGGTTCGCGCTCGCGCCGCTGACCAACCACCAGAGCAACGCCGACGGCACGCTGGGCGATGATGAGCTGACGTTCCTCGCCAAGCGCGCCGACGGTGGCTTCGGGCTGGTGATGACGTGCGCAGCGCATGTCCAGAAGGGCGGGCAGGGCTTTCCGGGGCAGCTGGGTGTTTGGTCGGACGATCACCTGCCGGGGCTGACCCGTCTGGCGGCGGCGATCAGGGCGGGGGGCAGCGTTTCGTCGGTCCAGCTGCAGCATTCGGGCGAGCGCAGCAGTGCCGCGCTGACCGGCGAGGATGTCGTCGCGCCGTTCGATCGCCCCGATCGCGGCGTGCGCGCGCTGACCACCGCCGAGGTCGAGCAACTGGTGGCGGATTTCATCGCGGCGGCGGTGCGCTGCGAAACGGCGGGCTTCGACGGCGTCGAACTGCACGGCGCGCATGGCTACATGCTGTGCGAATTCCTGCACGAGGAGCGCAACCGGCGCACCGATCGCTATGGCGGATCGTACGAGAACCGCACGCGCATCTATCATGAAGTGATCGACGGCATCCGCGCCGCGACCGGCCCGCAATTCCAGTTGGGCGTGCGCGTTTCGCCGGAGAAATACGGCTATGGCTTCGGCGATGCCTTGCGCTTTGCCGGCGAACTGCTGGGCGGGGGCAAGCTCGACTATCTCGACATGTCGCTGTGGGACAGCTTCAAGGAACCCGACGAGGAACCGTTCCACGGCAAGCGGCTGATCGACTGGTTCGGGCAGTTGCCGCGCGGCGAAACCCGGCTGGGCGTGGCGGGCAAGATCTTCTCTACCGCCGAGGCGGTGGACTGCCTGTCCAGCGGCGCGGATTTCGTGTTCGTCGGTCGCGGCGCGATCCTGCACCACGATTTCCCCAGGCGGGCGCTGGCCGATCCCGCGTTCGTCTCGGCGACGTTCCCGGTCACGAGCGCCTACCTCGCCAGCGAGGGCGTCGGCGCGGCGTTCGTCAACTACCTCGCCACGGGGTGGAAGAACTACGTGGCGGATTGAGCGCGCGGCCTAGCCCAGCAGCGCATCGGGCGGCGGGAACGCATCCTGGTTGATCGCGGAAAGCCCGCCATCGACCACCAGCAGATGCCCGTGGACCTTGCGCGCGCCGGGCCCGGCCAGGAACAGCGCGGGGCCGACCATGTCCTCGGCCATGGTCCAGCCCTTGATCGGGGCGATGTCGCCGTAATAGTCGAACAACGCCTTGTTATCAGGCAGGAATTCGGTAGTCATCGCGGTCAGCACCGGGCCGGGCAGCACGCCGTTGATGCGCAGGCCCTGCGGCCCCAGCTCGCAGGCCAGCGTCCTGATCATCTGGTTGAGCGCGGCCTTGGACGAGCCATAGGCGCCGCCCCACGGCGTGCCGCCAAGCCCGCGGATCGACGAGACGATCACGATGTTGGCGCCGGGGCGCCTGGTCATGTCACCTGCCAGCGCCTTGATCAGGATCAGCGCGGCGCCGGTGTTGACCGCGAACGTGCGGCGCCAGGTGTCCATGTCGAGATCGAGCAGGCTCGACGGTGGCGGCGAGAACGCGGCGTTGCTGACCAGCACGTCGATCCCGCCCAGTTCCAGCGCCTGGGCTGCCAGCGCTTCGACAGCTGCCTGATCACCGAGGTCGGTGGGCACGACGTGAGCGGTGCGACCCAGCGCCGTGACTTCAGCGGCGACGCTTTGGAGTTCATCGACCGACCGGGCCGCCAGGATCACGTCGGCACCGCCTTCGGCCAGCGCGAGCGCGATCGCTCGCCCAATGCCGCGACCCGCGCCGGTGACCAGCGCGCGCTTGTTGGCAAAGTCGCCCATCATGCCGGCTCGAACCGCAGGATCGGCTTGATCGTCTTGCCCGAATTGGAATCGACCACCGCCTCGTTGATCTGGTCGAGGGTGTAGAACGCCGAGAGCTTGTCGACAGGGAACTGCCCGGCAAGGTACATGTCGACCAGTTGCGGGATCAGCACGGCGGGATCGCAATCGCCGTTGACCACGCCGCGGATCACCCGCCCGCTGATCAGCGGCAGGATGTTGAGCGTGACCAGCTGGTCCTTCGACGCGCCCAGCAGCACGCAGGTGCCGCGTTCCTTGAGTGCGCCGACAGCCGCCGCGATCAGCGCGGGAACGCCGGTGGTGTCGATCGCCTGATCCACGCCGCCGAGTTCCGTAAGCGCTTCGGCCAAATCCTGCTTCGAGGTGTCGATCGTGTCGGTCGCGCCCAGTTCGCGGGCCAGCGCCAGTCGGCTTTCCACCCGATCGACCGCGATGATGCGCCCTGCGCCCAACGCCTTGGCCGCCATCAGCGCCGACATGCCGACCGCGCCCGTGCCGAACACCGCAATGCTGGTTTCGGCAGTGGGCTTGAGCACGTTCATCACCGTCCCCGCGCCGGTCGACAGCCCACAGCCCAGCGGCCCGAGCAATTCCAGCGGTGCGTCGGCGCGGACCTTGATGGTGTTGCGCGGACTCGACAGCGCGTAGGTCGCGAACGAAGACTGGCCGAAGAACGCGCTGCCCAGCGGTTCGCCCGCCGCATCGTGCAGCGTGGCGCTGCCATCGGGGCGGCGGGTGTAGAAGTTGAGCAGGCCGTATTGCTGGCAATAGGCGGGGTGATCGTCGGTGCAGGGCGCGCAGGCACCGCAGGTGTTGAACGTCAGCACCACGCGGTCGCCGGGCGCAAAGCCGGTCACATCGCTGCCGGTGCGCTCGACGATCCCGGCGCCTTCGTGGCCGAGGACATAGGGCAGGGGGATCGGCATGATCTGTTCGATGATCGCCAGATCGGTGTGGCAGATGCCCGTCGCGACCAGCCGCACGAGGATTTCGTCGGCGTTGGGCTCGACCAGATCGACATCCTCGACCGTGAACGTTCCGTGGATTTCGCGCGCGACGGCGGCTCTGATCTTCATGCATCGTCCCTTTGTGATTGTTGAGTTCTGGCAGGTTTGCGTGGGGTGCGGCCTTGCCGGACTTGCTTAGCCGCGCCGCCGTTCGGTCAGCCGCATCGGCAGCGATTCCAGACCGCGAAATGCCATCGTCGGCGAGAAATCGAGCGTATCGTCGACCAGCGCGAAATCGAACCGGTCGATGAATGCAGGGAAGAATTCGCCCAGCACCATTTTGGCGAGCAAGTGGCCGATGCAGTGGTGCAGCCCAGGCGCGAAGGTCATGTTGGGCTGCTGGCTGCGCGCGAAGTCGAACTTGTCCGGATCGGCGAACACCGTCGGATCGCGGTTGGCGGCGCCCTGACACAGCAGCACGAACTGGCCCTTCTTCAGCGCATGGCCGTTCCAGTCGAAGTCTTCGGCAACCACCCGCGACATGAATGTGGACATTTGCGCCTTGCGCTGAATTTCCATGACCGTGTCGACCGTGATCGCGGGTTCGGCGCGCAGCGCAGCGATCGCCGCGGGATCGCGCGCCAGCTCTGCCATGCCCAGCGCCATGGTGTTCACCGTGGTGTCGTGCCCCGCGATCAGCGTGATCGTGCAGACGCCGAACATCTCCTCGTCGCTCAGCGTGTCACCGCCATCGACCGCCGTCACCAGCGCCGAGAGGAAATCGTCGGTCGGGTGCGCGCGGCGCCGGGCGAACTCGGGCGTGAACAGCTCGCGCAGTTCGACGATGACCTTGTCCACCTCGATCAGGTCGGCCAGCGGCACATTCAGGTTGCCGGTGGTGTTCATGCAGATCGATCAGTGCTGCATCTTGGTGATCAGCGTATCGTCGAACCCGAACACCTTGAGGATCATCCGCGCCGGGATGGTCCGCGCGACTTGCTCGACGAAATCGACCGGGCCGTCGATCGTCGCGACGTGGTCCAGCGTCTCCTGGACGTAGCGCCGGATGTCGGGCCGGATCGTCTCGACCACCGGCTTGCTGAACGCCTTCTGGATCAGCCGGCGGATGCGGTGATGCTCGGGACCGTCCATGTTGAGCAGCCAGCTTTTGGGCGCGGCCATGACGTTGGGAATGAACTTTGCGCAGTCCGCCGGATCGAGGTGCGAGACCGCCAGGTGGGGCAGGCGCGCGGACGACAGCGGTAGCCGGCCATAGTAGCCGTCGAGCACTTCCTTGTGCCCGGTGACCAGCCAGGCGGCGTTGATGTCGCTCCAGAAAATCGGGCTGGCATCGCGCAGCGAATCGAGTCGATCGACCAACCGGTTGCCCAAACCTTTGATATCGAGCGCAAAATCTAGCGCTTCACTCACCGCCATCAGCCGTCTCCCGTGCTGCCGTGATGTTAATACCACAGGTCGAATTATGATAATGCAGCGTATTATTATACGGTTGACAATATGCCACTTTCAGAGTGATTGCTACGTCAAACAGGTAGTGCATCTGGGAGGATGATGATGACAAAGGCAGTATGGCTCGCATCGGTTTCGCTGGGCTTCGCGATGGCGGCGCAGCCCGCGCTGGCGCAGTCGGCTGACGCCACGTCCGGCCAGGGGACCGGGCTTCAGGAAATCGTCGTGACCGCGCAGAAGCGTGCGGAAAACCTGCAGAGCGTGCCGATCGCGATCTCCGCCGTCCCCGCCGCCGCACTGGCAGAAGCGGGCATCCGCACCACGCAGGATCTGGCGGAATCGGTGGCTGGCCTGAATGTGACGCGCACCACCGAAGCGACCGTGTTCACGCTGCGCGGCGTCGGCACGCAGGGCGGCTCGACCGGGCAGGACAGCGCGGTCGCCACGTTCGTCGATGGCGTCTATATTCCGTCGATGGCGGGCGCCACGTTCGCGCTCAACAACATCGAGCGGATCGAAGTGTTGAAAGGCCCGCAGGGCACGCTCTATGGCCGCAACGCCACCGGCGGTGCGGTCAACGTCATCACCAAGACGCCGCAGCAGGACTTCTCGATGGATGCCTCGCTCGGCTATGGCAACCTGCAGACGATGGAGGGCAACCTTTATGCCACCGGCGGCCTCGCCCATGGCGTCGCGGCGGACATCGCGGTCTATTACCGCAACCAGGACAAGGGCTTCGGCTTCAACAAGATCATCAACCAGGACGTCAACAAGTCGCGCGATATCGTCGTTCGCAGCAAGCTGCTGTTCGAACTGGGGCCGGACACGAAGCTGACGCTGGCCGGCGATTATGCGCGCACCAGCGGTTCGTTCGCGATCGCCTATCGCCCGGTGCCGACCTCGCAACTGATCAACGGCACCGGCTATGCCGCGTTTACCGCAGCGGGCAACGGCTACTACGATTCGCAGAGCGAGTTCCTGCCACGGATCGACACGCAGATGTACGGCGGATCGGCCAAGCTCGAGCATCACATGGGCGATTTCAGTCTGACCAACATCGTCGCCTATCGCGGATCGAAGGGCTTCCAGCGCGTGGACGTCGATGCCACCGCGCTCAAGATCGTCGATGCGCCGCTGTTCAACCAGGAGAAGCAGTGGACCGAGGAACTGCAGCTGGCTTACGATCACGGCCCGATCAAGGCAATCGCCGGCCTGTTCTACATGGACGCCACCAGCCAGTATAACCCGTTCCAGATCGTCGGCGCCGCCATCGGCTCGGCTCCCGGCCCTGACCGGCTGGTGATCTACTCGGCGCAGAAGACCAAGTCCTACGCCGGGTTCGGCCAGGTCACGTGGGAATTCGCGCAGGATACCAACCTGACCGTCGGCGGCCGCTATACCAGTGACCAGCGCAAGCTGCATGCGACCCAGGCGGTGGCGATCGAGCCCGATCCCACGGCGTTGTGCACGCAGTTCTGCGACGAAAAGGCGGGCTTCCTGATTCCGCTGGGCACGATCGACCAGGCCAAGACGTTCAACAAGGCGACCTGGCGGCTGGCGCTGGACCACAAGTTCAGCAGCGATCTGATGGTCTACGCCAGCTACAGCCGCGGCTTCAAGAGCGGGGTGTTCAACCTGACCTCGCCCGGCGATGCTCCGGCCAAGCCCGAAACGCTCGACGCCGGAGAAATCGGCTTCAAGTCCACGATCATGAACCGCATCCGCTTCAATGCGGCCGGATTCTACTACAAGTACAAGAACATCCAGGCGTTCCAGGTCAACGGTGCCAGCACCACGCTGACCAACGCCGCCTCGGCCAAGATCTATGGCGTTGACTTCGATTTCCTCGCCGAACTGGGCGCCGGGTTCTCACTCAGCGGCAGCGGGGCATACCTCCATCACCGTTACGGCGATTTCCCCGTGGCGACGGTCTCGTTCCTGTCGCAGCCTGCCGGTGCGCCGAGCTACGACAACCTGATCCCGGGTGCCGGGTTCATTTCCGGCGTCGGCAACTATGTGTTCCCGGGCTGCAGCGGCGCGGCCAACGCGGGCAAGTTCTATTGCTCGGCCACGGGCAACAAGCTGGTCAACACGCCCGACTTCACGTTCAACATGGGCCTGAACAACAAGCTGACGCTGGCCGGCGGCGAGCTCGCCACCAACGTCAACTGGTCGTACAACAGCGGCTTCTTCTGGGCGGTCGACAACCGCGTGAAGCAGCCCAAGTTCAGCCTGTTCAACGCGCAGATGACGTGGACCGCGCCCGACGGTCACTTCAACATCCGCGGCTTCGTGCGCAACCTGACCGACAAGAAGTACCTGCTGTCGCTCAACGAGAACGGTTCGGGTGACGAAGGTGTTCCGGCCGCCGGGCGCACGTTCGGCGGATCGATCGGCTTCCATTTCTGATACCTGCGATACTCAAAATACCTGAGGATATGATGGAACCCTTTCACCTGATCATCGGCGGCAAGCTGGTTGCCGGCGCATCGACCATGCCGGTCATCAATCCGGCGACCGAAACGTCGATCGTCGATTGCCCCCGTGCCGACGAGGCGCAGGTGAATGCCGCCGTCGCGGCGGCCAAGGCGGCATTCGCGGGATGGGCGGCAACGCCCATCGCGGATCGCCGGGCTGCGCTGATGAAGGTGGCGGACGAGATGGAGGCGCGCATCGATGAACTCGCGCGCCTCCTCACGTCCGAACAGGGCAAGCCGCTGGACAAGGCGATGGAGGAAATCGGCGGTTCGGCGTTCATCCTGCGCGCGCTTGCCAGCCTCCATCTGGTCGACAAGGTGGTGCAGGACGACGAGAACGGGCGGTTCGTGGAACAGCGCTATCCGCTTGGCGTGGTCGCCGCGATCGCGCCGTGGAATTTCCCGATCTCGCTGCTGGCGGTGAAAGCCACGCCCGCGCTGCTCGCCGGCAACACGCTGGTGTGCAAACCCGCGCCGACCACGCCACTCGCCTCGTTGCGGATTGGCGAGATCTTCAACAAGTACGTGCCCGCCGGTGTGTTCAACATGGTCACCGACGCCAACGATCTGGGCGGCGTGCTGACCGCGCATCCCGATGTCGCCAAAGTATCGTTCACCGGATCGACCGCCACGGGCCGCAAGGTGATGGCTAGCGCATCGAGCCTGCTCAAGCGGATCACGCTGGAACTGGGCGGCAACGACGCCGCGATCGTGCTCGACGATGTCGAACCCAAAAGCGCGGCCAAAAGCCTGTTTGAAGGCGCGATGGTCAATTCAGGCCAGGTCTGCCTCGCAATCAAGCGCGCATATGTCCATGAATCCCAATACGACGCGATCTGCGACGAGCTGGAAGTGCTGGCCGACCTCGCGGTGGTCGACGATGGCGCCAAGCAGGGCGCGCAATACGGCCCGCTGCAGAACAAGGCGCAGTACGACAAAGTCCGCGAGATGATCGCGGACGCCGCCACCGTCGGCAAAGTCCACGGCGGCGCCGCGCTCGATCGCCCCGGCTATTTCATCCGCCCGACGATCGTGCGTGACGTGCCCGACGATGCGCGGATCGTGCGCGAGGAACAGTTCGGCCCGGTGTTGCCGGTGCTGCGCTACAGCGACGTGGCCGACGCGATAGCGCGGGCTAACGACACCGACCAGGGCCTGGGCGGTACTGTATGGGCCACCGACAAGGCGCGTGCGCTCGACGTCGCTGGCCAGCTGGAAACCGGGATGGTGTGGATCAACAGTCACATGAACATCAACCCGTTCATCGCGATGGGCGGGGCCAAGCAATCGGGCATGGGGCAGGAACTGGGGCAGGCGGGGCTGGAGGAATTCACCCAGCGCCGGCTGGTGTTCGTGCCCGCCTGATGGTCGGGCGGTCGCGGCGGCGCGATGGGCGCGCTACCGGCAACCGTCCATCGGCCGGAACACCGTCTCGTCGGTCTCGACCATGAACACCCGCACCGATTCCGGGATCAGGAAGCGCTGCTCGTCCTCGATCCGCTGGCGGTGGACTTCGGGGTCGGCGAGTTCGCGCATGGTGGCCTCGGCCACGCTGCGGTCTTCGTAGAACACCTCGCTGATGACATCGACCTCGCCCGGCGTGGCGGGATCGGGGTGGATCACGAAGTTGCGCCGGTGGACTGCCGCGCCGTGTTCGAGCAGGCGGTTCATCAGGTGGACGTGGTGGTTCGAATAATAGTCGCGAAACGCCTCGGCGCTGAGGTCGGGGCGCTTCTTCGCGAGCAACATGACCTTGAACATCAGATGGGCCTTCTCATCAGATCGACCGGGCAACCAGCAGCCGCATGATCTCCGCCGTTCCCGCAAAAATGCGGTGCAGCCGCGCGGCGGTATAAAGCCGCGAGATCGGGTATTCGTCCATGTACCCCGCGCCGCCGTGAAGCTGGACGCAGCCGTCCATCACGCGCGCTTCCATCTCGGGCAGCCACATCTTGGCCATCGCGCACTTCAGGTTGTCGAGCTTGCCGTTGGCCTGATAGTCGCGGATCACTTCGTCGAGGAAGGCGCGGCCCACCGCCATCTCGGTTTTCATTTCGGCCAGTTTGAACTGGGTGTTCTGGAAATCGAAGATCGTTTGGCCGAACGCCTTGCGGTTCTTGACGAACTCGACCGTTTCCTCGAACGCGCGCTGCGAGGCGGCGTGCGCGATCAGCGGCCATGTGATGCGGTCCATGTTCACTCCGCCCAGGCAGATCGCCATGCCGCGCCCTTCCTCGCCCAGCAGGTTTTCGGCCGGAACGCGCACGTTGTCGAAGCTGATCTCGCCGGTGTTGGAGGCCTTGACCCCCATCTTGTGCAGTTCCTTGCCCCGGCGGAAACCGGGGCGGTCGGCCTCGACGATGATCACCGACAGGCCCTTGGCGCCCGGCGCTTCACTGGTGCGGACCACGACCATGAATGCATCGGCGACATTGGCCTGGCTGATGTAGGTCTTCGAGCCGTTGATAACCCATTCGTCGCCGTCGCGCGTGGCGGTGGAACGGATCGCGGAAACATCGCTGCCGCTGTCGGGTTCGGTGATCGCCAGCCCGAACAGCAGTTCGCCGCGGACCATGGCGGGGATGTATTGGCGGCGCTGCGCCTCATTGGCCGAGCGGAACAGGATTTCGGTCGTGCCGTCGGCGATCAGCGACGGCGCCATGCTCGCGCCCGCCGGGGTATAGCCGATCTCCTCCGCGATCACGAGCCGGTGGAGGAAATCGCCGCCCGGGCCGCCGTATTCGACCGGGATGTCGACACCGAGGATGCCCGCTTCGGCCGCCTTCAGCCAGAAGCTGCGCGGGATTTCGTGGTTGTGGACCCATTCATCGACATTGGGCTCGATCTCGGTGGCGATGAAATGGCGCACGGTTTCGCGGAAGATCTGATGTTCCGGACCCCAGAGCGATTCAGTGGTTTGGTAAGGCATCGGGAGTCCTTCAGTTGAGGCCGTAGCCAAGCTGGCGCCCGGCGAGGTCGAGCAGGATTTCTTCGGAGCCGCCGCCGATCGCGACCACCCGCACTTCGCGATAAATGCGTTCGGTCAGCGTGCCGCGCACGAAGCTGGCGCCGCCGAGCACTTGCGCCGCCTCGCGCAGCACTTTTTCGAACATCTGCGTCGCCTGCACTTTGAGCAGCGCGATATCGGCGGCGACCTCGCTGCCGCGATCGAACTGCCACGCGCACAGGTCGGTCCAGGCTTGGGTCGCGTCGATGTGGCGTTTCATGTCGGCCAGTTTTGAGCGGATCACCGGATGCGCGCCCAGCTTGCTGCCGAAGGTGACGCGGGCGTTGGCCCAGTCGACCGCTTCCTCGTGCGCGATCCGCGCGAACGCGGTGCACTGCTGCGCGGCCTGAATGCGTTCCCAGTTGAAGTTGCGCAAGATCGGCTTGAAGCCCTTGTTCTCCTCACCCAGCAGGTTTCGCGCCGGCACGCGCACGCCATCGAAGTGGAGTGTGGCGGTATCGCCCGAATGCCAGCCCATCTTCTTCAGCGAGGTGCGCGAAAAGCCTGCGCTGTCCGCTGGGATCAGCAACATCGATATGCCGCCCATGCCCGCACCGCCCGTGCGCACCGCAGTGACGAAATAATCGCCGCGCATGCCGTTGGAGATGAACGTCTTGGAGCCATCGACGATGAACTGATCGCCATCGCGCCGCGCGGTGGTGCGCAGCGCGGCGACGTCCGATCCGCCCGATGGTTCGGTCACCGCGATGCCGATGATCGTGCGGCCCGCGATCACTTCGGGGACGATCGCGCGGGCCAGATCGGGGTCGCCATTCTCGATCAGCAGGGGCATCGCGACCATGTGGGTGAACAGGCCCGATTGCACGCCGCCCGCACCGCACCGCGCGGTTTCTTCGACCAGCACCAGCTTGTGGAAGCTGTCGATGCCGTCCGACGTGCCGCCGAACGCCTCGGGGAAGCCGAGGCCCAGCAGCCCCGCCGCGCCGGCTTTCTCCTGAAAGCTGCGCGGAACGATGCCGGCGTCCTCCCACGCATCGACATGGGGCAGCGCCTCGCGCGTGATAAACGTGCGCACGCTGTCGGCCAATGCCTGATGCGTCTCGCCATAATACGGCGAATTGCGCCGCCAGGCGTCGAAGCTGTTGGTTGCCATTCGCGGCTCTCTCCAGCGCATGTCGCGCTTTTATTCGCTAGCACACTTTAAACCAGCGTGTTAATTCCAGGTCAAGCGGGAGAGCACAAAATATGCTGACGATCTATGGCACCAAGCCGAGCCGGGTGGCGCGCTGCCTGTGGGCGCTGGAAGAACTGGGTCTGGCCTATACCCAGGTTGCGGTGCCCGACAGCAAGGCGCCTGCGTACCTCGCGCTCAACCCGATGGGCAAAGTGCCGGTGCTGGTCGATGGCGATTTCGTGCTGACCGAATCCGTGGCGATCACGGCGTATCTTGCCTCGCTGCAACCCAGCGAACTGCTGCCCTCCGCCCCGCGCCTGCGCGCGCGGATCGACCAGTGGTCGAGCTGGGCGATCACCGAGGTCGAGTTCCATTTCACGATCATGGTCCGCGAAATCCGCCGGGCCGGGCAGGCGGGCGAGGCGCCCAATGGCGATGTCGTGGCGACGTGCCTCGCCAACGTGGCGGTAACGCTCGGCGCGCTCGAAACGCATCTGGCGGCGGGCAACGCCTATGTCGCCGGGGACGGCTTTACGATCGGCGATATCAACACCGCGTTCCCGATTTCCGGGATCGCGCCGCGCATCGACATGGCGCCGTTTCCGCTGATCGCCGATTGGCTGGCGCGCTGCACTGCGCGGCCCGCGTTCCTGCGGGTGCAGGCGATCGACGAGAGCGGGCTCGCCACCATCTGACAACCGCGCATTTGACGGGAGAGCAAGCGCCATGAAAATCGCGACGATGACGACCTCGCCGCAGCAGGCAATCGCCAAGTCGGCTGAATGGGAAGCCGACGGGTTCGACGCGATCTTCACCAACGAGTCGAAACACGATCCGTTCGTGCTTTCCACGCTGGTGGCGGACCGGACCAGGACGGTCGAGATCATGACCTACATCGCGGTGGCGCTGGCGCGCACGCCGATGCTGGCCGCGGCGTCGGCCAACGATCTCAACCAGATTTCGGGCGGGCGGTTTACGCTGGGCATCGGCTCGCAGATCAAGCCGCATATCGAACGGCGTTATGGCATGCCGTGGTCCAACCCCGCGCCGCGCATGCGCGAATTCATCCAGGCGATGCACGCGATCTGGGATTGCTGGCATGACGGCAAGCCGCTGAAGTTCGAGGGGCGGTTCTACAACCACACGCTGATGACGCACATGTTCACGCCGGTGGAGCACCCGTTCGGGCGGCCGCTGGTGGGACTGGCCGCTGTGGGTCCGGAGATGACCAAGGTGGCGGGCGAAGTGGCCGACGCGCTGCTGTGTCACAGCTTCACCTCGCCCAAATACTTGCGCAGCGTGACGCTGCCGCTGGTCGAGGAATCGCTGGCGACACACGGGCGCGACCGGGCGAAGTTCCGGCTGGTCGGCATGCCGTTCATCGCCTCGGGCGAAACGGACGAGGAACTGGAAAAGGCCGTGGCCCACGCCCGCGAATCGGTGGCGTTCTATTGCTCGACCCCGGCCTATGTCGGCGTGCTCGAGGCCGAGGGGTTCGGCGACATCCACCCCGAAATGCTGCGCCTGTCCAAAGCCGGCCAGTGGGCCGACATGGGCAAGCTGGTGAGCGACGAGATCCTCAACACCTACTGCGTGGTCGGCAAACCGGCCGAGGCGGCGGCGGAGATCGAGCGGCGCTATGGCGGGATCTTCGACATGCTGTGCGGCTATTCGGGGCAGGGACCAGGCATGCCCGACCCGGTGATGCGCGCGTTCAAGGCGCAGCGGACATCATAGAAATGCGATCCCCCGCGACGGCGGGGGCCTCAGGCGGTTTGGAGTTCAGTTGCGGCTGAATGCCTATGCTCCCCGCCTTCGCGGGGACGCACTCAGAGACAAATTCTTGGTCTGATGCGCTCACCCGATCTCGGCAGTGCAGCGATCAAGCACGACGGTGTTGTCGCGGTTGGGCACCACCGCGCGGAAGCGCACCGTACCCGATCCCGAACCCCAGAATTCGAAACGGAGCAGGTCGCCCGGCAGCACGGGTCGGGTAAAGCGCACCGCCATCGAGCCCAGCAGCCGCGCATCCATGCCGCAGAACTGGCGGATCAGCGCGTAACCCGCCATGCCCTTGGTCGCGAGGCCGTGGAGGATCGGACGGGGGAAGCCCGCCACGGTCGCCACGGCGGGATCGATGTGCAGCGGGTTGAGGTCGCCCGACAGGCGATAGATCAGCGGCTGGATCTCGGTCGCCTGAACCTCCAGCGTGGAGTCAGGCGCGGTTTCGGGCAGCTTGGTCAGTTCGGTGGGCACATCGCCGAAATCGCCGCAGCCGCCGTCGGCGCGCAGCATCAGCGTGTTGGTGACGGTGGCCAGCTTCTCGCCGGTTTCGGCGTTGCTTACCACCTTGCGCTGGTGGAGCATCGCGCCACGCTCGCCCATGTCGCGCAGGCCCATGATGTGGTGGCTGGCCGTGATGTTGCCCTCCGGTGGCAGCACCGCGTGCATTTCCATGCGCTGTTCGGCGTGGAGCAGCTTCTTCCAGTCGACGCCGTATTCCTCGCCCCGGATCCACATGCCGGGATGGCCCAGCACGTTGGCCAGTGTTGGCATCGCCTGCAGCCCGTCCTCATAGAGAAACCGCAAGTGGCCGGCGTCTAGCGGTTCAGCGCCGAAGCCCACGCCCAGCGCGTACAGGATCGTGTCCTTGAAGGTGTAGGTCTGCGTCGTATCGGGGAAGGCGCGGTTGATGATGGCGTCGCGGTTCATCGGTGTCTTGCTCTCAGTACGATTTGGGCAGCCCAAGGACCTTTTCGCCGATGAAGTTCATGATCATCTGCTCGGTCACCGGGGCGATGCGCAGCAGGATCGATTCGCGGAACAAGCGCTCGACCTGGTATTCGCGGCTGTAGCCCATGCCGCCGTGGAACATCACGGCGCGGGTGCAGGCATCGAACGCGGCGCGCGCGGCGAGGAACTTGGCGGCGTTGGCCTCGGCACCGCACGATTTCTTGGCGTCGTACATCCAGCCTGCGCGCATCACCATCCAGAACGAAGATTCCAGCGCCATCCAGCTTTCCGCGAGCGGGTGCTGGATGCCCTGATTCATGCCGATCGGGCGGCCGAACACGTGGCGGTCCTTGGCATATTGCGAAACGCGCGCGAGCGCGCCCTGGCCAAGCCCGACCGCTTCGGCGGCGACGAGGATGCGTTCGGGGTTGAGGCTGTGGAGGATGTAGTTGAAGCCCTTGCCCTCCTCACCGATCAGGTCGGAATCGGGCACGAAATAATCGTCGATGAACGTGGCGTTCGAATCCACCGCGTTGCGGCCCATCTTGGGGATGCGGCGCACTTCGATCTGGGAATGATCGAGGTCGGTGTAGAAAAAGCTCATCCCGTCGGTGGGCTTCTTGCACTGATCCTTGGGTGTGGTGCGTGCCAGAATGACGATCTTGTTGGCGACCTGGCCGGTCGAGGTCCAGATCTTGCGCCCGGTGATGCGGTACCCGCCATCGACCTTGGTCGCGAACGTCTTGATGCTGGTGGTGTCGAGGCCCGCGTCGGGTTCGGTCACGCCGAAGCATGCCTTGTCGGTGCCAGCGATCAGGGGCTTCAGCATGCGCTCCTGCTGTTCGGGATTGCCGAACACGACCACCGCGTGCGGGCCGAACAGGTTCATGTGGATGGTGGAGGCGGCCGAATAGCCGCCCGCGCCCTTGGTCACGGTGTTCATCATGATCGCCGCTTCGGTCACGCCAAGGCCCGCGCCGCCGAGGTGTTCGGGCATGGTGATGCCCAGCCAGCCGCCATCGGCCATGGCCTTGTGGAATTCGTGCGGAAATTCACCCGTCTGGTCGAGCTTCGACCAGTATTCGTCGCCGAATTGCTCGACGACTTTGGCCACACCCTCCTGGACCGATTTCTGGGTGTCGTTAAGTTCCATTTCCATGTGCGTGCCCTCAGCGGAAAAGTTTGCGGCTGATGATTTCACGCATGACTTCCGACGAACCGCCGGCGATCTTGCGAATGCGTGAATCGATGAATGCGTGTGCGATCGGGTATTCCAGCATGTAGCCCGCGCCGCCATAGAATTGCAGGCATTCGTCGGCGATTTTCCACTGGAGTTCGCCGACCAGCATCTTGGCCATCGCGGCGGTCTCGATGTCGAGATCGCGGGTGCAGGCCAGTTCGACGCAGCGATCAACGAACACCTGCATCGCCTGCGTCTGCGCGGCCATTTCGGCGATCTTGAAGCGGGTGTTCTGGAATTCCGCCACCGCCTTGCCGAAAATCATGCGGTCCTTGGTGTAGGCGATCGTCTCGTCCAGCATGAACTTGCACATGCCGACGGCGTGGACCGCGATCGACAGGCGCTCCTCGGCCAGGTTGTGCACGGCGATGGCCATGCCTTGGCCTTCTTCGCCAATGCGGTTGGTCACCGGCACGCGCACATCGGAGAAGAACAGCTCGGACGTGTCCTGCGCCAGCAAGCCCAGCTTTTCCAGGTTGCGCCCGCGCGCAAAGCCGGGGCGATCGGTTTCGACGATGATGAAGGTCATGCCGCGCGCACCGGCCGCCGGATCGGTCTTGCACGCCAGCACGACGATGTCGGCCAGCTGGCCGTTGGAGATATAGGTCTTCTGGCCGTTGATGACGTATTCGTCACCGTCACGGACCGCCGACGTCTTGATCGCCTTGAGGTCGCTGCCCGCGCCGGGTTCGGACAGGCCGAGCGCGACGATGCATTCGCCGTTGACCATCTTGGGCAGCCATTTGTGCTTCAGTTCGTCGCTGGCGAAGTTGAGGATATAATTGGCGGCCATGTCCGAATGGACGGCAAAGCCCGGTCCGGTCGCGCCGGCAAAACCCAGCTCTTCGGTGAACACGGCGTTGTATTTGTAATCCGCGCCCGCGCCGCCGAATTCCTCGGGCGCGTTGGAGCACAGGAAACCGGAAGCACCGGCCTTGCGCCAGACTTCGCGGCTGACGACGCCGTCTTCCTCCCACTGGCGGTGGTGGGGCGTGACTTCGGCGGCGATGAACCGGCGCACGGCATCGCGATACATCTCGTGCTCTTCGCCGTAGACGGGGCGGGGGATGGTCTGCACTTCAAGCTCCAATCAGCCGGCTACCGGCAGTTAGTACATCAGTTTACATAAAGTCAATGCTGCGGTATGCTGCAAGATCAGGCGATTCCGCGGCCGGTCAGGCCGCCGTGGTTTTCCTGACCCTCGAAACCGTAAGGTGCGTAACGACCGTTGAGAAACACCTCGAACTGCGCGCGGCCGTTGTGGACGGTGCCGTCGGGCGCGGTCAGCGTCACGGCGGCAAGATGCTCGACCCCGAAAACGGTCCGCGTCTCGCCGTTGCCGGGGAAGGTGTGCTGGCAGGGTTGCTGCGAAAAATCGAACTCGTCCCATTCCAGCGCGGGGCTGCGCCCGTGCCAGGTGTGGATCGTGCCGCCATCGCTCCATGCGCCGACATGGTAGCCGATCTGGCCCAGCACGTGCGGCGGATGGCGCACATCGAGCGCGAGCGACCACTGGCTGCCGTTGGCGTCGGTAAGCGTGACCGTGCCATCGGTGACCGATCGCGTGCCGGGGCGCCAGTTGAGCTTGTGGTCGTAATCGGTGAACGCGATCTTCTCGCGATGTCCTTCGTCACCCGGCCAGCCGAAATCGACCGAACCTTCCAGCGGGATGCCGAATGCGTCGTTAAGCCCGTCGCGCTCGCCGTTCGGGCCTTCGTGGAAGTGGAAGTAGGCCGACAGGTTTTCGCACTCGACGAAGCAGGAAAACCGCAGCGCGCGCGGCGTTCCAGCCGGCTCGACCGGCGGCAGGAATTTCGGCGCGGCGGCGAGCGGCGGGCGGCTTTCGTAAATGCCCCACGACCGGTCGCGCGAACCGCCCCACGGCGCATCCTCGGGCATGTCCCAGCGCTGGTCGCCCACCTGCATCCAGCCTGTGGCCTGACCGACCTGGTGGTAGCGGCTCTGGTCGGTGGCAAGCCGCCCGGCGCGCACCGCGCGGTGGTGCGCGGCGAGATGGCACGGCGAAAGTCCGCGCCACAGGATATCGAATGCGATGCCCGATTCGTTGGGTTCGCAGATCAGCCGGATCGCCTTCAGCGGCTCGACGAACTCGAACCTCAGCGGGCCGACTGCGACATCGAAATCGGGGCGCCAGATCCGGCTCAGCCGGACGGCACGCTGCACCCCGCGCACGTTGGTGTTGGCATAACCGCCGATCATGTTGCTGTTGGGGGCGATGCGCATGCCGGTCCACACAGATGCGCCGGTGTCGAGATCGTAGGCGAGGAAATAATAGCCGTCGTCCCACGCCGGATCGGAGTTGGGAATGTACGACATCGGATAGGGCGTCGCGTGGAACGGATATTCGTCCAGCGGCGTCAGCGCCATCTTCTCGAAATCATGTTCGGCCATGCCATCTTCTCCCGGAAGGGTCGTGCGGATCGCAGCGCGTTTGACACGCCCGCCGTTGACACTCCCAATGCCGTTCAATAAGCGGCGTTCGATATAGTTTGCAATATGACAATTCGCATCCTTTCTAATTTGGGGTGCGGGACAAACAGTACAGGCAGATGGAGGGCTCGATGGGCATTTGCGAAGGACGGGTTGCGATCGTTACGGGGGCCGGGCGCGGCGTGGGCAAGGCCTATGCGGTGAAGCTGGCAGCCGAAGGCGCGAAAGTGATCGTCAATGATCTGGGCGGAGACGCGGCGGGCAACGGCGTGGATCTTTCGCCGGCGCAGGAAGTGGTCAATGAAATCCGCGCCGCCGGTGGCCAGGCCGAAGTCAACGGCGCCGACGTTTCCGACTGGACCCAGTCGCAGCAGATGATCCAGCAGGCGATCGATTCGTTCGGCGGGCTCGACATCCTGATCAACAACGCCGGGATCCTGCGCGACCGGATGATGGTCAACATGACCGAGGAAGACTGGGATCTGGTGATCCGGGTCCACCTCAAGGGCACGTTCGCGCCCAGCCACCACGCCGCCAACTATTGGCGGCTGGAAAGCAAGGCCGGGCGCCAGCGCGATGCGCGGATCATCAACACCAGCTCCGGCTCGGGCCTGTTCGGCAATATCGGCCAGACCAACTACGGCGCAGCCAAGGCGGGCATCGCCTCGTTCTCGATCATCCTGGCGCGCGAACTGTCGCGCATCGGCGTGACCGTGAACGCGCTGGCCCCGCGCGCACAAACGCGCATGACCGAAGGCTTGCGCGAAGTGACCGGGGAAATGCTGGAACGGCGCGACCCGGAATGGATCGCCGCGCTGGTCACGTTCCTTGCCAGCCCCGCCGCCAAGGATATCACCGGGCGCGTGTTCGCCGAAGTCTGGGGCTTTGGCTATACGGTCGGCGACGGCTGGAAGCACGGCCCTCGCGCCACGGCATCGCGCGATGCCGCCGGCGTCGAGGAATCGCTGCGCCATGCCCTCGCCGCCGCCGGATACAACGCCGGGATCGAGCGTGACACGTTCCTCAACCCCTGAGGCTTCAACCCCTGAGGCTTCAACCCCTGAGGCTTCAACCCCTCAGGCCTCAACCCCTCAGGCCTCAACCCCCAATTGTCGGATCGCCGACTGAGTGACTGGTTCCAAAACCCGAGGAGAGTTTCCGATGCGGATCGTGCGCGCCCATGAATTCGGCGGAGTCGACAAGCTAGTGCTCGATACGATCGATGCACCTGCACCCGGCCCGGGCCAGGTGCGGATTGCGGTCAGGGCGATGGGGGTCAATCCGGTCGATTGGAAGCTGCTCAGCGGCAAGGCACCGGTGCTGCCGCCGCTGCCGCTGGTGCCGGGCGGCGACGTTGCGGGCGTGGTCGATGCGGTGGGTGAGGGCGTGACCGGGTTTGCGCGCGGTGACCGGGTGTTCGCGCATCCCGGCCTGACCGGCGGTTATGCCGAATCCATCGTGTTGGTCGATGATATCGTTGCGCCGATCGGCGGCGACATCACGTGTCCGCAGGCTGCCGCGATCCCGCTGGTGGCGCTGACCGCGTGGCAGGCATTCGCCGCCGATGGCCGCGATCTTTCGGGGCTGAAAGTGCTGGTCCACAATGCGGCGGGCGGAGTGGGCAGCGTTGCGGTGCAGATCGCCAAAGCACGCGGTGCCCACGTCATCGGCTCGGCATCGGATGCCAACGCCGAATTCGTGCGTGGGCTCGGCGCCGATGAGGTGGTCGATTTCCGCAACACCTCGCCAGGAAGCATGGCGCGCGACATGGACGTGCTGCTCGATCTGGTCGGCAATTCGCTCGAATCGGGGCTGTGGGCGCTGGTCCGCGAGGGCGGCTCGGTGCTGCGCGTCGCGGGCGGGGCGACCGCGCCGGCCGAAGAAGTTGTCGATGGCGTGCGCAGTTACAAGGTGCGGGTGAGGCCCAACGGTGCGCAGTTGCGCGAGCTTTCGGCGATGATGGATCGCGGCGAATTGCGCGCCGACATCGCCGCCACGTTCCCACTGGCCGCCGCCACCGACGCACTGCGCCTCAGCATGGTCGGCCACACGCGCGGCAAGATCGTGCTGACGGCAGATTGACCACAAAAAAATCACGCTTTCCCGGTTGCGAAAAAAGTTCGGTTCCTTACTATATGCGGGCACATAGGTTGAAATCGACCGAATTTGGGAGAGAATCGCGATGGCCCTGTACGACCGGGACCCCGCTTCGCTGGTAGTGGCCGATCCTGCCAAGGGATCGTTTCGCGTTCACCGCGACGCCTATCGCAGCGCCGAGGTGTTCGAGCGCGAGAAAGAGCTGATCTTCGGCAAGTGCTGGCTGTATCTCGGCCATGACAGCGAGCTGGCGAAGAAGGGCGATTTCCATGCGCGCCGGGTCGGTGGCCGCGACATCATCTTCAACCGCGACAAGAACGGCGCCGTCGGCGCACACTACAACACCTGCACCCACCGCGCCGCCAAAGTCTGCCGCGAACGCACCGGCAATGCCCGCACGTTCACCTGCCCCTACCACGGCTGGGTGTTCAATTCGGAAGGCAAGCTGGCCTCGCAGAACGCCAAGACCGGCTACCACGACGACATCAATGCCGACGGCCACCTCGATTTGCGCAGCGTCGAACGGCTGGAGGAATATCGCGGCTTCTGGTTCGTCAACTTCAATCCCAAGGCGATCAGCCTTTACGATTACCTCGATAACGCCCGCGACGCGATCGACGCGCTGATGGACCAGACCGAAGCCAAGCAGGTGATCCTGTCGGGCGAGCACACGTATTCGATCAACGCCAACTACAAGCTGCTGTGCGAGAACAGCTACGATGGCTACCACCTGTTCCCGGTGCATGCCTCGTACTTCGATTTCCTGCGCGACCAGCTGGAGGGCACGCCCGCTGCGGCACTGATCGACCAGACGCTGGCCGATTACACCACGATGGGCGCGGTGCGCGCATTGGGCAACGGGCACGCCATCCTCGACAGCTATGTGCCTACGGGCCGCCCGGTAGCGCAGTGGCTGCCCTCGTTCGGCCCCGAAGTGAAGCCCGAGATCGAGGGCAAGTATGCCCGGCTGGTCGAAAGGTTCGGCGAGGAGCGCGCCAACTATATTGCCACCACGCAGAAGAACCTGGTGATCTTTCCCAATCTGGTGATCAACGACATCCTGTCGGTTACCGTGCGGATCATCGAGCCGGAGAGCGAGAACCGCATCCGCGTCACCGCCTGGGCAATGGGCCCGACCGACGAGAGCGATACCTTGCGCGCGATGCGGCTCGACAATTTCGTGTCGTTCCTCGGCCCGGCCGGGTTCGGTTCGCCCGACGATATCGAAATGCTCGAACTGTGCCAGACCGCAGCCAGTCACACGCCGGTGGAATGGAGCGAGATTTCCAAGGGCTTCGGCAAGTCCGAAGACCCGTGCCACGCTTCGGGCGCGCCCGACGACGAGATCCAGATGCAGGCCTACTGGACGATGTGGGACCGCGTGATGAACGGCAAGATCAAGCTGGAGGTGGAATAGTTCGATGGTGATGACCCGCACCGAGGCCGAGGACGTCCTGTTCCACGAAGCCGAACTGCTCGATGCCTGGGAACTGATGGACTGGGCGGCGATGTACACGCCGGACTCGCTCTATGAAGTGACCTCGCCGGCCTGCGCCGATCCTTACGGAGCCGATGCAGCCAACACGCTGTTCCTGATTTCGGACAAGTACGATCGCATCACCGGCCGCGCCAAGCGGCTGATGAAGAAGACGGCGCACGCCGAATATCCGCACTCCAAGACCCGCCACATGGTCAGCAACGTCCGGGTGACGGGCGGCGAGGGCGACGAGACGAAGTGCCGCGCCAACTTTGCGGTCTTTCGTACCAAGGAAGACAACAGCACGATCTACATGGGTGAGGCGTTCTTCACGATCGCCGGATCGGGCACCGATGCCCGCATCCTGCACAAGCGCTGCGTGCTCGATCTCAACAGCCTGTACAACCAGGGCCGGCTGACGATTATCCTCTGACTTCGCATTTTGGGAGGGCACGGCAATGGCCGTCGATTTTCGCTACCGCAGGCTTGGCTACCTTACGCTCAACGTCACCGACATCGGCAAATCGTCGGCGTTCGCGACCGATGTGTTCGGCATGGACGCCGCCGGGGAAGGTGAGGGCGGCGCGCGCTTTTTCCGCACCGGCCCGAACCACCACGACATCATGCTCGTTCCCGCCGAAAAGGCTGCTTTCGCGCGATCGAGCTGGGAACTTGAGAGCGAGGACGATCTGGACCAGGCGCTTGCGCATTACCAGCGCATCGGGCTGGCGCCGCAGCTGGTCCCGCACGACGAAGCCGCCTCGCTCGGGCTGGAGCGCGCGTTCCGCATCGTCGAGCCCAAGCTCAACACGATCTGGGAATACTATGCCCGGATGAGCTACACTTCGGTGCCGCGCAAGAACACGCTGACCAAGTTCCAGGGCGGCAAGCACTACGGATTGATCACGCCCGACTGCAAGGCCGTGACCGACTACATGGTCGAGAACATGGGTTTCCTAGTGTCCGACTATCTCGAAGGCTGGGGTGCCGCGCTGCTGCGCGCGTTCCCCAATCCCAACCATCACAGCTTCGCGCCGCTGGGCTTTCCCGCGCCAAAGCCGATGTTCCACCACCTTGCCTTCATGGTCGAGGAGATCGATGACATCGGCAAGCTGTTCAACCGGATCAAGCGCTTCGATGTGCAGATCCAGTTCGGCATCGGCCGCCACCCGACCTCGGGCAGCATCCACCTGTATATCTACGATCCCGATTACTTCGTGTGGGAATATACGCTGGGGATGGAGCAGTTTCCGGAAACCGGCGCGCGCGAACCCCGGCGGATGTCGTCCGCGCCCGAGAACCTCGACCTGTGGGACGCCAGGCCCGACACGCAGCACGCGGCCAAATTCCCTGGCCTGGTCACGGGCTGAGCCGGGATATGGGTACGCTCGAAGGCAAGATCGCGGTCGTCACCGGATCAGCACGCGGCATCGGCAAGGCGATCGCCACGCGGCTTGCGCGCGAAGGCGCGGCGTTGATGATTTCGGACATCAACGGCGACGGACTGGCGGCGCTGTGCGCCGAGCTTGAGGCAGCGGGTTCGCCCGGGGCGGTGCATCATGCCGCCGATCTCAGCGCGGAGGACGGCGCGCAAGCCTTGCTCGCCGCGACCGTGGCGACGCACGGCCGCTGCGACATCCTCGTCAACAATGCCGGCGGCGGGGTGATCCGCCCGTTCCTTGAGCATACCGCCGAAACGCTGCGCCAGACGATCGACCGCAATCTGTGGACCACGATCTGGTGCACGCGCGCGTTCCTGCCCGCGATGATCGCGCGGCAGGCGGGGCGCATCATCAACATCGGCGCGGATTCGGTGCATACCGGCACCTACAGCCACGCGGGCTACAACGCGGCCAAAGGCGGCGTCCATGCGATGATCACCGGTCTGGCGTTCGAGTTTGCCAGGCATGGCGTGACGTTCAACGCGGTGTCCCCCGGTGGCGTGCTGACCGAGGACTTGCAGGAAATGATGAGCGACAACCCCGAGGTTCTCGCCAAGTACAAGATGAGCGTGCACCCGCGCGAGGTCGCCCGGCTCGAGATTCCGGCGCAGCGCTTTACCGAAATGCACGAAGTCGCCGCGCTGGTCGCGTTTCTTGCGGGTGACGATGCGCAGGCGATCAACGGGCAGATCCACAGCATCAACGGTGCGCAATGGATGATGTGATCGGGTCGGCGCGATGATCGTCGACTTCCACAATCACTTCATACCCGCCGCGTTTCCGGAGAAGCCGGCGGAATTGACCGAACCGGCCTGGCCGAGCCTGCGCCATGCAGCCGACGGTTCGGCTGCGACGATGTTCGTGGGCGAGGCGAAGTTCCGCGATTTCGAGACGCTGTACTGGGATGTGGACCGCCGCATCGCCGCGATGGATGCGGCGGGCACCGACGTACAGGTGATCTGCCCGCTGCCCGAACTGCTGTCCTACTGGCTTGCGCCACAGGCCGGTGCGATCCTGACCGACGCGATGAACGTGTCGTGCGCCGACATGGTGGCGCGATCGGACGGGCGGTTGCGCGGGCTGGGGATCGTGGCGTTGCAGGACGTGGGCCACATGGTGGCGCAAGTTGCAGCCATCGCGAAACTGGGGCTGTCGGGCATTTTCGTCGGCAGCCACGTCAACGGCACCTCGATCGCGGCCGAAGCGTTTTATCCAGTGCTGGCGGAGGCGGAGCGGCACGGCCTGCCGTTGTTCGTCCACGGCATCAAGCCGGGCGGGCTCGAGCGGATCGAGGGTCCGCCGCTGATGGCTGCCGTGGTCGGCATTCCCTATGAGGGCACGACTGCGCTCGCCGGATTCATGGCGACCGACATTTTCGCGCGGTTCCCCCGGCTCGACATCGTGTTCGCACACGGTGGCGGGATGATCGGTTCGGTGATCGACCGGATGGAGCTGGTCTGGCGCAAGTTTCCCGCCGCGATGCAGGGCGCGCTGACCGTGCCGCCGACGCAATACGCGCGCCGGTTCTGGTACGACACCGTCGTCTTCTCGCCTGAAAACCTGCGCTACATCGCCGACCGTTTCGGCACGGATCGCCTGCTTGCCGGCACGGACGGGCCGACCGAGATCGGTCAGACCGACCTGCCCAACTTCATTTTCGCCACCGGCCTGCCCCAGGCCGAATGCGACGCCATCCTCGGCGGCAATGCCGCTCGCCTTCTGGGACTGACCCGATGACCAAGACCGCCATCCGCCTCGACGACAAGTACACCCAGGACGAAGGACGGATATATATCTCGTCGAACCAGGCGCTGGTGCGCCTGCCGATGATGCAGCGCCAGCGCGATCTGGCCGCCGGACTGAACACCGCCGGCTATATCACCGGCTATCGCGGATCGCCGCTGGGGGTTTACGACAGCAACTTGTGGGCTGCGTCCGACCTGCTCAAGGAAAACCACATCCGCTTCCAGCCGGGCGTGAACGAGGAGCTGGCGCTCACCTCGATCCGCGGCACGCAGTGGCTGCATTATTACGAGCAGGCCAAGTACCAAGGCATTTTCGCGATCTGGTACGCCAAGAACCTGGGCGTCGATCGCGCGTTCGAAGTGATGCGCCAGGCCAACCTTGAAGGCAGCGCCAAATACGGCGGCGTGCTGGTGATCGGCGGCGACGATACCGGCGGCAAGTCGACCGTGACCGCGACCTCGTCCGACCCGGTGTGGAAGGCGGCGCTGATGCCGATCCTGTACCCGTCGAACACGCAGGAATATCTCGATTTCGGGCTGCTCGGCTGGGCGATGTCGCGCTTTGCCGGGGTCTATACCGCGTTCAAGGTGGTGACCGACACGATCGAGCGCACCTCGACCGTCGATCTGTCCAGCTCGCAATCGCTGCCGGTGATTCCCGATTTCATGATGCCGCTGGGCGGGCTCAACAAGATCAAGGGCGATATCTTCCCGCTGCCGATCGAGCGACGGCTGGTCGAATACAAGCTTCCCGCAGCGCAGGCGTTCGCGCGCGCGAATGGCATCGACAAGCTGATCTTCGACGGCGACCGTCGCGAGCTGGGCATCGTCACCTCGGGCAAGCCCTACCTCGATGTGCGCGAGGCGTTGAGCGAGCTGGGTATCGACGATGCGCGGGCCAAGCGGCTCGGCATCCGGCTCTACAAGATCGGCATGACCTTCCCGATCGATCCCGAAGGCGCGCTGGCGTTCAGCCGCCGCCATCGCGAAGTGCTGGTGATCGAGGAAAAGAGCGCGTTCATCGAGGAACAGCTCGCCTCGATGCTCTATTCGCTGCCCGCCGACGAGCGTCCGGTGCTGACCGGCAAGCGCGAGCCTTCGGGCAAGCCGCTGGTGCCCGATTTCGGCGAAACATCGGTTCATCTGGCGATCGACGTGCTGATCGGCCGGATCGAAGCGCTGGGGCTGGCCGACGAGGTGCTGGCTGAACGGATCGCGCGCATCCGCGAAGGCCGCTCGAAAGTCCACGCGATCAAGCCGACCGGGCTGATGCGCACCGCGTTCTTCTGCTCGGGCTGTCCGCACAACAGCTCGACCCGCACGGTCGATGGTAGCCTGACCTTTGCCGGAGTCGGCTGCCACGGCCTGGCCGCGATGTTCATGCCCGACCGCCCGACCGAATGGTCGGCGCAGATGGGCGGCGAGGGCATGCTGTGGGCGGGGCTGCACCCGTTCATCGACGTGCCGCACGCGTTCCAGAACATCGGCGATGGCACGTATTTCCATTCGGGCCTGCTCGCGGTGCGAGCATCGGTCGCGAGCGGCGCGACGATGACCTACAAGCTGCTGTACAACGATGCCGTGGCGATGACCGGGGGTCAACCGCTCGACGGCACGCTGACCGTGGAATCGATGGCCAACCAGGTCTATTGGGAAGGCGTCAAGCCGGTCGTCATCGTCACCGACGAACCCGACAAGTATCCTTCCGACACGCGCTGGCCCGAAGGCACCACAATCCGCCATCGCCGCGATCTGGAAGACGTGCAGCGCGAGATGCAAGCGCATCCCGGCGTTTCCGCAATCATCTATGACCAGACGTGCGCCGCCGAAAAGCGCCGTCGTCGCAAGCGCGGCACGTTCGCTAACCCGCCCAAGCGCGTGTTCATCAACGAGGACGTGTGCGAGGGCTGCGGCGATTGCAGCAAGAAGTCGAACTGCGTTGCGGTCCAGCCGGTCGACACCGAGTTCGGCCGCAAGCGCAAGATCGACCAGTCGCAATGCAACAAGGACTTCTCGTGCCAGGAGGGGTTCTGCCCGTCGTTCGTCAGCGTCATCGGCGGTGAACCGCGCAAGTTCGGCGCGGCGTTTCGCGATGAGGAGCTGGCGTCGGTGTTCGCCGCGATCCCCGCGCCGCAGATCAAGCCGCACGATGATGTCTACAATATCCTGCTGACCGGCATCGGTGGCACCGGCGTGCTGACCGTGGCGGCGATCGCGGGCATGGCCGCGCACCTTGACAACAAGGGCGCCAGCGTGATGGACATGACCGGCATGGCGCAGAAGGGCGGCGGCGTGCTCAGCCACATCCGCATCGCGCCATCGCCTGAACAGCTCCACGCGCCGCGCCTGTGGAACCAGTCGGCCGATCTCGTGATCGGTTGCGACATGGTCGTCACCGCCAGCCCCGGCACGCTCGACATGGTCGCGCCCGACACGCGCATCGTCGTCAACACCGAAGTCGTGCCGACCGCGCAGTTCCAGTCGAACAACACGCTCAACTTCGCCTCCGACGCGCAGATCGAGCTGCTGCGCTCGGTAGTCGGCGACAATGTCGAGGGCATTTCGGCAACCGAAATCGCAACCGAGCTGATGGGCGACAGCATCACCACCAATATGTTCATGCTGGGCTATGCCGTGCAGCAGGGACTGGTGCCGCTGTCGATCGCTTCACTGGAAGAGGCGATCAAGTTGAACGGCAGCCAGGTCAAGTCGACCATGCAGGTGTTCAACTGGGGGCGCCTGGCGGCGCATGACCGGGTGAAGCTGGGCGAATACCTGGCGCGCACCGGCGTGCACAAAGTCAGCGAGCCGCTATCGCTCGATCTCGACGCGCTGCTGGCCCGCCGGATCAAGCACCTTACCGGGTGGCAGGACGCTTCTTGGGCGCAGTCGTATTCGGATTTTGTGGCGAAAGTCCGCGCTGCCGAAACCGCAGCGGGGCTGGGCGGCGATCTCAAGGTGACCGAGACGGTCGCGCGCTATCTGTCCAAGCTGATGTCGTACAAGGACGAATACGAAGTCGCCCGGCTTTACAGCGCGCCCGAGTTCCGCGAGCGGATCGAGCAGCAGTTCGAAGGCGACTTCAAGCTGCGCGTGCAATTGGCGCCGCCGCTGATCTCACGGCCGCGCAAAGCCGGCGGTGAACCGCGCAAGATCGAGTTCGGGCCGTGGATCTTCACCGGGTTCAAGCTTCTGGCGAAGATGAAGAGCTTGCGTGGAGGACTGTTCGACGTGTTCGGCAAAAGCGCGGAACGCCGCATGGAGCGCCGGATGATCGGCGAATACCGCGACATGATCGACGCGCTGCTGCCGCATCTCAACGCCGGTACGCAAGTACAGATCGCCGCGATCGCCGCGCTGCCCGACATGGTCAAAGGCTATGGCCACGTGAAGGACGAGAATGCGGTGCTGTACGAGGCGGAGAAGGCGAAGCTGATCGCAGCGCTGGATACGCCAGTGAAGGCGGCGGCTTGAACCATGCGTCGTCCCGGGCTTGACCCGGGACCTCTGGCAGGCAGGCGTCACCTCGCCAGCGGTCCCGGATCAAGTCCGGGACGACGATAGCCGCCGCCTACATCGCCGCGCTCAGCCCGCCATCGACCGTCAGCGTCGTTCCAGTGACATACGACGCGCGGTCCGACAGCAGCCATAGCGCGGCCTCGGCCTGTTCCTCGCAAGTAGCCAGGCGCCCCATCGGCACGCGCTCCTGCAGCTTGCCCGAGGCGATGAAGCCGGTGCCCTTCAGCGCCTGCTCGATCATCGGCGAGCGGGTGACGCCGGGCAGCAGCGCGTTGACGCGGATGTTGCGCGAGGCGAGATCGAGCGCCGCCGACCGCGTCATGCCGATCACGCCGTGCTTGGTCGAGGTATAGGCGAACAGGTTGGGAGCCGCCGCATCGGCATTGCGCGAGGCGCAGTTGACGATCGCGCCGCCGCCGCGCCGCTCCATCGCCGGGACTTGCGCCTTCATGCACAGCCACATGCCGGTCATGTTGAGCGCCACCGCCTTGTCCCAATCCGCTGCAGTGCAATCGTCGACCGCCGCATAGCGCACCGGGCCGCCGGCGTTGTTGAACGCCACGTCGAGCCCGTCGAACGCTGCGACGGTCTCATCGACCATATGCGTCACCGCTTCGGCCTGGGTCACGTCGGTGCGGATGAAGTGCGCGCGCCCGCCGCTCGCCAGAATTTCCGCGACAACGAAGTGCCCGCCCGGCTCGTCGATATCCGCCACCGTTACCGCCGCGCCCTCACGCGCGAACAGGATCGCGGCGGCGCGGCCGATGCCCGATGCCGCGCCGGTGACCAGCGCGACTTTGCCCGCCAGCATCACAGCAGGCGGTCGAGGGATTGAACGGTGCGCTGGCGGCGCGAACACAGCTTGCGCCATTCGATCAGCATGAAATCCTCGCCGATCAGCCCTTCCTCGAACCACGCGCGGTCGTTCTGGTAGTAATGCTGCGAGCTTTCGCGCGCCATGATGTCCTGGCTGAGGAACCCGTCGATCGCCAGCGGCAGCCACCGCGTATGGTATTCGCGGCGGAACGCGGCTTCCCCGGCCGCGTCGGCGCAGTGTTTGCCGAAGGTGATGAAGCAGCGGTGCGTGGTCTCGTCGACCGGTACGTACCATTCGAACAGCGTCACGCCGTCGTCGGGAAAGCCTTCGACCTTGAGGCAGGCGGGCATCCAGCACGAGGAATAGACCGCGCGCCGTTTGGCTGCACCGAAGTTGACGCCCTTGGCCACGGTCACGCCGTCGATCTCGGCATCGAAGAACATCTTTTCGGCCTTGAACCGGTCGATGATCCCGCGCGGTCCGTCCTCGCCGTCGATCAGTTCGAACTGCCCGCGCATCGCCGTGTGGCCCAGCGGCATCGAGCCCTGGATGTTGAGCAGCAGCGGCGATTCGCGGTGGAGGTAGCGGTGGATTTCGTCCAGCCCGCCTTCGGGACCAAGCCGCCAGTTGGACGCGACCATTCGCGCCTCGCCCTCGACCACGTTGTCATCGTCGAGGAAGTTGGGCGGGCAATCGTGCGCCAGCGGCGGCGGGGTCGCGCCCTGTTCGCCGATATAGACAAACACCAGCCCCTTGGCCTCCGAGACGGGATACGTCTCGATCTTTTTCTTGCCGATCGCAGTGCTTTCGGGGGCACCGAACACCGCGCACAAGTCGCCCGTCGCCCAGCGGAAGGTGAAGCCGTGATACCAGCAGCTGATCGTGTCGGCGGTGTGGCATTCCACCTTTTCGGACAGCCGCACGCCGCGATGGATGCAGCGGTCGCGGATGGCATAAACCGCGCCGTCGATCCGGCGCAGCAGGATGCCTTCGCCCATGATCTGGCGCAGCACCACCGCGCCTTCGCCCAGTTCGTGGCTGAAGCAGGCGACATACCAGTGATCGCGAAAACCCAGCTTGGCGGCGAAATAGGGCTGCCAGCTGGTCTTGCGCTGGAGCAGTTCGGGATCGACCAGGGGCTGCGTGGCCATGGGGCAGGTCTCCTTACTTGTGCATGATCTTCATCCGCGCGAGGCGGGCGGCGACACTGGGTTCGATGCGCGGCGGGCCGGCGGCGATCCGGGCGATCCCGGCCTGTTCGATCGCCTCGGGCGTCCAGCGGGGATAGCGGTGAAAGCTGCGCTCGATCGTGGCCATGCGCCACAGCTGGATCTCCGGCCCCTGGATTTCGAAGAACTGGCCGGTGACTTCGGCCGCCGCTGCGCTGGCCAGCCACACGACGATCGAGGCCGCCTCGTCGGCCGGAAAGCTGCCGAGATCACGCGCGGAAATGTCCCAGTCGGCCATGCCTTGAGCCTTGCGCGCGGCGCGGACTTTGTCGTGCAGCGGGCGGGTGAGGTCGGTCTCGACGATGCCGACCACGCCGTTGACGGTGATCGCGTGCGGCGCCAGTTCGCCCGCCCACGTCAGCACCGCGCCCATGCCGCCGCCTTTCGACGCAGCGTGGTTGGCGTTGTTGAACTGCCCGGTGAAGCCCCCGCCGCCGACCATGTTGATGATCCGCCCGCCGTGCCCGGCCGCGATCATGTGGCGCGCAGCGGCGCGGCTGCACCGGAACTGCGCGGTGAGCTGGGTCGCCAGCACCTCGTCCCACTGCGCGTCGGTCATGTCCCACAGCGGGGCGGACATCAGGAAGCCGGCGTTGTTAATCAGGATGTCGATGGTGCCGAATGCGGCGATGCAGGCTTCGACCAGCGCATCGCAACCGGGCGTGGTGCCGACATCTGCGATGCATGATTCGGCGGTGCCGCCTGCGTCCCGAATCGCCTGGACCGTGGCGTCGGTGGTGGCGGCGCTGCGCCCGTTGACGATCACGCGCACGCCGCGCGCCGCCAGTTCGAGCGCGATGCCGCGCCCCCACCCTCGGGCAGAGCCGGTCACCACGGCGGCCTTCCCGGCAAGGCCGAGATCGATCGATTCAAGCGGAACCATTCGGCGGACTCCGTCTCCCAAGCCTGAAAGTTAGCTGGCGCATGATAAGGATGCAATATATCTTCGCGGAAACAGTTTGGGAGAGTTCCATGGGACGCGTTGTGTTGCTGACCGGCGGTGGCCGGGGTCTCGGTCGAGTGCAGGCGCTGGCGCTGGCGCAAGCGGGGCATACGCTGCTGCTGACGTCGCGCAGCGAGGATACGCTGCAGGCCACCGTGGCCGAATGCCGTGCGCTGGGGGCTGAGGCGGATTACGTGCTGGCTGATCTGGCAGAAGCCGGAGAGGCCGAGCGGCTGGCAGATCACGCGCTGCAAAAGCATGGCAGGATCGACGTGCTGCTCAACAACGCCGGGATGGGCATCAACGAGGTGTCCAAGGACTACCTCATCAACCCGTATCGCTTCTGGCGATCCGATCGGGCGGTAATCGAACGCTATTTCGCGGTCAACGTGATCGCGCCGATGATCCTGTCGATTGCGCTGGTCGCGCCGATGAAGGCGCAAGGCTGGGGCCGGATCGTGTCCGACACGACCAGCCTCGACACCATGCTGCGCACATCGCTGTACGGCGGATCGAAATCGGCGCTGGAGGCGGAGATGGCGATCATGGCCAACGACCTCGTCGGCACCGGGGTGACCGCCAACGTGCTTGTGCCCGGCGGCGGCTGCGGTTCGCGCATGACCGACGACATGGGTCTGCCGCGCAGTGCGGTGTTGGCGCCCGAGATCATGGGGCCGCCGATGGTGTTCCTCGCCTCGGACGAAGCCGACGCGATCACGGGGCGGCGTATTCAGGCGCGGCTATGGGATGCGGACCTTGCGCCGATGGACGCCTACAAGGCGGCGAGCGACGTGATCGCGTGGACCGGGCACGGCATTCAGGGCCAGCAGCCCGCAATGACCAGCCTCAGCGCACCGGCGCGCTATCAGTGAGGGCAGATCGATGACACCATTCTGTACGGTGGCGCGCGACGGCGCGATCCTTGTCGTGACGATGAACAACCCTGCCAAGCTCAACGCGCTGGTCGCGCACGCGCATGACGAGATGGCAGGCATCTTCAACGCCTTCGAGGCCGATCCGGAATTGCACGTCGCGATCCTGACCGGCGCGGGCCGGGCGTTCTGCGCCGGATCCGACATCGCCGCCTATGTCGCGGGAACCAACCGCCCGTTGCCCCCCGCAGGCGGCGGCGGGCTCACGCACAATACCACGCTGAACAAGCCGGTGATCGCGGCGATCAACGGGCTGTGCATGGGGGGCGGGTTCGAAATCGCGCTGGCGTGCGATATATTGATCGCCGACGAGACCGCCAGTTTCGCGCTGCCCGAACCGCGCGTCGGCGCTGCTGCCTTGGGCGGCGGGCTGATCCAGCTTGCGCGCAAGATGCCGCCCAGCCACGCGATGAAACTGGCGCTGACGGGCGAGCGGATCGATGCGGCGGAAGCGTACCGGCTCGGTTTGCTCGCCGAGGTTGTTCCGGCGGGAACGGTCGTGGATGCGGCCAAGGCCATCGCTGCGAACATGCTGAAAGGTTCGCCGCTGTCGCTGCGGATCACGCGCCGGATCATGAAGCTGGCGCTGGCGGGCGCTTCGGCGGAAGAACTCGACCGCGTCGAACTGGAACTGCGCGCGCAAAGCATGGCCAGCGCGGATTTTGCGGAAGGGATGGCCGCATTCATGGACAAGCGGCGGCCGGTGTTTGCCGGCAAATAAGGCCCGGGCAGGGCGCTCGCGCAGCCCCGCCCGGTCTTGCAACGCTCACATCTTTTCGAGGATGTGTACCGCCGCGCTGGTGCCCAGACCGACGACGTGGGTCATGCCGATCTTCGCACCCTGAACCTGACGTTCCCCTGCGTGGCCGCGCAAATGCTGCACGATCTCGTACATGTTGGCGATGCCGGTGGCAGCGATGGGATGGCCCTTCGACAGCAATCCGCCCGAGGCGTTGACCGGAATGCGGCCACCGATTTCGGTCGTCTTGTCGCGCAGCAGCTTCACCCCTTCGCCATCGCCGCACAGGCCGAGGTTTTCGTAATGCTGGATTTCGACCGAGGCGAAGCAGTCGTGCAGTTCGACCAGGTCGATGTCCTTGGGATCGACGCCGGCCATGGCATAGGCTTTTTGCGCCGCCAGCCGCGTCGGGCCGTTGACGTCATGCATCACCGGGTCGCGTTCCTGCCACGGCGCAGAGGCCATCGATGACGCGCGGATACGCACCGCGCGGTCCATCAGACCCAGTTCCTTGACCTTCTTTTCCGACATCACCACGGCGGCCGCGGCGCCATCGACGTTGACCGAGCACATCAGCTTGGTCAGCGGATAGGCGATCATCTCGGCTTCCATCACCATGTCCAGCGGCGTTTCCTTGCGCAGGAACGCCTTGGGATTCATCGTCGCGTTGTGGTGGTTCTTGACCGCGACTTGCGCGAAATCGGCAAACGTCGCGCCGGAGCGCGCGGCGTATTCCATGCCCGATTCGCCGAACACCGCCGGCATCGTCGCCGAACCGAGGATGCCCTCGGTCGGGATCGAGCCGGGCACGGCGCCGCCGAGCATGCCGAGCCCAGTCATCTGTTCCACGCCGACGCACAGCACGGTGTCGAACTCACCGGCCCGAATCGCGGTCGTTGCCATGCGCACGGCAGACGCGCCGGTCGAACAGGCGTTGACCAGATTGATGATCTGCACCCCGGTCTGGCCGATCTGCTGCAGGATCTTCTGCCCGATCATCGTGGTGTAGTTGCTGCCCGAAAACACGGCTTCGATATCGTGGATGGTGACCCCGGCCTCGTCCAGCGCCTCAAGCGCGGCCTGCGCGCCCAGCTGCGCCGGCGTGCGGTGCGGGTAGCGACCGAAATCGATCATGTGGATGCCGACGATGTAGGTGTCCTGGCTCATGATGGGCGCTCCTCAGGCCGAAAGGGGTTCGAAGTGGTGGGCGATGTACGAATTGCCGTTCTTGTCCTGGCGGCCCAGCGCATCGTCGAACACCACTTTCACTCGGCGGCCCTGCTGGATGTCGTCCAGTTCGAAACCCGAATGGCGCAGCGTGCCCTTCAGCGTGGGACCGCCATCGAGATCGACCACCGCCGAAATGAACGGCACTTCCACACCGGGAAAACCGCGACGGACAATCACCGCCGAATGCAGCGTGCCTTCCATCGCGGGGCTGAACGCCTCGAGCGCATCGGCGCGCGCGCCGCATTTGCCGCAGGCCATCCGCTCGCTGTCGGGATACGTCGCGCCGCACTTGGTGCAGCGTTGCGCGGTAAGTGCTGGACGGCCCATGTCATCGACGACGATGAATGGAAATGCTGCGCGCGGCAGTTCGGTGGTGGTGGTCATTTCAGGTCCTTCGTACGCTTTCGCACCAGTTAGTAAATAAGTTCACCAAATTTCGCAAGGGGCGTTTGGACGAAGCAGTATCACGCCCGCCCGTGCGTGGCGCGCCATTCCGCCTGGCGGCGCAGTTCCAGCTTGGCCACCGTTTCGCGGTGCACTTCGTCGGCGCCCTCACCGATCCGCACGGTGCGCATGTGCGCCCACATTTCCGGCAGCGGCGTATCGTACGTCAGGCCAGCGCCGCCATGGAACTGCATCGCGCGGTCAAGCACTTTGAGCGCCACCTCGGGCGCGAGAACCTTGAGCTGCGCAATCTCGCCGCGCACCGCTTTCATGCCCTGCTGCTGCATCCGCGTGGCGGTCTGGACGATGAACGCGCGGCACGCGTCGATCTCGATCCGGCTGCGGGCAATGGCATCGGTGACCACGCCGCGATCGACCAGCGGGCGGCCGTTGATCACGCGCTTTTCCACCCATGAGCACATTTCCATCATCGCCCGTTCCGATGCGCCCATCGCGCCCATGCCGAGCTGGATGCGCCCCACACCCAGCGTCGACTGCATCATCAGAAAGCCTTCGCCTTCCTTGCCGATGAGGTTGCCCACGGGCACGCGCACGTTGTCGAAAATCAGGTCGCAGTGGCCGAATGGGGCATCGTCATAACCCATCACGGTTTCGATCCGGCCCGTGCTGAGCCCGGCAGCCTCACGCGGGACCAGCACCATCGAATGGCGCGCATGGCGCGGTGCGCTGACGTCGGTGGCGCCGAGCACGAGGAAGAACTTGCACTCGTCCATCGCGCCGCCTGTTGCCCACGACTTGACGCCATTGAGCACCCATTCGTCGCCATCGCGCTTGATGTCGAACTTGAGGTCCGTCGGGTCCGACGAGGGCACGTTGCGTTCGGTGATCGAGATACACGAGCGGATGTCACCGGCCAGCAGCGGCTTCATGTAGCGTTCCTTCAACTCGTCGGAGGCGTGCGCCGCCATCGCCGTGCCGTTGGAAATCGTCCCGGTGTAGCAGTTGAAGATTTCCGGGCCGTGGTTGCACCAGTTCATGATCTCGGCGATCGGCGCATATTCGGTCAGCGACAGCCCGCGTCCGCCCAGTTCGACCGGCATCGGGAACAGCCACAGCCCTTTTTCACGGGCTTCGGCGCGCAGCTGGCGCATGATCGGCGTGTAGGTCCAGCGGTTGGCTGCGGCCTGCAACTGGTGGTGATGCTCCGCCTCAGTCGGGATCACCCGTTCGAGCATGAATGCCTCGACGTCGCGCACTAGATCCTGGCCGGCCACGCATCATTCTCCCACATCGCTTTATTGTTGCGCTAGCGTATCATCCGCTGCATCACAATAGCTGATAACAGGCCGGACCGTGCTTCCGGCCACGGGGACAATGGATGCGTGCACTGGTCTGCCGGGAATTCGGCCCGCCTGAAACCCTGAAAGTCGAGATAGTTGCCGATCCGGTGGCCGGCCCGGGACAGGTGCTGGTCGCGATAGAGGCGGCCTGCGTCAACTTCACCGATGTGCTCTCGACCGGCGGACGATCGCAGCTCGCGCGCGATTTTCCGATGATTCCGGGCGTCGAGGCGGCAGGAACGGTCTTAGCGCTGGGCGAGGGCACGACCGGGTTCGCGCTGGGCGATCGCGTGCTGTGCCAGTTGATGTGCGGCGGGTTCGCCGAGCTTGTTGCGGTCGATAGCGATGCCGTGGCCCGCATTCCCAACGCCATGACGATGGACGATGCCGCTGCGTTCTACATCGCCGCCTTTACCACGTGGCATGCGCTGGTGACGCGGGCGCGACTGACGGAGGGCGAGTCGCTGCTGGTGCTGGGCGCGGGCGGTGGGGCAGGGCTGGCCGCCGTGCAGATGGGCAGGGCCCTGGGCGCACGCGTGGTCGCCGCGGCCTCGTCGGAAAGCAAACTGGCGCTGGCGCGTGACGCGGGCGCCGATGCGACGCTGCTCTACGCGCGCGGGCAGCTCGATCTCGCTGCCCAGAAAGGTCTGGCCCTGCAACTGCTCGAATCGGCCGCCAGCCGTCGGCGGGTGACGATCGGTACGATCAACGCGGTGCGCGATGCAGCAGGCTTCGACGTGATCTACGACGGGGTCGGCGGTTCCTATGCCGAGCCAGCGATCCGCGCGCTGGCGTGGGAAGGGCGATACCTGTCGGTCGGGTTCGCTGCGGGGATGCCCAAGGTTGCGCTGGGACCCCTGCTGTTCAAGAACGCCAGCCTTTATGGCATCCAGCCGTCCGAGCCCGAACTGCGGCTGCCGGGTCGAACGCCGGCTGCGCTGCGGCAGTTGTTCGCGTGGTACGAGCAGGGCCTGCTGCACCCGATCATCACCGAGCGCTATGATCTTGCTCAGGCGGGCGCGGCGCTGCGCCGGTTGCTTGATCGCGAGGCGGAAGGGCGGATCATCGTCACGATGCGGTGATTACTCCTTGAGCCCCGGCAGGCCGGAATCCGCATGTTGCGCAAATCGCCCATTGATATGTCGCTGGCACATTGTTAGCGTGCGTATCAAATAAGGAGACTGGGATGAGCGGCGTATTCCTGAAGCTGGATCCGACCAACTGGGATACCGAAGAAAGTCCTTACGGCGACGAGATGGAGATGTACCGGTCTACGGTGCGCGCCTATTTCGATCGAGAGGTCGAGCCGCGCTATCGCGAGTTCGAGGCGGCTGGCACCGACCGCGCAATCTGGAAGAAAGCGGCCGAATACGGCATCCTGGGCACCACCATCCCCGAGGAATACGGCGGCCCCGGCGCCAATCGCTTCGCGATCATGGTCGCGTCGGAGGAGATGGGCTATTCGCCCGCCGGGGCGACGGCCGGGTCGTTCATCGGCACCGACATCTGCACCAATTTCCTCGTCGACTACGGCACCGAGGAACAGAAGCGTCACTACTTCCCGCTGATCCTGGCGGGCGACTGCATCCAGTCGATGGGCATGACCGAGGCCGAGTCTGGCTCAGACGCGTTCGCCGCGCGCACCACGGCGGTGCGAGCCAAGAATGCTGAGGGCGGCGACGAATGGGTGATCAACGGCAGCAAGATCTACATCTCCAACGGCGCCAAGTCCGACATCTGCTATGTCCTGTGCAAGACCGCGCCCGAACTGCGCGCCAAGGGCATGAGCATGATCATCGTGCCCAAAGGCACGCCCGGCTTCACCCAGCGGCGCATGATCACGCAAGGCTATGCGGGCGGCGACACCGGCGAGCTGTTCTTCGACGACGTGCGTGTGCCGGTCACCAACCTCGTCGGACCCGAAAACGGCGCGGCGGGCATGTTTGTGCCCAACATGGCGCTTGACCGGCTGCAAGTGGTGGCGCGCTCGATCGGCGCGGTGCAGCGCGCGTTCGAGATGACGCTCGATCATTGCCGCAACCGCAAGCTGTTCGGCCAGCGGCTGATCGATTTTCAGAACACCCAGTTTGTGCTGGCGCAGATGGAGACCGAAATCCGCGTCGGTCGCGCGTTCTACAATTCGCTGCTGCGCAAGGTTTCGGGCAACAACATCACCGATGCCGAAAGCTCGATGGCCAAGATCTGGCTGACCGAGCTGGAGTTCCGCACCCTCGACAATTGCGTCCAGCTGTGGGGCGGTCAGGCGTGGATGGACGATCATCCGATCAGCCGCATGTTTACCGCAGCGCGCGTACAGCGCATCTTTGCCGGCGCCACCGAACTGATGAAACACACGCTGGGACGGCGCTACACCGGCTGAAGCCGCGAGCGTTGAGATCAGCTACGGGAGACTATGCCGGGTGAACGATATCCGCTTGCTGGATGGCCTCAAGGTCGTCGATCTGGGTGTGGGCATGGCTGCTGCACTGGCCGCCAAGCTGCTCGCCGACATGGGCGCGGACGTCGTGCGGATCGAACCCGCAGCGGGCGATCCGTTTGCGGCGACGTATCCAGCCTACGAGGTCTGGCATCGCAGCGCTCGGCGCGCCGATGCCGCTGCGCTCGATGCTGAACTGACGGCGGCGGACGCCTGCCTGTTGGGCGGGGAGGATCATCCCGATCTGCCGCGACGGCGCGATGTGGCCGAACTGTCTGCGCGCTTTCCCGGCGTGGTGTTCCTCGACATCACCGATGGGCCGGAAGGCACGGACTACGTCGGCCCGTCGACCGAACTGCTGGCGCAAGTGCGCGCAGGCCTGGTGTGGGAACAGGAGCCGGGCCGGCCGATCGTGAACGCGTTCGAGCCGGGCAGTTATGGTGCTGCGCTGCAGGGGGTGATCGGGTTGCTCGGCGCGTTGTTCGAGCGCGAGGCGTCGGGCACGGGGCAGGTTGTCACCACCTCGCTGTTCGAGGGCGCCCTGCAGTGGATCGGGACATATTGGGCCAAGCTGGAAAAGCCGACGCCCGCGTCCGATTTCGTGATCCCGCGCGGCGTCGCGCCGCTGATCTTCCGCACCCGCGACGGCAAGTTCCTGCACATGGCGATTGGCGGAGCCGGGTCCAAGTACGGCTTCTACCAAGCGCTCGAGATCGACGATCCCACGGTGCTGCCCGGTGACAGCGGTATGCCCAAGCCCGGCGGCAGCCGCCGAGATTTCTTCGGCGATTACGAACTGCTCGCCGAACATGTGGCCAGGAAGGACAGCGCCGACCTGCTCGCGCGGATCTGGGAACGCGGGTTGCCCGCCGAACTGGTGCAGAATCCCGGCGATTGCTGGGACGAGGAGCAAGTGCGTCACAACGGCGTGATCGCGCGCGACGCTGATGGCATCCGCCATGTGGCGCTGCCGTTCCGCGCACATCCGCTGGGCGCGGGCGCGGCCAAGCGTGCTGCCCACAGCGCGCGCCCACTCGACGGCATCAGCGTGGTCGATTGCGGGGCGTTCGTCGCGGGTCCGCTGGCCGGCGTTGCCCTGGCCGAGCTGGGGGCGGACGTGATCAAGGTCGAGGCGCGGCAGGGCGATCCCAACCGCTCGATCTACAAGTCGTTCCTTGTCGCCAATCGCGGCAAGCGCACGATCGGCGTCGACATGAAGAACGCCGAAGGGCTGGGGGTGGTGCACAAGTTGTGCGCGCGCGCCGACGTGGTGATGAACAACTTCCGTCCGGGCGCCTCGGCCCGCCTCGGTATCGATCCGGCGAGCCTTGCCGCGATCAACCCCGCGTTGGTGGTGCTCGAAGCGCCAGCGTTCGGCAACGAAGGTCCGCTCGCGCTCAAGGCCGGGTTCGACATGGTCATGCAGGCCTGGACCGGGCACGAGGCCAAGGCGGCGGGGGCGGGCAACGATCCGCGCTGGAACCGCACCAACCTGGTCGATATTGCCGGCGGCATGCTCGGCTCGGTATCGGTGCTGGCCGCGTTGCTCCATCGCGAGCGGACGGGCAAGGGCGCGAGCCTGGAATCGCCGCTGTGCAACGCCGGCATCTTTACGCTGTCCGAACTGATCCAGCACGCCGACGGCAGCTTCGCCGGCGTGCCCAAGCTGGGCCAGAGCCTGTCGGGCTACACTCCGCTCGAATGCCTGTACTGCACCGACGACGGGTGGGTGGCGGTGGTTGCGCGCGGTCGCACGGCTGCGCTCGGCCTGCGCGATGCGCTCAGGCTCGATGCGGCGCTCGATGACGATTTCGCGCAGTGGGGCTATGCGGCCGAGCGCGCGATCGGTGACCGGATTGGCGGTTACAGCATCGCCGATCTGGTCGCATTGCTCACGCCGCTCGGCATCTGGGTCGAACCCTGCCGTGATGGCAAGGAACAGCAGATCCTGTCCGACCCGGCGCTGATCGCGCGCGGCACCGTGCGCTCCACGATCCACCCTGTGTTCGGCTGGATCAATGAACTGGGATCGGGTTTCGCGCTGTCACGCTCGGCCACCGGCAACGATCGCGCCGCGCCGGAAAAGGGTGCCGATACCCGCGCTATTCTCGACGCGATCGGTTATGCCGAGCCGCAGATCGATGCGTTGTACGAAAGCAAGGCGGTCGTCTGACCACCGCGCATTCCATCAAATTCGTATCCAGAAAATTGCCACGCCAAGGACATTGCCATGACCGTGCATGAACTTCTCGACGTCGACCTCACCAACGATCCGCGGACCCGCGGCCAGCACATGATCGAGGATCTCGACCAGATCCGCGACACCGATCCGGTGCACTGGAGCGAGAAATCGCGCTGCTGGTTCGTCACGCGGCATGCCGATGTCGTCGCTGCATTCCAGCGCAAGATCCCGGTGACCAACGACGGGCGCATGTTCCCGGTGTTCCACCTGATCCCGCCCGAGGAGTGGGGCGCGCGCATCCCGGCGCTGGTCAAGTATTCGGACTTGTGGATCACCAGCAGCGAAGGCGATCGCCACGCCCGGTTGCGCTCGCTGCTGATGAAGGCGCTCAACCGCAAGATCGTGGAGAACCTGCGGCCCTATGCGCAGGCGCGCGCCGAATTCCTCGTCGACACAATGCTGTCGGCCGGCGAACTGGAGTTCAACGAGACGATCTCGCGCGCGATGACCGGTGACGTGCTGTTCAAGCTGCTCGGCATGCCGCCCGAACTGGTCCCGCAATTGCGCGACTGGGCGACGTGGCTGATGGAAGGCGTTGGCGCGACGGTGCCCACGCCCGAGCGGCTGGAGAAAGCCAGCTACGCGCTCGAGAAGATGAACGAGGCGGTGCTGATCGAACTCGACAAGCGCCGCACCGATCCCAAGGATGATCTCATCACCGGGCTGCTCAACGCGGCCGAAGGTGAGGACAAGCTGACCATCGACGAAATCCTTGCGCAGATGCACGTGGCGATCGTGGCTGGCCACGACACGACGATGAACACGCTGACGCTGTCGGTCGACGCACTGGCGCGCAACCCGGATGCGTGGGCGTGGGTCGAGCAGAACCAGGACAAGATGCTCGACATCGTGACCGAACTGCAGCGCTACATCGGCATGGTCGGCGGGCAGCCGCGGCTGGTCTACGAGGATTTCGAGTTGGGCGGCAAGACCATCCGCAAGGGCGAGGTGATTGCGGTACTGATCGCGGCGGCCAACCGCGATCCGGCGGTGTTCGCGCATCCCGACACGCTCGATTTCACGCGCGACAACCGGGGGTCGATGGTATTCGGGCCTGGCGTGCATTTCTGCCTGGGCCATCACTTGGCCAAGATGCAGCTGACCGAATTCATGGGCGCGCTGGTGCGCAAGGTGAAGACGATCGAGGTGCTGGACGAAGACCTCGATTTCCTGCCGGTGTGGGTGTTCCGCGGCGTGTACAAGATGAACGTGCGCGTGACGCCGCGCTAGAGTTCAGCTGCCCCGGAACACCGGCTTGCGCTTTTGCGTGAAGGCGGTGATCGCCTCGACGAAATCCTGCTGCATCGTGACCTGACCGAGCATGGCGATTTCGCCGTCGAGCGCTTCGGCCAGCGTCTGGCGCTCGGCGGCGTTGAACAGCGCCTTGGCGCCACGCGTGGCCGCCGGCGGGCTGGCGGCGATGCGCCCGGCGATGGCAGTGGTGCGCGCTTCGAGTTCGGCATCGGGGACAAGGAAATTGACCAGCCCGTAACGCTCGGCCGTCGCTGCATCTATCCGTTCGGCCAGCAGCGCCATCTGCAACGCCCGCGCCATGCCGACCTTGCGCGGCAGTGCCCAGCTTTCGCCGTGATCGGGAGTGTGGGCGAGATCGAGCTGCGGCAGGCTGAACCTGGCGGTATCGGACGCCACCACGATATCGGCCATGATCACGATCTGCAGCGCCACGCCGATCGCGTGCCCGCGCACCGATGCGATGACCGGTTGCGGCACGTGCTGCAGCGCCAGCGCCAGCGGTTTGGAGAGCGTGGAAACCGCCTTGGTGAACGTGTCGCGGCGCACTTCGGGTTCGGGTGAAAGCCAGTCGGCGATGTTGCCGATGTCGCCGCCCGACGAGAAATTGCTGCCTTCGCCCGATATCGTGACCACGCGCGTTGTGGCGTCGCTCGCCAGTTCCTCGAACGCCCGGGTGAGGGTCCTGATCATCTCGTCGTCGATCGCATTGAGGCGATCGGGGCGGCTAATGGTGATCGCGCAGATGGCGTCACGGCGGTTTACGGCAATACGGTCCATGGTGGTCATACTCCCACAAACGATCGTGCCGTCACGCAAGGGGCCTTGCAACGAAATAATGATCCTGCGTATTGTGATCCAACGAACAAGAACGGAGGGCGCGATGCCGCTGAACTATGACCCCGACATTTTCGGCGAAGAACACGAGATGTTCCGCCGCACGGTCCGCCGCTTCTTCGAGGCCGAGGCCGACCCTTATGTCGAGCAGTGGGACCGCGACGAAAACATGCCGCGCTCGTTCTGGCTGAAGGCCGGCGAAGCGGGAATTCTGGGCATCGGCGTGCCGGACGCGTTCGGTGGGCCGGGCGGCGATTTTCTGCACCGCGTGGTGATGACGCAGGAAATGGGCTATTCGATTTCGGGTGCCAGCATCGGCCCCGCCGTGCAGCGCGACCAGATGTGCGAACAGCTGATGGACTTCGGTACGGAAGATCAGAAGTGCCGATTCTTGCCGAAGATGGTCAAGGGCGAATGCCTGCTCGCGTTCACCGTGACCGAGCCCGATTCGGGCAGCGATCTTGCCGCGATCCGCACGACAGCGGTGCGCGACGGCGACGATTACGTGATCAACGGCGCCAAGACCTATATCTCGGGCATCGCCGACGCCGACTTGTTCATGATCGCGTGCAAGACCGATCCTGCCGCCGGTTCGCGCGGCATCTCGATCTTCCTGGCGGAACGCAACACGCCGGGCCTCAACATCGGCCGTGTGCTGCACAAGATGGGCTGCCACGCCTCCAACAACGGCGAGCTGCATTTCGACAACTTGCGCGTGCCGGCCGCCAACTTGTTCGGACCGCTCAACGGCGGGTTCAAGGTGCTGGCCAAAAGCCTCAACCGCGATCGCCTGATGTGGGGCATCATCAGCCACGCCGCCGCAACGCGCGCGTTCGACCTGACCGTGGACTTCGTGAAGAACCGCAAGGGTTTCGGCCAGACGATCTTCGATTTCCAGAACACCCAGTTCAAGTTGGCCGATCTCAAGGCCGATCTCGACGTGGGTCAGGCCTACATCGACCGCTGCTTGCGCACGTATCTGCGCACGGGCGAAGTGGACATGCAGGAAGCGACCGTCGCCAAGCTGTGGTTGCCGGAAATGGAAGGCCGCGTGCTCGACCAGTGCGTGCAGTTGCATGGCGGGGCGGGCTATATGGACGAATACCCGGTGTCGCGGCTGTTTACAGCGGGGCGCCTTCACCGCATTTTCGCGGGCACGGCCGAGATCATGCGGATGCAGATCGGTCGCGCGCTCTAGACCATCGGCAACGGGCGGATATCAGCCCTTGCTACGCTCCTTGAGCTCTGCGTCCATGTCCATCAGGCACTTCTTCATGCGGCCGAGGATCTCCTCCGCCTGCCTGATTTCGTCCGGGGTCACGACGTCGAGCATCTCGCGATTGAGCGCAATCGCGCGCGCTTCCATGCCGGCCAGCACCGTCGCTCCGGCGGGCGTCATGACGATCCGCTTGGCCCGCCGGTCGACTGGATCGGCCTTGCGCTCGATATAGCCTGAGGCTTCGAGCCGATCGAGCAGCCCGCCCAGCGCGACCTTGCCGATGTCGAGGACGTTGGCGAGTTCGGTCTGCATCATTTCGTTGCCGGGGTCGCGCGCAAGGTTGGTCAGCACCCACCATTGCGAACGCGTGATGCCCAACGGTTTCTGGACCTTGTCAACGATGGTCCGCCGCAGACGCGACACATCATGGATCAGGAAACCGAGCCGAAAGCGGCTCACCGTCGGCGTGTCGGACTGCTTCACAGGCCTGCCCCCAAATTCCGCCCTGCCTTTATCGACCCTGCCCAGATCGACCGGCAAATACGGTACATAGCGATGTTATCAGGAGCCTAATAATAAGCAAGCGAATGTAATCGGAGCGCAGTGCGGCAGATCGGTTTGTGCCGACAAGCAGCGGACTAACACCACTAGTCACCAGTGGAAGACAGGGCCGGAACACAGTGCGGCAGTCACCGGTTTATGCGGAGCGCCCATTCCGAAGATCAGAGTCCATCTCCATCAGCCGCTTTTTCATGCGGTGCATGATGTCCTCGGCGATCTTGACTTCTTCGGGCGTGACGTCACGCAGCGTATCGCGGTTGAGTTCGGCGCCCTGTGCCTGCATCCGCTCAAGCACTTCTTCGCCCAGTTGGGTCATCACGATGCGCTTGGCGCGGCGATCGGCCGGATCGGCCTTGCGTTCGATGTAGCCCGACGCCTCCAGCCGGTCGAGCAGCCCGCCCAGCGCGACCTTGCCGATGTCGAGTACATTGGCCAGTTCGGTCTGCATCATCTCGTGCGCGGAATTGCGCGACAGGTTGCTCAGGACCCACCACTGCGACCGGGTGATGCCCAGCGGCTTCAGCGCCTTGTCGATAACTGTCCGTCGCAGGCGCGAAACATCGTGGATGAGAAACCCGAGCCGGAACTGGCTGGCCACGGGCGCATCGGTGTATTCCATTTTTGTCAGTCTTCCCCGAATTACTCCATCACTTGCGAGGGTGGGCCTTGGCTGTCAAGAAAATTGGACGGTCATGCTATATCAGCATCCTGACTATAAGCTGGCGAACTTGTATTGACCTCGTTGCAGCGCGACAATATGCCGATGCGCAAACGGGAGATCGATGTGCTGACGCCACTGGACGAAACGCTGCACCATCAGGCGCCCCTGACGTTCGATCACGTCGCCACCACCGATCATCGCTTCTATGATCGCCAGCTGATGGGCGGGTTTCGCGCCGACGGCGAAGTGGCGTTTCTGGCCGGGATCACCGTGTTCAAGAACATGAACGTGATCGAGGGTTTCGCGATGGTGCAGACCCGTTCGGCGCGCCAGTACAACGTGCGGCTGACGCGGCAACTGCGCCCGATGCCCGGCAGCGAGGCGTCCATCGGCCCGCTCTCGCTGCACATCGTCGAGGCGTTCCAACAGCTGCGCTATGTGCTGGACGCGGGCGATTATCCCATTGCGCTGGACATGACGTTCGACGCGATGCTGCCGCCAAGGCTGGAGCAGCCGCACGTTTCGCGCGGCGACGGCCGGCTCCACACCGATTACTTGCGCTACAACCAGCTGGGCCGGATCAGCGGGCACGTCACGGTCGATGGCGAGACGGTCGCCGCCGACGACTGGTTCGGCTGGCGCGATCACAGCTGGGGCGTGCGGCCGGGCGTCGGCGGGTTCGAGCCGATGACCGGCACGGCGGG
>NZ_BCTW01000019.1 GCF_001590965.1 Novosphingobium lentum NBRC 107847
TCTCGCTGCTCGCCAGTTCGGCCGCCATTGCCAAGCCGGGCAACGGGCACGGCAACGCCTACGGTCATGGCAACGGTAACGGCAACCAGAACGATCGGGGCAATCAGGCCAACGGCCGTCATCAGGGCTGGGCGCAGGATCGTGGCAACCAGCACCGCTGGAATCGCGGCGAGCGCATGGGCTACAACGACTGGAACAGTTCGCAGCGCATCGATTATCGCCGCTATCACCTCAAGGCGCCGCCGCGCGGTTACGAATGGCGCCGCCAGAACAACAACTTCATCCTGGGCGCCGTCGCCACCGGGCTGATCGCCTCAATCATCCTCAGCACCGGACGCTGAACGGACCTGCCGGGCGGCCTGTGATGGGCCGCCCGGCACGCCATGACGTCACTGCTAGCACGGCCCCAATCAGGCCGTAGCGAAAGCTTCTGCCGGCAGCGCCATGATCGCTTCGGCCCCGGCCTCGATCTCGCGCCGCAGTGCGCCGGCTTGCGGCAGGAACCGTTCGGCCCAGTGGCGCGCGCACGTTATCTTCGCTTCGTAGAACAGCGTTTCGTCGGTGCCGTCGGTGAGCGTACGCGCGGCCAAGCGGGCCATTTTCAGCCACATCAGCCCCACCGCAACGATCCCCGTCAGGTGCATGTAGGCATAAGCCCCCGCGCCGATATTTTCCGGGTTGGTCATGCCGTTCTGGAGGAACCACATCGTCGCGGCCTTGAGTTCGCCACAGGCCTTGGCGAGCCGTTCGGCAACGAGCGTTTCGGTCGCATCGCCGCCAGCCGCAGCGCATTCGGCATCCACGAGCGCGAACAGCGCCTGCACCGCGCGACCGCCATTCAGCGCCAGCTTGCGGCCGACCAGATCCATCGCCTGCACGCCGTTCGCGCCTTCATAGATCATCGCGATCCGCGCATCGCGCACGAACTGATCCATGCCGTTCTCGATGATATAACCGTGCCCGCCCCAGATCTGCTGCATGTCGGTCGCGGTCTTGTAGCCCAGATCGGTGCCATAGCCCTTGATCACCGGGGTCAGCAGGCTGATCAGGTCGTCGGCGGCTTCCCGCTCATGCTGGGTGCCCGCCTTGTGACTGAGATCGACCTGCAGCGCTCCCCACAGGCACAGCGCGCGCATCCCTTCGGTAAAGCTTTTGGCGTCCATCAGCATCCGCCGCACGTCGGGGTGCACGAACAGGTGGTCGGCCTTTTCCTGCGGCTCGGCCGGCCCGGTCATCGCGCGGCCCTGGCGCCGTTCCAGCGCATAGGCGACACCGTTCTGATAGGCGACTTCGGCTTGCGCCAGTCCCTGGATGCCCACGCCCAGCCGCGCCGCGTTCATCATGATGAACATCGCGGCGAGCCCCTTGTTCTCCTCGCCGACGAGGAAGCCGGTCGCGCCGTCGTAGTTCATCACGCACGTGGCGTTGCCGTGAATGCCCATCTTGTGTTCGATCGACCCGACCGACACCGCGTTGCGGGCGCCGAGCGAACCATCTGCGTTCACCATGATCTTGGGCACGATGAACAGCGAGATGCCCTTGCTCGATTCGGGCGCATCGGGAGTTTTTGCCAGCACGAGATGGATGATGTTCTCGGTCAGGTCGTGGTCGCCTGCCGAAATGAAGATCTTGGTCCCGGTGATGGCATAGGAGCCATCGACAGCGGGCACCGCGCGCGTGCGGATCAGGCCGAGGTCGGTGCCGCAGTGCGGCTCGGTCAGGTTCATCGTGCCGAGCCAGTCGCCTGCCACCAGCTTGGGCAGGTACGTGGTGTGCTGCTCGGGCGATCCCTTGGCAACGATCGCAGAAATCGCGCCATTGGCCAGCCCCGGATACATCGCGAACGCCTGGTTGGCCGAGGCGAGGAATTCCTCCATCACGAAGCCGATCACGTGCGGCAGGCCCTGTCCGCCAAATTCGATCGGCGCCGCCAGCGTGCCCCACGCGCCTTCGCGGTACTGGCGATAGGCATCCTTGAACCCGGTGGGCGTGGTCACCGTTCCATCGGCGTGCCGCGTGCAGCCTTCGGCATCGCCCACCTGGTTGAGCGGTGCGATCACCTCGGACGTGAACCGCCCCGCCTCGTCGATCACGGCGTCGGTCATGTCGGGCGTGGCGTTCTCGAAACCCGGCAGATTGCCATAGCTTTCGAGCGCGAGCAGCTCATTGACGACGAACCGCGCATCGCGCGTGGGTGCCTTGTAAACCGGCATGTAACTATCCTTGCTGACTGAGCGTTTCGCGGGTTTCGGCAGCCTCGCGCCGCACGAGCAGCTTGATGAAGCTGGTCAGTTCGGCGACGGTCGCCGCGATATCCGCCTGTTGCTGGTTGAGATGTTCGACCCGTTCGCGGCACTTTTCGATGGTGACGCGGCGCTGTTCCGCGCGCCCATCGCCCAGGTCGTACAGGTCGATCATGTCCTTGATTTCGCCAAGGCTGAAACCGACGTTCTTGGCGCGCTTGATCCACGCGAGCCGCGCCCGGTCGCGCTTGCTGTAATGCCGGTTCAGCCCGATCCGCGTCGGGGCGATCAGGCCCTCATCCTCGTAAAAGCGCAGCGCGCGGGCGGTGACCCCGAACTCGGCCGACAAGTCGGAGATGGTGTATTGCTCACGCTCCAGCGCATCGGGCCGGTCGAGATGCGCGCTGTGCGTCTGCTGTGCTGAGGTTGCTGGCATGCCGCGACCTTATGTTACCTTTACGTAAAGGTCAAACCTCGATCCGCGCCAACGTGCCATCGGATTCGAGCCTGCGGTAGAAGCAGCTTGCGGCCAGCGTGTGACAGGCAGGGCCCGCCGCATCGACGCGCAGCTCGATCGCATCCTGATCGCAATCCACCCGGATTTCGATGACGCGCAGGACATGGCCCGACGATTCGCCTTTCATCCACAACCGTCCGCGCGACCGCGAGTGAAAATGGGCGAACCCGGTTTCACGCGTTTTCGCCAGCGCTGCTGCGTCCATGTGCGCCAGCATCAGGATGCTCCCTGTAACATGATCGACCGCCACGGCGGTGATCAGCCCGGCGGCGTCATAGCGCGGCATGAACTGGCTGCCCTGCTCGCGCAGCAGGGTCTCGGCCGATGGTTCGGAAATGGTAATGGCCTTTCGTCAAAGCGATTTCGCACAGCAGGTTTGTTGCAGGATAACCACATGCGTCAGTCAAAATCCATCGTCGAGCCACAACACGCTTTCCTCGGGCCCGCGCATCGCAGAAAGAGTGCGCGTGGCTTGAGGGAGCCGCATCTGAACCGCCGCAAGGCGGCGCAACGGCGCCAACGTTCAGGGAAAAATGGGGACTGTGTCCGTTGTGCCGCCCTTGATCCTGTGGATCGGGCGGCGCCGGATCGGTTGGTTGAGGGACCGGCGGGACAGCCGCAAGGCCGTCCAAATCGCGTATAAACGCGAAACGCCCATCATTTCGTCACGAGGACGCCCGGGACCAACGTCTCGGGCGTTTTCGTGCGTGCGCCGTCGTCGCCCATCCGGTGGTCGGCCGGATGCTGCGCAGCATGGTCCAGCGACTCGTCCAGCACCCGCGCAAAGCAGGCGATCCGCACTGGGCCGGCCCCTGCTTTTTTCAGCGCGCGCAGGCAGGCGTCGGTGGTGGCGCCGCTCGTCATGACGTCATCGACCAGCAGCACCTGCGCACCCTTCAGCCGCTCGCGTCGGCCCGCGTTGACCGTGATCGCACCCGCCAGCGCAATGGCCCGGGCGCGGCGGTTGAGGCCGCCCAGCGACGGCGTGCGCTTGCGTCGCACCAGCGCATCGACCGCCAGCTCCTGCGCCAGCGCGGTCGCGATCTGCCGGGCGAGCAAAGCCGACTGGTTGAAGCCCCGCCGCCACAACCGCCAGCGATGGAGCGGCACGGGCACCACCAGCCAGTCACCCTCCAGCGGCGGGATCCGCGCCAGCATCAGCCGGGCGAGCAGCGGCGCCAGCCCGATGCGCCGACCATGCTTGAACGCCAGCACCAGTTGGCGCGACGCGTCGGTGTAGAGCGTGGCGGCCGCGATCCCGGCGTGGCGCGGCGGACTGGCAAGGCACGGCGCGCACACCAGCGCACCTTCTTCCGGTAAGCCGTCACCTTCTGGCCGGTGCCCCAGCGGCCGCTGGCACAGCGCGCACGATGGATCGCCGGGGATGGCAAGCCCGGCCCAGCACGCGGCGCAGAACCCGCCCTGGCGCGCCAGCGGATCGCCGCACAGCGGGCAGCGCGGCGGGAAGATCATGTCGACGATCGGTTCGAGGATGCCCACCCTGCCCATCGCCGCAGTGTTTGAGCGCCATTGGGGGCTTGGCAAGAGGCGCGCCGGGCGGCAGGCGGAACCGATGACCACGGCTCCGACGATATTTTCGCGAAACCGGCGCATTGCCGTGCGCCAGCGCCGCCGATCGCTCCAGATCGGTGCCGGTTGTCCGCAGTATCTGGCCGACGACATGGTCGAGGACACCATCGATCGACTCGGCTTCCTGCGCCACGCCCCGGCCAGTGCCTTGCTCATCGGTGACTGGACCGGAGCGCTGGCCGACGCGCTGGCCGCGCAAGGCTGCGCCGTCACCCGTGCCGACCCGACCGGCTCAGCCGGTGTTGCCGCGATCGACGAGGAACAGCCGCTGCCCGATCAGGGCCACCCGTTCATCGCCAGCTTCGGCACGCTCGACACCGTCAACGACCTGCCCGGCGCGCTGATCCACTTGCGCCAAGCGCTGGCGCCAGGCGGGCTGCTGATCGCCAGCTTTGTCGGTGCGGGCAGCCTGCCGACGCTGCGGGCGGCGATGTTCGCCGCCGATGGCGACCGGCCGGCGCCGCGCATTCACCCCATGGTCGACGTGCGCGCCGGCGGGCAACTGATGCAGCGCGCCGGGTTCGCCGACCCGGTCATCGACAGCCGCAGCCTGGCGGTGCGGTTCGGCTCGCTCGACGCGCTGGTCGCCGATCTCAGAGCGCAAGCCTTGGGCAACGTGCTCGCCCGCCCCGGCCCGCCGCTGGGCAAGGCCGCACTGGAGCGCGCCCGCGCGGCGTTGCTCGACCAGGCGGATACCGATGGCCGGGTTACCGAACGCTTCGAGATATTGACGCTAAGCGGCTGGCGACGATGATTTTTCAGGTCAAAGCTGGCTCGCGGCCAGGGCCGCCTGCGCCGCAGCCAACCTTGCGATCGGCACGCGATAGGGTGAGGCGCTGACGTAATCGAGCCCGGTCGCCTCGCAGAACGCGATGCTCGCCGGGTCGCCGCCGTGTTCGCCGCAAATGCCCAGCTTGAGCGCGGGGCGGGTCGCCCGGCCCCGCTCGGCCGCCATCGTCACCAGCTGGCCCACGCCGTCGATGTCGAGGCTGACGAACGGATCGCGCGGATAGATCCCCTGTTCGACATAGGGGCCCAGGAACCGCGCCGCATCGTCCCTCGAAACGCCCAGAGTAGTCTGCGTCAAATCATTGGTGCCGAACGAGAAGAACATCGCCTCCTCGGCAATTTCGCCCGCCATCAGTGCAGCGCGCGGCAGCTCGATCATCGTACCGACGAGGTATTCCAGCGTGCGGCCCTGTTCGGCGAACACCAGCGCAGCCTGCCGGTCGACCAGCGCCTTCAGGATCTCCAGCTCGCGCTTGGTCGCCACCAGCGGGATCATCACTTCGGGGATCGGCGCATCGCCCGATTTCTCGGCGACGTCGCACGCCGCCTCGAAGATCGCGCGCGCCTGCATCTCGTAGATTTCAGGGAAGGTGATGCCCAGCCGGCAGCCGCGATGGCCCAACATCGGGTTGAATTCGTGCAGTTCCCCCGCCCGGCGCTTGAGATGATCGACGCCCACCCCGGTCGCCTCGGCCAGATCGGCGAACTCGGCGTCGCTGTGCGGCAGGAACTCGTGCAGCGGCGGATCGAGCAGGCGGATGGTCACGGGAAGCCCGGCCATCACTTCGAAAATCGACTGAAAATCGGCGCGCTGCTCGGGCAGCAGCTTGGCCAGCGCGGTGCGGCGGCCGGTTTCATCGTCGGCCAGGATCATCTGGCGCACGGCGCTGATCCGCCCGGCGTCGAAGAACATGTGCTCGGTGCGGCACAGCCCCACGCCCTCGGCGCCGAACTGGCGCGCGACCTGGCAATCGAGCGGCGTTTCGGCGTTGGCGCGCACTTTCATCCGGCGGTGCTTGTCGGCCCATACCATCAAGGTGCCGAAATCGCCGACTAGTTCGGGCTCGACCATCGCCACTTCGCCCGCCATCACTTCGCCGCTCGCGCCGTCGAGCGTGATCAGTTCGCCTTCCTTCAGCGCGCGGTCGCCGATGCGCGCGGTGCGCGTGGTCATGTCGATCGACAACGCCGAAGCGCCCGAAACACATGGCCGGCCCATGCCACGCGCCACCACGGCGGCGTGGCTGGTCATGCCGCCGCGCGCGGTGAGGATGCCCTTGGCCGCGTGCATCCCGTGGATGTCCTCGGGGCTGGTCTCGACCCGGACGAGGATCACGCTTTCGCCCAGGCTGGCGCGGTGTTCGGCGGTATCGGCATCGAACACGATCGCGCCCGCCGCCGCACCGGGCGACGCCGGCAGCCCGCGCGTCAGCACGTCGCGCGGCGCGTTGGGGTCGAGCGTGGGGTGCAGCAACTGATCGAGCGCCATCGGATCGATCCGCGCGATCGCAGTCGCCTCATCGATCAGGCCTTCGTGGACCATGTCGACCGCCATCTTCAGCGCAGCCTTGGCGGTGCGCTTGCCCGACCGGGTCTGCAGCATCCACAGCTTGCCCTGCTCGACGGTGAATTCGATGTCCTGCATGTCGCGGTAATGGCGTTCGAGCAGGTCGAACACGGTCGCCAGTTCGCCATAGGCGCCGGGCATCGCCTCTTCCATCGACAGCGGCTTGGCCCCGGCGCGGGTGCGCGCGGCGGTGGTGAGGTACTGGGGGGTGCGGATGCCCGCGACCACGTCCTCGCCTTGCGCATTGACCAGCCATTCGCCGTAATAGGCGCGCTCGCCGGTCGCCGGATCGCGGGTGAAGGCGACGCCGGTGGCCGAGGTATCGCCCATGTTGCCGAACACCATCGCCTGCACGTTGACCGCGGTGCCCCAGTCTGCGGGGATGTCGTTCAACCGGCGGTAGACTTTGGCGCGGTCGCTTTCCCAGCTGTCGAACACCGCGGCGATCGCGCCCCACAGCTGTTCGTGCACGTCCTGCGGGAACGGCTTGCCCAACTGGTCCTCGACGATCGCCTTGTAGTCCTTGACCAGCGCCTGCCAATGTTCGGCATTCATCTCAATATCGGCGAAAAAGCCGTTGTCTTCCTTGATGATTTCCAGTGCATCCTCGAACCGGTGATGGTCGAGGCCGAGCACCACGTCGGAATACATCTGGATGAACCGGCGGTAGCTGTCCCACGCAAAGCGCGCGTCGCCCGATCCGCTGACAAGGCCTTCGACAGTCGCATCGTTGAGGCCGAGGTTGAGCACGGTGTCCATCATGCCGGGCATCGAGACACGCGCGCCCGAGCGGACCGAGACCAGCAGCGGGTTGGCGGGATCGCCGAAGCTGCGGCCGGTGGCGGCCTCGATATGCTTCAGCCCATCGGCGACGGCAGCGCGCAAAGCATCGTCGAACGTCTTGCCCGCGCCGTTGTAGGCGGTGCAGACTTCGGTGGTGATCGAAAAGCCCGGGGGCACCGGCAGGCCGATCCCGGCCATCTCGGCCAGGTTGGCACCCTTGCCGCCGACGATGGTCTTGTCACGCGACCGGGGGGCATCCTGGCGCAGCCCGCCACCGAAGTTGTAAACGCTCTGGTTCATCTAAGCGCGCGCTTTCCTGACGAAGTTGACAAAGTTTACACATTCACACGCCATGCCGGGGCGCTCCCCAGCGGTGCGGACTCACCCCTCGATGCGGGAAAAATCCGCGACGTTGTGCACTGCAGCACGAAACCGATCAAGCAGCGCAAGCCGCGCGGCGCGTTTTTCAGGCGCGGGATCGTTGATCATGACATGCTCGAAGAATGCATCGATCGGCTCCCGCAGCCCCGCCAGCGCGGCCATCGCCCCGGCAAAGTCCTCCGCCGCGATGGCCGAGGCCGCCGTGGGTGCGGCAGAATCGAGCGCGGCGATCAGCGCGGTTTCGGCCGGTTCGGGCGTGTAGGACAGCGAAATCTTGCCGCTCTCGCCAGCGCCTGACACGACGCCTTCCTTCTTGAGGATGTTGGCGGCGCGCTTGTATCCGGCGAGCAGGTTGGTGCCATCGGCGGTGCCGACGAACGCCTGCAACGCATGGACGCGGGCAAGCAGCCGGACGAGATCGTCCTCGCCACCGAGCGCAAATACGGCGTCGATCAGGTCGTGGCGAACCCCGGCTTCGCGTTGCTGGACTTTGAGGCGGTCGGCGAAGAAAGCCGAAATGCTTTCCTTGGCAGCGCTGAACGACTCCCATTTCTCTGGAGATTCATCGCTTTCTAAAAACGCCATTTCGTCGTCGCTGCCGTGATAAGGATCACGCGGCCTTCCATAGAAAACAAACCAGTCGCTGAGACGCCAGTTGCGCTCATCGTATTTGCTAAATGGCTGGGATGTAATGAGTTGATGGCCCTGCTCGTCACCATCGTACGTAAATACTCGGTTTTCTCGAGATGCCTGATCTAGCGAAAGACCAATCATCCCTGCGGCAGTCTCAGCAACGTCGAAACGTAGCTCGTTTGTCTGGATAAGACGAATTGCGCTCAGACAAGCGCGGCGCAATGCGAACGGGTCTTTCGAACCAGTAGGCTTCTCAGCGATCCCAAAAAACGTTCCTATCGTATCCAGCTTATCCGCCAGACTCACCGCCACCGTCACCGGCGCGGTGGGCACATCATCGCCCTGCCCGACCGGCTTGTAGTGATCGCGGATCGCGTCGGCGACTTCGTCCGGCAGACCTTCGGCGCGGGCGTAGTAGCCGCCCATCAGGCCCTGCAGCTCGGGAAATTCGCCGACCATTTCGGTCACCAGATCGGCCTTGCACAACCGCGCGGCCTGTTCGGCGAGATTGGCCAGTGCCGCACGATCCTCCACATCGACTTGCGATGGGGAGGTGGCAGCCGCGTCAGCGGATGACGGAGGGGCACTTGGTGGAGGCGCCGCTTGTGCGATCTGCCCCTCCACCACGCCTGCGGCGCGGTCCCCCTCCCCATCGCGAGACGATGGGGAGGATCGTGTGACGACGCCTTCTTCCACCAGCCAGCGTGCCAGTTTGGCGACGCGTTCGACTTTGTCGGCCACCGTGCCCAGCTTTTCGTGGAACACGATGTTGCCGAGCTTTTCGGCGTGCTGTGCCAGCGCCTTCTTGCGGTCCTGCTCCCAGAAGAAGCGGGCATCGCTCAATCGCGCGGCGAGCACCTTGCGGTTGCCCGCGACGATCATCGCGCCGCCGTCGTGCGCCTCGATATTGGCGGTGCAGACGAACGCGTTGGCGAGCTTTCCGGCGGCATCGCGGCAGATGAAGTATTTCTGGTTTGTCCGTGCGGTTAGCTGAATAACCTCAGGCGGGACCTCAAGAAATTCCGCGTCGAACCGGCCGAGCAGCGGGACCGGCCATTCGGTCAGCCCGGCGTTTTCGATCACCAGCCCTTCGTCCTCGACCAGCACCAGCCCGGCGGCTTCGGCGGCGGCCTTGGCGCGGGTGCGGACGATGGCTTCGCGTTCGGCATGATCGACGATGACGTGGCAGGCGCGCAGTTTTTCGGCATAGTCGCCCGCGCCGCCAATGGTGATCTCACCGGGGTGGTGGAAGCGGTGGCCCAGAGTTGTGGCGCCTGACACTAGCCCGGCTAACCCTTGCTGAATCTCAATCGCCCCCCGACCGTCTGCATAGACGTGTGCGACATTGAAATCGATCGTCAAAACATCGGTGCCAAGGATTGCTACAATACCGCTGAGCGGTCGAACCCAACGAAGAGAATCGGTCCTTAGGCTTTTCTCACCCCATCGCATCGATTTAGGCCAAGGGAATTGCCAAATGATAAGAGGCAGTCGCTCGGCCAGCACGTCAGCGGTCGCGCGGCCGGGCTTTTCGCTCACCGCGAACCACACGCCGTCGCGCTCGGTCAGCTGGTCCTGCGTCAGGCCGGTCTTGCGCAGGAACCCGGCCAGCGCCTGTTCGGGCGCGGAGGTCTTGGGGCCTTTGACTTCCTCGCTCACCGCTTCGGTCGCCAGCGGCAGGTCGCGGGCGATCAGCGCAAGGCGGCGCGGGGTGGACCATACGGTGATGGCGCCCGGCACAACGCCTGCGGCAGACAACTGCTCACGGAACAGCTTTTCAAGGTCGCGGCGGGCGCCGGCCTGCATCCGCGCGGGGATTTCCTCGCAGCGCAGTTCGAGGAGGAAGTCAGACATGGAATTCCTCCCCAGCCGGACCGGGCCGCTCATCCCTACCCAGCGTCCGCTCATCCTGAGCCTGTCGAAGGACGTCTCCATACCCGGCGTTGCGTACGTGCTTCGACAGGCTCAGCATGAGCGGACGTGGCGTTTGCCGCAGAGCGGGCATCACAGCGTCCACTCCGGAAACTTCGCTTCCCAGCGCGGGGTCTGGTTGTCGATCCACGCCTTGCACGCTCCTTTGGCCAGATCGCGCACGCGGCCCATGTAGCTGGCGCGTTCCTGCACCGAGATCACGCCGCGCGCCTGCAGCAGGTTGAACACGTGGCTGGCCTCGATCGCCTGTTCGTACGCCGGGATGGCCAGTCCGGCGTCGAGGCAGTTCTGGCATTCGGCGGTGGCTTTGCGAAAGCCGTCGAACAGCGTTTCAGTGTCGGCGATCTCGAAGTTCCATTTCGACATCTGCTTCTCGTTTTCGAGAAACACATCGCCGTATGTGACTCCGTGATTGTTGAACGCGAGGTCGTAAACGCTGTCGACGCCCTGGATATACATCGCGAGGCGTTCGAGCCCGTAGGTCAGTTCGCCCGCCACGGGCTTGCAATCGAAGCCGCCCATCTGCTGGAAATAAGTGAACTGGGTGACCTCCATCCCGTCGCACCACACTTCCCAGCCCAGCCCCCAGGCGCCGAGCGTGGGGCTTTCCCAGTCATCCTCGACAAAGCGGATGTCGTGCAGCAGCGGATCCACGCCGATCGCGGCAAGGCTGGCGAGGTACAGTTCCTGCAGGTTGGCGGGGCTGGGTTTGAGGATCACCTGATACTGGTAATAGTGCTGCAGCCGGTTGGGGTTTTCGCCATAGCGGCCGTCGGTCGGGCGGCGGCACGGCTGGACGAACGCGGCGTTCCACGGTTCCGGCCCCAGCGCGCGCAGCGTGGTGGCGGTGTGGAACGTGCCCGCACCCATGCGCATGTCGTACGGCTGCAGGATCAGGCAGCCCTGCTCGCTCCAGAAGGCATGCAGGCGCAGGATCATGTCCTGCAGGCTCAGCACGGGGACTTTACCCTGATGCTGGATGGCGGGGGCAGCGACGATCGACATGGCGCGCGCTTTGGCCGATGGCCCGCGCCAAATCAACTGCCATGCCTGCAATTGCAGCAGGGCAACGGTTCGTCAGGGCAAGGGTTCGTTCATCGCCGTTTATTAAGCGTTGGGGCGGTAAGGGCTGGAGGCATGATGACAACGCGAAACCGGGGCCGGCTGGCCGCACTGCTGCTGGGCCTGGCGCCGCTGCAGGCCCATGCCGACCCGCAGCACCTGCCCACGCCCCTCGCGCCCGCGCTGGTGCCCGAGGTGCCTGCTGCTGCGCCTGCCACCACACCGACGCCCCTTCCCACGCCCGTTCCGATGCACCCGGCGCTGTGGAAAGTGTCCGACGCCGACACCACGATCTACCTGTTCGGCACGATCCACGTGCTGCGGCCGGGGCTGGACTGGCTCAACGGCCCGCTGGCGAAAGCCGTGGATGCCTCGGACGAGCTGGTCACCGAGATCACCGATCCCACCGGCACCGGGACGCAGGCCGCGGTCCTGTCGCGCGCGATGCTGCCCGACAACACCAGCCTGCGGATGCTGATGCCGCCCGAAAAGCGCGGCCCGTATGAAGCGCTGATGACGCGCATCGGGTTGAAGCCCGAGGCGCTCGACCGGTTCAAGCCGTGGTACGCCTCGGTCGTGCTCAGTTCGCTGCCGCTGCTGCGCGCCGGCATGGATCCGCACAGCGGCGCCGAAGCCGCGCTCGACGCGCGCGTGACCGCCGCAAAGCATCCGCACACCGGGCTGGAGACGGTCGACTACCAGCTCGGCCTGTTCGATTCGCTGCCGCAGGATGCGCAACTGGCGCTGCTCGACAGCGTGGTCACCGACTACGACACCGTCGCGCCGCAGATCGACCTGCTGATCGGCGACTGGGGACGCGGCGATGCCGATGGCCTGGCCACCGCGATGAACGCCGACATGGACGATCCCCGGCTGGTCGAAACGCTGCTGAAAGGGCGCAATCGCAACTGGGCGAAGTGGATCGAAGCGCGGCTGGGCAGGCCGGGCACGGTGTTCGTGGCGGTCGGCGCGGGGCATCTGGCGGGATCGGGCAGCGTGCAGGACCAGCTTGCCAAGGCCGGGATCAAGGTTACGCGGGTGCAATGAGCGTGAATGGGGGCAGTTTCCGCAAGATCGGTGTCGCGCTGGCGTTCGCGCTGGGGCTGGCCGGCTGTCATGGTCACAAGAAGGCGGAAGCACCGCAGGCGCGCGTCGCGTTGTGGGAAATCACCGATGCCACCGGGCCGCGCGCGTGGCTGATGGGCACCGTCCACGCCCTGCCCGACAAGACCGTGTGGCTGCGCCCCGAGATCGCCAAAGGCCTTGGCGCTGCCGACCGGCTGGTGCTGGAAATCGGCGAGCCGCTCGACCAGCACGTCGCCGGGATCGCGCTGGCGCGGCTGGCCTATACGCCGGGCATGCCGCCGCCGTCCGAACGGATCGACCCGGCGCACAAGGCCGAACTGCTCGACGTGTACCGGCGGCTGGGTGTCAGCGATGACAACTTCACCAACGAGGAAAACTGGGCGGTCGCGCTCCAGCTGGCCGCGATCGCGGGCGAGAAGGACGGACAGGAACCCGGCAACGGCGTGGAGCCCGCGCTGCGCAAGCTGGCAGGCAAGAAGCCGGTGGTCGGGATGGAGACGATCGACAGCCAGTTCGGCATTTTCGACGCCCTGCCCCCGCGCCAGCAGCAGGTCCTGCTCGAACAGGTCGCGGTCGAGGCGGCGAGCAAGGACGACGAGGATCGCGACATGCTCAAGCTGTGGCTGAAGGGCGACGAGGACGGCATCGCGCGCGAATCGCAGCGCGGCTTCCTCGCCGATCCGGGTCTGCACGCGGCGCTGCTCTCGGGGCGCAACCATGACTGGGCGCGCCAGATCGACGCGATGCTGCGCAGCGGCGCGCGGCCGTTCGTGGCGGTGGGCGCCGCGCACGTCGCCGGGAACGACGGCCTGCCCGCGCTGCTCGCCGAACGCGGCTGGACGGTGCGGCGAATTCCGTGATGCGGGGCGCTCGCGTTGGCCGATGGCCAGGATGGACGCAGCAGAGCCAGTTTCGTCATCCTGAACTTGTTTCAGGATCCATCGTGCAGCGCGCCAGACGCTGGCAGGATAGCGCCACCTGGGCCCGAGTGCGGACACGCCATCGGCCAAGCCTCGCGGAGAAATCGATCCCGAAACACGTTCGGGATGACGTGAAATGGTAATGGGCGGGACATGAGGCCCAGCCGGGCACAGCCCTTGCGCGCTTGCCTTTCCCGCCCGATCCGCTAAGGGCCGCCGCTTCCCCCGTCATGGTCATCCCTGGAGGCGTTGCGGGCGAAATGTGTTTCACCAGCGAATTCGGAAAGTATCAGACATGAGCGATCAGCTTACCCTGACGGCCGAGACGCGTGATCGGGGCGGCAAGGGAGCCTCCCGTGCACTGCGTCGTGAAGGCCGTGTCCCCGCCGTCGTCTATGGCGGCAAGCAGGAACCCATCAGCATCCACGTCGAGGAAAAGGAACTGCGTCGCCAGCTGGGCACCGGTCACTTCACCAACTCGATCGTGATGGTCGAGATCGGCGGCAAGCCGATCCGCTGCCTGCCCAAGGACGTTGCGTTCCACCCGGTAAGCGAACGCCCGCTGCACGTCGATTTTCTGCGCGTTGCCGCCAACGCCAAGGTCGAAGTCTCGGTCCCCGTGCTCTTCGTCAACGAGGAAGGTTCGCCCGGTCTCAAGAAGGGCGGCGTACTCAACATCGTCCGTCACGAGCTGGAACTGATCTGCGAAGCCGACAAGATCCCCGATGACATCCAAATCGACGTCACCGGCACCGACATCGGCGATTCGATCCATATCTCGGCGGTCAAGCTGCCCGTGGGCAGCGAAAGCGCGATCACCGATCGCGACTTCACCATTGCGACCATCGTCGCTCCTTCCGCGCTGAAGAGCGAAGAAGGCGACGCCGCGACGGCCGAATAAATCCCGCATAGGGCCCTCTCCCCTCGAGGGGAGAGGGTAGGGAGAGGGGCCGAGCAAGGGCAGGCCGCGCGTGTGGCCCCCTCTCCCCTGAAGGGGCGAGGGAGACATGCCGATGCAGCTCTGGGTCGGCCTCGGCAATCCGGGCGCGCAATATGCGCTGAATCGCCACAACGTGGGGTTCATGGTCGCGGATACGTTGGCCGATGTGCACGGCTTCGGCCCGGTGCAGAAGAAATTCTCCGGCTGGACGCAGGACGGCCGCATCGCTGGCGAACGCGTAATCCTGCTCAAACCCGCCACCTTCATGAACGAAAGCGGCCGCAGCGTGGGCGAGGCGCTGCGCTTCTACAAGCTCGGCACTGATGCGCTGACCGTGTTCCACGACGAACTCGACCTCGCGCCGTTCAAGGTCAAGGTCAAGCAGGGCGGCGGCACCGCCGGCCACAACGGCCTGCGCTCGATCGACCAGCACATGGGCCCCGATTTCCGCCGCGTACGGCTCGGCATCGGCCATCCCGGCCACAAGGACCGCGTGACGGGCTACGTGCTGGGCAACTACGCCAAGGCGGAAATGGACGACCTGGCGGACATGCTGGGCGCGGTTTCGGCAGAGGCGGAATGGCTGGCCAAGGGTGATGACGCGCGGTTCATGAACGACGTGGCGATGCGGTTGGCGGATTGAGCCGATCGGCTGCGCGCCGCCTTTGACTAGCTCAGGCTGAGCGGGTGTTGTCGTTGTCGCCTGTTAAAACCCGGACACCACCCAACCCCGCTCAGCCTGAGCTTGTCGAAGGCCGGCCACCAACGCTAAACCCTTCTCGATGGCCTTCTTCGCTTATCTGCTGCGCTGCAGTGACGGCAGCTATTACGCCGGTCACACCGACGATCTGGAACTGCGCTTCGCCCAACACCAATGCGGTGCCTTAGGCGGATATACCGCAAAACGCAGGCCGGTCATGCTCGTGTGGACAGATAGCTTCACGACCCGAGACGATGCCTTTGCCGTTGAGCGAAAGCTTAAGGGCTGGAGCCGCGCCAAGAAGGACGCGCTGATCGCCGACAACTGGGAGCTGATCTCGCAGTTGGCGCGCGGGCGCACAGGCAGAAACGACGCAGGCACGGATGGCGGGCGGCCTTCGACAAGCTCAGGCTGAGCGGGTGTTGTGATTGCAGCTTTTCTCAACCGCCAATGTTCCCCAAACCCGCTCAGCCTGAGCGCGTCGAAGGCTGCGCACCACCCCTAGCTTTCCCCGCCCCATCCCCCTATGCGCGCCCGACCACCTCTCGGAGCATACAATGGGTTTCAAATGCGGGATCGTCGGGCTGCCCAATGTCGGCAAGTCCACGCTGTTCAATGCGCTGACCGAGACACAGTCGGCGCAGGCGGCGAACTATCCATTCTGCACGATCGAGCCCAATGTCGGCAACGTCGGCGTGCCCGATCTGCGGCTCGACGAGCTGGCGCGGATCGCGGGCAGCCAGAAGATCATCCCCACGCAGCTCGGCTTTGTCGATATCGCGGGCCTCGTGCGCGGGGCGTCGAAGGGCGAAGGCCTGGGCAACCAGTTCCTCGGCAACATTCGCGAGGTGGACGCGATCATCCACGTGCTGCGCTGCTTCGAGAACGACGACATCCAGCATGTCGAGAACAAGGTCGATCCGGTATCCGATGCCGACACTGTCGAAACCGAGCTGATGCTGTCGGACCTTGAAAGCCTGGAAAAGCGCGTGCCCGCCGCGCAGAAAAAGGCCGCGCAAGGCGACAAGGAGCAGAAGATCATTGCCTCCGTGCTGGGCCAGGCGCTCGACCTCCTGCGTGAGGGCAAGCCCGCACGGCTGACCAAGCCGAAGGACGAGGAAGAGGAGCGCGTGTTCAAACAGGCGCAGCTGCTCACCGCCAAGCCGGTGCTGTACGTCTGCAATGTCGAGGAAGACGCGGCCGCCAACGGCAACGCCTTTTCCGCGCGGGTGTTCGAAAAGGCCAAGGCCGAAGGCGCCAATGCGGTGATCGTGTCCGCCGCGATCGAAAGCGAGCTGGTCGGCATGGATCCCGACGAACGCATGGTGTTCCTCGAAGAAATGGGCCTGCACGAAACCGGCCTCGCCCGCATCATCCGCTCGGGCTACGATCTGCTGCATCTGCTGACGTTTTTCACCGTCGGCCCCAAGGAAGCGCGCGCGTGGACGGTGCATCTGGGCGCCAAGGCCCCCGACGCGGCGGGCGAGATCCATTCCGACATGCAGCGCGGCTTCATCCGCGCCGAGACAATCGCCTACGACGACTTCATTGCGCTGGGCGGCGAGAACGGCGCGAAAGACGCGGGCAAGTTGCGGCAGGAAGGCAAGGAATACGTGGTGCAGGACGGCGACGTGATGCACTTCAAGTTCAACGTCTGACAACAAGGCCTGGCGCATGCAGTATTTCGAGGATCTGGAACCGGGCACGGTGCAACGCTTCGGCGCGTATCACGTCACCCGTGAAGAGGTGGTCGAATTTGCCGGCCGGTTCGATCCGCAGCCGTTCCACTTGTCCGACGAAGCCGCCGCCACGACCCATTTCGGCCGCCTGTCCGCCAGCGGCTGGCACACCTGCGCGATGGTCATGAGCATGGTGGTCGAAAACCTCAAAGCCCACGATCAGGCCGGGCTGGGATCGCCGGGCGTCGATGAACTGCGCTGGCACAAGCCGGTCTATCCCGGCGACACGCTGCGCTGCGAAACGCAGCTGCTCGACAAGCGCCGCAGTGCTTCACGCCCGGACATGGGCAGCTTCCGCTCGACGATGCAGGTGTTCAACCAGGACGATCAGCTGGTGATGAGCTTCACCTCGATCGGCCTGATCCGGGTGCGTGGCGGCGCTGCCAGCTGAGCTAGACCGCCCGGCACTGCACCAGCCCCTTGGCCTGATACACCACCTGATCGTAGGGATCGGTGATCACCAGCTGGCCCGGAAACTGCGCATCGCTGCCCGCCTTGCCGCCGCCGCTGTCGACCCGCGTGAGGGTGAGCGCGTATTGCTTGCCGACATAGCGCGACCAGCTGTGCTCGGGCATGCGCGTGCTGCCGGGATCGGAGGCCAGGATCACCAACACGTCCTTGAGCTTGATCGCGGCGCGCTTGTCCTGCGTCATCGCCACCGCGCCCATCCCACCGCCGTCGGCCACGAACGCGCAGCCGGTGCCGTGGAGCTGGCCCTGCTCGATATCGGGATAGAGGATCGGCTGCGGCGCGAGCGGCTGCGGCGGCGGTTTGACATTGTTGGCGGCGTTGACCGCGGCGATGTCACGCGCATCGCGCGCCGCCTGCTGCGCCTTGTCATAGTCGCCGCCATGGCACGCGCCGGTGAGCAGCAGCAGGCCCAACGCCAACGCCCGCCGCAACCGGATCCGCTGCTGGTCGTCGCGCATCATTTTCTCCCGAACAGCTTTTCGATGTCGCCGTGCGCCAGTTTGACCCATGTCGGTCGCCCGTGGTTGCACTGGCCCGATCGCGGGGTGACTTCCATTTCGCGCAGCAGCGCGTTCATTTCGGCGACCGACAGCACGCGGCCCGCGCGGACCGAGCCGTGGCAGGCCATCGTCGCCAGCACGAGGTCAAGCCGTTCGCCCAAGAGCAGAGCATCGCCGTTGCGCGCCAGATCGTCGGCCACGTCGCGCAGCAGCGCCTGCGGATCGCCCTTGGCCAGCGCGGCGGGCATGGCGCGCACCAGCATCGCGACGGGTCCGAACCGTTCGAGCACCAGCCCGAACCCGGCCAGCGTGGTGGCGGCATCTTCCAGCCGGTCGCAATCGGGTTCTTCCAGTTCGACCACTTCGGGGATCAGCAGCGCCTGGCTGGCAGAGGTGCCCTCCCCCGCCCCGGCGGCGCGCAGGCGTTCGAGGACGAGGCGCTCGTGCGCGGCATGCTGGTCGACGATGATCAGGCCGTCTTCGGCTTCGGCGACGATGTAGGTGCTAGCCACCTGCCCGCGCGCCACGCCGAGCGGGTAAGTCGCCGAAGCCGGCTCATGCGCCGCCTCCGCGCGGGCCGTGGGCGGCGCCATGATCGCCTGTTCGTAGCCGCGCCACGCCCGGCCCGCTTCGCTGACCCCGGCGCTGCCTGCAGGGGACGCCGATGGCCAGCCCGCACCGCCGAAAATACTGGCCTGCGTTGGCGCAAGGTCGCGCGCGATCTCCGCGATCGGTTCCGCCTGCCACGCCGCCATCGCGGATTGCGAGGGCGCCTGCGCCGCACGCTGATCGCCGGTCGACAGCGCATGGCGCAAGCCGCTAACCACCATGCCGCGCACCAACGCCGGGTCGCGGAAGCGCACTTCGGTCTTGGCCGGGTGGACGTTGACGTCGACCTCGCTGCCCGGAAGATCGAGGAACAGCGCCAGCACTGCGTGGCGATCGCGCGCCAGCATGTCGGAATAGGCACCGCGCACCGCGCCGACGAGCAGGCGGTCCTTCACCGGGCGGCCGTTGACGAACAGGTACTGGTGATCGGCGACGCCGCGATTGTAGGTCGGCAGGCCCGCCACCCCGGTCAGCCGGATGTCGCCGCGCTGGAGATCGACCGCCACGTTGTTGCCCGCCAGTTCGCGCGCGATCAGCAGCGCCACCCGCGTTTCGAGCGCATCACCCGGCTGCACCGCCAGCGCGCGGCGGCCATCATGCTCGACGGTAAACCCGACGTCGGGCCGTGCCATTGCCAGCCGGCGCACGGTATCTATGCACGCTCCCCACTCCGCACGGGCGGAGCGCAGGAACTTGCGGCGCGCGGGCACGTGCGCGAACAGGTGTTCCACCCGCACGCGCGTTCCCGGCGGCAGCGCGGCGGGGCCGTCGGCGGTGACCGCGCCGTGATCGACCACCCTGCGCCAGCCTTCGGCGGCCCCCTGCGGCCGGCTCTCGATCGCAACGCGCGCGACGCTGGCGATCGACGGCAGTGCTTCACCCCGGAAGCCGAGCGTGGCGACGTTTTCCAGCGCGCCGTCCTCGCCCACCAGACTTTCGGGCAGCTTGGAGGTGGCGTGGCGTTGGAGCGCGAGCGCGATCTCTGCCGGCGCCATCCCGCAGCCGTCGTCGGTCACCTCGATCAGCGCCAGACCGCCTTCCGACAATCGCACGACGACGTTGCGCGCACCGGCATCGATCGCGTTTTCGACCAGTTCCTTCAGCGCGCTCGCCGGGCGTTCGACCACTTCGCCCGCGGCGATGCGGTTGACCAGGTTTTCGGGAAGGCGGCGGATGATCGGCATGCGATTCAACTGGTAGCGACGAACCAGCGTCTTTTCGAGGCGGCCGGAAAACAAAGCCGTCGATTGGCGGTAAAAAACATGGGTTTTGCCCGCAGCTTCCGCTAATAGGCCGCCTTCCCGGGCGCACCCGCGAGGGCGCAGCTGCGCGTCTCACGCGTGCTACGCCCTTGTAAAACATACGGATTACCTGATGGCATCGATCTTTTCCCGATTCTTCAAGTTCGGTTCCCAGAATATTGCGATCGATCTCGGCACGGCCAACACGCTGGTCTACGTGCAGGATCGCGGCATTGTGCTGAACGAACCCTCGGTCGTCGCCATCGAAACGATCAACGGCGTCAAGCGGGTCAAGGCCGTGGGCGACGACGCGAAGATGATGATGGGCAAGACCCCCGACAGCATCGAGGCGATCCGCCCCTTGCGCGACGGCGTGATCGCCGACATCGAAGTGGCCGAGGCGATGATCAAGCACTTCATCCAGAAGGTGCACGGCAAGAAAAGCCTGCTGCGCTATCCCGAGATCGTGATCTGCGTGCCGTCGGGCTCGACCTCGGTCGAACGCCGCGCCATCCGCGATGCCGCCTCCAACGCCGGCGCCAGCCAGGTGTACCTGATCCTCGAACCGATGGCCGCCGCGATCGGCGCCGACATGCCGGTGACCGAGCCGGTCGGATCGATGGTGGTCGACATCGGCGGCGGCACCACCGAAGTCGCGGTACTCAGCTTGCGCGGTCTGGCTTACACCACGTCGGTGCGCGTCGGCGGTGACAAGATGGACGAAGCGATCGTGTCGTACGTGCGCCGCCACCACAACCTGCTGATCGGTGAATCGACGGCGGAGCGGATCAAGAAGGACTTCGGCATCGCCCGCATTCCCGCCGACGGGATCGGCGAGACGATCCACATCAAGGGTCGCGATCTGGTCAACGGCGTGCCCAAGGAAATCACTATCACGCAGGCCAACATCGCCGAAGCGCTGTCCGAACCGATCGGCCAGATCGTGGAAGGCGTGCGCATCGCACTGGAAAACACCGCGCCCGAACTGGCAGCCGACATCGTCGACCAGGGCATCGTGCTCACCGGCGGCGGCGCGCTGATCCGCGGACTGGACGAACATCTGCGCGATGAAACCGGCCTGCCGGTCAGTGTTGCCGAAGACGCGCTGTCGTGCGTGGCGCTCGGCACCGGGCGGGCGATGGAAGATCCGATCTATCGCGGCGTGTTGATGACGGCGTAAGGCGGCGTTCATCGGACACCGGTTAGCCGCCCGACATTCCCGTCTGCCGGGTAATCGACCTGACGGAAGCGCGGGGCTGGAAGGGGTATAGGAACAATGGCGCGGTCGCAGGACCGGCGCCCGGGCTTTTCGCGCAGGGCGCAATACGGCATCTTCACCGGCTATGTGGTCGCCTTCGCGGGCGTGCTGGCCGGGCTCGCCGTGCTCGCCATATCGCTGTTCAATCCCGGAGCCTTTTCCTTTGCGCGCAACGCCGCGAACGAGGTTGCGCGTCCGCTCGGCCAGGCCGGTGCCTCGTCGCGCCAGGGCGGCCAGGGCCTGTTCTCGGCGATCGGGGCCTATTTCGACGCCGGCCGCCAGAACGCCCAGCTCCATCGCGAGGTCGACAAGGCGCGCGCCAATGCCGCGACGATGCACGCGCTGCAGGATGAAAACCGCCGGCTGAAAGCCCTGCTCGGGATCATCGATCCGCAGCAACGCCCGGTGGCGGCGGCGCGGCTGATCGGCTCGACCGCCAGCAGCACCCGGCGCTTCGCGATCCTTTCGGTCGGCTGGCGCAGCGGCGTGCGGAATGGCGAACCGGTGCGGTCCGAAACCGGCCTGATCGGGCGCGTGACCGAAACCGGACCCGACACTGCGCGAGTCCTGCTGGTGACCGATGCTGACAATGTCGTGCCGGTGCGCCGGGCGAGTGATGGGCTGGCCGCGTTCATCCAGGGCGGCGGCAACGGCCAGGTCACGATCCGCCTGCTCAATCTGGGCGTCAATCCGGTCAGGAAGGGCGACGTGTTCGTGACATCGGGCTCGGGCGGGCTCTATCCGCCCGGCATCCCGGTGGCGGTCGCGACCCAGCCGATGCGCGACGGCGCCATCGCGCAACTCGCCAGCGATCCGGCGGCGGCCGAATTCGTGATCGTCGATCCGGTGTTCCAGCAGGCCGCCACGCAGGCGATGGTCGAGGCGGACAAGCCCGTGCCCCCGGTGCAGGCACCGCCGCGGAAAAAGAAGAAGTGAGCCGCCTGCGCCTGCCCGCGCGCGCCGAGGACCGCTTTCGCAGCCGGATCAACCGCGCGCCCTCCCCGGTGCTGGCCGTTGCGGTGCCGTGGGCTTCGATCATGCTGCTGTCGATGATCAGCTTTTCGCCGATCGTCGCGTCCGCGCCGGTGCTGCCACCGCTGGCGTTCATGCTGCTGATCGCGTGGCGCATGTTGCGCCCCGGCCTGCTGCCGGTCTGGGCGGGGTTGCCGCTGGGCGCGTTCGACGATCTTTACAGCGGCCAGCCGTTCGGCAGTGGCATCGTGCTGTGGTCGCTGGCGATGCTGGCCATGGACGTGATCGACGTGCGGTTCCTGTGGCGCGGGTTCCTGCAGGACTGGCTGGCGGCCGCCGCGCTGTTTGCGGGTTATCTGCTGCTCGGCGCGCTGATTGCCGGCATGGCGACCGGCCACCCCGACCCGATCGGCACGCTGCCGCAAGTGGCGCTCAGCATCGTGCTGTTCCCCGCGATCAACGCCTTGGTCGCGCTGCTCGACCGGTTGCGGCTGCTGCCGCTGAAGACCGTGGGCGCATGAAGCGGATCGGGCTCCCGTTCGCCAGCGACAAGCGCAAGGTGCCCAAGCTGCCGACGACTTCGATCGCGCTCAACAACCGCTTCGACCGGCGCTCGTTCGTGCTGGGCGCGGCGCAGGGCGGTGTCGGCCTGCTGCTCGCGACCCGGCTCGGCTATCTCGCGGTTGCCGAAAACGCCAAGTACCGCGCCGCGTCCGAAAGCAACCGGGTCAACCTCACGCTGATCCCGCCGCGCCGGGGCTGGGTGATCGATCGCACGGGCGCGCCGCTGGCCGCCAACCGCGCCGATTTTCGCGTGGACATCATTCCCGATCGCCTGGTCGACCGCGACCGCACGCTGAAAACGCTGCAGGAACTGCTCGCGCTGCCCGACGACAAAGTCCGCGACATTTCCGACAAGCTCGACAAGGCGCGCGGGTTCCAGCCGGTCGAAGTCGCCGCCAGCATGGACTGGGATCACTTCGCGGCGGTCAGCGTGCGCTTGCCGGACTTGCCCGGGGTCATCCCCCAGCGCGGCTTTTCGCGCGATTATCCGACCGGAGCCGCGGTCGGCCACCTCGTCGGCTACGTCGGCCCGGCGTCGGCCGAGGATTACGAGCGCGAGCGCAACCCGCTGCTGATCACGCCGGGCTTCAAGATCGGCAAGGACGGGCTCGAAAAGCAGTTCGAAGCCCGCCTGCGCGGCATTCCCGGTGCCCGACGGGTCGAGGCGACTGCCAGCGGCCGCGTGGTCCGCGACCTCGGCACGCGCGAGGATGTGCCGGGCCAGCCGATCCAGCTGACCATCAACGGCGCGCTGCAGGATTATGCCGCGCGTCGCATCGGGCTGGAATCCGGGTCGGTGGTGGTGATGGATTGCGCCACCGGCGATGTCCTGGCCATGGCCTCGATGCCCAGCTTCGATCCCAACAGCTTTGCCGACGGCATCGGCCGCATCGAATGGAAGATGCTGTCCGAAGACGATCACGTGCCGTTGCGTAACAAAGTGCTGCGCGGCCTCTACCCGCCCGGATCGACCGTAAAGCCGATGGTCGCGCTGTCGTTTCTCGAAGGCGGGCTCGACCCGAAGGAGTCGGTCAATTGCGCCGGCGGGCTGCGCGTGGGCAACCGCGTGTTCCACTGCTGGAACCACCACGGCCACGGCTCGACCGACATGCTGAAAGGCATCTACCAGAGCTGCGACGTCTATTTCTACCACTTCGCCCAGCGCATGGGCATGGACGGCATCGCGGCGATGGCGCGGCGCCTGGGGTTGGGCCAGGAATTTCCACTCCCCGTCGCCGGCCAGTCGTATGGCACGGTCCCCGATCCGGCGTGGAAGAAGCGCAAGTATCATCAGGACTGGGCGATCTACGATACGGTGAACGCCACCATCGGCCAGGGCTATGTGCAGGTAAACCCGCTGCAGCAGGCGGTGATGGCCTCGCGGCTGGCCAGCGGCAACATCCTGATGCCGCGCCTGCTGCTCGATCGCCACGCGCCCGCGCCCAAGCCGCTGGGCATCGCGCAGGACCACCTCGACCTGATCCACGCCGCGATGAACGAAGTGGTCAACGGGCGCGGCACCGCCGGCAAGGCGCGCCTGCCCATCCCCGGCGTGCAGATGGCGGGCAAGACCGGCACCGCGCAAGTGGTCGGCCTCAACGTGGGCAACGGCAAGGGCGGCCAGTGGAAGCACCGCGACCATGGGCACTTCATCTGCTTTGCCCCGTTCGACAAGCCGCGCTATGCCTGCGCCGTGGCGATCGAGCATGGCGGCGGATCGGGCTCGGCCTATCCGGTCGCGCGTGACGTCATGACGTTCCTGTTCGACCAGGCCAAGGCGATGGAAGTGCTCGAAGGCTACGAAAAGCAGTGGGGCGGCAACGTGACCCAGCGCATGGCCGCCAAATATGCCTCCTACGAAGCACAGTTCGGCGCCACCGCGCCCAAGCCAGCGGACGATGCCCAACTGGCCGAAACCGTCGCTGCGGACAACACGCCCGCCACTGAACCCACCGCAGCGGTGACCGACGCCGCCCCCCCCGCGCCCGAGCCGGTCGCCGCGCCCCCGCCCACGCCCGATCCGTCGCCGACGCCAGCGCCCCCGGCTGCGGCCTCCGCCCCGGTGGCCGCCACCGTACCGCAGGTCCACTGACGCATGCAGCGCGCCTACATTCCCGCCGCGATCGCCGCGCAGCCGTGGAAGCTGATCCTGCCGCTGTTCGCGCTCGTGCTGTTCGGCGCGACCGTGCTCTATTCCGCCGCCGGAGGATCGCTGCGCCCCTGGGCGGGGATGCATGTCGCGCGGTTCATCATCTTCCTGGTCATGGCGATGCTGATCGCGCGGGCGCCGAAGGACTGGTTCCGCCGGGTCGCGCTGCCCGGCTATGCCGGGTTGTGCGTGCTGCTGGTGCTGGTCGAACTGCTCGGCGCGATCGGCGGTGGCAGCCGCCGCTGGCTCGACTTGGGATTCATGACGCTGCAGCCGTCCGAACTGATGAAGCCCGGCATCGTGCTGGTGCTTGCGTGGTTCTACGACCTGCTGCCGCCGGGTGAATCGCAAGGCTGGCGCGCGATCGTGCCGGCGGGCGTGATGCTGGGCATTCCGGCGGCGCTGGTGATGCTGCAGCCCGATCTCGGCACCGCGCTGGCGATCAGCTTCGGCGCGGTGGTGATGATGTTCCTGGCGGGACTGCCGTTGCGGCTGTTCATCGGCGCGGGCGCAGCGGGCGCGGTGATCGCACCGATCGCGTTCTTCACCCTGCTCCACGATTACCAGCGCAAGCGCGTGCTGGTGTTCATGGACCCCGAAAGCGATCCGCTCGGCTCGGGCTATCACATCACCCAGTCCAAGATCGCGATCGGATCGGGTGGGTTCTTCGGCAAGGGGTTCGGCAACGGATCGCAGAGCCACCTCGATTACCTGCCCGAATCGCACACCGATTTCGTGTTCGCCACGATGGCCGAGGAATGGGGCATGGTCGGCGGGTTGTTCGTGCTGCTGGTGTTCGGCCTGATCCTGCGCTGGGGCCTGCAGGTCTCGCGCCGCGCGCCCGACCGGTTCTCGATGCTGCTGGCGGCAGGCATGACCACCACGATCTTTTTCTACGTCTGCATCAATCTGATGATGGTCATGGGACTGGCCCCTGTGGTGGGCATCCCGCTGCCGTTCATGAGCCACGGCGGCTCCTCGATGATGACCAACATGATCTGCATCGGCACGATCATGGCGGTCGACCGGTGGGGCAAGCAGGGTGGCGGAAGTTTGTTGTAGGGCCCGCCAAAAGAGGGCTTGGCAGCCACGCAGCAATCGCTATAGGGGCGCTTCCGCGACGGAACGGACGCATAGCTCAGTTGGTAGAGCAGCTGACTCTTAATCAGCGGGTCCTTGGTTCGAGCCCAAGTGCGTCCACCATTTTTCACATTGAGATCTGCCGCTGGGCGACGAAGCTTGCCTTTCGGTAGCGGCTGATCGACGCGCGCTGCGAACCGGCCCAAATCCGAACCCGAACGCGGACACTTCGGGTCAAGCCTGGTCGATGACCCTGAACACGGCGCCAGCCCCTGCATCACGGACGAGGTCCACGCGGCCCCCATCCCAATGATAATCGAGATGCCGCCGCTGGATCGGCGCTGAGGCACAGTCCGGGTAGAACAGCGCCGCGCATTCGCCGCCTGCATGCCGGACACTGGGATAAACGACGCCGTTTGCGCCTGCTGCCCTGAGGCCGGCACCCAGCGGTTGGCTTGCCCGGTAACTGTCGCGATCGAGAGCGCTCCGGGCGGCGCCGGCGTGGCCCCGCAGGTCCTGCAAACCAGCCGCGACCGTGAGCACGATTTCGCGAAACTGCGAAGTCCACCCGGGTGCCTCCGCGGTGCGCGCCATGAACCGTGCATGGTGATGAATGGTCTCGAACAGCGCGGTCTCGAAGGTGTTCCCGGCATAGAGAACGCCATATGTTCCATCGGTGAACCGGCTGGGACGGTCGGTGCTGCAATGGGTAAACGGCGACATCAGGTAGGACGCCCCGTTGCCGCCCACCCGCCGATCGACCGGGACAAGATCGAGGTTACCGATCGTTGCCATGATGCGGGGGTTGGTTTTCTGCTCTCCGGCGATCAGCAGCGGCCAGTCAGCGGGATCGGCAATGTCCTCGAACAGATCGATCGGCGGAAAGACGCTGCGGATGATCCTGACAGCCCCTGTCCATTCGACATTTGCAACCGAAAGATCGGCCAGTGCCGTCACCAGCCACCGCGTGTCGCATCGAGGTACCGGCGCACGCGCATGATATCGGTGAGTTCACCCCCGAGCATGACATCGAGCGCGATTGCCCCGGCAAACGCGGCATTGGCGGCGCGGATCCAGTCGTAGCCGCGCGGCGCCTCGTGGAATATGATCCGCAGGGCCTTGTGAACGCCCATCAGGTTCGACAATCGCGCGCAGCCATCGCGGGATATGCGCCCGGCCCCTTCGGCCTTCCAGCGGCGGTAGGTGCGTACCGGCATGTCGAGCAGCACCGCCGCCTGATCATCGGTCACGCCCCATTTGCCGAACAAACCGAGCGCCGCACGAAACATCGCCGCGCCCTCGTCCTGGGTTATGGGGTCGGCGCGGAACGCCTGAGGGGCGGTATCGACGGGTTGCAGAGCCAGCATGGCAAACCTCCATATGGCATCAAATAGTCAATGTGCGGCCATTTGGCAACAGGCGATACGAACCCGTCCAACGCCTTGGGTCAGCGGGACGGCGATTGATGAAATGCAGGATGCGCTCGACGATGCCGACCGGACATCGGGCGTTGCGCGCAATCTGGGCGACCGGTCAGGCCGCGACGGCGATCTCGACCAGAGTCTCCCCGAATTCGACAAGCTGGTTGGCGGCGAAATGGATTGCAGCAATGTGACCCGCACGGTCGCTCAATATTTCGGTCTTGCGGCCCAGCACATCGATCGTGCCGATCAGGCCGCCGTGGTCCACCAAGTCCCCCACCGCCAATGATGCCAGGAACAGGCCAAGGTGTGGCGCTTTAACGCTCACCAGTGCGGGGGCCAATCCAGCCACGGCGGCGGCATGCGGCGCAGCCGTTGTTTGTCGCATCGGATTGTCCCCGCCCCCCGGACGCGCCATGAACACCGTCATGGCATCGCTCCGCACATACAGGTGCTTGAGCGGCGAATGGACAAACTGCATCAGCAGCGCGCGGATTTCGTGAACCGGATCGTCCATCGTCAGGTCTCCCCCGCGATCGGAGTTTTGGCGAACATATCCTGTTCGAGCCAGCGCGTGTGGATCTGGTTGGCCCTGAACCGGGGATCGCGCAGGATCTTGCGGTGCAGCGGGATGGTGGTCGGCACGCCTTCGACGACGAACTCGTCGAGCGCAGCGGCAAGCTTGTCGATCGCGGCGTCGCGCGTGGCGGCGTGGACGATCAACTTGCCGATCATGCTGTCGTAGAACGGCGGGATCACCGCGCCTTCGCTGATGTGCGAATCGAGCCGGATGCCCTCGCCTTCGGGCGGACGCCAGCGGGTGACCGTGCCCGGGACCGGCACGAAGTCGCGGGTGCTGTCCTCGGCGTTGATGCGACATTCCATGGCGTGGCCGGTCAGGACAACATCCGCCTGCCGCAACGACAAGCCCTGCCCGCCGGCAATGCGCAACTGTTCCTGCACAAGGTCGCGGCCGGTCACCATCTCGGTCACCGGGTGTTCGACCTGGATGCGGGCGTTGACCTCGATGAAGTAGACCTCCTGCCGCGCGACATCATAAAGGAACTCGGCCGTGCCGGCGTTGCGGTAGGACACGCTTTGGGCAAGGCTGACCGCCGCGCCGTGCAATTGCGTGCGCAGCGCCGCCGGCATCGCGACGCATGGCGCTTCCTCGATCACCTTCTGGTAGCGCCGCTGGACCGAGCAATCGCGTTCGCCGAAGTGGACGACTTCGCCCTGCCCGTCGCCCATCAGCTGGACTTCGACGTGGCGCGCCTCGGGAACGAACCGTTCCATGAACAATGTGCCGTCGTTGAAGGCAGCTTGCGCTTCGGCACTGGCGCGATGGAAACCGGCCTCGATTTCATCAGGACCGCGCACGATCACCATGCCGCGCCCGCCGCCACCGGCTGCGGCCTTGAGCAGAACCGGGTAGCCGAGCTGGTCCGCGATGCGCCGGGCATCGGCGGCGCTGGCTATCTCGCCGCTGCCGGGCACGAGCGGCACACCGGCTGCCGCCGCCATTTCGCGCGCGCGCAGCTTGTCGCCCAGCGCCTCGATCATGTCGGGCTTGGGGCCGACGAAGATGATGCCATGCTCCTCGCACAGCCGCGCCAGTTCCGCGCGTTCGGAAAGGAAGCCGTAGCCCGGATGCAGCGCGTCGCAGCCGCTCGCCTTGGCGGCCTGCACCACCAGCATGGCGTCGAGATAGCTTCTGGCCGCCGGTCCCGGACCGAGCACCAGCGCCCGGTCGGCCAGCCGCGCCGCCGCGCTCCCCCGATCGGCGTCCGACACGCCGATGACTGTCTCGAGGTCGAGCGCTTGCGCGGCACGCACCACGCGGAGCGCAATTTCGCCGCGATTGGCGATGAACAGGCGGGAAAGTGCCATGGTCAGACTGCCCCGCCGACGATCGGCGCGATGACGAACAGCGGCTGGTCGGCGGAGACCAGATCGCCGTCGCTGGCGAGCACTTGCACGACCTTGCCGGCGGTTCCGGCGCGGACGGCGGTGAACAGTTTCATCACCTCAACCAGACACAGTTCGCTATCGGCGGTGACATCGCCGCCCACCTCGACATACGGCGGCGAACCCGGCTTGGGCGAACGATAGAACGTGCCGAGATACGGCGCAGCGACCACGGTTGCGCCGTCCGGCCACGCCTGCGCCGCAGCAGCAACCGGCTCGGGTACCGGGGGTAGCGCGGCGGCAGCGGGGGTCGTGGGTGACGACAGCGCGACCTCGACTTGCGACCCGATACCCAGCCCTGCCGCCGTGGTGTCCTGCGAGAGATAGATTTCCAGATCGCCGGCACGCACCTGCAATTCGCGCAAGCCCGATCGCTCGAACTCGGCGATGAGCTGCTCCAGCTCGCCGAATTGGTCCGGTCCGGTCATCGCGCGTGGCATCCCGACCGACGGCATCGTCCAGATGTCGCCTGCGGTGCCTCGGTCCACGATGATCGCCAAGTCGGCATGTTACACTTCTTTCTTCCGTAAAGCAGGCTCGACGCCCCATGGAACATCTGCACCCGCCCGGTCATCAGCGCGCCAGATAGCCGCCATCGACCGGATAATAGCCACCCGTGGCGAACGAGGCGGCAGGCGAGGCCAGGAACGTCACCATCGCAGCAATTTCGTCGGGGCGGGCAATGCGGCCGAGCGGATGGCGCGCCCCCACTTCGGCGCGCTGTTCGGGGGTGCGATCGGCGAACATTGCGGTATCGACATAGCCCGGCCCCACCGCGTTGACGCGGATGCCATCGGCGGCGTGATCGAGCGCCGCCGCCTTGGTCAGCCCGACCACGCCGTGCTTGGCTGTGACGTAGGCGCTGCCGCATTCGACCGCGACCGAGCCCATCACCGACGCGATGTTGACGATCGATCTACCGTCGCTTTTGTCGCCACCACTGGCGATCATCGCGCGAATTTCCGCGCGCATCGAAAAGAACACGCCGTCGAGATTGACGCCGAGCACATGGCGCCAGCTTGCCGTGGCCAGATCGGCAACGTGCGAGCGATCCTTGTTGCCCACCCCGGCATTGTTGACCGCGATGTCGAGCCGCCCGAACCGCTCGACCGCAAACGCCACCATCGCGTCGCACTGGTCCTCGGCCGAAACATCGGCGGCAAAGGCTTCGGCGGAGGCGCCGATGTCGCGGGCGACGCGCAACGCGCCGTCGAGCATCAGGTCGGTCAGCACCACTTGCGCACCGGCGGCGGCGAGCGCGCGGGCGCAAGCCTCGCCGATCCCCGACGCCGCGCCGGTGACGAGCGCGACTTTGCCGGCGAAACCGCTCATGCCAGCTCGTCGAAGAATGTGCGCAACGCCGCGTTTACCTGGGCGGCATGACTGATGTTGACGGCATGGGGGCCGTCCTCGATCAGGGTGACGCCGCGCGGATCGGGGACTTCGCGCGCGACGCGCTCGGCCAGGGCATGCGACGTGCCGAAATCGGCCAGGCCGTGGATGGTGCACACCGGCACCGTGACCTCGTGCAGCCGGTCATATAGCGCGTCGATCGCGAACAGCGGGGCGACGGCGGTTTCTAGCTGATCGGGGGTGAACGTCTTCCAGTAGGCGTACCAATACGCCGGATCGATGCCCGGCCCGAGGATCAGGTCGGTGAGGAACGTCAGCTTGTCCGCGTCCGCGCCATCGGCCTTCCACCCGTCGATGAATGCGCGGAACGGTTCGGCGCCCTCCAGCGTGCCGGCCTGCGTCGCCAGCTGGACGATGCCGGTGAAACGTTCGGGCGCGAGGATCGCCGCGCGCATCCCCAGCAGCCCCCCCTGGCTCATGCCGACATGGATGCATTTGTGGATGCCCAGCGCATCCATCAAGGCGATCAGGTCGCGGCCTGAATCCCAGTAGGTGAACGGCGCGTTCCACCCGGTTCCACCGTGTGCGCGCTCATCCCAGGTTATGCAGCGGTAAGCACCCGCGAATTCCGCGACCTGGGCATCGAACATGGTGTGATCCATGAACAGTCCGTGGCTGAAGATGACTGGCGTGCCACCCCCGCCGCTGTCTTCATAGCTGACCGTCGGCCCGGTCGGCAGCGTGACGTGCGCCAAGGCCATCAAACCTTGCCCGCCTTATAGGCCGCCGCCATCGCCGCCTGCGCCGCCGCAGTGATTTCCGCCCCTTCATAGCCGGTGCCCATCACCGCATCGAAACTGCGGCGCAACGGTGCGCGGGTGCCGTTGAAATAAGGGATGACCTCTTCGGCGAACAGGCGCTGGCTGTTGAGTTGCGCGGGGTGCTGCGCCCAGTCCACGCCCATCAGCATGTAGGTGCCGAACCCGCCGGACTTGGCGATCAGCCGCTCGATCTGTGCGCGGGCCATCGCGGGCGTGCCGATCACCGCCGCGCCGCTCTCGTTCAGGATATCGACCGCGCGGTCGCTGTCGGACCAGTCCATCGCGTCCGCGGGATTGATGTGCGCGCGGTAGTCTTCCAGCATGCACATGCCGTACCGCACCTCGTCGCGCGCCTTTTCGAACGTTTCGGCGATGTGCATCGGCCCCATCAGCCGCCACGAAGATCGATCGAGCACGTGGCCGGCCTTCTTCGCTTCCGCTTGCGCAATGTCCCAATGTTCCAGCAGTTGCTCGATCCCGACGGGATGGGTGGCTGCAACCGAAAGCATGCCCATGCCGTATTTGCCCGCGATCAGCGGACCCGACGGCGAAATGACCGAAACCGTCGCCATGTCGAAATCCGAATAAGGCAGCAGTTGCAGCGAGGCGTCCTTCAGTTCGAACCAGTCGGTCTTTTGGGTGACGGTCTCGCCCTTGAACAGCGGGATCATGACGTCGAGCGCTTCGTGCAGGCGGCGGCGATTGTCCTTGGGGTGCTGCCCGATCATCGTGGCATCCTGCACCAGCTGCCCGGGCGCGACGCCGAACATCATCCGGCCACGCGTCATGTAATCGAGCTGGACGATGCGCTCGGCCACCTGGAACGGATGGTGATAGGGCACGGTGATCGCCCCGGTGCCCAGCTTGATGTGCTTGGTATGCTGGGCCGCCGCCGCGATGAACAGTTCCGGGCAGGCGATGGTTTCCACCCCGCCCGAATGGTGCTCACCGATCCAGGCTTCGTCATACCCCAGCCGGTCGAGGTTGATGACGGTCTGCATATCCTGTTCGAACGCGACGATCGGGTTGAGGTCCGGCTTGTGGTAAGGCCCCATGAAGATCCCGAACTTCATCGGATCGTTCGTGAATTTCATCAGACTCTCCCAAGCCATAAAAACCGATGCATTGTCGGAAAATGTGAGGATGAAATTCCTCACCCGCTTTGTCAAGCTGGCAGTGCGCGAAGATTTCCCGTCATCCGTTCACCTTCCTGTTGACATTGTAACGCTGTTTACTAACTTGCCGGAAAAATGCGCCAGGAGAGAGACTGCATGACCGCGATGACCGCCCAATGGTTGAATGACAACGCCGAGAAGCACATTCCCAACCCGGATATCCGCAAATGGAACCAGAGCTGGTATTTCAATTTCTACGACCGCAAAACCCGCACGGGCGGGTTCATCCGCGTGGGCGTGCTGGAAAACCTGGGTGAGACCAACGGCTTCACCGTGTTCTTCCGCGATGGCAAGCCGCTGTTCACCCGCGTCAACATGAACCTGCCGCTGACGATGGACCGCCCCGATCCCGGGATGACCGTGGCGGGCACCACGATCCAGGTGATCGAACCGATGCAGAAATGCCGGGTGAGCGTCGATACCGACGATTTCAAGGCCGATCTGGTGTGGGACCTGATCCACCCAATGGGTGACAGCATCGCGCTGTCCAACAACGGGCCCGACGACGCGATCGCGCGCGAACTGGCCTACATCCACCCCGAGGGGTTCTGCAACGTCAGCGGCACGATCACGCTGGGCAATGGCGAGACGATCGCCATCGCCGACAAGGGCTTTCGCGACATGAGCGCGGGCCCGCGCAACTGGGGCGGCGTGCACCATTACCGGCTCGCCTGGCCGATCTTCGACAACGGCATGGCCTGCGTTGCGGTCCACGGCATCACCGATCATGGCGACAGTTATCAGAAGATCCTCCACGACGGCACGCGCTGGCACACGATCATGTCGATGGATGAAACCGTGGTGTTTCAGGACGATGGCATGACGGTGAGGGACGTGCGCTGGAAGGTGACCGACGAGGATGGCCGGCTGTGGGATTTCACCGGCAAGCCGCTGTTCCGCTGGATGTTCCCGTTCGACACGTTCATCTTCACCGAACAGATGATGGAATTCACGCTGGCCGACGGCACCATCGGGTACGGCATGGTCGAATGCGGCTTCAACTTTCCCTGGAAAGGGAACGGAAACTAGCGCGGGAGATCGCGGCAATGAGCGACAACGCAAACCGCGTGTCCGCGATGCTGGCCAGCTGGCAGCGGCGCGATGTGGCAACGATCGTCGAATTCTTCACCGAAGACGCGATCTACACCAACGTGCCGATCGACCCGCCCAATGTCGGCCACCAGCAGATCGGGGAATTCCTGACGTGGTTTTTCGGCGCGGTCGGCGATCTGGAATTTACCGTGCTGCGCCAGATCGAAGGGCCCGACGGCACGGTGATGAACGAGCGGATCGACCGGCTCGACTTTGCCGGAAAGGTCGTCGAACTGCCGATCATGGGCGTGTTCGAATTTCGCGGCGACCGAATTTGCGCATGGCGCGACTATTTCGACATGGCGCTGCTCGATGCGCTGGGCACGGATGTTTCGGTGCCACGATAGCGGGCGCCACAACCAGTTTGATAACGACAACACGTTGCAGCAAGCAACGACGAGGGGAATGATCTGATGGCTGTTCTGGGAATTGCGGCACCCCGCAAATGGGACCGCGACAATATGGAACCCCGCGTGCGCGAAATTCTCGACCGCACGGTGCGCGATCGGCCCAACGGGCCTTACCGCGCCAAGACCGCCGATCAGGTCGCGACGATCCTGCAGAACTATTTCGCGGTGACCGAAGGACTGACGCAAGTCGCGATCAGCGATGTCGTGCGCATGGCGGGCGGCGCTTCGAAGGAGCAGTTTGCGTTCAGGCTGCGCCACGCCGGCGATGCCGAGGGAACCCGGCTGATCCTGCGCATGGATCCGCTGGAGGGCATCACCCAGACTTGCCGGGGGCGCGAATCGCAGTTGCACATGGCGATGAAAGGCGTGGTGCCCATCGCCGGCATCCGCAGTTTCGATGCCGATGGCGATGTGCTGGGCCAGCCTGGCATGATCATGGAGTTCGTGTCGGGCGTGACCCAGCCGACCGAGGTCGACAAAGTCGGCGTCACCGGCATCGGCTCGCGCTTCGATGACTGGGTGCCCAAGCTCGCGCCGCAGTTCATCGATGCCTACATCAAGGTCCACGGCTTCGATTTCAGCAAGGCCGACCTCTCGTACTTCAACGTGCCGCGCCCCGGCACGACCGACGCCGCGCTGTGGCAGGTCAACTGGTGGTCGCAGCTGGGCTGGAACGCGCTGCTCGAACCGGTGCCGATCATCACGCTGGCCGAACGCTGGCTGCGCGAAAACGCGCCGGTCTGCGAAAAACCGGTGATCGTCCACGGCGACTTGCGCATGGGCAACTTCATGTTCGAGGAGCCGAGCGGCCGGTTCACCGCGATCCTCGACTGGGAACTGGGCCACATCGGCGATTACCACGAGGATATCGCGTGGGTGATCCAGAAACTGTTCGGGGTGTGGCGCGAAGATGGCGTGTTCCTCGTCTGCGGCCTGATGCCGCGCGACGAATTTCTGGGCCTCTATCAGGCGCAATCGGGCAACGTGATCGACCCGGTAAAGCTGCGCTATTACGAGATCCTCAATGCCTACAAATGCGCGGTGATGGACCTTTCGCAGGCCATCCGCGCGGCAACCGAAAGCAACAACCATCAGGATCTGGTGCTGACCATGCTGGCCTCGGCCGGGGCGGTGTTCCTCGCCCAGATCGTCCTTTTGCTGCGCGAGGCCTGAACCATGCTGCCCAACATCGACGTCCGCCTCGCCAACTGCATCAAGGCGCTCGAGCAAGTGGTGATCCCCTCGCTCCCCCCCGGCGAACGCATGGCGCGCGAACAGGCCTTGCTGGTGATCGGGCACCTCAAGATGATCGGCGGCCAGTGGAAACACGCGCTGCGCTTCGAAACCGCCTCGCTCGATGCGATGGCCGATCTGGCGCGCGCGATTGCCGTCAGCGATCCCGGCTTCAACGGCGAACTGACGACGGCGCTGGCCGCGACCGAGACGATCGACCGGCGCGATATCGACGCGGTGGAAGCCGCCGTCGGCCGGGTGGGCACGGCGATCGACCACGCCATCCTCGGCGAAGAAGGCACGCAGCCGCTATCGCCCGCCGCGATCGACGCGATCCTGGCTTATGGCGAGCGACAGGCCTTCCGCGAACGCACGTGGTTCAAGCTGTGCGGCCTCGATCCCGATGCCGGGGAATTGCCGGCGATCGAAGCAGTGGTTTAGGGGCGCCACTACAGGCGGCGAAATCCCCCCATGCCCGCTCATCCTGAGCTTGTCGAAGGATGCACGCCAACGATTGGTCCGGGCGCTGGTTTTGCTTGAGGCCAGCCGAAACGCTGCGCAATATCACCGGCGTTGCCGGGGGTTGAGGCAATCTCGGTGTGCATCCTTCGACAAGCTCAGGATGAACGGGGCTTGGGAGTGGGCGAGGTTTGCATGCGGCCCATTGCAATCGTTCACTTGGACCCCGAAGGATCGTAGATGTCAAAATGGAGGGTCAGTCCATCACCACGACCGGAATCTCGCGCGTCGTCCTCGTCTGGTAAACCGCCTGTTCCGGCTGTTCGGCGGTGACCATGGCCCACCACGCCTCGCGCTCGGCCCCCGTGACCGTGCGCGCCACTGCGTCGCGGCCGTCGGCGCCGACCTGGATGTGGCACTTCGGCTCGTCGACCAGGTTGAGGTACCACACCGGATGCTCGATGGTGCCGCCGCGTGAGCCGACGATCGCGATCTGGTCGCCCAGCGTGTAATATTGCAGCGCGGTGGTCAGCGTGCGCCCGCTCTTGCGACCCTTGTAGGTCAGCAGCAGGCACTTCACCGGGCCGCCGGGGACGCCGATCACGATCGGGTCCCACATGTGCGCGGCAACCGGATCGGTCAGGTATTGCAGACGGTGCGCTTCCAGTTCGGCCGCCACGCCATCGGGCAAGGCCTGCAGTTCATCGGTCTTGGTCGCCGGATCGATGTATTTGACTGGCTCGCCTTCGCCCGTGCCGCTCATCCCGTGTCTCCGCTTTCGGTTGTGGGGCCTGATGCAGTCGCTTGCCCAAGCCTTCGCTATCACCTAGAACCCGACTGATATTCGGAAAACCGAGTCTGGTCCAGTGGTCTTTGCCGGCGCGGCCAGTGTTGTGGAGGATGCCCCATGCCCGTCAACCGTCTGCGTTTCGGTGCCTTCATCGCCCCGTTCCACCAGCTCGACGAAAATCCGTCGGTGATGCTCGAATGCGATCTCAAGCTGGTCCAGCTGATGGACGATCTGGGCTATGACGAAGCCTGGTTCGGTGAGCACCATTCGGGCGGCTGGGAAATCAGCGCCAGCCCCGAAGTGATGATCGCGGTGGCCGCCGAACGCACGCGCAACATCCGCCTCGGCACCGGCGTGTCCTCGTTGCCCTATCACCACCCGTTCATCCTGGCCGACCGCATCCGCCAGCTCGACCATCTGACGCGCGGGCGCACGATGCTGGGCGTCGGCCCCGGCTCGCTGCCGTCCGACGCCTATATGCAGGGCATCCCCACCGCCAAAGTGCGCGACCGGATGGAGGAGGCGGTGGAGGTTATCGTCCGGCTGCTCGATGGCGAGACGGTGACCAAGGAAACCGAGTGGTTCACGCTCAACAACGCGCGCCTGCAACTGCTGCCGTACAACGAACAGGGCGTCGAGATTTCGGTGGCCAACCAGGTTTCGCCCACCGGTGCGCGCACCGCCGGGCGGCTGGGGCTCAACCTGCTGTCGATCGGCGCGACCTCGGGCGGCGGGTTCAACGCGCTCGCCTCGGCCTGGCAGATTTGCGAGGATATGGCGCGCGACCACGGCCAGACGGTGGATCGCAGCGGCTGGCGGCTGGTCGGCCCGATGCACATCGCCGAAACCCGCGAAAAGGCACGCGAGGAAGTGAAGTGGGGTTTCTACCGCTGGATCGACTATTTCACCAACGTCGCCGCGCTGCCGCTCGCCCCGCCGCCGGGGGTCGATCCGCTCGACGCGATCATCGATTCAGGGTTCGCGGTGGTCGGCACGCCCGACGATGCCATCGCCCAGATCAAGCGGTTGCAGGAACAATCGGGCGGGTTCGGCTGCTTCCTCAACATGACGACATCGTGGGCGGACTGGGGCGCGACGCACAATTCGGTAGAGCTGATCGCGCGCCACGTGATGCCCGCAGTCAACCAGCTCAACGTCAACCGCTGCGCGTCAGAGGACTGGTTGCGCCACAACAGCAAGACCTTCCGCAGCGAATTGCAGGCCGCCGTCGGTGCGAAAGTGGCGCAGCACGCCGCCGAAAAGGGCACCGCCAACCTCCAGCAGGAACTGATCGCCGCGCTGGTGCCCGGAAAGCCCTGATCCGGCATGATTGCGATCGGCGCCTTCACGCTGAATGTCGCGGCCAGCGGTGTCGCCACGGTGGTGTTCTCGCGCCCGCCGGTCAACGCCGTGTCGCTTTCGGTTTATGAGGATATCGGGCGGCTGGTGAGCACGATCCATGCCGATGCCGCGATCCGCGTGGTGGTGCTGACCGCACCGGATCACGCGCGCGCATGGTGCGGCGGCGCCGATCTTAACGACTTCGTGGGCATGAACCCCGAACGGCGCAAGGACCGCTATCGCTTCATCAACGAACAGATGCCGGGCTTCTACCACCTCGACCGCCCGGTGATCGCGGCGATGAACGGCCACGCGGTGGGCATCGGCATGATCTGGGCCGGATTGTGCGACATGCGCGTCGCGGCGGAGGATGCCGCCCTCGCCTGCCCGGAAATTGACTTTGGCCTTGTCTGCGGCGGCGCCGGGCTGTTCGCCATGCTCAACCTGCCCGAGGCGAAGGTCCGCGAAATCCTGTACACGGGCCGCAAATTCACCGCGCGCGAACTCGAACCCACCGGCTTCTTCAACTATGTCATGCCCAAGGCCGAGGTTCTGCCCAAGGCTTTGGAACTGGCCGGACTGATCGCGGCCAAGAGCCTGCCGGCAGTGCGCGCGCGCAAGATCGCGTCAAACGCCTTGGAAGGCCGCAGCTGGATGCAGGCCTACCTCGATGCGCAGGCGCTGTCGGCCGAGCTGGCGGCCGGTCGCGATGGCGGCGAAGGCGTGCGCGCGTTTCTGGAGAACCGCCGGCCCGATCTGGCCGATCACTGAACGCAGAACACCGAAAGGAAACGGGCCATGGCCGGATACATGATCGCGCTGGTCAACAACCGCAACACCGACTGGCTGGCGGACTACATGGCGAACGTGCCCGCCATCATCGCCAGTTTCGGCGGCAGCTACCTCGGGGCATCAACCGCGCTGGAACAGGCCGAAGGCACGATGCCCCTGCCCGACCAAGCCGCGATCTTCCGCTTTCCCAGCGTGGCCGCGATCCGGCAGTTCCTCGCCTGCGACGCTTATGCGCCTTACGCGGCCGCGCGGCAGGCAGCGGCGGCGACCGAGATTTTGATGTTCGAGTCAGAGTAACGCGAATCTGCTCCCCCGCGAAGGCGGGGGCCTCGGGCCCGCAAGTGACACTCCGCCTGAGGCCCGCGCCTTCGCGGGGGCGCAACTGTTCGGGTCACACCGCCGTCCGTCCCCCATCGACCGCGTGGATCGCGCCGTGGACGTAGCGGGCATCGTCCGAGGCCAGGAACGCCACCATCGTCGCGACTTCTTCGGGCAGGCCATAGCGGCGCGCGGGGTTGGCGGCGGAGATCGCATCGTGCACCGCGCCGTTGTCGCCCGGTTGCAACCCCTGTTCGATCGAGCGCATCATCCGGCTCTCGATCGGGCCGGGGTTAACGCAATTGACGCGGATGCCGTGGGCGGCCCATTCGTCGGCGGCAGTCCGGGTCAGCCCTATCACCGCGTGCTTGCTGGCGATATAGGCGCACAGCCCGCCGGTTCCGCGCAGGCCCGCCGTGCTCGAGGTATTGATGATCGCCCCGCCGCCGCCCGCGAGCATCACCGGAATCACATATTTCATGCCGAGGAACACGCCCGTGACATTGACCGCGATCACGCGCTGGAAATCCGCCAGCGGGAAGTCGGGCAGCGGATGGGCCGGCCCTTCGATCCCGGCGTTGTTGAAGAACACGTCGATCCGCCCGGCCGCCGCCTTCGCGGCTTCGACATAGCCGCGCACTGCCGCCTCGTCGGTCACATCGGCGACCACGGTTGCCAGCAGCGCGTCGCCAAGGTCGTCCTTCAGCGCATCGAGTGATGACTGGTCGCGATCGACGCCGATGATGCGGGCTCCGCGCGCCGCCATCAGCCGCGCCGTGGCCGCGCCGATCGCGCCCCCCGCGCCGGTGATGAGCGCGACTTTTCCTTCGAGCCGGTTGCTATCGAGCATCGCTGGTCTCCAGTTCGCGCACGAGCACGGCGCGCCCGGTGAATTTGCCTTGTTTCAGATCAACCAGCGCCTGGTTGGCGGAATCGTGCGGACAACAGGTAACCGGCGTGGGATCAAGCTTGCCGGCGTTGGCAAGCGCCAGCACCGCGCGCAAGTCCGCTGGCGATCCGGTAAGGTTGCCCATGACCGAGATCGAGCGGAAGATCATGCCCGCCAGCGACAGCGTCAGGTCGCCGCCCGCTACGCCCACCAGCACCAGCTTGCCGCCCTTGGCCAGCACATCCAGCGCGGCGCGGGCGGTGCTGTCACGATTGACGCAATCGAACGCGGCGGCCACCGGCCCGCATGCCGCGATGATGCGTGCCGCCAGATCGTCGCCCGACCCGTCGATCACTTGCGTGGCGCCCGCCGCCAGCGCGGCCGTACGCTTGGCCGCGTCGATGTCGACGACCACGATGTTGTCGTGGTCGAAGGCCTTCAGCATCGCGATCATCATCAGCCCGATCCCGCCCGCGCCGATGATCAGCACCGGCTTGCCCGGTGCGAGCGGAGCCACCTTGCTCACTGCCGCATAGCAGGTGAGCCCCGAACAGGCGTACGTCGCCGCCAGAGCGGGATCGACGGTGCCCGGATCGAACAGATAGCGCGCGTGCGGCACCAGCACATGGCTGCCGAACCCGCCATCGCGCACCGTCCCGATCCCGCGCGGGGCGAGGCACATGTTGTCACGCTCGCTGTTGCATTCGGCGCATTCGCCGCAGCCGAGCCACGGGTAGATCACGCGCGTATCACCGATCGCAACACCGGTGGCGTCAGGACCCAGCGCCACCACGCGGCCGACGATTTCATGCCCCGGCGCGCGCGGCAAGGTGATGCCGCGCTCGGTCAGCTTCATCACCTGCCCGCCGCCCATGTTGTATTCGCCCTTCCAGAAATGGAGGTCCGAATGGCACACGCCGCAATGGCTGACCTCGACCAGCACCTCGCTGCCGGTGGGCACCGGGGTGGGCATGCCGATCTTTTCGAGCGGCGCATTCGCCGCGACAACCATCCAGCCTTCCACGTGTCTCTCCCGGTTTTGGGTATTGGCGCCGTTTACGTCAGCGCGCGGTGCAATGCGGCAGTGCTGGTGCTCACCAGCGCCTGCGCCGCGGCGCTGGTCGTGACGAGGTTGAAGCCGTGATAGGCGCCCGGCCAGACATGCAGTTCGGTCGGGACACCGGCATCGATCAGGCGACCGGCGAAGGCCAAAATCTCGTTGGCGAACAGGTCGATGGCGCCGGTGCCGATGTACACCGGCGGCAGCCCTGCCAGGTTGATGGCACGCGTTGGCACGGCATAAGCGGGCGCCGCCGCACGATCGACCCCGCGCAAGTACGCCCCCCAGCCATAGGCGTTGGCCGGACCGGTCCAGACATGGCGGCCGTTGTGCGGATGGTCGGCAGTGGCATCGTCCAGCATCGGATAGATCAGCTGGATCAGCCGCAACGCGATCCGGCCTTCATCGTGCAGCCGCAACGCCAGCCCCATGGCGAGCCCCCCGCCCGCGCTCGCGCCGCGCAGCATCAGCCGTTGCAGATCAACGCCCTCGCGCGCGGCCAGCCACAGCATGGCGGCGTGGCAATCGTCGTGCGCGGCGGGAAACGGATGCTCGGGCGCATGGCGGTATCCCACCGACAGGACCGTGCAGCCGACCGCGCGCGCGACGCCGCGCATATCGGCATCCTCGCGCAGCATCGAGCCCGAGACATAGCCGCCGCCGTGTATGTTGAGCAGCGCCGCGCGGGAGTTTGCGCCATGTTGCGGCGTGTAAAGCAGCCCCGGAATGGCATGACCCTCACCTGAGGGGATCGAAACTTCCTCGACCAGCAATCCATCGTCGAGCCCGAGCGGCACGGCCTCGCCCTGCAGCAGTTCGCGGATGGCGGGCAACGTCGCGTCCGACAGGCCGCCCAGATCGGGCAGGTCCGCCAGCACCGCGACCAGTTCGGGATCGACATGGGCCATCAGCGGGCCTTCCCGACGTGAAACCCGCGATAGCCGTGTTCGGCCACTTCGCGGCACTTGGCCTGATAGGTGTCGACCCCGCCGAGGTAGGGCATGAACACGCGCGGTTTGCCCGGCACATTGGCGCCGATGTACCAGCTGTTGGCCTGGGTGAAGAGCGTGCCTTCGGCCAGACTCGCGACATGTTCGACCCACGCCGACTGCGCGTCCTCGTCCGCCTCGATCGTGGTCACGCCGTTGCCGCGCATCCATTCGATGCAGTTGCCGATCCATTCGATGTCGTGTTCGATCGACAGCACCATGTTGCTGAACACCGACGGGCTGCCCGGTCCGGTAACGATGAACAGGTTGGGAAAGCCGGCCACCGCCAAGCCCAGATAGGTCCTGGGGCCATCGGCCCAGGCATCGCGCAGCAACCGGCCATCGCGCCCGCGAATGGCGATGGCGTTGAGCGAGCCGGTGATCGCATCATAGCCGGTCGCGCAGACCAGCGCGTCGAGCGGATATTCGCCCGTGCTGGTGACCATCGCCGATACGGTCATGTGGCTGAACGGCTCGGATCGCAGATCGACCAACGCAACGTTTTCCCGATTGAACGTCGCGTAATAATCGGTGTCGATGCACAATCGCTTGGTGCCGATGGGATAGTCCATCGGCATGATCTTACGCCGCGTCGCCGGGTCCTTGACGATTTCGGCAATCTTGGTGCGGACGAAATCGGCGATCTCGCGGTTCGTCTCGGGGTTCTCCAGCACATCGGTGAAGGCGTACATGAAGTTGTTGCCGCCCTTGATCCAGCGCCGCTCCAGTTCCTCTACCCGCCATTGCGGATCGGCCTCGTCCCACGTGCCGCTGCCGAAATCGTGGAGCACGCCGACGCGCGTGTTGCGTGCCTGGACCCGTCGTTCGGGATACGTCGCCTTCCAGTCGGCGATATAGTCCTCGGGGAACTGGAAGTTGCGCGCCGGCACGCTGTAGTGCGGCGTGCGCTGGAACACGGTCAGGTGGCTCGCCTGCCGGGCAATGCACGGAATCGCCTGGATGCCCGACGATCCGGTGCCAATCACCCCCACCCGCTGGCCGGTAAAATCGACGCCCCCCTGCGGCCATTGTCCGGTGTGGTAGATCGGCCCGGCAAAGTCGCCGATGCCCTTGATGTCGGGCAGCTTCGTGTTCGAAAGGCAACCGGTCGCCATCACGCAATACGATCCGGTCAGGCTGTCGCCCGCATCCGTCGTCACCGTCCAGCGCGCGTGGTCGGCATCGAATGTTGCACCCATGACCCGCGTGTCGAACCGGATGTCGCGCCGCAAGTCGAGCCGGTCCGCCACGTGCCGGATATAGCCGAGGATTTCCTCCTGCGGGGCAAACCGTTCCGACCAGTGCCATTCGCGCTGCACGTCCGCGTCGAACGAGTAGGAATATTCGAGGCTGTGCACGTCGCAGCGCGCGCCGGGATAGCGGTTCCAGTACCACGTGCCGCCCACATCCGAACCCGCCTCGATCACCACCGCCGAAAGCCCGGCCGCGCGCGCGCGGTGCAGCATGTAGACGCCGGCAAACCCCGCGCCGACGATGATCACGTCGAAATTTCCGCCGCTCATGGTCGCATCATTCCCCGGCAATGTTCATCCACACGGTTTTGTTGAGCAAGTATTCGTCAAGGTGCCACGGTCCGCCCTTGACCCCGTAACCGCTTTGCCGCGCGCCGGTCATGGTCACGCCGGGATCGGTGACGGCGTAGCAGTTGGTCCAGGTCATCCCCGCGCGCAGCGACCGCGCCACGCGGTGCGCGCGCCCCAGGTTCTGCGTCCAGATGCCACTGCCCAAGCCGTAGGTGGTGTCGTTGGCCATCGCCACGACCTCCGCCTCGCTGTCGAACGGGATCGCCGCGATCACCGGGCCGAAGATTTCCTCGCGCGCGACGCGCATGCTGTTGTCGACATCGGCGAGCACCGTCGGCGAAACGAAAAACCCGTCCGCCAGATCGCCACCGAGCCGTTCCCCGCCCGACACGATCCGCGCGCCATCGGCCCGGGCGATATCGAAATACCCGGTCACTTTCTCAAGCTGCATCGACGACGCCAGCGGTCCCAGCTGCGTTTGCGGATCGAGGCTTGGTCCGACTTTGAGCGACCGCCCGACCTCGGCCACCTTCTCCACGAAATCCGCATAGATCGACCGTTCGACGAACAGCCGCGTGCCCGCGTAGCAGACCTGCCCGGAGTTGTTGAAACAGGCCATCGCCGCGCCGCGCGCCGCCAGTTCCAGATCGGCGTCGGCAAACACGATGTCGGGTGATTTGCCGCCCAGTTCCACCGCGACGCGCTTCATGTTGGTGGCCGAAGCCTCGATGATCTTGCGCCCGGTCAGGGTCGATCCGGTAAACGCGATCTTGTCGACGTCGCGGTGCGCGGCAAGTGCCGCCCCGGCGGTCGGCCCCGGCCCGGGTACGACATTGATGACGCCCTTGGGCACACCTGCCTCGTGCAGGATTTCGGCCATCATCAGCGTCGACAGCGGCGCTTCCTCGGCGGGCTTGAGCACCAGCGTGCAGCCGGTCGCCAGCACCGGACAAATGCTCCACAACTGGGTGATCAGCGGGCCATTCCACGGGATGATCGCGCCGACCACGCCCAGCGGCAGCTTGAGCGAATAACTGAGGTAGTCGCCCGGCGCGGAATTGGACAGCACATCGCCGCGGATGCTTAGCGCCTGCGCGGCATAATAGCGAAACGTCTGCTGGATCCACCGGCGGAACGACAAGGTGCGCGCCAGCGGTGCGCCCATATCCATCGATTCCAGCCGGGCCAGATCCTCGAACCGCCGGTCGATTGCTGCAGCAACATCGAGCATCAGCGCCTGCCGATCGAACGGCTTCCACGACTGCCACTCGCTGTCGAACGCCCGCCGCGCCGCCGCGACCGCATCGTCGATATCGGCGGCATCGCCGCGTGCCACCCGCGTCAGCACATGGCCTGTCGACGGATCGATGCTTTCAAAGCTGTCGCCACTGCGCGCTGGCCGCCATTGGCCATCGATGAACAGCGGTTTGACGGTTCCGTCGAGGAAGGGATGAGCAGTCATAATCGAATTTCCTTCGGATTTTTCGACTTAAGCAAACCCCGGGCTTGTATCAAAGCGGAATCTGCGGTGTGGTCGCGGACGATGAACAAAACCAGTGATCACGGCCCGACTTATCCGCTCGACGGCATCACGGTGCTCGACCTGTCGCAGATCTACAACGGGCCTTATGCCACGTTCCTGATGGCGCTGGCGGGCGCCCGGGTGATCAAGGTGGAGCCGCCCGGCGGCGAACCGTTGCGCCGCCGGGGCGCGGTCGGCGGGGCAGCGCTGCCGTTCGCCATGCTCAACGGCTGCAAGGAATCGCTCGTCCTCGATCTCAAGACCCCGCAAGGCAAGGCGGCGCTGCTCGATCTGGCGCACAGTTCCGACGTACTGGTCGAAAACTTCGCACCCGGCACGATGGACCGGTTGGGGCTTGGCGATGCGGCGCTGCAGGCGCTCAATCCCCGGCTGATCTATGCCTCGAGTTCGGGCTACGGCCGCGACGGGCCTTATGCCGCGTATCCGGCGATGGACCTGACCGTGCAGGCGATGTCGGGCGCCATGCATGTCACCGGCTTTCCCGATCGTCCGCCGGTGAAAGCCGGACCCGCGATTGCCGATTTCTTCACCGGCATCCATTTTTACGGTGCGATCATGACCGCGTTGTTCGAGCGTGAGCGGACCGGCGTGGCGCGGCGGCTGGAAGTGGCGATGCAGGATTCGGTCTATGCCTCGCTCAGTTCCAACCTCGGCATGCACTGGTTTGCGCAAGGCGCGGACGTGCCGTCGCGCACCGGCAACCGCCACGGCGGGCTCGCCGAATGTCCCTACAACGTCTATCCTACCAGCGATGGCTATGTTTCGGTGATGTGCGTCGGCGATGGTCACTGGCGCACGCTGGCGGCGGTGATGGGCCGCCCCGAACTGGCCGACGATCCGCGCTATGCCACATTGAAGCACCGCGTCACGCAGATGGATGCGATCGACGCGCTGGTCGAAGCGTGGACGCTGCCGCAAACCACCGTGCAGGTGTTCGAAACGCTGATGGCCGCGCATCTGCCGAGCGCTCCGGTGCGCAATCTCGATCAGGTGATGGCCGACCCCAACATGCATGCGCGCGGCGCGTTGCAGCACATCGATCATCCCGAATTCGGGCCGCTGGTGGTGATGCACTCGCCGCTGCGGTATGACGGCGTGCCGCTGCGCCCGCTCGAGCCAAGCCGCCCGCTGGGCGCAGATACCGCGCGGGTGCTGGAGGAGCGCACCACGCTGTCGGCGGCCGACAGGTCTGTCGTTCTCGCCCGCAACGTCACCTGACACGGTCGCGCACCCGTATGAGAGCATCCGTGATGGCTTGACCCAAACCGGCTCATCCCGAGCGACTTCGAGGGATGCCGAGCCAGGATCACAGGGAGCGCAACGTGTCTCGACTTCGCTCGACATGGGCGGGTTTGGGTGAGCCAATCCAATGCCATCGCGCTTCAATCCATGCGATACCCGCCATCGACGTTGAGCGTCTGCCCGGTGATGTAGCTGGCATCCGGCCCCAACAGGAACGCGATCGCTGCGCCCAATTCGCTTGTCGCCCCGCGTCGCCCCATCGGGATTATCGCGTGATTGTAGGTCGCCTTGAAGTCATCGAAGGCGATGCCGGCGGCGGCCGCCTTGCGCCCGATGGTGCCGTCGAGCATGTCGCTGTCGATCGATCCCGGGCACACGCAGTTCACGCGGATGCCCTCGCGCGCGACTTCCGCCGCGAGTTGCTGGGTCAGCCCGATCACGCCAAACTTGCTGGCGCAGTACCCGCCGTAATTGGGCAGGCCGAACCGCCCGGCGAGCGATGACACATTGACGATCGCCCCGCCGCGCCCATGCGCCAGCATCGCCCCGACCGCCGCCTTGCAGCAGCGGTAGACCCCATTGAGGTTGATATCGATGGTCGCGTGCCACAACGCGTCGTCCATCGTGGCGATCGGCGCGGACCCCGCCGCGCTGGCCACCCCGGCGTTGTTCACGAGCCCGGTCAGCGGTCCGATCTCGCGTTCTGCGGCGGCGACGCATGCTTCGACAGCGGCGCTATCGGTCACGTCGCAGTCGAGCGCCACGGCCTTGCGCCCCATCGCGCGGATTTCCTCGGCGAGCGATTCCACGCCGCGCCAGCCGGCCGCGCGTTCGTGCCCGGGCAAGTCTTCCGGCGCACGGCGGATCGCGCTGACCACCACATCTCCGCCGTCCTGGGCAATGCGCCGGGCGGTGGCCGCGCCGATCCCGCGCATCCGCCCCGCGCCGGTGATCCACACGACCTGCCCCGCCAGCTTGCCCGTTGCCTCACCAGTCCCGGTCAACGAACACCCTTTCCTTGCCTGCGAGGAAGGTCGATCTTGTCCAGTCGATGAACCGGCGTTCGTCGGCCACCGCTGCGGCTTTCGCCGCGTCGGCCTCGGGCCCGGTTCGGGGCGAGAGCCGGTCGAACCAGGCTTCGGCATGCCCCATATAGTCGCCCTCGGGCGCACCGAAGATCGCGGCCAGCTCTGCCGTCAGCGGGCTGGGCGTACGGTGGACCTGAGTGTACGCCAGCGCACCGCGCGCCGCCGCATGGCTGCGCACCAGCGGTCCATGACGAGTCAGCCACCAGCCTCGCGCGTCGGCATCGGTCAGTTGCGGAAGCGGCCGCAACGCGAAGTGCACCTTGACCACGCCCGTGCGCGCGCCCGCGACCACGCGCTGCGGTCCCGTTAACACTTGCGGATATTCGTGCGCCAGCCACAACGGCGAGCCGCCCGGTTCGGTCAGGTCCGCCAGCGCTTCGGCCAGCCGGGCCAGCCGTTGCCGCGCGTCCGCCGATGCCAGCACCGACCGCAGCGCATCTTCCGACGACCACCACGTTTCCGCCACACCGTCTGCCGCCGACTCCATCGCGCCGCGATCGGCCTGCGCCGCGGCTTCGATCGCGGCGGTGGTATCGCCGCGCCAGGTTTGCACATGGCGCACGATGGCGCAGTGGGTCTGTTCGGCAGCGAACGCCGGGCCCATGACATCGCGCCACTGCCGGTCGAAATCGGCCGCCGAAACATCCGCTCGGCGCTTCAGCAGATGCACCAGCCGGATCATCGCGCCCGTCCCACTTGGCGCCTACTTGCCGCCCAGCTTGAACACCCACAGCCGGATCCCGCCATTGGCCGATTCCAGTTCGGGCGCCAGTGTCGAGACGAGGATGTCGACCGAATTGCCGCCGCCGGTGGTGACCGCGACATACTGTTCGCCATCGATGGCGAAGGTGATCGGGGTCGCGCTCGGCATCTGGTCGAGCCGCGCCTCCCACAGCACCGCGCCGGTGGTGGAATCATACGCCTTGAAGCTGCGATCGCGACCGCCGCCGAACACGACGTTGCCCGCCGTCGCCAGCGCGGCGGACGAGGTCGGCGCGCGCTGGCGGGTGTTCCAGCGCTGCGTCTTGCCGGCAACGTCGATCGCCATCATCCCGCCGATCTTGCCCGGATTGTTGCGCGGCACGTCCACGCCATAGCGGATGTCGAACGCCTCGCCCTTCATCCACATGTAGTTCATGCAATCGTTGAAGTAGGGCATGAACAACGTGCCGCTGCGCGGGTCGAAACTCGTCGGCGGCCAACTGCGCGCGCCGGTGGCGTAAGGGCACAGCTTCAACAGCACGTTGGCCTTGGGCTCCAGCGCGGGATCGGTGGTCTTGCGCCCGGTTGTCGGATCGATTTTCGTCACCAGCGTCTGCAGGCCCGAATCGTACGAGCCGATGTACTTGCCCGTGCGCGCATCGAGCATGTCGATGATGCCCAGCTTGCCCATGGTCATCACCGCGCGCTGGTGGCCGGTCTTGCCCGGCAGGTCGATGATCTGGCGTTCGAACACCCAGTCCATGTCCCACACATCGCGCTGCATGTGCTGGTAATGCCAGTTGAGCTTGCCGGTATCGGGGTTCAGCGCCAGCGTGCTGTCGGTATACAGCGCATCGTTCTTGCCCGTGCCCGGCGCCATCAGCGGCGCGATGTGATAGGTCTGGCCGGTGCCGAACAGCACGTTGTTGTTGACCGCATCATACGTGCCGGCCGCCCACACCGAAGCACCATTGCGCTCTTCCACCGGGGCGCCGTTCCAGGTGTCGCTGCCGGGCTCGCCCGGTTTGGGAATCGTGTAGAAACGCCATGCTTCCGCCCCGGTCGCGGCATCGAGGCCCACGATGAAGCAGTGACCCGGCTCCTCTGCCCCGGCGCAACCGGTGATGCCCTGGATGACCTTGCCTCGCACCACGATCGGCCCGCCGTTGATCCGCAGCGTCGCTCGCGGCTTTTCGATGTAGTGGTCCCACACCAGCTTGCCGCTGTGCATGTCGATCGCCAGCATGTGGTTGTCGATCGTGGGCACATACAGGTTCTGGCCATAGATCGCGATGGCGCGTGGCTGGGTGGCCGGGGCACCGAACATCGGGATCGTCACCGGGCGATCGTACTCCCACAGCAGATCGCCGTTCCTGACGTCGAACGCCTGCACATTGCCGTTGGAATTCACGAACAGCACGCCGTCGTGGACCAGCGGGGTGATCCCGTTCGATCCGTTGGTGAGCGCCGCCGACCATGCCAGCGTCAGCTTGCCGACATTGCCGGCATTGATCTTGGTCAGCGGACTGAAGCCGTAGCCATCGTCCGTCCGCCGCCATTGCAGCCAGTCGCCGTCGGGCGGATTGCGCAGCATGGCCTCGGTCACGGGCGAAAGACCGGCGAGCCTGCCAGCGCGAGCCTGCATCACCGCTTTCCACGTGTCGTCGTGATTGACGACCTGGTCGAGATTGCCGTCGGGCTTGGGCGCATCGGCTTCGCTGTGAAGCACGGGAGCGGAAGCCGCCGTGGTGCTGCCGTCGGTCGGAATACCGTTGGCCGCCGCGATGTGCGCGGCGATCGCCTGCGAAACGTCGGGCGTCAGACTGCCCGGCGCGGTCGGCGGCATGGTCTTGCGGATTTTCTGCAACAGCGCGTCATAGCCCGCCTCGCGCCACCGGGCAGCGAATGTCGCGCTCTTGAGCGAAGGCCCCATCGCCCCGCTCATGTCTGCGCCGTGGCAACCCGCGCAGCTGGCTTCATACAGCGACGCGGCGCTTGGCTTGTCCTGGCTGGCGAGCGGCCCGGCCCAGGCCGCACCGATGGCCATGGCCGCGATCACAACCGGCGCGCCCAACGACTTGCGCATGAACTTCGTCATCGTCGCGATGTCCCTCTCCCAAGAGCTTACAGGACGTGCCCGAAGCGGTCGATGCGGTCAATCGGCGATGGGACTTTTCCCGACGAATAGTCGAATCACACCACATAGCTTCGCAGGTGACGGACGGATAACGCCGGCCCGCGCGACAACGACATCGCAAGCGTCAGCGCAACCCGATCCGGTTCGCCGCCGCGATGCGACGCGCAATCGCGGTATAGGCCGCGGGCTTAAGACTACCCGCCTTGCCCAACGGCATCGTCGCGCGGATTCTTGCCAGCAGCGCGGCATATCCGGCGGCCTGCCAACGCGGCGCAAACGCTGCACCGGTCAGCGCCGGCCCCATGCCGCCATTCATCGCCACTCCGTGGCACGACGCGCAATTCGCTGCATAAAGCGACGCACTATCGGATTTTGACGGCGCGCCCAGCAGGGCAGTCGATGCAACCAGCAAGACGATGGGGGCAAAGCTGCCGAGCGCGAGGCGGACGTGGGTTTTCATGGCGGGATTGGTTCCTTCGACGCCGCACGCTAATGGCTTGGCTGCGTTGGACGCAATCTGAATCTGGCCGTTCGATCAAATGCGAAGACCGTCCGAACCGCATTCCAACGAAGTGCGATCGACGTATTTTCGGATAATTGCAACTTGCAGGTCCCGGATCGACTTCCTACTACGTTCGCATGAGCAACATAGACCCGAGCAAGTCGCTACTATCGCAAGGCAATTTTGCGTTACCTCCATACATGATCGGCCGCGACTTGATTGTGCCATACTGCGATGTCTCACCGGTTGTGGCGGCCGGATAATGCCCACCCAACTCGGACAGACCCAACTCGGACAGACTGTCGCCCCCGTCATTCCCGACACCGAACGGACCGACCTGTCGGACTGGGACCGGTTGCTCGATACGATCGTCCACCGCCCGCGCCGGGTCAGCGAGCGCAAGCAGGATCGCAGCAAGCGGACGCATCAGCAAATTCTCAACGCCGCACTGCGAGTGTTCTCGCGCGACGGAATTTCCCGGTCGCGCATTGCCGACATCGCCGCAGAGGCGGGCATTTCCACGTCCAACCTCTATGAATATTACAAGAGCAAGGAAGACCTGGCCTACGATGTGCCCAATATGCACCTCGGCTCGTTCTTCGAGGAATTCCGGCTTGCGGTAGCCGACAAGACCGGCGCGCGCGAACGCCTGCTGCTCTACCTGTCGATGTCGGCCGACTATGCCCGCGAACACGCCGAGTGGGCGCGCCTGCTCTACCTTGAAATCTGGCCGAGCGTGTTCGTCAGCGAATCCGAACTGCGCCACAGCATGGATGATTTCACGCGCGTCGTCATGTTCCTGGTGCGCCAGGGGGTCGAAGAGGGCGTGTGGTCGGCAGGCCAGAGCGCGTACGAAACCGCCGCCATGCTGGTGGGCAGCGTCAACCAGGTGATCATCACGTGGCTGCTCTACCGCCGCCCGCGCAACCTGACCAAGGCCGGCACCGAAATGACCGAACGCCTGCTGACGATGCTCGAAAATGAAGGTCGCGACAAGGCCGCCCCGCGCAAGCGCAAGGCTGCACGCTGACCACGCCCTAACGCCGCAGGCTGACGCTGAGCTCCGCCGTCCTGATCTCCACAACGGGCGAGCGCGCGAGTTCCATCAACTTGCGCACTTGCTCAAGCTCGGGGGTGGCCAGCAGCGGGTAGTCGCGCTTGACCGGGCCGGCGGCGCGCATCTTGTCGATATCGGCTTGCGGCAGGAACGCACGATAGATGAGTTCGTCCTCGTCGTCGGTGCCGTACTGCTGCTTCAGCGTCGCGATGTCGGTATCCTCGGGCGGATGGGCGAGCACGTCGCGCGCGCGCGGCGCGGCCATGATACGATCCATCACGTCGGCATCCACCGGCGCGACGGTCTTGCCATAAAACCCGGCGGTGTACTGGATGACCTCGTCGGGCACGGTGCCGTAACGCTGGCCGGTCACGACATTGAGCACGGCCTGGATACCGACCAGCTGGCTGAACGGCGTGGCCATCCCCGGATAGCCGAGATCGCGCCGTACCGCCGCCACTTCGTCAAGCACTTCGGGCAGCTTGTCCATCATCTTGTGCTGCGCCAGCTGGGCCTTGAACGTGCCCATCATGCCGCCGGGGATCTGGTGCTGGATCGAAAATTCGTCGTATTCGGCGTACTGGTCGACCAGATAGCCCGCTGCCTTGCCCACCGCGCGGAAATGGTCGGCAATCGGCTCGAACAGCGCTTCATCCAGCCCGTGCGTGTGCCCGCGCAACAGCACGTTGCGCGCCATGATCTCGGTCGACGGCACCGACGGTCCGTTGGCCATGGGCCGGCTGGCGGTGTGCACGACCGAAACGCCAAGGTCGATCGCATCGAGATAGGCCTTGGTCGACATGCCGAGCAGGTTGTTCGAATGGAATTCCAGCGGCTTGCCGTTGGCCGCCGTCACCAGCGCCGGGACGAGCAGTTGGAGGCGGTCCTTCTCCAGCACGCCGGCGGTATCATAGAGCAGGATCGAATCGACGTGCGGACTGTCGGCCAGTGCTTTGGCATTGGCGACGAAGAACTCATCCGTGTGGACCGGCGACAGCGCGAACATGATCGCGCCCGCCACTTGCGCGTTGGCTTCCTTGGCGACTTTGGCCAGCCGCAGCATGTTGTCGATCCCGAACAGGACGTCGTAGATCCAGAACGAGCGCACGCCGTGCGCGCACAGCCGCCGCACCCACAAGTCCATCAGCGCGGGCGGGGTGATCCCGAAGGTGACGTTGGCATTGGCGCGCAGCCCCGCGCGCACCGGCGTGCGCGGCATCGAGGCGACCAGCAGGTCGAGCCCTTCCCAGTAGTTTTCCTGGCAGAACCGGGTCAGCACGTCGAGCATGCCGCCGCCGGTCAGGTCGATCGTGGTGAACCCGGTGCGGTCGATCAGCGGGGACACCGGCAACGCCATGCCCGCGCGCATCCGCAAGCCCCACAGGCTTTGCTGCCCGTCGCGCATCGTCTCGTCGAGGAACTCAATATGCGCCATGGTGCGGCCTCACTCGGCTTCGATATAAAATAGCATCTGCCCGCCTTCGACCAGTTCGCCATCCTGCGCGACGATCCGGCGGACCGTGCCCGCGACAGGGGCCGTGACCGAGGTGAACAGCTTCATCACCTCGAGCAGGCACAGCTCGCTGCCCGCAGCCACCTGCTGGCCGAGTTCGACGAACGGCGCGGCGCCCGGCTTGGGCGAGCGATAGAACGTGCCGATGTTCGGTGCCGCCACTGCCGTCCATGCGGGATCGACGGGAGCGGTGTCCGGGCTTGCAGCAATCGTGGGCGCGGGCGTTGGCGCGGCGTGGGGTTCCGCCGCCCCGACCTGCGCCGTTCGCGGCGCGGCGGACACGTCTGCCGAAAGAACCGCCGCCCGATTGTGCGAAAACAGGATGCTCGTGCCGGGGTATTCGACGCGCAGCTCTTTCCAGCCGCCGGCATCGAACAGCCGCGTCAGCGCCAGCAGGTCGTGCGCCAGTTGCTCACTCATCGACCGGAACGCCCATCGCCTGGATCAGCCGGTCGCGCACCGAGCGGCGCAGGATCTTGTTCGCCCCGCTCTTGGGCAACTCGTCCCAGACATGCACCTGCCTGGGCCGCTTGACGCCGGACAGTCTGTCGCGGGCAAACGCCTCGATCGCGGCGGCATCGAGGCCCGGCGGACCGGCCACGACCGCGACGACCCGGTCGCCCCACTTCTCGTCGGGCAGGCCGACCACGGCGGCTTCGCTGACTCCGGGATATTCCATCAGCACGTCTTCGACTTCGCGCGGATAGACGTTGTAGCCGCCCGAGATCAGCATGTCGTTCTTGCGGTCGACGATGTAGAAAAACCCGTCCTCGTCCATCACCCCGATGTCGCCGGTGTGGAGCCAGCCGTTGCGAAACACCTTGGCGGTTTCCTCGGGCTTGTCCCAGTAAAAGGCCATGGTCTGCGGGCCGCGACAGACGATTTCGCCGCGCTCGCCCGGCGGCAGCGGCTGGTCGTCGTCATCGAAGACCGCCACTTCGACCACCGAGAACGGACGCCCGCACGATCCGATGCGGTCATGGTGTTCGGGGCGCAGATACGTGATCGCCATCGGACTTTCGGCCTGGCCGTAGCACTGGGCGAACACGCGCCCGAAGCGCTTTTCGGCACGGCCCATGACATTGGGCGAAATCGACGAGGCGCCGTACGAAATGATGCGGAACGCGGTCTTCGCGGTGTCGATCGCCGGATCGTCGAGCACCATGGCCAGCATCGTCGGCACGAGGAACGTGTAGGCCGCCTGCGTCGCCTCGGCCAGCGCGAGGTAGCCGGCGGTATCGAACTTGGTCATGATCACCGAATGCACGCCGCGGATCAGCGACGGCAGGAAATAGGCCCCGCCGGCATGCGCGACCGGCGCGCCGTGCAGGAAGATCTCGCCTTCGGCCAGTTCGGGGATGAGGTCCGAGAGGAACACCGAGGTTTCGACCAGATCGGTGCGCGTGGTCAGCGTCACCGCCTTGGATTTGCCCGTGGTGCCCCCGGTAAAGCCCAGCCGCAACGGCGCATCGAGATCACGATCCACCGCGCACGGCGCATCGCGGCCGGTGGCGATCATGTCGAGCAGTTCGTCGAACAGGATCGGCATTTCGACCGCGATGCCTTCGACGGAATCATGGATCACCGCGCGGCAGCCGCTGTAGCCGATCTTGTAGACATGCGTTTCAAGCGTTTCGCGCACGTTGAGCTGGACGCGGACGAGGCCGGCCTTGAACACCGCGTAATAGGCGATGAGGCAGTCGATCGAGTTGGGCAGCAGCACGCCGACCCGATCGCCCGGGCGCAAGCCTTTCGCGATGAGGGCATGGCCGAGCCGGTCGGTCGCCTGGTCGAACTCGCGGAAGCTGAGCGTGCGGCCGCCCTCGGTCAGGCAAGGCGCGTCCTTGAACTGGAGCGCGGCGCGGCGAATGATGGAACCGATCTGCACCGTGCGTGATCCTTCTAGGCGGCCGAGCGCGCCGCGCCGCTGTGCGGCTGTGCCATGGCTTCGAGCGTCAGCGCCAGCACGCGTTCGCGGTGGAAATCCGGATCGCCGAATGCCGCGCCCACGACCTTCGCCCGACGCAGGAAGCGGTGTAGCCCCAGTTCCCAGGTAAAGCCCATGCCGCCATGGACCTGGATCGAATCCTGGCAGCACCGCGCCGCGACATCGTTGCAATAGGCTTTGGCCAGCGAGGCGGCGCGGGTGGATTCCGCATCGCCCTTCGCCACGGCCGCCAGCCCGTAATACGCCGCCGCCCGCGCGGCTTCGACCAGCGTGTACATGTCGGCGCACTTGTGCTTGATCGCCTGGAACGATCCGATCGGGACATCGAACTGCACCCGTTCGCGCGCATAGTCGGCCGCGCGGCTCATCATCGCACCGGCAATCCCCAGCGCCAGCAAGGCATGGAGCGCGGCGGCGACGTCGAACAGGCGCGCCGCCGCCAGTTGCGGCGCAAATCCGCCGAGCAATGCGTCGGGCGCCAGCGCCACATCGCGCAAGTCGACACGGTGATGCCCGCAGGACGGATCGAGGCTTTCCTGCACCGTCAGCGTCACGCCGGGGGCGGTGCGCTCGACCATCGCCAGATCGACGCGGCTGCCATCGCCGTGCCGGACGGGGAGCAACAGCCACTCGCACCGATCGGCGTGGGCGACCAGCATCTTGGTGCCGTTGAGCCGACCCGCAGCCACGGTGGTCGCCATCGCGTGCGGATCGTATCCGGCGGCAGGCTCGAGCCAGGCCACCGCAACGCGCAACTCCCCGCGCGCGATCGCTGGAAGCCAGCGCGCCTGCTGCGCCAGCGTGCCGTGGCGAACAATGACCTCGCTGGCGGCCAGCGTATCGACGATTGACAGCGGCGCCAGCCGCTCTCCCAGTTCCTGCGCGATCGGGGTCAGGTCGGTCAGCGACAGGTCCAATCCGCCGTAAGCTTCGGGCACCAGCAGCCCGAACAGGCCAAGCTCGGCCATCGCCGCCCAACCGGCGCAGTCGTCCGCGCCGCGCGCTTCGTGCCCGTCGAACGGCAGCGCATCGGCCAGCGCACGCGCCACGACATCGTGGAGTTCGATTTGCTGCGCATCGAAATCATAGTTCATCGCGGCAACCCCAGGATGCGCTCGCCGATGATGTTGCGCTGGATTTCGGACGATCCGGAGTAGATCGAAAACGCGCGCGACTGGAGGTAGCTCAACTGGAAGCGCCCTCCCCCCACTGCCAGCGGATCATGGCCCGCCAGCGGCGCCAGCGGCCCCAGCGCGTCGATCGCGCGTTCGAAAAAGTCCTGCGCCACGTGGCTCCAGTACAGCTTGTTGGCCGACGCTTCGGCGCCGCGCGCCATGCCGTTTTCATACTGGCTGAGCTGGCGCAGCGCGCTGAGCCGCATGATGTCCAATTCGATCACCGACTGCGCCAGCTTCTGCCGCACATTCGCCTGCTCGATCACCGGGCGGCCATCGCGTTGCAGGCCGGACAGCGTTTCGAGCAGCAGTTCCAGTTCCTGCTTGAAGCGGATCTGGCGGCCCAGCGCATCTTCGGGACCACGCTCGTGCGCCAGCGTGGTCATGGCGATGCGCCAGCCGCCATTGATCTCGCCCACGACGTTTTCGACGGGCACGCGCACATTGTCGAAGAACGTCTCGTTGAATTCATTCTCGCCCGAAATCTGCTTGAGCGGGCGGGTCGATACGCCGGGCGATGTCATGTCGATCAGCAGGAAGGTCAGCCCGGCGTGCTTCTTGACCGATGGATCGGTGCGCACCAGCGCGAAGCACCACTGCGAATACTGCGCATAGCTGGTCCAGACTTTCTGCCCGTTGACCACGAAGTGATCGCCATCAAGTTCGGCCCGGGTGCGGACGGACGCCAGATCCGATCCGGCCCCGGGTTCGGAAAATCCCTGGCACCACACTTCCTCGCAAGCGATGATCCGGGGCAGGAAACGCTGCTTCTGGGCTTCGGTGCCATGCGCCAGCAGGGTCGATCCGGCCAGGTTGCGACCGATGATGTTGATGCCTTCGGGCACGCGGGCGCGCGCCAATTCTTCGGCATAGATCGCCTGCTCCACCTGGCTGGCATCGCGGCCGCCATATTCGCGCGGCCAGTGGATGCACGCCCAGCCACCGCGATGGAGCGTCTTTTCCCATTCGATGCGGAATTGCGCGCGCGCATCCTCGCCTTCCGGCTCGAACACCGTTTCGCCCCAGCCCGCCGGCAGTGCGCCAGCGAGCCACGTGCGCAGCGCGGTGCGGAACTCTTCTTCGGCAGGCGTTCGCGCAAAATCCACCGATCAGCCTCGCGCCGCTGCGGCGGCAAAGTCGGGCGCGCGCTTCTCGATGAAGGCCTGCACGCCTTCCTCGTATTCAGGCGTCAGGTAGGCCACCGTCTGCGCATAGCTTTCGTATTCGAGCATCTGGTCGAGCGTCGCCGAGGCCGACTTGTTGAGCAGCGTCTTGGTCATGGCGATGGCGGTGGGCGCGCCGGAGGCGATGCGGGCGGCCATCGCGCGCGCTTCGGCCAGCAGATCGTCATGCGGCACGACGTAATTGGCGATGCCCAGCGCCAGCGCTTCGGCCGCATCGACCTTGCGCGCGGTGAAGCACAGTTCCTTGGCGCGGTTGACGCCGATCACCCGCGACAGGAAGAACAGCCCGCCCAGATCGGGCACCAGCCCGACTTTCGCGAAAGCCTGGACAAAGCTCGCCTTTTCGCTGGCGATGATGAAGTCGCACGACAATGCGATGTTGAACCCGGCCCCGGCCGCCGCACCGTTGACCGCCGCTATCACCGGCTTTTCGAGGCGATAGAGCGGTTCGAGGACGTCCTTGAGGATCCAGCGATGCCTCGCCCGGCGTTGCAGCGGGGTCATGTCGGCCTTGCGCGCCTTCAGGTCCGCGCCCGCGCAGAAGCCCCGACCCGCGCCAGTAAGGATGACGCAGGCGACATCGCGATCAGCCGCGACCTGCGGCAACAGTCCTTGCAGTTCGGTGTACATCTCGTCGGTGGTCGCGTTCATCGCGTCGGGCCGGTTGAGCGTGAGCGTGCCGATGCGGTCGCTGACGTCGTAGGTGATCGTCTGGTAGCTCATGGTCGCCTTTCAGTCAGCGCCGGGCGGAGGAACATGGGCGAGGTCGTCGGCGGTGGATTCGGGGATCGCATACCATTGCTCGGGCATCCGCACGGGGATGCGGAAATCGTGCGCGGGCACGACGATGTCGCAATTGTCGAGCACCCGCTGCATCGCGCGCTGCCAGTCGCGCTCGCTCTCGCTGCGGATGTTGCCGGTGATGAATGCGCCGGTCAGCGACCGCTGCGGACGATCGGTCGCCCGCAGATCGGCGGGAAACCAGTAGCGGTAGTGGTCGCCCAGATCGGACACCAGCGCGACGCGGCCCTTTGCCGTGGTCACCACAACCACCTGCATGCCCTCGGTGTGGCTGGGCACGCTCAGCAGGCGGATGCCGGGCAGAAAATCGGTGTCGCCGTCAACCAGGCGAAGCTGCGCCGGGCGCTTGCGCTCGGTCAGGTTGGAGAGCGTCGATTTCCAGTAGTAAATCCGCTGCGACGGCACCGGATCGACCGCCGCCATCAGTTCGCCGCGCTGCACCACCACGCACGCGTCGGGAAACAGATCGAGATTGTCGGCATGGTCGAAGTGCAGGTGCGTCAGCAGGATGTGGCTGATGTCACCGGGGGCCAGCCCCTCCTTCGCCAGTTCCTCGCACAGCGCGGCATGGCCGCCGCGCGTTCCCGTCACCCGCAGCCGCTGGTGGACGGTGGCGATGTCCGCCATCCCGCTGTCGACCAGGATGTTCAGCCGCTTGCCACCAACATCGCCACGCAGCAGCCAGACATGCACCGGATCGCGCAGGAGCGCGCCACCATGCGGCAGGTACAGCTCACCGATACGGAGCGAGGTGACGGTCCACAGGCTCACGCGTCGATAACCTCGAACCGTTCGATGTCCGACACAGCGCCCTTGCGCTCGCCCTTGGTCCAGATCGCCCGCACCCGCGTGCCGGGCTTGATCGACTTTTTCGCGGATTCGAGATCGTCGATATCGATCATGTGGATCATCCGGGTCGAAGCGCCGTCGAGCACGATTTCGGCGTAGACGTACGGCACCGGTCGGGTTTGCCCATAGACTTCCATGTTGATGATCGAGCACGCGCGGATCGTGCCGGTATCGGCGCAGGCCTTCCACGTACCGGTGCGCTTGTGGGTGATGTCGTCGATCTCGCGCGGAGGCAGCAGCGCATCGTCGCCGCCCGAACCGCGCACGCCCATGACCCGGCCGCCCTCGCGGATTTCGTCGAACATCCGGCCGTAGTAGGGGCCGTAGGCATGCTCGTAGTTGAGCGCCATCGCGTAGGGGATGACCCCGAGCGGCTCCGCTGGCCCCACCAGCGGCTTTACCTCGCCCTGCGGCGCATCGGGTGCGGGAACGAAGCCTTCGATCGCCAGGATCGAGGTGCCCTTGTCGTCATCGCTCCACCGCGCGGCGACGCGCATGCCGACCGCGATCGCCGGCAGGTCGGCCAAAATGCGGTGCGGGAATTCATTCGCACAGCCATCGAGCCGGATCAGGCCGATGACATCGGTGCCGACCCGGGTGAAACCGGTCAGCGTGCCCGTTTCCGGTGCCTGGACGAGCGCTTCGGGTTCCTCGCCATCGAGCGACGAGAAGTCCTGCGCGGGGCAGACCACAGAGCCATCGGCAAACCGCGAGCCGACGATCCGCCGGTTGGGCATTTCGGCCAGGAACGTCCCCGCGCAGCGCCCCGGGGTCAGCGTATATGGCAGCGAGATCACGCTGTGGAACGTCGGCAGATCGATGGGAGAGGTATCCGGTGCATACAACATCTGCGTTCCTCCTCAGGCGCTCAGCACGGCGCAGCCGCGCAAGTTGGCCCAGCCGCCGCCGGATTGGACGAGCGCCATCTTCGCGTCCTTGATCTGGTGGGTTTCGTTGCGGCCCATGATCTGCGTCGCGGCCTCGATCAGCCGGATCACCCCGACCGCGCCGATCGGGTTGGCGCCCATGCAGCCGCCCGATGGATTGACCGGAATATCGCCATCGAGCTGCGTCGCGCCCGACGCGACGAGTTCGGCGGCCTGCCCCGGCGGACACAGGCCAAGGCTTTCGTAATAGTTGAGCTCGAAGCAGGAATAGGGCTCCTGCACCTCGACCACATCGAACTGGCGGCGCGGGTTGGTGATACCGGCGGCGCGGTAGACCTGGCGCGAGGCGATCGCGAGCGGTTCTGACAGCAATAGCGATCGTTCGGCGGCATTGTCCGCTTCGCAGCAATAGGCGATCCCGCGGATCCACGCCGGACGCGACGTGGAATGGTGCGCGACCTTGTCGTTCGCCAGAACGATCGCTGCCGCGCCGTCGGAAATCGGCGGCACATCGAGCAGCTTGATCGGCCAGCACAGCGGCTTGGACTTGAGCACGTCCTCGACCGTCACCGCCTTCTTCTGGTGGGCGTAGGGGTTGGCGAGAGCGTTGTTGCGGTTCTTGGCCGCAACCATCGCCGCCGCTTCCTCGGTATGGCCCAGAACATCCATCCGGGCGCGCCAGTACGCGGCGGAAAAGCCCATGATGCCGACCGCGAATTCGCGCCCCCAGAACGGATCGTACAGCGTCGAGATCGAATACTGCAGCTGCCCTTCGGACAGCTTGTCGTACGCCACCACCAGCGTTCGATCAGAATAACCGCCCGCAACCTGATAGTACCCCGCCAGCGCGCCCGCGAACCCGGCACCGCCGCCGCTGGTCAGGCGCACGACCGACTTGCCTTGCGCGCCGATCGCATCGACCACCCACTTTTCGGGCTGGTTCACTGCGGCGAACAACACGGGACCGCTGGCGATGACCACGGTATCGATGTCGTCCATCGACAGCCTGGCATCGGCGAGCGCGCGATCGACCGCTTCCCGGACCAGCCCCGCCTGGCTGACGTCGGTGCGGCGGCGGGCGTGGTTCGTCTGTCCGACGCCGACAATTCCTACTTCACGGCCCATGATCAAACCTCGAGAGTGAAAGCGCAGTTGGTCTGCATCGCAACACCGCCAGTGCCGTGGACAAGTGCCTTTGCCGGACCCGCCAGCCCTGCGCGAGCCGGCGCGGCGAGCTGCTTCGCCGCTTCGGCCAGGCGCACCAAGCCCGTCGCCATGATCGGATCGGCGGGCAACGCACCGCCGGAGCGGTTCACCTTGTCGTCCATCGCGGCGTCGATCCCCCTGCCCGCAGCGGCAAGCCCCAGACCTTCGAGCGTCAGCAGTTCGCCGATCACCGAGCTTCCGCTGATTTCGACCACATCGGCTGCGGCTCCGCTGGCCCACCCGGCCTTGCCGCACGCCATGGCTGCGGCCTTTTCGACCGAGTCCAGCCGATTGACGCTACGTGCGGCAAAGCTGTGCGTTTCCAGACTGGTGCCCATGCCGGTGACGTAGACCGGCGGACGACCGCTGCGGCGGGCAATGTCGCCATCGCACAGCAGCACCGCGACCGCGCCGTCGACCGGCCGCGAGATCATCAAGTTTGTGAGCGGCAGCGCCGCCTCGCCCGAACCGAGCACGGCGTCTGCATCGGGCGCCTTGCCCATCGCCACCTTGTCGTTCGCCGCAGCCGCTGCCCAGCGGCGTGCGACCACATCGGCAAGCGCGCGATCGGTGATGCCGTGCGCGGCGAGATAACGCTGTGCCTGAATGCCCAGCGCCGCCTTCTGGCCGAACCCGACCGGGCGCTGGTAGAACGGATCGACCATCGACGACCAGTAAAGGTCGACGTCCGATTCCGACGGCTTGGAATAGGCGACGATCAACCCGACCGACGAGGCGCCCGAACGGATCTTGTTCACGCCATACAGCGCGGCCCACAACCCGTCCTCCTCGACCCGCGCCTCTTCCTTGTGGTGCGCGCCCAGCGCGCCGAGGAAGCCGCAGTTCGAAATCGACCGGCCATCGAGCACGTCGCTACCCGAATCGATCACGAAATCGACGTCGTCGAGCGTGAGACCGGTGCCCTTGAACACATTGCCGACCACCGCCGAGATCAGGTCGATATGCTGCGCATCATTCCACGCGGGACGTAATTGCGTCTGCGCGGAGGCCAGCACCGCCACCTGACTATAACCCATCAGAAACCCCGCTCCAGCGATCCCGAACATCCGACCAGCGACATCGCGATCCGATTCAACACTCCATCGACACTAGGTCCATGGAATTCGACCTGTCAAAGAAAATTCGACAGTTTGTCGGAAAATTGTTCGCGAGTGTTATGACGCTGGTTTATGGCTCGCTCCGCCGTTAGCATAGTACATCCGGCGTTTCGGGACCGGGGTCAGACCCGAATCATAATCGGATCGACCGGTAAACGGAGAGGGATCTGCATGGCACTCGACGTCACCGGGCGGTATCGCTACCCGTCGCCCGATCAGCGCTGGCTGGACCAGCGCACCGAGGATGTGATCGACCCCGACCAGCCGATCATCGACCCGCACCATCATCTGTGGGTGCAGGATGGCGCACCCTACCTGCTCGACCAGATCCGCGCCGATACCGAAGACGGCCACCGCATCGTCGCGACCGTGTTTGTCGAGGCGCACTACGGCTATTCCGGCGATGGCCCGGCACACCTCGCCCCGGTGGGTGAAACCGCCAAAGTCGCCGCCATCGCCGCCGACGGCCGAAAGCACAGGGCAGCCGCGCGCATCGCCGAAGCGATCGTCGCGCGTGCCGACCTGACCCTGGGCGACCGGGTGCGCGACGTCCTCGATGCCCATGCGCTCGCCGCCGGTGGTGCGTTGCGCGGCATCCGCCACAGCGTGTCGAACGACCCCGCCTTTCCCGACGGCATCGTCGTGCGCCCCGCCCCCGCCGGATTGCTGGGCGATGCCCGCTATCGCGAAGGCCTGCGCGCCCTCGCCGCCGCCGGGCTGAGCTACGACGCGATGCTTTATTCAGGACAGATCGGCGAGTTGACCGCGATGGCGCGCGCGCTGCCCGATCTCGCCATCGTGCTCGATCACGTGGGGTGCGTGCTGGGCGTCGGTCCTTACGAACATGCCGCGCCGGAACAGTTCGCCCGCTGGCGCCGCGACATGGTCGAGCTGGCGGCCTGCCCCAATGTCGGCGTGAAAGTCGGCGGGTTCGGCATGATCATCACCGGCGCGCGCTGGCACGAAGCGGCGCTGCCACCCACCTCGCAAATGCTCGCCGACAGCTGGCGGCCATGGGTCGAAAGCTGCATCGAACTGTTCGGCGCCAGACGCTGCATGTTCGAAAGCAATTTCCCGGTCGACAAGGCGATGGTGTCGTACCGCACGCTGTGGAACGCGTTCAAGCGACTGGCCCGTCAGGCCAGCGATGACGAACGCCACGCGCTGTTTGCCGGTACCGCGGCGCGGACCTATCGCATCACCGATCCCGCGCCCGGACTGCGGCCATGACCAACCGTGTCACCGGCCTGCTGCGCCAGGCGCGCGAACGGCCCGATGCCACCGCGATCATCGACCACGGCCGGCCCATCGCCTTTGCCGAGTTGGCCGAACGGGTGTTGGCGGCGGCAGGGGGACTAGCCGCGTTCGGCATTGTGAAAGGTTCGCGGGTCGGGCTGATGATGCCGACCCAGCCGGAATTCATCGTGGTCCAGCAGGCGCTGTTCCTGCTCGGCGCGGTGGTTTCGCCGCTCAACGTGTTCTACCGGTCCGGCGAAGTGGCGCACGCCGTGAACAGCTGCGAACTGCAGTTCGTCGTCATCGCCGACGCCTTGTGCGATCGGCTGGCATTGGCTGATCGGGCAGCGATGCCGTCGCTCGTGGCGGTGATCGTCGCCGATGCCGCTGGCCCGCCGGCGGGGTTCGTCGCGCTGGCGGATGCTTGCGCGCAGTCGCAGCCGATCCGCGATCCGGTAGCCGTTGCGGATCATGATCTCGCCATGCTGCTGCACACCAGCGCGACCACGGGCAAATCGAAAGGCGTGATGCTCACGGCGGGCAATCTTGCCGCCAATTACGATCGCACGCCCGGCTGGCTGGGGCTGGACGCCAGCGGCGTGATCCTGTGCGCGCTGCCGCTCTACAACACCTTCGGCCTCAACCAGTGCATCAACGCGATGACGCACACTGGCGCCGCGCTGGTGCTGCTGCCGCGCTTCGATGCGGCTGCCTGCATCGCCGCGATCCGCGACCACCAGTGCACATTCATGCCTGCGGTGCCAACAATGCTGCAAAAGATTGTCGATCATCCGGGACTCATGCCGGGTGACCTGGCCTCGCTGCGCCGGGTGATGACCGGTGGCGCGCCCGTGCCCGCTGCGCTGCTCGCTCGAGTGCTGGCGATCGCGGACGACCGTGTCGAAGTGCTGACCGGATATGGCCTGACCGAAGCCACCGCGCTCGTCACGCTCACCCGCGTCACGCTGGGCGACGACGGTGACGTCGTCCGGGGCCGCACGATCGGACGCGTGCTCGATGGCATGGAACTGGGCGTGGTCGACGATGCCGGCCGGGCCGTTGCCAGCGGCGAAATCGGGGAGTTCGTGGTGCGCGGGCCCAATCTGATGGCCGGATACTACCAAGCGCCTGCCGACACGGCGGCGGCGCTGCAAGGCGGCTGGCTGCACACCGGCGATCTCGGCACGATCGATGCCGATGGTTTTGCCTTCATCGTCGATCGCAAGAAGGACGTGATCATCCGCGGCGGCCAGAACATCTACCCGGCCGACATCGAGGAAGTGCTGTACCGCGTGGCGGGCGTCGCCGAAGCCGCCGTGATCGGCGAACCCGACGAGATGTTGGGCGAAGTGCCGGTCGCGTTCGTCGCCTTGCGCGCGGGCGACCGCGTCTCGGGTGAAACGTTGCTGGAGGCGTGCACAGCGGAACTCGCCCGTTTCAAGCTGCCAAGGTCGATCCACATCCTGCCCGAACTGCCCAAGGGCCCGACCGGCAAGATCCTGCGGCGCGCGCTGCGCGGCGCCGTACCAGCGCCCTGACGGCGCTACATCAGGCCTCTGCCCGAATAGCTGTCGAGCGGGCGGTTTTCCTGCGCCAGCCCGTGGCCCACCCGCGCGCCCGAATTCCAGCGTACGGTGGAATTGATCGCCATGGTGTTGCTGTAGCAGGCCCACGGGGTCTGGTTCACCACGGTCCCGGTAAAGCGGTATTCGCGGCCCGCAGGATCGGTCAGCAGCATGTCGTATCCGACGGGGAACACGCCATCGCCGCGCAGTGCGAGCAGGCGACCGCCGTTCAATCCGCGAACTTCGCCATCGACCAGGACATAGCCATGGGCAAAGCCGAACTGCGCCTCACCGGTGGCGAACGGATCGAGCGTCCAGATCGTGCTGAAAGCATGGTCGGTGTCGAAATTGCCGTTGATCCAGCCCATTGCGCGCATGCCGCTTTCGTTGCGCGGGCCCCAGCTGTGATCCATCGTCGTGACGCAATCGACCGGATACGTCGTGCCGCGAATCCGGGCGGTGCCGGTGACGTGCACGGTCATGTCGTAATGGTTGGCATAGCTTTGGCCGAAGCCGCTGAGGTTCGGGTCGGTCGATGCCAGCGGATCCATCGCCGGATCGTGAATGTCGAACGGCTCCATCACGCCGCGCACGTCCCAGTGAAACGCAGTGTCGTCGCTGCCGGTGTAATCGATGCGGTAATCGCGTGGTGCGTTGACCGCTTTCAGCGAAAGCCCGTTGATGAGCGTGAAGTCATCGAAACGTGCGGGCAGCGGCATATGCTGGCGGAAATCGAAATAGCGCGACTGCACGGTATAGCGCTGGATGCGGTCGATCGCCTCGATATCGCAGACCATCACGCCCAGCCCGGACCGGGCGACCAGGTACGTCCACACGGTCAGGTTGGCTTCGGGAATGTGGATCGAAAGCCAGGTCGTTTCGGCCCAGTCGTAAGCAACATCGGCCGGCGTGTGGAATTCGACGTCGCGCGCAGTAATCATGGCCAGTCCTCTTGCGGCAGGGCCGGCCGACCGGGTCGCGCCAGGCGACCCGGTCCTTCCGCACCCGTCAGTACTTGATGGCGACCGTGACACCGTAGGTCGCCGGTTTGCCGGCGAAACGCGCCGACGAATCCGACGCCGGGATGACGGCGGTCCAGTAGTACTTGTTGAACACGTTCTTGCCCCACAGCATCACGCGCCAGCGGCCTTCGGGGCCGTCGAAGCCAAGACGCGCATCGACCGTGGCATAGCCGTCGATCGTGTAGGGCGTGTTCGAAACGCCGGGCGCGAGCCGATAGCGCGGACCCACCGGGATCGGGGTGTTCCCGCCACCGATCGCGGCGTCCTGCTTCGATCGCGCGCTGACGGTGAAGCCGAAGAACGGCGTCGCTTCACCGCCCGGGTGAACCTTGTAATCGACGTTGATCGAGCCCGAATACTTCGGCGTGTAGGGGATCGGATTGCCCGACAGATCCTCGCGGTTGTCTCCGGTGGGGTTGAAGTTGGCGTTGCTGGCGCCTCCGAAGATGTCGTAGCCGAAGAACTTGTCGATCTTGGAATTGAGGTATGTCCCCGCCAGTTCGATCGTCAGTCCGGGCGTCGGGCGCAAGGTCAGGTCACCCTCGAGACCGTAAATGCGCGACTTGGGCACGTTGACCAGCGTGTCGAGCGTGCCGAAGATGAAATCGAACAGCTTGCCGCGGATCTGCTTGTTTTTGTAGTCGTAGTAGAACCCGGCGGCGTTGAACTGCACCTTTCCATCCGCCAGCGTGGCCTTGAAGCCCGCTTCATACGCCGTGACCGATTCCTGCGTTACCGGCAGAGCCGAGATATACGCAGCAGCGGCCAGTGCCGGGTAGCTGCCCGCCTTGTACCCACGGCTGATGTTGGCATAAACCAGCAAGTCCTTCGACGCCTTGTAGTCGAGCCCGACGCGCCACGAGAAGTTGTGCTCCTTCAGCGTGGAACTTAGCGGAATGCCGGGGATGCCGATGCCGGCGATGCCTGCCGACTGCGGGCTGTTGATCGTCACGCCGTTGGGAATCGACGCTGCCGGAACGGTGGAATTGAGCGTGTAGCTGTCGCCCGGGCCGATCGGCGTGAACGGCAGGCCGCCGATGCCGCCGATGATGTTGAACAGCTTGTCGACGTTGCCGTTGCTCTGCGTGTACGCGGTGTTGAGCGCATCGATCTTCGAATTGGTATAACGTCCACCCGCCTTGAAGGTCAGCTGGGGGGTGATTTCGAATTCGGCGTTGGCAAATCCCGCATAGTTGCGGATGTCCTGGTTCAGGATATCGCCGCTGGCGTTGATGTAGAGGTTGTTGGGATAGTAGTTCGAGTTGGCGAAATAGCGCAGCAGCTGGTTTTCGAACGTCTTGCTCTTCTCATAATTGCCGCCCAGCACCCAGCGGAACCGGTTGTGCGGATCGTTGGACAGCCGCAGCTCTTGCGTGAAGCTGGTGATCTTGCCGGTCCCGAGCTGAAGGTCATAGGCCACCAGTGCCATGCCATCGCCGTCGGTGCGCTGCTTCTGGGTGTAATGCGAATACGAGGTCAGCGAAGTCAGCGTCAGCGTGCCCAGTTCGATGTCGGCGCGGCCGGCCAGCTGCCAGAACTTGCGATTGCCGAACGGCGTGAAATCGGTCGTCGTCGCCGAACCGATCGGGATCGCGCCGCTGGGCCCGGCCGTGCTGGTCTGTGGATCGAGCCTGATACCCGACCAGTCCGCCGAACGCGGGTTGAGCGACGCAAACGGCGTGGTCAGCTGACCGGACAGGCCGCCCGCAACATACGGCGGCGAGATATAATTGCGCAGCGGATCGTTGATCGGCGCGGCGCTGATCGGGCCGGGACCCGTCGCGGTCACCTGTTCGTGAATCGCGATCAGCTGCTGCGCCTGCGGCTGGCTCTTGTCCTGCCACGCGTTGCCCGACAGGTTGATCTTCACCGTATCGGACGCCTTGATGTCGAACTGCAGGCGACCGGCGTAATATTCCGACTTGCCGTTGGTATCGCCGGGGCGCGTCACGCTCTGCTGCCAGCCATCCGAGTGGAGCCCCGTGACCGACAGACGCGCGTTGACCATCTCGCCCAGCGGGCCGCTGACGTAGGCATTGCCATCGACCTGGTTGAAGCGGCCATAGCTGAGATCGGCACCTGCGTGGAGTTCGTCGGTGGGCTTGGCGGCGATGTAGTTGATCGCACCACCGGTCGAGTTCTGGCCGAACAGGGTGCCCTGCGGACCCTTGAGCACTTCGACGCGCTCAAGATCGTAGGCGGAATGGCTGGCGAGTACGGGGAAGCTCAGCGGCACCTGGTCCATGTAGACGCTGACCGCGGGATAGACGCCCAGCGAGCTTTCGTTGAAGCCGACGCCGCGCAACGTGAAGATCGGGGTGTTGGTCGTGCTCGGGGTGTAGACCAGCCCGGGTACAGTCCCGGCGAGGTCTTCCAGCGAGACGACCTTGCGTTCCTGCAGCGCCTGCGCGCCCAGCGCGGTGAGCGTCATGCCGACGTCGTTGAGGTTCTGTTCGCGCTTGTTGGCGGTAACGATGATCTCGTTGCTGCCGGTGGCGGCGCCCTCCGCTTCCGGAGCTTCGGCCATGGCCGGCATGCTGCTTGCCAGAAGCGCCAGCATCGAACCGCAGGCGAGCATATAGGACCGAGTCATCATCTGAATTTCCCCTCCACATGGATTGTCCTGCGTTGGCTGCAAGACTTTTCCGACGTTTTGTTAGTTAAAATATCGTGCGGCGATGTCAACCTGAAATGCCTCACAAGTGCAATATAATATACTGATTTACCATTATCCTGCCTTGCCAGACCTCCTTGCGGGCCGGCATCGCGCCATAACGCGCGGAATTGTAAGGCCGGATCGGCAGACGGATCGTGCCACCCGGCGCACTCCGACTGTTGCCGGTCAGCACCGATTTGCAGGCATCGCAATCCGCTGCTCGATATATTCGGACGCGCCGTCCAGGCGGGCTGCCAGCAGAACCTGAAAACCCGCAAGCCAATTTACGATTGTAAGAATTCACCGAAAATGATTCGACTTACGGCTTTGACCCGGCAATTTACCTCGCAAAGCCAACTGTTACCGGAGACGCCCGTGCCTGCTCGCCTGTCCGATCCGCTTGTCCTGCCTTGTGGCACCGTGCTGCCCAACCGCCTGGCCAAGGCCGCCATGACCGAAGGTCTCGCCGACGTTGAAGGCCGCGCGACGCAGCGCAACGTCCGCCTTTACGAGCGATGGGGCGCCAGCGGCGCCGGCCTGCTGCTGACCGGCAACGTGCTGATCGATCACCGCTTCCTCGAACGGCCGCGCAACGTTGTGGTCGAACGCGGCCGCGATACCGGGATGCTGCGCGAAGTTGCGCAGGCGGCCACCGCGCACGGGGCGCAGTGCTGGGTACAGATCAATCACCCCGGGCGACAGGCCGGGCTCGGCGCCGAGCAGTTCGTCGGTCCGTCGGCGGTCCCGGTGGCAACCGGCAGCGCGGTGATGACCCGCGCGCTGTCGACCGCCGAGATCGGCGATCTGGTCGATCGGTTCAGCTATGTTGCCGAAACGGTGCAGGCCTGCGGGTTCACCGGGGTGCAAGTCCACGCCGCGCACGGCTACCTCAACTCGCAGTTCCTGTCGCCGCTGACCAACTTGCGCACCGATGAATGGGGCGGATCGCTGGAAAATCGCGCGCGCCTGCTGCTGTCGTCGGTTCGGGCGGTGCGCAAGGCGGTCGGCCCGGATTTCGCCGTGTCGGTCAAGCTCAACTCCGCCGATTTCCAGAAGGGCGGCTTCACCGAGGACGAGTCGCTGACCGTGATCGGCTGGCTCGAGGAGGCTGGCATCGATTTGCTCGAGATTTCGGGCGGCAACTATGAATCGATGGAGATGGTGGGGTTCAGCAACGATGGCTCGCCGCAGCCCGAAAGGCGTGCCAGCACCGTGGCGCGCGAGGCCTATTTCGTCACGTTTGCCGACCGGATCCGCCCCCATACCCGCGTGCCGCTGATGGTCACCGGCGGCTTTCGCTCGCGCGCCGCGATGGACGCGGCGCTGGTTTCGGGCGCGCTGGACGTGGTCGGGCTCGGCCGCCCGTTCTGTGCCGATCCGGCGGTGGCCACCCGGCTGCTCAGCGGCGCAATCAGCGAAGCGTCGTTCCCCGATCGCGCGCCGCATATCCCGCGCGAGGCGATGCCCGAAGCCGACGACATGACGCATTTCATCGCGCAAGTGCAGAGCGGCATCTGCTACAATTACAACCGCATACGCGACATGGCCGATGGCACCGCGACCGCCAGTGAAAGCGACTGGCTGCATAACTTGCGCAACCACGAAGCGGTCGAAGGCACCGGCGCCGCCGACTATCACGCGCGGTTCGGCGGCTGACTGCCTTGCAATCCGAATATTTTTCGGGTTATCGTCGAAAAAATAAAAATCGAGAGGACAGCGCTCCATGGAAATGGTCTACACTCCGGTCTGGCAGGATCCCGGCGTCACCCGCAGCGCGCACCAGTTCGTCCAGGACGAAATCTGGCTGATGGAGCAGGTGGAGAGCCTCGGCTTCGACTTGTGCTGTTCGCCCGAACACCATTTCGACATCGATTATTCGGCCTGCCCCGACAACTTCATGCCGCTTGCGTGGCTCGCTGCCCGCACCAGCCGGATCAAGCTGTGCCTGGCCGCCGTGATCCTGCCGTGGAACGATCCGCTGCGCGTCGCTGAAAAGCTGGCGATGCTCGATCACCTCAGCGACGGGCGCTGCGTCGCCGGGTTCGGCCGTGGCCTGTCGAAGATGGAATACGCCCACTTCGGCATCCCGATGGACGAATCGCGCGGCCGCTTCGATGAAGCGCTGCCGATGGTGCTCGGTGCGCTGCGCACCGGCGTGATCCAGGGCGACGGGCCGTTCTACAGGCAGGTGCCCACGCCGGTTCACCCCCAGCCGCGCGCCAGCCTTGCCGATGACTTCTGCTCGGTGGGCATGTCACCCGATTCGGCCACTGTCGCGGGCCAGATCGGTGCCCGGTTGCTCAGCTTCATCACCAAGCCGACGGCCGACATGATGCCGCTGTTCAACTGCTACCTCGATGCGTTCCGCGCGCACCACCCGCACAGGACCCCGCACATCATCATGGACGATTTCTATCTCGTCCGCGACAGCGCCGACGAGGCGTTCGAGCTGGGGATGAAGTACACCGCCAACTACTATCGCACCGTCGTGCGCCATTACGAATTCGACGGCGATCATTTCGCCAAGACCAAGGGCTACACCGCCTACGCCGAAGGCGCGGAACAGTTGCGCGCCGCCGGGATCGATGCCGCCGCCGAAGCCTATGTGAAGTGCCAGCTCGGCGTGGGGTCCCCAAGCCAGATCCTCGAGCGGCTGGAGGAACGCTTCGCCTATCTCGGCGCGGAGATCAGCATGGCCGGGTGTTTTTTCTACGGCGGGATGACGCGCGACGAGGCGCACACCTCGCTCAAGCTGTTCAGCAGCGCGGTGATGCCGCAGGCGCGGTCGATGGCGGCCGCGCACAGGCAACGCGCGGACGCCGCCTGATGGTCAGCCCCGAGCACGCCCGGGCGCTCGACTTGTTCAAGCGCACCATTCCCGGGGTGGACGACCCCATTTCCGAATGGCGGCGGCTGTTCGATGACATGTGCGGCAGCTTCGCGGTACCAGACGCCGCGACGATCGAGCCGATCGATGCCGATGGCGTGCCCTGCCTCAAGGTTGCCATGCCCGGCGCGGCGGCCGACAAGCTGCTGATCCACTATCACAGCGGTGGCTACGTGATGGGCTCGGCCAAGGGCTATCGCGAATTCGCCTGCCGGTTGTCGGCTGCGACCGGGGCGACCGTGCTGCTGCCCGATTACCGGCTTGCGCCCGATCATGCGTATCCCGCCGCCGCGGACGACGCCTTGACTGCCTACAACTGGGCGGCGCGCCACTGGCCGCCTGCCAGCATCATCGTCAGCGGCGATTCCGCCGGTGGCGGGCTGTGCGTGGCGACGCTGATGGCAGTGCGCGATGCCGGCGGGCCCGTGCCTGCGGGCGGCATCGCCATCTCGCCGCTGCTCGATCTGGCGGGCGAGGGTCAGTCCTGCGACACCAACAAGGCGCTCGATCCGCTGATCGACCGGAACATGATCGTGTCGATGGGCCAGGTCTATATCGGCGATATCGATCCGCACGACCACCCCCGCGCCTCACCACTGTGGGGCCGCCACCACGGGCTGCCACCGCTGTTCCTGACGGTCAGCAACACCGAAGTGCTGCGCGATGATGTCGTGCGGCTGGCGGAAAGCGTGGGCGCCGCAGGGGGCAGCGCACGCACCAGCTATCCCGAAGGCATGGTCCACATCTGGACGATTTTCCCGTTCCTGCCCGAAGCGGCGACCAGCCTGGCCGAGATCGGCGCGTTTGCCCGGCAGCAATGGGCGGCGGCCTGATGGCGACGCCTGCACAGCCGAGCGGGGCGTCGTGGAGCGGCCGCATCCTCGGCCTGTCGTTGCTCCTGATCGGCGCGGCGATCGCGCTGGGCGGTGCATACCTGATCACGCTGGGCGGATCGGCGTATTACCTCGCTGGCGGGGCTGCGACGGCCGCAGCGGGCTGGTTCACCCGGCGCGCACGGCCGATGGGCGGGCTGCTGTATGGCGGGTTCCTGCTGGTGACGCTGCTGTGGTCGCTGTGGGAGGCGGGCTTCGACGGCTGGCAACTGATGCCACGAATGATCGGGCCGGCGGTGTTCGGGCTGGCGTTCGTGTTGCCCGGCATCCGTCGCGCGATGGGCCGCGCCGCGTGGCTCCCTGCAGCGGTGGGTGCGGTGATGATCGCGGTCACGCTGGCCACCGCGATCGGCCCCGGCCCGAACGATGTCGCCGCCGTCACCTTGCCGATGCAGCACATCGCCACGCCCGGCACCGACGGCGAATGGGCGGCCTTCGGGCGTGACGCGGCGGGCACGCGGTTCTCGCCGCTCGCGCAGATCACCCCGGCCAATGTCAGCCGCCTCCAACCGGCGTGGACGTTCCACACGGGCGTGGTGCAGGGCGAGATGAAAAGCCCGCTGGAAGCGACCCCGATCATGGTCGGCGGGCTGCTGACGCTGTGCACGCAAACCAACGTGGTGATCGCGCTCGATCCCGAAACCGGCAAGCAGGTGTGGCGTTATGACCCCAAGGTCGATCCGACCGGGGCCTCGACCGTCACCACCTGCCGCGGGGTCGCGCATTTCAGTGCGCCGGGGGCCAGGGATTGCCCCGAACGCATCATCACCGCGACGTTCGACGCGCGACTGATCGCGCTCGACGCGCGCACCGGCCAGCTTTGCGCCGGGTTCGGCAACGGCGGCACGGTCGATCTCAAGCAGGGCCTGGGCACGGTCCTGCCTGGCTTCTACTACGTCAGTTCCGCGCCGACGATCGTGCGCGGCAACATCGTGCTGGGCGGGTGGGTCGCCGACAACCAGAGCACCGACGAACCATCGGGCGTGATCCGCGCGTTCGATGCCGTAACCGGCAAGTTCGCGTGGGCGTGGGACGCCGGCAACCCGGCCAATGCCAAGGGTCCCCCGCCGGGCCAGTGGTACACCCGGTCCACCCCCAACAGCTGGGCACCGATGAGCGCGGACGAGGCGCTGGGGCTGGTCTTTGTGCCCACGGGCAATTCCACCCCCGACCATTTCGGCGCTCAGCGATCGGCCGCCAGCCTGAAATACGGCAGCTCGGTGGTGGCGCTCGATGCGGCAACCGGGGCGCTCAAGTGGTCGTTCCAGACGACGCACAATGATCTGTGGGACTATGACGTGCCCGCGCAGCCAACGCTGTTCGACGCCACCATCAACGGCCAGCAGGTGCCTGCACTGGCGCAGGCGACCAAACGCGGCGAACTGTTCCTGCTCGATCGCCGCACCGGCGTTCCGCTGACCCGCGTCGACGAACTGGCCGTTCCCCAGCGCGGCCACGTGCCCGAGGAAAAGCTATCGCCGACCCAGCCGTTTTCCACGGGCATGCCCAATTTTCGGGGCGAACGGCTGACCGAGCGGTTGATGTGGGGCATCACCCCGATCGATCAGCTGTGGTGCCGCATCCGCTTCCGCCAGTTGCGCTACGATGGACCGGCCACGCCGCCAGGTCTCGATGAGGCGTTGCTTTATCCCAGCATCGGCGGCGGCCAGAACTATGGCGGCGTCGCGATCGATCCCGAACGCGGGGTGATGATCGTCAACACGCTGTACTACGGCACGATCGCGCAGATGGTGCCGCGCGCCGAGACCGACCGCCTGCACGCCCACGCCAAGGGCATGCACGACTGGAGCCTGCCTTTGCCGATGAAGGGCACGCCCTACGGCATCCGCCTGTCGGGCCTGCTCTCCCCGCTCGACATCCCGTGCCATGCGCCCCCGTTCGGGACGTTGCACGGCATCGACCTGAAAACCCGCAAACTGTTATGGTCGCGCCCATTCGGGACGACTCAGGACAGCGGACCGCTCGGCTTTTCGCTCGGCCTGCCGCTGCCGATGGGCATGCACAATTTCGGCGGGGCGATGACCACGCGCAGCGGTCTGACGTTCATCGGCAGCGTCAAGGAGCACGCGTTCCGCGCATTCGATACCGCCACCGGCAAGGAACTGTGGAAGGCACGGCTGCCCGCCAGCGCCAACGCCAATCCGATGACCTACACCAGCCCGGCCAGCGGGCGGCAGTTCGTGGTCGTGGCGGCGGGCGGGCATGTGAACCTGCAATCCATGCCGCTGAGCGACACGTTCGTCGCCTATGCCTTGCCGCGATCGGCCAAGTGACCATGCTGCGCGATCCGCTGGCGCTGAAAGAGCTGTTCATCGCCCGGTCGGATGCCGACGATGAACGCCTCTGGGTTCCCGTCAGCCCGATCACCGCGTTTCGGCCGATGTTCCTGTCCGCCTCGCAAGGCTACTGGATCTCGCTGACGCGCGTGCGCGGGCATGGTGTGATCTCGCGCCACCGGCATCCCGGGCTGGTCCATGGCATGACGCTGAAGGGCAGCTGGCGCTATCTGGAACACGACTGGGTCGCGCAGGCGGGCAGCTACATCTTCGAACCGCCGGGCGACGTCCACACGCTGGTAGTCGATGAAGGGCCCGAAGAGATGGTGACGATGTTCCAGATCCACGGCGCGATGGTCTATCTCGACGATGCCGGTGCGGTCACCGCCGTCGACGATGTGTTCACGCGCATCGAACAATGCCGCGCCCACTTCGCGGCGGTCGGGCTGGGAGCGGACTATGTCGATCAATTCGTCCGTTAGGGGCGTGCGCCTCATCGTCGCGGCGCTGGCGGTGACGGTCGCCACTGCGGGCGCGAACGGCAAGGACGCGCGCTCGCCCGGCCGCACCGCCTATCTCGCCAACTGTGCGGGCTGCCACGGCGAAAGCCTTGTCGGCCAGTTCGGCAAGCCGCTGACCGGGCCGGATTTCGTCGCCAGGTGGGTGGCCAAACCGGCGGAACTGCGCGCCTACATCGGCAAGGCGATGCCGCCCTCCAACCCTGGCGGGCTGCCGGCCCAGACTTACGACGCCATCGTCGCCTACCTGCTCGCTGCCAATGGCACGACCGCCCCGGCGGGGCACGAAGCGGCGACGCGCACGGTCAGCGAAGTGCCCGGCCCGATGCCGCCGGTGCTCGCCTCGGTCGACAACAGGGACGCTGGCTACAAGGCCGCGCTGCAACGCCGCGCCGACCGGCTGGCCCGGCTCTCCCCCGTCACCGACGCCATGCTGCGCGATCCCCCGACTGGCGACTGGCTCGCGTTTCGCCGCACCGACGATGCCCACGGTTTCAGCCCGCTCAAGGCCATAGACCGCGGCAATGTCCACGCGCTGACGCTGGCGTGGGCGCAAGCGCTCGATCCGGGCACCAACGGCATCACCCCGCTGGCGCATGACGGCGTGATCTTCGTCAACAGCAACGGCACCGTCACCGCGACCGACGCCGTGACCGGCGACCAGTTGTGGTCGTTCGAACGGCGGGTCGATACGGTGATGATCGGCCCGCCGGTGAGCCAGCCGGCAGGCATGGCGCTGGGCGGCCAGACGCTGTTCGTGCCGACCAACGACCACCACATGATCGCGCTCGAAATGCGCACCGGCAAATTGTTGTGGGACCATGACGTCACCGGGTTCCACAAGACGCTGAAAATGTCGGCCGCGCCGCTGATCGTCGGCGGCAAGGTTATCCAGGGCATGTCGGGCTGTGCCGGCGGCGGTGAACCGGGCGGTTGCTTCATCGTCGCGCTCGACGCCGCAGATGGCCACGAGCTGTGGCGCCTGAACACGCTGCAGCGCCCCGGCAGCGGGGCCGACAGCTGGAACAACGCCCCGCTCGACCAGCGTTTCGGCGGGTCGGTGTGGGCGACGGGCAGCTACGATCCGGAAACCGGGCTGGTCTATTTCGGTGCGGGCCAAACGTACCACACCACGCCCCTGCTCGCCCCTGCCCCGAAATCGAAAGCGTCGGCGGCGGGGCTGTACACTGACAGCACGCTGGCAATCGACCCGGCCACCGGCAAGCTGGTGTGGTATTACCAGCACCTGCCGCGCGACATCTGGGACCTCGATTTCGCGTTCGAACGGACGCTGGCGACCATCCCGCTGGGCGGGCGCATGCGGCACGTGGTGATGACCATGGGCAAGATGGCGCTGATGGACATTCTCGATGCGCGGACGGGCGAATACCTCGGCTCGCGCGATCTCGGGCTGCAGGACGTCGTCACCGCGATCGACCCCAGGACCGGTGCGAAGACCACCAATCCGGCGTTCGATCCGGTTGCGGGCAAGGCGGTCAACGTCTGCCCGCACGCGGTCGGCGCGCGCAACCGCCCGGCGACCTCGTTCGATGCGGGGTCGGGCCTGCTGTATGTCACCCTGTTCAAGGGCTGCATGTCGCACGTGTGGACGCCGGGGCTGGAGTTCGACGTGAACTGGGGGATGCAGCTGCCCAAGAATTCCGACGGCAACTTCGGCGAAGTGGTCGCGCTCGATGTCGCCACCGGCAAGAACCGCTGGGTGCACGAGCATCGCGCCTCGGAATCGAGTGCCGCGCTCGCGACGGCCGGCGGCCTGTTGTTCGAAGGCGGTCGCGACTTCGCCTTCCGCGCCTCGGACAGCGCGACGGGCGAGGTGCTGTGGCAGACCCGGCTGAGCAATTCGCCCAGTTCGGCGCCGATCACCTTCACCGCCGGCGGCGACCAGTATGTCGCGGTGACGACGGGTGGCGGCAACCCGCACGACGCGACCGTCAGCCTACTGACCCCGGAAATCGATCCGGTCCGTGGCGGCACGATGCTGTGGGTGTTCAAGCTCGGCCAGTAGGATGCCGGCTGGAATTTCGGCTTGAGGCGGTTGGCAGAGATGGTCAGTCCCGCCGCAACCAGCCTCCCGTGCCGAAAACGGTGTTCTCACCGCTTTACGGCAGTCCATGACGCATCGGTGACCGGCTCGTCCTGCCGACTGAAGCGATCTGGCCGGAAGCCTCGTGGGCCCGGACCGCCATGGCCCGGACCCGCGTGACGATCAGAACTTGACGCCGGCCGCGATGCCGTAGCGGCGTGGCTCGAGCGTGAAGATGTTGGTGAACAGCCCCGACGACTGATCGGTGACGTACAGGCCGGTGGTGGCGTTGTTGTCGCCGATGTTCTGGATGAAGCCACGGATGAACCAGCGGTCCTCACCGCCGTTGATCTGCACTTGCGCGTTCATCACCGTGTAGCCGGGGATGCGATCGACGTTGCCGTTGAAGATCGTGCCGTAGCTGTTGCCGGTATAGGCGATGTCGAACCGGGGCACGATGCTCATCGCACCGGCCGGGATCGCGTATTGCACGCCCGCCGACCACTTGAATTCCGGCGCCTGCGGCAGCTGGTTTCCGCGCAAGTTGACCGGCACGCCGGACGTCACACTGATGCCTCCCAGTGCGTTGGCTGCTGCGCTCCCGGAATTGAGATTGAGCACGTTGCAGATGCTGAAGGCGCCGGTGGTGCTGGTGCCGGGGATCGGCGTGGTCGGCTTGAGCCCGATCGATGCGTTGACCGCGTTGACGAAGCCGTTGGCGGCGGCCGCGCTGCCCACCTTCGACTGGACCGCGCAGTTGGAACCCAGCGTCAGGTCCTTGATGATCACCGCATCGGACCGGCCGCCCGACACATCGCGCGGATTGATCAGGAACTGGTCGCCCGCAACTTTCGACTTCAGGTACGACGCGCTGAGGTTGATCTGCAGCCGGCGGACCGGGGTGATCAGCGCTTCGGCCTCTACGCCATAGATGTTGGCGCTGATGTTGTCGTTGACCGAGGTGCGCGACACGATGCGGCTGAGCTGCAGGTCCTTGTACTTGTAGTAGAACGCCGAAAGGTTGAGCTGCAGCGCGCCGAACGTGTTCTTCGACCCAATTTCGAACGAGTCCACCGATTCAGGCCGGAAGCTGGCGTTGACCGCCCCGACCGACAGCGGCGGGTTGATGCCGCCCGACTTGTAGCCGCGCGCGTAGGACACGTAGAGCAGGTTGTCCGGCGTGATCTGGTAGTCCAGCACCGCGCGCCCGGTGAGCTTGTTGAAGCTGACCGTGCTGTCGGCAAACGCCTGGACCCCGGCGATCGACTTGTCGAAATCGGCCGTCGCGTAGTTGAGCGCCTGGCTGATGTCGGTCGCACCGAACGGGGCATAGATCGCGTTGCCGCCGGTGAACTCGGTCGAAAGACCGTCGCTCAGCAGCGTGGTGCGGGCATGCAGGAACTTCTTGTCGTGGTTGTAGCGCAGGCCCAGCGTGAGCTTCAGCTTGTCGTTGAACTTGAAATAGCTTTCGCCGAAAATGCCGAAGCTGTTGAGCGTCGCCTTCTCCTGGTTGTTGCGATAGAACGGCGAAGGCCGGAACACCGGAACCCCGCCTGTCCCGCCCGCCGCCCCTGCCGCCGCGCCGAGGATGCCCGAGGCATAGTCGAGGCCGAAGCTGTTGACGTAGTAGTTGTTCTGGTCGGTCTCGCCGCGCAGGTATGTCGCGCCGAGCAGGAAGTTGAACATCCCGTCGAACGAGCTGGCGATGTGCGCTTCGGCCGACCACTGCTTGAACGTCTGGCTCGATTCATCGAAGTCGAGCGACGACGGTGCGCAGATCTTGGCCCCGCCCGCGCCATAGACGCCGACGTTGTTGGGATCATTGGTCGACTGGCACACGTTGCCGCCCGGGCCGTTGGGGATCAGCGCGGCCGCGATCGGCGCGAAGAACTTGCCCAGCCCCGGCGCGCCCGAGAATGCCGCCAGCGCGAACAGCCCGGGGTTGTTGGTCAGGGGGCGCTCGACCGCCAGATTGTAGTCGGTGCGGCTGACGATGGTGTTGCGCGAATAGCCGCCGATCACGTCGAGCTTGAGGTGGCTGCCCAGCTCCTGCGAAATCCGGCCCTGATAGATTTCCTCGGTGGCGTAGTAGGTTGGTGCATAATCGACGTTGACCGTGCGCACGTCGGTCGGGTTGACCGCTGCGGAAAACGCATCGGGGGCATAGATGCTGCCAAGGCCCAGCGGCGCAAACTTGGGGCTGACCGCGATGCCGAAGAATTCGTTCGACGACAGCAGCGAGGCCAGCGTCGAGTTGGCGTTGGTGGTTTCGTTGGCCAGCTTGTCGGGCAGGCAGCCCAGCACGCCGGTGGGATCGCGATGGCACAGCTGCTTCTGGATGCGGCTGCGATTGTCGTTCTCGTGGAAGTAGTAGCCCATCAGGTCGATCGTGGTGTTCGGGCCCGGCTCCCACCGCAGCGAGCCACGGATCGCGTAAAGATCGCGCCCGTCGATCGCGCTGTTGGTGAACAGGTTGTGGGTGTAGCCGTCGCGCTTGTTGTACAGCCCGCTGATGCGGACCGCCACGGTGTTGCCCAGCGGCACGTTGACCATGCCCTTGATCTTGTACGAATTGTAGTTGCCGTACTCGCCCTCGCCCGATGCGGCGAAGGTTTCCATCTGCGGGCGCGCGGTGATGACGTTGACGACACCCGACGTGGCGTTGCGGCCAAACAGCGTGCCCTGCGGCCCGCGCAGCACTTCGACGCGTTCGAGATCGAAGAACTCGGTTTCGAACAGCCGGCTCGACACCAGCGGCATGTCGTTGATGTGGATGCCGGTGGCGGCATCGCATGACACGCCGACGCAAAGATCGCCGATGCCGCGAATGGTGAAGCTGGAACTGGTGAAGTTGGTCTTGGTGAAGGTCACGTTGGGCAGCGTCAGCTGCAGGTCGCTCGAATTCGAGATCTGCTTCTTTTCCAGCGTCTCTGCCGAAAACGCCGAGACCGCGATCGGCACGTCCTGAATGGATTGCGCCTGGCGCTGCGCGGTGACGATGATCGGCGCAGTATCGAAACCTTCTTCCGAAGCAGTCGATTGCGCGAAGACCGGGTTGGACATGGCACCGACACAAACGCCGGCCAACAGAAGCAGCTTGCCCCTCATAAGATCAGTCCTCTCTCTCCAGCGGTGCCCGATCGTTTGGCGGGCTACCGGAACAGAGGACATAACGGCCTGATTCGGTTGTCAACCGTCATTTGCAAATCGCGCCTTGCCGTAACGGCAGGTAGCGTCCGTCCGAGGCGCGGAAGCCACACTTTGGCGAGAATCGGTCGTTTTCGACTGTGAATTTGAGTGTGAACATAGCCATTGCAATTCACATCACAGTGTGAAATACCGTGGCCATGGCAAACGATCTCATCGAAAAAATCCGCAACCTCGTCACCGAGGGCGGCATGTCGCGGTCCGGGCTCGCGCGTGCGGCCGGACTTCACGCCAACTCGCTGCGCGACCTGACGCTGCCCGGCTGGAACCCCACCGCCGACACGCTGCTGAAGCTGGAGCGGGTGCTGACCGAAAGCGACGATGTCCCGTCGCTGGTGCCGATCGAGGAAATCATCGACGAAGCGCGCAATGGCCGCATGTACATCCTGGTCGATGATGAGGACCGCGAGAACGAAGGCGACCTGATCATCCCGGCGCAGATGGCCACGCCCGACGCGATCAACTTCATGGCCACCCACGGTCGCGGGTTGATCTGCCTGGCGCTCGGTCGCCAGCGGGTTGAGCAGCTCGGGCTGGAACCGATGAGCCGCAAGAACGGCACGCGCCACGAAACCGCGTTCACCGTCTCGATCGAGGCGCGCGACGGCGTGACCACGGGCATCTCGGCGGGCGACCGCGCGCGCACCGTGGCGGTGGCAATCGATGCCTCCAAGGGGCAGGACGAAATCGTCACGCCGGGCCATGTCTTCCCGCTGATCGCGCGCGACGGCGGCGTGCTGGTGCGCGCCGGCCATACCGAGGCGGCGGTCGACATCTCGCGCCTGGCCGGGCTCAACCCCGCCGGCGTGATCTGCGAGATCATGAAGGACGACGGCACGATGGCGCGGATGGACGACCTCGTCCCGTTCGCCCGCCGCCACGGCCTGAAAATCGGCACGATCCGCGATCTGATCGAATATCGCCGCCGCCATGATCATCTCGTCCAGAAGGTCTCGGACGTGCCGTTCTCGTCGGATTACGGCGGCGACTGGCGCATGATTACCTATCGCAACAAGATCGACGGCAGCCAGAGCTTCGTCCTGCAAAAAGGCCAGGTGGTGGCAGGCGAGCCGACCTTGGCGCGCGTCCACACCATTTCGGTGTTCGACGACATGCTCGGCCGCCCCGGCCCCAAGAAGCGCACGCTGCAGCGCGCGATGGTCGAAGTGGGCAAGGCGGGTGCGGGGCTGCTGGTGCTGCTGATCAGCCCGGCCGAAGGCGATCCCGAACAGGGCGGCGGCATCGCGCCGGACATGGACTTGCGCAGCTATGGCATCGGCGCGCAGATCCTTGCGGATCTGGGCGTGCACGACATGATCCTGTTGACCAACGCGCATCGCAACGTTGTCGCAATCGAAGGCTACGGCCTCAACATCGTCGGCGAACGGCCGATACCGGCGGAGTAAGTCAGCATGGCCAAGATCCTCATCGTGGAAGCGCGCTTCTACGACCACCTGAACGACATGCTGATCGCGGGCGCCAAGGCCGCGATCAAGGCGGCGGGCCACAAGTCGGAGGTGATCACGGTCCCCGGCGCGCTGGAAATCCCGGCGGCGATCGCGCTGGCCGACCAGAGCGACATGTACGACGGGTTCGTCGCGATCGGCGTGGTGATTCGCGGCGAAACCTATCATTTCGAGATCGTCGCGGGCGAAAGCGCGCGCGGGATCATGGCGCTGACCATGGACGGCGTGCCGATCGGCAACGGCATTCTCACGGTCGAGAACGAAGCACAGGCGCTGGTGCGCGCCGATCCTGCGCAGAAGGACAAGGGCGGTGAGGCGGCCAAGGCCGCGCTGGCGCTGATGGCGTTGCGCGAAAAGCTCGCCTGACCACCAGCTTGCGGTTTCGGGGAACGAAACCGGCGCGGGGATGATTGGTCTCCCGCACGCCAACGGGGGATTTTACGCCATGAACGGACCGCTCGAATGGTTCGGCGCGATCGGGGCGATCATCGCCGCCGCCATGATCGCGGCCGACCTTGGCCGGCGCTGGACCGGCTGGGGCTTCGTGCTGTTCGTCGCGACCTCGATCGCGTGGGTAACCTCGGGCCTCGTCAACGGCACGATGCCGATCGCGGTGCAGAACGGCCTGCTGCTCGCGGTCAACGCCTGGGGCGTGTGGCAATATTTGCTCAGCCCGAAGAAGAAGCGCGAGATCGACCGGGCCGAGCAGATCGAGGCCGAGGCCAAGGAAGAGGTCGCGGCCGAAACCGCCTGACCCCTGCCCTGCCCCCTTTCCCCGGCGGCAATTTCTACCAGACCTTCACGCGCTTTTCCGGTGCCAGATACAGCTTGTCGCCCGGCTGCACGTCGAACGCCTTGTACCACGCATCGAGGTTGCGCACCGTCAGCGCGCGATACTGGCCCGGCGCGTGGCCGTCGGTGGCGAGACGCCCGCGCAGCGCCTCGTCGCGGGTCTTGGTCGCCCAGCTTTGCGCGAACGCGATGAAGAACCGCTGGTCGCCGGACAATCCGTCGATCACCGGCGCCTCCTTGCCGCCGAGCGAGGCGTGATAGGCATCGTACGATGCTGACAGGCCGGCCACGTCGGCGATGTTCTCACCCAGCGTCAGCTTGCCGTTGACGTGCATGCCGGGGAACGGGGTGTAGGTGTCGAACTGCTGCGCCAGCGCGTCGCCCGCCGCGTTGAACCGCGCCAGGTCCGATGCGGTCCACCAGTTGCGCATCGCGCCGGTCGAATCGAACGCCGCGCCGTTGTTGTCGAAGCTGTGGCTGATCTCGTGGCCGATCGTCGCGCCGATCCCGCCGTAGTTGTAGGCCGCGTCGGCGGCCGGATCGAAGAACGGGCGCTGCAGGATCGCGGCGGGGAAGTTCAGCGCGTTCTGCACCGGCAGGTTGACCGCGTTGACCAGCTGCGCGTTCATCCACCATTCGCGCTTGTCCAGCGGCTTGCCGATCTTGGACAGTTGCTGCGCGTAGTTGGCCTTTTCCGCCGCCTGCACATCGGCATAGGCGTTGTCGGGCGTCACCGTCAGGCCGCCATACTCGACCCACTTTTCGGGATAGCCGACGCCGACCTCGATCGTCTCTACCTTCTTGAGCGCTTCCTGCTTCGTCGCGGGCGCGAGCCAGTCGATCGCGCTCACGCGCTTCGAGAACGCCGCCTTGATGTTGGTGACCATGCCCTGCACTTCGGCCTTGGCCGACGCCGGGAAATACTTGTCGACATACAGCTTGCCCATCGCATCGCCGAGCAGCGCGTTGACTGCGCCCAGCGCGCGCTTGTCGCGCGGGCGCTGCGCGGTCGTGCCCTGCAACGCGGTGCCGTAGAATGCGAAGTGATCGTGGTCGATCGTGCTGGGCAGCACCGATGCGTTGCTGTTGATCTGGTGGAACGTCAGCCAGTCCTTCCACGCCTCCAGCGGTTGCGAGGCGACCAGTGCGGACAGCTTGGGGATGGCCCCGGCGTGGTAAGCGGCAAACTTCTGCTGGTTCCCCAGCTGCGCCGCCGACAGGAACGCGTCCCAGTCGATGCCGGGGGCCTTGGTGGCGAAATCGGCCTTGGACCACACCGCCGCCGAATGCTGGAAATCCTCGCTCTGCTCGCGCGTGGCGTGGGCCTGCGCGATCTTCGTCTCGAGGTCGAAAATGCGCTGCGCCTTCGCCGGCGCATCGGCGATGGCCGCGTCGGTCAGCACTTGCGCGATGTGGGCTTTGTACTTGGTGCGCAGTTCGACCATCTTGGGGTCGGCGGACAGGTAATATTCGCGCTCGGGCATGCCCAGCCCGCCCTGCAGGATGTACGGGACCACCTCGCCACCCGCCAGCGCCTGCGTCACGAACACGCCGAACAGGTTCTCGGTCTGGAAGTTGGTGGCGTTGAGCGGATCGACGTCGGCGCGAATCTGGCTGCCCAGCACGCTCGACAGCGACTTCACGTCGTTGATCGCGGCAAAACGGTCGAGCTCAGGCTGGACCGGCTTCATGCCTGCCGCGTCGATCGCGGCGGTGTTCATGAACGCGTTGTAGAACGCCTTGATCCGCGCGCCGTCGCTGTCTGCCGCTGGGTCGGACTTGAGCAAGTCGGCCATCAGTTCGCCGATCTGCTTTTCGGTCTGCTGGTCGGCGATGAAGAAGCCGCCCACGCTTGAGCGATCGGCCGGAATCTCGGTGGTCTTCATCCAGTTGCCGTTGGCATAGCCGTAGAAATCGTCGCCCGGCTTGATCGTCTTGTCCATCGCCTTGGGATCGATCCCCAGCGCGTTGCCCGCGCTGGCGGTGGCGGTCGGCGTGGTCCCCGCCATCTTGCAAGCGGCAGGCCCGGCGAGCACCGAGGCGCCCAGCAGCAAAGCGGCAAACATGCGGCGACGGCGCGCGGATCGATCAATCATCTGTGACGGCATCCTTTATGGGCGCGCGCCGACGTCCCGCGCGCGCGCTGGTTTCATTGGCAACCGTTTAGGAGCGCAAGGATGAACCGCCAACAACCATTTGTCGGCGGTCATCGGGCGTTGGTCGAATGCTAACGTTCGAACGCGATGACACAGCCTCGACCCGCTCATCCCGAGCGAAGTCGAGGGATGCTTCGCCACGTTCAAACTGTAGCGCACGTGTCTCGACTTCGCTCGACATGAGCGGGGATAGCGTGGAGCAACCAAATGCCGGCAGGAACTACCCGGCCAGCCGACCGAACGCCCCCGCGCCGGCATACTTTGCCGCACTGCCCAGCTCTTCCTCGATGCGGATCAGCTGGTTGTACTTGGCCAGCCGGTCCGACCGGGCAAGGCTGCCGGTCTTGATCTGGCCGCAGTTGGTGGCGACCGCGAGATCGGCGATCGTCGCGTCTTCGGTCTCGCCCGAACGGTGCGACATCACCGCAGTATAGCCCGCGCGCTGGGCGATGCTGACCGCTTCCAATGTTTCGGTCAGCGTGCCGATCTGGTTGACCTTGACCAGCAGCGAGTTGGCCAGCCCCTTGCCGATGCCCATGGTCAGGCGCTTGGGGTTGGTCACGAACAGATCGTCGCCGACCAGCTGGACTTTGTCGCCCACTTTGGCGGTGATCGCGGCCCAGCCCTCGAAATCGTCCTCGCTCATGCCGTCCTCGATCGAGCGGATCGGGTAGGCGGTGGTCAAGTCGGCGAGGTAATCGGCCATCTGCACCGGCGACAGGCTGAGGCCTTCGCCGCTGATCTCGTACTTGCCGTTCTTGAAGAACTCGGTCGCCGCGCAATCGAGCGCCAGCGCGATCTCGCTGCCCGGCTTGAACCCCGCTTTCTCGATCGAGGCCATGATGAAGTCGAGCGCGTCGCGCGTGCTGGCCAGGTTGGGCGCAAAGCCGCCTTCATCGCCCACCGCCGTCGCCAGGCCCTTTTCATGAAGGCCTTTCTTCAGCGTGTGGAAAATCTCCGATCCCCAGCGCACGGCTTCGGCCAGGCTGGGTGCGCCGACCGGCATGATCATGAATTCCTGGAAATCGATCGGGTTGTCGGCATGTTCGCCGCCGTTGATGATGTTCATCATCGGCACCGGCAGGACATGCGCCGAAACGCCGCCGACGTAGCTGTACAGCGGCAGCCCGCGCGCGTCCGCCGCCGCCTTGGCCACGGCCAGGCTGACGCCGAGGATGGCATTGGCGCCAAGCCGCGCCTTGTTCTCGGTGCCGTCGAGCTGGATCATCGACAGATCGACATCGCGCTGGTCTTCGGCATCGAGGCCGAGGATCGCGTCCGAAATCTCGCCGTTGACGGCTTCCACCGCCAGCCGCACGCCCTTGCCCATGTAACGCGACTTGTCGCCGTCGCGCAGTTCGACCGCCTCGTGCGCGCCGGTCGATGCACCCGATGGCACGGCGGCACGGCCGAAGCTGCCGTCGTCGAGCAGTACGTCGACTTCGACCGTGGGATTGCCCCGGCTGTCGAGAATTTCACGCGCGTGAATGTCAATGATCGCGGTCATGGTAGGGCTCCCTGGAAACGAGCTGGGTAGGCCGGCTGGGCCGGCTACCTTACGGATTCGGCGCTTTTCGCGGCGTTGCTCCGGCTCCTATCGGCTGGAACCATGGCAGGCAAGCAGCGTTGCATGGCCGAGAAGAACATGGGGCGGACCGGGATGGTGCAGTGCAACTTGCGATTGCCGCGATCCGTTCTATCTAATGGACTTGGCTCTTGCGCCACAGGCGCGGGGCGGACCAGGGCAAAGGAACGACACGATGGCCGATACCACTGAAACGACCGATGGCACCGCCGCCAAGAGCGCAGCCACTGCCCGCAAGAAAATCGCCGAAGCCACCTCCAGCGTCGAGACGGCCATGACCGACGGCATCGGTGAGGCCAAGTCGCGCTTCAACAAGGCCATCGAGGAAGCCAAGGCCGGTGCCGAGGCGCTCAAGGACGAAGCGCTGGGCCGCACCACCGCTTACAAGGAAAAGGTTGCCGGCAGCGCCAGCGACTGGACCGAAGATGCCAAGGTCTACGCTGGGCAAGCCAAGGACAAGGCCGCCGATCTGGCCAACCAGGGCAAATCCAAGGCCAGCGACGCGCTGACCGGCCTGGGCAAGACGCTGGCCGATACGTCTTCCACCATCGATGAAAAGCTGGGCGTGCAGTACGGCGATTATGCCCGCAGCGCCGCCCGATCGATCCAGGAAGCGGCCGCCAAGCTGGAATCGAAAGATCTCAACGAACTGGGCGAAGAAGCCAAGGAGCTTGTCCGCAAGAGCCCTGGCGTGGCGATCGGCATTGCCGCTGTCGCCGGTTTTATGCTGTCGCGCTTGTTCCGTGGGTCCAGCGATTGACAGCAGCGGTTCGCGCCGGTCTTGCTGTCGGGACATGAACGAACTTTTGTCGCCTGAAACCGCCGTTGCAGATGGCGCGGACAGCGCCGTGGCGGAAGCTGCGGAGCCGCCCGCGCTGTTCGACAGCCTGCGCGCGCTGATCGACGATGGCCAGACGCTGGCCGAAGCCGAGATCGCCTTCCAGAAAGTGCGCGCCCGCTATGTGCTCGGCCGGGCCAAGGGCATTGCCGCGCTGGCGGTGCTGGGCCTGTTCCTGGCGTTCTTCACGCTGGTCGCGCTGGTGGTGGGGCTGCTCCTCGCGCTGACGCCGCTGGTCGGCCCATGGGGCGCGCTGGCGATCGTCGGTGCGGCGCTGCTGGCCGGCACGGCGCTGTGCGCGCTGGTGATCGCGCGGCGGGTTGCGCGGATCAAGGCGGTGCTGTTCCACAAGGGGCCTGACGCATGAGCATCGCGGCATGAGCGAAAGCAGCGATGCCGCCAGCCTGGCCGAAGCGCGCGACTTGCGCGAGCAGGCGTGGGCGCTGGTCAAACATGACATTTCCGGCCTGCGCGAAGGAATTGGCGAACGCCCGATCGGCCGGCGGATCAAGGATGCCGCCGCCGAGGAAGTGGTCGAGGCGATCGACACCGCGCGCGAAGTTGCCAGCGAACACAAAGCGATAGTGGCGGGAACGATGCTGGCGCTCGCGGCTTGGGTACTACGAGGTCCGATCGGATCGGTCCTGCACGGGTTTTTCGGGGGCGAAGAACGGGGCGGGCATGATGAGGAAGGACAAGATAGTGACTGACAAGCGCACACGCCGCGTTCGCGACAGGATCGAAGCCGCGCACGAGCGCAACGAAGCTGCTGCCGCCGCGCAGCAGCCACCCAAGTCGCGCGTGCGCCAGCTGGCGGAAGATCACCCGATCGCCATGCTGGCTGGCGGGATCGTGGTCGGCGCGCTGGTCGCCCGCTTTGTCCCAGTCGGGCGGCTGCTGCCGGCCGGTCTGGGTCGCAAGGTGCGGCGCAATGCGCTGTCGCTGGCCACGGTCGCCACCGAACTGGCCGCCGCTTACGGCGCCGGAGCGGGCGAATTCGCCGCTGTCGCGGGCGCCAAGGCGGCAGACTTTGCCTCCGAAGCCGGACGCGAAGGCCGCGAGCGGATCGAGGACCTGGGCGAAGTGGTCAGCGAAGCGGGCACCGAAGCGCGGCGTCGCGCAGCAGACTTTGCCGAAGTCGCGGTCAACGGCGCGCGCGGCGCAGGTGTTGCAGCGATGCGTCGGGTCGGCGAAATAGCGTCGCGCGTGCGCCACTGATCGGGCATCGGCGCGGGCCCCGGGCTTGCGCCGACGGCCTCATCCTGTCAGGGCGCGGGCGATTTCTCTCCCCAGGAAAGTGTCGCCATGCAAAAACTCCACCTCGTGATGGGCGGACGGGTCAAAGATCCGCAGGGCCTTGAATTCACGGATCTCGACGCCATCGATCTCGTCGGCGTCTATCCCGATTATGCCACCGCCGAAGAAGCGTGGCGCGGCAAGGCCCAGCGCACGGTCGACGATGCCGAAATGAAGTACGTCATCGTCCACATGCACAAGCTGCTGCAGCCCGATCTGCCGGTAGCATAGGAAACCAACAAGGCGCGCGATCCATTCCGGTCGCGCGCCTTGATTTTGTCCGGCGAGTCCGTGCCCATGCCGCCCCAGGCGACCGGACACGCCCCGAATACGGGGTTGCCGTGATCAGATGAACTCTATCTTCTCAACCACATAGAAGCGGTCCCCCGACGGCACCGTAACTTCGATCTCTTCCTCGACCTTGCGCCCGATCAGGGCGCGGCCGAGCGGGGAGTTGTAGCTGATCCGGCCGACTTTGGCATCGGCTTCGGTCTGGCCGACGATCTGGTAGCGGACCGGCTTTTCGGCATCGTCGAGCAGCGTCACGGTCGCACCGAACACGATGCGATCGCCCGACAGCGTGGTCGGGTCGATGATCTGCGCGCGGCTGATCCGATCCTCCAGATCGCCGACCATCGCCTCGACCTGGCCCTGCCGTTCCTTGGCCGAATGGTATTCCGCGTTTTCCGACAAATCGCCGTGCGCGCGCGCTTCCTCGATCGCTTCAACGATGCGGGGCCGCTCTTCCCGCAGTGCCTTCAGCTCGGCAGTCAGCTTTTCATAGCCTTCCTGCAGCATCGGCATCTTTTCGACACTCGCCATTCGTAAACCTCTTGCCTGCCGCTCCGACGGATCGATCGGGGAAAGTCCTTCCCTGCCGCCGAATGCTCCCGCATCCGAACCGGCACCTGATCGTTCACAATGTCGGAAACGCGTGGATCAATGACTATAATAGTCCTGCAGCGACCGCACCGCAAGGTCGGCGCTGCGCAAAGCCTCGATCGCCTCGGATGCGGCAACCGAAGCCGCCGCCGTGGTGAAGTACGGAACTTTGCCGTTCAGCGCGGACCGGCGGATCGACGCGGAGTCCTTGTGGCTCTGCCAGCCTTCGGTGGTGTTGAAGATCAGCGCGATATCGCCGTCGATGATCCGGTCGACGATATGCGGGCGGCCTTCCGCGACTTTGTTGACGCGTTCCACCACCACGCCGGAATCGGCAAGGTAGCGCGCGGTGCCGCCGGTCGCGACGATGCGGAAGCCCAGCCCCGCCAGCCGCTGCACCGCCGGCAGCACGATGGCCTTGTCGGTATCCTTGACCGAGACGAACAGGTTGCCGCCCTGCGGCAGGATGACCCCTGCCCCCAGTTGCGACTTGGCGAATGCCACAGGGAAATTCGCATCGATTCCCATGACTTCGCCGGTAGACTTCATCTCGGGTGATAGCACCGGATCGACCCCGGGGAAGCGCGCGAACGGGAACACCGCTTCCTTCACCGCCATGTACGGAATGTCGCGGATGATCGGCGGCAGGTCCTTGAGCTTTTCACCCGCCATGATCCGCGCGGCGAACTTGGCGATGGGCTGGCCGATCGCCTTGGCCACGAACGGCACGGTGCGGCTGGCGCGCGGGTTGACCTCGATCAGGTAGACCTCCTGGCCTTCCGGGCTGTCCTTCACCGCGAACTGGATGTTCATCAGCCCGCGCACTTCCAGCGCCCGCGCCAGCAGCACGGCCTGGCGTTCCATCTCGTCGATGATCTCGCGCGAGAGGCTGTAGGGCGGCAGGGTGCAGGCGCTGTCGCCCGAATGGATGCCCGCTTCCTCGATGTGCTGGAGTACGCCAGCCACCACCACGTCGTCGCCATCGGCCAGCGCATCGACGTCGCATTCGATCGCGTCGCGCAAGTACTGGTCGATCAGCACCGGGCTGTCGCCCGATACACGCACCGCGGTGGCGATGTAATCGTCCAGCTGCGCCAGGCTATCGACGATTTCCATCGCCCGCCCGCCCAGCACATAGCTTGGCCGGATCAGCACCGGATAACCGATGCGCTCGGCCACCGCGACCGCCTCGTCGCGGCTGCGCGCGATGCCGTTCTCGGGCTGTTTCAGGCCCAGCTTCTCGACCAGCTTGGCAAACCGCTCGCGGTCTTCGGCCAGGTCGATCGCGTCGGGCGAGGTGCCCAGGATCGGGATGCCCGCGTCTTCCAGGGCCTGCGCCAGCTTGAGCGGGGTCTGCCCGCCGAACTGCACGATCACGCCGACCAGCTCGCCGGTGGACTTCTCGACATCGAGGATTTCCAGCACGTCCTCGGCGGTCAGCGGCTCGAAATACAGGCGGTCGGACGTGTCATAATCGGTGCTGACCGTTTCCGGGTTGCAGTTGATCATGATCGTCTCGAACCCGGCGTCGCCCAGCGCGAAGCACGCGTGGCAGCAGCAGTAATCGAACTCGATGCCCTGCCCGATGCGGTTGGGCCCGCCGCCCAGGATCACGATCTTGCGCCGGTCGGTCGGCACCGCCTCGTTCTCCGCATCCCCGAACATCGGCGCTTCGTAGGTCGAGTACATGTACGGCGTGATCGCCTCGAACTCGGCGGCGCAGCTGTCGATGCGCTTGAACACCGGGCGCACGCCCAGCTTGTGGCGAAGGCTGCGCACTTCGGCCTCGCTGGTGGCGCCGGCCATGGCGCGCAGCGTGTCGTGGAGCAGGCCCGAGCGCTTGGCCTGCGTTTCCGCCAAGCCCCCGGCCACCCCGACCGAGCGCACCGCCAGCGTGGCGAGGCGCTTGTCCGAAAAGCCCATCGCTTTCAGCCGGCGCAGGCCAACGGCATCGTTGGGCAGCCCGTCACGCGAAATGGCCTGCTCTTCGGCGATGATCTCGGCGATCTGGCGCAGGAACCACGGATCGTATTTGGTGACCGCATGGACATCGTCCACGCTCAGCCCCTCGCGGAAGGCCTGACCGACCACCAGAATGCGCTCGGGCGTCGCACGGCTGAGCGCGGCGGTAAGCTCGTCGCGGCTGGCGCCTTCGAGTTCGACCACGCGGTTGAACCCGTCAAGCCCGGTTTCCAGCCCGCGCAGCGCCTTCTGCATCGATTCCTTGAAGTTGCGGCCGATCGCCATGACCTCGCCCACCGATTTCATCGCGGTGGACAGCAGCGGCGAGGAGCCCTTGAACTTTTCGAACGCAAAGCGCGGAATCTTGGTGACGACGTAATCGATCGTCGGCTCGAAGCTGGCCGGGGTGGCGCCGGTGATGTCGTTCGTGATCTCGTCGAGCGTGTAGCCCACCGCCAGCTTGGCCGCGACTTTGGCGATGGGAAAGCCGGTGGCCTTGGACGCCAGCGCCGATGACCGCGACACGCGCGGATTCATCTCGATCACGATCAGTCGCCCATCCTTGGGATTGACTGCGAACTGTACGTTGGAACCACCTGTTTCGACGCCGATTTCCCGCAGGACCGCGATCGATGCATTGCGCATGATCTGGTATTCCTTGTCGGTCAGCGTCAGCGCCGGGGCGACCGTGATCGAATCGCCGGTGTGCACGCCCATCGGATCGACATTCTCGATCGAGCAGATGATGATCGCGTTGTCGGCACGATCGCGCACGACTTCCATCTCGAACTCTTTCCAGCCGAGCAGCGATTCCTCGATCAGCACTTCGGTGGTGGGCGATGCTTCCAGCCCGCCGCGCACGATGGTGAGGAATTCCTCGCGGTTGTAGGCGATGCCGCCGCCGGTGCCGCCCATGGTGAAACTGGGCCGGATGATCGAGGGCAAGCCGGTGCGTTCGAGCACGGCCAGCGCCTCGGCCTCGGTTTGCGCGATGCCGGAACGGGCGGATTCCAGCCCGATCTTGTCCATCGCGTCGCGGAACTTCATCCGGTCCTCGGCCTTGTCGATCGCCTCAGCATCGGCGCCGATCATGATGCAGCCGTACTTGGCGAGCGTGCCGTCCTGCGCCAGCGCGAGCGCGGTGTTGAGCGCGGTCTGCCCGCCCATCGTCGGCAGCACCGCATCGGGGCGCTCCTTCTCGATGATCTTGGCGACGATCTCGGGCGTGATCGGCTCTATATAGGTGGCGTCGGCCATGTCGGGATCGGTCATGATCGTCGCCGGGTTCGAATTGACCAGGACGATGCGATACCCCTCTTCCTTCAACGCCTTGATGGCCTGCGTGCCCGAATAATCGAACTCGCAAGCCTGGCCGATGACGATCGGCCCGGCGCCGATGATCAGGATCGAGGAGATGTCAGTGCGTTTGGGCATAGTGTGCCTTGTGCGATGAAGGATAAGCCCTCTCACCCTTCAGGGGGAGAGGGTTGGGAGAGGGGGCAGGGTGAAACGCCACGTCGAGACGAGAGCGCGAGCAAAATCGCTCCGCTCTGACATGACTCCGCCGGAGCAGGCGCTGTGGTCGCGACTGCGCGGCAACCGGCTTGGAGTGAAGTTCCAGCGACAAGTCGTGCTGGCGCCGTTCATCGCCGATTTTGCGAGCAGATCCGAACGACTGGTGATCGAACTCGACGGAGACAGCCATGCAGCCACCGAAGCCTATGACACCGCCCGCACCGCGTCGCTCGTGAAACGCGGATACAGGGTGATCCGCTTCACCAACGCCGACGTCCTGAGCAACATCGAGGGAGTACTGCGGGTGATCCTGATCGAGCTTGGGCGCGATCCTGAAGGCCCCCTCTCCCCGACCCTCTCCCCCTGAAGGGTGAGAGGGAGAAGATGAACGCTGGCTCACCCCAACATCCCCACAAACCGCTCGAACAGGTAGAAACTGTCCTGCGGGCCCGGGCTGGCCTCGGGGTGGTACTGGACGCCGAACGCGCGTTTGCCCTTGATCGAAATGCCGCAGTTGGAGCCGTCGAACAGCGAGACGTGGGTCTGTTCCACGGTGTCGGGCAGCGTCGCGGCGTCGACCGCGAAGCCGTGGTTCATGCTGGTGATCTCGACCACGTCGTCAGCCAGTCGCTTGACCGGGTGGTTGGCGCCGCGGTGGCCCTGATGCATCTTGGTGGTCTTCGCGCCTGCCGCCAGCGCGAGCATCTGGTGGCCCAGGCAGATGCCGAACAGCGGTACGTCGCGCTCCAGCAAACCCGCGATCACCGGCACGGCGTAGGCCCCGGTCGCCGCCGGATCGCCCGGCCCGTTCGACAGGAACACGCCCGCCGGATTGAGCCCGAGGATCGTGTCGAGCGATGTTTCTGCCGGAACCACCGTCACTTGCGCACCGGCTTTGACCAGGTTCCTGAAGATGTTGTCCTTCGCGCCATAATCGATCGCGACGACGTGCGGGCGGGTGTCTCGCGGGCTCCGGCCATAGCCCGAACCCAGCCGCCACACGCCGCCTTCCCAGCTTTCCTGCGCATCGCGCGTGACGACGCGAGCAAGGTCCATGCCTTCCAGCCCGGACCATTCGCGCGCGCGCTTGACCAGCGCGTCGATATCGAACTGGCCGGCGGGATCGTGCGCGATCACCGCGTTGGGCGCGCCTACCATGCGGATGCGGCGGGTGAGCGCGCGGGTGTCGATCCCGGCGAGGCCGATCTTGCCTTGCGCGGCCAGCCATGCGGGAAAGCCGCCGACGCTGCGGAAGTTGGACGGTTCGGTCACGTCCTCGCGCACGATGCAGCCGACCGCGCCCTGCACGCTGCCTTCCATGTCTTCGGGATTGGTGCCGACGTTGCCGATGTGCGGGAACGTGAACGTAACGATCTGCGCCGCGTAAGACGGATCGGTCATCACTTCCTGATAGCCGGTCATCGCGGTGTTGAAACACACTTCACCCACCGCCGCCCCGGTCGCGCCGAAGCCCCTGCCCCACGCCACGCTGCCATCCGCCAGCACCAGAACGCCCGTCGCGCCCTTTGGCCCGATCACGGCCGAAGAGTACGCGTGCGTGGTGGCGGGGTCGGCCATGATAGGGGGCGCTCCGTAAGCAGGTTTTCTGGCGATGTCGCTAAGGGGCGGCAGCTAGACCCGACGCGCTGCACCGTCAACCTAGCGGCGGCCAAAAGTTTGTCCTACATTGCCGGTCCGGGCTGCGTATGCCGCAGCCGTCCACAGGAAATGCGAAACACACCATGATCCGCGACTCGATAAAGTCCGCGCAAGTCACCGCCATGAAGGCCGGCGACAAGCCCCGCCTCGCCGCCGTGCGCCTGATCCTTGCCAAGCTGAAGGACAAGGACATCGAACTGCGCACTGCGTCCTCCGTGCCCGACGACGACGTGCTGGTGGTCGACGTGCTGCAGAAGATGGCCAAGCAGCGCCGCGAATCGATCGCGCTGTACGAACAGGGCAACCGCCAGGAACTCGCCGACGCCGAAGCCGCCGAAATCGCGGTGATCGAGGAATTCTTGCCGACGCAGCTGAGCGAGGCCGACACCACCGCAGCGATCCTGGCGATCAAGGCCGAACTTGGCGCGAGCACCATGAAGGACATGGGCAAGGTCATCGCCGAACTGAAGGCGCGCCATGGCAGCCAGCTCGACATGAGCAAGGCCAGCGGGCTGGTGAAGGCGGCTTTGGGCTGATGATGCGGGGGCGTGTCTCGACATCGGCCCACAAGGCGGCAGTTTATGCTCCGCTCGCCGATGGGCTCGACATGAGCGGAAATGGGAGCGGTTTTTCCAACCTCACCCGCTCAACCCACACCTCCACCCGCTTGACTCGAACCCTCACCCGCTCATCCCGAGCGAAGTCGAGGGATGCCGAGCCCGGCTCTGGGTGATGGCATTCTGGGCTTATATGCTGCGCTGTGCCGACGGCAAATATTACACTGGACATACCGATGATCTGGAGCGACGCTTCGCCGAGCATTGCCACGGCGGCTTTTGCGATTTCACATCCAGCCGCCGACCTGTCGAGCTTGTTTGGCAGGAGTGGTTTCAGACGCGCGATGACGCATTCGCAGCGGAATTTCGGATCAAGAGCTGGTCCCGAGCCAAAAAGGAAGCCTTGATCGCAGGCGACTGGGACCGAGTTTCCCACTTCGCCCGGCCACCCAAAGAACGTGTCTCGACTTCGCTCGACATGAGCGGAGGTGGGGTACTAGGGGACGGCTCATGTCCCTGACCCCTCAATGGCTGGACGAACTGCGGTCGCGCGTCACGCTGTCGGGCGTGATCGGGCGGACCACGCGGCTGACCAAGGCGGGGCGCGAGTTCAAGGCGTGCTGTCCGTTCCACAACGAGAAATCGCCCAGCTTCACCGTCAACGATGAAAAGGGCTTCTATCACTGCTTTGGCTGCGGCGCGCACGGCGACGCGATCCGCTGGCTGACTGACCAGCGCGGGCTATCGTTCATGGATGCGGTCAAGGAACTGGCGGTCGAGGCGGGCATGGAAATCCCCGCGCCCGATCCGCGCGCGGCCGCCGTGGCCGAGCAGCAGAAGTCGCTGCATGACGTCATGGCGGCGGCGCAGGCATTCTTCGTCCACAGCCTGACGACCGACGCAGGCGCCGAAGCGCGGCGGTATCTGGCGTCGCGCGGATTTCCGGCGCGCACAGTGGAGGACTTCGGCTTCGGCTTTGCCCCCGACAGCCGCACCGCGATCAAGGACGCGCTGGCGCAGTTTCCCGAGGCCATGCTGATCGAGGCAGGCCTGCGCATCGTCGTGGAGGGCAAGGACCCTTACGACCGCTTCCGCAACCGCCTGATGCTGCCGATCTGCGATGCGCGCGGGCGGCCGATCGCGTTCGGGGGGCGTATCTTGGACGCGGCCAAAGTGGATGCCCCCAAGTACCTCAATTCGCCCGACACGCCGTTGTTCGACAAAGGGCGCACCGTCTATAACCTGCACCGCGCCGCGCCGGCCTCGCGCCAGTCGGGCCGGGTGGTGGTGGTCGAAGGCTATATGGACGTGGTCGCGCTGGCCGCAGCCGGGATCGGCGAGGCGGTCGCCCCGCTCGGCACCGCGCTGACCGAACACCAGATCGAGCGGTTGTGGCGCATCGTCGAATGCCCGGTGCTGTGCTTCGATGGCGATGCCGCCGGCCGGCGCGCCGCCTTGCGCGCCTGCCTGCGCGCGCTGCCGCTGCTGCGCCCCGGCCATTCGCTGCGAATCGCCACGCTGCCTGCGGGGATGGACCCCGACGATGTGGTCAAGCGCGACGGTCCGCAGGCGATGGAAGACCTGCTGGGGTCGGCGCGCAACCTGGTCGAGGTGCTGTGGGATGCCGAACGCGAGGCCGCCCCGCTCGCCACGCCCGAGGACAAGGCCGGGCTGAAAGCGCGGCTGATGACGCATGTCGATACCATCGCCGATCCCGACATCAAGCCGCTGTACCGGCGCGACCTGCTCGAGCGATTCGACGCGCTGGCCTTTGCCCGGCGCGAGCGGCCCGCGTTCAAGCCCGGCGCGCGGAGCAACCGCAGCGGGCCGTGGAAGCCGGCCCCGCCGCCGCTGGCATCGGCCACGGCGGCGCGGCTGCAGTCGCGCGTCGGCAGCGGCGATGCCTTGTTGGCGGCGGTGATCGCCGGGTTCATCGCGATGCCGCACGAAATCGCCCGCCACGCCGAATCGCTGGCGCGGCTGGTGCCCGCCGATCCGATGCTGGGCGCGACGATCGAC
>NZ_BCTW01000020.1 GCF_001590965.1 Novosphingobium lentum NBRC 107847
GGCGGGTTCGAGCCGATGACCGGCACGGCGGGCGGCGGCGGCGTGGCCTCGGCTTCGCGCACCGGGGGCAAGGGTTTGTTCCTGGTGCACGCAGGATTTCGCGCCGGTGACTTAGGCGGCGCGGTCCAACTGATCGAAGACGGAGACGGCACGCGCATCTACACCGAGGGCGAAGTGCGTGAAGGGGCGGGCGCGGAGGTCGAGGTCACCGGTATCGAGCATACCGTGCAGTTCAAACCCGGCACGCGCGTGTTCGACACGATGCGGCTCGACCTGGCGCTGGCAGACGGGCGCGCGATCAAGCTCGATGCGCGCGCCGTGGGGCGCCCGTGGGTCTATCGCGGCGGGGGTTTCGACAGCGGATTTACCGACGGCAAAGGGCAGGGCGTGTGGCGCTCGCGCGATCTGGCGATCGAGGTCGACAGCTATGACATCTCCGATCCCGAAGCGGTGATCATGCCCGACGGCACCACCGCATTCCCCCGTCACCGCGAACAACTGGCCATGTGCACCGTCAACGGCAACGAAGGATCCGCCTATATGCCGATGTTCGTAATCGGCCCGCAGCCGCGCTTCGGCCTGCCGGACAGGGGCTGAGCAATGATCGACCAGCAATCACTCCAGGCCTATTTCAACGCGCACATGGGCGGCGACGTGACCGTTACGAAATTCAAGCGGACGTTTCCCGGCATCAGCCGCGAGACGTTCCTGGTGTGGACCGAGGAAGGCGGGGCCGAAGGCGGCTACGTGTTCCGCACCGATGCGTTGGGCGGGCCGATTTGCCCGGTGCCGCTCGAATACGAATATCGCATCATCGCCGGGCTGTTTCCTACCGCCGTGCCCGTGGCCGAGCCGCTGTGGTTCGACGCTACGCCCGCCATTACGGATGGCCGCCCGGTGATGGTGCGCCGCATGGTCGATGGCAGCAACGACATTCCCGGGCTTTATGACGAGGGCGCGGATGCTGCCGCGCGCCGCCAGCGCATTGCTTTCGAACACGCCGAGCGACTGGCCGCGCTGCACACGCTCGATCTGGCGGCGACCGGGTTCACCGATTTCGTCGAGATGCCCGCCTCTGCCGCCGGCTGCGCGCGGGACGATTTCGATCGCTGGATGCGCATCTTCGAGGACGTGCGCACCGATCCGTTCCCGCTGGTGACCGAAGCCGCGTTCTGGCTCGAGGAGCATTTGCCCACGTCAGCGCCGCGTGTCTCGCTGTGCAAGGGGAACAACGGCATGGGCGAGGAGATCTGGAAGGATGACCGCATCGTCGCGCTGTCCGACTGGGAGCTGGCGTTCGCTGGCGACCCCGCGCAGGATTGGGCGCTGTCGCAGGGCATGCTCACGCTGGGCGATGCCGAACAGACGCTGCGCCATTACGAGCAGGCCGCCGGCTTCGCGATCGATCGCGCCAGCCTGGATTTCTACCGCGTGTGGGAAGTGTGGAAGGCGGTGCCGACGCTGAACAACGGATTGCGCCCGTTCCTTTCGGGCGAAAATCCGCGCGTGCCCCGGCTCAACCTTGGGTTCGGACGGGTCAAGCTGTTCGAACAATTGCTGGGCATGATGATCGGCAAGCCGATCGACGAAGCCGCGCGCATCGTCGCGGAGTGGCGCAAGAGCCCCTACCGCCCCGAAAATGCCGCAGCCTGAGGGAGCGCCGCCAGATGATGCCCACCGCCACCCAGATGCTCGCCGCCGTGCAATTGGCGCTGCGCGAACATGTCACGCCGCAGATCGAGGACCAGTGGGCGCAAAGCGCGCTGCGCAGCGTCGACGTGATCCTCAACCACCTGCAGGCGCGCGTTCCCGCCGAAGGCCCCATGCTGCACCAGGACACCAGCGAGCTGGTGACGCTGCTGACCGGCGCACGCGAGGCGCTGGGCGGCGGCGATCCTGCGCTCGAGGCGTTTCTGGCTGAAGCGCCCGCCTTGCTCGCAGGCTATGCATCGGTCGAGGACCTGCAGGCGATCAACCACACGGGGCGCGAGGCGGTCGATGTGTTGCTGCGCGCCTGTCATGCGCAACGCGGGCAGGCGGGGGTTGATGCGGTCCACGCCGGCTTGCGCGCCTATCTGCTGCGCCATGCCGAGCGGGAGAGCGGTTTCTTTTTCCCCACGTATGTCGGGAGGCCGGTATGAACGATCCGCTGCTGGGCGAAAAACTGCGCAGCATTCTTGCAGCAATCCGCGCCGACCTTAAGCCCGAGATGCAGGGTGCTGGCGCGAAACTGCGGTGCGAGCTGGTCGAGATGCTGCTCGCGCGCCTGTCGGTCGAGGCGGACGAGGCTGCCGGGCCGCCGTCCGGCGTCGAAGGCGAGCGCGACTGGCGCATCGCCCACGAAACGAAAATCGCTGAAGTGCTCGGCCGCCCCGTTGCGCCGACCGGTTCGGCCAACGAGCTGGAGATCGCACCCGAAACGTTCACCGCCTGGTTCGCCACGCGCGATCCGTCATTGCGCGTCAACAAGGTGACCACCGTGCCCGGTGGCCGCTCGAAGGGTACGATCCTGCTCGATTGCGACGACGGTCGGCAACTGGTGATCCGGCGCGATTTTTCGGCGGCAGTGACGGGCACGTCGGTTGCCGACGAATTTCCCGTGATCCGGGCGATCCACGGGCGCGGTCTGGCGGTGCCCGAACCGCTGTGGCTCGAACCGTCGCCCGAGGCGATCGGCGGCCGGTTCATCGTGTTTGAACGGCTGGCGGGCAAGGCGATGGGCACCCTGTTTTCCAGCGACGCCACGCCGGCGTTCTGCCGCGAATTTGCTGCAGCATTGGCGCGACTCCACGCGCTGGATATCGACGACCTCGGTATCGCCGAAACGCTGACGTTCGGGCGCCAGCCGCACCCGGTTGGCGCGATCGTGGACAGCTACGAGGCGCGCTATCGCAAGGGCATGCCATCGGTGCCGCTGATCGACGCGGCATTCGTCTGGCTGCGCGAACGGCTGCCGCACATCGGCAATCAGCGACGACTGGTCCACGGTGACGCCGGACTGCACAACACGCTGGGCGACGGGGACAGGCTCACCGGGTTGCTCGACTGGGAGTTTACCCACGCCGGTGACCCGGCCGAAGACCTGGCCTATTGCCGGTTCCTGATCGCGAAAATCCTGCCGTGGGACGATTTCATGGCGGCCTATCATGCCGCCGGCGGCGCACCGATCAGCGCCGAGCGGCTGTCGTTCTTCACCGTGTGGCGCACGCTGATGCTGTCGATCCTCACCGGCTTTGCGCGCAACGCTTACGACACCGGCATCGACCGCGACCTGCGCATCGAGGCGATCGGTTGCAACACCTTTCCCAAGCAGTTGCGCGATCTTGCCGACGACCTCGCGCGCGAACGCCAAGCCCTGGAGCAACCCGCATGAGCGATCCTGAACTGAGTACCGATATCGCCGATGGCATCGCGCGCTTCACCATCAACCGTCCGCACGCGATGAACGCGATGAAGAACGGGATGTGGGAAGAACTGGGCGATCACTTGCGCCGGATCGAGGGCGATCCTTCCATTCGCGTGGTGCTGATCACCGGCGCGGGCGACAACTTTTGCGCAGGCGGCGACGTCAAGGAATTCTCGACCACGCTGGGCATGGACGATGTGGAGCGGGCCAACCACTGGAAGACCAGCGGCGACAAGGGCAACCAGCTGTTCGCACTGATCGAGCGTATCCCGCAGCCGGTGGTGGTGCGCGTGCGCGGTATGGCGGCGGGCGGCGGGCTGGCAATGGTGGCGGCGGCAGACCTCGCGATCGTTTCCGAAAAAAGCCGGTTCCTGGCCGCGCAGATCCGCGTGGGCGTGATCCCCGATTCGGCGTTGAGCTACAATCTTGTGCGCAACATCGGACCCAAGCGCGCCAAGCAGATCGCCTACCTTGGCGATATTTTCGGGCCGGAAGAAGCGCTCGATTTCGGGCTCGTCAACTGGGTCGTTCCCGACGACGAACTCGATGCGCGTACAGATGCGCTGCTCGAACGGATCGCCAAACTGCCGCAAGAAGCGCTGGGGCGCACCAAGCGCGCGATGAACCTGGCGCATCGCATCTCGATCACCGACCATCTCGCACAGGAAACGCTCGATATTGGCGCGGTAGTGGCGCACCCGGACTATGCCGCGCGGGTGACCGCGTTCATGGACCGCCAGCGCTGACGCGGGCTTTACAGCTCGACGAAGACCTCGCCGTCGCGGACCTCGATCGGGAATATCCGCAAGGGGTCCATGCAGGGCAGGCGGCAGGCCTCGCCGCTGCGGATGTCGAAAGCGCCGTCGTGCCAGCTGCAGACGACCTGACCGTCTTCGATGAAGCCGTCATCGGCCAGGCTGGCCTCGCCGTGGGTGCAGGTGTCGCTCGTTGCGAACACTTCGTCATCGACCAAATAGATGGCGAGCGGGGGCTGGCCTTCGATTTCCGCCTTGAAGATTTCGCCGTCCTCGAGATCGGACAGATCGCACGCCTTCACCAAACCCATCGGTCATTCTCTCCGGTACAGAATAATACGCCAGCGAACTATAGCGGGCGATGCGCGGCGATGCTACGATAAAGCGATGCAGCCGTCTTGGCACCAACATCCGCGCCGATGGGCGCTGGCCGCGCCGGATCGGGTGGCGGTGTGCTACCCCGCGCTCGGCATCGCGCTGACCTACGGCGAGCTCGACCGACGGGCCAACCGTTGCGCGCATATGTTGCGCGCCTACGGCCTGCAGCGCGGCGATCACTTTGCGCTGCTGGTCGAGAATGTGCCGGTGTTTCATGAGCTGGTCTGGGCCGGGCACAATGCGGGGCTGTACTACACCGCCATTTCGTGGCGGTTCCGGCCCGACGAGATCGCGTTCATCGTCGGGAACTGCGGGGCCAGGCTGGTGTTCTTCACCGCGCAACAGGCAGGGCTGGCGGCCGAATTGCGCGGGCGGTTTCCGGATGTTGCGTTTGTCGACGTGACGGACGGATCGTTCAGCGCCGGCTATCCCGACACGCCGATCGCCGATGAGAGCCGTGGATCGGACATGCTGTATTCCTCGGGATCGACCGGGCGGCCCAAGGGGATCAAGCAGGTGCTGCCGGATGCGGCCGTCGATGGCCTCTCGACGATGTTCGCGATCTACGCCGATCGCTATGGCTGGGGCGAGGACACCGTCTACCTGATGCCGTGCCCGCTGTACCATTCGGGGCCGATGCGCTTTGCGATGGCGATGCAGCATGTCGGCGCGAAGCTGGTCGTCATGGAGAAATTCGACGCGGAAGCCGCGCTCGCGCTGGTCGAGCAGCAACGCGTAACTCACGCACACTGGGTGCCGACGATGCTGGTCCGGCTGCTCAAGCTGCCTGCCGATGTTCGCGCGCGCTACGACCTGTCATCCTTGCGAGTGATCGTCCACGGTGCGGCCCCGATCGCGCCCGACGTCAAGCGCGCGTGCATCGACTGGTTCGGCCCGATCCTGGAAGAAAGCTACGGCGGGACCGAGGGTAATGGCCTGACGATGATCAGTTCGCGCGAATGGCTCGATCATCCGGGCTCGGTCGGCCGCCCGTTCCTCGGCGCGGTGCATGTGCTTGACGATGCGGGCCACGAAGTGCTCGTGGGAGAAACCGGCACGATCTGGTTCTCGGGCGGGCCTGGTTTTGCCTACCATGGCGATCCCGATCGCACCGCGCAGGCGTTCGATGCGGCAGGGCGCAGCACTCTCGGCGATCTGGGGCACGTCGATGCCGACGGCTATGTTTACCTGACCGACCGACGCAACGCGATGGCGATATCGGGCGGGGTCAACGTGTTCCCGCAGGAAGCCGAGAACCGCCTGATCTCGCACCCCGAAGTGGCCGACGCCAGCGTGTTTGGCGTGCCCGATGATGACATGGGCGAAGTGCTCCACGCGGTGGTGCAGCCGCTGTCGGACGGCGCCGATCATGAGGCGCTGGCGGTGCGGCTCGGCAGCTGGTGCCGCGACGGTCTGGCCACGATCAAGTGCCCGCGCACGTATGAATTTCGCGATTGCCTGCCGCGCCACGATACCGGCAAGATCTATGCGCGCCATCTCAAGGAAGAATGGCTTGCGCGGCGCGAACGGCATTCATAAACGCGTTTATCAATTTTCAAGGGAGAGATGGGATGGCCGGTGTCTGGTTCGACGAAATGCACGTGGGGCAAAAGTTCGAGCACCCGATCCGCAGGACGGTGACCGAAACCGACAACGTGCTGTTCACGGCGATGACGCACAATCCCGCGCTGCTGCACCTTGACGAAGAGTACATGAAGGGCACCGAATTCGGCGCGCGGATCGTCAACTCGGCGTTCACGCTGGGGCTGATGGTGGGTATTTCGGTGGGGGACACCACACTGGGCACTGCCGTCGCCAACCTCGGCTGGGACGAAGTGCGCTTTCCCAAGCCGCTGTTCCACGGCGACACCATCCATGTCACCAGCGAAGTGATCGACTTGCGCGAATCGAAGTCGCGCCCGCAGGCCGGGATCGTCACGTTCTTCCACCAGGCATTCAACCAGCACGGCGATGTCGTGGCCTCGTGCAAGCGCTCCGGGCTCCAGAAGAAAAAGCCCGTGGCATGAGCGCGGCGCTTCCGATCCGATCGATGCTGTTCATCCCGGGCGACAGCGAAAAGAAGCTGGGCAAAGTCGCCGAGTGCGGCGCCGACGCGGTGATTTTCGATCTGGAAGATGCCGTCAGCCCTGAGAACAAGCCGCTCGCGCGCAAACTGGTGCCCGAATACATGGCGCTGAAGCCGCGCGGACAACGGCCGATGCAGTACTGGGTGCGGGTCAATCCGTTCGATACGGGGATGACTCTGGAGGACCTGGCTGCGGCGGTTCCTGCCGCGCCCGACGGCATCATGCAGCCCAAGACCGACGGGCCCGACGATGTGCGCCGGCTGTCGTACTATCTCGACGCGCTGGAAGCCGCGCACGGCATCGCACCGGGCTCGATCAAGATCCTGCCCGTGGCGACCGAGACGGCGGTCGCGCCGTTCCGGCTCGGCGATTTTGCCACCGCCGGGCTGGAGCGCCTCGCTGGTCTGACGTGGGGCGCCGAAGACCTTGCCGCCGCGATCGGCGCCAGCACCAACCGCGATGCGACCGGCGACTGGGCATTCACCTATCGCATGGCGCGCTCGCTGTGCCTGCTCGCCGCGCATGCCAGCGGGGTGCAGGCGCTGGACACGCTCTACGTCGATTTTCGCGACGATGCGGGCTTGCGTGAAAGCTGCCGTGCCGCGCGCGCCGAAGGGTTCACCGGGCGTATCGCAATACATCCTGCGCAAGTCGCCGGGATCAACGCCAGCTTCATGCCCTCGGCCGACGAGATCGCGCATGCCCAACGCGTGCTCGATGCGTTCGCGGCCAGCCCCGGGGCGGGGACGGTCGGGCTCGACGGCAAGATGATCGACATCCCGCACCAGAAGCAGGCGCTGCGCGTGCTGGCGCAGGCCAAGGCGTTCGGAGCGATCTGAACTGGGAGCGCAGGGTGGCCGGACTCAAGCCACCCCGTGCAGCCTTCGCGCAAATCGCGTGATCCCGAGTTCGGGGCGCAACCGGCTTTCCAGTTCGGGCGGCAGCGCGCCGAACACGATCGTGCGCGCTTCGGCGATGGCCAGGATCTGGCCCATGATCGGGCCGCAGTTGGCCATGTGCGCCAGCATCGCCGCACCGTCGTGGTAGATGTCGAGCGCCATACAGCTGCCGTCGTCGGCGAAGAACCATTCGTAGCCGTGGGTGCCGGGGTCGGCGGCGCAAGCCTTGTCGAACGCCTGCCGGGCAAGATCGCGCAACTTGGCCGCCATGCCCTGCTTCGGGCGAAACCACGCCAGCGCGTAGATGCGGTCGTCGCCGGCGGGTGGCGTGCGGTGCGGTGTGGCTTCGGTCATCCGCCCGAACGCCAGCGGACCGGCGTACTCCACGTCGCCCAGCACATCGGCCATCCGGTCCTGCAGCATTTGCGGCACATTGCCCGCGAACGTGATCTCGAACTTGGCGATGTCGCGCAGCTTCGCCACGCGGCCGTCCATCATCTTTGAATGGTGCGCCACGGCGGCGGGATCGTCGTAGACCTCGATGACATAGGCCTCGCGCCCGTCGGCGGAGAGGAACCACTCATAGGCTTGCGTTCCGGTGAGGTCGGCCAGCGCGGCCTCGTGGCAGCCCTGCGCGCCCGCGATGAACGCATCGGTCTGCCCTTCGGCAATGGCGATCGGCACGAAGCCGTAGATCTTTTCCATCGTCGGCTCCCTAAACCGAGGTCGCGCCATCGACGGGCAGGGCGACTCCGTTGACGAAGCTGCTCTCGTCGCTCGCAAGCCACAGCACGGCCTCGCCCACTTCCTCTGGCCGCCCGGTGCGCTGCATCGGGATGCGGGCCGTGAGCATCGCCAGCTTGTCCTGCGCGGTCGCGAAACCCTGTTCGACCAGTTCGGTCATCACCAGCCCCGGACACACCGCGTTGACGCGAATGCCGCGCGCAGCGTTCTCCAGCGCCACGCACTTGGTCATGCCCAGCACGGCGTGCTTGCTGGCGTAATAGGCGCTGCACCCCGCGCTGCCGCGCAAGCTGGCGACCGACCCGCAATTGACGATCGCACCACCGCCCGAGGCGAGGATGGCGGGCACTTCGTATTTCATCGCCAGCCACGTGCCGGTGACGTTGATCGCCATCACATTCGCGAACATCGCGGGGTCGGCATCCTCGACGTAGAGGTTCACCGTGCCGGTGATCCCGGCGTTGTTGTAGGCGACGTGCAGGCCGCCGAATGCCTCGACCGTGCGCGCGACCATCGCCTTGACCGATTCGGCCTGGGTCACGTCGGCTTCGACGAAACCGGCGGTGCCGCCCGCCGCGCGGATTGCCTCGACCGCAGCCTCACCCTCGGCCCGGCGGCGCCCGGCGATCATCACTTTGGCGCCCTCGGCGGCGAACATCTGCGCCGTGGTCAGGCCGATCCCCGCGGTTCCGCCCACGACCAGCGCCACCTTGCCGGCAAACCTTTGACGCATCCTGTCCGCTCCTTTGTGGTATTTGGCTGACGATACGCATTGCAAAATAAGTTCGCAACTTTATCATACGCCAACAATCAATATTGCGAGGGACGGATGCCGGGGGATTTCAAGCACATCACGTATGACGTGGATGGCCATGTTGCGAAGCTGACGTTCAACCGTCCCGAAGTCCTCAATTCGATGGACGAGGTGATGACCGGCGAGATCGTGTCGATCATCGAGAAGCTCCGCCGTCCGGGCAATGTGCGGGTGCTGATCATCGCATCGACGGGCAAATGTTTTTCCGCCGGCGGCAACTTCGACGAGATCCACCGCCTGATCGAAAACTACGACGCGCGCATGGAGGCCTATGACAATGGCCGCCGCGTGATCCAGGGCATGGCGGAAATCGCGGTGCCCGTGGTCATCGCGCTGCAGGGCGATGCTTATGGCCTGGGCACGTCGCTGGCGCTGTCGGGCGATGTCATCATCGCCTCGCGCAACGTCCGTATCGGCGATCCGCACGTCAAGGTCGGGCTGGTCGCGGGCGACGGCGGCACGGTCGTCTGGCCCGCCGCGTTCGGCTTCCTCAAGGCCAAGTATCATTTGCTGACCGGCGATCCGATCGGGGCGGAAGAAGCCCACCGGCTCGGCGCGATCAGCGAACTGGTTGAAACGCCCGAGGAAGTTCTCCCGCGCGCCGAAGCCATCGCGGCCAAGATTGCGGGCAACGCACCCGTCGCGGTCCAGTACACCAAGCGCGCGCTCAACCACATGCAGCAGCGCGCCACGCTCAACGATTTCGAATTCGCGATGGCGCTCGAGCAGTATTCGATGGAGAGCGAGGATCTCAAGGAAGCGCTCGCCGCGATGAAGGAAAAGCGCAAGCCGGTGTTCAAGAACCGCTGATAAGATGCACCCGCGCGACTACACAGACCGGACCGACGGCCGCCCCGCGCTGGTGATGGCCGGTAGCGGCGAGACGGTGAGCTATGCCCAACTCGATGCGCGCGCCAACCGGGTGTCGCACCTGCTGCGCAAATGCGGGCTGAAAGCGGGCGACCGCATCGCGATTTGGCTGGAGAACGACCCGCGTTACCCGGAAATCGCGTGGGGTGCCTACAACGCCGGGCTGCTGTTCGTGCCGATCACCACGCGGCTGACTATCGATGAAGCCGCCTACATCGTGCGCGACAGCGGTTCGCGCATGGTGTTCGCGTCTGCCGCGCTCGATCATGCCGGTTTGGCCGCCGAGCTGGGCGACGCGGCGCAGATGCTGGTGGCGGGCGACAGTTACGAGGCGGCGGTGGCTGCGCTGCCGACATCTCCCATCACGGACGAAACGCGGGGCGCGGCGATGGTCTATTCCTCGGGCACCACCGGTCGGCCCAAGGGCATCACCCCCAACCTTGCTTCGGCTCCCGTGGGAGAGCCGGTGGGGCTGACGCAGACGCTGACCGGGCTTTACGGGTTCGACGGGAACACCACCTACCTCTCACCCGCGCCGATGTACCATACCGCGCCGCTCAAGTTCTCGATGGCGGTGCAGCAGATGGGCGGCACCGTGGTGATGATGGAGAAGTTCGATGCGGCTGCCGCGCTGCGCGCGCTCGAACGCTATAATATCACCCATTCGCAATGGGTTGCGACGATGTTCGTGCGGATGTTGCAACTGCCGGAAGCGGAGCGCGTCCTGTCCGCTCCGTCGCACAAGGTCGCGATCCATTCCGCCGCGCCATGTCCGGTGCCGGTGAAACAGGCGATGATGGCGTGGTGGGGGCCGATCCTCTACGAATACTACGGAGGATCGGAAAGCGTCGGCCAGACCGCGATTGGCCCGCACGAATGGCTCGAACGCCCCGGATCGGTCGGGCGGGCGACGCGCGGCGTGGTCCATATCGTCGACGAGAACGGCACCGAACTGCCCCCCAACACCACCGGGCTGGTCATGTTCGAAGGCTGCGGCGGATTCAGCTATCACAACGATCCCGAAAAGACCGCACGCGCCTACGACCATCGCGGCTGGGGCACGCTGGGCGATATCGGCCACCTCGATGCGGACGGCTACCTGTTCCTGACCGACCGCCGCGACTACGTGATCAACGCGGGCGGGGTGAACATCTACCCGCAGGAAGCTGAAAACCTGCTCGTCTCGCACCCCGCCGTGGCCGACGTCGCGGTGTTCGGCGTGCCCAATGCCGAATATGGCGAGGAAGTGAAGGCGGTGGTGCAGCCGCGCGATCCCGCTGCCGCCGGGCCGGACCTCGCCGCCGAACTGATCGCCTGGTGCCGTGACCGGCTGGCGCACAACAAGTGCCCGCGGACGATCGATTTCGAACCCGACATGCCGCGCGAACCCACCGGCAAGCTGCTCAAGCGGCTGCTGAAGGCGCGCTACTGGCCGACTGCGGCCTGATGGAGTCCCGCTTGACCGACGACGCACCCGAACTGCTGACCCAGATCGCCGGCGGGGTGGCGCGCATCACGTTCAACCGTCCCGCCGTGCGCAACGCGCTGACCACGGGCATGGTCCACGCGATGATCGCGTTCCTCAAAGTATGCGAGATGCGCGAGGACGTGCGCGTGATCGTGTTGTCGGGCGCGGGCGACCACTTCATGGCCGGCGGCGATGTGAAGGGCTTCGCTGAATCCTCCAGCCTGCCGCCAGCCGAGCGCCGCGCGCGGTTCGAGAGCCTTGCGCTCGACAACCTGCCGCTGTTCTCGCTGATGGAGCGGATGCCCAAGCCGATCGTCGCCAGCGTGCGCGGTGCCTGCGCGGGCGCCAGCGTGGGCTACGTCGCGGCGGCGGACTTCGTGCTGGTATCCGACACCGCGCTGTTCGTGGTGGCCAATGCGGCGCTCGGCACCAGCCCCGACGGCGCGACTACATGGCACCTGCCGCGCGTGGTCGGCTTGCGCAAGGCCAAGCAGATGTGCCTGCTGGGTGACCGGCTTTCGGCTGCCGATGCGGTCGCGGCGGGGCTGGCGAACTGGCTCCACCCCGACGCGGAACTCGATGCCGCGACCGAACAGCTGGTGCAGCGGCTCGCCAAGGGCCCGACGCGCGCGCTGGCCGAAGCCAAGGGCCTGCTCAACGCCGCGCTCGGCAACCCACTGGCAACGCAACTTGAACTGGAAGCGCGCGCTGCGGGTATCAGCGGCGCGAGCGAGGACTTCGCCGAAGGTGTCGCCGCTTTCGTGGAAAAGCGCAAACCCGTGTTCAAGGGAGCCTGACGATGGCGGGCTTGCTCGAAGGGATCCGCATCCTCGACGTCACGCGGTTCGTGGCGGGACCGGCGGCGACCGTGCTGTTCGCCGATCTGGGTGCCGACGTCATCCGCATCGAGGCACCGGGCGGTGCCGAGGATCGCACCACGCTGCCGTTCAAGGAAGGCTTCCACGGCGGGGTCGGCTTCACCCAGCTTGGGCGCAACAAGCGCGGGATCACCATCGACCTGTCGTGCGAAAAGGGCCGGGCGGTGTTCGACCGACTGCTGACCACCGCTGATGTCGTGTTCGCCAACCTGCCACCGCGCACCGCCGCCACGCTGGGGCTGGAATACGAACGGCTGAAAGCGATCAAGCCCGACATCATCTTCGTGCTAATGACCACGTTCGGCAGCACCGGCCCTTATGCCAACCGGCTGGGCTTCGATGCCATCGCCCAGGTCATGTCGGGGCTGGCGCACATTTCGGGCGAGCCCGGCAAGCCGATGAAGCAGAACTCGGCATGGGTGGACATGAGCACGGGCTTTCTTGCCGCGTTCGGCGCGCTGGCCGCGCTGCGCCACCGCGACCTGACGGGCGAGGGCCAGCAAGTAGAGACCAACCTGCTGCAGACCGCGATGACGGTGGGCAACTACTTCCTGCTCGACCAGCATTTCAACGACACCTGCCGCGCAGGCACGGGCAATCGCGCGCAGTCGGGCGGGCCGGCCGACCTGATCCAGACCAAGGATGGCTGGGTCTACATGGTCGCGCTGGGCGACGCGATGTTCCGCCGGTTCATGCGCATGATCGGGCGCGAGGAACTGCTGGCCGATCCGCGTTTCGCCAACGATGAACTGCGCGCCGAAAACGGCGAGGCGCTAAGCGAGGCGGCAACCGCGTGGGCGCGCCAGTACACCACGGCCGAGATCATGGACATTCTGGAAGCCAACCGCATCCCGGCCGGTCCGCTGCTGACCCCGCAACAGGCGCTCGACGATCCGCACGTGCGCGACCAGTTCCTGGTGGAAGTTCCGGTCGATGGCCTTTCGCGCCCGGTGCCGTACGTGAAACCGCCGGTCACGTTCAGCAAGACACCCGGCGCGATCCACCGCGGGCCGCCGCGTCCCGGGCAGGACAACGACGCGGTGCTGGGCGCGGCCGGTTACTCGCCCGACGAGATCGCCGAACTGCGCGCGCAAGGCGTGATCTGATGGCCCATTATCGCCATGTCGCCTTCTGTTCGCCATTGCCGGGTGGCGAAGCCGAACTTGAGCGCTGGTACGATGAACAGCACATTCCCGATTGCCTGAAGCTCGATGGCTTTGTCGCGGCTCAGCGTTTTCGCATCGAGGAACAGCCTGCCGGTAGCGGGGTGCCAGCGTGGAACATCATGGTGATCTACGAGATCGAAAGCGACGATATCGCCGCGACGCTCGGCCAGATCGCGAAAGTCGTGCGCACGCCAGCGATGCCGATGAACGATGCGATCGACATGACCACCACGATGCGGCTGACCGCAGCTGCTGCCAGTCCGCGCTTCACGTCCACCTCGTAACAATCCAGCAGCCCGCTCACAGTAATTGCCAATTCCCATTGGCAACGCCCCTCGCGTGACGCCATATGGCGCGCAACAAGGAGCGGACATGGCAGACGACAGCACAAGCTACGACTTCGACCTTTTCGTGATCGGCGCGGGATCTGGCGGCGTGCGCGCCGGCCGCGTTGCCGCCGCGCATGGCGCGCGGGTCGCGATTGCGGAGGAATACCGCATCGGCGGCACCTGCGTGATCCGCGGCTGCGTGCCCAAGAAGCTGCTCGTCTATGGCTCGCACTTTGCAGAAGAACTGCAGGACGCGGCCAATTACGGCTGGACGGTCGAGAAGATGAGCTTCGACTGGCCCAAGCTGCGCGACGCGGTGCTGAAGGACGTCGACCGGCTGAACGAGGCGTACACTGCCACGCTCGACAACCACAAGGTCGAGCGGTTCCTCGAACGCGCGACGATCACCGGGCCGCATTCGGTCAAGCTCGCATCGGGCAAGGAACTGACTGCCAAGGTGATCCTCGTCGCCACGGGCGCATGGCCGATCGTGCCGAAGTTCGAAGGATCGGAACACTGCATCACCTCCAACGAGGTGTTCCATCTGGAAACGCTGCCCAAGCGCGTGCTGATCGCCGGCGCGGGCTACATCGCGATGGAGTTCGCCGGCATCTTCAACGCGCTGGGCTGCCATGTCACGGTCGCCAACCGCAGCAACGTGATCCTGCGCGGTTATGACGAGAGCCTGCGCGACCGACTGCTCCAGATCACCATGGCGCGCGGCATCGAATACAAGTTCAACTGCCCGTTCCAGAAAGTGACCAAGCGCGAGGACGGCGCGTTCGACGTGCATTTCGAAGGGCAGGACCCGGTCTGCGCCGACGTGGTGATGATCGCCACCGGTCGCCGCGCCAACACCAACGGTCTCGGGCTGGAGAACGCGGGCATCGTCATCGGCGAACGCGGCGAAGTGCCGGTCGACGACACCGGCAAGACCAGCTGCGACAGCATCTATGCGGTGGGTGACGTGACCGACCGGGTGCAGCTGACGCCGGTGGCGATTCGCGAAGGTCAGGCGTTTGCCGACCGCCTGTTCGGCACCAGCGACGTCCGCATCGACTATTCGTTCATCCCCAGCGCGGTGTTCTCGCAGCCGCCGCTGGCGGGCGTCGGCCTCACCGAAGGCCAGGCGCGCAACGCCTATGGCAGCGTGAAAGTGTTTTCGTCGGACTTCCGGCCGATGAAGAACGTGTTCGGGCATCGCCCGGAACGCGGACTTTACAAGATGATCGTCGATGCCGCGACCGACAAGATCCTCGGGCTCCACATGATCGGACCCGAAGCGCCCGAGATCCTTCAGGCCGCGGCGATCGCGGTGAAGGCGGGGCTGACCAAGGCGGACTTCGACGCCACCGTGGCGCTGCACCCGTCGATGGCCGAGGAACTGGTGCTGATGCGGTAGGACCCGGTCCCGCCGTACACGGAAGCTCAAGATTGGCTTAATCGCGCGCTTAAGTTGCCATTGACGCTACGGCTCCTGCATGGCTAGGCGGTTCGTCGCCAGAGCCGTGGGGCCAGAGCCGTGGGGAGCGTCACATGTCCGCCAATATCGCCGAACTCGAAAAGCGCCGTGCCGCTGCCCACATGGGCGGCGGCCAGAAACGGATCGACGCCCAGCATGCCAAGGGCAAGCTGACCGCGCGCGAACGGCTCGATGTGCTGCTCGATGAAGGCAGCTTCGAGGAGCTCGACATGTACGTCGAGCACAACTGCGTCGATTTCGGCATGCCGGACCAGACCATCATGGGCGATGGCGTGGTCACCGGTTCGGGCACGATCAACGGCCGGCTGGTCTATGTGTTCAGCCAGGACTTCACCGTGTTCGGCGGCGCGCTGTCCGAACGGCACGCGCAGAAGATTTGCAAGATCATGGACATGGCGCTGAAAACCGGCGCACCGGTGATCGGCCTCAACGATTCGGGCGGCGCGCGCATCCAGGAAGGCGTGGCCAGCCTTGGCGGTTATGCCGAAGTGTTCCAGCGCAACGTGCTGGCGTCTGGCGTGGTGCCGCAGCTCAGCCTGATCATGGGGCCGTGCGCGGGCGGCGCGGTCTATTCGCCGGCGATGACCGACTTCATCTTCATGGTGAAGGATTCGAGTTATATGTTCGTCACCGGCCCCGACGTGGTCAAGACCGTGACCAACGAGATCGTGACGCAGGAGGAACTGGGCGGCGCGGTTACCCACACCACCAAAACCTCGGTCGCCGACCTTGCCTGCGAGAACGACATCGAGGCGCTGCTGGTGGCGCGCGATTTCTTCGACTTCCTGCCGCTGTCGAACCGCGAGGAGGTGCCCGAGCGCCCCACCGCCGACCCGTATGACCGGCAGGAGCCCAGCCTCGACACGCTGATCCCGGCCAGCGCCAATCAGCCGTACGACATGCACGAACTGATCCGCAAAACGCTGGACGAAGGCGATTTCTTCGAGATCCAACCCAAGCACGCGGGCAACATCCTGTGCGGATTCGGGCGGATCGAAGGCCGCACGGTGGGCATCGTCGCCAACCAGCCGATGGTGCTGGCGGGCGTGCTCGACATCAACTCATCGAAGAAGGCGGCGCGGTTCGTGCGCTTCTGCGATGCGTTCAACATTCCGATCGTCACGTTCGTCGACGTGCCCGGCTTCCTTCCCGGCACCGCGCAGGAACACAATGGCATCATCAAGCACGGCGCCAAGCTGCTGTTCGCCTATGCCGAGGCGACCGTGCCCAAGATCACCGTGATCACGCGCAAGGCTTATGGCGGCGCTTATGACGTGATGGCGTCCAAGCACTTGCGCGGCGATCTCAACTACGCCTGGCCCACCGCCGAAATCGCCGTGATGGGTGCCAAGGGCGCGGTCGAGATCATCTTCCGCTCGAAAGACCCCGAAGTCGTCGCGGCCAAGACGAAGGAATACGAGGACCGCTTCGCAAACCCGTTCGTGGCGGCATCTAAGGGGTTCATCGACGAGGTGATCTACCCGCACTCGACCCGCCGCCGGATTGCGCTGGGCCTGCGCAAGCTGCGGAACAAGAGCCTTGAGAACCCCTGGAAGAAGCACGACAATATTCCGTTGTAGCTATGGGGGACGCGGGTGATCCCATTGCTTCCGTTCCGGCGGCAATTGCCGTTGTCGGGGGTGCGCGCAAACATTATAATGATGTTGTAATGTGAAGGGCTCATCCGCCATGCAGACCGAACGCGTGACATTCCTGACCGACCGCGATCACAAGGCCGCGCTCGATGCGTTTGCGGCGCGAACCGGTCAGTCGGTTGGCAGTGTCGTGCGCGAAGCGACGGCGCGCTTCATTGCGCAGCCGCGCGGTGATGGCGATGATGAAGCGCAACTGGCCGCACTGGTCGAGCAGGTGAACGAAGCGATGCCCCGGATGAACGCGTCGATCGACCAGATGATCGAAACGGCCCGGGCCACGCACGAACAGGTAGACCGCACATTGCGCGCGGCAGGGATCCGCAAGTGACGGCACTGGGCGATGCACTGGCCGCGCTGAAAAGCGTCGTGCTGATGCAGGAACGGCTTGACGTGATGCGGTCCGAACAAGCGCGCATTGCCGAGGACGTGCGCGGGCTCAGCGACTATGTGCTGGCGGTCGACAAGCGCGTGGTGCGGATCGAAACGATGATCGAAATGTCCTCCAAGTCGCGCGGCAACCTGCCGCCGCAGATAGCATGAAGCTCGCGATTGCTGTTGTTGCGCTGGTGCTGGCGGCTTCACCGCTCGCCGCGCAGGATGCCGCCGACAGCTGGGAACGTGGCGCCGATCCGGTCACGCTGACCAACGGACTGCACGCGGGCGACGTCTTTGTAACCTGTTCGGAGCATTCGGGCTACGTTCGCGTGTCGGTGCCGGCATCGGCGGCGCGGCCCGTAGGCGTCTCGGTCGGCGCCGTTCGTGCGGTGAGCCGTGAGGATGCGTTCGACCAGGGCCGTGCGCGCGGCTGGTTCGAGGCGGGCGATCCGGTGTGGGCGGCGGCGCTGGCCGACGGCGGGTTGACCGTGGACGGACAGCGGATCGCCTTCACCAGCGAGCGCGACAAGCGCTATTTCGCGCTGACGATGCGGGTCTGCGCTGCCAGTTAGATCCCGGCGTACCACTGGTAGCCGACATTATCCTCCCAGTAGCCGCCCTTGCCGCCGTTGATCCCGGCGAGGCTCGCCACGGCTTCGACGCGCATCACGTACTTGGCCTGCTTGTAGCCCAGCTGGCGTTCCACGCGCAGGCGCAAGGGTGCGCCGTGGCCGACCGACAGCGGCTGGCCGTTGAGGCTGTGCGCCAGGATGGTTTGCGGGTGGAATGCATCGACCAAGTCCACGCTCTCATAATACGGCGTGCCATCGAAATCGTCGGCGCAGTGGAACACCACATAACGAGCATTGGTCGAAAGGCCCGCCGCGCGCAGCAGCAGGGCCAGCGGCACGCCGGTCCATTCGCCGATCGCGCTCCATCCTTCCACGCAATCGTGGCGGGTGGTCTGGCGGCGTTGCGGCGCACTTTTCAGCTGCGCGAGCGAGAATGACTGCGGCCGGGCGACCAGTCCATCGACCGCGAGCTTCCAGTCGGCGAAGTTGCCGCCCATCAGCGCGGCGTATTCGCTCGATCCCGGCATGGTGTTGCCGTTGGTGCGGAACACGGGGGATCGTTCGGCGCCGGTGAATTCGGGCGCCAGCGCGTTGCGGTTGCTGACCAGCCGCTGCGCGCTCATCGTCGCCTTCTCGCCCAGCGTCAGCACGCGCTTGACCGTGGGGGACGCGACGATCTTGTCGCAGCCGGCCAGCAGCAGCCCGGTGCCGCCAACCAGCGCATTGCGGCGCGTGATGATGGTCATCGCCCGATCTCCTTCGACGGCTTGTCGCGGGGCAGGCGGTACCAGCCGGTCACCATCGAGCGCAGTTCGTTGATCGGCCCGGCGAGCACGACCATGATCAGGTGGACCGCAATGAATCCGGCAATCGCGGCGGCGCAGATGAAATGGATCGACCGCGCCGATTGCCGCCCGCCGAACAGATCGAGCAACCACGGCCACGCCGCGTCCATGCCCGGCGACATCGTCAGCCCGGTCAGCACCACGCCCGGGATCAGCAGGAAGATCACCACGACATAGCTGATCTTCTGTAGCGGGTTGTAGTGGCGCGCCGCTTCGCCCGTGGGGAAGCGCAGCCGCGCGTGCGCCTTGATATCGGCCCACAAGTGCGATGGCCGCAGCTCGTCCAGTGTCGGCGCCAGATCGCGCAAGTGCCGCGAGATCAGCGCCCAGGCCACGAACAGCAGCCCCGGCACCACCAGCAGCCACGCAAAGAAGAAATGCCACTGCCGCGCCGACGCGAGGTCATACCCGCTGGGGATCGTGACCAGCGGCGGAAAGGCGCGCGCCGCGCCTTGGGCATAGCCCAGCAGGCCCGTGGTCGGGAACTCGGTGCTGCCCAGCCGGATGAACCCCGCGGTGGCGTGGTGGCCGATCACCAGCCACGGATGATCAAGGTTCGCCCCGAACTTGCCCCAGTAGAGCATGGGATGCGCGTTGAAGATCATCATGCCGCTCATCAGCATGCAGAAGATCGCCAGCGCATTGGTCCAGTGCCACAGCCGGATCGGCAGGCGCGTGCGATAGATCAGCGTGGGAGCCGGGGTGGTGGCAACCACCGGGGCGGCGGGCGATTCGGTTTGGTCGGTCACGCGGCGCAGGATGACATGGGTTGGCGATGGGGGCCAGCGATGTTGCCATGTGATTGATCACTTCCAACCCCGCTCGTGTCGAGCGTAGTCGAGACACGTCGCGCTACTGGTGAACAAAAACGCGACATCCCTCGACTTCGCTCGGGATGAGCGGATCAAACTGCGTCCGTCAGTGCTGGTTGGCCGCGTGAAGCCAGTCGGCGTGGCGAGGCGCCTTCTTGGTCAGGCTCCATTCGTCGAGCATCGGCTGCGCCACCCGCTTGAGTTCGGCGTACTGTTGGGGCGTGCCGATGTCGCAGGCCAGTTCGATGCGGTGGCCGTTGGGATCGAAGAAGTAGATCGACTGGAACACGCCGTGGTGCGTCGGGCCCAGCACGTCGATGTCCTGCGCCACGATGTGCGCCTTGGCGGCGGTCAGCGCGTCCAGCGTGGGCACGCGGAACGCCAGGTGCTGCACCCACGCCGGCGTCGCCTCGTCGCGGCCCATCGCGGGCTGGTTGGGCAGTTCGAAGAAGGCGATGACGTTGCCATTCCCCGCGTCGAGGAACACATGCATGTACGGATCGAACTCGCCGGTCGAGGGCACATGGTCCTCGGCAAAGGCGGTGGTGTAATCCATGCCCAGCACACGCTGGTACCATTCGACCGTCTCGGCTGCATCCTTGCAGCGATAGGCAGCGTGGTGGATTCCGCCCAGCTTCACCGGATGGCCGGTCACGCTGCCGGCTCCGCCACCGGGCCATCGACGGTCAGCGTGCCGCGCCGGATCTGGTCGGCCTCCATCGATTTGAACAGCGCGGTGAAATTGCCCTCGCCAAAGCCTTCGTCCTTCTTGCGCTGGATGAATTCGAAGAACACCGGGCCGATCATCGTCTGCGAGAAGATCTGCAGCAGCAGGCGCGGATCGCCTTCGTCGGTCGATCCGTCGAGCAGGATGCCACGCCGTTGCAGTTCGGGCACGGGTTCGCCATGGCCGGGCAGGCGCTCCTCCAGCATCTCGTAATAGGTCTGCGGCGGGGCAGGGGCAAACGGGGCACCGGTCTCCGCGAGGCGGTCCCACGTGTCGAGCAGGTCGTCGCACGAGAACGCGATATGCTGGATGCCCTCGCCGTTGTAGGCGCGCAAGTACTCCTCGATCTGCCCTCCGCCCTTCTGGCCTTCCTCGTTGAGGGGGATGCGGATCTTGCCATCGGGCGCGGTCATCGCGCGGCTGGTGAGGCCGGTGTATTCGCCCTTGATGTCGAAGTAGCGGATCTCGCGGAAGTTGAAGATGCGCTCGTAGAACGCGGCCCAGTGCGCCATGCGCCCGCCGTAGAGGTTGTGAGTCAGGTGATCGATGATCTTGAGGCCCGCGCCCACCGGATGGCGATCGACGCCCGGCTCCCACGCGAAGTCGATGTCGTAGATCGACAACTCGCCGGCGCCGGTATCGTAGCGGTCGATCAGGTAGATGATCGATCCGCCGATGCCGCGGATCGCGGGCAGGCGCAGTTCCATCGGGCCGGTGCGCACCTCGACCGGCTCGGCGCCGCGTTCCAGCGCGCGATCATAGGCCAGGCGGGCGTCGCGCACGCGAAAGCCCATGCCGCACGCGGACGGACCGTGTTCGGCGGCGAACCACGCGGCGGGGCTTTTCGGTTCGTAGTTGGCGATCAGGTTGATGCCGCCCTGGCGCCACAACTGCACGTCCTTGGATCGGTGGCGCGCCACCAGCGTGAAGCCCGATGCGGCGAACACCGGCTCGAGCACGCCTTTGGTCGGCGCGCAGAATTCCACGAAATCGAACCCGTCGAGGCCGATCGGATTGTCGAACAGGTCTGCCATCGTCACGCTCTCCCGAATTGGTTTCCAATGTAACCAAAAAGTGTGACGCGGTCAATGCTGCCGTCAGGTTACCGCGCGGCGTGCGTGGTGGTCCGGCGTGTCCCAGCGCCGGTTGGTCATGATGTCGTCGAGGATGGCCACGGCAGCGTCGATATCGCCGAATCGCAGGGTCAGCGGGGTCAGTCCGAAGCGCAGCACATCGGGATCGCGAAAGTCACCGATGACGCCGTGCGCCGCCAGCGCGCGCATGATCGGGTAGCCTTGCGGATGCGCGTAGGAGATCTGGCTGCCGCGCCGTGCCGCAGCGACAGGCGACGCCAGCGAAAAGCCGTGGCGCTGGCACAGCGGCTCCATCGCCTGCTGGAACCGCGCGCCAAGCTGCAGCGATTTGGTGCGGGCAAGGCTGAGATCCGCCTCTAGCCACATGTCGACCCCCACTTCGAGCGCGGCGAGCCCGAGGATCGGTGGCGTGCCGACAAGGAAGCGGGTGATCCCGGTGGCCGCGGCGTAGTCGTCGCGAAAGGCGAACGGTGCCGCGTGGCCGAACCAGCCCGACAGCGCCGGCATGACGCGATCCTGATGGCGCGCGGCGCAGAACAGGAAGCCGGGCGCGCCGGGGCCGCCGTTTAGGAACTTGTACCCGCAGCCGACCGCCAGATCGGCGTTGCATCCGTTGAGATCGACCGGAAACGCGCCCGCGCTGTGGCTCAGATCCCAGATCACCAGCGCGCCCGCCGCCTGGGCCTGCGCCGTGATCCGCACCATGTCGCGCATCGCGCCGGTCTTGTAATGGACTTGCGTCAGCAGCAGCACCGCGACATCGGGAGTGAGCGCCCGTGCGATCGCATCGGCCGCCACGGTGCGGACCTGCGCACCCGGACACAGCGCCGCGATGCCCTGCATCATGTAGAGGTCGGTCGGGAAGTTGCCCGCTTCGGTCAGCATTACGCGGCGCGCCGGGTTGAGCGCAAGCGCGGCGGTGAGGGCCTTGAACACGTTGATCGAGGTGGAATCGCACGCCACCACTTCGCCCGGATCGGCGCCGATCAGCCGCGCGATCTTGTCGCCGATGCGCTGCGGGGCCTGCACCCAGCCGGCGTCGTTCCAGCTGCCGATCAGCCCGTCGCCCCATTCGTGGCGCATCACCTGCTCGATCCGGCCCGGCGTGTCGCGCGGCAAGGCGCCCAGCGAGTTGCCGTCGAGGTAGATCACGCCCTCGGGCAGCAGGAACCGCTCGCGGAAAGGCGCCAGCGGGTCGGCGCGGTCGAGGTCTGCCGCTGTCACGGCAAGGTGCGCAGGATGGCGCGGACGGGGGAGGAGTCGCCGCCTTCGATCGGCAGGGGCAGCGCGATCAGTTCGTAGGCGCCGGGCGTGACTTGGTCGAGCACCAGCCCTTCGAGGATCGCCATGCCGTGCCGGCGCACCGCGTGGTGCGCGTCGAGCGTCTTCGACTGCTCGGGATCGAGCGAGGCCGCATCGGTGCCGACGAGCACGACGCCTTGCGCGCCCAGCTGGTCGATCACTTCGGCGGCGATCGCAGTGAACGCGCTGTCCCAGCGATCATGCGGAAACGCATCATAGGTGCGGAACAGAACGCGCGTGGCACCGGCGATGGCGGGCCAGTCGATGACGGAGGCGGACAGTACCGGCCCGCAGCCCCGCGCATCGACCACCGCGCAGGCGCCGATGTATGGCGTCAGATCGCAAGTCGCGCTGTCCTGCCCAGCCGGATCGTAGTGCAGCGGTGCATCGGCATGGGTGCCGGCGTGCGTCGATAGCGTCAGCCGCGCGGTGTTGACCGGGCAGTCTGGGCCAATCGCGGCGCACCCGTCGATGGCGAACCCCGGCTCGCCGGGCCAGCCGGGCAGTGCCGGGCGCAGGCGTTGGGTAATGTCGAGCAGCGTCACGCGGCCAGCGCCTCCAGCTGGCGCCGGGTCCAGCGGCGGTGGCTGGCGCCTTCGCGGCACGCACGGGCAGGGCGGCCCAGCGCAAGCCCCGCCGCCTTCAGGATAAACCCCAGCTTGCGCGCGCTGGACACCACCGTCCGGTGATCCCACGCATGCGCGCCGCGCCGCTCCACATCGTGCGCGATCTCGCCATAGATCGCCGCGGCCGACAGCACCGCCCAGCGCTGGCGGAAGGTCAGGCGGCCCGCGCCGATCCGCGCCGAACATTCGTGCGCATGCGCCATGTGGCACATCCGCGCGACCAGCGGGACCAGCGCGGCCCGGTAGTGTGGCTTCATCTGTTCGCCGGGTGGAATATCGGCCTCTACCAGCCAATCGAGCGGCAGGTAGCAGCGGTCGGCCGCGTCATCTTCCTCCAGATCGCGCGCGATGTTCGCCAGCTGGAACGCCAGCCCGAGATCGCAGGCCTGGTCGAGCGTTTCGGCATCGCCGGGCGGCACGCCCATGACCACCGCCATCATCACGCCCACCGCGCCTGCGACATGCCAGCAATAGCGCATCAGGTCGGCCTCGGTGCGCGGCTGCCAGTCTGCTGCGTCGAGCGCGAAGCCGGCGATCACTGCCTCGGCCATGGCAGAGGTCAACCCGGTCTCGCGCGCGACCACGCCCAGCGCGTCGAACGCGGAATCGCCGGTTTCATCGCCCGTCAGCGCGCGTGCGGTCAGGTCGCGGATCGTGGCGAGGCGGTCGGCGGCGCCGCGCTGGTCGCCCAGCCTGCCGCCAAGGTCCTGCGCATCCGCCAGATCGTCGCACCGCCGGCACCATGCATACAGCAGCCAGACGCGCTCGCGCGTGCGGAAATCGAACAGGCGGCTGGCGGCGGCAAAGCTTTTCGATCCGCGTTCGATCGTCTGCCGGGCATGGGAGACGAGTTCGGCCCTATCCATGGTCGGCCTTATTCATGGTTGGCCCTGTTCATGGTTGGCCACGTCCGGTCTCACCAACGCGGTCTCACAGATCATGCGCCTTCATCGCGAAGATTGGCGTGTGCGGCTCGTGCGCGGCCATGCGCGCCAGCAGCAGGTCAAGCTCGTGCTCGGCGATGATGATCCCGGCGTGCGCGGGGCGGATGAAGCCGACCTCGATCATGTGGCGGTTGAACGCGAGCAGGTGGTCGTAGAACCCGAACGCGTTGAGCAGGCCGACCGGCTTGGCATGATAGCCAAGCTGCGCCCAGCTGACCGCTTCCCACAGCTCGTCCATCGTGCCGACGCCGCCGGGGATGGTCAGGAACCCGTCCGACAGGTCGGTGAAGGCGCGCTTGCGTTCGTGCATGCCCGATACGACGCGCAGCTCGGTGCAGCCATGGTGCGCCACTTCGCTGCCGACGAGCGCTTCGGGGATCACGCCGATCACCTCGCCGCCTGCCGCCAGCGCACCACCGGCCACCGCGCCCATCAGGCCTAACCGCCCGCCGCCATAGACCACGCCGATGCCGCGCTCCGCCAGCGTCCTGCCGACATCGCTGGCGAGCGCGAGATAGCGCGGGTCCTCGGGCGAGGCCGATCCGCAATAGACGGCAACTCGCTTCATCGGTTCACCCCGCAAATGGCATCGACCACCTTGCGCTCGAAACTACCTGGCCGTGCTGGCGCGAAAGGTCGCGCGGCGTTGGGCGGCACGACTTCTATCGCGTGCCCGTCACGATGGATCGCGACCGTGCTTACCTGACGGTAGGCATGATCGGCGCAATGAAATTCCATCGTGCTGCGCGCGGACACCTGATCGCCCGGCAAGGGCCGTCCACGATCGGGATTGTGCGTGACAATCAGGGCCGAACGCACGTCCCCGTCGACCGAGACCGAGGCCGGATCATAGGAAAAGCGCGAATGACCCGGCGTTTCCGCTATCGGCACCAGCGCCAGCGCGGCGGCTTGGGTCACAACAACCAGCATCGTCATCGCAGATCCTCGAGCATCAGCCCGGCGGTGGCCTTGGCGCTGCCGACCACGCCCGGAATGCCGGCGCCGGGATGCGTGCCCGCGCCGACCAGGTAGAAGTTGGGCAGGGCATCGTCGCGGTTGTGCGCGCGGAACCACGCGCTTTGCGTCAGCAGCGGTTCCAGGCTGAACGCGCTGCCGAGGTGCGCGTTGAGATCGCGCCCGAAATCGGCGGGGGCATAGTGGAACTTGGTGACGATGCGGCTGTGAATGTCGGGGATCAGCCGCCGCCCGACTTCGTCGAGAATGCGCTTTTCGAGCACAGGCCCGATCTGGTCCCAGTCGACCGGCAGCTTGCCCATGTTGGCAACCGGGATCAGCACGTAGAACGTGCTCATGCCCTCGGGTGCCATCGACGGATCGGTCACGGTCGGGTGGTGGAGATAGATCGAGAAATCCTGCGGCAGCACGCCGTGTTCATAGATATCGTCGAGCAGCCCTTTGTAGCGCGGGCCGAACAGGATCATGTGGTGCGGAATGCCCGGCCAAGTCCCCTCGATGCCGAAGTGCACGACGAACAGGCTGGGCGAAAAGCGCTTGCGGGCAAGGCTTTTCGCCTGCTTGGCTCCGCGCGGATTGGTGGCGAGCAGGTCACGATAGGTGTGCATCAGGTCGGCGTTGGACGCGACCGCATCGAACCGCCCGGACCAGCCGCTGGCGGTGGTCACGCCGGTGATCCGGTTGCCCAGCGTATCGATCTGCGTCACCGCATCGCCCATCCGCACGGTGCCGCCGATCCGCTCGAACTGCGTGACCATCGCGGCGATCAGGCGGTTGGTGCCACCCTTGGCCCACCACACGCCGCCGTCCTTTTCCAGCTTGTGGATCAGGGCGTAGATCGCGCTGGTGGTCATCGGGTTGCCGCCGACCAGCAGCGTGTGGAAGCTGAACGCCTCGCGCAGTTTTTCCGATGCCATGAACTTCGACGCCATCGCATAGACCGAGCGCCACGCCTGATGTTTGGCCAGCGCGGGCGCGGCCTTGATCATGCTGGCGAAATCGAGGAACGGCACCGCGCCCAGCTTGACGTAGCCTTCCTCGTAAACGTGCGCGGCATAGCGCGCGAAGTCCTCGTACCCGGCCACGTCACCGGGGCTGATCCGGGCGATTTCGGCGTGCAACTGCGCTTCGTCGTTGGAATAGTCGAAGTTGGTCCCGTCGGGCCAGTTGAGCCGATAGAACGGGTGGACGGGCATCAGTTCGATGTCGTCGGCCATGCGTCGGCCCGACAGCGCCCACAGCTCTTCAAGGCAGGGCGGATCGGTGATGACCGTGGGCCCGGCATCGAAGGTGAAGCCGTCGCGCTCCCAGAAATAGGCGCGGCCGCCGGGCTTGTCGCGCGCTTCGACCACGGTGGTGGCGATCCCGGCCGATTGCAGCCGGATCGCCAGCGCCAATCCGCCAAAGCCCGCGCCGATCACGCACGCCGACTTGCCGGTGGAATTGGACGCCGAACTGGATGGGTCCATCGTCATCGCCGGGTGCTCGCATGGGTCAGCGCCTGCGGTTTCTCGCCGAGTCCGGTCAGTACGCCGATCGCCTTGCCCAATGGCACCGGCGGTCGCCCGGCCAGGACGCGAAACTTGTCCGCCAGCGTCGATCGCCCGGCATAGAACCGCTCGATCAGTCCGCGATCGAGCCGGTAGAACCGCTCCAGCACGCGATAGCGATCGTGCGGCACGGCGGCGCTGAACAGCATCGCCGACAGCGCGCGATAGAACTTGCCCCCCTCCCACTGCCGCCGCGCATAGTTTTCGCTGAAGCTGGCGAGGCTGTCTCCCGCCAGATCGCGCCGCGCGGCCACGGCGAGCGCAAAGCGCACCGCAGCGGGCAGTGAATAGCTGGTGACCGGATGGAACAGGCCCGCGCGCCCGCCGGCGTGGGCGATGCCGCTGCCGCTCGACCGCCAGAACGCGTCGAAATCGCCGCCTGCGACGACGGGCAGCACGCCCTGTTCCTCGCCCAGCACCTCGATCACCTGCCAGCCGTGGGCCCTCACATAGTCGTCGATTCGCGCCTCGATGGTGGACGGTTCGATATGCGGGCTGTCGGAATAGTAGGTGTCCTCGATGAAGATCTCGTCGGGGCCGAACGGCAGGCAATAGACGAACCGGAACCCGTCGATCTGATCGACGCCGGCGTCCATCACGATCGGGCGTTCGATGCCATGTGGGGCCGCCAGCTTCATCCGGCGGCCGACGAACTTCTGCCATCCGCCGGTGAGGTGGCCCTGACTGCGGATGCCGCGCGCATCGATCACCGCCCCGGCTTCGATCCGCGTGCCATCGACCAGCGAAACGGTTTGCGCGGTGCACGCCAGCACGCGGGCGCCGGTCAGGATCGACTCGACCGGCAGCGCCTTGCGCACCGCATCGTCCAGTCGGTCCGACGTGATCGCGTAGTAGCTGGTGCCCAGCCTGCGCTCGAACGCGGGAAAGCGGACATCGTAGGCCGGCCAGGCCGCGACCACCAGCGGCGCCAGCAGATCGCGCCCGGCCTTGCGCACGTCGCTGCCGAAGAACGACCAGACGTGGTTGCCGCCCAGTTTGTCATCCTGCTCGACCAGCAGCAGCGACAGGTCCGGGCGCTGGCGGGCCAGAGCAAGCGCGATCAGGCCCCCGGCAAGGCCGCCGCCCAGAATTGCAATATCGCACCGACGCGCAGTCATCCTTCAGGCGATTAGGCGTATGCGGTTGCCCATGCAACGAGTCCTTGCCCTGATCGGTCTGCCGCGCCACAAACCGCGCATGGGGGATCGTGAAAAGTCGGGCCTGCTGCCGGATCGGCGCGGGATGTTGGTGGCGCTGGCGCTGTGGCTGGTGTTGATCGCCATCGAACTGGCGATGCATCGCCCGCCGATCTGCACGTGCGGCACGATCAAGCTGTGGCACGGCGTGGTGCAATCGCCCGAGAACAGTCAGCACGTTTCCGACTGGTACAGCTTCAGCCACGTGATCCATGGCCTGCTGTTCTATGGCGCCGCGCACCTCGTCTGGCGCCGCTGGCGGCTGTTCGGGGGCAGACCGGCGCGCTGGGCGCTCGCCATCGCGGTCATCATCGAAAGCGCGTGGGAACTGCTGGAAAACTCGCCGATCATCATCGACCGCTACCGGGCTGTCACGGTCAGCTGGGGCTATTCGGGTGACAGCATCGTCAATTCGGCGAGCGACGTGGCGTTCATGGTGCTGGGCTTCTGGATCGCCGCGCGAATACCGCCATGGGCCAGCGTGGTCATGGCGATCGGCTTCGAGCTGTTCACGCTGGCGATGATTCGCGACAACCTGACGCTCAACGTGCTGATGCTGGTGTGGCCGCTGGACGCGGTGCGGCGCTGGCAGGCGATGGGATAGGGTTTATTTTCCACTACCGGGGGAGTGGGCCGGTGCCGACCTGTTTCAGCCTCGCTGAAACAGTCTCCGTTCAGGGCGAAGCGATCGCTTGCCGCCCCAGCGCGATCGCGCCGGTGATCCCGGCATCGTCACCCAGCCCGGGATGGACGATGTAGCGTTCCAGCCCCTCGTCGAGGCGCGGGTGCTTGACATATCCGGCGAGCTTGGCCGCCGTCTGCCGGCGCACCTCCTCGATCAAGCCCGGCGCCTTCATCACCCCGCCGCCGAAGATCAGGCGGTCGGGCATGTGCAGCAGCACCAGTGTCGCGGCGAGGTGCGCGACATAACCGGCGATCAACTCAACCGCACCGGGTTCGTCTGCCAGCTGATCGAGGCTGCGGCCCCAGCGGCGCTCGATCGCCGGGCCGCTGGCGAGCCCTTCAAGGCAGCCGCCGTGGTAGGGGCAGCTTCCCGCAAACGGATCGGCGGCGGAATCGTGCGGCGGAATGATGTGGCCGCTCTCGTAGTGGGAGAAGCCCATCAGCGAGCGGCCATCGCGCACCACGCCGGTGCCGATGCCGGTGCCGACGGTGGTATAGGCCAGCGTGGTGCAGCCCTGGCCCGCGCCCTGCGCCCATTCGCCCAGCGCCGCGCCGTTGACGTCGGTATCGACCACGATCGGTGCGTCGAACCGGCCCAGCGCATCGTGGAACCGCGCGCCCGACCAGCCGGGCTTGGGTGTGGTTGTGAACGTGCCGTAGGCAGGCGATGCGGGATCGATGTCGATCGGCCCGAAGCTGGCGACGCCGAAGCCGGCGATAGGCCCGTAGTCCTGCCGACCTTGCCCGAAGAACGCTGCCATGGCGGGAAATGTCTCCGCCGGGGTTTGCGTGGGGACGCGCGTGCGCGCGACGATCTCGCCGTCCTGGCGGGCCAGCGCGAGGATGAACTTGGTTCCGCCCGCCTCGATCGCCCCGATCAACCCACTGTCCACTGCCGGTTCCTTCCCAAGCTAGTTTGCCGCCGGCCACGCATGCCGCAAACACCAACGCTCGAGGATGCCCAATCGCACGTGCGACGTCGGCCTGCAATCGATGCGCATACGAATACAGACGGCCGCGCGCGCTGCTTGGCGTGGCGTCCGCGACGCTTTGCGCTAGGATGAGTCGCGACGCGGTTGGCTGTGCCCGGTGCGCCGGAGCGCCTGTGTTCCGGGGTGACGGGGTATCGCGAACCGCGATGCGCACCCTCTCCGGAAGAACGGTCCATGAACAAACATACCATGGTGTCGAACAGTCCCGATATTGTCGCGTCCGAGGTGCCGTGGTGGCGCGGCGCGACGATCTACCAGATCTATCCGCGCAGCTATCAGGATTCCAATGGAGACGGCATCGGCGATCTGGCGGGAATCACCGCGCGGCTCGATCATGTCGCCTCACTGGGCGTCGATGCGATCTGGATTTCGCCGTTCTTCACCTCGCCGATGAAGGACTTCGGCTATGATGTGGCAGACTATTGCGACGTCGATCCGATCTTCGGCACACTGGCCGATTTCGATGCGCTGGTCGCCCGCGCCCATGCGCTGGGGCTGAAGGTCACGATCGACCAAGTTTATTCGCACACCTCGGACGAGCACGCATGGTTTGTCGAAAGCCGGCAGAACCGGACAAATCCCCGCGCGGACTGGTTCGTCTGGGCCGATGCCAAGCCCGACGGATCGCCGCCGTCCAACTGGCAGTCGGTGTTCGGTGGCCCGGCGTGGACATGGGATGCGCGGCGGCGGCAGTATTACCTGCACAATTTCCTGTCGTGCCAGCCGCAACTTAATGGCCACAACCCGGATGTGCGGGACGCGCTGCTGGCAGTGGCCAAGTTCTGGCTCGATCGCGGTGTCGATGGGTTCCGCTTGGATGCGCTGAACTTCGCGATGCACGAGCCATCGCTGCGCGACAATCCCCCGGTCGCGCCGGGCGGCAAGCCGCCGACGCGTCCGTTCGATTTCCAGGAAAAGCGGTTCAACCAGTCTCATGCCGACATCGTCGGGTTTGTCGAAAGCATCCGGGCGATGACCGATCGCTACGGCGCGGTGTTTACCGTGGCCGAAGTCGGCGGCGACGATGCCGATCGCGAGATGAAGCTGTTTACCCAAGGCAACACCCGGCTCAACAGCGCCTACGGCTTCGATTTTCTCTATGTCGACGCGCTGACCCCGGCGCTGGTCGAGCGCGCGCTGGCCGAATGGCCCGACATGCCGGGAATGGGCTGGCCCAGCTGGGCGTTCGAGAACCACGATGCGCCGCGCGCGATCTCTCGTTGGGGCACGGCGGAAACCCGCGACCGGCTGGCGCGGGTCAAGATCGCGTTGGTCGCGGCGTTGCGCGGCAACTATATCCTGTATCAGGGTGAGGAACTGGGGCTGAGTCAGGTCGATATTCCGTTCGACCAGCTCAAGGATCCCGAAGCAATCGCCAACTGGCCGCTGACCCTGTCACGCGACGGCGCGCGCACCCCGATGCCGTGGGCGGCACAGGCGGTCAACGGCGGCTTTTCCGTGGGCGAACCGTGGCTGCCGCTGGGTGACGAGAATCTGTCGCGCGCGGTCGATGTGCAGAACCCCGATCCGGCGTCGCTGCTCAACCTCACCCGTGCGATCATCGCGCTGCGACAGAAATACGCCGCCTTGCGCTACGGCGGATGCGACGTGCTGCTCGCAGACCAGCAGCGCCTTGTATTGCGTCGCAAACTAGGGCAACAATCGATTGCAGGCGTGTTCAACCTGTCGTCGCGGCCAGCTCAATGGCCGGATCAGGTTGGCGGTGCGGGCACGGTGCTCGCGTCGGTCAATGACGGCATCGCCGGCCAGACATTGCCCCCATTTGCGGGCCTGCTGATCGAGGAGAGGCCCGATGCCGAGATTTCCGCTATGCAAGATCCGTGATGGCATTGTGGCGCTGCTGGCGGCGCTGCTGCTGGCCGTGCCTGGCGCGGTCGTGGCACAAGTCGCCGCACGGTCTGTCACTGCCAGTTCGCCCGACGGCACCATCGTCCTCACCGTGTCGACGGACAACGATGCGCGGGCCAAGTGGTCGCTGTCGCGCAAGGGCAAGCTGCTGATCGCCCCGTCGAGCCTGGGTTTCATCCTCACCGATGGGCTCAACATGGTGCGTGGCTTTGCGATCGATAGCTCGGAAAAGGCCAGCGGCGACGACACGTGGGAACAGCCGTGGGGCGAGCGCCGGTTCGTGCGAGACCACTACGACGAAGTGCTCGTCCGCTTTCGCCAGAAGGCCGAAGACGGCGGGCGGCTGATGAACCTGCGCTTCCGCCTGTTCGATAACGGCGTGGGCTTCCGCTATGAACTGCCCGAACAGCGCGCGTTCAAGACAATGCGCATCGCCGACGAGCTGACCGAATTTTCGATCGCGTCGCCCGGCACGGCGTGGTGGATTCCCGGCGGCGAATGGAACCGCTACGAACAGCTTTATCAGAAGACCCCGATCGACGGCGTCTCGATCGCGCACACCCCGATCACGATGCGGCTCGACGATGGCACGCACCTGGCTTTCCACGAGGCCGCGCTGGTCGATTATTCGGCGATGTGGTTCAAGCGGATTTCGGGGCAGACGTTCCGCTCCACCCTGTCACCATCGTCGCGCGGGCCCAAAGTGGTGCGCGACCTGCCGTTCGCGACTCCGTGGCGCACGATCCGCATTGCCGACAGCGCCGCCGGCATCGTGGAGAACGACCTGGAGCTGAATCTCAACGAACCCAACAAGCTGGGCGATGTCGGCTGGGTCAAGCCGGCCAAGTTCATCGGCATCTGGTGGGGCATGATCCGCGGCGACTGGACCTGGGCCGAAGGACTGCGCCATGGCGCAACCACCGCCCGCGCCAGGCAGTACATCGACTTTGCCGCGCTGCACGGCTTCCGCGGTGTGTTGGTCGAAGGCTGGAACAAGGGCTGGAACCACGAATGGTTGGGCCATGGCAACGAGTTCCGCTTCAGCGAGCCGACGCCCGACTTCGATATCAAGGCTGTGACCGACTATGCCAAAGCCAAGGGCGTCCACCTGATCGGGCACCACGAAACCGGCGGCAACATCGCCAATTACGAGGCGCAGCTCGACGATGCGATGAAATACGCGGCGTCGATGGGCATCGAGGCGGTCAAGACCGGCTACGTCGCCGATGCGGGCGGGATCATCGCGCCGGGCGACACAGCGGGTACGACGAGGATGGAATACCACGACGGCCAGCGACAGGTGCAGCACCACCTCAAGGTCGTGCAGACAGCGGCCAAGTACCACGTTTCGATCGATGCGCACGAACCAGTGAAGGACACCGGCCTGCGCCGCACTTATCCCAACTGGATGGCGCGGGAAGGCGCGCGCGGCATGGAATACAACGCCTGGGGCCAGTTCGCCAACGGGCCGGACCACGAGCCGACGCTGGTTTACACGCGGATGCTGGCCGGGCCGATGGACTTCACCCCCGGCATCCTCAGCCTGGAAGGGCACGATCACGTCCCGCTCGCTTCGACGCTGGCCAAGCAGCTGGGGCTCTATCTCGCGATCTATTCGCCGATCCAGATGGCGGCGGATTTCGTCGAGAGCCTCGCGGCGCATCCCAGGGAGCTGGACTTCATCAGCAAGGTGCCAACCGACTGGGCCGAAAGCCACCTGATCGCGGGCGAGGTGGGCGACTTCGCGATTTTCGCGCGCAAGGATCGCAACAGCGCCGACTGGTATGTCGGCGGGGTCAACAACGCGACGGCGCGCGACCTCGACCTGAAGATGGACTTCCTCGACGCGGGCAAGACCTACACCGCGACAATCTACAAGGACGGCGCAGGCGCGACCTACCTGACCGACGCCCGGCACAACATCGCCTATGAGACCCGCACCGTGCGCAAGGGCGATGCGATCAAGCTGTGGCTGGCGCCGGGCGGCGGGGCGGCGATCCGGCTTGATGCAGGTGGATCCCAGCCGCGCAAGGCCGACTGACCGGACCGCGCGACCCCGCCGTGCTAGTCTTCCGGGGACAAGCTGTTGCGTGTCCCCGGCCGGTGATCGTCCTTCCGGTGATCGTAGGGCCGCATACATATGCGTGGTGCATGATCGCGGCAGCACGGCTAGAGCAAAGTTCGCACCCAAATTGTTGCATTGCAGCGTGATTGGGGGCAGCTTGGTCGGGAACAGGCAATCGGTATCTGAAACTGGCGTTTACCGGTGGTCCGCCATCGGCAGTGACAGGCCCGTAATCGATGGAGACCTACCGAATGCCCAACGCCAGTTCGTCCGCATTGCTGCTGTTCGGTGCCACCGGAGACCTTTCGCGGCGCATGCTGCTGCCGTCGCTGTACGCGCTTCATGAAGACGGGCTGGTCGATGCCGGGCTGCGCATCGTGGGCACCGCACGGTCGGACATGGACGACGACGGCTTCCGCGCCTTCGCCAAGGAGGCGCTCGACGAATTTCTGCCGGCGGACCGCAAGGATGAGACCAAGCTTGCCGGGTTTCTCGACCGGCTGCACTACCATCCGCTCGATGCATCGCAGATCGAAGGCTTCGCCGGGCTGGCCGAGGCGCTGGGCGACACATCCGAGGGCCTCTCGATCTTCCTGTCGACCGCGCCGTTCCTGTTCGAACCGACGATCGAGGGCCTGCGTCGCGCCGGGCTGGCGCATGACGGCGTGCGCATCGGGCTGGAAAAGCCGCTGGGCAACGATCTCGCTTCCAGCCAGCGGATCAATGATGCGGTGGCGGCAGCCTTCCAGGAACGCCAGATCTTCCGCATCGACCACTATCTCGGCAAGGAGACGGTGCAGAACCTGATGGCGCTGCGCTTTGCCAACATGATGTTCGAACCGCTGTGGAATTCCGCCGGGATCGACCATGTGCAGATCACGGTCAGCGAAACGGTCGGGCTGGAAGGTCGCAAGGGGTTCTACGACGATACCGGCGCGATGCGCGACATGGTGCAGAACCACATGCTCCAGCTGCTGGCGCTGACCGCGATGGAGCCGCCAGTCGATTTCGACGCGACCTCGATCCGCGACGAGAAGGTCAAGGTGCTGCGCGCGCTGCGGCCGGTCAAGGCGGAAGAGATGGTGCGCGGGCAGTACAAGGCCGGTGCGGTCAAGGGTGGCAGCGTCGATGGCTATGCCGACGATCTGGGCGATACGTCGGACACCGAAACGTTCGTTGCGATCAAGGCGCACATCGAAAGCTGGCGCTGGCAGGGCGTGCCGTTCTACTTGCGCACCGGCAAGCGGCTGGCCGAACGGCGCAGCGAGATCGTGATCCAGTTCAAGGGCGTGCCGCACAACATCTTTGCCGATCGCGGCGGCAAGCTGCGCGCCAACCGGCTGGTGATCCGCCTGCAGCCCGAGGAATACGTGCGGCTGCAGGTCATGGCCAAGGAGCCCGGGCTCGATCGCGGCGGGGTGGTGCTGCGCGAGGTCAACCTCGACCTGTCTCTGACCACGGTGTTCGCCAAGGCGCGGCGCCGGATCGCCTACGAACGCCTGCTGCTCGACCTGATCGAGGGCGAGCAGACGCTGTTCGTTCGACGTGACGAGGTCGAGGCGCAGTGGCGCTGGGTCGATGCGATCCGCAAGGTCTGGACGGCCGAAGGGCTGGACGTGAAGCCGTATGTCGCGGGCAGCTGGGGGCCGAACGCGGCCATCGCGCTGACCGAACGCGACGGCCGCAGCTGGAATGACTAGCCGCAAGACCGATCGGGTGCGCTGGGCCGAGCCGGGCGACCTTGCGGCGGTGGCCGACCGGATCGCGGCGGAACTGGCGCGGCCCGGTCCAAAGCGGCTGTGCGTGCCGGGCGGATCGACCGCGCCCAGGGTGTTCGCGCTGCTCGCCACGCGCAAGCTCGACTGGTCGGGCGTGACGCTGATGCTCAACGACGATCGCCGCGTGCCCGACGATCACCCGGCGAGCAACCACGGCGCGCTGGTCCGCGCGCTGGGCGATACCGGGGTCACCATCGAACGACTGGTCGAGGGCGCCAAGGTCGAACCGTTCGATCTGGTGTGGCTGGGCATGGGCGAGGACGGCCACATCGCCTCGCTGTTCCCGCACATGATCGCGGAAGTTCGCCCCGGTCCTTCGGTGATCGCGACCACGCCGATCCCGCTTCCGCCCGAGGCGCCGTTCGACCGGCTCACGCTCAACCGAAAGGCATTGTGCGCGACGCGCGCGATCATCATCGTGGTCACCGGCACGGCCAAGAAGCTGGTGCTGGAGCGGGCGATTGCCGGTTCCGATGCCTTTCCCGTTTCCGATATCGTGCGGGGCAACAAACCGCCGGTTACGATCTACTGGAGTGAATGATGGCGCTTGACCCCACTGTCGCCCGCGTAACCGACCGGATCGTGGCGCGTTCGCGCGATAGCCGGGCGGCCTATCTGCAACTGATCGATCGCGCGCGCGAAGCCGGGGTCAACCGGCCCAAGCTGTCGTGCGGCAACCTTGCCCATGGCTTTGCCGCCAGCGGAGAGGACAAGGCCACGCTGCGCGAAGGCGCAGCGCTCAACATCGGGATCGTCACCGCATACAACGACATGCTCTCGGCGCATCAGCCCTATGGCCGCTATCCCGAGGCGATCAAGATCTACGCGCGCGAAGTGGGGGCCACGGCGCAAGTCGCGGGCGGGGTTCCGGCGATGTGCGATGGCGTGACGCAAGGGCAGGATTCGATGGACCTGTCGCTGTTCAGCCGCGACGTGATCGCGATGAGCGCGGCGGTGGGCCTCAGCCACGGCATGTTCGAGGCGGCGCTGCTGCTGGGCATCTGCGACAAGATTGTGCCGGGCCTGCTGATCGGCACGCTGCGGTTCGGCCATCTGCCCACGATCCTGGTGCCCGCCGGACCGATGCCGTCGGGCCTCGCCAACAAGGAAAAAGTCCGCGTCCGCCAGCTGTTTGCAGAAGGCAAGGTGGGGCGCGAGGAACTGCTCGAGGCGGAAAGCGCCAGCTATCACGGCGCGGGTACGTGCACGTTCTATGGCACCGCCAATTCCAACCAGATGATGCTGGAAATGATGGGCCTGCACATGCCCGGCGCCAGCTTCGTCCAGCCGGGCACCAAGCTGCGGCAGGAGCTGACCCGCGCCGCCACGCACCGGGTGGCGCAGATCGGCTGGGACGGCGAAGACTATCGCCCGCTGGGCCACTGTGTGGACGAAAAGGCGATCGTCAACGCCATCGTCGGGCTGTTGGCGACGGGCGGATCGACCAACCATGTGATCCACTTGCCCGCGATCGCACGCGCGGCGGGCATCCAGATCGACTGGGACGACATGGACGACCTGAGCCGCGTGGTACCGCTGATCGCCAGCATCTATCCCAACGGCGCGGGCGACGTGAACTACTTCGCAGCCGCTGGCGGCATGCCCTATGTGATCCGCGAACTGATCGGATCGGGGCTGGCGCACGGCGATATTCTCACGGTGTTCGGCGCATCGCTGGAAGAAGGCGCACAGGAGCCTCGGATGCATGGCGACGCGCTGGTGTGGGAGCCTGCGCCCGAAACGTCGGGTGACGACAAGATTCTGCGTCCGGTTTCCGCGCCGTTCCAGCCCGAAGGCGGATTTCGCCTGCTGAGCGGCAATCTGGGCCGCTGCACGATCAAGCTGAGCGCGGTGGATCCCTCGCGCTGGACGGTCGAGGCACCCTGCCGCGTGTTCGCCGATCAGAACGAGGTGATCGCCGCATTCAAGGCGGGCGAGCTTGAGCGCGATGTCGTGGTGGTGGTGCGCTTCCAGGGTCCGGCCGCCAACGGCATGCCCGAACTGCACAAGCTGACCCCGCCGCTGGGCGTGTTGCAGGACCGCGGGTTCAAGGTTGCGCTGGTCACCGACGGGCGGATGTCGGGCGCTTCGGGCAAGATCCCGGCGGCAATCCACGTTTCGCCCGAAGCCAAGCTCGGCGGCGCTCTGGCGAAGTTGCGCGATGGTGACATGGTGCGCGTCTGTGCCAAGCACGGCGAACTGATCGCACTGGTGGCTGAGGCCGAATGGGCCGCGCGCGAGGACATCCCCGCGCCGCCCGCCGCCACTGGCACCGGGCGCGAACTGTTTGCGCTGATGCGCAACTTCTCCGATCCGGCCGAGCGCGGCGGTTCGGCGATGCTGGGGCAAGCGGGGCTTTGATGCAGCTGGTTGCGGTCGACATCGGCGGGACCCACGCGCGCTTCGCCTTGGCCGAGGTCGAGGCGGGGCGCGTCGTCGATCTGGGTGAGGCGACCACGCTCAAGACCGCCGATCACGCCAGCTTCCAGCTCGCCTGGGAGGAGTTCGGCCGGCTTTCGGGGGGCAAGCTGCCAGAGGCCGCCGGGATCGCGATCGCCGCGCCGGTGGTGGGCGACGTGATCAAGATGACCAACAACCCCTGGATCATCCGCCCCGCGCTGGTCGAGGAAAAGCTGGGCGTCTCGCGCCATGTCCTGATCAACGACTTTGCCGCCGTCGGCCACGCCGTGGCGCAGGCGGGGCCGGAGCACTTCCTGCACTTGTGCGGGCCCGAAGCCGATCTGCCGGGGGCCGGCACGATCAGCATCGTCGGCCCCGGCACCGGCCTTGGCGTGGCTCACATCTGGCGCGGCAACGGCGGCTACCATGTCCAGTCCACCGAAGGCGGCCACATCGATTTCGCGCCGCTCGACGGAATCGAGGACGCGATCCTGGCGCGCCTGCGCCATCGCTATCGTCGCGTTTCGGCCGAACGCGTGGTCTCCGGCCCGGGCATCGTCGACATCTATGAAACGCTCGCCTCGATCGAGGGACGGCCGTTCACCCAGCGCAACGACCGCGAACTGTGGACGCTGGGCGCCAGCGGCGAGGACAGCCTGGCCGCCGCCGCAGTCGATCGGTTCTGCCTGTCGCTGGGTAGCGTGGCGGGCGACATCGCGCTGGCGCAGGGCGGGACCGCGCTGGTCATGGCCGGCGGACTGGGGCTGAGGATCAAGGATTCGCTGCTGCGATCGGGCTTTGCCGAACGATTCCGCGCCAAGGGCCGGTTCGAGGCGCTGATGGCCTCGATCCCGGTCAAGCTGATCACCCATCCGCAGCCCGGCCTGTTCGGCGCGGCGGCCGCCTTCGCGCAGGCCTTCGGCAGTTGAATCCCCGCGCGTTCGGCGACCGTGACCGACAACGCGGGCGCGATGGCTTGCGTCCATGCCTGACGTTACGGCAGGCTGCCTGTTTCTACGGCTTGCAAACCGCGTGACGCTCGCATAGCGGCAGTTTAACCGCGCGATGAAATCTCTGCTCGCGCATTGGCTGAAGCGTTGCACAGGATCAGGGGCAAGGGACCAGGCATGAAGCTCGGACGGCTCAATCACATCGGCGTGGCCACGCCTTCGATCGCGGAATCGGTCGCCTTCTGGCGCGACGTGATGGGCGCCACGAAGATTCACGAACCGTTCGATCTGCCGGCGCAGGGCGTGAAAGTGTGCTTCGTCGATACGCCGACCGATGCCGGGCTCAACGGCACGCAGATCGAACTGGTCGAGCCGCTGCCCGGCAACACCTCGATCCAGAGCTTCCTCGACAAGAACCCGCAGGGCGGCCAGCACCACATGTGCTACGAAGTGCCCGACATCCACGCCGCCAAGGTCTGGTTCGAAAGCCAGGGCAAGCGCGTGCTGGGCGAACCGCGCATCGGCGCACACGGCACGCTGATCTTCTTCGTCCACCCGCGCGACATGATGGGCGTGCTGACCGAAATCATGGAAACGCCGAAAAGTGCTGCACACTGAGGCTGGGGAGGGCTGACATGGCTTACGAACTGATCCGGCTGGAGATCGACCAGCAGGTCGCCACGATCACGCTGAACCTGCCCGAGCGGCTGAACGCCTGCGCGCCCGCTATGGCCGACGAGATCGCCGCCGCGCTCGACGAGGCGCTAGGCAGCGCGCGTGCGGTCATCATCACCGGCGAAGGCCGGGCGTTCTGTTCGGGAGCGGACCTCTCGGGGCGCGCCGCAGGCTCGATCACCGGGGGGCTGCGCAGCTACAACGTGCTGACGCAAAGCTACAATCCGCTGATGCTGAAGCTGGCGCGGCTGCCCATTCCGGTGATCACGGCGGTCAACGGTCTGGCTGCGGGCATCGGCTGCTCGCTCGCGCTGGCCTCCGATTTTGCGATCGCCGGGCGCAGCGCCTACTTCCTGCAGGCGTTCGTCAACATCGGGCTGGTTCCCGACGGCGGATCGAGCTGGATGCTGGCGCGGCTGATCGGCAAGGCGCGCGCGACCGAGATGATGCTGCTGGGTGAGAAAGTGCCCGCCGAAAAGGCCGAAAGCTGGGGCATGATCTATCGCTGCGTCGAGGACGCCGATCTTCAGGCGCAGGCGTTCGCGCTCGCGCTGCGGCTGGCAAAGGGGCCGACCGTGGCGCTTGGTGCGATGCGCCAGAACCTCGCGCGGGCGCTCGAGAGCGATTACGCCAGCGCGCTGCTCGCCGAAGCCGAAGGCCAGTGGAAGGCCGGTGACAGCGCCGACGCGGCCGAGGGCGTCGCCGCCTTCTCCCAGAAGCGCAAAGCAGAATTCAAGGGTAACTGACATGACTACACGCGACGATTGGCAGGCCGCAGCGGCCAAAGAGGTCAAAGGTAAAGACCTGACCTGGAACACGCCCGAAGGCATTGCGGTAAAGCCGCTGTACACGGCGGACGATGCGCCGGTGGATCCGGGCCTGCCGGGCTTTGCTCCGTTCACGCGCGGCGTGCGCGCCAGCATGTATGCCGGACGTCCGTGGACGATCCGGCAGTACGCCGGGTTCTCCACCGCCGAGGAATCGAACGCGTTCTATCGCCGCAATCTTGCCGCCGGGCAGAAGGGCCTGTCGGTCGCGTTCGATCTGGCCACGCACCGTGGTTATGACAGCGACCATCCGCGCGTGGTCGGTGATGTCGGCAAGGCCGGCGTGGCGATCGACAGCGTCGAGGACATGAAAATCCTGTTCGACGGCATCCCGCTCGACCAGATGTCGGTATCGATGACCATGAACGGCGCGGTGATCCCGATCCTGGCGTTCTTCATCGTCGCCGGCGAAGAGCAGGGCGTGCCCACCGCGCAGCTCGACGGGACCATCCAGAACGACATCCTCAAGGAGTTCATGGTCCGCAACACGTATATCTACCCGCCCGAGCCGAGCATGCGGATCATCTCCGACATCTTCGGATATACCTCGCGCAACATGCCGAAATTCAACTCGATTTCGATTTCCGGCTACCACATGCAGGAAGCCGGCGCGACGCAAGTGCAGGAACTGGCGTTCACCATCGCCGATGGCATGGAGTATGTGAAATACGGCGTGGCCAGCGGGCTGGATATCGACAAGTTTGCAGGACGTTTGTCGTTCTTCTTCGCAATCGGGATGAACTTCTTCATGGAAGTGGCCAAGCTGCGCGCCGCGCGCGTGCTGTGGCACCGCGTGATGACCAGGCTGGGCGCGCAGGACGAACGCAGCAAGATGCTGCGCACGCACTGCCAGACCTCGGGCGTCAGCTTGCAGGAGCAGGATCCCTACAACAACGTCATCCGCACCACGATCGAGGCGATGGCCGCGATGCTCGGCGGCACCCAGTCGCTCCACACCAACGCGCTCGACGAGGCGATCGCGCTGCCGACCGACTTTTCGGCGCGCATCGCCCGCAACACCCAGATCGTCATCCAGGAAGAGACCGGGATGACCAAGGTCGTCGATCCGCTGGGTGGCTCGTACTATATCGAATCGCTGACCCAGGAACTGGTCGACAAGGCGTGGGAGATCATCGAGCGCGTCGAAAGCGAAGGCGGCATGGCCAAGGCGGTCGCCGCCGGCTGGCCCAAGGCGATGATCGAGGAAGCCGCCGCCGGTCGCCAGGCGCGCGTGGACAAGGGCGATGACGTCATCGTCGGCGTCAACAAGTACCGGCTGGGGACCGAGGATCACCTCGATACGCTCGACATCGACAACGTCGCGGTGCGCGAAGGCCAGATCGCCCGACTCAAGCGCACCCGCGCCAATCGCGACGACGCGAAATGCCGGGCTGCGCTCGCGGCGCTGACCGAAGGCGCCAAGGGCGGCGGAAACCTGCTTGCGCTGGCAGTCGATGCCGCCCGCGAACGCGCGACGCTCGGCGAAATTTCGGATGCGATGGAAACGGTGTTCGGCCGCTACGGCACGCAGCCGACCCCGGTGAAGGGCATCTACGGCGCGGCTTACGCGGGTGACAGCCGCTACCAGCAGGTGGTCGATGGCGTCGCGGCGGTCGCGCGGCGGCTGCACCGCGATCCGCGCGTCCTCGTCGCCAAGATGGGCCAGGACGGCCACGATCGCGGCGCCAACGTGATCGCCAGCGCGTTCACCGACATGGGCTTCGATGTGACTAGCAGCCCGCTGTTCCAGACTCCGCAAGAAACGCGCGACCTCGCGCTGGCCAAGGATGTCGACGCGATCGGCGCCAGCAGCCTGGCTGCCGGGCATAAGACGCTGATCCCCGAGCTTATCCGGCTGCTCAGGGAATCCGGCCGCCCCGACATCAAGGTTGTCGCAGGCGGCGTGATCCCGCCGCAGGATTACGACTTCCTGCGCGAAGCCGGGGTGCAGGGCATCTACGGCCCGGGCACCAACGTGGTCGAAGCGGCAGCGGACATGCTGCGCCTGCTGGGGCATAACATGCCGCCGCTAGACAGCGGACTGGCGGACGCTGCGGAGTGAGGCGGCGGTTGTTTTTCGGGCTATTTTCTGCCAAGCTATAAGTTCGCAGTAGAAAGGTAGAATGCAGTGGGCGCTCAGATGAATATCAAGAGCGAAGAGGCCTATGCCATTGCTTCGGAATTGGCCGCAGCCGAAGGGCTGAGCCGTACCCAGGTCGTGCTCGAAGCGTTGCGGGCGCGGCGGGCCACGTTGAACCGCGCGAAGAAGATCTCCGAAATCAGAGAGTTCTGTCGTGAAACTGCCGCGATGATGTCCCCTGAGACCTTGGCTTTCGACATCGACAAGGAATTGTATGACGAGAAAACGGGTCTACCGAAATGATCGTCGATAGCTCCGCCATTGTTGCAATGCTTCGTGAGGAGCCGGAAGTCGATGCGATGATCGTGGCGCTGGTCGAGGCAGACAAGGCGGTCCTCTCGGCGGCGAATTATCTTGAAGCGGCGATCGTGATCGATGGTGAGCGCAATCCCGTAGCAAGTACGAAGCTGGACGGTCTTTTGGTCAGGTTCGGTATCAAGATCGAACCCGTCACCGAGGCGCAGGCCCGCATTGCCCGGCAGGCCTATCGCGATTTCGGCCGGGGCAGCGGCCATCCGGCCAAGCTGAACTTCGGTGACTGCTTCGCCTACGCCTTGGCGACGGAGCGCGGCGAACCGTTGCTCTACAAGGGCGACGATTTCATCCATGCTGGCATTGCGAGGGTCGTTTGATGGGGAGCCATGGCCTGAATATTTCGGCTAAGCTGTCCGCCGAGTGGGCGCTCGACGTTCATCGCAACGAACACAGCCTGATGGTCGATCTTATGGATGGGCGGGCCATTTCGATGCCGCTGGCGTGGTATCCGCGCCTGCTCCACGCGACCGCCGAAGCGCGGGGCTGCTCGGAACTGCGCGGCGGAGGCTATGGCATCCACTGGCCGCATATCGGCGAGGGCCCGAGCGCCGAGAGATTGCTGCGCGGGGCACCGGCTCCGGAGGTGGCGTGATCCATTCAATCAACCGTCATGCTGAACTTGTTTCAGCATCCATTTCTCGTTCTGCACGAATCATGCGGGCGGAGGGATGGACCCTGAACCAAGTTCAGGGTGACGGCGATGCGAGGATGGCAGGATGAGGTTTCGACTTCCCGAACAAATCCTGCGGTTGGTCAATGCCCGCAATGAATTGAAGGCGCATTACAGTGGCGTCGATCTTCGATTCACCTTCGACGGCAATCTGGTGGGCGATCTGGGTGAAGCCGTGGCTGCCGATCTCTTCGGCCTCAAGCTGACCGGTCGCAGCAACGAGGGCATCGACGGCCATGCGCGCGATGGTCGTTCGGTCCAAGTGAAGGCCAGCGGCACAAGGAGGGGCGCTCCATTCCGCCTCGTTGAAACTTGCGCAGACCACCTCCTGTTCTTTCATTTTGAATATGATCAGTGCGTTGGTGAGGTGATCTACAATGGGCCTGAAGAGCCAGTTCGACAGACTTTGCCAGCCAGCTGGGTCGGTCAGCGCAGTGTAGGCACCGCAACATTCCGACGATTGGATAAACTCGTAAGCGAGGATGCTCGCTTGCCTATGCTTCTGCAGGACAAATAGATGTTCAAGAAAATCCTCATCGCCAACCGGGGCGAGATCGCTTGCCGGATCATCAAGACCGCGCGCCGCATGGGCATTGCCACGGTCGCGGTCTATTCGGACGCCGACGCGCGGGCGCCGTTCGTGCAGATGGCGGATGAAGCCGTGCATATCGGCCCGTCGCCGGCGGCCCAGTCGTATCTGATCGCCGACAAGATCATCGCCGCGTGCAAGCAGACCGGGGCCGAGGCGGTCCATCCGGGCTACGGCTTCCTCTCCGAACGCACCTCGTTCGCCGAGGCGCTGGCTGCCGAGGGGATCGAGTTCATCGGCCCTCCGGTCAACGCCATCGCCGCGATGGGTGACAAGATCGAGTCGAAGAAGCTGGCGCTCAAGGCCGGGGTCAACGTGGTTCCCGGGTTCGTCGGCGAGATCGACGATACCGAACATGCCGTGCGCATCGCCGACGAGATCGGCTATCCGGTGATGATGAAAGCCAGCGCGGGCGGCGGCGGCAAGGGCATGCGCCTAGCCTACAGCGAAAAGGACGTGCGCGAAGGCTTCGAGGCGACCAAGCGCGAGGGGCTGAACTCGTTCGGCGACGACCGCGTGTTCATCGAGAAGTTCATCCTCAACCCGCGCCACATCGAGATCCAGATCCTCGGCGACAAGCACGGCAACATTCTCTACCTCAACGAACGCGAATGCTCGATCCAGCGCCGCCACCAGAAGGTGGTCGAGGAAGCGCCGTCGCCATTCGTGACGCCCAAGATGCGCAAAGCCATGGGCGAGCAGTGCGTCGCGCTGTCACGCGCGGTGGGGTACTTCAGCGCGGGCACGGTCGAGTTGATAGTGTCGGGCGCTGACCCGACCGGCGAGAGCTTCTACTTCCTTGAAATGAATACGCGTTTGCAGGTGGAACATCCGGTAACCGAAGCGATCACCGGGGTCGATCTGGTCGAACAGATGATCCGCGTCGCCGCCGGCGAAAAGCTGGCGATGACGCAAGCCGACATCGGCATCGATGGCTGGGCGATCGAAAACCGCGTCTATGCCGAAGATCCCTATCGCGGATTCCTGCCCTCGACCGGGCGGCTGGTGCGCTATAATCCGCCGGTGGCCGGCTGGACCGACGATGGCGCCGAGAACGGCCGGCGTGGCGTCGATGGCGTGCGGGTGGACGACGGCGTCTATGAAGGCGGCGAAGTCTCGATGTTCTACGACCCGATGATCGCAAAGCTGGTGACCTGGGGCAAGACGCGCGACGAGGCGGCGGACAAGCAGATCGCCGCGCTCGATGCGTTCGAGATCGAGGGGCTGGGCCACAACATCGATTTCGTCTCGGCGATCATGCAGCACCCGCGCTTCCGCTCGGGCGAGTTGACCACGGGGTTCATCGCCGAGGAATATCCCGATGGTTTCCATGGCGCGCCGCCATCGGCGGATCTGTCGCGATCGCTGTCGGCAATCGCCGCGTTCCTCGCCGCCGCGCGGGCGGACCGGGCAATGCGCGTGGATGGGCAGCTTGGCGGCGATCTCGATCCGCCGGCGGACTGGTCGGTCCGCGTGGGCGAGAGCATGCATCGCGTCACGCTCGATGGCGACGACATCAAGGTGGACGGCACGCCGATCGAGCTGGCGATGGAATACACCCCCGGCGACCGCATGGTGCATGCCGAAGTGGGCGATGAACGGCTCTCGCTGAAGGTCGTCCCGTGGCGGTCGGGCTTCAAGCTGACGACGCGCGGCGCGATCCACGAGGTGCACCTGCTGCCTTCGCGGATTGCCGGGCTGACCAAGCACATGATCGCCAAGATTCCGCCCGATATGTCGCGATACCTGATCTGCCCGATGCCGGGTCTGCTGGTGGCGTTGAACGTGGGCGTGGGCGACACGGTCGAGGCGGGGCAGCCGCTCGCGGTGGTCGAGGCGATGAAGATGGAGAACATCCTGCGCGCCGAGAAATCGGGCAAGGTGAAGGCGGTCAACGCGGCGCAAGGGGAAAGCCTTGCAGTCGACGCGATCATCCTCGAAATGGAATGAGTGCACCTCGACCACGATCCTGACGCGCCTGCGAGCGAGACGATCGATTTCGACGCCTTCCTGCGCGTCGACATCCGCGTCGGGACCATCGTGGGCGCGGAAGCCTATCCCGGCGCGCGCAAGCCAAGCCTGAAACTGGTGATCGATTTCGGCGCGGGCATCGGCCGCCGCAAGAGCTGCGCGCAAGTGGCTTCGCTCTACGATCCGCCCGCGCTGGTCGGACGGCAGGTGGCGGCGGTGGTCAATTTCCCGCCGCGCCAGATCGGCAAGGCACTGTCCGAAGTGCTGACACTGGGCTTTGCCGACGGCGAAGGGCGCGTAGTGCTGTTTGCGCCCGATGTGCCGGTCCCCAACGGATCGCGGCTGTTCTGATGCCCACCATCTGGACCATCGGTTACGAGCAGGCGACCGTTGCAGGCGTGCTGAATGCGCTCACGACGGCAGGTGTCGAAGTGCTGGCCGATGTTCGCGCGTTGCCGCTGTCGCGCCGACCGGGCTTTTCCAAGAGCGCGCTGGCGGCGGCTCTGGGCGAGGTCGGCATCCGCTACGACCATTTCAAGCCGCTGGGCACCCCCGCCGATGGCAGGGCGGCGGCGCGGCGGGGCGACCATGCCGCACTCGCGGCGATCTACGCCGGTCAGCTCGAACTGCCCGAGGCCATGGCTGCCGGCGCGCGGCTGCACGATCTGGCCAGCGAGCGGCGCGTTGCGCTGCTGTGCTACGAACGCGATGCCGCGTGCTGCCACCGCACCTTGCTGCACGAGGCGATGCTGCCCGAATTCGCTGCGGTCGATCTTGTGCCGGTCGAATTCTTGGGGGCGTCCGCATGAGCCTGCGGGCGATCCTTGCGTCGGCGGAGGCGGTGGGCGACGGATTGACCGTGACCATTCCCGACGGGTGGTTGCAGGGGCGCACCGCATTCGGCGGGCTGTCGTCCGCGCTGGCGCTGCACGCCGCCCGGCGGATCGTGCCCGATGCGCCGCCGCTGCGCTCCGCCCAGGTGGCCTTCGTCGGCCCGGTCTCGGGCAACGTCACGGTGACGGCCCGACTGCTGCGTCGCGGCCGCAATGCCACCTGGGTCACTGCCGAGATTGCCGGGCAAAGCGGCGTTGGACTGGTCACCACTTTCGTGTTCATGGGCGCGATCGACAGCGCGTTGCAGGTTGCGGGTGAGGCCGCGCCCGGCGGGCTTTTGCCGCCCGGCGAGGGGCTGGTTCCCCGCAACGGCCCCGGGTTCATCGGCAACTTCGAATGGCGCTATGCCGCGGTGGAAGGCGACGAACCGCAGGCCGAGCTGCTCCGCTGGGTCAGGTTGCGCGACCGTGAAGGGCTAGATGTGGAAACCGAGCTGCTGTGCGTGGCCGATGTCCTGCCGCCGGGCGTCATGCCGCTGCTGCGCGGACCGGAACCGATCAGTTCGATGACGTGGATGTGCAACCTGCTGGCCGCAGCCCCGCGCACCGATGACGGATGGTGGCTGCTGCGATCACGCGGTGTCTATGCGGACGCTGGCACCAGTTCGCAGGACATGATGCTGTGGAACGCGGCGGGCGAACCGGTCATCGCCGGGATGCAGAGCGTGGCGGTGTTTGGCTAGGCCGAACGGCGCCGCAGTTCGGCGTCCAGAAACGCCGCTACATCGCGCATATCGACATCGCGGGCCAGAAAGGTCTGCCCGATCCCGCGCAGCAGCAGGAACGGCAGGGTTCCCGCATCCATTTTCTTGTCGTGCAGCATGTGATCGGCCAGGCGCTGTCCGTTGCAGCGCAGCGTGAGCGACCCCAGCGAGGCGGGCAATCCGCTGGCCGCAACGTGCGCTGCGATCCGCTCTGCATCCTGGCCGGGCATCAAACTTCGCGTCGCCGAAAACCGCGCCGCCAGCACCATGCCCAGCGCCACCGCCTCACCGTGCAACAGCGCGTCGGAAAAGCCGGTTTCGGCTTCCAGCGCGTGGCCGAAGGTATGGCCCAGGTTGAGCAGCGCGCGGGTGCCGGTGGTCTCGCGCTCGTCCGCCGCGACGATGCGCGCCTTGGCGGCCACGCTGTGCGCGATCGCGGTCTTGCGTGCGGTGGCGTCGCCCGCAAGCAGCGCGGAACCATTGGCCTCGCACCATGCGAAGAACGCAGGATCGTCGATCAGCCCGTACTTGATCACTTCGGCATAGCCCGCACGCACCTGTCGCGGCGGCAGCGTATCGAGCGCGAGCGGGTCGATCAGCACCAGCGCGGGCTGGTGGAACGCACCGACCAGGTTCTTGCCCGCCGCCGTGTTGATCGCGGTTTTGCCGCCGACGCTCGAATCGACTTGGGCCAGCAGTGTGGTGGGCAGCTGGATGAACCCGCAGCCGCGCTTGACGATCGCGGCGGCGAACCCGGTAAGGTCGCCGATCACGCCGCCGCCCAGCGCCACGATCTTGTCGCCACGCTCGACTTCGCGTTCGAGCAGCCAGTCGACCACGCGCGCCAGCTGTGCCCAGCTCTTGGTTGCCTCGCCCGCCGCCAGCACCAGCCAGTCGCTGGCGATCCCGGTACGGGCGAAAGCGGCGGTTACCGGCTCGCGCCACGCGGCGGCGACCTGTTCGTCGGTGACGATGGCCACGCGGTCCTTGCGCAGGAACGGACGGCACTCTTCGCCCGCGCGCGCCAGCAGGCCCGTCTCGATCCGCACTTCGTAGGGCGCGCCGGCTATGGCGACCTCGATTACAGCCATTCGTCGATCGCCTTCAGGATGCGGATTGCGGTCTGCTGGTGCGGGGTTGCCCCGCTCAGGATGTGGATCGGCGCCTGCGAATAGGCAGATTGCCGGTCGTTGCGCAGCCGCGAGAGGATCTCGTGCGGATCGCCATCGCGCAGCAGCGGGCGGTTGTCCTTGCGGGCGACGCGCTCGACCAGTGTCTCGACCGTGCTGTCGAGCCACACCGCCAGCGCGCGGTCGAGGATCAGCGCGCGCGTCTCTGCGTCGCAGAACGCGCCGCCGCCGGTGGCCAGCACCATCGGCTTGCCGTCGATCAGCCGGGCGATCACGCGGCGTTCCCCGTTGCGGAAGAATGCCTCGCCGTAATTGCTGAAGATTTCCGGGATGGTCAGCTGCGCGGCCAGCTCGATCTCGTCATCGGCGTCGACGAACGGCAAGTGCAGCAGCGTCGCAAGTTTGCGCCCCACGGTCGATTTGCCCACGCCCATCATCCCCACCAGCACGATCGGGCGATGGATCCGGCGCGCGATGCGGGCGATTTCCGCGCCTGAAAGGGTGGCCGCTTCAACTTCCATTGCGAGGCCGCCTATAGTTGCGCTAGGGCGCAGCGCAAGCACCGCCGCGTGGACGACGGGCGCGGTCGATCCGCGCCGATGCGTTACAAGGGCCGTGCGACAAGTGAGGTCGCGTGCGAACAGGCAGGCACATTCTGGCGATCGGCATCGCGGTGCTGATCGCAATTCTGGTGGTGGCATGGATCAAGGGTGGGACGCAGCCGATGCGCTGGATAGAACAGCCGGTGAAGCCTCCTCGGGGCGCAGCGTGATGGCGCGCGCTGCCCTGCTGCCTGTGATGCGTCCGCGCCGCTGGGCGTTGCTCGGTTGCGTCGGGCTGCTGTGCCTGTCGGGCGCGGTCGTGGCGCAGCGCGGACCGGAATCGCTGCTGCCGCCCGGTTTCGACAGCGCGCCCGCCCCGACGCCGGCGCCCAAGGCTGCGCCGAACCGCGCCGCGGCTGCCGAGCCTGCTCCGGTAGGGGCGACCTCCACGCCCGTCATCCAGGCCATTCCCAAGGGCGCCAGTGGTCCCGTCGCCCCCCGCGCGCCATCGGTCGGGCCGCTGGCAGCGGGCGAGGGCGACATTGCCGATACGATCGATCCCGATCTGCTCCAGCAGCTGATCGACAGCACCAAGCCCAAGTACGACATTCCCCCCGCCAGCCAGCGCAGTCTGGCCGAAGTCGGCGTGATCGCGGAACAGGACGGCGGCATGGCGTCCGCATCGACCGCGATGCTCAGCGGGGATTACATCGCCAAGATCATCATCGGCACCAAGGGGCCGCTGGTGTCGCGCTGGGGCCAGATCCTGCTGCGCCGCGCATTGTCGAGCCGGCTGGCGACGCCGGTGGGCATGAACGGGGCCGATTGGGCGGCGATCAGGGCGCAGACCCTGCTCAACATCGGCGAGGCGGATGCCGCGCGGATGATGGTGCAGGAAGTCGATAGCGGCGACTACACGCCCTCGCTGGAGGACGCGGCGATGGGCAGCTTCCTGGCGACGGCGGACCCGGTCGGCATGTGCCCGATCACCGCACTGACCGCGGCGGAGCGCGACGGCCCGCAGTGGGACATGATCCGCGCGATCTGCTCGGCGTTCACCAGCGATGGCCCACCGGCAATGTCGCAGCTTGATCGCACGATGCGGCACGGTGCCGCCGACAAAGTCGACGTGCTGCTGGCGCAGAAGTTCGCAGGCGCTGCCTCGACCACCCGGCGGGCGGTCAAGATCGAATGGACCACGGTCGATAACCTGACGCCATGGCGTTACGGCATGGCGCTAGCGACGGGGCTGGAACCGCCGGCCGATCTGATGGCCAAGGCGGGTGCGCCGTATTATCTGCTCGCCGCCCGCGCGCCGATGCTGCCGCTGGCCTCACGCGCGGCGGCAGCCGATTTCGCGGCAGCGCGCGGCGTGCTGTCGAGCGCGGCGATGGTCGATCTCTACAGCCAGCTTTATGCGCAGGACGACCAAGGCGACGAGTGGGCCGGGCGTGCGACCAAGCTGCGCGACGCCTACACTGCGGCCAGCCCCGACGACCGGATCAAGGCGATCAAGTCGCTGTGGGGCGACGACAGCGATCCGGCCCGCACTTACTCGCGGCGGGTGCTGACCGCCTATGCCGCCGCGCGCGTGCTGCCCAGCGACGCCGCGTCGGCCGACGCCGATGCGTTGATCGCCTCGATGCTCACTGCCGGGCTCGATCGCAATGCGCTGCTGTGGGCGCCGCATGTGTCGCTCGGCAGCCATGCGTGGGGGCTGCTGTCGCTGGCCGCGCCATCGCGCACGCCGGTCGCCAGCGATGGCCTCAACGCGTTCTACCAGGATGACAACAGCAAGGACGCGCTGCGTTCGGGCTTCCTGCTTGCAGGGCTGATGGGGCTGGACCGCGTGTCCGGCAGCGACGCCAGCAGTTATGCCGGCAAGCTCAAGATCGACATGAGCCGCCAGACGCGCTGGACCCACGCGATCGACGAAGCGGCGCAATCGAACAATCCCGCGCTGGTGGCGTTTCTGGCCGGTTTCGGCATGCAGGGATCGGGTTGGGACAAGATGACGCCGGTCTATCTGCTCCACATCGTCGGCGCGCTGCACAAGGTCGGCCTTGATGGCGAGGCGCGGATGATCGCGGCCGAGGCCATCGCGCGCGTCTGATCGCGCACCAGATCGGGAGCACCGCATGGTCGACGCAATCGCCGATTTCCTGGCGATGCTGGCGGCCGAACGCGGTGCTGCCGCCAACACCCTGGCCGCCTATCGCCGCGATCTGGTGGCCGCCCAAGCGGTCGTCGGCGATCTCGCCTCGGCTGATGGTGCTAAGCTTGAAACCCTCGGCCAAGCCTGGCGCGATCTGGCGCCGTCGAGCGTGGCGCGCAAGGTTTCGGCGCTGCGTCAGTTCTATGGCTTCCTGATCGACGAAGGACGGCGCACTGACGACCCGACGAGTGCGATGCCGCGACCGCGCAGCCGCCGACCGCTGCCCCGTCTGCTCGATCATCATGATATCAAACAACTTTTTTCACATGCGGAGCAGGAGGCGACGACCCACGACGCACCGGGCTTGCGCATGCTGGCGCTGCTGGAGCTGCTCTACGGGTCGGGCCTGCGCGCGACCGAACTGGTCTCCCTGCCGTTGAGCGCGGTGCCGCGCGATGCGCCGCTGCTGACGATCGCGGGCAAGGGCGGGCAGCAGCGCATGGTCCCGGTGGGCAAGCGCGCGGGCATGGCGCTGTCGGCGTGGCTGGCGGTGCGGCCTTCGGGCGGGAAGCACGTGTTCCCTTCGCCGGGTGGCGGGCACCTGACGCGGGTGCGCCTGTTCCAGCTGCTGCGCGACCTGGCCTTGCGCGCCGACATCGATCCGGCGCGGATCAGTCCCCACGTGCTGCGCCACGCCTTTGCCACGCATTTGCTCGAAGGCGGGGCGGACTTGCGCGTGTTGCAGACGCTGCTGGGCCATGCGGACATCGCCACCACGCAGATCTACACGCATGTCGATGCGGCCAGGCTGGTCGCGCTGGTCAACTTGCGCCATCCGCTGGCCGAAGGGGCTGCCGGCGGTCATGCGCCAAGGTTGACCGGCGCGCGCCATATCCCTAGCGCGAAGCCATGATTTCCTACCTCGAATTCGAGAAGCCGGTCGCCGCGCTGGAAGCGCGAATTGCCGAATTGCGCGAAACCGCGCAGAGCGGCGAACTGGACATCTCCAGCGAGATCCGCCGGCTTGAAGCCAAATCGGCCGATCTGCTCGCCAGCACCTATCGCGCGCTCACCCCGTGGCAGAAGACGCAAGTCGCCCGCCACCCGGCGCGCCCGCATTTTCAGGACTATGTCGCGCAGATCTTTACTGATTTCCTGCCGCTGGGCGGTGACCGGCTGTATGGCGAGGATCAGGCGATCGTCGGCGGCATGGCGCGGCTGGGCGATCGGCGGGTGATGGTCATCGGCCACGAAAAGGGTAACGACACCCAAAGCCGCATCCGCCACAACTTCGGCATGGGCAAGCCCGAAGGCTATCGCAAGGCGGTGCGGCTGATGGAACTGGCCGGGCGGTTCGGCCTGCCGGTGGTGACGCTGGTCGATACTTCGGGCGCGTTTCCCGGGGTCGAGGCCGAAGAACGCGGTCAGGCCGAGGCGATTGCCCGATCGACCGAGGCCTGCCTGGCGCTGCAGGTGCCGATGGTCGCGGCGATCGTCGGCGAAGGCGGATCGGGCGGGGCGGTCGCGCTGGCCAGCGCCGAACGCGTGCTGATGTTCGAACATGCGGTCTATTCGGTGATCTCGCCCGAAGGCTGCGCCTCGATCCTGTGGCGCACCGCCGAAAAGGCGCCTGAGGCGGCCGAAGCGATGAAAGTCACCGCGCAGGACCTGCTGTCGCTCGGCGTGATCGACCGCATCGTGCCCGAGCCGGTGGGCGGCGCGCATCGCAATCCGGCCAAGGCCGCGCAGACGCTGGGGCTGGCGCTGGCCGACGAACTCGATGCGCTGGCCCGCAAGGACGCATCCACCTTGCGCACGATGCGCGAGGAGCGGTTCCTGAAGATCGGTGCCTGAAGTCGGTACCTGAACGGACCGGAACCCGGCTTGCGTTGACGTCCATCTCCCGGCAGACCCGCAGCAGGCCGCTGAGACGGCCGTCGCACTTGCGGGAGTTTTTGTCGATGCGCCACCGATCCTCGTTCCGGACCGCCGCCTGCGCGCTGCTGGTCCTGGCCATGTCCTCGTCACCGATCGCGGTCGAGGCGGCTCTGGCGCAAAGCGGCGGCGTGTCGGCGATCAGCGCCGCAGACCGCAAGCAGGGCTCCGACGCCAATCCGCAGCTGATCCAGGAATATGGCGGCGCGATCACCGGCCCGCAGGCCAGCTACGTCGAAACGGTGGGCAAGAACATCGCGGTGCAGTCGGGCCTCGGCAATGCGCGCGGCGACTTCACCGTCACCCTGCTCAATTCGCCGATCAACAACGCGTTCGCGATTCCCGGCGGGTACATCTACGTCACGCGGCAGCTCGTCGGGCTGATGAACAACGAGGCCGAACTGGCCGGCGTGCTGGGCCACGAGGTTGGCCACGTGGCCGCGCGCCATTCGGCCAAGCGGCAAAGCGCGGCGCAGCGCAACACGATCTTCGGCGCGCTGGGCGCCATCCTGTCGACCGCGGTGCTGGGCAACAGCGCGCTGGGGCAACTGGGCTCGCAGGTGTTCTCGACCGGCAGCCAGCTGCTGACGCTGAAGTTCTCGCGCGCGCAGGAAACCGAGGCGGACAATCTGGGCGTCCAGTATCTGGGCAAGGCGGGCTACGATCCGCGCGCGATGTCGACCGTGCTGCAGAGCCTGGCCAACCAGACCGCGCTCGATGCGCAGCTGCTGGGATCGAACGAGGCGGTTCCCGCTTGGGCGAGCACGCACCCCGACCCGGCGTCGCGCGTGCGCGCCGCGCTGGTGCAGGCCGGGCCCGCCGCGCGCGGGACGACCAACCGCGATGTGTTCCTCACCCGCATAAACGGCCTGATGTATGGCGACGATCCGGCGCAGGGCGTGGTCGAGGGGCGGCGCTTCACCCATCCGGTGTTCCGCATGGCGTTCGATGCGCCCGCCGGGTTCGCCATGCAGAACGGCACGCGATCGGTGGCGATCAGCGGCCAGTCGGGCAAGGGCGAGATGTCGACCGCCGCCTACAATGGCGACATGGAAGCTTACGTCCGCGCGGTGTTTGCCGGGCTTTCGCCGGAAGGGCAGGCGGCGATTGCTCCCGCTTCGATCGAGCGGACCACGGTCAACGGCATTCCGGCCAGCATCGGCACGGCGCGGGTGACCAGCGGCGGCAGTCCGGTCGATGTCGTGGTCTATGCCTACGAATGGTCGCCCAGCCAGGCGTTCCACTTCGTCACGATCAGCCAGGCGGGCCAGGCCGGTGCGTTCGATCCGCTGTTCAAGAGCATGCGGCGGATCAGTGCGGCCGAGGCAGCGGCGGTCAGGCCGCGCCGGATTTCAGTGGTGACGGTGAAATCGACCGACACGCTGCAATCGCTGGCGGCACGGATGGCTTATACCGATCAGCCGCAACAGCGGTTCATGGTGCTCAACGGGCTGACCGGGACCGCGCGCCCGCCCGTGGGATCGAAGGTCAAGCTCGTCGTCTATTAGGCGGCGCGTCGCACCGCTGCTGTAGGCGCACGAAAAAGGGGCGGAAAAGCCGTGCTTTCCCGCCCCCTTCCTAAGTCGGCTTCTCAGCGAAGCTTAGAGATGGCCGTCCGACGCGTTGTTCATCTGACCGGAAACGGTGTTGAACGTGGTCGACAGCGAGTTGCCGAGCGAACCCATGGCGGTGATCGCGGCAACGGCCACGAGAGCGGCAATCAGGCCGTACTCGATTGCGGTGGCGCCTTCGTTGTCGGCGAGCAGGTTCTTGAAAAACTTCATGATGGTCTCCTGGAGCTGGTCTTCTACTTTCCCGACTCACCCCCTGTTGAAGAGCAAGCATCACCTTCGTTACGCGGGAAACGCTAAAAGGCCGTTAACGCGCCAGGGCCGCCGTCGTGTGATTGTCCACGGTGTGGTACATGTTGTAGATGCTGTTGGTGATGTTGCGCAGGCCGAACGTCATGGCGATGCCGAGCAGCCCGACGAGCAGGCCATATTCGATGGCGGTCGCAGCGGAACGGTCGCGCAGGATTCTGGACATCAGCGACTTCATCATGAATCCTGTTCAATTCGGCAGTCTAGTGCATAGTGTTCCGGGTTTAAGATTGTCTTGATGCAAGCTCGAGAATGTTTTGCAATGCTGGTTGTCGTCGCTGCCGCCCTGATCGACCGCGACGGGCGCGTCCTCATGCAACGGCGCAGGTTGGCCGCCGAACACGGCGGCTTGTGGGAGTTTCCGGGCGGTAAGGTCGAAGCCGGCGAATCCGCCGAAGCCGCGCTGGTTCGCGAACTCGACGAGGAACTCGGCATCGCCATTGCCACAGCCGACCTGACGCCGCTCGCCTTCGCAACCACGCCGCAGCCATCGATACAGCGCCCGGCCGGGATGGTGCTGCTGCTGTTTGCTTGCCGGGCGTGGCAGGGCGAGCCACGGTGCCTCGATGGCGAGGCGATCGGCTGGTTCGAGCCGGGTGCGCTGGCAGGGCTGCCGATGCCGCCGCTCGATATATCGTTGGCAGCGGCGGTAATCCGGCACCTTGGCGATTGATCGCTCTATGTGACTTGCCAAGCGCAAATCTCCTGCCTATGAGCGCGTCTCCCGGCGCCCGTAGCTCAGCTGGATAGAGCATCAGACTACGAATCTGAGGGTCGGACGTTCGAATCGTTCCGGGCGCACCATTTTTCCAATACCGGGGTCCAGTCCCCATGACGGGGCGGTCGCAAGACCGCCCCTTTCGCGTTTGTTCGCCAGCTTTGGGGTGTCCGCTCCCGCTTGCCGGAACGAACTGCGGTGCCACCGGTTCTTGCTCGGAACGATCGCCGCAGCCGCGCGGCGCGAGCCTGCACTGCGAAGGGGACCCGCAATGAAGCACCTCGAGGATATTTTCGACCGGCTGCGCGCCGACCACGACAAGCACCGCGACCTGCTGGCCCGGCTGGAACAGACCAGCGGCGAAACCCCGGAACGGCACGCGCTGTTCGAGGAATTCACGCTGGAGGCCAAGGGCCATGCCGCCGCCGAGGAACAGGCGCTGTATTCGACCGTGCTGCGCAAGCCGCCGCTGACCGCCTGCGGGCGCCATTCGGTGGCCGAGCACCACGAGATCGAGGAAATGCTCAACGATCTGGCGGCGACGCCAATGGATACCGGCGGCTGGCTGACCAAGTTCCGGGGCGTGAAGGACAAATACCTCCACCATATCAAGGAAGAGGAAACCGAGATGTTTCCCAAATTCCGCAAACAACTGACCGAGGACGATGTCGTTTACATGCGGCAGGTGTTCGAGCGTCGCAAGCCGGTGGAAAAGAGCAAGGCCGACATCACGCCGGAAAAAATGGAAGAAGCCAAGGACTGAACAGACCGCTAGGGACTGGGGATGGAACAGGCGGATACAGGCCGGGGCGTGGGTGAAGGCGAGCAGTTGGGCGATGACCGGGGCGCGATCGTTGCCGGGGGAGCCGCCGAGGACCGCGGCGTATCCCCAGCCGTCTGGCGGTTCGCGAACGCAAGCCGGGCTCACGCGGTCGTCGATGCCGGGCCCTATTTCGAGCTGATGCGCGAAGCGATGCTGTCGGCCCGCCAGCGCATCTTGCTGATCGGGTGGGATTTCGACACGCGGATCAAGATCGGCGGCGGGCGACGGTGGTGGAACCTGCCGCGCAAGCAGGTCCCGCCCGCGCGCCTGGGCCCCTTCATGATCTGGCTGGCCAATCGCAATCCGGACCTCGAAGTGCGCGTGCTGAAGTGGAATTTCGGCGCGATGAAAGCCTTCCTGCGCGGCTCGATGATTATCGACCTGATCCGCTGGTGGCGGCATCCACAGATCGATTTCAAGCTCGACAGTGCGCATCCGCTGGGTTGCAGCCACCACCAGAAGATCGTGGTGATCGACGATCGCTTTGCTGTGTGCGGCGGCATCGACATGGCGGGCGATCGCTGGGACACGCGCGAGCACCTTGAGCACGACGCGCGTCGGCGGCGCCCGAACGGCGACTTGTTCGGGCCCTGGCACGATTGCACGATGCTGCTCGAAGGCGATGTTGCCAAGGTGCTGGGCGATTTCGGCCGCACCCGCTGGCAGCAGGCCGGTGGAACACCGATGGCGCCGTGCGTGCCGCAGGACGAATCACCCTGGCCCGAGCGGCTGAGGGCGGAATTCCGCAACGTGTCGGTGGGCATTTCGCGCACTCGATCGCAATACAACAACGTCGGCGAAGTGCGCGAGATCGAGGCGCTGTTCATCGAACAGATCGAATGCGCCAAGCGGTTCATTTATGCCGAGAACCAGTATTTTGCGTCGCGCACCATCGCCGAGGCGATCAGCCGCCGCCTGGCCCAGCCCGATCCGCCCGAGATCGTGCTGGTCTGTCCGGTGTCGTCCGACGGCTGGCTTGAACAGGCGGCGATGGACGGGGCGCGGGTGCGGCTGTTTCGCTCGATCGAGGATGACGCGCATGGCGACCGGTTCACGATCTGGCATCCGCTCAATTCGGCCGGAACGCCGATCTATGTTCATTCCAAGCTGCTGATCGTCGATGACGAAATCCTGCGCATCGGTTCGGCCAACATGAACAACCGCTCGATGGGCCTCGACAGCGAATGCGACGTGTTCATCGATTGCGCGCGCGATGAAGCGGGCAGTCAGCCTTGCAGCGCCGCAATTACGCGCCTGCGACATTCGCTGCTCGCGGAACATTGCGGACTTGACCCGACGGTCATTCCGGACTTGCTGGAAAAGCACGGCTCGATGGCGGCAATGATTGCGCACGCGCCGCAAAGCGGGAAGCGGTTGCAAAAGTTCGTGCCGCGTGCCTTGACCGATACGGAAAAGGCGCTGGCCGATAACGAAGTGCTCGATCCGGAACGACCGGAAGAGATGCTGTCGTTCTACAAGCGGCGAAATCTGTTCATGGGCCGCTTTCTGCGGCGACCGAAATGACGATGGGGGATGGGACAAGCAATGAACAGCATGGTGGTTCCGGAAGACGATGATGGCCGGGGTAAAGTGCCGGTGCCCGCCGACGTGCAGGATGCGATCCGCACGTTGATCCGCTGGGCGGGCGATGATCCGCAGCGCGAAGGCCTGCTCGATACACCCAAGCGCGTGGCGCGCGCGTGGAAAGAATATTGCAGCGGTTACGCCGAAGACCCTGCCTATCACCTGTCGCGCCGGTTCGAGGAAGTCGGCGGCTACAACGAACTGGTGCTGTTGAAGGACATTCCGTTCCAGTCGCACTGCGAACACCACATGGCGCCGATCATCGGCAAGGCGCACATCGCCTACATGCCACGTGACAGCGTCGTGGGCATTTCCAAGCTGGCGCGGGTGCTCCACGCCTATGCCCGGCGGCTGCAGATCCAGGAGCGGCTGACCGCAGAAGTCGCGCAGTGCATCTGGGACAACCTCCAGCCGCACGGAGTTGCGGTGGTGATCGAGGCGAGCCACGCCTGCATGACCGCGCGCGGCGTGCGCACGCCGGGCGTGGGCATGGTCACCAGCCGCCTGCTCGGCTGCTTCCTCGACGATTCGCGCAGCCGCAAGGAAGTGATGAGCCTGATGGGCTACTGATTGCCCTGCGCACGGGCGCTGGGCGGCAAGAATGCGTCGGAATGAAGGGCGGCGCCGGTGGTATTGGCGACATCGGCGCTTGCCAGTTGGCAGGTAATCTGGAATTCTCCGCCCAGCTCGCATGAATGTGAGGTCGGGTTCGCGGCAGCTTGTAACAATAGTTTGTGCAGTGCGGCGCGTTTCGACCTTGGTGTTCTCTCAACCCGATGTGCGGTTCCCAGGCCAAAGTGTTCCCTCGCGCCGAAATGGAGGGACGAATACATGGCGAACCTTGTTTCCCAATGGCTGGCAATGTCACAGGCGGATCTCGACAGCCTGTTTTCGCAAGCCGAGCCCGGCCCCATTCCCGATGGGGAGGCCAAGGGCACCGCGATCATTGCGCCCGGCACCACATTTTCGACCGAAATCGCCGCGATCATCAACATGTTCGCGTGGCAGGGCAAAGTGTTCGATGCCGAACACGGCTTTCTGCGCAACCACATCCTCGCGTTCGGGCTGAAGGCGATCGTCGCCAAAGTCTACAAGGGGCCAAGCTGGCTCGACGGCAAGGAGTGCATCGTCCTCGATTATTCCGACACGTCGCTGGTCGCCTCGCGCGTCCGCGATGAAATCCGGATGATCGAGCCCGGGACGTATCTCGGCAAAGTCTATTGGGGCAAGAAGCGGCTGATCGATTTCGCGCTGGAATTCGGCGGCTGAGCGGTGCCATGATCGAGCAGCGGCACATCTGCGTTGCCGGCGTGCTGCGCCACGACGCGGCCCCCGCGCTCGAGTCCCTGCTGGCATCGATGAACACCGCGCCGGGGCAGGCCGGCCCCGGGAATGCGCTGGTCCCGTTCGGCCGTCTGGCGCAAATCCACGTCGCGCGCTTCGTCATCCTCGACGATCCCTCGCTCCCCGACCGCGAGATCGCGCCCTCGCTGCCGGTGCACGAGCCGGTGCGGCTGGCCTTCATTGCCGACTTCGACGGCAGCGCCGACGTGCTGCTGGGCGATCTGGTGCGGGTGGCCGAGCCGGGACTGCGCCGGATCTTCGCGCACTGCACCGATTTCGACGAGGGTTCTGGTGACGTGGCTGCGTGGATGCGCGGCCACAGCATCGTCACCGCCGCCAACTATGTGAACTGGCGCGGGCGCGGCACGGTGCAACTGCGCGAGGAAGCCGCGCTTCACAGCGCGTTGCGCACCGCGCGCCTTGCCCATCCGCAAGCGACACCCGAGGAGCTGTGGCCCGTCCTGAAGCAGGCCGGAAGTGGCATCGGTCTGACACCGTTGCCGTCCAGGTCGATCGGCTGGTGGATCAGGGAGGCGCTGCACTTCCTCACCTTGCCCGTCTTGGCCCTGCTGCTGGCACCCATCCTCATCCCGCTGCTGCCGTTCCTGATCATCCTGCTGCGCTGGCGCGAGACGCATGATCCGGTGATCGTCCCGGTGCCGCTGCCCGAGCGCAACCGGCTGCTCTCGGCGCAAGAGGATCACGACATCACCAACCAGTACAGCGCGATCGGCTCGCTCAAGCCGGGCCTGTTCCGCCGCTGGCTGACCGTGGCGATCCTGTTCGCGATCAACTGGGGCGCGCGGCACATCTACGCCAACGGACGGCTTGCCCGCGTCAACACCATCCATTTCGCCAGCTGGACGTTCCTCGACGACCAGCGGCGGGTCTATTTCGCCAGCAATTACGACGGCAGCCGCGAAGCCTACAACGACGATTTCATCAACAAGGTGGCGTTCGGCCTGAACCTGTCGTTCTCCAACGGACTGGGCTATCCGCGCACCCGCTGGCTGATCCTCGACGGCGCGCGGCACGAACAGGACTTCAAGTGGTACCTGTTCCACCACCAGATCCCGACGCAAGTCTGGTACAAGGCGTTCCCCGGCCTCAGCAACTACGACATGGCGCGCAACGCCCGCATTCGCGCAGGGTTCGAGCGCAAGCCCGAAGGCAACGCGCTGCGCCGCTGGATCGCGGAGATCTGACGATGGCGGCAAGCGATCAGGCAGCCGATATCCAGGCCATGACCGAGCGCGGGTTCGGCTCGCTTGACGGCGCCAGCTACCTGTTGCTCAGCATCGACGATGCTGCGCGAGCCCGCACCTGGTTGCGCACGCTGGCGGTCACGTCGCTGGCCGATGCCCGGTCGTCGAAGCTCGACCGCGTATGCCAGATCGCGTTTACCGCGTCGGGGCTTGCCGCGCTGGGCATCGCGGCCGACGCGGCGCACGGCTTCGCGCCCGAATTCGCCGAAGGGATGGCGGGCAACGAACGCCGCTCGCACCGGCTGGGTGACGAAGGCGAAAACGCGCCGGACAAATGGTACTGGGGCGTGGCCGACACGGAGCCGCACGTGCTGGTCGTGCTGTTGGCGCCCGTCGCCGCCATCGCTGCGGTCGAGGCGGAGCATGTCGCGGCGCTGACCGGAGCCGGTTGCGCGCTGATCCGCGCCAACCGCTCGAACGGACCGCTGGGGCGCGAGCCGTTCGGCTTTGCCGATGGCCTGTCGCAACCCGAGGTCGATTGGGACGGCCAGCTGGTGCCGGGCGGGGCGAAAGACCGGCTCTATCGCAACACGCTGGCGGCGGGCGAAGTGCTGCTGGGCCACACCAACGAATACGGCTTCGTGCCCGCGTGGCCGAGCGAGCGCGAGATCGGCCGCAACGGTACATACCTCGTCTACCGCCAGCTGGAACAAGACGTGCACGGTTTCTGGCGCTGGCTGCGGGAGCAGGCGGGCAAGGCGGGTGCCGTCGGCTTGGGCGAAACGATGATCGGCCGGGGGATCGACGGGGCGCCACAGCCGGGACTTGGCGGCGCTGCCGGACCCGGTGCAAACGACTTCGGTTTCGGACAGGATCCCGATGGGCTGGCCTGCCCGATCGGCGCGCATATCCGCCGCGCCAACCCGCGCAGTGGCGACGATCCGCAAGGCCGCCGGGGCTTTTTGCGCGATGTTATTTCCTCGCTGGGCCTGAAGGGCAGCGCGATGCAAGACGCCGTAGCCTCTGCGCGGTTCCACCGCATCCTGCGGCGCGGGCGGCCGTATGGGCCGATCGGCTTGCCGGCAGGGGCAGGGGACGATCCCCCCACGCCGGTCGAGCCATCGGGCCTGCACTTCATCTGCCTCAACGCCAGCATAGCGCGTCAGTTCGAATTCGTGCAGGGGGCGTGGGTCGCGAGCGCCTATTTCGCGGGGCTGTCGGGCGAACAGGACCCGATCCTGGGCAACCGCCTTCCCGCGAGCGGGGGCGGCGCGACCGATGCGTTTCACTATGCCGACGCCGAGGGCTGCCCCCGCCTGGCGACCGGGTTGCCCCAGTTCGTCACGGTGCGGGGCGGGGCCTATTTCTTCCTGCCGGGCCTTGCGGGCCTTGCGCAGATACTGGCCGGCTGATGCGCGTCAGTCGAACCGTTCATCCCCCGTCGGCTCGACATGCGTCTCGCCGTTCCTGGCCTGCCGATAGCGCGACATCTCGTAGTACATCCGCTTGCGCGCGCGGCTCTGGTTGCCCAGCGGACGGTGCTCGGGCAGGCAGTGCCACGGGTTGAGCGTCAGCTGCCGGGCGAACGCGAACTGCGCGGGGGACTGGAATTCCTGTTTCGGGATGGTCAGCGTGGCCACCGGGATGCGCGGCGACAGGCGCGGATCCCACAGCACGCTGTTCTGTTCGATCGGCATCAGGAACGGGTCGGTCTGCAGGATCACCCGCATCTCGAATTGCGCATCGCCCGCGCGCAGCGATGCCGCAAGATTGTCGCGGATGTAGTTGTCGGGCGGGCGTCGGGGCAGGTTGGGGATGCGCGTGGACACCGGCGTCAGCGGGTGGAAACTGTACTGCATCGCCTGCCCTTCGCCGATCAGGTAGGGCACGCAGCTGAAATATTCGTTGGCCAGCGGATTGGCGAGCGTCCTGTTCCACAGCGCCTGCATGATGAAATCGCGCACGTGCGGATGGCGCAGGCTGAGGAAATACCAGATCGGCAGGTGCCGCCGGCTCCAGTACTGCAGGCGGGCGTTCTCGCGCGTGTCGGGGGTGACGAACGTGACGGTGGACACGGCGGTAAAGTCCTGCGTGAAATGCTCATCGTCCATCAGCTTGGCGCCGGGCACGTCCATCAGCTTGATCCCGATGCTGCCGAAGCCGACATCGTCGATGTCGGGCTCGACATGCGGGCCGGGGTTGGAAAAGCGCACCCACGCGGGATAGCTGCGCTGCGTCGCGAAGATGCCGTGGCGCAAATGCTCGGGCAGATCATCGCGCACCGTCAACGTGCTGCGCACCAGCCCGTGGGTCTTGGTGTTGCCCGCGCGCTCGTAGTTGCCCGGCGTGAAATCGATATCGAGCTGACGCTGCATCTCGGCGACCATCGTGTCGAGGCTTTCGTCCTCGTCGGGCCGGAACCGCTCGCCCGCCAGCGGCGGCACGTCGCGGCTGCGGGTGAGGTTGATCGTCCAGTTCATCAACCGCGTCAGCGGCCAGCGCACCACGGAATCGATGGCGGGGCGGAAGAACGGATCGATCCGGCGTTCGGTCTTGAGCGTGGCCTGCAGCAGGCGGTGAAGCGGCTCCAGCATGGTCAGGGACCTTTCTTTCCGGCATTGGCTTTTCCGGCATCGGCCAGGATGTTTGCAGCGAGCTTTTCGGCAGCGAGATAGATCGCCGCAACGATGAACAGCCCGGGGATGCGGGGGAAAATCGAGGCGTCGACCACGCGCAGACCCGGCACGCAGTGGACCCGGCCCTGCGGATCGAGCACCGGGCCGATCGCAGCGGTGCCGCAGGCGTGATGGCCCCAGGCGTTGGCGCGCACCCATTCGCGCAAGGCGCCGTCGCGCAGCGCGGGGCCGGGCAGCTCCTCCTCGGCGATGTCGCCATCCTCGATCAGTGGGCGGGCCAGCGCGCGCGCCATGTCGAGCCCTTCGACCAGCGCGTCGAGGTCGCGGTCGCCGTGTTCAGCGAAGTTGTTGAACGCCGCGACCGGCGGATCGCGCGGATCGGCGCTGGCCAGTGTAACCGTGCCGGAACGGTTGCCGGTGCGCCCCTTCAGCACGACCCAGCTGAACCCGTCACCGCCCTTCCAGCAATGCTGGGCATAGCCGGTGAAGTACCCGCCGAAACGCCCCATCATGCCCATCAACACGAGGTCGGGCCCATCGGCGTCCGGCCCTGCGGCGGACGAGCGGCGCAACGCAGCAAGGCATGCGCCGTTGGAGACGTACATCCCCAGCCGCCAGCGCCGCCATTTGGCATACAGCGGATCGGCGGTGGTGAACGCCGCCTGCCGCAGCGAGGACCACGGATGCTTCATGCGGTGTACCACGCCGATCTCGTAGCGGTCCTGCAGGTTGCGGCCGACCTGGGGCAAATCGATACGCGGCGCGATCCCCAGCGCCTGCAGTTGCACGGCATCTCCGATCCCCGACAGCATCAGCAGTTGCGGTGTGGCAAACGCGCCGCCGGCCAGGATCACCTCGCGGGCAGCCCGGCTTTCGCCCCGGACGCCCGGTCCGGCTGATCCCGCCAACGGCGAGGCGCGATAGAGGTGGCGGCCGCGCAGCCATTCGACCCCGCAGGCCTTGCCGCCGTCATCGAACAGCACGCGGGTGACCAGCGTGTCGGTCAGCACCTCCAGCTTGCCCGGATGTTTGGTGGCCACATCGCGCACCCGTTCGCGCGTGCCCTGCCGGGCGTGGCGGGCGGTCGCGATCGGCAGGTAGCACAGCTGTTCCTGCCCATCGCGGCGCGCATCGTTGGGGTCGCCCCAGTCGTGCAGCCACGCGCGCAGCCGGTTGACCAGCCCATGCCCGCGCCCCAGCTCGACCAGCGCCGAGCGGAACAGCGATCGCACCAGCGCCAGGTCGGACAATGCCCGCGTCGGCAGCGCCTTCTCGATGCGCAGCCAGCCGTTCCAGCCGTGCCCGGTCGGGTCGATGCCCAGCAGCGCCAGCAAGCGCCACAACGGCCGGTGACGGCACGCTTCCACTTGCTGGCGGTGACTGCGCATCGCGTCAGCGGACCAGCCCGCATCGCCTGTTTCCGTGGCCAGCCGGTCCCACTCGCTGTCGGGCGGTATGAGGAAGATCATCGCGTTGTGTGCAGTGCAGCCGCCCAGCGCGCCCGAGCGGGGATACAGCACGGTTCCGTCGGCGTCCGCCTTGGGATCCGCGCGCGCCGCGTCCCCGTCGGCGAAATGGCTGGCGCGCTGGTTCCAGCAGACTTGCGTATTCTCGCTCGACAGCGCGTGGAACGCGGGCACGGCATACTCGGCGGCGGTGGTGGCATCGATCTCCGCCGGATCGGGCCCGGCTTCGAGCAGCAGCACGCGCATGCCCGCCTCTGCCAGCCGTGCGGCCACCGTTCCGCCCCCCGCGCCCGAACCGACGATCACATAATCGTAGCTGGCTTCGGGCGGGGGCATGTGAGGGGGCCGGGGACGGATGGCGTCAAAGCGTCTTGAGGAACGCGATCAGCGCCAGCTTGTCGGCATCGCTCAGCACCGGTTCGGGTCCGAAGAACGCCTCGTCGGCTGTCAGCCCGGCGCGCGCGTTGAACATCGCGGTGCCGAAGTAGTGCCCGCGGTTGACCACGAAGTCGGGGCATTTGCTCAGCGCCATCAACGGGCTGACCAGCGGCGCGAGGTGGCCGCGCAATGCGGCGTCATCGGCGTTTTTCGGCGCGGTCAGCAGCGCCAGCTTCATTTGCGCGAGCAGGCTGGCGACGCGCGCATAGTGCCGGGCGATGTCCACCGGATTGCGGCTTTCCGCCAGTGGCTGCAGCGATGCCAGCAGGTTCACCGGGATGCCCGCCGGGATCGGCCCGATCTCGATATTGCCATCGCGATCGGAAATCCGGTCGAGCGCTTCCTTGGTTTCGTTGCTGAGCACGCCGGGCAGGCGCGGCACGAACGAGGCCGGGATGTAGAACCGGCTGCGCTGGGTGGTGCGGTCGATCACGCCTTCCGCGTTGGGCAGGATGGTGTCGCGCGTCCGCCGTTCGGGCCACAGCATCTGCTGGATCGAGGCATCGAACGACTTCATCCGTCCGCCCACCGAGGGATCGCCGTTGAACGGCCCCACCGTGTTGGCGAGCAGGAACGGCGCGGTCGACCACAGCGAGATCAGCGACGGCACGCGCGTATAGCCGCGCCCGCCTGCTGGCATCACGTGGATGCGCCGCACCCCGCTGAACGCGTCCTGGTAGGACGACTGACCGACCGACGGCAGCGCCTTGTAGCTGCTCGACGAGAAGTTGTCCCAGATGTTGCCGCCCAGCGCGTTGGTCGCCAGCGGGCTGCACAAGTTGGTGCGCAGCAGCGTGACCGGGATGCGCGCGTCGGTGCTGAAATAGTTGCCTTGCGCAAAATCGGGCCGCGCGGCGATGCTGCGCATCTGCTGCTTGAACGGATCGCCTTGCGTCCATTTCCACCACGCCTTGAAGTGCGTGAGGTAATCCTTGCCCGCACTGTCGGTCAGGCGCGCGTTCTCGGGTGCGTCGGGCTGCTTGCTCGAATGGCAGCGCGCGCAGGTGGTGGCGAACACGTCGCGGCCATGGGCGACGACATTGGCCGGGGCGGTGAGATAGGCCTTGCCGCCGGGTGCATCGGCGAGATGGTCGGGGCGCGCGGCCTTGAGGAAGAACAGCGCGGTGTTGGGTGTGCCCTGCTCGGTCGCGCGCCAGTAGGCCGAATTGTCGCGCGCCACGGCGATCCTGATCGGGGTGATCGGCTTGCCGCCGGCCACGGGGTTGAAGTGTGTGAGCCATTCCTCGCTGTAGAGCCCGATGTTGAGGTACACCCGGTTGAGCGCGCCCAGGGCGCCCACCGAATCCGATCCGTCCTTCAGCACGTGCGGCGTCCACACCTGGTCGGGCTTGGTATAGAACTGGGTGAGCGGGCCCGATTTGACCACCATGTTGAACTGCATGTTGTCCTGCTCGCCATGGGCCAGCGATTCATGGCCGATCGCCTTGGCGATGGTGAGGCGGTCGCCCAGACTGTAGACCGCATTCATCGTGCGCGGGTTGTTGATGTTGTCGGTCGACACCAGCGACGTGTCCATCGCGCCCGGCCGGAACGTCTTGACCAGCTGGTACATGAAATTGGTTTCGTCGGGCTTCCAGAAGAACAGCCGGTCAACCCACATGTACTGCGCACCGACGGTGGAATTGAGATCGGCGAACGTGGGCTTTTCAGGATCGGCGGGGGGATGGATCGGGCTGGGGCCCAAGTGGCAGAACCCGCAGCTCATGCCCACGCGATAGGGCCGCACCAGCTTGGGATTGTTGTAATAGCGCGGGTCGCTGTAAAACTTGGCCGGGTCCCACGCCGCCTTGGCCTGCTCGTCGAAATCGGCGTTGGGGAACAGGCGGAGGCCGAAGATGCCGCTGGGCTCGCCGTAATACGAGCCGACCGGAACCGTCGTCCCGCGCGCGCCGATTTTCACGCCGGGGTATTTCGCGGCGTTGGCGAACGGATCGGGCGCGCAGGCGGGATCGCGGCTGTCGCGCCACAGGCCGTAGGCGTCCGGCTTGGTCGGCGCGGCAAAGCATGGCTCGTTGACCAGGCCGAGCTGGTACCAGCGATTGGCATGACGGTTCGGTCCGGCGGGATCGGGCGCAACGATCTTCAGCAGGTCGAAACCGCCGTACGTGGGCCGGCTCATCGTGTCCCAGAACCGGTCGTTGCCGCCGGTCCACACCAGCCACATGTTGCGGCCCTTGACCTCGTCCGGGGTCAGCGAGACGCCGTTGTCCATGTCGTGGAAATAGTCTTCGTCGGCCTGGACGAAATGGCTGTCGCCCAGCCCTGCCTTGGTCGCCTCGTCCTGCTCACCCTTGGTGCGGCAACCGGCCAGCAGCAACAGTCCAAGCACAATTGAAGCTGCCATTCCCTTCGACATCACGCCGTCCTCCACAAGATCAGGCTGGCTGGCAGCACCGACAGACTGTTGATCTGGTTATGGCGACGTCGAAGTGGATTGGGTTATGATACTGGAGCGCGAATAGCTCAAGCGCAAAACATGCCTGCCGGAAGTTAAGCATGACCGGGTGCGGCAGTGCGGCGCGGCGTTGTTAGTACAGCAGATTTGTGCAAGCGACTTGACGCGGCGCAGTCCGTGCGCTTCACTTCGTGGTAATTGCCATCGGGTCGCAGATGCGGGGAAACCCTGCACGCCAGCTTTTTTCCTGTTGTGGAAAGGCCTTGCGATGGACACGCCTGAACGCACGCCCGATCGGCCGCGTGCAATCGCCGCCGCCCGGATCATCGCCGCGCTGGTCGCGATCCTGGTGCTGTGCGGTTGCGCGCAGGACGCGGTGTTCACGCCGAAAAGCAACTTCTGCGGGTTCAAGCGCCACGTGCTGGCCACCAACGTGACCGATGGCATGACGGGATCGAGCGACCGGTCGGTGACCGGCGTTGGATTTGCGCCGGACTCGCTGGCCGGAACGATAAGTTCGTCGCTGCAGGGTCGCCCCCAACACGGTCTGACCCCAGAAGGCGGCGCGCCGGCGTTCCTGTTCCTGTCGGGCGGTGGTCAGCATGGGGCGTTCGGCGCCGGATTTATCGACCAGTGGCGCGTGGAGAGCGAGAAGCGTCACCACAGCCTGCCGCAGTTCCAGATGGTCACGGGGATCAGCACCGGCTCGATCCAGGCCAGCTTCGCGTTTGCCGGGATGACCGCGCTGGCGGTCGACGGCTACACGATTCCGGATGAAAGCGTGCTCCTCACCCCGCTGGCAAAGCCTTCGGCGGGCGGCGGGCTGGGCGCGAGTGCCGGGCTGGCGTTGGCGCGACAAGGCGCCGTCGCCGACCTGACACCGCTCTACGACCACCTCGACCGGCACCTGACCGACGAAGTTCTGCGGCGCGTGGCGCAGGGCGCGGACCAAGGTCGCCAGCTGTTCGTCGGGGTGGTGGATGTCGATTCGGGCGAAGCCGTTGCGTTCGACATGGGCGACATGGCCCAGCGCTATGCGGTGGCCCAGCCCCAGCCGCCGGTGAGCGAAACCGCGCTGGCCCCCGGAGCCCGGCGCCTGAAGGACTGCTACATCGCCGCGATCGTGGCGTCGTCGTCCGCGCCCATCGCCGCGCGGCCGGTGTTCATCGACAACCGCATGTATATCGACGGCGGCGCGCGCTTCGGCCTGTTCGGGGCGGAGATCGGCGCGGTGATCGACGATCGCAAGCGGCTGGCGGCGATCGCCGGCGCGCTGCCAGGCCAGCCGCCGCCGGTGCCGATCACCTTCGCGATCGTCAACGGCACGCTGCAGACCGGGGTCCCGGCGACGTGCCCGTGGGCGGATGCGACGCTGTGCCGCGATGGCATGCCGTCGAACGTGGTCAATTCGCCGCACAACACATGGTCGTTCCTGGGCCTGGCGCTGCGCTCGGAAGAGGTGCTGTCGAACCAGATCTACCGCTTTTCGGCGCAGCGGGTCGGGACGAGCGCGGGCGATTGCCAGGGCTGCTTCAACTTCGTGCGGATCGAGCCGGACAGCCAGCAGCACATGTTGGCCATTGGAAACGAAACGAAAACCTGCCAGCAATGGCGCGACGACGATCGCAAGCGGCTGAACCCCATCCAGTTCTTCCCCAACTACATGCGCTGCATCATCGACTATGGCCGGTCGCGGCCCGAAGTCGTCGCATGGGCCAAGTATCGCATGAAGTGAGGCCCGGAAGCCGCCCATTCGCGGGGCAGATCGCTAGCGTTCGTGCCGCGCCGCCAGCGCGATACCGGCCAGATTCTGCGCGCGGCGGATCCAGCGGATGCGCGCGGGCGGGGCGATCAGGCATAGCGCCTCGAACCGCGCGAGATGCGACCTGAACGACACCGAACGACACTTGAGCACACCGTTGGCCTGATCGATCACCTGCACCGCATCGCCGATCAGCTCGAACTCGCGCGTTCCCAGCGCATGTGCCACCTCCAGCGCGCAGAGCAGCGCCAGCCACTCGGCGTCGCCGTTGCTGCCGGTGCCCAGATTGTCGAATACATGCACCACGCCGCGCGCGACCACGGCGGCCTCGATCCGCCCCGGGTTGGGGCGGCAGCCGCCGTCGAAGAACACCTTGAGCCTGCGCTGCTGCATAGCCTTGCCGATAACCCGCGCAGGCGATGACCGCGAGCGGCAATTTTTTCCGCTTGGGCAACTGTGGATCGCGCACCGTAGCGGCGTCTGACTGGCGTAGTCGCGGAGTGTTGCATGAACGTTGGGTCGGAATTCGAACTGGTGCGACGCTGCTACCGCCAATCGTTCGACGCGCGCATCGCGCCGGGCTTCGCAAATTTCCGCACCGCGATGCGCCACGCCGATCATGGCGCGGTGCTCGGCTATCGCCGCGCGGGCAGCGAGCCACTGTTCCTCGAAGCCTATCTCGACCGGCCGGTGGAGCAGGTCCTAGCCGACGCGCTGGGGTGCCCGGTGCATCGCGATGCGGTGATCGAGATCGGCAACTTCGCCTCGACCAGCGCGCCCGCGATGATCGCGCTGTGGACCCAGTGCGCCAACGATCTGGGCGCCAGCGACGAGATCGCCGTCGCCACGCTGACCGCGCCGTTGCGGTCGATGTTCCGGCGGATCGGGGTGCCGTTCACGGTGCTGTCCGATGCCCGGCCCGAGCGGCTGGGCGATGCGGCGGGCGCGTGGGGCGCGTATTACCGGCAGGACCCCAAGGTCTGTGCGGGTCGGATTGCCGACGGGCAGGCCGCGCTCGCACGGTTCGCCGATCGCCGCCGACGCGGGGCCGCCGCGTGAACGCCCTGTTCGCCGCCATTGCGGGCCATGCCGCGTCGATCGGCCATCGCGCGGCAATCGACCCGATTTGCGCGCCGCCCGTCACGTACGCCGACTTGCCCGAGCAAATCTCGCCCGCCGCGCAAGTGCTCGCGCAGCGCAACGATCCCGCGCGCCCGATCGCCGTGCGGCTGGACCATGGCGCCGATCTCGCGCTGCTCGACCTTGCCCTGTTGCACGCCGGCATCGTCCAGCTTTCGCTGCCGGCGTTCTTTACCGCCGAGCAGACACATCACGCGCTGGCCGCCAGCGGGGCGCAGGCGCTCCATGGCGACGGTAAGGTCTCGCGCGAACCGAACTGTCAGGCGGTGGCCTTGCCCGAAGGCACCGCGCGCATCACTTTCACCTCTGGCTCGACCGGAACGCCCAAGGGCGTGTGCCTGTCTGCCGACCACATGCTCGACGTCGCCGGAGCGGTGGTCTCGGCGGTCGGGCAGGGCCACGCCGGGCGCCATCTGGCGCTGCTGCCGCCGGGCATCCTGCTCGAGACCGTGGCGGGCTTTTACGCCACGCTGCTGGCCGGGGGGACGTATGTTTGCCCACCGCAGGCGCTGGCCGGGCTCGCCAATCCGTTCCGTCCCGATTTCCTGACGATGGTGCGGCGGATCGCGGAATGGCGCGTCACCTCGCTGATCCTCGTCCCCGAATACCTCTCGGGGCTGGTCGCCGCGATGGAGGCGAGCGGCACCCGCCTGCCGCTGCTGACGCTGGTCGCGGTCGGCGGCGCGCGCACGCCGCCCTCGCTGATCGAACGGGCGAGGGCGCTGGGGCTTCCCGCGCGCCAGGGATACGGCCTGACCGAGTGCGGATCGGTGGTCGCGCTGGAAAGCGATGCGTCCGGACCGCCCGGTTCGGTCGGCAAAGTTCTTCCGCACATGCGCCTGGAACTGGCCGATGATGGCGAGATCCTGCTGCACGGCCCGGCGTACCTCGGCACGATCGGCAGTCCTAGAGCCGCTGGACCGCTGGCAACCGGCGACATCGGCCGGATAGATGCGACCGGAGGCCTGTGGATCGAGGGGCGCAAGTCCAGCCTATTCGTGACCTCCTACGGGCGTAACATCTCGCCCGAATGGGTCGAGGAAAAGTTGCTCGCCCAACCCGGCGTGGCGCAGGCCATGGTTTATGGCGAAGGGCTGGCCAGCCCCGAGGCGCTGCTGGTGCCGACGTATCCCGATGCAGACCTCGCGGCGGCCGTCGCGGCGGCAAACGCGACACTGCCCCCGTATGCGTTTGTCGCCCGCTGGCGGGCCACCGCGCCTTTTACACCCCTGAACGGTCACGCGACCGGCAACGGACGGATGCGACGCGACGCGATCATCGCCGCTTATGGCACCGGTGAAACCCCGTTCTTTACCGAACTCGAGCGGCGAACAGGCGCGGCACGGCAGGCGTTCCTCGGGGTGCGGCAAGTGCAGGCGGGGCTGTCCGGTTCGATCCCGCTGCAGGCCTATCTCGCCTATCTGGAGCAGGCCTACCATCACGTGCGCCACACCGTGCCGCTGATGCGCGAGGCCCGGGCCAGGCTGACGCATCGGCCCAAGCTGGTCGCGGCGCTCGACGAGTATATCGCCGAGGAAACCGGGCACGAGGCGTGGATTCTCGACGATATCGCCGCTGCGGGCGGCGACGCGGACCGGGTGCGCCGGGGCGCGGCGGGCAGGGCGACCGCCGCCATGGTCGACCATGCATATGCCACGATCCGGCACGGCAATCCGGCGGCGTTCTTCGGCATGGTGTTCGTGCTCGAAAGCGTCAGCGTGGCGCTGGCATCGCGCGGTGCCGCGTCGGTGGCGCAACGGCTGGGCCTGCCGCCCGAGGCGTTCACCTATCTCACCTCGCACGGTGCGCTCGACCAGGCGCACATGACATTCCTCGCCGATCTGGTGAACGGTATCGACGACGCAGCCGACCGCGAGGCCATTGTCGCCATGGCGTGCGAGATCTTTGCGCTGTTCGGCGCGATGTTCGCGGACATTCCCTTGGAGACCGACCGTGCTGCCGCTTGAGGGCAAGACGGTCGCGATGACCGGGGCTGCCGGCGGGATCGGCTCGGCCGTGGCGCGCCGGTTGCAGTCGGCGGGCGCGGTGGTGACTGGGATCGACCGCGTGGAGTGCCCCGCGTGCGACGCCAGCATCGTCACCGACCTGGGCGATCGCGCGGCACTGGCGCTGCTGTGCGCTCGCCTTGGCGCAGCACCGCCCGACATTCTGGTCAACGTCGCCGGCGTGCTGGGCTTCGGCCTGCATGAGCGCCAGACCGCAGAGGCGCTGGCGCTGTGCTATACGATCAACCTGATCGTCCCGGCCACGTTGGCGGCGGCAGTCGCCGGGCCGATGCGCGCGCGCGGATCGGGGCAGATCGTCAACATCGGGTCGGTGCTGGGGGCGATTCCCTATCCGTGGTTCGCCGCCTATTCGAGCAGCAAGGCCGGGCTCGCCGCGCTGAGCCAGGCCTTGCGCCGCGAACTGGCGGGCAGCGCGGTTGCCTTGACGCACATCAATCCGCGCGCCGCCAGGACCGCGTTCAACAGCGCCGAGGTCAACCGCTTCCTCGCGCTCAGCGGCATGAAGGCCGACGATCCCGAATGGCTCGCCGATCGCATCGCCGCAGCCATCATCGCGCGGCGCAAAACGGTCAGCATCGGCTGGGCGGAAAAGGTGTTCGCGGCGCTCAATGCGCTGGCCCCGTCGCTGGTCGATCGCGGGCTGGCGGGGTCCGTCCGCAAGGTCGGGGCCCAACTTTCATGATGTTCCGGATGGAGACGTATCGATGAATCTGCGCAAATCACTGGGTGCCGCGCTGGCCGCGCTGCTCGTCCTGTCATGGCCGGCGCTTGCTGTCGCGGCCTCGCTGCAGGACGAGGTCAAGGCGATCAACGACGGTTGGGCGCATGTGACTTACGAGATGAACGGATCGAGCCACCAGACCGTGGCGCTGGCCCAGCTCGACCATGTCGCCGCGACGCTGGTCGCGCGCTATCCCAACCAGGCCGAACCGCTGCTGTGGGAAGGCATCGTGGTGTCCGAAGAGGCCAACCGCGCCAACATCTTCCACAAGCTGAGCCTGGCCACCCGCGCCCGCGACCTGATCGCGCGGGCCTACGCGCTCAATCCCCACGCCGCCAACGGCGGGGCGGCGATGAGCCTGGGCGTGCTCTACTACAAGGTGCCCGGATCGCCGCTGGGGTTCGGCGACAAGGAGCGCGCCCGGGCGCTGCTGCGTGAGGGCCTGGCGCTCGACCCCAACGGACTCGACGCCAACTATTTCTACGGCGATTTCCTGCACGACAAAGGCAACGATGCGATCGCCCGGACGTATCTGCAAAAGGCGCTGCGCGCGCCGCACGACCAGACGCGGCCGGTGTGGGACGCCGGTCGCCGCCGTGAAGTGATGGCGCTGCTGCACCAGCTGCACTGAGCGGATCCGGGGGGATGACATTGTCCGAACGACTGGCCGGGCAACTGGCCCGGCCCAGCGGCACGGCGGGCCGGCTGCTCGGCGTTGCGATGGATCTGGCCAACCGCAAGCCCACGCGGCTGGCGATCGACCTGCTCGCGCCCGCAACGGGGGAGCGCGTGCTCGATGCCGGTTGCGGCACGGGGGCGGCGATGCTGGCGATGCTGCGCAGTTCGGGCTGCTCGGTCACCGGGGTCGATCGATCGGGGATGATGGTCAACGTGGCGCAGCGCCGCATGGCACGCGCCAAATTGCTCGGCCGCTCGCACTTGTACCACGCCGACATCGCGATGCTGCCGTTCGCGGAGGAATCGTTTGCCGCCGTGCTTGCGCTCAACGTGCTGTACTTTTGCGATGTCGAAGGGCGCATGATGGGCAACCTGCGCCGGATGCTGCAGCCCGGCGGACGGATGGTCGCCTACGTCACCGATGCCGCGAGCATGGGCGACTGGGCGTTCGCGCGCCAGGGGCGGCACCGGTTGTACGATCAGACCTCGCTTACCAGGGCATTCATCGATGGCGGTTTCGATCGCGACCGGGTAGCAGTCCACCGGGTTGCGATTACGCGATCGGTCACCGGCTTGCTCGCCTGCGCCGTTCGCTGAGGCTGCCCGGTCGAGCGAGGTGCGGTGGATGGAAATGCGCGAGCCCGACCCCGATCGGTCGGGGCTGGCCCGGTTGTTCGAACTGCACCGAGGCGAGGTGCGCCGCTTCCTTGTCGCGCGGTGCGGCAGCCCGGAAGACGCCGACGACCTGCTGCAGGACATGTGGGTCCGGATTGCCGCAACCACCGTGGGCCCGATCGGCAACGGCCGCGCCTACCTGTTCCGCATCGCCAACAACCTCGTGCTCGATGCCGCACGCGCCCGGCAGCGCGCCATGCGCCGCGATCGCGGCTGGGTGGAGGCCGATGGTGAGTTCGATGACGCGATCGACGAGCGCCCCGATCGCGCCACCCCGGCGGACGAAGCACTGGCGCGCAAGCAGGAGGCCGCGTTGCTCGAACACGTGATTGCCGGGCTTCCAGCGGGTGCGCAACGCGCGCTGCGCCTGCACCGCATCGAGGAATTGAGCCAGTCCGACGTGGCGCAAGTCATGGGCATCAGCCGTAGCGGGGTGGAAAAACACCTGGCCGTGGCGATGAAACATCTGCGCCGCGCGCTGCACGACTGCGGATGGTATGCGCCTGTGGCGTCTGGGGATGAGGAGACCGGCACTGCGGGGGGCAGCACCGGAAAGGCACAGCCCATGAACAGAAAACCGGCATGAACACCGATCCCGGCACCAGCACCAGCAGCATGCGGGACATCGTCGAAACCGCTGCCCAATGGCACGTCGCGTCGGCGTGCGACGACATGGACTGGGATGGCTTCACCGCGTGGCTCGAAGCCGATCCGGCGCACGCCCGCGCCTATGACGAGATCGCGCTGGCCGATGGCCTGATCGACGAACACCGGCCCGCGCTGCTCGAAACCGAGGAGGCGGCCTTCGTCGCACCGAGCCGCACCCGCGTGCGGCTGGCGCTGGCCGTTGCCGCCGTGCTGGCCGTGGCGATTTCGCTGCCGGCGCTGCTGGTCGGCAAGGAGACGGTGTACCGGACCGAGGCCGCCGGTCGGCACATCGCGCTGGAGGATGGCTCGGCGATCGATCTTGCCCCCCACAGCCAGCTCAGCATCAGCGGGCGCCGGCATGATCGCATGGCGCTGTCGGGCGGCGCGTATTTCGCGATTCAGCACGATCCCGCGCGCCAGCTGCTGATCACCGCCGGCCCGATCGGACTGCGCGATATCGGCACGCGGTTCGACGTGCAGCGGGACGGAACGTCGGTGCGTGTCGCGGTATCCGAAGGACGCCTGACCGCCAGTTCGGATGGGCTGGACGAACCCATCGCGCTCGATGCCGGCAAGGCGTTGCGCATCGACGGCGAGACTGCGCTGGGCTTTGTCACGCCCGTCCGCCCCGAAACGGTGGGGGAGTGGCGCGCCGGGCATCTCAGCTACCAGAACGCGCCGCTCGCACTGGTCGCGGGCGATCTGGCGCGGTATGCCGGCGTCCAGATTGCTGTGCCCGTATCCCTGCGGTCGCGAACGTTTTCGGGAACACTGGCGTTAGGTGATGGCAGGACAGCGGCGCACGATCTTGCACAGCTGCTGGGGCTGGCGCTGCGCGATGATCGTGGCGGCTTCGTCATGGAGCCTGCTGGGCGCTGACCCGGCGCTCGCGCAACATCAACGCGCCCTGTCAATCCACGACGGCACGCTGGCGCAGGCGATCGACCAGCTTTCGGGCGAGACCGGCGTCTCGATCGGCACCGACGGGCCGCTGCCGACGGTGCATGTGCGCGCGGTGCATGGCCGGATGCGGGTCGAAGACGCGTTGCAGCGGCTGCTTCAGGGCACCGGGCTGATTGCACGACGGGTGGGCGCCAACGCCTTCCGCATCGAACGCGCGCCGCCATCCGTCGCGCCGCCAACCGTCAAGCCGCGCCCGGCCCCGCAGGCAGCAAGCCGCCCGGCTCCCCCGGTCATCGCTGCCACGCCGATCATCGTGACGGCGGGCAAGCAGGCGCAGTCGCTCGACAGCCTGTCGCTCGATATCGCGATCGTCCGGGTCGGTAATCGCGGCCTGACGCTCGCGCCGTCGAGTTCCGCCGCGATCGCGAATGCGGTGGAGGGTGTCTCGCTGACCGGGCTGGGCTCGGGCCGCAACCGCATGTTCCTGCGCGGGGTGGCGGACAGCAGCTTTTCGGGATCGACCCAATCGACCGTGGCTGTCGTGCTCGACGAGTCCCGCGTCACGTTCTCGGCCCCCGATCCCGACTTGCGGCTGGTCGATGCCGAGCGCGTGGAAGTGATCAAGGGTCCGCAGGGTTCGCTGTATGGCAGCGGCACGCTGGGCGGGATCTATCACATCGTCATGCGCCAGCCCGAGCTGGACCGGTTTGAAGGTTCGGCGACGGCAGATGTGACGGCCGTGTCCGGCGGCGGCATCGGTAACGGCACCAGCGGCGTGCTCAACTTGCCGCTCGCGCACGACCGGCTGGCAGTGCGGGTGGTCGGCTGGCGCGAGGTCACGCCGGGCTGGATCGACACCGGTCCACGCCAAGACAGCAATTCGTTGACCGCGCTGGGCGGGCGCGCTGCGGTGCTGTGGCGCGGCGACGGCGGTTGGTCGGGCGGCCTTTCCGGGCAGTTCCAGCGGCTGGCGAGCAAGGACAGCCAGTATGTCTACGCGCCCGACAGCCTGCGCCGACCGGCGCAGCTGGCAGAGCCGCACGACAACGACTTCAACCACGTCGCCGCCCACTTGTCCGGACCGGCCGGCGCGGCGCAACTGCAGATCATCAGCGGATACACCTGGCACGAAGTGGGCGACACCTACGACGCCACCATCGGCGCCACAGCGTTCGGACTGCCGCAGCCATCGACCTTCACCGACGATCGCCGCTACCGCGTGTGGGAAAGCGAGGCGCGGATTTCGGGCAGGAGCCACCGCTGGCGCTGGCTGATCGGGCTGTCGCATCTCATGGCCGACGAACGCACAGCCAAGTTGCTGGCCAGCGGCGCTCCGGCGGTCGCGCCGCTCGCGCTCGAAATGGGGCGGCGCACCGCCAACGAGACGGCGCTGTTCGGCGAAATGACGCTCGACCTCACCCGCACGCTGGCGGTGTCGGCGGGAGGGCGGCTGTTTCATGCCACGGCGGAGGATGTCATCGCTACCCCCGCCGGATCGTTCCGGCGCGAGGTGGGCGACACCGGCCTGACGCCGGTCGCCAGCGTAGCGTGGCATCCGTCGGCCGGACGGCTGCTGTATGTTCGCTACGCCTCGGCCGCGCGACCGGGCGGGCTGGCAGCGGTTGGGGGCGGGGCCGCCACGAGCTTCGAGGGTGACGAGGTCGTCACGCTGGAAGCGGGCTATCGACAGGACGTTGCGGGCGGCGATCTGTCGATATCCGGCCACGTCACGTGGTGGGACAACGTGCAGTCCGACATGCTGCTGGCCAATGGCCTGGTCGAGACGCGCAATGCCGGACGCGCGCGCATTGTAGGCATCGAGGCCAGCCTGACGCACGCTCTGGGCCACGGCTTTACGGTGGAGGCCGGTGCCAGCGTCCAGCACGCCGTTCTGGTCAGCAATGCGCTGGGGGTGGTGCTGGACGACCGGCGGCTGCCCGTGGTACCCGACTACAGCTTGCGCGGCGGGCTGGAGCGGACGTTCGCGCTGGGCGGCAGCAGCGCCACGCTCGGCCTGCACCTGCACTACCTCGGCCCGGCGCGGCTGAGCTTCGATCCGGCGCTCGACCGCCAGATGGGCAAGTCGCTCGACGCGGATTTCGACGCCGGGCTGCGCAAGGGGTCGTGGGAACTGGCGCTGCGGGTGGAAAACCTGCTGAACAACCGCGCCAATCTGTTCGCGTACGGCAATCCGTTCCGCATCAGGACGATGCCGCAATACACCCCGCAGCGGCCTTTGACGGTCAAGGCGTCGATCGGGCGGGCGTTCTGAGGCCGGGCAACTTCGCCCCGACCGCTCATCCTGAGGAGCCGCTGAGTTTGTCGAAGCGGCGTCTTGAAGGATCGCCCCGGGGTAAGAGCTGGTGGTTCGAGACGAGCCCCTTCGGCGAAGCTCAGTACAAGCTTCGACCAGCTCAGTCTTTCCTCACCATGCGCGGGGAGTGGCTGCCTTTCGTCGCCCTGATGCCATTTCCCCGCACCCATTTCGCCACGCCGCCATCGTCCTGCCGCGATCGACGCCGTACAGGGCTTACTTTGCGACAAGGTTCATCTGCGGGTCAGCTTTTGCCGTGCCACGCAGCACTGCGCTGCAACACGGGATGCTGTTGATGTCTTTGTTTGATTGGTTTTCCTTCCATCCTTCCGACCTTGCCATCGATCTGGGCACCGCCAACACCGTCGTTTACGTTCGTGACAAGGGAGTCGTATTGGCCGAGCCGTCGGTCGTGGCGATCGAAACGCTCAACGGCGTCAGCCGGGTGATCGCGGTGGGCGACGATGCCAAACTGATGCTGGGCAAGACGCCCGACAGCATCAAGGCGATCCGCCCGCTGCGCAACGGCGTGATCTCGGACATCGACGTGGCCGAACAGATGATCAAGCACTTCATCCGCAAGGCGCAAGGGCAGGGCGGCAAGATGCGCGGCAAGCCCGAAATCGCGATCTGCGTGCCCTCGGGCTCCACCCCGGTCGAACGCCGCGCGATCCGCGATGCGGCATCCAACGCCGGTGCGCGCAAGGTGTGGCTGATCGACGAACCGATGGCGGCGGCGATCGGCGCGGACCTGCCGGTGACGCATCCGATCGGATCGATGGTGGTCGATATCGGCGGCGGCACCACCGAAGTCGGCGTGATATCGGTGTGCGGCCTGCACCTGAGCATGTCGGTGCGCGTCGGCGGTGACCGGATGGACGAGGCCATTACTTCGTACATCCGCCGCCAGCACAACCTGCTGATCGGCGAGGCAACCGCCGAACGGGTCAAGAAACAGCTCGGCATCGCGCTGATCAGGGAAGGCACCGAGCCGTTGGTGGCACAGGTCAAGGGCCGTGATCTGGCGCGTGGCGTCCCGCGCGAGATCACCATCAGCCAAGTCGAGATTGCCGAGGCGCTGACCGAATCGGTCGGCCAGATCGTGCAGGCGGTGCGCGGCGCGCTGGAAAACACCGCGCCCGAAATCGCCTCCGACATCATCGAAGGCGGGATCATCATGACCGGTGGCGGATCGCTGCTGGCCGAGATCAGCACGCTGCTGTCGCGCGAAACCGGCCTGCCGGTGCGGGTGGCGGACAATCCGTTGAACTGCGTTGCGACGGGCGCCGGCCGCGCGCTGGAAGATCCGGCCTACCGCAGCGTGTTGCTCGCCACCTGATCGCGGTTCATGGTATTCGCCGGGCGACGCACGCCGGGAGATGCAGGGTGAACAAGCTGCTGGTATTTTACGGATCGTACCGCGCAGACCGCATGGGCATCCGTCTGGCGCACTACATGGTCCGCCGCTTTTCGGAACGTGGCAGCGATGTCGAGCTGATCGATGCGCAGGCGGTCGGCCTGCCCATGCTCGATCGCATGTACAAGGAATACGCCCCCGGCAAGGCGCCGCCCGCGATGGAGGCACTGGCGCGCAAGATCGTGGCGGCGGAGGCGTTCCTGTTCGTGGCGGGCGAATACAACTGGGGAATGCAGCCGGGGCTCAAGAACCTGACCGACCATTTCCGCGAGGAATGGTTCTGGCGCCCCGCCGCACTGGCGACCTACTCCGCCGGGCGACTGGCCGGGGCACGGGCCAGCTATGCGTGGCATCCGACGCTGGCCGAGATGGGCATGGTCGCGGTGCCCAGCACGATCGGGGTGGGGCAAGTGAGCGCCGCGCTCGATGTCGAGGGCCTGCCGACCGGCAGCGGGGGTGAGGCGCTGGACAAGGCGTTCGACAAATTCGCCGCCGTGCTGGATTGGTGGGCCGATGCCGCCGTCGAGCAAACGGCGCGCAAGGGACCGCCGTATTGAACCGGCCCGCCGGTGCGCGGATGGCGGTCGCGCCGCAATTCCCGAGCTGAGGAGCACATCGCCGGGAAGCCGACGCGGTCGGTCAAAGGCAGAAAGCCTGCGCCTGCTTTTCCGCCAAGGCGCACTTTGCAGTCCCAAAGCAAAGCTTGGTCGCGGGCCGGATTCGCGGGTTGACCGCAAATACTCCATTAATTAGATAGAGATTACTCCGAACGGATATCTGGTGGTCGGCCAGCCGTTCAACCCAAGGAACCCGACCCGCGGCATTTGACCGGGAAGCAGCTTGCTCCGCGACACCAAAAGCTAAAGCGCGCGATGCTGGGGCGACAGCGCCAGGCACCGTGTTCCCTCTCTCGAGAAGATGAGGCGAAACGATGCGTACCAAATCCATGGTTCACTGAACCGCGCTGGGCGCGCGTCTGCACGCACCGCGACGGGTTCCTGACCAACCTGTTCGACAACAGCAAGGCGGAGGATTACGACAACTTCAGCATTCGCGGCCAGTTGCTGTGGAAGCCGGTCGACAACCTCAAGGTCCGCCTGATCGGCGATTATTCAAAGCAGAAGCAGGCCTATATCCTGAGCCTGCTCGACGGGACCTTCACCACGTTCGCCAACGGCGCGACGATCCCCAACAACATTCTGGCGCGCGCGGCGCGGACCAACTACGCGCTGCCGGCATATGGCGCGTTTGCGCGGCTCGGCAATTCCAACTCGCACTACCAGGCCAACATGAAGAGCTACGGCGTCTCGGGCCAGGTCGATTATGACCTGGGCGCAGCGACGGTCACCTCGATCACCGCCTACCGCTGGTGGGACTGGTATCCCGCCAACGACACCGACAGCACATCGCTGTCGATCAATCTCAGGGGCCAGCAGCAGAACTTCCAGCGGCAATATACCCAAAGTGCGCGCGCAGGGGGTCGAGGCCGACCTGATCGTGGCGCCGAGCGAATGGGTCAGCCTGAACGCCTCATTCGCCTACACCGACGCGCATTACGTCAACTACGCCAACGCACCCAATGCGCCCGAGAACAACCCGGGCGTCAACCCGGTGCAGGACCTGTCCGGCGTGTCGCTGCCCGGCGTTTCAAAGTACGCGTTCACGCTGGGCGCCGATGCTTCCCACCCGGTGTCGCAGGGCATCGACGCTTATGCCCACGCCGATAACCTGCATCGTTCCAGGTTCAATTCCAGCGCCACCAACAGCATCTTCGGCGTGGTCCCGGCTTATGGCGTGCTCAACGGAAAGATCGGGCTGCGGCTGGCCGACGGGCGCTACGACTTCTCGTTCTGGGCGCGAAACCTGACCAACAAGAATTATTACATCACCCGTGGCGGCAGCAACTTCGGGCTGATCACCGCAGTGGTGGGCGATCCGCGCACCTTCGGCGCAACCTTCCGCGCCAAGCTGTGAACGCACGCCCCCGCCGCCCGCCGGCGGGGGCTGGACCCGTGGTCGGTGTCACGTCGCCATTTCCAGCAATTCTGCTCGCCAGCCGCAACGACCCGTCCATCGGCCGACGACGTTTGAGGATCGCCGCAACCGGACGGGAAGGCTCAACTTCGGCCCTCAAGCTCACTGCGCACCATTAAACGGCTGAGCCGTTGACCGTTCTATTGGATAGTTAATGGAGCGGTAGTTATGACCATTGAGCACGATATCACCTCGATTTCCCGACGCCGCAATGATCGTCATCTGGTCGAAATGATCGCCCATCTACGTCATGACGCGAGAACGGTGACGGTGGTGCTCAAGGATCTGACCCGACGTGGCGCACGGATCGACGGCGCGGCAAGACTTGATGTCGATGAAGCTGTCTCGCTCACGTTGCCGGGATGTCGGCCTGCGCTCGCATTCGTTGCCTGGAGCGATGATCACTCCGCCGGTCTGGAATTCGCGTTTCCGCTGCAGGCCGAATGTCTTGATTCGTTGGTAGCGGCCTTTGCGATCTTCACCCAGGCTGACCGTTATCAGCACATTCTGGTGGCGGCATAATCTATCGGCGCGGGCGATAGGATCAATAGCCGCCGTGAACCGGTCCGATCGGGTTGTAGACGGTGCGATCCGGCCTTCCTTCCGATAGCGCGACGATGTGCACCGGCCTGGGCATCAGCCGACGCCGACCAGACCGGGATGGTCGTGCGGCCTCGGCGTGGCCCCAATCCAGAGGAAGCGCCGGTCGCTCGCTGCGATTGGCAGGTCGTTGATCGAGGCCTCGCGCCGGCGCATCAGGCCGTTTTCCGCAAACTCCCATTGCTCGTTGCCGTAGCACCGATACCATTGCCCGTCGGTGCGACATTCATACTGGAAACGCACCGCGATGCGGTTGTCGGTGAACGCCCACAATTCCTTCACCAGACGATAGTCTTCTTCGCGGGCCCATTTGGCGGTGAGCAAGTCGATGATCTCGCCCCGCCCTTTGACGAAGCGGTCGCGGTTCCGCCATTCGCTGTCCACCGTGTAGGCAAGCGCGACGCGGGCCGGATCGCGGCTGTTCCAGGCGTCTTCCGCCGCGCGAACCTTGAGCAGCGCGGTTTCGCGGGTGAAGGGCGGCAAGGGCGCGCGGGGAAGCTCGACGGTGGTCATGATGGGTCTCCCATGGCGGCGAGCGCATCGCGCAGCGCCTGATTTTCGGTTTCGAGTTCGGCGAGCCGGGCGCGCAGCGGCGCAACGGCGGCGGCAATCTCGCTCTCGCTGAAGCGCGGAATGATATGCTGCGGGCAGTTCCAGTCGAACGCCTCGAGATGGAGGACGTACGCACGCTCGGGCACGCCACGATAGCCGGGCAGGGCAACCGATGCGGCGAGGGCGGGGTCGGCGGCGAGATCGCGCGTCTCGATCCGGGCGTAGAGTTTCAGCCGCCGGCGGGCCGGATAGTCCATCAGGATCAGCGCGACGCGGTCGTTCGCGGTAATGTTGCCGAGGCTGATATATTGGCGGTTGCCGCGAAAATCGGCAAAGGCGAACGTCTGGTCGTCGAGTACCCTGACGAAGCCGGGCGGGCCGCCGCGATGCTGGACGTAAGGCCAGCCGGTCTCCGAAACGCTGGCCATGTAGAAGCTGTCGCGCGCCGCGATGAAGTCTTGTTCAGCCGGGCCGAAGCGATCGAACGCCCGGCCCGCGCCGACCTTTTCGTAAAGCCCGGCACTGCCGTGAGCAACTTGCGCCGCGTGGACGCTTGGCGTGGTCGCGATGTCGAGGAAGCCATGGGGCATGACCGGTTCCGCAGCAGGGATGCCGTCGGCGGGCGCAAGGGTGGGGAACCCGCCGACGGCAAGAGGTTTCAGGCGGCTTGCGCAGCGAGCACGACGGGGAAGTCGATGTCGGTCTCGGCGACGTTGTTGATGTAGTTGGTCAGCACGTTGAGCGCGACCGAGGCGACGATCTCGATCACTTGCGCTTCGCTGAAACCGGCGAGCCGCACGGCGGCGATGTCGGCGTCGCTGACCTTGCCACGCGCGGCAAGAACCTGACGGGCGAACACGATCGCGGCGTCCGCCTTGGCGTCGCCCGAATGGCCGGCGCGGTTCAGCGCGATCTCGCTGTCGTCGATCCGGGCGAGGTTCAGCCCGAGATAGGTGTGGGCCGACAGGCAATAGTCGCAGCCATTGGCCTGCGCGATGGCGATGGCGATCCGCTCGCGCGTCTTGGCGTCGAGCGTGCGACCCAGCGCACCGTTGAGGCCGAGATAGCCTTCGAGCGCGGCCGGGCTGGTGCCGACGAGGCGGAAGAGATTGGGCACGACGCCGAGCTGCTGTTCGACGGCGTCCAGCAGTAGCCGGGATTTTTCGGGGGCAGCTTCACGGGCGGGGATGGTGAGGCGGGACATGGAATGTTCTCCGGCGCGAGCGGCTGGATGCCGCCGGTCCATTGAAGATGGCATTGTCTTACACATGTGATAATCCGTTCATCATACACTTCACTCATGCTTATAACGGGATAATCATGGACCGACTGGACGAGTTGCGCACGTTCGTCGCGGTCGCCGACCAGGCGAGTTTTGCCGGGGCCGCGCGCCACTTGCGGATCTCGCCGACGGCGGCGAGCCGGGCGGTGGCGTCGCTCGAAGCGTCGCTCGGCACGGCGCTGCTGCGCCGTACCACTCGATCGGTGCGCTTGACCGAGGATGGTGCCGCCTACTTGGAGCGGTGCCGTGCAGCGCTGCTCGAACTCGAGGACGCCGCCCTGTCGTTGCGGGGGGATGGCGCCACCCCGGGCGGGACGCTGGTCATCACCGCCCCGGTCACGTTCGGGCGGCTGCACATTCTGCCGTTGGCAAACCGGCTGCTTCGGGCGCATCCGGCGCTGAAGGTCTCGCTGACGCTGGTCGACCGGGTGGTCCGGCTGGTCGATGAGGGTATCGACGTCGCGGTGCGGATCGGTGACCTGTCCGACAGCTCATTGCATGCATTCAAGGTGGCTGAGGTGCGCCGCATCCTAGTGGCAAGCCCCGCCTATCTCGCCGCCCGGGGCGAGCCGGCCAACATCCCGGCGCTCCACCATCATGACCTGATTTCGTTCGCCGAAATCGATCGCGCGCCCGAATGGCGCTTTGGACCTTCCGGCAAGCCGGCGATCAGGATCGAGCCGCGCCTGATCGTCAACACCGCCGACGCGGCAATTGCGGCCGCCATCGACAGCATGGGGATCGTGCGGGTGCTGTCCTATCAGGCGATCGATGCGCTCGCTGCCGGCAAACTGGTGGCGCTGCTCGACCAGTTCGCGCCGCCGCCCATCCCGGTCCACCTTGTCTATCAGGCGAACCGCCGGGCGTCCGTAAATGTGCGCGCGTTGGTCGATGCCGCGCGGGATCACTTCAGCGGGAAGGATCTGACGGCCCGATCGCAAATCGGGGGTGCCAGCTTCGTTGGCCCGCTTCCGCCCTAGATCCCGGCATACCACTGGTATCCTGCCGAATCTTCCCAGTAACCGCCCTTGCCGCCGCCGATCTTGTCGAGGCTGGCGACCAGTTCGACGCGCATCACGTATTTGGCCTGCTTGTAGCCCAGCTGGCGCTCCACCCGCAGCCGCAGCGGTGCCCCATGGCCGACGCCGAGCAGCTGGTCGTTCATGCCCCAGGCGAGGATGCTTTGCGGGTGGTAGGCGTCGATCAGGTCGATGCTTTCGTAATAGGGATCGCCATCGAAATCGTCGGCGCAATGGAACACGACGTAGCGCGCCGCCGCCAGCACTCCGGCGGCATCGAGCGCCAGTTTCAGCGGCAGGCCGGTCCATTTGCCGATGGCGCTCCAGCCTTCGACGCAATCGTGGCGGGTGATCTGGGTGCGGTGGGGCATCGCCCTGATCTGCGCCAGCGACAATGACAGCGGGCGCCGGACCAATCCGTCCACGATCAGCCGCCAGTTTGCAAAGCCTTCGGCGATGTGGGAATCGTAGTCGTCAGTGTCGGGATTGGTGTTGCCGTTGGTGCGAAAAACCGGCGACATGTCGAGTGCCGAAAATTCACGCGCCAACGCCGAGCGGTTCGACAGCAGGCGCTGCGATCCCATCGTCAGGCTTTCCCCTGCGCCAAGGACGTGCCGGACTGCCGGGGACGCGACGATCCGGTCGCACCCGGACAGCAGCAGGCCCCCGGCGGAGGCGCCGATGGATCCGATCAGGCGGCGGCGTGTCAGGATCGTCATCGTGCTTTCTCCTGCGGCAGCCGATACCAGCCGGTGATCATCGAGCGCAGTTCGTTGAACGGTCCGGCCAGCAGCACCATCAGCAAATGCACCACGATGAAGCCGACGATGAGCGCAGCGCAGATGAAATGGATCGACCGTGCCGACTGGCGGCCGCCGAACACATCGAGCAGCCAGGGCCACGCGGCATCCATGCCGGGCGACATCGTCAGCCCGGTCAGCACCATCGCCGGCAGCAGGCCGAAGATGATGCCGATGTAGCTGAGCTTCTGCAGAATATTGTACCGCCGCGCCGCTTCGCCGGTGTGGAAGCGCAGCCGGGCATGGTCCGTAATGTCCTGCCACAAGTGGCGCGGGTGCAATTCGGCGGGTGTTGGCGCAAGGTCGTGCTGGAAGTGGCGGCTGGCCAGACCCCACAGCCAGAATAGCAGTCCGGGGATCACCAACAGCCAGGCGAAGGCGAAATGCCATTGCCGTGCGGCCGCCAGATCGTAGCCCGACGGGATCGTGAGCAGCGGCGGGAACGCGAGCGCGACGCCGTGCGAAATGCCCAACACGCCGGTGGTAGGGACTGTCACCGCGCCGATCCTGAGGAACCCGCTGGCGCCCGTGCTGCCGATCGCCAGCCACGGCGTCTCGTGATTGGCGCCGTACTGGCCCCAATAAAGCTGCGGATGCGCGTTGAAGATCATCAATCCGCTCATCAGCATGACGATGACCGACAGCGCATTGATCCAGTGCCACAGGCGCACGGGGCGCCGCTGACGATAGATCAGGTCGCCGCCGGTCGGGCGGGCAGGGACAGGGTCGGACATGGGTGGATGTTCCTGAAGGACCGGCTTGCCGGGGTGGCGCGCATGGCCCGCCACCCCGGAGCGGATCAGTTGCCGGACTTCATCATGCTGTCGTGCGCCATCGCACCATCGTGCTTCATCATGGAATCGTGGTGCATCATGTCGGGGTGCATCCGCGCTACGCGCCGGCAGCTGGCGCTGCGCATCATCCGGTCATGCGACATCGCGTTGCAGGTTTGCATCCGGCGGGTATCGGCGGCCGACATATGCACCATCGCACCGTGGTGCATCCCGTCCTTCATCATGGCTTCTTCGGCAAAAGCCGGGGCGGTGGTGGCCAGCGACAGCGCGGACAGGGCGAGCAGGGTCAGGATACGCATGGGATATTCTCCGTGGTTCGGTTTTTTGGGGGTGGCGTCGATTGGGGGGTACAGCCGAGACGCCGTCGGCCCGGGAAGGTTCAAAGCTTGCGCGCGGAAACGATCGGCCCGCCGTTGCCGCGCTGCACGAACACCGCTGTGGCAAGACCGGTCTCGTGGGCGGCCGTCAGCGGGAATGACGCCGCAGGTCCGGTCCAGGCGCCAAGCCTCACCAGTTCGCGCACGATGTTGCGGTGGGGCAGGGTGCGCCCGCCGTTCTCGCCCGCCCGGATCGGCACTTCGCGCGTGCGCGGGTCATAGCGGACCAGCCAGACGGTGGCAGGGCCGCTGGCGGTCGCCGCTGCGACGCGGACGGCCGACGCGCTGGCGGAAATCGCCGGGCCGCCGCTCGCGAAACCGGCTCTGGCGACGGCCGCCTCCAGCGCCGGGCGATTGCTGCCGACCACGGCATATGTCCCGTTGACGATGAATTCGGGCGTGGCGACTTCGCCCCTCCCGGCCCGCGCATAGTCCTGCTGCCGGGCCGTGAAGCCGGGCGAGCCGAACGTGTCCTTCCAGCCGAGCCGGTCCCAGTACGTGACAGCGAACGAGAGCGCGAGCACGTCTCCGCGATCGGCGATGGCGTTAAGCGCTGCATTGGCCGGTGGGCACGAGGAGCAGCCCTGGCTTTGGTATAGTTCGATAACCACCGGCTGGAGCGACGAGGTGGCGGCTGCCGCCGCGTGCGGCGATGCCGCCTGCGATGTGCCGTACGCAACCAGCGCCGATGCGCAGCCGATGAGCGTGACAAGTGCGACGGACCGTATTTGCGGCATGGTGCTGCTCCACAGGAACCACCGGCCGGATCGGCCAGTCGATGCCATGAGTTCGCGCGGTCCGGCGGGATGGTTACACAAGGCGATCATTTTTGCCGGGACGGCGGCATCGCAAAAAATCGCCGCGACCTGTAACGAACGTGGAGTACCATGCGAATGACCCTTCAGGAGCGTGAATGCGGGCGAGCGAGGATCAGCTCAAAACCTGGATGGTCGAAGGCCTCGATGGCAATGCCGCTTCGCATGCGGCGTTGCTGCGGGCCCTCGTTCCGGTGCTCCGTGCCTTCTACCGCCGCCGTGTTGGCGACGGGGATGCCATCGAGGACATCGTGCAGGAAACGCTGATCGCCGTTCACACCCGCCGCATCAGCTACGATCGCGAGCGGGTCTTCTCGGCGTGGCTGTTCGCGATTGCCCGATACAAGATGATCGATCACTTCCGCCGGACGCGACAGACTTGTCCGATCGAAGATGTCGAGGATATCCTGTTCGCCGCAGGGTTCGAGGATGAGGCCAACGCCCGGATGGATGTCGACCAGCTGTTGGCCGCGCTGCCGGAAAAGCAGGCCCGGGCCATCCGCGAAACCAGGATCGACGGGCACAGCGTTGCCGATGCAGCCCGCACGGCGGGCATCAGCGAATCCGATGTCAAGATATCCGTCCATCGCGGTCTGAAGGCCTTGTCCGCGCGTATTCGAGGGGAGCGCCTGTGAACACCGACTCCCTGATCGAGACGCTGGCCCGCGATGTCGGCCCGGTGCCGCGCCACGCCGTGGGGCGTCGACTTCTGTTCGGCCTGCTCGCCGGGGGAACCGTCACCGTGCTGCTCATCGCGGTCAGCCTCGGGTTTCGCAGCGACCTTGGCCTGGCCATGCACGGGTTCACGTTCTGGATGAAATGGGCCTACACGATGTCGCTCGGCTTCGCTGCGATCGCCATGGTGGCGCGGCTCGCGCGGCCCGAACCCGTTCACCTGTCGGCATTTTGGCCGGTCGTGATCCCGTTCGTGTTGCTGGCGATCGTCGCCATCGCCGAAATGGCACACGTTCCGTCCGGCGATTGGCTGGCCATGTGGCTGGGCCAAAGCTGGAAGCGATGCCCGTGGCTGGTGCTGATGCTGTCGGCACCGATCTTTGCAGGCCTGCTCTGGTCGTTCCGGCGCCTTGCTCCGACACGGCTGCGCGCGGCAGGCGCGGCTGCCGGACTGGCTGCGGGCGCGTGGGCGGCAACGCTATACTGCCTGCATTGCCCCGAGGTATCGGCGCTGTTCGTGCTGACCTGGTACTCGCTCGGCATCCTGCTTGCTGCAGCGATCGGCGCGCTCGTCGGGCCGCTTGTCATGCGCTGGTAGTCATAACAATTTCCAGAGCGCACCGAGACCAGCAGCGGGTTGGCGGGATCGCCGAAGGCGCGGCGGGTGGCGGCCTCGATATGCTTCAGCCCATCGGCGACGGCAGCGCGCAAGGCATCGTCGAAGGTCTTGCCCGCGCCGTTGTAGGCGGTGCACACTTCGGTGGTGATCGAAAAGCCCGGGGGCACCGGCAGGCCGACCCCGGCCATCTCGGCCAGGTTGGCGCCCTTGCCGCCGACGATGGTCTTGTCACGCGACCGGGGGGCATCCTGGCGCAGCCCGCCACCGAAGGCAAAGACCTTTCTTGGCGTAGCCTAGCGCTTCACCATGTCCAGCGCGACGTCGACGATCATGTCTTCCTGCCCGCCGACCATCTTGCGCCGGCCCAGCTCGACCAGGATCGCGCGGGTATCGAGCCCGTGTTCGGCGGCGGCCTTTTCGGCGTGGCGCAGGAAGCTGGAATAGACCCCGGCATAGCCCAGCGTCAGCGTCTCGCGGTCCACGCGCACCGGGCGGTCCTGCAACGGACGGACGAGGTCTTCGGCCGCATCCATCAGCGCGTAGAGATCGCAGCCGTGGTTCCAGCCATAGCGGTCGGCGGCGGCGATGAACACTTCGAGCGGGGCGTTGCCTGCGCCCGCACCCATGCCGGCAAGACTGGCATCGACCCGAAGCGCGCCGTTCTGCACCGCAACGATCGAGTTGGCCACGCCCAGGCTGAGGTTGTGGTGCGCGTGCACGCCGCGCTGCGTCTCGGGCTTCAGCACGCGATCGTAAGCCTGCAGCCGCGCGGCGTATTCGTCCATGTTCATCGCGCCGCCGCTGTCGGTGACATAGACGCAATGCGCGCCGTAGCTTTCCATCAGGAGCGCCTGCTGCGCGAGCGGTTCCGGCTCTGACATGTGGCCCATCATCAGGAAGCCCGACACGTCCATGCCCAGATTGCGCGCGGCCTCGATGTGCTGCTTCGACACGTCCGCCTCGGTGCAGTGCGTGGCGATGCGGACCGAGCGCACACCAAGATCGTAGGCGCGCTTGAGATCGTGCACGGTGCCGATGCCGGGCAGCAGCAGCGTGGTCAGCACGCTGTGCTCCAGCACTTCGGCGACCGCGCCGATCCAGTCCCAGTCGGTATGCGCGCCGAAGCCGTAGTTGAAGCTGGAGCCCTGCAGCCCGTCGCCGTGCGCGACCTCGATCGCATCGACCTTGGCCCGGTCGAGCGCGCGCGCGATCGCCTGCACATGATCGAGCCCGTACTGGTGGCGGATCGCGTGCATCCCGTCGCGCAGCGTCACATCCTGAATGTAGAGCTTGGTGCTCATGGGATCAAAGCTCATGCCGCCGCTCCTTCGTGCATCCGCGCCGCGATCTTCTCGGCGGTGCGCAGCGCGGCCGAGGTCATGATGTCGAGGTTGCCCGCATAAGCCGGCAGGTAATGCGCCGCGCCCTCCACTTCGAGGAACACGGTGACTTTCAATCCGGTGAACTCGGTCCGCCCGGTCTCGGCCATCTCGGGAATGCGCAGCGGCTGGTTGTCGCCGATGCTTTCGAACTGCACCGCCTGCTTGAGCCGGTAGCCGGGGACGTACGTCTGCACTTCGGCGACCATCGCCTCTATGCTGGCGCGGATCGCGTCGCGGTCGCCGTCCTCGCACAGGCAATAGACCGTATCGCGCATGATCAGCGGCGGTTCGGCGGGGTTGAGCACGATGATCGCCTTGCCGCGCGTCGCCCCGCCCACGTCCATGATCGCCTGGCTGGTGGTCTCGGTGAACTCGTCGATGTTGGCGCGCGTGCCGGGGCCGGCGCTCTTCGATGCGATCGAGGCGACGATTTCGCCGTAATGGACGCGTGCCACGCGGTTGATCGCCGCGACGATCGGGATCGTCGCCTGCCCGCCGCAGGTGACCATGTTGACGTTGGGCGCATCGAGGTGCGCCTCGCCGTTGACCGGGGGGATGGTGTAGGGGCCGATGGCGGCAGGCGTGAGGTCAATCACGCGCTTGCCGTGGGCCTGCAGCACGGCATTGTGATGCTGGTGCGCACCAGCCGACGTCGCATCGAACACGATCTCGATCTCGGCGAATCCGGGCATTGCGACCAGCCCGTCGACGCCTTCGGCGGTGATCGGAACGCCCAGCCGCTCCGCGCGCTTCAGCCCGTCGGATTCAGGATCGATGCCGACGAACGCGCCCATTTCCAGCGTCCTGGACAATCGCATGACCTTGATCATCAGGTCGGTGCCGATGTTGCCCGACCCGATGATCGCGACTTTTGTGCGGGTCATGTCAGGCTGCTCCATAGGTAAAGCTGGCTTCGCCGAGCCCGCCGACAATCGCCCGGACCCGGTCGCCCGGGGTGAGCGTCACCATCGGCCCGAGCGCGCCGGTGAGCAGGATGTCGCCCGCCTGCAACGGTTCTCCGCGCGCTGCCAGCGTGCTCGCCAGCCACGCTGCGGCATTGAGAGGATGGCCCAGTGCGGCGGCACCGGCACCGAGCGAGGCGACCGCGCCGTCGACTTCGAGCACCATGCCGCACGTGAACAGGTCGAGCCCGGCGAGCGGCTTGCCCGCTGCCCCCAGCACGAAAAACGCCGACGATCCGTTGTCCGCCACGGTATCGGCGAAGGTGATCTTCCAATCGGCAATGCGGCTGTCGACAATCTCGATCGCGGCGTGGACTGAGGCGACGGCATCGGCGAGCTGTTCGGGCGTGGTAGCGGGATCGGGCAGGGCGCGGCCCAGCACGAACGCGATTTCGGCCTCAGCCTTGGGCTGGATCGCGCGGTCGGGATCGAGCGTGCCACCGTCGGCCACCGCCATGTCGTCGAACAACACGCCGAAATCGGGCTGATCGACACCGAGCTGCGTCTGAACCGCCTTTGCAGTCAACCCGGCCTTGCGCCCGACGATGCGCCGGCCCTGCGCCTCCCACAGCCGCGTGTTGATTGTCTGCACCGCATAGGCGCCCTCGACATCGACCGGGTCGAGCCCGTCGCGCATCGGCGGCACCGCGCCACCGGCATAGGCATCGCGCAAGCGGCGCGCGAGATCTTCATGGGAGGGGGTGGTCATTTCTGTGGTCCTCTCTGTCACATGGCCGATACAGCGTGACAGAACTTGGCACCAGAGCCCTGAACCGCTATCTTCTCACATTATGAGAGAAGGAACGCCGCATATCCGCTCGCTCAAGCGCACCTTGAGCATGCTGGAAGCCGTGATTGCCGACGGCGGGCGCAACAGCTTGTCTGGGCTTGCACGCCAGATCGGCATGCCGATCGCTACCGCGCACCGTCAGGTGACGACGCTGGTTGCAGAGGGATATCTTGCGCCATCGGGTGGCGGGAGGCATGTGGCCGGCTCGCGACTCCTGGGATTGCTCCACCGGCTCGATGAGAAGCAGGTTGTGGCCAATGTCGCGGCGCCGTTACTGCACCAGCTGGCGACCCGGGTACGCAGCGTTGTGCAGCTTGGCACATTCGAGAATGACATGGTCACGTACCGGATCAAGACCGGGCGCGGGGCGAGCGACCTGTTTACCCGCATTGGAATGCAGCTGGAGGCCTATTGCTCGGGGATTGGTAAAGTGCTGCTGGCCCACCTGCCGAAGCATGAGCGCGAGGTCTATCTCGCGGGCGGGCCTTTTGTCGCTCTGACGGCACGCACCATCGTTAATCCCGATCAGATGCGGCACGAGCTCGATGCCGTATTCGACCAAGGCTACGCAATCGATGACGAGGAGATTGCACCCGGTCTGCGCTGCATGGCGGTACCGCTGCGCAATAGCGATGGCATCGTGATCGCAGCGATTTCGGTGTCGCAGGCACTCTCGTCACGGGGGCGCGTGAACGATCCTGAACTGCTGGAAATTCTTATGGAAACAGCATTGGCGATAGAGAGCGAAGCGCTTGCGTAAGAGCCCGAGCGAAAAGGAGTTGAGCGATATCAGAGGGATGTGTTTCACGGTCGCTGTCGAGACGATGGGAGAAGCACATGGCCTGGACTGATACCGCCCGGCGGCGGCATAAGCGGGATGGGGCTAGTTACCCAAGCGATTGCGGGATGAGGAATGGGCCGCAAGCGGCTGTGCATGGCGGTGACAAAACCAGCCATTGAAATGCTGGCGGTATGCTGAGCGTGGCGGCGTTAAAGCCAGCCAGTGGGCAGGTTGCTCGTTTTGGGGGCGGCAGAGGATGTTTGCTGTGGAAGTGTATGCCGCCGTTCGGCGCTTCGTGTTCAATGATGGCAACTTTGGGCACTGCGGCAGCCAACCTTTCGGCGCTGGCCATCGCCCCGCGAATATCATCAGACTCAAGTGCAATGCCGGCGCTGGCAACACCCGGCCAGTGACCTTCGCCCAAGGCTCGCCCAGCTGCGCCGGCGAGCGGGTCGCCAGCGCAGCCAGGTCAGCGTCGGGTCTGTCGCGGCGGCTGCCCCTCACGCAGATGAACGAGCACGTACAAGCTCAAGCTGAATCCCCTTGATCAAATAATACGAGATGATGGAGAACCATGAAAGCCATGCAAAGTATGGGAAGTAGTAGCTCAAGACACCGTTCCAAGCGAACGGCCCGACTTTGAGGAAGGCGGTCAGGCTGGCCGGGAGGAAGGTCAATCCCGCCCAGATCGAATAGAAGCACGCCCAGCGCGGTATCAGGGCTGGTCCGATTTGTCGAACAGCCCGATGAGCAAGTCTGGGGCTGGTACGAGTTCGCGTTCGGGACCGGCATGCGGCCGAGTGAGCAAATCGTCGTCCAGTGGAACGATATCGACTGGAAGCGCCGCACGATTCGTGTGCAGCGAGCACGGGTGCGTCATGTTCTTAAATCGACCAAGACCCGTAGCGCCCGCGATGTCGATCTCACCATTCGTATGATAGCAGTGCTTCAGCGGCAGAAGGCGCACAGCTTCCTGCGCGGCGCAGAAACACCGGTCTTTATCAACCCGGTGACGAACACGCCCTGGCCTGACGTACAGGATCAACGGAAGCTCTATTTTCATCCTGCGTTGCGCGCATCG
>NZ_BCTW01000021.1 GCF_001590965.1 Novosphingobium lentum NBRC 107847
GAGACGCCGTTTCGACAGGCTCAACGGCTCCTCAGGATGAGCGGATCAGGCCGATCGCACGTTGCGCCAGCGGATCAGCCGACCGGTATCACGCCGACACGCGTTCCTTGAAAATCGCGGCTTCGCGGCCGAGCACCGCCTGCCACGCCGGCCGCGCCTCGACCCGCGCAAACCATGCCGCCGTGTTGGGGTGCCGCACTGCATCGGGGCCAACCCCGACATAGCGCAGCGTCGCAAAGACCGAGGCGATCGCGATGTCGCCGATGCTGAACTGGTCGCCCGCCAGCCAGCCCTGCGCCGGGGCTGCGGTTTCGATATAATCGAGGATCGGCGCGAGCGCGACTTCGCCTGCCCTGGCCGCGTCCTCATCGCCCGGCAGACCGAGAAACTTCGGCCCGACCAGCCGGTTGAACACGATTGGCCCGCCGGCGGGCGTCAGAATCGTATCAGCCACTTCCTCGAACCAGATCGCCGTGGCGCGCGCCTTTGCCGCGGCGGGCAGCAGCGGCGGATCGGGTTGCAGCGCATCCAGGTAGGTGGCGATCGCAGTCGAATCGGCCAGCGTGAAATCGCCGTCCTGCAGCGCGGGGATCTTGCGGAACGGGCTGGCGGCGAGGAATTCGGGCTCCGGCGCCATCGGGTTGGCCAACACCGTTTCCACCGCGATGCCCTTTTCAGCCGCGACCACGTGCACCTTGCGCACGAACGGCGACAGCGGAAACCCGAAAATCTTCATGGTTCTCTCCCGTTTCGATTCGAAATCTGATCCCAAAGCTTATTGCAGCGCATCGCGCGCGCGTATAGGCGACAGGCGATGAGCGATATTCCCAACATACAGCCCGACAGCCGCGCCACCACCATTCTCGATGCGCCCGATCGGTCGCTCGACGTGCGCGAAATCTTTGGCATCGACGTGGACATGAAAGTCCCGGCGTTTTCCGAAGCGGACGAACGCGTGCCCGATCGCGACGACAGCTACGTGTTCGACGCCGACACCACGCTGGCGATCTGCGCGGGCTTCGCGTTCAACCGCCGCGTGATGGTGCAGGGCTACCACGGCACCGGCAAGTCCACGCATATCGAACAGATCGCCGCGCGGCTCAACTGGCCGTGCATCCGCATCAACCTCGATGCGCACATCAGCCGCATCGACCTGATCGGGCGCGACGCGATCGTGCTGCGCGACGGGTTGCAGGTTACCGAATTCCGCGAAGGCCTGCTGCCGTGGGCGCTGCAGACGCCGACCGCGCTGGTGTTCGACGAATACGACGCGGGCCGCCCCGACGTGATGTTCGTGATCCAGCGCGTGCTGGAAACCGAAGGCAAGCTGACGCTGCTCGACCAGAACCGCGTGATCCGCCCCAACCCGTGGTTCCGCCTGTTCGCCACCGCCAACACCGTGGGCCTGGGCGATACCAGCGGGCTGTATCACGGCACGCAGGCGATCAACCAAGGCCAGATGGACCGCTGGAACATCGTGGTGGGCCTCAACTACCTGCCCGCCGCAGTCGAGGCGCAGATCGTGCTGGCCAAGGCGCAGGGCACGCCCGAAAAGACCGTGGCCGACATGGTGCGCGTGGCCGACCTCACCCGCCAGGGCTTCATCAACGGCGACATTTCCACGGTGATGAGCCCGCGCACGGTGATCACCTGGGCGCAGAACGCCGCGATCTTCAACAACGTCGGCTTCGCCTTCCGCCTGTCGTTCCTCAACAAGTGCGACGAAGCGGAACGCGTGCTGGTCGCCGAATACTACCAGCGCGTATTCGGCACCGACTTGCCTGAGAGTGTCATCGGCAAGGGCTGAGCCGGCTGAGTTGGCGGCATAACGTCGTCCCGGATCAAGTCCGGGACGACGGATTACCGGGACGACGCCGCAACCGGGATGGCGTCACCTTACCCGTTCGGCACGATCAAATACTTCTCGCCCGTGCGCCGCGCGTTGTAGTCCACCGCCGCCTCACGCGTCAGCACCTGTTCCAGCGACACCCGCGCCTTGTAATGGCTGGCGAAGGTGGTGGTCAGCCCGTCGCGCACGCGCTGGCGCAGGCGTTCGACCCCGTGTTCGCCGATCTTGACCATGAACGGCGTCAGCAGCCAGCCCGCCACGTCCCACGTAAAGCCGAAGTTGCGCGTCAGCACCGTGGGCGACAGATCAAGCGCGCCATAGATGAACGCCTTCTTGGCGCTGTTCGAGCCATAGCGGCTGTAGGCGGCGCCCTCGTTGGCGACCTGTTCCATCGCGGTGAGGATCTGGCTGACCAGCTTGCCGCCGCCGATCGCATCGAACGCCATCGTCGCGCCGGTCGCCTCGAGCGCGACGGCGAGATCGGCGAGGAAGCTATCGCTCGACGTGTCGACCACGTGTTCGGCGCCGATGCCGCGCAGGATCGCGACTTGCGCCGGGTTGCGCACGACGTTGACCAGCCCGACGTTGTCTTCCTTGCAGATCTTCACCAGCATCTGGCCTAGGTTGGAAGCGGCGGCGGTGTGGACCAGCGCGGTGTGGCCTTCGCGGCGCATCGTCTCGACGAAACCGAGCGCGGTCAGCGGGTTGACGTAAGCCGCCGCGCCCTGTTCGGCGGTTATGCCCTCGGGCAGTTCCATGCACGCGCGCGCATCGACAATGCGGTATTGCGCATACATCCCGCCAGGCACGCAGGCGACCAGCTTGCCCAGCAGCGCCTGCGCCTCCGGAGCATCGCCCGCCGCGATCACCGTGCCCGCGCCCTCGTTGCCCACCGGCATCGCCTCACCGTGCCGCGCGGCCATCGCGCGCACTGCCGGGTCGGGCATCCGCGCGACGATCGTGCCATCGGCGAATTCGGCATTGTCGATGTCGGCCGGACCGAACAGCAGCCCCAGGTCGGACGGATTGATCGGCGCAGCGTCCACTCGCAGCAGCACTTCATGCCTCGTGGGCGCAGGCAGCACCTGTTCGGCAAGGCTCACCGTAAGGCGGCCATCGGCGTCGAGCTTAGACAGCAACTGGAGCCCTGTTGTATCAGCCATCGTCATTCTCCCGGATAGATTGCGTTCACGAAATACAGGCCTTCGGGCGGCGCGTTGTGCCCCAATGCGGCGCGATCGCGCGCGGCGAGCGCTGCGGCCAGATCGGCGCGCAACCACTTGCCCTCACCCACCAGCGCCAGGCACCCAACCATCGAGCGCACCTGGTGGTGCAGGAAACTGCGCGCCGCCGCCGCGATGATCACATGCGCTCCTTCGCGCCGCACCGCCAGCCGGTCGAGCGTCTTGACCGGGCTGGCGGACTGGCAATGGACCGACCGGAACGTGGTAAAATCGTGGCTGCCCACCAGCACCCCGGCGGCATCGTCCATCGCCAACGCATCGAGCGGGCGATTGATCCGCCATGCCTTGCCGCGTTCCAGCGTCAGCGGCGCACGGCGGTTGGCGATGCGGTATTCGTAAGCCCGTCCGATGCACGAAAAGCGCGCGTGCCAGTCGTCCGCGACGATCCGGCAATCGAGCACCGCCACCGGCGCGGGCCGCAGCCGCGCGTTGAGCGCCTCCATCAGCCGGAACGCCGCGATGTCGCGGTCGAGATCGAAATGCGCGCGCATCGCCAGCGCATGAACCCCGGCATCGGTGCGCCCGGCGGCGTGCAGCGTCACCGCCTGCCCGGTGACGGCAAACGCCGCATCTTCGACCGCCTGCTGCACCGAAGGCCCGTGCGCCTGCCGCTGCAGCCCCATGAACGGGCCGCCGTCGAACTCCAGCGTGAGCGCAAAGCGCGGCATCAGCCCAGCCGCGTCCCGGCGGGGATCGCGCGCCCGCGCAGCAAGTCCGCCGTGGACATGGCCGGGCGCCCCGCGCGCTGGACGATCATGGGGCGGATCGCAGCGGTGCCGCAGGCGATGGTCAGGGCGGAGTCGATGGTCGTGCCAGCGTCCCCGCGCAGGCGGGGACCTCGTGCCGGGTCGGCGTTGGGTCCTGTGGGCTCGAGATCCCCGCCTGCGCGGGGAATCGGGTTCTCTGCAACCTCTGCCGCCAGCACGCGATACCGCTCGCCCGCCAGCTCGAAGAACGCGCCCGGCGACGGTGCGAATGCGCGCACTTGCCGTTCGACCTCCACCGCCGCCTGCGCGAAATCCAGCCGCGCTTCGGCCTTGTCGATCTTGTGCGCGTACGTCACGCCCTCCTCCGGCTGCACAACCGCCGGATAGCGCGCCATGTCGCCCAGCACCTGCACCATCAGCCGCGCGCCCAGCGTCGCGATTTCGTCGGTCAGTTCGCCCGCCGTCTTGCCATCGACCGCCACCTCGCCCTTGAGCAGCATCGGCCCGGTGTCCAGACCGCGCTCCATCTGCATGATCGTCACCCCGGTCGCCGCGTCGCCCGCCACAATCGCGCGCTGCACCGGCGCCGCACCGCGCCAGCGCGGCAGCAGCGAGCCGTGGACGTTGAGGCACCCCAGCTTCGGCGCGGCCAGCACCGCACGGGGCAGGATCAGGCCATAGGCCGCGACCACCGCGACATCGGCGTCGAGCGCCGCGAATGCCGCCTTCTCGTCCTTGCCCTTCAGGCTTTCCGGGTGGCGCACGGGAATCCCCCGCGCCTCGGCCGCCAATTGCACCGGCGACGCCTGCAGTTTCTTGCCCCGCCCCGCCGGTCGCGGCGGCTGGCTGTAGGCGGCGACGATCTCGTGCCCGGCATCGGCCAGCGCGTTAAGCGTCGGCACCGCGAACTCGGGCGTGCCCATGAAGACTATGCGCATGGTCGTGACGGCTTCCTAATGCGGGCCGCAGTCCCTATCTGTGCCGCGATGGCATCGCAAGAGATCGAGGCGCTGAGTGCGGCACTGGCCCGCCTTCCCGGACTGGGCCCGCGTTCGGCGCGGCGCGCGGTGCTGTGGCTGATCAAGCGGCGCGAGACTTCGCTGGTCCAGCTGATCGAGGCGCTGGGCGCGGTGCGCGAAGGGCTGGTCGAATGCGCCACGTGCGGCAACGTCGATACCACCAACCCCTGCGGCATCTGCGCCGATCCCCGCCGCGACGCGCGATCGATCTGCGTGGTCGAGGAAGTGGCAGACTTGTGGGCGCTCGATCGCGCGCGGCTGTTCACCGGGCGCTATCATGTGCTGGGCGGCAAGCTGTCGGCGCTGGAGGGCGTTCGGCCTGAAGACCTTGCCATCGCCCCGCTGATCGCGCGTGTGTCGGCCGGCGGGATCGATGAAGTGGTGCTGGCGATGAACGCCACGCTGGAAGGCCAGACCACCGCGCACTACATCGCCGAGCGGCTGGAGGGCCTGCCGGTGCGGCTGACCCAGCTGGCGCACGGCCTGCCCGTGGGCGGTGAGCTGGACTACCTCGACGAAGGCACGCTGGCGCAGGCGCTGAGGGCGCGGCGGCCGGTAGGGTGAGTTCTTAGAGTACTGCTAGAGCCTCAAGGCATTCCTGAGCGCATCGGCAATCTCAGGAACCGAAGACCTTACAGTTGCTTCAGCCACTGCTCTGAACCCGCCGACTGTACCTTGAAGTGCATTGCATTTGGCACAATGCACTTCAGAAGAATCGCCAAGGGCCTCGTCCCATGACATTTCCGCCGATCCGCAATTCCCACAAGTCGCTGTCACCGCCCCAATATCGTAGATTGCCATTTTGAACTCCTACCGTTCCACATTTGATCTCATGATTTTAAATCATCGGCAAGCTACTTGACCAAAGAAACCCCCATCCATACCTGCTAGAAGATGGCTATCCGCGAAATTCTCGAAGTTCCCGATCCTCGCCTCAAGGTGGTGTCGACGCCCGTCGAAGCTTTCGACGACGAACTGCGCGCGCTGGTCGCCGACATGTTCGAGACGATGTACGATGCGCCGGGCATCGGCCTCGCCGCGGTACAGATCGGCGTGCCGCTGCGCGTGCTGGTGATCGACCTGCAGGACGCGAACGAAAGCGCGGACGAAGTGGCCGAGGATGCCGAGGCCAACGAAGGCGGCCCGCCCGCCGACGAGACCGGGCGCAACCCGCGCGTGTTCATCAACCCGGAAATCCTCGATCCGTCGGACGAGCACAGCGTGTACAGCGAAGGCTGCCTCTCGGTCCCCGAGATCTACGCCGATGTCGAACGCCCCGCCGCGATCCGCGCACGCTGGCAGGATCTGGACGGCACGGTCCACGAAGAGGCGATGGACGGGCTGATGGCCACCTGCCTGCAGCACGAGATGGACCACCTCGAAGGCGTGCTGTTCATCGACCACCTGTCGCGGCTGAAACGCAACATGGTGCTCAAGAAGCTGGAAAAGCTGCGCAAGGCGGCTTGATACCGGGATAGGGCCGGGTTAAGTTCGCGCTTCGTTCCAGAAGGGCAGGCGCCGTGAATCCGCAACTCGTCACCGTTTTCGTCCTGTTGCTCGGCCTCGCCGCCGGGGCCGCGCTCGGCTGGTTCTTCGGCTCGCGCCCGGTCGCCGAATGGCGCGCGCGTCACGCCGCGCGCGATGGCGAGGCGCGCGATCTGGACGACAAGTTCCACCGTGCGATCACCGAACTGGCGGGGGCCAGCGAACGCGCCAATCGGGCCGATGCGCTGGCGGGTGAACTGGAGCAGGCCCGCGGCGACCATGGCTTGCGGATCGATGCCTTGCGCGCCGAGCATGGCCAGCGGCTTGACGCGACCTCCCGCGAACATGCCGCCACAGTCGAGGCGATCCGTCGCGAACATAGCTTGCTGTCGGCGCAGAACGCCGCGCTCAAGGCCGACGCCGCCAACTTCGCCGACCGCGAGCGGCTGCTGTTCGAAGCGCGTGAGGCGCTGAAGAAGGAATTCGAATCGGCGGGCGCCAAAGTGCTCGAAGGTGCGCAGGAAGCCTTCCTCAAGCGCGCGCAGGACCGCTTCACCGAAAGCGAGAAGACCAACGCGGAGCGGATCAGCACGCTGCTGGCGCCGGTGGGCCAACGGCTGGCGAGCTATGAAGCGCAAGTCACCAAGCTGGAGAAGGAACGCGTCGACGCGTTCGGCAACCTCTCCGGCCTGATCGAGGGCATGCGCGTGGGCCAGGAACAGATTCGCGCCGAAGCCGCGCGGCTGGGCAACAGCTTGCGCAACGCGCCCAAGGCGCGCGGTCGCTGGGGCGAACAGCAGTTGCGCAATGTGCTGGAACAGTGCGGGCTGGCCGAACACACCGATTTCGTCACCGAACACTCGATCGACACCGACGAAGGCCGCCTGCGCCCCGATGCGATCGTGCGGGTGCCGGGCAACAAGCTGCTGGTGATCGATGCCAAAGTCTCGCTCAACGCCTATCAGGAAGCGTACGAGGCGCAGGACGATGCATCCCGCAAGGTACATCTCGATGCGCACGCTGCCTCGATGCGCAACCATATCCAGACGCTGGCGACCAAAAGCTATCAGAGCCAGTTCGAGGAGGCGCCAGATTACGTGCTGATGTTCGTACCGGGCGAGCATTTCATCGCCGCCGCGCTGGAGCACGACCCGACGCTGTGGAACTATGCGTTCGAGCGGCGCGTGCTGCTCGCCAGCCCGACCAATCTGGTCGCCATCGCGCGCACCGTGGCACAAGTCTGGCGGCAGGATGGCCTTGCCACCGAAGCGCGCGAGATCGGGCGGATGGGCGGCGAACTGTACGATCGGCTGGCCGTGGCCGCCGAGCATATGAAGCGCGTCGGCGCGGGCCTCGATTCGGCGGTGACGAACTACAACAAGTTCGTCGGCAGTTTCGAGCGCAACGTGCTGTCTGCGGGCAAGCGGCTCAAGGACAAGCACATCGAGATCGGCAAGCGCGAGATCGAGGACATTCCGCTGGTCGAGTCGAAGCCGCGCTATACCGAGGGTCCGGCGGCAGATCTCGCGCCGGAACCCCCGGTGCTGGCCGCCGTTGATGCAGCGAACGATGGGGTTTCCAGCCAGGCGGGGTAGATATGGGGCACGGCGCCGGTCGATGGGCAGCGACAACGGGATTCGCACTGGCGATTGTGCTGGGCGGATGCCGCGACCACCACCGCGCGCCCGCGGCTGACACGTCCGCAACGTCCGCAAGCCCATCGGAAAAGCGGCGGACGGCCGCATCGCCGATTTCAGTCGCAACGTCGTCCCCCGCCGATGACGCGGCAGCATCGGTCAGCGCGGCGCCTGAACCATCGCCGAGCCTGCCCAGCCCCATCGCCTCCTCCACGCCGCAGCCCGTGGCGACCGAGGCCGCCTACGCCCCGGGCGACGAGTGTTCCGCGCAGCCCGGCTGGCCCGATTTTCACCGCAAGCTGGCAACCGCCGTGTCCGCGCGCGATGCCAAGGCGCTGGCCGCGCTCGCCGCGCCCGACCTCAAGCTCGATTACGGTGGGGGCAGCGGCAGCGACGAATTCGTGCGCCGGCTGGCCGCGCCATCGCCCGATCTATGGGCCGAACTCGCCCGCATCATGCCGCTGGGCTGCGCGATCGAGGGCGGGATCGTGGCGATGCCGTGGTATTTCTGGAACCTGCCCGACGATGCCGATGCCGCCGAAACGATGCTGGTGGTGGGCAAAGCTGTGCCGCTGCGCGCCCGCGCCGGGGCCAGCGCGCCGGTGATTGCTCCGCTCGACTGGGCGATGGTCACAATCGAACCGGGCACGTTCTCCAAGACCGCGCGGTTCACGGCGGTGCGCACGCGCGCCGGTCACCTGAAGGGCTTTGTCGACAGCGCCAGCTTGCGCAGCCTGCTCGCCTACCGGCTGATCGCGGAACGCAGGAACGGCGACTGGCGCCTCACCGCGTTCGTCGCGGGCGACTAACGTTACCCGACCTGCTGCAGTTCCACGGTGTGTCCGCCCGAATCGAGGCGCAGCGTCGTACCGCTGCGTTCGATCTGCGGCGCGGCGGCGAGCAGTGCGTTGATCGCCTGTTCCTGGCCCCACACCGGGCCATCGCAGAACATCCGCGTCGCCATCAGCGGTCCGGCGATCAGGCGGTTGCCATCCACGCGGAAATCGCCGCCCATGCCGTTGCAGCCGACATTGGCACCGATCCGCGTACCATGGAATTCGACCTTGGCCTTGCCCGGCACGGCCGGTGCATCGCCGTCGATGCTGACCACGCGCCATTGCGTGCCCGACAGCGCCAGCGCGTTGGGCACGCCGCTGGCGCAGGCACCGAGCAGGGCAAGTCCGGGCAGGAGCAGGAAGGCGAGTCTCGTCGTCATCATGCAACGATAGAACGACGTGACTGATCCCGCGATTAACGGAGGTTATTCCAGCGAGGCGAGAATCTCGTAGGCCAGCACCGCGCCGGCCACTGCCGCGTTGAGGCTGTCGGCCCTGCCGCGCATCGGCATCGTCACGCGCAAATCGCATTGCGCCTCGTAATCCTCGGGCAGCCCGCGCGATTCGTTGCCGACCAGCACGAAGCATGGACCGGCATATGGCGCCCCGCGATAGGGCACGGCATCGCGCAATGACGCGGCGACCAGCTGCCCTTCGCCGGCGCGCAACCAGACGATGAATTCGTCCCACCGCGCCTGCGCGATGGCTTGGGTAAACACCGCGCCCATGCTCGCGCGCACCGCCTCGACCGAGAACGGATCGGCGCAATCGTCGATCAGGATCAGCCCGCCCGCGCCGACGGCATCGCCGGTGCGCAACATCGTGCCAAGGTTGCCCGGGTCGCGCAGTGCCTGCGCCACCAGCCAGATCGGCGCGCTGGCGCGGTCGAGCCGGGCCAGCCCGGTGTCGAATTCCTCGTACACGCCCGCCACGGCCTGCGGATTGTCCTTGCCGGTGATCTTGGCGAGAATGTCGGCGGGCATTTCCACCACCTCGCCCCCCGCCCGCGCGACGTCGCGTTCCAACTGCTCGATCAGCGGATGAAACTCGCGCCCCCGCGCCATCAGCAGCAGTTCGGGCACATGCCCCGCCTCGCGCGCATCGGTCAGCAACCGCAGCCCTTCGGCGAGGAACCGGCGTTCCTGGCGGCGATGCTTCTTGTCGCGCAACGATCGCACGAACTTGACCGTGGGATTGGAAAAACCGGTGATCTGGCGGCGCGTCATGGCCTGCTGCAACCCCGGCTCAGTCTTCGCCGAAGCCATCCTTGACCAGCCCGGACAGCTTGAGCAGCGCGGCCTGCGCCTCGCCATCCTCACCGCAGACGATCAGGTCGACCGTGTCGCCCCGCGCCGCGCCGAGCATCATCAGCCCGAGAATCGAGCCACCGGCGGCTTCGGTGCCGTCCTTGGCCAGCTTGATGTCGAGGCCTTCGGGAAGCTGCGCCACGGCATTGACGAACTTGGCGCTGGCACGGGCGTGGAGGCCGCGCGCGTTGACGATGGTGATCGTCTCGCGCAGCACGGTGGCGGGCAGCGGGCTGGGCGATTGCGTCATCGGATCAAGCATCCTGGCCAAGAAATTCAGACGCGATGGTGATGTAGTTGCGCCCCGCGTCGCGCGCCGCGCCGGTCGCCTCGCGCACGCCCATGCAGTTGCGCGCCTTGGCCAGCCGGATCAGCATCGGCAGGTTGATCCCCGCGATCACCTCGACCCGGCCGGCCTGCATCAGCGATATGGCCAGGTTCGATGGCGTGCCGCCGAACAGGTCGGTCAGGATGATCACGCCGTTGCCGCTGTCGACCCGCCGGATCGCGTCGGCAATTTCCTTGCGCCGCCGCTCCATATCGTCGTCGGGGCCGATGCACACCCCGACCACGTCGGTCTGGCGGCCAACGACATGCTCCATCGCGTGGATGAATTCTTCTGCCAGCGCGCCGTGGGTGACGAGAATCAAACCGATCATGAAAGGGTCAGGCTCCGAAGTGCGGCCGCGCAAGGTGCCAGCATCAAGCTGAACGAACGCTTGGCGAGCCGGGGAGCCGCCGGGCGGGATTGTCTTGCAAGTCTCAGATTCATGTCACCGGCGATCATCGCTGCTGCGCGCCCTCCAGAAGGTCCGCTGGCCGCGACGCCAGGTTGCGGTGCAGCATTGTGGGTGAAAATCCTGCATCGCGCAAGGCTGAAGCAATCTGCTCTGCCATGAACACCGAACGATGGCGGCCGCCGGTGCACCCGAACGCTATATTGACGTAAGCCTTGCCCTGCGCCTGGAAGCGCGGGATCAGCAGCAGCAGCAAGTCCCGAATGCGCGCGAACGCTTCGGAAAAGGCAGGATCGCGCCGGATGTATTCGCCCACCGCCGCATCTTTGCCGGTCAGCGGGCGCAGGCCCTCCACCCAGTGCGGATTTTCCAGAAAGCGCATGTCGAACACCAGGTCCGACAGCGGCGGCATCCCGCGCGAAAAGCCGAAGCTGCTGATCGTGACCGTGGTGGGCGTGGGGCTCGAATCGGCAAACTGGGCGCGAATTTGCTGCGACAGGTCGTTGCTGGTGAACTGGGTGGTCGAGATCACCACGTCGGCCCAGCGGCGCAACGGCTCCAGCAGCTCGCGCTCGGCGGCGATGCCCACGGCGGCGTGCTTGTCCTCGCTCAGCGGATGGCGATGGCGGGTTTCGTTGTAGCGCCGCTCCAGTTCGGTGCCGGCACAATCGAGGAAGAGCGTGGTCACCGACAGATCGGTCCGCTCCCCCAGCTGCTTGATCCGCTCGATGATGAGCGCAGGGGCAAAGCCGCGCGTGCGGGTATCGAAGCCGATCGCCATCGGTGCGCTGTCTTCGCGCCCGCCGGCCGGCTTGGTTTCGAGCAGGCGGTCGAGCAGCCGGATCGGGAAATTGTCGATCGCTTCCCAGCCCATGTCCTCCAGCGTGCGCAACGCGGTGGTCTTGCCCGCGCCGAGCAGCCCGGTCACGAGCAGGATTCGTTGCGACGGTTCCTCGGATTCGCGCGACATCACCGTTGCTTTGCGCCTTGTGCGGCGGGTTGGGAAGACAGCAATTGGTCGCAAAGCCGGACGATTGCGTCCTGTGCGAACTTATCCGATCGCCAACCCGTAGCGGTCGAGCGCCAGTTCCGCGCGCAGTGCCAGGATCGGTGTGTCGGGCCACAGCCGGATCAGCGGCACCATGCAGCCCGCGATCAGCACCGCATCCGCCTCTGCAATGTAGCGTTCGGCGCCGTCATCCAGCCGGATGACCAGCGCCAGCGGCATCGGCCCGGCCACGGGCAGGTCGATCAGGCCCAGGTTGCGCACCTCCAGCTTGCCGGCGATGAGCGGGTGGGGAGCCGCCCAGGCCCGCCCGTCGCGCGCTTCGACCAGCACGCCATCGTCGCCCACCAGCACCGCGCCGCGATCGATCAACGCCAGCGCTAGGCTCGACTTGCCGCTACCCGGCGGTCCTTCGATCAGCAGACCGCGCCCGCGTACTGCCACACAGGTCGCCTGATGCGCGACCGTCATGGCCGCGCCGCCGGCAGTTCGAGCACCAGGCACGCGCCCGACGCGCCATCGGGCCGGTCGGCGATGGTCAGCGTGCCGTCGTGCGCCTCGGCAATGGTGCGTGCGATGGCCAGGCCGAGGCCGCTGTGCGCGCCGAACTCCTCCGAATCAGGGCGCACCGAATGGAAGCGTTCGAACACCTTGTGCCGCTCGTTGGCGGGGATGCCGGGACCGTGGTCGCTGACCGACAGGGTCACGCCATCCTCATCGCCCGCCACGCGCACTTCGACCTCGCCACCCGGCGGCGAGAACGACACCGCGTTGTCGATCAGGTTTTCAAGCACGCGCTCGAGCCGGGCCGCGTCGCCCATCACCACTGCCGCGCCCGGCCCGCGCCGCAGCCGCAGCAGCGAGCCACCGGTGCCCGCCCGCGCGCCGCGCGCACCAACGGCAAGTTCCGCCATGGCCGCCAGATCGACCTGGCCGAACGTGGCGCGGCTCAACTGCGCATCGATGCGGCTGGCGTCGGCGATCTCGGTGATCAGCCGGTCGAGCCGCTGCACATCGTGCGCCGCGATCGCGGACAACTGCCGCCGCAAATCGGGATCGTCGACCTTTTCCAGCGATTCGAGCGCGCTGCGCAGGCTGGCCAGCGGGTTCTTGAGTTCGTGCGCCACGTCCGCCGCAAAGCTTTCGACCGCGTCGATGCGCAGGCGAACGGCATTGGCCATGTCGGAAAAGGCGCGCGCCAGCAGGCCGATCTCGTCGCCACGCTCAGGCAGGCGCGGCACCACCACCTCGCGATCGCGCCCCAGCCGCACGCGCACCGCCGCGCGCACCAGTTCGCGCAACGGCTGCACGATCGTGCGGGCCAGGAACAGCGACAGCTGGATCGACAGGAGCAGCGCCAGCCCGATGATGATCACCAGCGTCTGGCGCGCATCGCGCACGGCCTGCGTGATATCCAGCGCATTGCGGGTGGTCATCAGCGTTTCACCGCGCGCGCCGACGGGCGCGGCAGCGGTGATCACCGGGGTGCGATCGGGAGCATAGCGCAAGAACACGGTGCTCGCGTTCGTGCGGCGCGCGGTCGCGATTTCGGGCCAGGCGGCGGCATCGCGGTCCAGCGGTTCGCGGTAATCGGCGATGGCCGGCGCGCCGACTATGAAATCCACCCCCCGGTCGAGCAGACGGGCGGCATGCTGATACCACGGCTCCATTCGCGGATCGACCAGCGCGAACGAGGGCCCGGCGATGGCGAAGCTGTCGATCTCCAGCGCGCCTGCCGCATCGTACAGCCGCAACCGCAGCTTCTGTTCGCTGCCGATCCGGGCCACCAGCGCGCGGCGCTGCGCCATCGGTGCTTCCGACAGCGAATCGGCGGCGATCTCCACTTCGGCGCGGGCCAGCTTGAACCGTTCGGCCAGCAACTGCTTGCGATACGTATCGAGGTAGAAAAAGCTGCCGGCCATCAGCGCCAGCGCGATCACGTTGACCGCCAGGATGCGCGCGGTCAGCGAAACGCCGCGCGTCCAGAACGATGGGCGGCCCGTCCTGCCCGGATGGCCCAGCGCCAGCTCAGTCACCGGTGTAGCTGTAGCCGGCGCCATACAGCGTCTCGATCGCACCGAAATCGTTGTCGACGCTGCGGAACTTGCGCCGCAGCCGCTTGATGTGGCTGTCGATGGTGCGATCATCGACGAACACGTCGTCCTGATAGGCCGCGTCCATCAGCTGGTTGCGCGTCTTGACCACGCCGGGCCGCACGGCCAGCGCCTCCAGGATCAGGAACTCGGTCACCGTCAGCGATACCGGCGTTCCCGCCCATTCGACCTGGTGGCGCGCGGGGTCCATCACCAGCCGTCCGCGCCGGATCGGCTCGGGCAGCGCCTCGTCGCGGTCCTGCCCCTGTTCCAGCCGGGCCATATCGCGCCGCACGATCTCGCTGCGGCGCAGAATTGCGCGGATCCGCGCCACCAGCAACCGCTGGCTGAACGGCTTGGCGATGTAATCGTCGGCCCCCATCAGCAGGCCCAGCGCCTCGTCCGCCTCGTCGTCCTTGCTGGTCAGGAGGATCACCGGCAGGTCGCTCTTCTCGCGCAGCAGGCGCAGCATTTCCAGACCGTCCATGCGTGGCATCTTGATGTCGCACACCGCGACGTCGGGCGGGTTCTCGATCAGCGCCTTGAGCGCGGCGTGGCCATCGCTGTACACCCGCGTGGCGAAACCTTCGGTCTGCAACGCGATCGAGACGGCGGTGAGGATGTTGCGATCGTCGTCGACCAGCGCGATCACCGCCAGCCGGTCCTGCGCTGCGGCCCCGCCCGGCCAGGCCGGCGCATCCGGTCGGGACTCTGCCCGTGGGGATTCTGGAGCTTCGGCCATGGTGCGCATCAGTCAAGCTGGTTACGGCGGGAACCAGCGGGTTAGTCGGATCGACCGGGACTGGCAACGCTCACTGTCGAACCCCGCTTCCAACTGCCGTATCCCAGCACGTGCGCCATTTTCGGGAGTGCTCAAAAATAGCGATGTTGCGCCATTTGACGCAAGCGGGACCCTAGACTATGCGCGAAGCGGTAACACGCATTCGTATTCATACGCGGCACGTTTGCTCCTTCGGGCCTGGCCCCGTGGCAAGCAGATGCAGCCGATCGGGAGATCAACAGTGTCCGAGACCAGCCTGCACGTGCCGCTTTCTGCCCAGGGCCTGCCGGAGCCGGCGACGCTGTTCGCCAACCTCGGCACCGCCCCGCTGGTCGAACATGCGGTGCGCAACGGCGAAGGCCTGCTCGCGGCCGAAGGCCCGCTGGTGGTCGAAACCGGCAAGCACACCGGCCGTTCGGCCAAGGACAAGTTCATCGTCCGCGATGCCGAAACCGAAAACACCGTGTGGTGGGGCAAGACCAACGTCGCCATGACGCCCGAACATTTCGCCGCGTTGAAGGCCGATTTCATCAAGGCGCTGGGCGAGAAGGACACGCTCTATGTCGCCGACCTGTTCGGCGGATCGCAGCCCGAATATCGCGTCAACGTGCGCATCGTCAACGAACTGGCGTGGCACAACCTGTTCATCCGCACGCTGCTGGTGCGCCCGTCCGATGCCGAACAGGCCAGCTTCGTGCCCGAATACACGATCATCGACCTGCCCAGCTTCCGCGCCGATCCGGCGCGCCACGGCTGCCGCAGCGAGACCGTGATCGCGGTCAATTTTACCGAGAAGCTGATCCTGATCGGCGGCACCGCCTATGCCGGCGAGATGAAGAAAAGCGTGTTCGGCATCCTCAACTACCTGCTGCCGGTCAAGGGCGTGATGCCGATGCACTGTTCGGCCAACATCGGCGCCAACGGCGATACCGCGGTGTTCTTCGGGCTTTCGGGCACGGGCAAGACCACGTTGTCGGCCGACGCCAGCCGCACGCTGATCGGCGATGACGAACATGGCTGGTCGGACACCGCCGTGTTCAACTTCGAAGGCGGCTGCTACGCCAAGATGATCCGCCTTTCGCCCGAAGCGGAGCCCGAGATTTTCGCCACGACCAAGCGGTTCGGCACCGTGCTGGAAAACGTGGTGATCGATCCGGAAACGCGCACCCTCGATTTCGACGACAACAGCCTGGCTGAGAACAGCCGCGGTTCGTACCCGATCGACTTCATCCCCAATGCCAGCGTCGAGAACATGGGCCCGGTGCCCAAGAACATCATCATGCTCACTGCCGATGCCTATGGCGTGCTGCCGCCGATCGCGCGGTTGACCCCCGACCAGGCGATGTACCACTTCCTCTCGGGTTACACCGCGCGCGTTGCCGGCACCGAGATCGGCGTGACCGAGCCCGAAGCCACGTTCAGCACCTGTTTCGGCGCGCCGTTCATGCCGCGCCATCCCTCAGTCTACGGCAATCTGCTCAAGGAGCGCATCGCCAAGGGCGCGGTGTCGTGCTGGCTGGTCAACACCGGCTGGACCGGCGGCAAGGCGACGATGGACGGGATCAAGCGCATGCCGATCAAGGCCACGCGCGCGCTGCTCAACGCCGCGCTCGACGGCAGCCTCAACGACGCCGAATTCCGCAAGGACCCCAACTTCGGCTTCGAAGTGCCGGTCGCGGTGCCGGGCGTAGACAGCAAGCTGCTCGATCCGCGCGGCGCCTGGGCCGATGTCAACGAATACGACAAGACGGCGCAAACGCTGGTCCACCAGTTCGTCGACAATTTCGCGCAATTTGCCGAACACGTCGATGAGGGTGTCCGCCAGGCCGCCCCGGTCGCGGCGCAAGCGTTCGCCGCCTGATCCTGAACACCTGATTTCAAACGCCTGAAACGCGTCCCCGCGCAGGCGGGGACCGGCCGCTCCGGGTACCCGCAAAAGCGGGGCCCGGAGACTCCCTTGCCAGACCATCAGGCCACACCGGACCTGCCTCCGCGCCTGTTTGCCAGCGATGCCGCTATCGTGCGCGTCGGCGAAGGCCTGCTCGACCGCTCGCTGCCCAGGGATGACTGGACGCACGAGGCGCACCTCGCTGCGTGCCTGTGGCTGGTCACCGAACGCCCGGATTTCGATCCCGAGCGCGATCTGCCCGACACCATCCGCGCGTTCAACGCCGCCAAGGGCGGGGTGAACGATGACACCCAAGGCTATCACGAAACGCTGACCCAGCTGTACATTCGCGGCGTGCGCGCCTTCGTGGCACGATCGGCGGACACGACGCTGGTCGATCGCGTCAACGCGCTGCTGGCCAGCGACACCGGCCACCGCGACTGGCCCTTGCGCTTCTACAGCCGCGAGCGCCTGTTTTCCGTCACTGCCCGCCGCGGATGGGTGGCGCCCGATCGCAATGAGGTGCCGGGCTGACCCCCGCCGGCGCCGCTCGCCGTCATCGCCGCGAGCGATTGACCCGACGCCGCGCTTGGTGCAGAGCGCGCCCGCTGGCGCTGGTCGCCGGGCGATCCGGCAACGCGATCGCACCCGGCCCCGAAACGACCGATCCGCGGGTGTAGCTCAATGGTAGAGCAGCAGCTTCCCAAGCTGAATACGAGGGTTCGATTCCCTTCACCCGCTCCATTTTCCTGTCCGCCGATGTTCATAGGCGTCTAGACAAACCCCCAAAATCCAAGGTATTTAGCGGCTGTAAGGCCGATAGCATCCGCTTGCGTCCGCATACAGCCACTATCCGGTGGGGGTATGATTGGGGGGCATTTGCGAAATGGCCAAGTCGATACCCCCACGCTTGGGGGTATATTGGGGGTATAGGCCCCGGAAAGGCTGGCAATCCCGTGGCTCTAACCGATGTAGCCATCCGAAATGCCAAGCCAGCCGCGAAAGCGATCAAGCTGGCGGACGGCGGCGGCATGTTCCTGCTGATTACGCCAGCCGGGGGTAAGCTCTGGCGGCTCAAGTATCGCGTCGATGGGCGCGAAAAGTTGCTGGCCATCGGGGCCTATCCTGAAATCGGGCTTGGCGAGGCTCGCCGTCGCCGGGAGGAAGCGCGGGAGCTGATTGCCCTTGGCAAAGACCCGTCGCGCGAAAAGCAACGCGACAAAGTGCGTGCTCGCGTACAGGCGGCAGACACGTTCGCGGCAATCTGCGACGAATATTGCGAGAAGCGCCGCCGCGACGGTTCCAAAGGCTGGGCACCCTCCACGGCCATTCGCAGCGAATATCTGCTTTCTCTGGTTTGCGGCTCGATTGGCAAATTGCCCATTGGCGAGATTGAACCGGCGGACGTGCTGACTGCCGTTCGCAGGATCGAAGGCAAGGGGAAGCTGGAAAGTGCCCGGCGTAGCCTGCAACTGGCTGGCGCGGTGTTCCGCTATGCTGTGGCGACTGCGCGGCTGGCGTCCGATCCTACCCGCGATCTGCGCGGGGCGCTGGCAACGCCCAAGGTGACGCACTATGCGGCCATCCTTGAGCCGGTGAAGGTGGGCGAGCTGCTGCGCGCAATAGACGGCTATGAAAGCCTTGGGCTTACCCGGCTGGCGCTGCAACTGGCTCCCCATGTCTTTGCCCGCCCCGGTGAGCTGCGCCATGCCCGCTGGGATGAAATAGACCTGGACGGCGCGCTGTGGACCATCCCAGCCGAGAAAACCAAAATGCGGAAGGATCACCGCGTTCCTCTGTCCCGGCAGGCTGTGGCGATCCTGCGAGAGATTCACGCCCTCACCGGCCCGGCTGGCTATGTCTTTCCGTCTGTCCGCACCCGTGCCCGCCCCATGAGCGAGAACACGTTGAACGCCGGGCTGCGGCGGCTTGGCTACGCCAGCGACGAAATGACCGCGCACGGGTTCCGGGCGATGGCTGCAACGCTGCTGAACGAAAGCGGCAAGTGGCACCCGGATGCAATTGAGCGGGCGCTTGCCCATGGCGATGCCGACAAGGTGCGGGCCGCCTACACGCGGGGCGCTTACTGGCAAGAGCGGGTGGAAATGGCCCAATGGTGGAGCGACCATCTCGATACGCTGCGCAAGGGCGCGGATGTTGTGCCGATCGATCGTGCGAAGGGGAAAGGCAAATGAGCAAGTGGGATGCTGTGCAGGTGGCTTTTGAAATCGCCCGCGAAACGGAGAACAGCCACCATCGGTCCGTCTGGCTGCCACGATACGAGTCTGCCGGGCGCGGCGGCCCGCCGATCCCGGATGGCATCGAGGCCGAAGCCGAACGGCTTACGGAAGTGCGCTGCGCTGCGGAGGATGTGCTGATTGCAACGCCCGCGCCCGATCTGCCCGCCGCGATCTGGAAAATCGAATATGCCCGCGAGCGGTGGGAGGACTTCGACGATTGGCCAGCGACCTGGTGGACGGCAGTCATGGGCGATCTGCGCCGCCTTGCGTCTTGACCGGAGGCCATGCGCAACCCGTCAATACGTGAGCTGCGGCGGGCTTGCCCGGCGAACGTGGTCATTCTGCCGACCGCTGCGGCGCGGCAAGTCCAGCAACATTCAGGGCGAGTTGCGGAGCGTCGCGCTCACATGCAGGCAAAGCGAGAGCTGATCGAAAGTCAGCCCGTGGCCTTCCCCTTCAAGTTCCCTGGGGAACGAGAAAGGGAGCGACAGGCGCTGTCGCTGGAGCTGCGGGCCGATGTGCCGCCGTTCGATCCCGGCAACCCGAAACACCTTCGCGCATGGGAAGCGATATGGGATTTCGGCAAGCGGTCGTGGCCATCGGACGGGGAATGAACAGGCCGCGAAGCGGTGATGGCGCGCGGCGGTGAGGGGATGGGGGAGCCACACGCGCGCGGCATTCCATGGTAGTTTCGCCATGCGGCTGGCCAGCCGCGCCCGGCGCAGACGGGGGGGGGCAAAAGTCCAGAGCCGCACCTGGCGTAGGACCGCAGTCCCTCCCATCGGCAGGTTTTTTTCTTGTTCTCCGCATTTTCGGACGGCTTGGCAGAGACGGCGCGGACAGCCGGGCAGAGAGATGCCAGCCGGGCCGCCGGGGACTTCGCCCGCCCAAACGTTGCGCGGCCTCACCTCCACGCCCTTGCCAGCCCAATCAGGGCGCTATCGCTGCCCGGGTTTGCGATCCTGCGCAGAGGCCTGACTTCCAGCGGATTATTTTCCTATTTCTCGGACGGCTATCGGGAAGCTATGTTTTGCAAGGGAACAGTGGGAACTTGGGAACAAGCTATGTCAAACAAGCAGAAAGCCTTGCCTTTGCGAAGTGCCAGCATGTTCCCAAGCCATCGGGCCGCTTTGGGAACATGGGAACAGAAATGGCCTATCCCGATGCAGGAAAATCCGCGCGCGTGTGGCTACCCCCTGCCCCCTCCAGCCGGTGAGCGGGGTTGATGGCGGACGATTTCCAGCCTGATCCCAACGCCGGGCGGATGCCTTGGGATGCCGATGATCCGGCAGAGACGGTGCGGCTGGCTGTCGGTGTCGTAGCCAAGGCGCTGGGTGAATATGGCCTGGGGATGCCGGGCCAGTTGCCTGCGGCGCAGGCAGGCGAGGCGCTTGAGGCTGCAAGCTCGCTCTTGGGCAGCATCGCGGCTGATTTGCGGGAGCGGGCGGCGGAGGAACAAGCTGAAGCCGATGATGACGCGCCAGAGCTGCTATCACCAGCAATCCGGCAGGCATTCGCAAAGGGCTGCGCGCCTGCCTCGCCCGATGGGCTGGAAAAAGCCATCTGCGACTATCGCATGGCGCACCTGGTGCTGCCAAAAATTGGCGCGCGGCTGGCTACTTGGAATGATCCTTCGGCGGGCGATGCTCCGTCGCCTGGCACCGTTCGCGCCGACATTTCGCGTATTCTCAAGGCCGCCCAAGCATTGCAGGAAACTATGGCGGACGTTTCTGGCGAGGCAATTGGGCGAGTAAGCGCCGTGCCGTACAAGGCTGGGAAGGCGGCGGGCTTTACCAGCGACATATTCGAGCAATTGGGCGAATTAATCGGCCATGCCGAGACGGCGCTTGACGATCTGGGCGGCAACGCCAGCCCTGGCCGCACCGTGTCTCCCAAGACACGGCTGGCCCTGTGGCTGGGGGATTTTCTGGCGTCCAGCGGGGTTCCGGTCGTGGTTGACGACAAGCCCTCTACCCAATGGGCCTTGGCCTATGACCTGGCACTGGAGGCGGCTGGCGATGGCCCCTGCCCCCATGCCCGCAAGACGCTGCAAAACTCGATTGCGCTGCGCCGTAAGGAAAGAATGCCCCCAGCCGCCTAGGATTGTTCACGCGCCCTTGTAGCGGACGCTGCAACTGTGCGTACTGATCCGAACTCCCATGAACAAGGGAGTTGGGAAATGAACGACACACCATCGGGCGCGCCTCTCGCCTATTCGATCAAAGAGGCCAGCCGGGTCACGTCGCTTGGCCGGACGCGGCTCTATCAGTTAATTGCCGAAGGGCGGCTGGAGGCCATCAAGATCGGCAACCGGACGCTGATCCCCGCCCATGCCCTGCAAAAGCTGCTGGAGGGCGACCGATGATCGGCGATGGCGGGGCCGTGCGGTCTGGCAGGATCGATTTCGGACGGGTCAACAGTGCCGCGCTGGCCCGCGCTGGTGCGGTCGTGCGGGGTCTGCTGCCCGAAGGGCGGGTGGAAGGCCATGAATACGTTGCTCGCAACCCGCTGCGCCCTGACAGGCGGCTGGGCAGCTTCAAGGTCAATATCTCGACAGGCCGCTGGGCAGACTTCGCAACGGGTGACGGCGGCGGCGACCTGGTGAGCCTTGCCGCTTTCGTGTCGGGCCTGCCCCAGCGCGAAGCCGCCATTCGGCTGGCGGAATCGATGGGGGTTTCCCCGTGGGCATGAACGACAAGCCGGATGATCCCTTCGCCAATGTTTCCAAGGCCATTGCGGCTGGGGGCGACGTGCCAGACGGTGACGTGCCCGAAACGAAACGAAAGGGCGCGCCCAAGCAAAAGGGCGAATGGGTTTGCCCGGTGCCCGCCGATGCACCGGACGCGCGGGCCTCGCACAATCACCACGGCAAGCCCTCTGCATCTTGGCGCTACTGCGATGCTGGCGGCGGGCTGATCCATTGGGTTTGCCGTTTCGACAAGCCGGACGGGTCCAAGGAAATCCTGCCGCAAACCCTGTGGCGTGAAGCCGGGCGGCTGGGCTGGCGCTGGGGTGCGCCGCCTGTACCTCGCCCGCTCTATGGGCTGGACCGGCTCGCCCTGGCCCCTGCCGCGCCCGTGCTGATTGTCGAAGGGGAAAAGACGGCGGACGCGGCGGCTGGCCTGCTTCCGGGCTTCGCAGTGGCGTCATGGTCCGGGGGTTCAAAGGCAGTCGGCAAAGCCGATTGGGCGGCGCTGGCAGGCCGCCGGGTGGCCATCCTGCCCGATGCCGACACACCGGGCCGCGAAGCCGCGCAAGCTGTCCGAAAGGCTGCGCTGGCGGCTGGGGCGGAAGGTGCGGCTATCGTCCAGCTCCCCGCCACGTTGCCAGCCGCATGGGATTGCGCTGATCCATTCCCGCCGGGCTTTGCCCAAGCTGACTTGCTGGGGCTGATTGGTGCGACGCTGGAGACCGCCAGCGCCGGGCGGCTGGAAATTCCGCCTGGCTACACGCTCGATGCCGATGGCCTCTATTGGCTGGAGCCGGGCAAGGACGGTGCGGACGCGCGGGCCGTGCGGCTATCCGATCCCTTCGACATCATGGGCGAGGCCCGCGACGGTGACGGCGGCGATTGGGGCCTGTTGATCCGGTTTCGGGACCGCGACGGGGTGCAAAAGCGCAGAACGGTCAAGCGGGCGGCGCTGGCGTCCGATGCCGGTGCGGTGCGGGCCGAGCTGGCGGGCGCGGGAATGTTGATCCTGTCCGCGACGGGCCAGAGCGACCGCTTCATTCGCTTCCTTCGGGCAGTGACGCATAGTGCTCGTCTCACCTTGGCGGAAAGGACCGGCTGGGTTGATGCCAGCCGCTTTGTCCTGCCCCATACGGTGATTGCGCCGCCGGGCGCGGAGCCGGTGCATTTTGATGGGGCGGCCTCTGCGCTGCACTATAGGGAAAAGGGCAGTCTGGACGGCTGGAAACGCGACATAGCATCGCTTGCGCCGGGTAACAGTCTGCTGACTTTCGCCATATCCCTGGCCTTCGTCGGACCAATCATGCGCTGTCTGGATATGGAGGGCGGCGGCTTTCATTTTCGCGGGGCCTCAAGCACCGGGAAAACGTCGCTGGCCATGGCGGCTGGCAGCATATGGGGCGGTGGCGGGCCGCTAGGCTTCGCTTCGAGTTGGCGGGCCACCGGGAACGCGCTGGAGGGCGTTGCGCATGGTCATACGGAAACGCTCCTGATCCTGGATGAGCTGGCGCTGGTGGACCCGATAGAGGCGGGCAACGCGGCCTATGCGCTCGCCAGCGGGCAGGGGAAGGCGCGGGCGCAACAGAGTGGGGCTTTGCGCCGCCGCGCCGAATGGCGGGTCATGGTGTGCAGCACCGGGGAAATCGGCCTTGCCGATCATATGCGCGCCGCCAAGCGAGGCGAACGGACAATGGCCGGGCAGGAATTGCGCTTGCTCGATTTGCCAGCCGATGCCGGAGCGGGTTTCGGGGCTTGGGAAGCCCTGCACAACATGGCCGGTCCAGCCGTCTTTTCCGATGTGATCAAATCGGCTTGCGCCGCCCATTATGGCCACGCCGGACCTGCCTTCGTTCGCGGGCTTGTTGCCGATCGCGCGTATTGGGAGTGCGAAGCGAAGCGGCTGGCCAAGGCGTTCGTGACGAAGGCCTCGCAAGACGGGGACAGCGGGCAGGCCAATCGCGGTGCCGCCCGTTTCGCTGCCGTCGCGGCTGCTGGGGAAATGGCGGCGGCGCTTAGCGTCGTGCCATGGCGCGCCGGAGTGGCAGAGGCGGCGGCGCTGGCTTGCTTCGGTGCCTGGGTTGCTGGTTTCGGTCGCACCGGCTTGCGGGAGCACCGGCAGATTCTGGAGCGGGTCCGCAACGCCATACAGGCCGGTCAATCCCGCTTCGGGCGTATCGCCCATGGCAAGGTGCAATCGTTCTATGGGGACGATTCAGGCGATGGCGACGGCGGGGCCAGCAACCGGGAAGGGGAAGCCCGTTCGCTATCCACGCTGGGCTATCTGCACGACATTGAGCCGGGCAAGGCCTGCTACCTGTTCCATGATAGCGGCTGGGGTGAAATCCTGACTGGCTTCGATCCGAAAGAAGCGGCTGCGGTTCTGCAACAGCGTGGCTTCCTTGTCTCTGGCGACGGCGGTCGGCTCAAGCGCAAGCAACGTGTCGGCGACCAAACCCCACGGTTCTACACCGTGAGGGCGACCATTCTGGAATGGGATGCAAGCGACCTGGCCAAAGCCGCCGCTCCGCCCGCCGATGCCCCAGCCGGGCCGGTGGCGTGGCCGATGGATGATCCCGCCGCGCCGGGGGCGGATGACTATGACTATGGGGCCGATCCGTACAGCGACGGCGGGGCCGGCTGGTAATGCCAGCTCCCAGCCGTCCGCCGCAATTCGATCTGTTCGAGGCGCGGCCAGAGCCTTCCCGCCAGCGCGTCGGCAGAAAGCCGCACGTTCCTACGCCGGAGCAAATGTTGCTTGCGAACGAATTGAAGGCGGCTGGGGCGACCTGGCCGACCATCGCACGGGCCTTGGGCGTCTGTGTGAACACCGTTGCAAGGCACTATTTCCCGGGCAATCTGGCTAGACCGCCTAAGGGCCGCCGTCGCCACTCTCCCACTCCAGCAAGGCGCAAGATCGTTCGGCGCGCAATCCTTGGGGGCATGACGCCAGCGGAAGTTGCCAAGCTGATCGGAATATCGCTGCCAACCCTTCGGCTGTACTATCGGGATGAATTGCAGCCATAGGCGCGGCTGGCAGCGAGCGGCGCTAGCCTCGCGCTGTTCCCAAGGAAAATGACTGGGAACAGGCATGGCGATTTCTGGGAACACAATTTTGGATGGCAGGCCAAGCATTTAGGCCGCGTGTTCCCAATTTCCCGCTGTTCCCGCCATTTGTAGAGCCACCCCACAACGCGATGCGCCAGCCGCGCTGGCTGGCCTCGTGCGATCTGGGATGAGCAATTCACACTAAGTCGAGCCTTGCCCAGTTGGGATGGCGGCCAAATGTCAGAAACAAAACAGTTTTCCAAAGCGGTGATTTGAATATGACGCGCAATTCTGTGGCCAATTTGATCTGATTGAGAAGTGACCATCGCCCGAGACGCGCGGATTTGCTGGCTTTGGTCCTGCGATTTGTCGCGTACGGTGTGTAGTCAATTGGCGGCTCATCGTGACCGGTTGAAGTGCCCGAATCGGACTGCTGGACCTGCATCGCAATGCCCTGGGGATTGCTCGCTGGGTTGCGATCAAGATTGCCCTAAACTGCTCCTACCCAGCACATTTGGGGGTATGATTGGGGGTATCATGCAAAGTGCGGTGCTCTGAAATGGCGAAATTTCGGGCTTTTCTTGATATTTCGCGGTTCCCTTCACCGCTCCAGCCGCCAGACGGCGCTTAAATGGGCACCCCGGATTGGTCGGCGTGGGCGCATAGCACATTTCGAAGTCAGAACGATCCAGCGGCCCCGCCCGCTACTTGACCGCTTCCGGTGCGAGCGACGGCAGCAGCGAAGCCAGCACGGCCAGGGCCGCAGTATCGCCGCCCATGGCGGTAGAGGCGTTGTCGACCACCAGCACGCCGTTACCCGATCCGGGAAACAGCACGACATAGGCAAACCATCGCCCATCGGAGCCGCCGTGGACCAGCACCGGCCCCGTGCGGCCAGCGATGCGGGCCTGTACGCCCCAGTCCAGTCCACTCGGTCCGTTCGGCTGGGCAGTCTGCATCAGCCGATAGGCGGGCGGCGACAACAGCTTTCCGTGCCCTTTCGCCCCGGCCAACTGATCCAGGCAGAACCGCGACCAGTCCCGCAGGCTCATATGCAGATTGCCGGCGGGGGCAAACATGTCGGGATTGCTGGCCGGGGCTGGTTTCCCGGCCTCATGCCCCGAGAGGCCGCCCGGGCCAAGGGCACCGAAGCCTGCGCTGGTCATGCCCAGCGGGCCGAACACCTCGCGCCGCATCAATCTCTCATACGTCAGCCCCGTCGCCCGTTCGGCGACCAATGCGGCGATCAGGAACCCGGTGTTGCTGTAGCCGAAAGCCGTTCCCGGCGGATAAGCGGGGGCTTCGCTCAAGGCTCGGGTTATGTACGCGAGGCGCTGTTCGCTTGCTGGCCGGCGGTCGGTGAAGAACGTCTCGAAGAAGGCCATGTCGCTGATGTTTTCCGGGAGCCCGGAGTGGTGCGACAAAAGCTGCGTCAGGGTCACCCCGCGGTATTCGGGCCGCATGCCCGCCGCCAGATCGGGCAGCATCTTTGACAACGGCGCGCGCCAGGACAGCACCCCGCGATCGGCCAGCCGGGCGATCATGGCGACGGTCTGGGACTTGCTGGTCGAGCCGATCATCCATGCATCATTCAGCTGGACCGGATCGGCCCCATCCACCCGGCGAACCCCGCGCACCGCTATGTCGGCAACACGGCCGTCGCGCAGCACCAGCACACCGGCGGCAGGGGTGTTGCCGGCGGCCATGGCGGTTGCCAGCACGAGCGGGAGTCCGGTCACAGGCTCGGCGTAAGCGGGGCCGCTCAGGCCGATGACGAAAAATGTCGCCAACAACGCGATCAAATGGGTTGGCATCGGGTGTTGCCCTTTATTTGGACGACGGCGTTGAGCCGGGAATTTCCAAAGCAAACTCCGACTAGCCGATCAGGGGCCCACGGCCAACACATCAACGGGACCAGCCGATTCCTCGTCGAATTTGCCGGACTTTGTCGCGCGTGATCCGTTCCGGCTGCGCGGGCGGGCCCCGGCAGAAAGTCAGCAGCTTCGTCTCAACGCTAACGTGGGCCTTTACTGACCGGCTGGAGCGATCCCGTTGCTGGCGCGACTGTCGGGATCGGATTGTCTTCGGACCCGATGAGGCATCGCGCAAGCATCCGGCCCGACAGCCACGCGCATTCGACGCGGGGACCGAGCAGCCAGTCTCCGCAAGCGCCAAGTCCCAGTTCGTCGTTCCACAACGCCCCGTCTCCGGTGCCCGCCGAGAGCGCATAGCGCCAGCGGTGCGACACTGCGGCAACGGGGTCGGGAACGACCGAACCTGCAGCACTGGACAGAGCGGCGAGCAGCAGCCCTGAAATCTGGTCCGGTGCGTCCTCGACCCTGGCGCTCGACCACGACGGGTTGGCCTGAACGACCCACGCCTCGGGCCCGGGGCGGTTAGGCTTTGCGTTGTTGCGGGCCGCCCAGGCGATATCGCCCTCATGCCGAAGCACCGATGGCACCCCGGCCAGCGGACGGCCGAACACGAACATGCCCGTCCAGCAAGGCTGCGATCGGGCCTTGAGCGCAATCCGCGTCATCGAAAAATCGTGCAGCGAAAGGATGACCGCCGCCTGTTCGGCCGGGATAGCCAGCATCACGGCATCGAACGGCCCGATCGAACCGGCTTCGCCGATCAGCCACCAGTCGCCATCCTTGCGAGCAATGCCGGTGACGAGATGATCCCACGCCACCGTGTGAGCAGCGGCCAGCTGCTTGACGATGGCATTCATTCCGGGCGTGCCGACCCATGCGTCCGTACCGGCCGGTGGCCACGGCGCAACAATCCCCAGATCGCGCCACAGGCCAACCATCTGGCCGAAGGCGGCATCGCGTGCGGTAAAATACTGCGCTCCGTGATCGAACGGCACTTCACCCAGCGAAGTCTGCAATCGCCGGGTCGACATTCGACCTCCGGGCCCACGGCCTTTGTCGAACAGCGAGACCGACAGGCCGGCAGCTTTGAGGAAATCAGCGCAAGCAAGCCCCGCCATGCCTGCACCGATTATGGCGACAGCCACTGTCGTTCAGCGCTTGTTGATCAGCGACAACACTTCCCTGCGGCTGTCAGAATCGTCCAGAAAGCAGCCAAGCATCCGGCTGGTGACCATGCCGACGCCGTGGGTCTTGACCCCGCGCCCAGTCATGCAGCCGTGTTGCGCTTCAATGACCACGGCAACGCCCCTGGGTTTCAAATTGTCCCAGATCGACTGCGCCACCTGAGCGGTCAGACGTTCCTGGACCTGCAAGCGCTGCGCGTAGCCATGCAGCACACGCGCCAGTTTGGATATGCCGACCACTCGGTTCGCGGGCAGATAGGCAATCGCAGCGGTGCCAGTGATGGGCGCCATGTGGTGTTCGCAATGCGACTGGAACGGAATGTCCTTCAGTAGCACGATTTCGTCGTAACCGCCGACTTCCTCGAACGTTCTGGAAAGGTGGATGCCCGGATCCGCCGCATATCCCTGACAATATTCGCGCCAGGCGCGGGCAACGCGCTTCGGCGTATCCTGCAGCCCTTCGCGGTCGGGATCGTCGCCTGCCCAGCGGATCAGATTGCGGATCGATTCCTGAATATCCTCCGGAACGAAAGCTTTTTCCTCAAGCGGATCGACATCGAAATTTCCTGCGAGATAGTTCATCGACGCATCCTATTCCGCAACGGCTGTCCTGCGATCATTTCTGGCCGGCCAGCATGCCGACCAGCACGACCAGGAGAATGGCGATGCCCTGAAAAAGCACCCGCTGGGCCATCATCCGGTTCTGCTTCACGCCAACCGGCTCCTGCAGCGCATGACCATTCTGGCGGATATGCTCAGCGTCACGGAAAAATGCCATCAGCCCCCTGACGAGCGCGGTGGCTGCGGCAACCACGAAGCCGCCTATCAACAGCACAAGGAAGAACGTCATGGCCGAATTCTCCTCAAAGCTTCATCGACCGGCTGACAGTTGCCACGGATCGCGAAGCCTTGCCGGTTTCGCAAACCGTGTGGAAATGCCAACATGTCCAAAAGGGCACTTCACGGGCAATCGGCCATCGGCTAGCTGAACTCTGGCCATGACAATGTCCTTCATGATCGCGTCCAGTCCCATAGCGGCCGTCATGAGCAACCCCCGGCTGCCGGACAATCCGATCGTCGAATGCAACGACGCCTTCGTCGCGCTGACCGGATACCAGAGCGAAGAAATCATCGGGCACAATTGCCGGTTTCTGTCAGGTGCGGGCACCGAGCCGTGGCTTACCGAAATGCTGCGCAACGGAATCCGTCGCCGCCAGCCCGTGATGGTCGAAATACTGAACTACAAGAAGGATGGCACGCCGTTTCGCAACGCCGTCATGGTCGCTCCGATCTTCGATGGAGAAGGCGAGCTTGAGTACTTTCTGGGCTCACAGGTCGAAATTGCCGAGGACGTGGCGCGGGCCAACGATGCGCGACGCGAAGCAGCCCACGATCGCGTGGCGGCGCTCAGTCGCCGCCGGCGCGAGGTCTTGCTGCAAATGGCTGCAGGCAAGCTCAACAAGCAGATCGCCTTTGAACTGGGGCTCAGCGAGCGGACGGTGAAGATGCATCGCGCAGCCGTGTTCGAAGCACTTGGGGTCAAGACAAGTGCCGACGCCATTCGCCTGGCGATCGAGGCTGGCTACTGAATCCTGAACTCGCGACTACCGGGAATGGAGCCTTGTCTGGCCTCATGGAATTGCCCTTCAGGACAGGTTCCTTCCCATCGCCGCCTCCCATAGCGTCCGAGGCGATGTCTCCACGCCTCATCCTCGTTCTTGGTGATCAATTATCGCCGGACCTGTCGTCGCTTTGCGCGGGCGATCGGGCGATCGATGTGGTGCTGATGGCCGAGGTGATGGCCGAGGCAAGCTATGTGCGCCATCACCGGAAGAAGCTGGCGTTTGTGTTTTCCGCCATGCGTCATTTTGCCGAGGAGTTGCGGCAAGCCGGCTGGCGGGTGGATTATGTGCGACTCGATAATCCGGCCAACACCGGAACGCTGCAGGGCGAGGTGCAGCGCGCGCTGGCGCGGCACAGGCTGGGGCAGACGCTGGCCACGGAGCCGGGCGAATGGCGATTGATGGAAACGATGCGCGGCTGGGACGCAACCGAGTTGCTGCCGGACGACCGGTTCGTGGCCGACCGCCACGGCTTTGCCCAATGGGCGCAGGACCGAAAAGGCCTGCGCATGGAGCACTTCTATCGGTTGATGCGGCGCAAGACCGGCCTGCTGATGGTGGGAGATCAGCCGGCAGGCGGCCAGTGGAACTTCGATATGGACAACCGCAAGCCTGCCAAAAGCAATGTTGCCATGCCCCGCCCGCTGCCCTTCCCGCCGGATCCGATCACCCGCGAGGTGCTCGACATGGTGGCCGGCCGTTTCGACGATCACTTCGGCGATCTTGAACCTTTCTGGTTCGCCACCACGCGAGCCGAGGCGGAACAAGCGTTCGCCCATTTCCTGAAGACCAGTCTGCGCGACTTCGGCGCGTATCAGGATGCGATGCTGCGCGATCACAAGTTCCTTCATCACGCCTTCGTCGCGGTCTATCTCAATGCCGGATTGCTCGATCCGCTGGAGATGTGTCGCGCCGTGGAAACAGAATGGCGCGCGGGCCGGGTACCGCTCAACAGCGCCGAGGGCTTTATCCGCCAGATCATCGGCTGGCGGGAATTCGTGCGCGGCGTCTACTGGTGGCGTATGCCCGGCTACGCCGCGAGCAACGCGCTGGAGGCCCACCGCCCGCTGCCCGAATTCTATTGGAGCGGGGACACGCCCATGGCCTGCCTGCGCGCATGCATCGCCCAGACGCGCGAAGAGGCATACGCCCATCATATCCAGCGCCTGATGGTGACCGGCAACTTCGCGCTGCTGGCCGGGATCGATCCGCACGAACTGCACGAATGGTATCTGGCGGTTTATGCCGATGCCTATGAATGGGTGGAATTGCCCAACACCATCGGCATGAGCCAGTTTGCCGATGGCGGACTGCTGGCGAGCAAGCCGTATGCAGCCAGCGGCGCATATATCCATCGGATGAGCGATTATTGCGGCGATTGCGCGTACGACGTGAAAGCCAAAGCAGGTCCCCGCGCCTGCCCGTTCAACTTGCTGTACTGGCGGTTCATCGCGCGCCACAAGCAACGCCTTTCGCGCAATCCGCGCATGGCCCAGATGGTCCGCACCTGGGAGCGCTTCAGCCCGGAAAAGCAGGCCCAGTTAGTGAACGATGCCGACGCTTTTCTCGCCGTTCTTGGCTGACCGGCAGCGGTCCGAGCAATATTTGCCCTGATCTCAGTCGCGCGCCCATTTTTTGCGCCATGCAAACGGACGGCCGCAGGCAAGGCACTCTTTGCTTGGGAGACGCCCTTCGCGTATTGGCTCATCGCTGGTGCTCCATAGTACCAACGCTAGGACCAAATCGTCAAAGAAACCCCAACGGTTCTACGGGTTTGGCAGAAAACGGCGTGTTTGGGGAAAGCTGGTGCACCCGACAGGATTCGAACCTGTGGCCTCTGCCTTCGGAGGGCAGCGCTCTATCCAGCTGAGCTACGGGTGCCCGGGGAACGGCGCACCTAGCAGCGCTGCGCGAGGCTTGCCACTGGTTTTTACCCGGCCCGCATCGCGCCGCCGTTCACGCGATCCGGCGAATTAGCGATTTGGTAGGGCAGCCGCGCTAGGGATACTTCCGATATGGCAAGCAATCCTCCCTTCGGCGGCGCGATGACCGGTTCGGGCCGGTCCGATTTCGGGCAGGCAGCGGCCAGTTCGATGTCGATGCAGTGGTCCGCGCTGCACGATGCCGCAAACCTGGTGTGCACGCTGGCTGGCCTCGCGCCCGAAAACCGCAAGTCCGAGATCCGTAATTTTCCCGCGATCATGCGCGACACCGGCGGCTGGCGCCACGCGCTGGCGCAGCAGGGGGTCGAGGATCTCGCCGCGATCATGGAACCGGGCCTGGGCGCGTTGCTCGCGGTGCATGCGCGCGGCATATCGCCGGGCGCCGCGGCGCTGGCACTGTGGCAGGAATTCCATTCGGCGCGCAGCGCGCTGATGGCGCTGGTTCCGCCGCTGGGGGTCAAGCGCCGGGCGTGAGTCTTTTTCACCGACGTGGAAGCGGCACCGGCCTGTTTCGGCCTCGCCGAAACAGACAACAACGCGCTTGTTCAGTTCCTGATATGTTCCTACAATTGGAATATGGCCGAATCGCCCGCCCTTGAATCTCCGGCCCTTGCCGCCGACAGTCTCGAAACGCGCATCGACGAGCGTCATGCGCTGGCCGTGGCGCGCGGCATCTGCCGGCTGTTTGCACGCAACGATATCTGGTGCCTGCCCGAAATGCCGCTGCGATCCAACCGCCGCGCAGACCTGATGGGCATCGACGCCAAAGGCCGGATCGTGATCGTGGAGATCAAGGTCTCGAAGGCCGATCTGCTGGGCGACGCCAAGTGGACCGATTACCTCGACCATTGCGACCGGTTCTACTGGGGGCTGGCCCCGCACCTCGATCGCGCCTGCATGGAAACCGAAGCGTTTCTGCCGCACGCCTGCGGGCTGATCGTGGCCGATGGCTATGACGCCGAAATCCTGCGCCCGGCGCCCTCGCTCCCCCTCGCGCCCGCCCGCCGCAAGGCCGAGATCGAACGCATGGCGCGCGTGTCGTTGCGGCGGCAGGTGGTCGGCGTGGACCCGCATTGCGCAACCTGGGGCGGCGGGGAATAGCGGCCGGGATGATGGCCGGAACGATCGTGCGCGTTGCCACCTGTCGCTGCGGCCAATTGCAGGCAACGTGCACGGGCGAACCGGTGCGCGTTTCGGTCTGCCACTGCCTCGATTGCCAGAAGCGCAGCGGCAGCGCCTTCGCGGTCCAGGCGCGCTGGCCCCACGCGGACGTCACCCTCGCGGGCGAATTCACCGAATGGTCGCACACTGCGGACAGCGGATCACGCGCAACGTTCCGCTTCTGCCCGCGATGCGGCGCGACGGTCACTTTCGCCATCGCAGCGTTGCCGGGGCTGACCGGCGTTCCCGTTGGCGCCTTCGCGGACCCGCAATTTCCGCCGCCCGCATTCTCGGTGTACGAGGCGCGCATGCATTCCTGGGTCGCCATCGTCGGTGCCGATGTCGAACGCTGGGATTAGCGCACCCCGCCCATCGGCCGCTTACCTGGGCTTGGGTTCCCACAGCTCGATCTTGGTGCCGTCGGGATCGACGATCCAGGCGAACTTGCCGCTGGGATCGCTGTCCTCGCGCTTCAACACGGTGACGCCTTTGGCTTTCAGGCGGTCGAGAAACGCGGAAAGATCGTCGACCGCGAAGTTGAGCATGAATTCGCGCTTCGACGGGTCCATGTAGTCGGTCGCCTGATCGAACGCGTTGACGATCACCGCCGGCGGATGCCCCGGCGCGTCATAAGGCATCACGGCGCCGCCCCACGATTCCAGCTTGATCCCCAGCACATCGCGATACCACGCCATCAGCGCCTTGGGGTCCTTGCTCCGGAAGAACACGCCGCCGACGCCGGTGATCCGCCCGATGGGATTTGCGACCGGATCGGCGATGGCGGTAACCGGGGTGATCGCGGCCATGAGCGCCATGGCGGCCAGCAGGCTGTGGAGTTGGGTCACGACGGCGGTCTCCCTTGGCTGGGAATGCAGATATACCATCGACCGGGCCTGGGTCCAATGGCCGGTCGGGCTTCGCCTGATCAGCGCAGGTCGCAGGGTGGCGGGCGTGCTTCGACAGGCTCAGCATTAGCGGGTTGGGTGCGGACGAAGCGAAGCGGCGTCCGGGCGCCAGTGATCTCGCGTTCACCGGGCGAGGCTCAGCGTCCCCGCACCCGCACCATCATCGCGCGCCTGTCCGCCTCGCTCGCCGTCGGCCACGCGGCAATTTCGTCGAGCGTGCGTTTGCAGCCGCGGCACAGGCCATGGCGGTCGATCGTGCAGATGCCCGTGCAGGGGCTGGGAATCGGTGGGGCGGCGCGCGCAATCATTGCGCATTCCTCAACCATTCCTACGTGCAACCCGCAAGCCCCGCGTAATTATCTTGCTTTATACCGCAACGCACCCTACATGGCCGCCAGCAATCGGCGCGTGGGCTCTCCAGCCTGCCGCAGTCCCGGCAGCGTGAGGTCCGCGTTAACTGCGCATGACCTGCCCGGACTTACGGTCGCCGAATTCGCCTGAAGCTTCCTTTTTCACGCAGGGTCGCATCGAACGACACCTTGCCTCGCGCACGGACCTATTCGGCCGTCTGCGCGCCGCACCACTGTGAGACTTTAATGTCCTATTTTTCTGACCTTGGCCTGGCCGAGCCGCTTCAGCGCGCGCTCGAAACCAAGGGCTATTCCGATCCCACGCCGATCCAGGTGCAGGCCATTCCGGCGCTGCTCCAGGGCCGCGACCTGCTGGGCATCGCCCAGACCGGCACCGGCAAGACCGCCGCGTTCTCGCTGCCGTCGCTGCACCGCCTGGCCGCCAACCCCCAGCCGCGCAAGCCGGCGGCGTGCCGCATGCTGGTGTTGTCCCCCACGCGTGAACTGGCGGCGCAGATCGCCGACAACATGCGCGGCTATGCCAAGTACCTTAACATGAACATCCAGTGCGTGTTCGGCGGTATCCCCGTGGGCAAGCAGTCGCGCGCCCTGGTCCCGGGCTGCGACATCCTGGTGGCGACGCCGGGCCGCCTGCTCGACCTGATCGACCAACGCGCGCTAACGCTGCGCCATGTCGAGATTTTCGTGCTCGACGAAGCCGACCAGATGATGGACCTGGGCTTCATCGTTCCCTTGAAGCGCGTGGCCAACATGCTGCCCAAGGAACGCCAGAGCCTGTTCTTCTCGGCCACGATGCCCAAGGCGATCGCCGATCTGGGCAAGCAGTTCATCAACAACCCGGTGCGCGTCGAAGTGGCCCCGCAGGCCACCACCGCCGAGCGGGTCGAGCAGTTCTCGACGTTCGTCAACCAGGCTGAAAAGCAGGCGTTGCTGACGCTGAAGCTCAAGGACGGGCTCACCCCCGACGAGGACGGCGTGAAGTCGGTCGAGCGGGCGCTGGTGTTCACCCGCACCAAGCACGGCGCGGACCGCGTGGTGCGCCACTTGTCCGCCGCCGGCGTCAACGCCGCCGCGATCCACGGCAACAAGAGCCAGGCGCAGCGCACCGCCGCCCTCGCCGCGTTCCGCCAGGGCGCGACCCCGGTGCTGGTGGCGACCGACATCGCCGCGCGCGGGATCGACGTTTCGGGGGTGAGCCATGTGTTCAACTTCGAAATGCCCAACGTGGCCGAACAGTATGTTCACCGCATCGGCCGAACGGCTCGCGCGGGTGCCGACGGCATCTCGATCAGCTTCGTTGCGCCCGATGAAAAGCCGTACTTGCGCGATATCGAAAAGCTGACCGGCGTGAAGCTGATGCCGATGCCGCTGCCCGACGATTTCCAGAAGAACGCAGCACGCCTGCCTGCGCCGACGCGCAAGCCCGACGAAGCCGCGCAGGACGCACGGCGCGACGAGCGCGATGCGCGCGGTCGCGGCGGCCAGCGTGGCGGCGGCCAGGGCCGTGGTGGCCAGGGTGGTCGCGGTGGTCAAGGCGGTCAGGGCGGCCGTGGTGGCCAGGGCGGTCGCGATGGCTTCATCCGCGGCGGTCCGGCGGGGCATGGCGATCGCCATCCGCCGCGCGAGGCCCAATCGCACCGCGACGAACGCGGTCCGGTGCGCAATCCGTTGCAGAACCCGGTCCAGGCGCACAATGATCGCCGCGTTGGTGAGGCCGCAGGCGGCGATCGCCGTCCGGCGCGCACCGATGGTCCCGCCAAGGACGGCTTCAACCCGCGCGGCCCCGGCGGGGTGGGCGCGCATCGCAACAAGGTGCGCCGCGCCAGCTGATCGCACCAACGACAGCAAGCGCAGGCGAATTGCCCCTGTCCTACAGCCTTCGGGCTTGGCATAGGAACGGCATGACGCAGCGCACATTCCTTCCGGCCCCCCGCTTGAACAAGCGCGCGGGGCCGGTCGGCGTTTTGGTGCGCAGGTCGGCACCAGCCGACGGTAGTCGGATGGAACCCCCGGGGCCCGGTTGCGGGCAGACGGGTGTGTCAACTTCGCCAGAAACAGGCGCAGTTTGATGAACGTAGCGATGCTCTCCGCGCTGGTGCTGTCCGCCGTGGCAATGACCGCGATCGTGGCGATTCGCTACCTCGCCACCAGCGGCGGCTTCGCGCTGGCCACGGCGCGCGTGCGCCCCGGGCTATACGCCGCGCTCGGCCCGCAGATCGGCCGCGAGATCGGCTGGAGCCTCGCCTCGGCCGCGATCTATGGCATACCGGCCGGCATCGTCGCATGGGGCTGGCGCCAGCACGGCTGGACGCGGATCTATACCGACGTCCACGTCTTCCCGCTGTGGTGGCTGCCCGTATCGCTGCTGCTGGCGCTGCTGGCGCACGACACCTGGTTCTACTGGACGCACCGGCTGATGCATCGCCCGGTCCCGTTCCGCATCGCCCATGCGGTGCACCACGCCAGCCGCCCGCCGACCGCGTGGGCGGCGATGAGCTTCCATCCGGTCGAGGCGCTGACCGGCGCGGTGGTGATCCCGGCGCTGGTGTTTGTGATCCCGCTGCATGTCGCGGTGCTGGGCACGGTGCTGGCGATCATGACCGTGATGGGCGTGACCAACCACATGGGCTGGGAACTGTTTCCCCGCAGGATCGTCCATGGCCGGGCCGGGCGCTGGCTGATCACCGCCAGCCATCACCAGAAGCATCACGCGATGTACCAGTGCAATTACGGCCTCTATTTCCGCCTGTGGGACCGCGCGTGCGGCACCGATCGCGGGCTGGGCCAGCTGTGAACGACACGTCGGCCACGCCCGCGATCGAACATCTTGCGCCGACCCCCGGATCGGCGCTGGCGCCGTTCCACTATCCGGCGTTCCGCGCAATCTGGATCGCCAACCTGTTTTCCTCGATCGGATCGACCATCCAGTCGGTCGGCGCGGCGTGGCTGATGACCGAGCTGACCCCGTCACACCAGATGGTCGCGCTGGTCCAGGCATCGGCGACGATCCCGATCCTGCTGTTCGGCGTGTTCGCCGGCGCGATTGCCGACAATTTCGACCGCCGCCGGGTGATGCTGGCGGCGCAAACCGGCATGCTGGTGGTGTCGGGCGTGCTGGCGGCGATGTCGTATGGCGGGCTGATCGGACCGGTTTCGCTGCTCGCGCTCACGCTGATGGTCGGCATCGGCACCGCGCTGAACGCGCCGGCGTGGCAGGCTTCGGTGCGGCTGCAGGTGGGCAAGGCCGATCTGCCGCAGGCGATCTCGCTCAACGCAATCTCGTTCAACATGGCGCGCAGCGTCGGCCCGGCGCTGGGCGGGATGCTGATCTCGATCTGGAACGTAAGCCTGGCGTTCGCGCTCAACGCGGTGAGCTACATCGGCATGATCGTGGTGCTGGCGCGGTGGAAACCGGTCAACACCGTGCCCGCGCGCCAGCCGATGCTGGCCTCGATCATGACCGGGGTGCGGTTCTGCGCGGACTCCGCGCCGATCCGCAAGGTGCTGTTGCGCGGGCTGGTGTTCGGGTTCGGCGCGGCGGGGTTCCAGGCGCTGATGCCGTCGGTCGCGCGCAGCCAGCTGGGCGGCACCGAGATCGACTACGGCCTGATGCTCGGCGCGTTCGGGATCGGGTCGATCGCCACCGCGCTGTGGGTGGGCAAGGCGCGCCGCCGCTTCGGCAGCGAAGCGGTGGTGACCGTCTCGACGATGATCTTCGGCGCGGCGCTGCTGTTGCTGGCATCGGCGCATGCCATGCCGCTGGCGCTGGCCGCGACGTTCCTCGCCGGATCGGGCTGGGTCGCGGCGATGACCAGCCTCAACGTGGCGATGCAGCTGCGCTCGCCCGACGACATCCTGGGCCGCTGCCTGTCGATCTACCAGGCAGTCACGTTCGGCGGCATGGCGGTGGGCGCCTACGCCTGGGGCGCGGTGGCCGACTGGCACGACCTGCCATTCGCCATGCGCGCTGCCGCGGCATGGATGGCGCTGACGCTGGTGCTGCGCGTGATCGCGCCGATGCCGACGCGCGAGGAAGGCCGCATCGATTCCTCCCCTCCCGTCCCGGAGACGCACCCTGCGAAACCCTGACTCATCCGGCCCTGAATCATCCGGCGCTGACTCATCAGCCCCCGATTCGCGCCCGCTGCGCTCGCTGCTGTACATGCCCGCCAGCAACCCTCGTGCGATCGACAAGGCGCGCGGGCTCGATGCCGATGCGCTGATGTTCGACCTTGAGGATGCGGTGGCGCCCGAAGCCAAGCCCGGCGCGCGCGACACGCTGCTGGCCGAACTTGGCGCGGGCGGCTTCGGCCACCGCCGCCTGATCGCCCGGATCAACGCGCTGTCGACGCCATGGGGCGAGGCCGATCTCGCCGCGCTGGCGCAGGCGCCGGTCGAGGCGCTGCTGGTGCCCAAGGTCGACGATGCCGCCGATATCGTCGCGCTGTCCGTCGCGATGGACCATGCCGGATACAATCCCGCCGTAGCGCTGTGGGTGATGATCGAAACGCCGTGCGCGGTGCTGGCGCTCGATCGCATCGCCGCCTGCGCCGCCACCACCCGGCTGGCGGGCATGGTGCTGGGGCTCAACGATCTGGCCAAGGACAGCGGCATGGCGCAATTGCCGGGCCGCGCCGCGTTCCAGCCGGTGCTGACCATGGCGGTGCTGGCGGCGCGGGCGCATGGCCTGTTCGTGCTCGACGGGGTGTGCAACGCGATCGACGATCTGGCGCGACTCGAAGCCGAAACGGTGCAGGCACGCGACGGCGGGTTCGATGGCAAGACGCTGATCCATCCGGCGCAGATCGCCACGGTCAACCACGTTTTCGCCCCGTCCGAGGCGGAACTGGCCGAAGCGCAGGCGATCGTCGATGCGTTTGCCGATCCCGCCAACGCGGGAAGAGGCGCGCTGCGGGTCGCGGGCAAGATGGCCGAGCGGCTGCATCTGGTCCAGGCGGAGCGCCTGATCGCCCGCGCCACCAGCATCGCCAACCGGTCAGGAGCGCCGGCGACATCCTGAACCGTCCGTTTCCGTGACGGTAACCATTCCCGTCAATCTTGTCCGCGCGACTTAATCCTTTCTTTACCACGTTGCGCCAAAAGCGTGGCTGAACAGGGAAGCAGGGGTGGCGTTGATGGACACGTTGCGGGGAATTGGATCGGATCGGATGGACAGCGCGGAAGCGCCGCACGACCTCGATCTGCCGGATTTCGACGACGCCGATGAAAACGACGCGATCGAGGCACCGCCCTCGATGGTCGGCCAGGACGAGCGCCGGATGCAGGTCCGCGCATACAACTACTGGGCCGGCCTGCTCGGCAATCGCACGTTCCCGACGGTCGAGGCGCTCAACCGCGCTGACATCCCCGACTTTGCCGACCACGCGGTGCTGCTGCGCTTCGACAACGGGATCGAGAACCCGGCGATCACCCTGCTGGGCGACAAGCTGGCGCACGAATGCGATGCGCAAGGCCCGATCGCCCGGCTGAACGACATTCCCGGCCGCTCGCTGCTGTCGCGCATTACCGATCATTACATGCAGATCATCGCCAACCAGGCGCCGATCGGGTTCGAGGCCGAATTCGTCAACCAGCGCGGTTCGACGATCCTGTACCGCGGCATCCTGCTGCCGTTCTCGTCCGACGATGTCGCGATCGACCACATCTATGGCGTGATCAACTGGAAGGAGCTGGCCGACCAGCAGACCACCGACGAGCTGATGCTCGAGATCGGCCATTCGCTCGAAAGCCATCGCCGCCGCGATGCCGAGCCGATCGAAAGCTGGGCCGATGGCCCGGCCGCGATCAACCCGGACCTTGGCCTTGATGACGCGACGAACGATCTGGGGCTGCCCCAGCCGCTGTTCGGGCATGGCGATCACGAGATCGATTTCGCCGCCAGTTTCATCGAGGATGCCGAACAGATGGGGCTGGCCGATTGGCTGGCCGCCGCGCGCGAACTGGCGCATGCCGCGCATTCCAACGAGGATCGCACCCGCGCCGCGCTGTACGGCGCGATCGGGCGGGCCTGGGATTTCGCGCTGGCCGCCGCCAACGCGCCCGAGGAATTCGCCGAACTGATCGCCGATGCCGGCCTCAGCCGACAGGATCGCGCGCCGATGACCCCGGTGGTCAAGCTGGTGTTCGGCGCCGATTACGACAAGACCCGGCTGACCGAATACGCCGCCGCGCTGAACCACGCGACGCGGCTAGGCCTGTCGCGCGGGACGCTGGGCCAGTTCCTTGAACACGCACCGGGCGGGCTGAAGGGCGTGGTCAACGCCGAACGCAAGTTGCGCCGTGCGGAAAACGCCGCCGCCAGCGGTCGCCGCGAACCCGAGAGCATCGGCTCGCGCCTGCGCTCGCTGCCGCCGCTGCCGCTGGCCGAAGTGGCGCGTGATGGCGAGGAGTTCGCGCTGCTGATGGTGCGGCGCCTGCCCACCGGCGAAGTGGCCCTGCTGGGCGAAGTGGCCGGCGATGCGCAACTGTTCGAACGCGCCGCGCGCCGTCTGATGGGCTGATTGAAGTACAACCGGGAGTACGCTTCCAAACACGCCTTCGCGAACCCGGCGCAAACTGCTAGCCCCCCGTTTGATGGTGGCACAGGGACGCAAACGCATGGGCTGGCTCGGCACGACGCTGCTGGTCGTGGGGATCGTGGCCGCGCTGGCGGGGTGCGGCATGGCTTATGCCCTGTCGCGCAACGGCGCGGCGGTGCTCGACGCCGGTGACCGGCTGCTGCAGGGCGATGGCGCGATCCGGCTGGTCGCCACCGCCAATTACGGCACCGATCCGCAGCAGAAGCTGGAGATGTTCGTGCCCGCCCGAACGACCGGGCCAGCGACCGGACTGTTGCCCGTGGTGGTGTTCATCCACGGCGGCGGCTGGGACAGCGGCGATCCGCACGACTACCGCTTCGTCGCCCGCACGCTGGCACCGCATGGCTATGCCGTGGTGCTCGCCGGCTACCGGCTGTATCCCAAAGTGCGCTACCCGGCGATGCTGGAAGACAGCGCCGCAGCGGTCGCGTGGGTGGCCGCGCATGCCGCGCAATACGGCGGCGATCCGGCGCGGATCGTGCTGATGGGCCATTCGGCGGGGGCCTATAACGCCGTCGCGATCACGCTGGAACGTCAGTGGCTGGGGCGCGCCGGGCTGGATGCCGATGCCTTGCGCGGCACCATCGGACTGGCCGGGCCGTACGATTTCTATCCGTTCGACAAACCGTCCGCGATCCACAGCTTCGGCGAGGCTTCCGATCCGCGCGCGACCCAGCCGATCAACCATGTGCGCGCCGATGCGCCGCCGCTGCTGCTGCTGTCGGGCGATGCCGATACCACCGTCAAAAAGCGCAACTCGATCGCGCTGGCCCGCGCGCTGACCGAAGCCGGGGCCCCGACCGAGGCGCACCTGCTGGCGGGCGTGACGCACGAGAAGATCGTGATGATGCTGGCGCAACCGTTCGCGCGCGATCGCCGGGTCATCGACGCGGTGCTGCCGTTCCTGGCCCGTGTCACGGCGCCTGTCACTGCGCCCGTCACACCGGCTTCAGCGCCGGTTCAGCCGCCGGGCGGTTAGGCGCTAAGCGTGACGTTGCGCCCGCCAGCCTTGAGGTTCTTCGCTGCGCGCATCGCCGCGATCGCGGCGGCGCTGACGCTGGCGATCCAGCCCGCCACCGCGCAATCGATCCTGCGCGATGCCGAAACCGAGGCGCTGTTCCGCGAGATTTCCGCGCCGCTGATTTCCGCCGCCGGGCTCGATCCGCGCAATGTCGACATCGTGCTGGTCAACGACGGCACGATCAACGCGTTTGTCGTGGGCGGGCAGGCGGTGTACCTCAACAGCGGCCTGATCGCGGCGGCGGATAACGCCAACCAGGTGCAGGGCGTGATCGCGCACGAGCTGGGCCACATCACCGGCGGCCACGCGGTGCGCGGCGGCGAAGGCGCGCGGCCCGCCACCGGCATCAGCATCCTGAGCCTGCTGCTCGGCGTGGCGGCGGCAGCGGCGGGCGCGCCCGATGCGGCGATGGGCATCCTCGGCGCGGGCCAGCAGGCGGCGCTGGGCAAGTTCCTGGCGTTCACCCGCGGCGAGGAAGCCTCGGCCGATGCCGCCGGGGCGCAGTTCCTGTCAAGGGCGGGCATTTCGGGGCGCGGCAGCATCGATTTCTTCAAGAAGCTGCAGAACCAGGAATTCCGCTATGGTTTCACCCGCGACGCCGACAGCGAGTTCTACAGCAGCCACCCGATGACCAGCGACCGCCTCGCCACGTTGCAGGACGTGTATGTCAGGGACCCGGCGTGGAACGCGCGGACCGATCCCAAAGTCGATGCCCGGTTCCAGCGGATCAAGGCCAAGCTGTACGGCTACTTGTCCGAACCGCAGGCCACGCTGACCGCCTATCCCGAATACCTGACCGACGTGCCCGCCCGGTACGCGCGCGCTTACGCGTTCCACAAGGAATCGTTCATGGACAAGTCCTTGGCCGAAACCGACGCCTTGCTCGCGACCGATCCGGGCGATCCCTATTTCCTCGAACTCAAAGGCCAGGTGCTGCTCGAGGAAGGGCGGCCAGTCGATGCGATACCGCCGCTCAAGCGCGCGACGCTGCTGACCAACAACGAGCCGCTGATCGCCACGACTTACGGCCACGCGCTGATCGCCACAGAGGACAAGGCCAATTTCGCCGAGGCCGAGCGCGTGTTGAAGGCGGCGGTGGCGCGCGACAAGGAGAACCCGTTCGCATGGTACCAGCTGGGCGTGGTCTACGAAGCGCGGGGCGATACGCCGCGCGCGCGGCTGGCCAGCGCCGAACAGCAGCTGATGAACGTCGAATATCTCGAAGCCATGCGCAGCGCCGAAGCGGCCGAGGCAGGCCTGCCGGCGGGGTCGCCCGACTGGCTGCGCGCGCAGGATATCGCGATGAGCGCGCGCGCCGAGATTGAGCGCAAGGGCAAGAAGAAGTAGCGCTGGTTCCCGCATGACCACTTTCCCCGCCTCCCCCGCCGACAATTCCGCCCGCGAGGCGTCGAAATCGCGATCGCGCGCATTCGTGCTGTTCGCGCTGGCGCTGCTGGTGGCGGGCGCGCTGGCCGGGTGGTGGTGGGAGAAGCATCGCGCCGCTGCCCCCGCATCGGGCGACGATGCCGCGCTGACGGGCGCGCTCGCCGATGCCGGGATCGATGGGCACGAGCGCGCCGCGATCGAAGGGTTGGTGCGCGCCTATATCCTCGATCACCCCGAAATCATTCCAGAAGCGGTCGACAAGCTGCGCCAGCGCGAGGCGCAGGCCCAGATCGCGCCGATGCGCGGGGCGCTGGAAACGCCGTTCCCCGGCGCGGTGCTGGGCAATCCGGCGGGCAAGCTGACGCTGGTCGAGTTTACCGACTTTGCCTGCACGTTCTGTCGCCGCAGCGTGGGCGATCTCGATGCGCTGATCGCCGCCAACCCCGATTTGCGCGTGGTGGTGCGCGAACTGCCGATCATTGCGCCCGCCAGCCTGCCCGCCGCGCGCATGGCGCTCGCCGCCGCCGCGCAAGGCAAGTACCCGGCCTATCACAAGGCGATGTTTGCCGGGGCCGCCCCCGATGCCGCCAGCATCGACGCGGCGGGTACGGCGGCGGGTCTCGACCTGTCCGCGGCGCGCACTTTCGCCGCAACACCGCAGGCGCAGGCGGAACTGTCGCACAATCTCGATATGGCCCGGCAGCTGGGGATCGAGGGCACCCCGGCGTGGATCGTCGGTGAGCGGTTGTTGCGCGGTGCGGTCGGGCGCGAAGCGTTGCAGCAGGCCATCGAGGCCGCCCGCAAGGGCTAGGCCGGATGCGCGCCCGCACCATGGCCACGACCAATGCAGCTGCGGCCTTGATGGCGCTGTGGGCAATGCCTGCCAGCGCGCGCGCCGTGACCCAGTTGCAGCAGGCCGATGCGCTGGTGCAGACGATCGGCTGGAAGCTGGCACACGGCAACGCTCGCTATTGCGCCCGCACCGCACCAGCCATCGGCTTGCAGCTGCAGGATATCGCCAATTACGATGATCCGGCGCTGGCGCGGCGCGTGTTGGGGTTGAGCGCGGACATCGCGGTCGAGGCAGTGGCCGATGGCTCGCCCGCGCAAGCTGCCGGGCTGGACGCCAACGATGCCGTGCTGATGCTTGCCGGGCGCGATCTGAGCGCACTGCCTGCGGTCAAGCCGGGGGATTGGCAGCGGTTGCAAGGCCAGCACGACGCGATCGACGCCGCGATGTTGCGCGATGGCAAAGTGACGCTGACCGTACGCCGTGACGGCACGACACGCACCGTGAGCATTCCCGGCGAACCGGCATGCGCCGCGCGGTTCGAACTCGACACCGATCACGGCGGCGCGCGGGCCACCGCCGTGCGGGTGATCGTCAGCAAGAAGATGGTCGACGAGGTCCGGGGCGACGAAGAACCGGTCGCGGCGGTGCTGGCGCACGAATTCGCGCACGCCGCGCTCGATCACCAGGGCGAACTGAAGCGCGCCGGGCGCGGCACCCGGCAAGTGCGGCGGACCGAGCAGGAGGCGGACCGGCTGTCGGTCTGGCTGCTCGCCAACGCCGGTTACCCGCCCGAAGCCGCCGCGCGGTTCATGCGCACCTGGGGCCCGCGCCATGACTTGTGGATCTTCGCGGTGCCCGGCCACGGCCGCTGGACCCAGCGCGCGCGGATGATGGACGCCGAAGTGTCAGCGCTGCATGCGGCACAGGCGCGCGATCCGGCGCACGCGGCCAACTGGCAGCGCGATTTCGTGCGTGCGCCGCTGCCTTAGCCTTTCCCGCCCCGACCCGCAGCAACGGCCTCGCGATCAATCCTGTTTGGCGTACATGCTGGCGAGCGGCTTCGCCATGACCCGGCGCAGCATCGGCTCGAAGAATTCCAGCGGCTCGCTGGCATAGTCGGGATCGAACGCGGCCTGATCGTACGTGGCGCAGAAATGCTCACAGGCCGCGAAATGGGGCTGGCCGCGATATTTCTCGCGCATGTCGCGATCCATGCCGATGAAGTGGAAATAGTAATAGCCCTGGAACGCGCCGTGGTGCTGGCAGATCCAATGCTCTTCCTCGGTCACGAATGGCTTGACGATCGCGGCAGCGACGTCGGGGTGGTTGTAGGTGCCCAAGGTATCGCCGATGTCGTGCAGCAGGGCCATCACCACATAGCTTTCGCCGCGCCCGTCGCGGTGGGCGCGGGTGGCAGTCTGCAAGCTGTGCTGCAACCGATCGACGGGAAACCCGCCGAAATCCCCGTCGAGCAACTTGAGATGCGCCAGCACCCGGTCAGGCAGCGACCCGGCAAACGCCATGTAATCGCGCGCGATGATCGACCAGTCTTCCTGCGTGCCTTCGGTCATCGCCCGAAACCTGGCGCGGTCCTCTGGTCCGCTTGCGTTTTCGGTGGCCGGATCGTGGCCGGCGACCTTGGCGGCAATGTCGGTCGAATGGTCCATGCCCTGCTCTCCTCGTCGGCGCAGGATACTCCCGCCGCGACGATGGCGCAAAACCTATCCGCAGGCCGCGCGACCCGCTAAGGCTGGCAGACCATGGCCGTCCTGCCCTTTCGCCCGACGCCGTTCTTCGGCAACAAGAACCGCGCTTTCTGGCGCCTGCAAATCTTGGGCTGGGGCGGCGCGATGCTGTTGCGCGCGCTGTCGAGCCTGGCCAACGCGCAGCCGTGGTCGTTTTTGATCATCGTGCTGATCGCCAGCATCACCGGGTTTTCGCTCTCGCTGATCCTGTCGGTGGTCTACCGGGCCTTGATGAACCGGCGCGCGATCGTCACCTGGGGGGTGACGGCGCTGGTGCTGGCCTTTGCGGTGGGGCTGTATGCGTTCATCGACAGCTGGGTCATCAGCCTGTACCGCCCGAACAACGACGCGGGTTTCGCGCAGCTGTTTCTGGGGGTGTTCTACCTCGATCTCACGCTGCTGGGCGCATGGTCGGCGCTGTATTACGCGATCAACTTCTTCCTGCAGGTGGAGGAACAGAACGATCAGCTGATCCAGCTGGAAAACCAGGCCACCAGCGCGCAACTGGCCATGCTGCGCTACCAGCTCAATCCGCACTTCCTGTTCAACACGCTGAACTCGATCTCGACGCTGGTGCTGCTCAAGCAGACCGAACCCGCCAACGCGATGCTCAGCCGCCTGTCGTCGTTCCTGCGCTACACCCTGATCAACGAACCCACCGCGCGGGTAACGCTGGCGCAGGAGATCGAGACGCTGAAGCTGTATCTCGACATCGAGCGGATGCGCTTCGAGGAGCGCCTGCGCACCGAATTCCGCATCGACGAATCCGCGCGCGCGGCGCTGCTGCCGTCGCTGCTGCTGCAGCCGCTGGTCGAAAACGCGATCAAGTACGCGGTCAGCCCGCTCGAGGAAGGCGCGCAGATCACCATCGCGGCGCAACTCGTCGGCCCCACGCTTCGCATCACCGTCTCGGACACCGGCCCGGGATTGCAAAACGAGGACGACCCTCCAAGACTCTCCGGCATGACAAGCGATGGCGGAGAAATCGTGTCGACCGGCGTCGGCCTCGCGAACATTCGCGACCGGCTGGGGCAGGCCTATGGCGCGAACCAGCGATTCGACATCCAGAACCGCCCCGACGGTGGCTTTGCCGTGGTCATCGAGTTGCCATTCGAGGCTCGAGACCCCATCTCGGTGGAAGCAAACGCGCCGCAACGGCTGGCGTCGACCGGTTGATGATACAGTCCGCCCCGCCTTGGCATCCCCGTCGCGGCATTTTCCGCCCCGGGGTTCTGCACAAAAGATAAGGGACCCGCATGACCATTCGCACGATCCTCGTCGATGACGAGAAGCTCGCGATCCAGGGACTCCAGCTTCGGCTGGCGAAGTTCCCCGACGTCGAGGTGATCGACTGCTGTTCGAACGGCCGCGAGGCCATTCGCAAGATCAAGACCGAAAAGCCCGACCTGGTGTTCCTCGACATCCAGATGCCCGGGTTCGACGGGTTCAGCGTGGTCAAGGGGGTGATGGAGATCGATCCGCCGCTGTTCGTGTTCGTGACCGCCTATTCCGAACATGCGCTGAAAGCGTTCGAAGCCAACGCGGTCGATTACCTGCTGAAACCCATCGACGAAGACCGGCTGGCCGACGCGCTCGACCGGGCGCGGACGCGGTTGGCTGAAAAGCGCGGGCTCGACGAAGCCGAAAAGCTCAAGACCGTGCTCGCCGAAGTCGCGCCCGAGGCGATGGACGCCATGCCCGAAGAGACCGAACACGCCGCCGGACGCTTCGAAAAGCTCATCAACATCAAGGATCGCGGCCAGATCTTCCGGGTCGATGTCGACACGATCGAACGGATCGAGGCGGCGGGCGACTACATGTGCATCTACACCGGCGACAATTCGCTGATCCTGCGCGAAACGATGAAGGATCTGGAGCGCCGGCTCGATCCGCGCGTATTCCAGCGCGTGCACCGCTCCAAGATCGTCAACCTCGATCAGGTGCGCCAGGTGAAGCCGCACACCAATGGCGAGTGCTTTCTCGTGCTTGATTCGGGCGCGGAAGTGAAAGTGTCGCGCAGTTATCGCGACGTGGTGGCACGGTTCGTCCACTAGGCCTGATTAGTGTGGGGGCCGACGTTCGGGGGCAGGCAATTTGACGCAATGGACTTTGGCAGGCTTCGATCTCGACGCCTTCGTCAGAAATACGCTGGCCGAGGATCTCGGCGTCGGCCTGCCCGGTGGCGGGCATGACGTGACCAGCGAAAGCGTGATCCCCGCAGATGCCCGCTTTGCCGGGGCGATGGACAGCCGTGACGCGATCACGGTCTGCGGGCTGCCCATCGCCGCCGCGTTCTTTCGCGCGCTCGATCCCGCCATCGAGATCGAGATCCTCGTCGACGAAGGTGCGGCGGTTGCTGCCAACAGCGACCTGATGCGGCTGTCGGGCAATGCCTGCGCCATGCTCACCGCCGAACGCAGCGCGTTGAACACCGTGCAGCACCTGTCGGGCATCGCCACGATGACGCGCGGCTATGTCGATGCGATGGGTGACGCGCACTGCGTGCTGCTCGATACGCGCAAGACCATCCCCGGCCTGCGCCATCTCGAAAAGTACGCCACGCGCATGGGCGGCGCGCAGAACCACCGCATGGGGCTGTGGGACGCCGCGATGATCAAGGACAACCACGTGATGGTCGCGGGCGGCGTGGCCGAGGCGGTGCGCCGCGCGCTGGCGGCCGGGGTGCGCGAGGTGATCTGCGAGGTCGATCGCATCGACCAGATCGAGCCCGCGCTGGCTGCGGGCGCGACCCGGCTGCTGCTCGACAACATGGGGCCGGACCTGTTGCGCCAGGCGGTTACGCTCGTCGCCGGGCGCGTGCCGACAGAGGCTTCGGGCGGGGTGCGGCTCGACACCATCGCAGCGATCGCCGCGAGCGGCGTGGACTACGTCTCGGTCGGCCGCCTGACCCAAAGCGCGCCGGCTGCGGACGTCGGGCTCGATTTCACACCGTTGTGACCGCATCGCCGGGCGGCGTTGTGCCGCGCACGCTGCCGGTTTAGCCATTGCACCCGATGCGTAACATGGGGAGCTTGCCGGTGCGTCCACGATCGATCGCGCGATCCGTACTGGCGATGCTGGCGGCGGCGCTGCTGGCGATCGCCACCGGGATCGCGCCCGCACTGGCTCAGGCCGCGCAATGCCACGCGCCATTGCTGTCCTCGGTCCCCGCGCTGCCCCGGCCCGATGGCCCGGTCAGCACCGCGCCGATTGCGGGCTATACGTTCGCGCTGAGCTGGTCGCCCGAGTTCTGCCATGGCCGTGCCGACGATGCGCGGTTCGCCACGCAATGCGGCGGCAGCACCGGTCACTTCGGCTTCATCGTCCATGGCCTGTGGCCCGAAGCGGCGGCGGGCGCGCCGCCGCAATGGTGCCCGGCGCCCGCGCAACTCGATGCCGAAGCGGTGCGGGGGGCGATGTGCACCACGCCGTCGGCCGATCTGCTGGCGCACGAATGGGCCAAGCACGGCGCCTGCATGGTCCAGACGCCCGCCACCTATTTCCGCATCGAGCGGCGATTGTTCGACGCTTTGCGCCTGCCTGACATGGCGCGCCTCTCACACCGCCCGGGCCTGAACGCCGGGATGGTGCGCGAGGCGTTTGCGCAGCGCAACCCGCTGCTGCGGTCCGAGACGATCCGCCTCAAGCTGAGCCAGTCCGGCTGGCTGCAGGAAGTCGAACTTTGCTACGGCAAGGACTTCCTGCCGGTGCGCTGCGCCGCGCGCGACTGGAAGCCCGACGATCGGACTTCGGTCAAGATCTGGCGGTCGGCGCGCTAACGCCGCTCGCGGAAGAAGTCGCGCAACAGGCTGGCCGATTCGGTTTCGCCCATGCCCGAATAGACCTCGGGCCGGTGCAGGCACGTCGGCTGGTCGAACACCCGCGCGCCGTGCTCCACCGCGCCGCCCTTGGCATCGGGCGCGGCGTAATAGACGCGGTCGAGCCGCGCGTGGACGATGGCGCCGGCGCACATCGCGCACGGTTCCAGCGTGACCCACAAGTCGCAGCCGTCGAGCCGTTCGCGACCGAGCGCGGCGGCGGCGGCGCGAATCGCCAGCAGTTCGGCATGTGCGGTCGGATCGGCCAGCCCGCGCGGGGCGTTGTGCGCCGCCGCGATCACCTGCCCGTTGCGCACGACCACTGCCCCCACTGGCACTTCGCCGGCGTCGCGCGCCGTTTGGGCTTGCTCCAGCGCGGCGCGCATGGAAGGGGGCAACGGCCAGCGGGTCATGCCCAGCGGCTAGCCGCGAAGTGTGCGAACCGCAACGCGGCAAAACTTGACTTTGCGGGGTGAATCGCTATTCGCCCCGCTTTCCCGACCGGCCTGTCGGCACTGCGATGGGCCTCGTCACGTATCGAGAGATTGAACAATGTCGCGTATTTGCGAACTGACCGGCAAAGGTCGCCAGGTTGGCCACAATGTCAGCCACGCCAACAACAAGACCAAGCGCGTGTTCCTGCCCAACCTGCAGAACGTCACGCTGATGAGCGAGAAGCTGGACCGCAGCTACAAGTTCCGCGTTTCGACGCATGGACTGCGTTCGGTCGAACACGTCGGCGGCCTCGACAACTGGCTGCTGAAGTCTTCGGATACCAAGCTCAGCCCGCGCGCCCTGAAGGTGAAGCGCGAGCTGGCCAAGGCCGCCATCGCCGCCTGATCCGGTTGCCGGTGCGATTCGCCTGAGCGAGCGCACCGGTTCCGACATTAGCACGGGTCAATTCTGACGCGCGAATCGGCGATTCGCGCGATTTTTTGCGTCAGCGGCAGATCGGCGCGTCCAGCTTCGGCCTCAGGCCGGCCGGAACACCAGCGCATCGCCATCGATGCAAAAGCGCTTGCCCGTGGGCGCGGGACCATCGTCGAACACGTGGCCGAGGTGCCCGCCGCAGCGCGAGCAGTGCACTTCGTGTCCGCCATTGAACAGCGTCGATCCGCCGGTGATCTGCGCTCCGGCGAGGTGGCGGGTGAAGCTGGGCCAGCCGGTGCCGCTGTCGAACTTGTCATGCGACGAGAACACCGGATTGCCATCGGCGGCACATGCGAACGTGCCGTTGCGGTGCTCATTGAGCAGGGCCGAGGAAAACGGGCGTTCGGTGCCTTCTTCGCGCAGGATGTAATACTGCTTGGCCGTCAGCAACTTGCGCCATTCCGCATCGGTATGGCGCAAGGGAAACGCGCTGTTCGCGGCGGCCGACGGCTTTGCACCGCACGCGGTGGCCAGCGTCATCGCCGTCCCGGCCCCCAGCCAGCCAAGCATGCCGCGACGGCCGATCTTGACGGAAGCAGCGTGCGAAAGCGATGTCGGCATGTCAGAACCTTTCGAGTTCGACTTCCAGCTTGCGGAAGCCGTGGACGAAGTTTGCCCTTACTCGCTCGACATTGCCAGCAACATGAACGCGCATGCGCCGAACGTGCATTTCTTCCAGCAGGATCCTGAGTTGCAGTTCCGCCAGCCGCGCGCCGACGCAGCGGTGGATGCCGTAGCCGAACGCAAGGTGCCGCCGGGCGTTCTCGCGCCGCACCAGCAGCTGGTCCGCATTTTCGAACACCGTTTCGTCGCTGTTGGCGGAAATGTACCACAGCGCCAGCTTGTCGCCCGCCTTGATCGCGTTGCCGAACAGATCGGTGTCCTGCGTCGCGGTGCGGCGCATGTGCGCCAGCGGAGTGACGAAGCGGATGCATTCCTGCACCGCGTTGGAGATGACCGACGGATCCTGCTCTAGAATCGTCCGCTGGTCCGGAAACTTGTCCAGCGCGTGGACGATGCCCGACATCGTGTTGCGCGTGGTATCGTTGCCGCCCACGATCAGCAGGATCAGGTTGCCCATGAATTCCTGCGGGCTCATGTGGTTCATCGCTTCGGAATGGATCATCATCGAGATGAGATCGGGCGAAGGCGGGGCATTGACCCGTTCGCCCCACAACCGCTGGAAATAATGCGCCATTTCCTCGAGGATCGCGTGGCGCGCGCTGATGAGGTCCTCGGCCAGGGTCATTTCGACATCGCCGGCCCAGTCCGACCAGAACGTCAGCAGCCGCCGATCTGCCCAGGGAAAGCCGAACAGCAGCGCCAGCATCCCGGTGGTCAGTTCGATCGAGACCGTATCGACCCAATCGAACCGCTGGCCGAACGGCAGCGAATCGAGCACTTCGCCCGTGCGCCGGCGGATTTCCTTCGCCATGCGGTCCATCTCCGCCGGCGTGAACGCCGGCGCCACGGTGCGGCGCTGGCCAGTGTGCTGCGGGCGGTCCATCGCGATGAACATCGGCAGCTGGAAATCGGATTCGGTCGTCCTGGGCGGGTCGCCGATGGTGATGCCGCCATGTTCCCATGAGGACGAGAACAGTTCGGGCAGCGACTCGACGTGGGTGATGGTCCTGGCGGTGGTGACGTTCCAGTAATCGCCGTAGGGCGTGCCGGTCACCTTGTTGACCGGCGCCTTGGCGCGCATTTCGGCGAAGATCGGCTGCCAGCGATCCTCGACGTAGATGTCGGAACGGCTGACGTCCCACGGATTGGTGTGCACCGGGCGCGCCTGCGGATTGCGCGCCATCCAGTTCTCGAACGCCTGACTGGCGGTCGGCGTCGTGCGATAGCTGAACGGCGCCTCGGGGGCGATCTGCGTGGCCATGGGGCTGTCCTCTCCGCGCCCAGGCCCGTTGGCGGGCTCCGGGTTCGGACGGGACTATCCCGTCAACCTACACCGGTGTCAATAAGCCTGTGCGGACGCAGCGGCGGGCTTGGCGCGGCGCAGGCCGAGCCGCGTCAGCAGCGGCGGCTTGTTCGCCCGCCCGCGCGCCGCGCCCGACTTCATCACCGTGCGCCGGAACACCATCGCGCCGGTGCGCACGATCACCATCACCCACACCACCTGATAGGCCAGCGCGACCAGATGCGGCCACAGCGCCGGTTCCTGCGCGGCGCGCGCCAGCATCGTGAACGGCGAACTGAACGGCACCGCCAGTGCCAGCCATTCCACCCACGTCCCCTGCTGGGTCAGCGCATAGCTGGCAAAGAAGAACACCATCAGCTGCAGCATCGTCACCGGCATCGACAGCGTCTGCACCTCGCGCACCGTGCTGGCCATGCCGCCGATCGAGAGGAACAGCGAGCCGAGCAGCAAGTAGGCCATCGCGAAATACAGGAAGCCGAGCACGAAGAACAACGGCCAGCCGACCGCCGGGGTGGCCAGCACGGGCAGCGCCTTGCCGCCGAACTCGACCGCCACCGACCCGACCACGCCCCACACCCCGATGAACACCAGGCTGACGCCCAGCATGGCGAACAGCTTGCCCAGGAACAACGCGTCCATCGGGATCGCGGCGGCGAGCACCTCGATGATCTTGTTGCCCTTTTCCTCAACCAGGTTGGACAGCACCATGCCCGCGAGCAGCATCGTCAGCAGGAACAGCAGCGTCTGCGCGCCTTGCGCGGTCATGACGCGGCCATTGTTTTCCTTGGCCGCGCTGGTCGCCACGACTTGCGTGCGCACGTCGGGGAAGTCCTGCGGGTTGGCGACCGCAGCGCGCGCGGCGATCATCGCCATCAGGCCCTGCCACTGGCCCAGCCGCTCCGACGTGCCGGTCAGCACCGGCGCGGCCAGCGTGCCGCTGACCACTGCGGCAAGCTGGTTTCCGCCGCTGTGCAACGCGGCGCGCGCATCGAAATGCCCGGCCGCGTCGGGTTGCTGCTTCAACGGCACCAGTTCGGGCACCGCGCCGCCCAGTTCTTCGGCAAAATCGTTGCGCGCCGCGATCAGCGCCTGTCCGTCATCGCCGGCCATCGCCACACCGACTTGCGGCCGGTCGAGATCCTGCGACACCTTGGCGCCGATATTACCCGCCATCGCGCCGACCAGCACCGGAAACAGCGGGCTGAGCAGGAACAAGAGGAAGCTTTTGCGCATGATCACCGCGAGGAAATCACGCCGGGCGATCACCCAGATGCTGCGAAGCTTGCTGTTCACTTGACGCGCTCCCTGCCGGTGACTTCGGCCTCTTCGGGCGTTTCCTCGAGCGCGCGGGCGGCCGCCTCGCCCGCGATGGCGACGAACGCATCGTGCAGCCCGGGCCGCTCGATCGACAGGCTGAGGATACCGGCATTGCCTTCGATCAGCGCGCGCAGCAGCGGTTCGACCCCGGTTTCCGGCAGCGTGAAGTGCCAGAACGCGCCCTCGCGGCGGGCGTCGGCGGGCAGTGCGGCGCGCCATGCGCCATCGGTCGCGCGCGTTTCGAGCCGCACTTGCGGGCGCAACCGGTCGCGCGCCACGTCGACCGGCCCGGCAAACGGCACTTTGCCACCTGCGATGATCGCCACCTGATCGCACAGTCGCTCGGCGTGGGCGATGACATGGGTTGAGAAGATCACCGTCGTCCCGCGCGCGGCGAGATCGCGAATCATCCGCTCCAGCTTGCCCTGATTGAGCGCGTCGAGCCCCGAAAACGGTTCGTCGAGCACCACCAGATCGGGTTCGTGGACCAGCGTGCCCAGCAATTGCACGGTCTGCGCCATGCCCTTGGACAGCTGCCGGATCTGGCGGTCGGCGGCATAGCCCAGGCCATGCGCCTCGAGCAGCGCGCGGCCCTTGCGGCGCCCTTCCTTGAGCGGCATCCCGCGCAGCGCGGCGAGGAACGCGATCGCCTCATACGCCTTCATCGCCGGATAGAGCCCGCGTTCTTCGGGCAGGTAGCCGACGCGCTGCGCCACTTCGGTCGGGCGTTCGTGGCCCAGCACGCGGCGATAACCGGCATCGGGGTCGATGATCCCCAGCAACATGCGCAAGGTGGTGGTCTTGCCCGCGCCGTTGGGGCCAAGGATGCCGTAGATCGAACCCTTGGGCACGGAGATGTCCACGCCATCGACGGCGGTGAAGCCGTCGAACCGCTTGACCAGGCCGCGCGCCTCGATGGCAAGCTCGACCGGACGCTCGACGCTGCCGTCAGCGTCTCCATGGTGCCCGGAGGCATCCAGCGCATTGCCCGTCACGGGCCATTCCCCTAGCTCGATCTTCATGGGACCCGCGTTAGCCGCGAGCCGTGAACGGGAGCACTAGCAGGTTTGGTTAACGGCGCATCAACTTCGCTGATCGAGCGTTTGCGCGGGGAAGCGGCGCGGCTGGGCTTCGTCGCTTGCGGCATTGCGCCCGCCACCGACGATCCGCGACAGGCCGAGCGGCTCGACACCTGGCTCGAAGCGGGGCGCCACGGTTCGATGGACTGGATGGAAAACCGCAGCGAGCAGCGGCGCGGGCCGCAATCGATGTGGCCCGAGGCGCGCAGCGTGATCGCGCTGGGCATGAGCTATGCCCCGGCCGTCGATCCGCTGGCGCTGGCGGCGCATCCGGGTCGCGCGCGGATTTCGAGCTATGCGCAAGGGTCGGACTACCACGATACGATCAAGAAGGCGCTCAAGCACCTCGCGCGCTGGCTGGTCGATGCGGCGGCGCGCGACGGCCACGGCAGCATCGGCGTCAAGGTGTTCGTCGATACCGCGCCGGTGATGGAAAAGCCGCTGGGCGAGGCGGCCGGGATCGGCTGGCAGGGCAAGCACACCAACCTGGTCAGCCGCACCCACGGCAGCTGGCTGTTTCTGGGAGCAATCTATACCACGCTTGAGGTTGTCTCCGACGCCCCTCACGCCGACCGTTGCGGGTCGTGCACCCGGTGCCAGGCCGCGTGTCCGACCGCTGCGTTTCCCGCGCCCTACCAGCTCGATGCGCGGCGCTGCATCAGCTATCTGACGATCGAGCACAAAGGCCCGATCCCGGAGGAATTCCGCGTGGCGATGGGCAACCGCATCTACGGCTGCGACGATTGCCTGGCGGTGTGCCCATGGAACAACTTTGCCCAAAGCGCCGCCGCGAACCGCGCGTTCCTGCCCCGCGCCGAACTGGCTGCGCCGCGACTGGGCGACCTGCTCGCGCTCGACGACGCAGGCTTTCGCCAGCTGTTTTCCGGATCGCCGGTCAAGCGGATCGGGCGCAACCGCTTCGTGCGCAACTGCCTGATCGCGGCGGGCAACAGCGGGGACTTGGCGCTGCTACCGCCCGTTGACGCTTTACTGGACGATCCTGACCCGGTGGTGGCAGAGGCGGCGCAGTGGGCGCAGGCGCGACTCAGGCCGGGATCAGTTCCTTGAGCGGGGTCGCGGCATCGGCCAGCCGGTCGATGTCGGGCGTGGCGCGCGCTTCCACCAGCTTGCGGCCGCCGACATAGTCCTTGACCATGTTGACGCAATCGAGCGCGATCACCCGGCCGGCCTTGAGGTAGACCACCGAGAAGCTGCGCGTCGCGGGATCGCCGCGCAGCACGGTCTGATCGTGGCCGGTCGACAGGCCCACCGTCTGCAGGCGCAAGTCATACTGGTTCGACCAGAACCACGGCGTCGCCTTGTACGGATGGAGATCGCCGCAGATCGCCTTGGCCACGGTGGTGCCCATGTCGTTGGCGTTCTGCACCGATTCCAGGCGGATCACCGCGCCTTCGGCAAAGTCGCTGGCGTGCGCCGCGCAATCGCCGATCGCGAAGACATCGGGCAGGTTGGTGCGGCAGAATTCGTCCACGTCGACGCCGTTGCCGCCCGCCGCGCCGGCCAGCAGCAGCGGCGCGATCGCCGGAATGATGCCGATGCCCACGATCACGATTTCGGCGGGCAGCACCGATCCATCGGCCATGCGCACGCCGGTGACCTTGCCGCCGTTGCCTTCGAGGCAATCGACCATCGCGCCGGTGTGCAGATCGACTCCGTGCGCGCGGTGTTCGGCCTCATAGAACGCCGACAGGTCCTCGCCCGCGACGCGCGCCAGCACGCGCGGCAGCGCTTCGAGCAGGGTGACGTGGCAATCGAGCTTGGTCAGCACCGCCGCCGCCTCCAGCCCGATGTAGCCGCCGCCGATCACCACCGCGCGCCGCGCACCGCCATCGAGTTCGCCCATCAGCCGGTCGACATCGGCGCGGGTGCGGATGCCGTGCACGCCGGCAAGGTCCGCTCCGGCGCACGACAGCTTGCGCGGATCGCCGCCGGTGGCCCAGACGAGCTTGCCGTACTGCACGGCGTTGCCGTCGGACAGCGTCAGGACTTTGGTGGCGGCATCGACCGCGGTCACTTCGGTGCCGAGCATCAGTGTCACCGCCTTGTCCGCCCAGAACTGCGGCGGGCGGATGTACAGACGCTCGAACGTCTTTTCGCGCGCGAGGTATTCCTTGGACAGCGGCGGGCGCTCGTACGGCGCCTCGGGTTCGCGCCCGATCATCAGGACCGTGCCTTCGAAACCCTGGTTGCGCAGCATCAGCGCGACTTGTGCCCCGCCGTGGCCGGCCCCGACGATGACTACGTCAGCCTGTTGCATTCGAATCCTCCCGCTTGTTCGGGCGGATTTGGGGAAAACCGGCCCCCCGTCAAGCCACGATCATGTCACGCAGCGCTCAACTCGCGCGGCATTGCCCGGCACGATCACCGGGCGAGCAGGTTGCGCGCCTGGCTGGCGATCTGCGCCAGCATCGCCGGGGCGACCGGCGCGACGACTTGCGCGCGGCCGACGAGGCGGCGGAACTGGCGGATGTGTTCGGCATGTCCTGCCACCCATTTGCCGACGAACGCGGCGGGCGGCTCGCGCCGCGCACGGGCCAGGAAATCGAGCCGCATCTGCTGGAAATCGCGGGCCAGCCCGGCCACCAGCAGGCGCTCCCACGGATCGGACGGGTTCATCCGGCTGGCGGTCTGCTGCGCCCAGTCGAGCCCCAGCTGCGCCCCGAGATCCGAAAACGCTCGCGTAAGCTCGCCCGGATCGGTGCGGCTGTCGGCTGCCAGCCGGGCCAGGCCGATCGCCCCGTCGAGATCGAACAGGTGGACCACGCTGGCCGCCGCATCGTCGGGCGCGCCGGCATGCGCCAGTTCCTGCGCCATGCGCCCGGCCTGCGTGCGCGCCTCGTCGTTGAGCAGGCTGCCCGTCCCGGCCGACAGCGCGGCCACGCCCTTGGCCAGATCGGCGATCATCCGGCTCGGCTGGGTCTTGCCGCGCCCGGTGCGGATCAGGTCGGCCATGTGGCTGCGCATGGCCGCCGCGGCGCGATCGAACAGCAGCAGGCGCGCCTCTTCGGGCATTGCTGCATGTTCCAGCCGGTCCCAGATTGCGGGCATGCCCAGCAGGCGTTCGGCCGCGATGAACGCGGCGGCGACTTGCGCCAGCGTGGTGCCTTCTTCCTCGACCAGTTCGAACGGATGGATCATCCCCATCCGGTTGACCATGCGGTTGGCCAGCTTGGTCGCGATGATCTCGCGCCGCAGCCGGTGGCCGAGGATTTCCTTGCGGAACTTGACCTGCATCGGCGTGGGGAACGCGGCGAGCAGTTCATCGGCCAGCCCGACATCATCGGGCACGTCGCTGTCTTCCAGCGCGCGTTGCAGCACCAGCTTGGCGCTCGACAACACCACCGCCAGTTCGGGCCGGGTCAGCCCGCGACCGTCGGTGGCACGGCGGGCAAAGGTATCGCCATCGGCCAGCCCTTCGGTGCGGCGGTCGAGGTCGCCGCTTTCCTCCAGCTGTTCGATCAGGCGCGAATAGGATGCGGTCGAGCGCGGCCCCGCACTGCGCGCGATCGACAGGCACAGCGCCTGCAGCCGGTTGTCCTCGAGCACCAGCGCGGCGACTTCGTCCGTCATCGCCACGAGCAGCCTGACCCGCGCCTTCTCGGTCAGCCGGCCGCTGCGCTTGGCGGCGGCCAGGGCGATCTTGATGTTGACCTCGTTGTCCGAGCAATCGACGCCCGCCGAATTGTCGATGAAATCGGTGTTGATGCGCCCGCCCTGGCCCAGGTTGCCGTCGAGCGCGAACTCGATCCGCCCGGCCTGCGTCGCGCCGAGGTTGGCGCCTTCGCCGATCACCTTGACCCGCAGGTCCTCGCCGTTGACGCGGATCGCGTCGTTGGCGGGATCGCCGACCGCCACGTTGTTCTCGACCGCCGCCTTCACATACGTGCCGATGCCGCCGAACCACAGCAGGTCCATCCGCGCCTTCAGGATCGCGCTGATCAGTGTTTCGGGATCGATTTCGGCCACATCGAGATCGAGCATCTCGCGCACTTGCGCCGACAGCGGAATGCTCTTGAGCGTGCGCGGGAACACCCCGCCGCCCGCCGAGATCAGCGTGGCGTCGTAATCGGCCCAGCTCGAACGCGGCAGCGCGAACAGGCGGGCGCGTTCGGCCCAGCTCGTCGCCGGATCGGGATCGGGGTCGAGGAAAATGTGGCGGTGATCGAATGCGGCGACCAGCTGGATCGCCTTCGACAGCAGCATGCCGTTGCCGAACACATCGCCCGACATGTCGCCGCAGCCCGCGACGCGCACCGGGTCGGCCTGCACATCGACGCCGCGTTCGAGGAAGTGCCGCTGGACCGACAGCCATGCACCGCGCGCGGTGATGCCCATCGCCTTGTGATCGTAGCCCTTCGATCCGCCGCTGGCGAACGCATCGTCGAGCCAGAAGTCGCGGGCTTCCGCGATGGCGTTGGCAACGTCGGAGAACGTCGCGGTGCCCTTGTCGGCGGCGACCACGAAATACGGGTCCTCGCCATCGTGGCACAGCACGCCTTCGGGATGGACCACGCGCGCGCCGACGATGTTGTCGGTCACCGACAGCAGGCTGCGGATGAACAGCTGGTAGCTCGCCTTGCCCTCGGCCAGCCAGCCGTCGCGGTCCTTCACCGGATCGGGCAGCTGCTTGGGATAGAACCCGCCCTTGGCGCCGGTGGGCACGATCACCGCGTTCTTGACGCGCTGCGCCTTCATCAGCCCGAGCACTTCGGTGCGGAAGTCGTCGCGCCGGTCGGACCAGCGCAAGCCGCCGCGCGCCACCGGCCCGGCGCGCAAGTGGATGCCTTCGACACGGGGGCTGTAGACGAAGATCTCGCGCCACGGCACCGGGCGCGGCAGCCCGGGCACGAGCGTGGAATCGAGCTTGAACACCAGCGATTCGCGCGCCGAAGGAGCGAACGCGTTGGTGCGCAGGATCGCATCGCCCAACGAACGGAACGCGCGCAACAGGCGATCGTCGTTGATCGCCGCCACGCCCGACAGGCCGGTGCGGATGCGGTCGGCCGAGGCGGCCAGCGCTGCGTCGCGATCTCCCACGAACGCCGGATCGTGGCGCACCGCGAACGCGTCGATCAGCCCCTGGGCGACGTCGGGCGCGTTCTTCAACGCATCGACCACGGTGGGAATGCCGAAGCCGAGCCCGGCCTGGCGCAAGTAGCGGAACCACGCGCGCAGCCAGTTCGCCTCGCGCGCGCCGAGCCCGGTGGCGACGATCAGGCGGTTGAACGCGTCGTCCTCGGCCACGCCGTTGAGCACGGCGGCAATCGCGTGCTCGATCGGCGCGGCGCGTTCCAGCAGCGTGTCGGCGCTGCAATCGCTGGGCAGATCAAGCAGGAAATCGTGGATGAAGCCGAGCGCGCCGCCCTGCAGCGGCGTGGGCACTTCCTCGAGCACGCGGAAGCCGAAGTTTTCGACCACCGGCACCGCATCCGACAGCACGATCGCGCCTTCGCGCTGGTACAGTTTCAGCCGCAGGGCTGGGTCGCCGGGCAGGCGATGGAGCCGCGCGGCGCGGCGCGGCGCATCCTCGCCCGACAGGCCGCGCAGCGTGATGATGTCGCGCGCCGCCTCGGCCGCGCCCGACGCCGCGCGATAGGCTTCGGGAAACGCATCGGCATAACGCGCGGCGATGGCGGCGGCGCGCGATGGCTCCTCGATCGCGGCGAGTTCGGCCTCGACCGCCTTGGGCCAGCCGCGCACCATCGCCTGCAACGCGGCATCGAGCACCGCCTCGTCGGGCGCGGCATCGCCTTCGCGGATATCGAGTACGAACCGCAGCAGCGCCAGGCTGCTGCCCTCGACCGACAGGCTCCAGTCCATGACTTGCGCCTTGGCGGCGGATTCGAGCATCGCCTGCACCGTGTTGCGGATCTCGGTCGAGAACACGTCGCGCGGCAGCCACACGAACGCGAACAGATGGCGCGCGAGCGGCGCCCGGACCAGCGCCAGGCGGGGACGCGGGCGGTCGACCAGGCTCATCATGGTCGTGGCGATGCGTTCGAGATCGGCATCGCCGAAGCTCACCAGCAGGTCGTGCGGCAGCGCGGTCAGCGCGTGGACCAGCGCCTTGCCCGCGTGGCCCGCCGGATCGAACCCGAACTTGGCCATCAACGCGGCGGTCTGGCTGCGCAGGCGCGGGATGCGATCCGGCAGCGCGGCCAATGCGGCGCTGGTCCACACCCCGACGTGGACCGACAGCGCCACGACCTTGCCGCCTTCGCTGCGCGGCACGATGAACAGATCGAGGGGCACGCGCCGGTGGACGTTGGCGATGCGGTTGGCCTTGATCACCAGCGGCATGTGCCGCGCCTCGGCCCCGGCCCGGCGCGGATGGTCGAACCAGGCAAAGGCGCGCTCGAACGAGGCGGGCGCGAGCAACTGGCGCGCGCTTTTGCGACAGATGCCGAGCAGGCCCGACTGGCTGCCATCACGCCGCCGGGTGACGTGGCCCAACTGCGTCAGCATGTCGCCCGCCAGCCATTGCAGCAGCGCCGCGCCTTCGGCATCGGGCAGCGTAGCGGCATCTTCGATCATCGCCAGCCGCAGCTTGGGCCAGTCGGTCACCGCCGCGCGGACATCGGCGAGCGTGGCCGCCAGATCGTCCGCCAGCACGCGCCGCAGCCGCGCGTCGGCACGGTCGGTTTCGACGTAGATGATCGATTCGCGACGCTCGGCCGGATTGTCGGACGGGGTCGCGGCGGTCGGGTCGCAAGCCGGCATGTCGCGCAGATGCCCAGCCTCGTCGCGCCGGACGGCGACCACCGGGTGCAGCAGCCGGTCGATCGCCAGCCCGCGCGCCGCGATCGAATCGACCAGGAACGGCATGTCGTCGTTGATCAGGGCGATGCGCAAATAGCGTTCGCCGGTCTTGCCGCCGACGCTTTCGATCGCGATCCTCGCGTCGGCATCGGGACGGTCCATCGCGGCGTGGAGCGTGAAGCGGGCCGCAGCTTCGATCCGGGCAGGGTCGAATTCGGCGGCTTCACCCGGCAGGAGCGAGCCGGCAAAGCGCCGCGAGAGTTCGCTCACGAGCTTGGCGGGCAGCCGCGCAGGCTTGGCGGCGGCCGATTCGGCAGCGGCATCGGAAGCGGTTTCGGCGGATTTATCAGCGGTCTTGCTGGCCATGGCGATCTTCCCCGGCTCTGTCGTGCGCGATGAACTTGTGTCGCGCCCTTATAATTTTATGTCGTGTTCGTGAAGTAATAATTCACATGCTATACGAGCGACCCGCACCGGGCAAGCACGTCACAACCCTTGCGTCGCCTGCATCGCCAGGTCGAGCGAGCGCAGACGGGCGGCGGGGTCGTACGTCGATCCGGCCAGGATCAGTTCATCGGCCTGCGTGCGATCCTGGAACGCGGCGAGCGCGGCACGCACCGTGTCGACGCTGCCGATCGCGCTGGCGTGGCGCATGTGTTCGATCATCTTGCGCGCTGGCGGCGGCAGGCTGTCACGATAGCCCGCGACCGGTGGCTGGAGCTTGCCGGGGTTGCCGCTGCGCAGCGCGACGAAGCTCTGGTCCATCGACGAAGCCAGCAGCATCGCTTCCTCATCAGTATCGGCGGCGAATACGTTCATCGCGGCCATGACGTGCGGCTGGGCGAGGCCCGGCGAAGGCTGGAATCGCTCACGGTACAGCGCCAGCGCGTCATCGAGTTGCGCGGGCGCGAAATGCGAGGCGAACGCATAGGGCAGGCCGAGCATCGCGGCAAGTTGCGCGCCGAACAGGCTCGACCCCAGGATCCACATCTCGACCGCCGCGCCCTTGCCCGGCGTGGCCTGCAGCGCCAGCCGCGCATCGCCTTCGAACAGCGCGCGCAGTTCGACCACGTCCTGCGGGAAATCTTCGGCGGCGCGGTGTATGTCTTTGCGCAAGGCATGGACGATGCGCCCATCCGCCCCCGGCGCGCGGCCCAGGCCGAGGTCGATCCGGCCGGGATAGAGCGCTTCCAGTGTGCCGAACTGTTCGGCGATCACCAGCGGGTTGTGGTTGGGCAGCATGATCCCGCCCGCGCCGATGCGGATCGTGGTGGTGTCGTGCGCGACATGCGCCAGCGTGACGGCGGTGGCGGCGCTGGCGATGCCTTCCATGCCGTGGTGCTCGGCAATCCAGAAGCGATGATAGCCCAGCGTCTCGGCATGACGGGCCAGCGCGGCCGACTGCGCCAGCGCCGCGCCGATCGAACCCCCTTCGATCACCGGGACGAGATCGAGCACCGAAAGTTTCATGATGGGATACGTTTCATGGTTTGGATGGGGTCACGGGAGCCCCAACGGGCGCGGGCCCCAGCTGTTCCAGATAAGTCTTGGCGGACGCCGCCTCGGGCGTACCCGGCGCGGCGGCGATCACCGATTGCCACGACTTTCGCGCCGGTTCGTCATGCCCGGCCAGCGCGGCGATGACCCCGGCTTCGAGGCCGACCGCCGGATCGCGCGGCGCGAGCCGGGCGGCGACTTCGATATCGCGCTGCGCCCGTTCGAGATCATTGTTGCGGCGCGCCAGCGTGGCCGACAGCAGCCAGCCCTCACCGTCTTCAGGCGCCAGCCGGTGCGCCTCGTCGAGCGCGTCGCCGGCATCGCCGAGGCGGCCCAGCGCAACCAGCGCCCGCGCCCGGTCGGCCTGCAACGCGCCGAGCTGGAGATTGTCGAACGGCCCCTTGAGCGCCAGCGCGCGGTCGAGCAGGCCGATGGCGCGATCGGCATGGCCGCCGAACAGCGCGGCGTTGCCGGCCATGCCCAGCAAGGGCTGCGCCGATGACGCCTGCGATGCCGGGATCGCGGCGATCGCGGCGGCAAACGCCTGTTCGGCCCCGGCCCAGTCACCGCCGGCGGCGCGGATCTGGCCCAAGCACTGATTGGGTCCGACTTGCGCCAGCCCCGGCTTGCTGTCGGCGAGCCACGCCCGGGCATAGGCCTCGCCCGCAGCGGGATCGCGTCCTGCCAGCGCCATGCATTCGGCCAGCCGGTCCTTGCCCGCAGGCGCCACCAGCGGTGCCTGGGTATCCGTGCCGGGCGCGACTTTGTGGCGATGCGGGATCGGCAGGTCGGACGGACGCATCGGCGAAGGATTCGGCCCCGGCTGCAGAACTGTCGCGGCCTGGGCGAATATGGGAACGGGCAGGATCGGCATCGCAGGGTCTTTCATGCGGCGGCGGGCAAATCCGCCTCCAGCGCTGCGAGCGTGCGCAGCAGCAGCGCGATGTCGCCGGGGCGCGACAGGCGGTGGTCGCCGTCCTTGATCAGGTGGACCTGCACATCGGCTGAACGCAGCGCCGCCGCCAGCTTCAGCGCGGTTTCCCACGGCACATCGGGATCGGCCTGCCCCTGCAGCAGCCGCACCAGGCCGTCGAAGGCGATCTCCTCGTCAAGCACGTGCAGTGCCTCGCCATCGGCCCAGAACCCGGCGTGGGTGGGCGTGGGCGCGGGGCCATAGGCATTGTCCTCGAAGATCGTGCGTCCGGCGCGCAGATCGGCTTTCTGCGCCTCGGTAAAACCCCAGTCGGTGAAATCGGGCGCGGCGGCAATACCGACAAGGCCGACGATGCGGCTCCCGAGCAACTGCGCAAGCAGCACCATCAGCCACCCGCCCATCGACGATCCCGCCAGCACCACGCGGTCGAGCCCGCAGTGCGCGATCACCGCCAGCACATCGTCCCGCCAGCGCGAGAGCGTGCCGTCGGCAAAATCACCGGGACTTTGCCCGCAGCCCGAATAGTCGAGCAACAGGCAGGCGCGGCCCGCCGCCGCCGCCCAATCGAACACCGCCTGCGCCTTGCCGCCCGCCATGTCGGACATATAGCCGGGCAGGAACACGATCGCGGGTCCGCGCCCGGCCAGAAAGCGGTGGGCCAGCTTGCGGCCATCGGGTCCGTCGCAGAATTGGGCGGGCGATTCGTTCATGTCCGGGCGCGTTTTCCTGCTGAAGTTTACGAAGTTTACACACCCTTGCGAAAACCCCGCCCCCCTTTCCCAAGCCAAGGAAGCGCCGCAGAACTGGCGGCGGCTGGAGGCACCCTAGCCCGGCGGACCCATTGTAGGAAAGCGCCGCCTGAAGCTATCTGCGCTGCGTCGCGCCGATACGGTGACGCCGCCCCTTCCGGCGCGCGCGCACTTCTGCCAAAGCGCCCATGGATACCGGCGACCAAGATGTCGGCGAATTGAAACATATGAGAAGTGCGCAATGTCTCAACTGCTGAAGATCACCCTGCCCGATGGTTCCGTGCGCGAAGTCGCGCCCGGCACCACCCCGGCGGACATCGCCGCCGCGATTGGTCCGGGGCTGGCCAAGGCCGCGATCGCCGCGCGCGTCGACGGCGAGCTGCGCGACATCATGCGCCCGCTGGACAGCGACGCGCAACTGGCGCTGGTGACCGCGCGCGACGAGGTCGATGCGCTGGAACTGGCGCGCCACGATTTCGCGCATGTGCTGGCAGAAGCGGTGCAGGCGCTGTTTCCCGGCACGCAGATCACGTTCGGCCCTTCGACCGACGACGGCTTCTACTATGACTTCGCGCCGCCGCCGGCGCATGGCCCGTTCACCGAGGAAGACCTGCCCGGACTCGAGGCCGAGATGCGCAAGATCATCGCCGCCGACAAGCCGCTGCGCCGCGAAGTGTGGAGCCGCGAGGCGTTGATCGGGCGCTGGCGCGAACAGGGCGAGACGTTCAAGGCCGAATGGGCTGCCGAATTGCCCGGCGACGAGCCGCTGACGGTGTACTGGTCCGGCGACGACTGGCTCGACATGTGCCGCGGCCCGCACTTGGCCTCCACCGGCAAGCTCGATCCCGCCGCGTTCAAGCTGACGCGCGTGTCGGGTGCCTACTGGCGCGGCGATCAGGCCAACGCGATGCTCAGCCGCATCTACGGCACCGGCTGGCTCAACAAGAAACAGCTCGACGCGCACATGGTGCGGCTGGAAGAAGCGGCCAAGCGCGACCACCGCAAGCTGGGGCAGGAGATGGACTTGTTCCACCTCCAGGCCGAAGCGCACGGCAGCATCTTCTGGCATCCCAAGGGCTACATGATCTGGCGTTGCCTCGAGGCATACATGCGGCGCCGGCTGGACGCGGCGGGCTATGTCGAGGTCAAGACGCCGCAGATCATGGACGCCAAGCAGTGGGAGCAATCGGGCCACTGGGGCAAGTACCGCGAGAACATGTTCGTGGTGCCCGACGAGGTTCCCTCGGGCGAGGACGATGGCCCGGTGTTGACGGGCGAGGCCGATCTCATGGCGATCAAGCCGATGAACTGCCCGGCGCACGTGCTGATCTTCCGCCAGGGCATCACCAGCTATCGCGAGCTGCCGATCCGCATGGCCGAATTCGGCTGCTGCCACCGCAACGAGCCGCACGGCGCGCTGCACGGGCTGATGCGCGTGCGCCAGTTCACGCAGGACGATGCGCACATTTTCGTGCGCGAGGACCAGCTGGTGTCCGAAGTCGCCGATTTCTGCGACCTGCTCGACCGTGTCTACAAAGACCTGGGCTTCACCGACTACGCGATCAAGCTGGCGCTGCGCCCCGAAAAGCGTTTCGGCAGCGACGCGATGTGGGACTGGTCCGAACAGTCGATGCGCGACGCGGTCGCCGCCACGGGCCGCAACACGCCCGCATGGGGCTGGGAAGAACTGCCCGGCGAGGGCGCGTTCTATGCGCCCAAGCTGGAGTTTCACCTGACCGACGCGATCGGGCGGACGTGGCAGGTCGGCACGATCCAGACCGACACGGTTTTGCCCGAACGGCTCGACGCCAGCTACATCGGGGAGGACGGCGAAAAGCACCGTCCGGTAATGCTGCACCGCGCGATCCTGGGCTCGTTCGAACGCTTCATCGGCATCCTGATCGAGCATTATGCCGGCAAGCTGCCGGTGTGGCTTGCCCCGGTGCAGGCGGTGGTGGCGACGATCGTGTCCGATGCCGACGATTACGCGATGGAGGTGGTCGCGCAGCTGAAGGCGGCGGGCATTCGCGTGGACAGCGACCTGCGCAACGAGAAGATCAACTACAAGGTGCGCGAGCATTCGCTGCAGAAAGTCCCGCACTTGCTGGTGGTGGGCAAGCGCGAGGCCGACGAGGGCACCGTGGCGATCCGCACGCTGGGCGAACAGCAGCAGCGCTTCATGCCGCTGGCCGAGGCGATCGCGTTCCTGCAGGCCGAGGCGACCCCACCGGACTTGCGCGGGAATTGACCAGCAAAGGGATGCTCGAATCAAGGGTAACGCGGAATTAAGCCTCGCGTCGTACATCCACGCGGTCATTCACCGATACGGACGACCGCCACGATGAGCATGCATTTCCGCGAACTGGCCAAGCAGGCTGCGGCCGACCGCGCGATCACGGCCGAGGAAATCCTTGGTCTGCGTCGCGAAGGCTGGGCGGACGGGGTGTTCGAAACCGCCGAAGCCGACGCGCTGTTCGCGATCAACGACCTCGTGGCGGATCGCACCCCCGAATGGGTCGCGTTCTTCGTCGAGGCGCTGTGCGACTACGTCGTCAACGGCACCGCGCCCAGGGGCTATGTCGACGATGCGACCGCGAACTGGCTGATCGAGCACATGGACCGCGACGGACGGCTCGATTCGGTCGCCGAACTGGAACTGCTGGTCCGGATCGTGGAACGCGCGCTGGTGGTGCCCGATGGCCTGAAGGCGTATGCGCTGCAGCAGATCGAACTGGCCGTGACCGCCGGCACCGACCCGACGCGCGGCAGTGGCGCCAGCGCGCCGGGATCGATCACCGCGACATCGGCGGCGCTGCTGCGCCGCATGATCTTTGCCTCGGGCGGCGATCGCCCTGCCGCCGTTAGCCGGGTCGAGGCCGAACTGCTGTTCCGCCTGAAGGACGCGACGCTGGGCGGCGACAATGCGCCCGAATGGCAGGCGCTGTTCGTGCAAGGGGTGGGCAACTACCTGCTGGCCTATTCCAGCTACGCGCCGTTTTCACGCGAGCGCGCGGCCGAACTCGAATCGTTCATGGACCAGCCGGGCAGCGGCATCGGCGGCTTCTTCGGACGGATGGCAAAAAGCGATCTGGGCGGGACATGGCAGGGCCTGTTCGGCCGCAAGCCGCTCGCGCGCGATCGTGAGGCCGAATACGATACCGCCCACGCCATCGACAGCGACGAGACGCGCTGGCTGGACCAGCACATTCACGCCGACGGCCAGATCGACGCGCTGGAACAGGCGCTGCTCGATTTCATCGCCGAGGAAACGAAGGGTTGATTTTGCCAGCATGACGGCGGGCTGTTTCAGCCTCGCCGAAGCAGCATCAGACCGTAAAACTTTCGCCGCAGCCACAGCTGCCCTTGGCGTTGGGGTTGGCGAACACGAACCCGGCGGTGAAATCGTCTTCCACCCAGTCCATCGTGCTGCCGACCAGATACAGCACCGATCCGCCATCGATGAAGAACGTGCCGCCCGGTGTCTCGATGCGTTCGTCGAACGGCACCGCTTCGGTCACGTAATCGACCGAATAGGCCAGCCCCGAACAGCCCCGGCGCGGGGTGGAAAGCTTGACCCCGATCGCGCCTTCGGGCGCATCGGCCATCAGATCGGCCACGCGCTGTTCGGCCGAGGGGGTGAGGATGACAGCAGCCGGGCGGGCGCGGATCCTGGTTTCAACGCTTTTTATAGCGGAGTCTGGCATTACAGCATCCCCAGTTCGAGGCGGGCTTCGTCGCTCATCTTGGCCGGATCCCACGGCGGATCCCACACCAGGTTGACCTCGGCATCGCCCACGCCGGGCACCGCGCCGACGCGCAGCTCGACTTCGGCGGGCATCGATTCGGCCACCGGGCAGTGCGGCGTGGTCAGCGTCATGGTCACCGCGACGTGGTTTTCGGGGCTGACGTCCACGCCGTAGATCAGGCCGAGATCGTAGATGTTAACCGGGATTTCCGGATCGAAAATCTCGCGCAGCGCGGCAACCACGGCTTCATAGATGTCGCCGCCGGGTTCGCCCGCAGCGGTGCCCGCCGGCTTTTCCGCAAGGAAGCCGTCGAGATAGTCGCGCTTGCGGGTGAGCTTGTCGGTCGCGCTTTCGGCAATGACACCGGGGGCGTCAGGGTCTTCGACCCGCGCGCGCGGCGGCGGTTCGACCCCGTCCACTTCCTCGATCCTGATTGTGTCGTTCATTCGGAAATCCTCGCTCATCCGAAAATCTTCAACGTTCGCTCGATCCCGCGCAGCAGCGCGTCGATATCGCTTTCATCGCTGTACACGCCGAAGCTGGCACGCGCCGTCGCGGGCACGCCCAGATGGTCCATCAGCGGCTGCGCGCAGTGGTGGCCGGCGCGGATCGCCACGCCTTCCTCGTCCAATATGGTGCCGAGATCGTGCGGATGCACCCCCTCCAGCGCAAAACTGACGATGCCCGCGCTTTGTTCGGGGCCGAACAGCGTCACGCTGTTGTACGCGCGCAGCGCCTCGCGCAAGCGGTGGACCAGCGCGGTCTCGTGGGCGTGGATCGCAGACAGCCCGATCTGCTCGACAAAGTCGATCGCCACCGCCAGCCCGATCGCCTCGACGATCGCCGGGGTGCCCGCCTCGAACCGCTGCGGCGGCGGGGCGAACGTGGTGCGCTCGAACGTGACGCGGTCGATCATCGATCCGCCGCCCTGCCACGGCGGCATCGCTTCGAGCAGGTCGGCCCGCGCCCACAGCGCGCCGATCCCGGTCGGCCCGTAGAGCTTGTGGCCCGAGAACGCGTAGAAATCGCAGCCCAGCGCCCGTACGTCGACCGGCAGCCGCGCCACCGCCTGGCACCCGTCGAGCAGCAGTTTCGCGCCGACCATGTGCGCCAGTTCGGCAGCGCGCCCGGCATCGACCAGCGAGCCCAGCACATTGGAAACGTGCGCGATCGCCACCAGCTTGTGCCGGGGGGTAAGCATGCGTTCGGCGGCGTCGAGATCGATCCGCCCGTCCTCGGTCAGCGGGCAGACGTCGATTTCGATCCCGGTCGTCTCGCGCAGCAATTGCCACGGCACGATGTTGGAATGGTGTTCCAGCTGTGACAGCAGCACGCGGTCACCGGCCTTCAGGTTGGTGCGGCCCCAGCTTTGCGCGACGAGGTTGATCGCCTCGGTCGCGCCGCGGGTGAACACGATCTCGTCCTCGTGCCCGCCGATGAACTTCGCCACGCGGCGGCGCGCTGCCTCGTAACCCAGCGTCATTTCGGCCGAGCGGGTGTAGACCCCGCGATGCACGGTCGCGTAATCGGCGCCGATCGCGCGCGTCACCGCGTCGATCACCGGTTGCGGCTTCTGCGCGGTGGCGGCGGTGTCGAGATAGTGCCAGCGGCTGCCGTCGGCGTTGGACAGGCCCGGCCAATCCTCGCGGAAGGTCAGCACGGAACCAGTCGCGGACGTGGTGACGGGGGCGTTCACAGCAACGCCTCCAGCGCCGACAGCGCCGCCTCGGTCAGCACATCCTCGTCGGCCGCGCCGGTGAAGGCTTCGGCGATGAACGCCTGCAGCATCAGGCGCTTGGCCAGTTCCGGCGGGAGCCCGCGCGATTCGAGATAGAACAGCCCGGCGGCGTCCAGCTCACCCACCGCGCAACCGTGCTCGCACTTGACGTCGTCGGCATAGATTTCCAGCTCGGGCCGCGCGTTGGCGGTGGCGGTGCGGGTCAACAGCATCGCCCGCACCGACTGGCCCGCGTCGGTCCCGTCGGCCCCGCGCGCGACCGCGACTTTGCCCAGATACGTGCCCGTGGCATGGCCACCAAGCACCGAGCGCACCACCTGGCGGCTGACCGCGTCGGGCGCGGCATGGCGCACTTCGGTCACCAGTTCGAGCACCTGTTCGCCGCCGCCCAGCTGCGCTGCGCCGATGTGGAACTGCGCCGCCTTGCCCAGCGTCACGGTCACCGCGATGCGGCCATAAGCGCGGCCGACGTTGAGCACGCGCAGATCGAACGACCCGCCATCGGCCACCGTGATCGCCAGTTCGCGCGCCTGCGCCGCGCTGCCATCGGCGACGATCGCCAGCGCACCGGTTGCGCCCGCCGCCACTTCGATGATCTCGGGCGCCAGCGGCCACAGCGGCGCCAGCGCATCGAGATCGGCGTAGCGGAACGCCTCGTCGCGCCGGGTGGGCAGGGCGAGTGCCGTCATCGTCCGGTTTCCCGAACGCGCGTCGCAACACGTGGGGGCGGGCGCGTGCCGGCAAGGATCTCGATCGCCAGCGCGCGGTTGCGAGCGATGCAGGGCTTGCCGGCGTCGAGCAGCGTGGCGAGACGCGCCTTCTTCTCGTCGATGGACCCCGCCCCGTCCTCGATCGCCGCCACCTGGCTTACCTTCGGCGCAAAGCAGGCCTGGATCGCGCGACAACCGATGGTGTCGAGCCGCACGTCGCCGGTGGACCTCGCGGTGGCGCAGGCAACCCCTGCGGGTTCGATCCGCCATTTGCCGCGCCACGTTTCCATTTTCGCCTTCAGCGCCAGTTCGCTGCGGTGCGCGGTGGGCGCAACCACGTGCGGCTTGCCCGCCGCTGCGTGATGCGGCGGAGCGGCCGTCAGCGCGAGGAGGAACAGCACACTGCTCACGCCGCCACCGCCTCGTAGCCGTGCTCTTCCAGCTGGTGCGCCAGTTCGGGACCGCCCGACTTGACGATGCGCCCGCCGGCCAGCACGTGGACGAAATCGGGCTTCACGTAATCGAGCAGCCGCTGGTAGTGCGTGATCAGCAGCACCGCCTTGTCGGGCTTGCGCATGATCGCGTTGATGCCTTCGCCGACGATGCGCAAGGCATCGATGTCGAGCCCGCTGTCGGTTTCATCCAGCACCGCAAGGCTGGGGTCGAGGATGCCCATCTGGACCATCTCGGCGCGCTTCTTCTCGCCGCCCGAAAAGCCGACGTTTACCGGGCGCTTGAGCATGTCCATGTCCATGCGCAGCAATCCGGCTTTCTCGCGCGCCAGCTTGAGGAATTCGCCGCCCGACAGCGGCGCCTCGCCGCGCGACTTGCGCTGCGCATTGGCGCTTTCGCGAAGGAATTGGACGAACGACACGCCCGGAATCTCGACAGGGTACTGGAAGCCCAGGAACAGCCCGGCAGCCGCGCGTTCGTGCGGAGCCAGAGCGAGAATATCCTGCCCATCGAGCGTGGCCGTCCCGCCGGTCACGTCATACCCGGGCCGCCCGCCCAGCGTATAGGCCAGCGTCGACTTGCCCGCACCGTTGGGGCCCATGATCGCATGGATCTCGCCCGCGTTGACGGTGAGGCTGAGGCCCTTGAGGATCGGCTTGTCGGCGACCGTGGCGGAAAGGTTATCGATGTGGAGCACTAGCGGAAACTTCCCTTGTATCCCGATGTCTGGCGTGGTCCGTCGCGACGGACCGCAGGCTTGCGCGCCGCAGCCTTGCGGGCGCGGACTTCCTGCAGTTCGCCCAGCACGTGTTCCAGCACCTCGTCGATGACCTCCATCACGTCGCTTTCGCCGACGCGGATGACGGTGAGGCCGAGGTCGGCGAGCTTGCGGTAGCGGCGTTCGATCGTGGCGGCGTCCGCCCCGACGTCGATCTCGACCGCGATCTGGGCTTCGGCGCAGAAGAAGTCGACGATCGCCGAACCGAGCACCAGCTTGTGCCGGAACTTGAAGCCATCGAGCTGGCCGCCCGACAGATGCTCCCACAGCCGCGTTTCCGCAACGGTCAGGTTGCGGCGCATTTCGCGCGCGGTGTCGTGCAGGCTGTCGAGCCGCGATTCCGAGATCGCAGGCGCGTGGCGCTTTGCGGGCGGCGCCTGATCGGACGGCGCCTCGTCCCGGACGGTCAGCGTCTTCCTCATCCGACCGATCCTTCAAGGCTGATGCCCAGCAACTTCTGCGCCTCGACCGCGAATTCCATCGGCAGTTGCTGCAGCACTTCCTTGGCAAAGCCGTTGACGATCAGCGCCACCGCCGCCTCCTGATCCAGCCCGCGCTGCATCGCGTAGTACAACTGGTCGTCCGAAATCTTGCTGGTGGTCGCCTCGTGCTCGATCTGCGCGCTGGGGTTGCGCACTTCGATATAGGGCACGGTGTGCGCGCCGCAGTCGGGGCCGAGCAGCAGGCTGTCGCACTGGGTGAAGTTGCGCACGCCTTCCGCGCCCGGCGCCACGCGCACCAGCCCGCGATAGGTGTTGTTGCTGCGCCCCGCGCTGATGCCCTTGGAGATGATCGTCGAGCGGCTGCGCTTGCCGTTGTGGATCATCTTGGTGCCGGTGTCGGCCTGCTGGTAATTGTTGGTGACCGCGACCGAGTAGAATTCGCCCACCGAATCCTCGCCGTTCAACACGCACGACGGGTATTTCCACGTCACCGCGCTGCCGGTTTCGACCTGCGTCCAGCTGACCTTGGACCGAGCGCCCTGGCACAGCGCGCGCTTGGTCACGAAGTTGTAGATGCCGCCCTTGCCGGTGGCATCGCCGGGATACCAGTTCTGCACGGTGGAATACTTGATCTCGGCATCGTCCATCGCGACGAGTTCGACCACGGCGGCGTGCAACTGGTTTTCATCGCGCATCGGCGCGGTGCAGCCTTCGAGGTAGCTGACGTAGCTGCCCTTTTCGGCGACGATCAGCGTGCGTTCGAACTGGCCGGTGTTTTCCGCGTTGATGCGGAAATAGGTGGAGAGCTCCATCGGGCAGCGCACGCCTTCGGGGATGTAGACGAAGGTGCCGTCGGAAAAGACCGCGCAATTCAGCGTGGCAAAGTAGTTGTCGTGCATCGGCACGACCTTGCCCAGCCAGCGCTTGACCAGATCAGGGTATTCCTTGATCGCCTCGGAAATCGAGCGGAAGATCACGCCGGCCGCCTCCAGCTCCTTGCGGAAGGTGGTGGCGACGCTCACCGAATCGAACACAGCATCGACCGCGACCTTGCGGCTGCCGGTGACGCCCGCGAGCACTTCCTGCTCGGCGATGGGGATGCCCAGCTTTTCGTACACGCGCAGGATTTCAGGATCCACCTCGTCGAGGCTGGCCAGTTCCTTTTTCACTTTGGGCGCGGCGTAGTAATAGGCGTCCTGGTAATCGATCGGCGGGACGTTGAGCTTGGCCCAGTCGGGCGCGGTCATCGTCAGCCAGTGGCGATAGGCCTTCAGCCGCCAGTCGAGCATCCATTCGGGCTCGTTCTTCTTCCCCGAGATGAAGCGCACGGTGTCTTCGCTCAGCCCCTTGGGCGCGAATTCCTGCTCGATGTCGGACGAGAAGCCCCACTCGTAGGTTTCCAGGCTTTTGGCCGCATCGCGCGCGGCCTGATCCTTGACGGCAGTTTCTTCGGTCATGATGCGGTCTCGGCAATCCGGGCGGGGGCGCGGGCAAGCTGGGTGAGCGGAATTCCGGCGAGCGCGCCGCGCAAGGCGGCATCGACCGCCGGCCAGTGCGGACGAACCGTGCACGCGGCCTCCAGCGTGCAATCGTGGCGGCCATGATCGCTGCACGGCGCCAGCGCGATCGGGCCTTCGACCGCCTCGACGATATCGGCCAGGCTGATCGCGGCGGCGGGGCGTGCCAGCTTGAGCCCACCGCCCGCACCGCGCACCGATTTGAGCAGTCCGGCGGCGGACAGCTTGCTCACCAGCTTCTGCACGGTGGGGGCGGGCAGCCCGGTTTCCTCGGCCAGCTGGGCCGCGTTGACGCGCGCCGAACCGCAATGGCGCGCAGCCGCGCTCATCGTCACAACGGCATAGTCGGCCATGCTCGACAGGCGCATCGCAAAGGCTTCCGGTTGAGCCCGATCGGTAATCGGACTGATTCGTTCCGGTTATCTAGGCATCGCGCGACGCTTGCGCAACCGCGCTGCGCCGTTTCGGCTCAGGCGGTGGTGTCGCCCGCGTCGGACACAGGCATAGCGGCGGAGATTTCGCGGAAATTGCGCAAGTCGAGCAGCGCATTGAGCAGCGTGCCGTCGGGAATGTTGATCCGCGCCGGCGTGCGGCCCACGAACAGCCCGATCTCGCGGATCATGTGCGACTGGTCATAGAACTGCGCGGCGATATCGTCCGCCGCATCGGCCGTGGTGCGCGAATCGGCCAGCAGCGCGGCGGCGCGCAACGCGCGGTATTTGCGCGCCAGCTGCTTGGGCGGCAGACCGAAATACTGGTCGACCAGGCGCTGCAGCTGGCGCGGCGAATACAGCGCCTTTTCCTGCAACTGCTCGACCCGCGGCGACAGCGATGCGCCAAGCCATTCGACGACGTGCCGGATCAGCACGACATGCGCGGCCGGCACCCGGCGGACGATGGGCAGGATGGCGGCAGTCATCATCCCGGCCATGGCGGCAGGATCGAGCAAGCCGGCGTTGTAGCCGTCGCTGACATCTTCGCCCAGTTGGGTGAAGTGTTCACCCAGGATCTCGCCCGCCTCGACCAGCCGGTTGCCCGCCGTGGCGGCGGAGAGCCCGGTCATCGACGCCCAGCCCAGCGGCGACAGCGCGGCGCCAAACGCGTGCCACGGCCCGTCGACCACGATCGGCGCGGCGGCGGCCAGCGGGGTGAGCAGGTTGATCCGGTGGCTGGCGTCGACCGTCCCGTCGCGGATGAAGATCTGCCCCTGTCCCCGCATGAACACGCTGAGGATGCCGACTCCGGCCGGCTGGACATCGGCGATGACCGATTCGTCGCAGCGCATCAGGAAAAACGTGGTGACGTAGGGCGCCACCGCTTCGGGCGGCGCGAAATAGTCGAGCGTGATCAGCGCCGGACTGGTCAGGCGTGCTTCGGCCAGTTGCCGGCGCACGGCAGATGGTGGAACCCCCTTGGCAAGCATCATTGGCAGTCGGCGGGTGCCAAAATCGATTGCAGATCGTACATGTGCGTTCCGTTGCGGGTGATCCGGCTCCCGTCAAGCCCCATCGGGGTGAGTCGTTGCATGAATCGGCCCGCTTTCCGTAGCGTCATGCGTCCGGATGCGGGCCAGGCCGCAGGCACGGAAGCGCCGGTTTCGGCCAAAAAAAGGGCGGCCCCGCCGGAATGGCAGGACCGCCTTAAAGTGGAGAACTCGACACATCGCTGCACCGAGCCCTTCGGGTCGCAAGGTCTGTCTAAGCGACGAACCGATTCGAAAATTGTACGGATTCGACAAAATTGCGGGTTGTTGCGTAAGCTCCCGTTAAGTTTGCGGGCGTTGCCAACTTGTCACAGCTCCTCGCGTGCCACGGGGCGTGCCGGGCTTGCCGGGTCAGGCGGCAACGCATAGCGTGGCGTCATGCAACTTTTCTCCCATCGGGCGCCGCGGGCCCGGATCGATCATCGGGACCGGCAAAAATCCCGAGGCTTTGGGCTGCTGGGCCCAAGGTTGGCGGGCCCGAGGTTGGCAGGCCCAGGGCTGGCAGGCATGGCCGCGTTGCTGCTGTCGGGCTGCATGCTGCCCCCGCCGATGGTCGAGACCGTGCGGCTGCCGCAGGATGCCACCGCTCCCGCGCGGGTCGGCCAGGCCGACAGCGTGGTGGCGGGTGAAAAAGGGCTGGTCTCCGCAGCCGATCCGCGCGCCGCCGATGCCGGGGCGCAGATGCTGCGGCTGGGCGGCAGCGCCACCGACGCGGCGATCGCCACGATGCTTGCGCTGACCGTGGTCGAACCGCAAAGTTCGGGGATCGGCGGCGGCGGGTTCATGGTCATGGCCGATCCGCGCGGAACGATCGAGACGATCGACGGGCGCGAGACCGCTCCGATGGCCGCCAACGGCGACTGGTTCATGGCAGGCGGTCAACCCTTGCCGTTCGCGCAGGCCCAGCCCGGCGGCAAAAGCGTGGGTGTGCCGGGCAGCCTGCGGATGGTGGGCCGGGCGCACGGCGAGCACGGCAAGCTGGCGTGGCGCACGCTGTTCCAGCCCGCGATCCGGCTGGCGCGTGAAGGCTACCGGGTTTCTCCGCGCCTGCACGCCGCGCTCGACCGGGGCCGCGCGACGGGCGCGTTCGATGCCGATGGGCGCGCGCTGTTCTACGATGCCGGTGGCGCGCCGCTGCCCGTGGGAACGCTGATCAGGAACGAGGCGCTGGCCCAATCGCTGGAACGGCTGGCCGCGCGCGGGACCGACAGCTTCTATGTCGGGCCCAATGCGCAGATGATCGCCTCCAAGGTCGGCACCGCGCCGCACAACCCGGCGCCGATGAGCACCGGCGACCTCGCCAGTTACGACGCCAAGGTGCGCGCGCCGGTGTGCGGCAGCTATCGCGGCTACCGCATCTGCGGGATGGGTCCGCCATCGTCGGGCGCGACCACGGTGATTGCGGTGCTGCGCCAGCTCGAAGGGTTCGACCTGGCCGCGCTCGGCCCCGATTCGCCGATCGCGTGGCATCTCCTCGCCGAAAGCGAGCGGGTCGCCTATGCCGATCGCGATCGTTATCTCGCCGATCCCGACTTCATCCGCGTGCCCACGGCCGGCCTGATCGATCCGGCCTATCTGGCACGGCGGGCCAGGCTGATTTCGGCCGACCGCACGATGCCCGCGCCGGTGGCCGGGTCGCCGCCCGGCGCGCAAGCCCGGGCGGATGGGGTCGAGGCGGAAGAACACGGCACTTCGCACTTCGTCGCGATCGACAAGTGGGGCGATGCGGTCACCTACACCTCCACCATCGAAAGCGCGTTCGGATCGGGCATCATGGTCGGCGGGTATTTCCTCAACAACGAGCTGACCGATTTCAGCTTCGTGCCCGGCAAGGACGGCGTGCCGGTGGCCAACCGCGTGGACGGCGGCAAGCGCCCGCGCAGTTCGATGAGCCCGACGCTGGTGTTTGCGCCCGACGGATCGTTGCGGCTGGTGATCGGCGCGGCCGGCGGCGCGACGATCCCGGTGCAGGTGGCCAAGGCGATCATCGGCGTGATCGACTGGCACTTGTCCGCACGCGACGCGATCGCGCTGCCGGTGCTGTTCGCGCCGGGTGGCGACGCGGTCTACATCGAGCAGGGATCGAAGCTGGAGGCGATGATCCCCGCGCTCGTCGCGCTCGGCCACGCGCAGGTCACCCCGCGCGAACTGCCGCTGAAAGCCAATGCGATCGAACGCGTCGGCGCACGCTGGCAGGGCGCCGCCGACCCGCGCAGCGAAGGCGCAGCGGTGGCCGAGTGAAGCGCCGCACCGGCGCGGTCCCGACCATCGCGGAACCGCGACCGACGTTGGCGGTTGCCGTAGCGGCGGTGCCCCACTAGGCTTCACATCCGATACAAGAAACGCAGCGCCGGTGGTGCAGGCGGAAGCGGGGCGAGGAACCAGTGCAGCTTTCCGACTTTGCGGGTTTTCCCAACCTTGTGGCGATGTTTCTGGACCGCGCGCGCGAACGCGGCGACACCCCGTTCCTGTGGGCCCGCCACGGCGGCGCCTGGCATTCGACCAGCTGGACCAAGACGGCCGAACAAGTCTGCCTGATCGCCCGCAACTTGCGCGCGCTGGGGCTGGAAAGCGGTGACCGGGTGGTGCTGGTATCCGAAAACCGGCCAGAATGGTGCATCGCCGATCTGGCGATCATGGCCGCCGGGCTGGTTTCGGTGCCGACCTACACCACCAACACCGAACGCGATCACCTGCACATCCTCAACAATTCGGGCGCGCGCGCGGTGATCGTGTCGAACGCCAAGCTGGCGCTGCCGTTGCTGCCCGCCGCCCTGCGCAGCGACAGCGCCCGCCATGTGATCGCGTTCGAACCGCTGCGCCGCGCGCAAGCCGGGTCGCTCGAATTTCATGACTGGGCCGATTTGCTGGCGGGCGACGCGGCCACGGCGCGTACGGAAATCGATGTGCGGCTCGCCACGATCGGACGCGGCGATACCGCCTGCATCATCTACACCAGCGGCACCGGCGGCGCGCCGCGCGGGGTGCGCCAGCACCACGGCGCGATCCTGTGCAACGTCGATGGCGCGGCGCACATCCTGGCCGAGGATTTCGGCTGGGACCGCGAGATCTTCCTGTCGTTCCTGCCGCTGAGCCATGCTTACGAACACACCGGCGGGCAGTTCCTGCCGATCGGGATGGGCGCGGAGATCTACTATTCCGAGGGCCTGGAAAAGCTCGCCAGCAATATCGAGGACGTGCGCCCGACGATGATGGTGGTGGTGCCGCGCCTGTTCGAAGTGTTGCGCGCACGGATCATGAAGCAGGTGGAAAAGCAGGGCCGTTTCGCCAACTACCTGATGCGCCGTGCGCTGACGATCGGCGAGAAGGAGGCGGCGGGCAAGCGCCGGCTGATCGACCGGCCGATGGACCTGATCCTCGAACGCACGCTGCGGCCCAAGATCCGCCAGCGCTTCGGCGGGCGGATCAAGGCGATGGTCTCGGGCGGGGCACCGCTCAACCCCGAAGTCGGCGTGTTCTTCGATGCGATGGGGCTGACCATGCTGCAAGGCTATGGCCAGACCGAGGCTGGACCCGTGATCAGCTGCAACCGGCCCAAGGTGGGCCTGAAGATGGACACCGTCGGCCCACCGATGCGCGGGGTGGAACTGCGCTTTGCCGAAGACGGCGAGATCCTGGTGCGGGGCGAACTGGTGATGCACGGCTACTGGCGGAACGATGCGGAAACCGCGCGCGCCATCCCGCCGACCGGGCCCGACGCCGGCTGGCTGCACACCGGCGACATCGGCCATCTCGATGCCAAGGGCCGGATCGTGATCACCGATCGCAAAAAGGACATGATCGTCAACGACAAGGGCGACAACGTCGCGCCGCAGAAGATCGAGGGCATGCTGACGCTGCAACCCGAGATCGCGCAGGCGATGGTCTCGGGCGACAAGCGGCCCTATCTGGTCGGGCTGATCGTGCCCGATGCCGAATGGGCGCTGGCCTGGGCGCGCGCGCAGGACGAGAAGTTCGACATCCGCGCGCTGCAAGACCTCCCCGCGTTCCGGTCCGCGATCCGCGCCGCGATCGACCGGGTCAACAAGGACGTCTCGGTCACCGAAAAAGTCCGCCAGTTCGCCTTTGCCGACGAGGCGTTCGGCATCGAGAACGAGGAAATGACCCCCAGCCTCAAGATCCGCCGCCACAAGATCCGCGAACGCTACGGCGCGCGGCTGGATGCGCTGTACAAGGGTTAGGGCTGTTCAGCCTCACGGCCGGGTGCGATTTTTTTGTGCGTTGACCGGTCACTGACGTCGTCAGCAACCTCGCGCGGCACCGGCCCGCTCCCCCTGCCCGGCCAGGACTCCTTGTCCAGCCTCACGGCCGGGTTGCGGCACCGGCCCGCTCCCCCGCCCGGCCACCCAACGGAATTATGCTATGGGTGGCCGGGCGGGGGAGCGGGCCGGTGCCGCACTGTTTCAGCCACGCTGAAACAGAAAACTAATGCACGCTGGTTTCGAGATCCACATACTGGGGATAGAAGCACGGTGCGCGGGTCGACCAGCCGGGCGCGGTGGCCGCGGCTTCGCTGATCGACTGGAGCAGCCCCTTGCGCCGGTCGGGCCGGATCTGCGGCAGCGCGGCGGCGCCGCAGAACGCGGCCGGCAGCCACGGACGCACTTCGGCACCCAGCAGCCGCTCATACAGAAAGCGGAATGCCGAGAAGCAGCCGATCCGGTCTTGCGCTAGGTCGAACGCGGTGACGCGCATCAGCTTGCTCATGAACGGTTCGATCCCGTCGAACCCGGCGCCTGCCGGCAGTTCGCGGCGCAGCGATTTGAGGTCCTGGTAGAGCACGTATTGCGAGCGGATCGACGAGGTTTCCTCGCTGTTTCTCGCCCACAGGCGAAACGCGTCCTGCCGGCCCAGGCCGACATCAAGACTGCGCTTGATATAGCGCTGCTCTGCAGCTGTGAAACTGGCGAACTCACGCAGTTCGGCAATCGTCAGCGATGCGGTATCGGTACTCGACATGCCCCCGTCTCCTTGCCGGTGCGACCCGAAGGACCGGCAAGACACATTTCACCAGAGGATGGTTATCATCCGGTTAAATGGTTAACCCGGATGGCTGCTGGGGTGCAAAAAACCTGCCGTTAACCCGTGGCTGATAGGGTTTTTGCGGATTTTTGCCGGATTGGCACCGCCGCAAACAGCGTTAACGCCTGCGATACCGGAAGTACCAGACCTCGTGCCCCTGATCGCGGGCCTTGGCTTCGTAGCGGGTCTGGGGCCAGCCGCCGGGGCGCTGCTGAAAATCCTCCGGCTGTTCGCACAGCCAGGTGAACGCAGCGCGGTGGCGGCGCATGATCATCAGCGCGTGGCGCAAGTACACCGGATGATCGGTGCCAAAGCGGAACTCGCCACCCGGCTTCAGCTTGGCCGCGATCAGTGCGAGCGGGCCGTCGTTCATCATCCGCCGCTTGGCGTGGCGCGCCTTGGGCCAGGGATCGGGGTGGAGCAGGTACACGAACGACAGCGCACCGTCGGGGATACGCGCCAGCACCTCCAGCGCGTCGCCGTGATGGATGCGCACGTTGCCCAGCGGCGTATGGTCGGCGGTCCCCGCGCTGTTGCGCCCGCCGTCGACATGGACCAGCGCCGCTGCCACGCCGTTGAGAAACGGTTCTGCCCCGATAAAGCCGTGGTCGGGCAGCAGATCGGCGCGAAAGGCCATGTGCTCGCCCCCGCCGAAGCCGATCTCGAAGTGCAGCGGGCGCGTATCGCCGAACAGCGCCCCGGCGGTCACAGGGCCGTCTGCGGGCACCGCGATGCGCGGCAGCAGCGTCTCGACCAACGCCTGCTGGCCCGCGCGCAGCGGCTTGCCCTTGGCGCGGCCGTACAGGCGGTTGATGGTGGTGGGATCGCCGGGTTTGTGCGCTGTCATGGTGGCGCGGCGGCTACAGTCTGTTGCGGTGGGGTGCAAGCGGTGCGGGCCG
>NZ_BCTW01000022.1 GCF_001590965.1 Novosphingobium lentum NBRC 107847
ACGGTAGGTCGCAACGCTAGCGTGACGGCAGGCGCGGGCGCGTTGGCAGTGACGGGCACGTTCGCCTCGACCGGCGCGACGCAGGCCACGGCTTCCTCGATCACCGGCGGTACGTTCAACACTGGCAGCAGCCTCACGCTGACCAGCCCCGGCGCGATCGAGCTCGCCGGTGCGACCAGCGGTACGACGCTGACCATCGACGGATCGACCATCGAAGCGACCACGCTGGGAGCGGGCACCGACCTGTCGATCACCAGCACCGGCGCGACCACGCTCGGCACGGCCACGGCGAGTGGCAAGCTGCGCGTCGATGCGGCGGTGTTCGATTACGGCACGCTTGCCGCAGGGGGCGACATCGGCATCGCCGCCAATTCGGTTGCCGGCGGGGATGTGACCTCGACCGGCGGCGGGCTGGCCATCACCACCCCCGGCGCGGCGAGCCTGGGCCAGGTCAAGACCGCAGCCGACGTCACCGTCAACGCCGCCTCGCTGGCCTTTGCCGGGCTGAACGCGGGCGGGTCGGCGACGCTGACCGTGGGCTCGCTGGCGGGCGATGCGATCACCGCCGGGCAGGACATCACCGTGCGCAGCGGGACGCAACTGTCGTTCACCACGCTCACGGCCGGGCGCAACGTGCTGCTCGTGGCGAGCAGCGGCGGCGTGGCGGTGCTGGGCAATCTGGTTGCAGGCGGGGCCGTGTCCGCGTCGGGCGATGCGGTGCTGCTCAACGCCACCGGGCCGCTCAACGTGGCGACGGTCGTGGCGGACAATGGCGATATCGATATCGTCGCGGGCGGGGCCTTGCGCGTTAATCGTGGCGAATCGGTCGGCGACATCAACCTGACCTCGAAGCAATCGACCGTCAGCGTCGGCTTCCTCGCGGCGGGGTACAAACCGCAGACGACGCTGGGCAACACCACCTTGGCCACCAGCATCGGCAAGCCGGGGCCGGGCAACATCGCGTTGTCGGCGGCCAGCGGCATCCTGGCCGATGGCATGGTCGATGCCGCTGCCGGGCTGACCGCGACGACCGGCGGCGCGATCGACATCCGTGCGCTGGCGACGGCCAAGACCATCGCCTTCACCTCGGCCGACCTCGCGATCGGCGCGACCGGGCAAGTCGGTCAGGGCAGCCGCACCACCGCCATCGCGCTGACCGACAACGGCAGCGGCGGCACCGTGCTGGGCGACGGGTTCGACAGCAACGGCGGCTACATCGTCAACAACGCCGAGTTCGCGCGGATCCGCTCGGGCGGCAACCTGACCATCGATGCGGGCACTGCATCCACCCAGCAGACCGGCGGCACGGCGCGGCTGACCATCGGCACGCTGGCGGCGAACGCGGCGGCGGGTACGGCCGAGGGCAATGTCGGCGCGGACGGCACGTTGCGGCTGGTTTCGGGCAACGATGCGGCCATCCTGGGCGCCGCCACCTTCGGCAACGCCGCCAGCAACACGCTGGCGCTGACCGCCAACGGCAACGTGATGCTCGATGCGACGCGCGGGTCGCTGCGGTTGATCGAGGCCACCGGGCGCGGCGGGCAACTGTCGCTTTCCGCACAACGCGTGTTTGCCGGAACCACGCAGGCGCAGACCGACACGCTCGCCGCCGCAGACCTTGGCGCGGTGACCACCCGGCTCGGCATGAACGACACGATCGCGCCGGGGGCGACCTTGCTCGAGGCGGGGACGCTGCAGGTTACCGTGGCGAACGGGTTCTTCGTGCAGAACACCGCCGCCACGACCGCGTTCGACGATCGTCGCGGGCTGGTGGCGGACACGCTGACGATCACGGCGCGCGGCACGACCCCGATCGATATCGTCATCAACGACATCGTCGGCGGGCAGACCGGCAAAGCGGCGATCCCGCTCACGCAGATCGCCGGCGCGGCGAACAGCCTGTCGACGATCAATGGCTGCATCATTGCGCAGACCGCATCGTGCGGCGCGGTCGAAACCGGGGGCGACGGCACGATTCAGGAAATCATCAACGGAGCGATCGATTCGCGCGGGATCGAACAGGGCGCGATCCAGTCGGTGGGTGACGGCTTTATCGAAACCCCGCTGATGGAGATCAACCAGATCGCCCCGGCGGGCTTCCAGCCGCTGATCGACGAGCCGGTCACCGGCACCGGCAACGACGATCTGCTGGGCGATGGCGGCAAGTGCCCGGCCGAAGACAAGGACTGTGCCGAAAAGACCGCAGGCGCGCCGAAGGACAAGTGATCGCGCGGCGCGGCGTTCGGCGCGACCGGACCTTGCGCTGCCCGGCGATGGACTTGACCGGGGCGGGCGAGGACGGGCAAGGCACGCGCCATGCAGTCCGATCCCGCACGCCCCGCCATGCCTGATACCCCGCTGAAGCTGTTCAACAGCCTGACGCGCAGCATCGAAACCTTCGTGCCGGTCCATGCCGGTGAGGCGCGGGTCTATTCGTGCGGGCCCACGGTCTACAACTACCCGCACATCGGCAACATGCGCGCTTATGTGTTTGCCGATGTGCTGGGCCGGGTGCTGAGCTATTCGGGCTACAAGCTAACCCACGTCATCAACATCACCGATGTCGGCCACCTGACCGACGATGCCGATGCGGGCGAGGACAAGCTGGAAAAGGCGGCGAAATCCAGCGCGCAGTCGATCTGGGACATCGCCCGGCATTACACCGAGGCGTACTGGTCCGATATCAAGGCGCTGAATATCCGTGGCCCCATGCAGATGGGCGTGCAGGACGAAAGGAATTGGTCGATCGCTACCGATTATATTCCGCAGATGATCGCGTTTGCGACGTCGATTGCACCGGAGCATTGTTACGAGTTGCCGTCTGGGTTGTATTTCGATGTTTCGAGTGTGGCCGATTACGGCCGCCTCGCCAGGGCGCACACCGACGAAGGAGAGGGCCGCATCGACCCGGTCGATGGCAAGCGCAACGCCGCCGACTTCGCGATCTGGCGCAAGACGCCGGAAGGCGAGACGCGCCAGATGGAATGGGATTCCCCGTGGGGCCGGGGCGCGCCCGGCTGGCATCTGGAATGCTCGGTGATGTCGGGCGCGCTGCTCGGCTTTCCGTTCGACATCCACACCGGCGGCATCGACCACCGCGAAATCCACCACCCCAACGAGATTGCGCAGAACCAGGCGCATTGCTGCACCAACGGACTCGACGTCGCGGCCAACAGCGGCGCGCGCATCTGGATGCACAACAACTTCCTGGTCGAACGGTCGGGCAAGATGAGCAAGTCGAGCGGCGAGTTCCTGCGGCTGCAACTGCTGATCGACCGGGGCTACCACCCGCTCGCCTACCGAATGATGTGCCTGCAGGCGCATTACCGCAGCGAGCTGGAGTTTTCATGGGAAGGTCTGGGCGCGGCGCTGACGCGGTTGAAGCGGATGGTGATGGGGGTGGAGACCCTCAAAGCCCGTCATGCTGAACTTGTTTCAGCATCCATCGCGCCTCCCACTTCGGCCGTGCGTGGGGAGGAATGGACCCTGAAACAAGTTCAGGGTGACGTCGGGGAAAAGTTGGCTCAGTTCGTTCAGCGCTTCGAAGCCGCAATTTCGGACGACCTCAACACTGCTGTGGCATTGACCGTGCTGGAAGAAGTCGTCGCGCTGAAGAAGGTCGATGCCGGCGAAAAGCTTGCGGCAATCGCGGCGATGGACGCGGTGATGGGCTTTGGACTGCTAAATTTGGATCGCAAGGACTTACGAATTAGACCAAAGGATGCAGAACTTACAGGAGAGCATGTCGACGCATCCATTGCGTTTCGGAAGGAACTGCGGGCACAGCAAAACTTTCCAGCACTAGACCGCCTGCGCGACGAGCTCGCCGCCAAGGGTGTGGAGGTCATGGACGGCGATCCGCTGGGCTGGGACTGGAAGCTGGGGTGAGGGCTGAATTGCCCCTCCACCACTCGCTGCGCGAGCGGTCCCCCGCCCCATCGCAAGTCGATGGGGAGGATCGGTTTGTGCCTTCCTCCCCATCGACGTGCGATGGGGAGGTGGCAGCCCGCAGGGCTGACGGAGGGGCCGGATGATCCGTCCCGCCAAACCGGGAAAAACCGTCCGACGCGCGAAAGCGCTCCGCCGGGCGATGTCGCTGCCCGAAGTCCTGCTGTGGCGCGAATTGCGCGCCGCACCCGACGGGTTGCGGTTTCGCAAGCAGCACCCCGCAGGCGATTATATCATCGATTTCTTCTGCGCGCGCGCCAACCTGGCCATCGAGATCGACGGCTTGGCGCACGACATGGGCGATCGGCCGTTGCGCGATTCGGCGCGTGACGCGTGGCTTGGCGAACGGCGGATCGAGACGGTTCGGTTTGCGGCTGCGGACGTCTTGCGTGACCCGAATGCTGCGGCGACAGCGGTTCTGGCATTGGCGAAGCGCAGGCTGGAGGAGTTTGGAAAGGCCCCTCCGTCAGCGCTTCGCGCTGCCACCTCCCCATCGCAAGTCGATGGGGAGAAACACGCAACCGCATCCTCTGCATCGACCTGCGATGGGGGTGGCAGCGCAAGCGCTTACGGAGGGGCAGGAACCACATCATGACCAGAACCATCGCCGTGATGTCCGCGCTCATCCGCCCGCTGATCGAGCCGCGCCTGCCCGACTGGGTCGAGGCGCGGTACTTTGCCAACAAGGCCGAGGCGCTGGAGCTGGCTCCCGAGGCCGAGATCGGCTGGTTCGACATGTACGACCAGGCCAACATGCTGCCGGTGATCCACGCCGCCACACGGCTGAAGTGGCTCAATTCGATCTTCGCAGGTGTCGATGGCCTGCCGCTCGATCTGCTGCGGGATCGCGGGGTGATGTTCACCAACGGCGCCGGCATCAACGCGATCACCATCGCCGAATACGTGGTCATGGGCATGCTTTCGATGGCCAAGGGCTATCGCGAGGTGGTGCGCGCGCAGGACCGGCATGAGTGGCTGGAACGCCCGCCGGGGCGCGCCGAGCTGGCGGGCAGCCGGGCGCTGCTGCTCGGTTATGGCGCGATCGGGCAGCGGATCGACCGGTTGCTGGCGGCGTTCGAGGTGGATGTCGTCAAAGTCCGGCGCGGGCCGGGGGAGGGCACGCTGACGCCCGACGCATGGCGCGCGCGACTCGGCGAATTCGACTGGGTGATCCTCGCGGTGCCGGCCACGCCCGCAACCGAACACATGATCGGCGCGGCGGAGCTGGCGGCGATGAAATCGTCCGCGATCATCGTCAACATCGCGCGCGGTTCGGTGATCGACCAGGACGCGCTGGTCGAAGCGCTGCAGCATAAAACGATCGGCGGCGCGTTCCTCGACGTGACCACGCCCGAGCCGCTGCCGGCCGGTCACCCGTTGTGGAGCCTGCCCGATGCGCACGTCACGATGCACTTGTCTGGCCAGTCGCAGGACAAGATGTTCCAGCGCGGGGCCGACCGTTTCCTGGCGAATCTGGCGGCGTGGCGGCGGGGTGATCCGGTGGCGCCGCAAGTCGATCTGGCGCGCGGTTACTGAACCCGCGATTCATTCGCAAAATCGCGTTGCTGCAGGGGTGACTCGGCTTGCGCCATTTGTTACCCACTGCGGCCAACGGCGGGACCGGGGGCCAAAACTACAACGTCTCCCGCCTGGGGTCGCACCACCGCAATAGCAAAATGGAACGCCGCAGGGCCGCGCGTTCCGGCTACAGGAGTGTGCGATGTCTGAAGTTCCCGGGTCCGCAGGTGCAGGCAAGAAGGCATCCGATCTGTTCATCGAATGCCTTGAGGATGAAGGCTGCGAATACATCTTCGGCGTGCCGGGCGAGGAAAACCTCGATTTCCTCGATTCGCTGTCGCGCTCCACCAAGATCAAGCTGATCCTGACGCGGCACGAACAGGGCGCGGGCTTCATGGCCGCCACGTATGGTCGCCACACCGGCAAGACCGGCGTGTGCATCGCCACATTGGGGCCGGGCGCGACCAACTTCGTCACGGCCGCCGCCTATGCCACGCTGGGCGGCATGCCGATGCTGATGATCACCGGCCAAAAGCCGATCAAGAAATCCAAGCAGGGCCGGTTCCAGATCCTCGACGTCGTCTCGATGATGGGGCCGATCACCAAGTACGCGCACCAGATGGCATCGTCGGACAACATTCCCAGCCGCGTGCGCGAAGCCTATCGCCTCGCCGAAGAGGAAAAGCCGGGCGCCACGCACATCGAACTGCCCGAAGATATCGCCGACGAACACACCGAATCAAAGCCGATCAAGCGCTCGATCGCGCGGCGCCCCTCGGCCGATGCCAAGGCGGTGGCGATGGCCGTCGACCAGATCCAGAAGGCCAAGGCCCCGGTGCTGGTGATCGGCGCGGGCGCGAACCGCAAGATGACCGGCAACATGCTGCGCGAATTCGTGGCCAAGACCGGCATTCCGTTCCTCACCACGCAGCTGGGCAAAGGCGTGATCGATGAGCGCCATCCCAAGTTCCTGGGCTGCGCCGCGCTGTCGGCGGGCGATTTCGTGCACCGCGCGGTCGAGGATGCGGACCTGATCGTCAACATCGGCCACGACGTGATCGAAAAGCCGCCGTTCTTCATGCGCGAAGGCGGCACTCCGGTGATCCACATCTCGACCAAGACCGCCGAAGTCGATCCGGTCTACTTCCCCGAACTGGAAGTGATCGGTGATATCGCCAACGCGATCTGGCAGATGAAGGAAGCGATTACGCCCAATCCGGCGTGGGATTTCAATCACATGCTGTCGTACCGCCAGGCCGAGGTCGACCACACCACGCCGCTGGCCGCCGACGCGCGCTTCCCGATCTTCCCGCCGCATCTGGTGCAGTCGATCCGCGATGCGCTGCCCGACGATGCGATCATCTGCCTCGACAACGGCGTCTACAAGATCTGGTTCGCGCGCGGCTATACCGCCTACCATCCCAACACCGTGCTGCTCGACAATGCGCTGGCGACGATGGGCGCGGGCCTGCCGTCCGCGATGATGAGCTCGATGCTGTATCCCGAGCGCAAGGTCATGGCGATCTGCGGCGACGGCGGGTTCATGATGAACAGCCAGGAGATGGAAACCGCGGTGCGCCTCGGGCTCAACCTCACCGTGCTGATCCTCAACGACAGCTCGTACGGCATGATCCGCTGGAAGCAGGCCAACATGGGCTTCGAGGACTGGGGCCTGACCTATGGCAACCCCGATTTCGTCAAGTACGCCGAATCCTATGGCGCCAGCGGACACCGGGTGGAAAGCGCCGCGCACCTCAAGGAACTGCTCGCGCATTGCCGCGACACGCCCGGCGTCCACCTGATCGACTGCCCGGTCGATTATTCGGAGAACGACCAGATCCTGAACATCGACATCAAGGCGCTGTCGAAGGCGTTGTAAGTTCGCGGGTCCTTCGAGATGCAGGTTCGCCCTTCGGCAAGCTCGGGGCGAACCTGCTCCTCAGGATGGGCGGAGAATGTATATTGCCGCTCATGGTGAGGAGGGACTGAGCCTGGCGAAGGCCCGTCTCGAACCACGCGCCCCGGAGAGTCCAATGGTCCAGCTCAAAGACGTCTACCCGCTTTACCTCAACAACAAGGCGGCGCAGCCCAACGCCGATCTTGAGGTGACCGACAAGTTCACCGGCGAAGTGGCGTTCCGCACCGCGCTGGCCACGCCCGACGTGATCGACGAAGCGATCGCGGGCGCGGTCCGCGCGGCCGAGCCGATGGCGCGGCTCGCCAGCTATGAAAAGCGCGACGTGCTGACCCATTGCGTGACGCGGTTTGGCGAACGTTTCGACGAGCTGGCTTATGCGCTGTGCGTCGAGGCGGGCAAGCCGATCGCCGATGCGGAAGGCGAAGTCACCCGCCTGATCGACACTTTCCGCATCGCCGCCGAAGAAGCCACGCGCAACTACGGCGAAGTCCAGCCGCTCGACGTCAGCGCGCGCGCCAAGGGCTATATGGGGATGTGGAAGCGCGTGCCGATCGGGCCGTGCAGCTTCATCTCGCCGTTCAATTTCCCGCTGAACCTGGCCGCGCACAAGATCGCCCCGGCGATCGCGATGGGCTGCCCGTTCGTGATGAAGCCCGCCTCGATGACGCCATTGGGCGCGATCATCATGGGTGAAGTGCTGGCCGAATGCGACGTGCTGCCCGAAGGCGCGTTCTCGATCCTGCCCGCCGCGCGCGCCGGGTCGGATCTGTTCACCACCGACGAACGGCTGAAGCTGCTGTCGTTCACCGGATCGCCCGGCGTGGGCTGGGACCTGAAGGGCAAGGCGGGCAAGAAGAAAGTCGTGCTCGAACTGGGCGGCAACGCGGCGGTGATCGTCGACAAGGACGCCGATCTCGACCACGCGCTCGCCCGCATCGTGTTCGGCGGATACTACCAGTCGGGGCAAAGCTGCATCCACGTGCAGCGCGTGATCATCCATGCCGACATCTACGACAGCTTCCGCGACATGCTGGCCGCCAAGGTCAAGACGCTCGTCTCGGGCGATCCGAAGAAGCGCGAAACCTTCATCGGCCCGATGATCTCGGCGCGCGAGGCCAGCCGCCTGAAAGGCTGGATCGACAGCGCGGTGGCGGGCGGCGCCACGCTGCTCGCGGGTGGGGCATGCGCGGGCAACATGCTGGAAGCTTCGCTGCTCGAAGGCGTCAGCCGCGACAGCGAGCTGTACCGCGAGGAAGCGTTCGGGCCGGTGGTGATCCTGTCGAAGTTCACCGAGTGGAAGGCCGCGATGGACGAAGTCAACGACAGCAAGTTCGGCCTGCAGGCGGGCATCTTCACCCGCGACATTCACCAGGTGCTCGATTCGTGGGATCACCTCGATGTGGGCGGCATCGTGGTCAACGACGTTTCGTCCTACCGGGTCGACAATATGCCGTATGGCGGGGTCAAGGATTCGGGGCTGGGCCGCGAAGGCGTGCGGTTCGCGATGGAGGATATGTCGGAAATCCGCAATCTGGTGATCCGTCGGCTCTGATCGCCAGTAAACATCGGGATTCTTTGCGGTTATGGTTAACGCGGCGTAACCGGTGGAAGCGGTCCGTGCCGGTGTGGCGAGACGCATCAGGCCGCCCGATGCAAGCACCAAATCGTGCGATTGGCGCAATTCCGTGCTTGAACACTCGTCGCAGACTGGCATAGTCTTCCGATAAGGGGTCGCATTGCAAGTCAATCGCTGGGCGTGGGTGCCAGAAGCTTAAGCTTCGGCCCAAGGCGCGCATCGGGCTGGAACGAGGGGCAATGCTGGACCATTCCATGTCACTGCGGCGGTTTTTGACCGCTTGCCGCTCGGTATCGCGCTCCGGTGCGATGGCGATCGTCGTGTGTGTCCTCATGGCTGCTGCCGCGCTTGCCGCTGCGCTGTTCGTCGCGCCCGCACCGCTTCAGGCGCAAGGCGCCGGTGGCTCGATGCGGGCCCATATGGGCGTGGCCAGCTGCGCGGGATCGACCTGCCACGGCCACAGCGTGGGCGATGGCACGCCGGTCCGGCAGGACGAACTGCTGCGCTGGCAGGAAGAATCGTCTCCCACGGGCGCGCACAGCCGCGCCTATCGCGCCATTCAGGAAGCGCGCGGCCAGGCCATCATCCGCCGCATGGGGCTCGATGGTGCCGGCGTCGGTCGCGAATGCCTTGGCTGCCACACCACGACGGGCGCGCAAAAAGTTGCCGACGGCGTCGATTGCGAAGCCTGCCACGGCAATGCCGGCGGCTGGCTGTCCACACATTACACCGTCGGAGCTAGCCACCAGCGCAACGTGTCGCAAGGGATGACCGATCTGGTCAATCCACGCGTCCGCGCGCAAGTCTGCCTCGACTGCCACTTGTCGGGCGATGGTCCGGGGCAGTTCGTCGCGCACCGCATCATGGCGGCGGGCCATCCGCGCGTGTCGTTCGAACTCGACCTGTTCTCTACGCTGCAGCAGCACCACAACGAAGATGCCGACTATGCCGCGCGCAAGGGTGGCAAGACCGATTCGATGCGGATGTGGGCGGTCGGCCAGGCCGAGGCGGTCAAGCGGTCGATGGAACTGTTCAGCGAGCCGGGCAAGGCGAACGACGGCATCTTCCCCGAATTCACGTTCTACGATTGCCACAGCTGCCACCGCCGCATCTACGACGGCGAACAGGCGAGCGTTTCGGTGCTGCCCAACCCGGGCCGTCCGATCCACGCCGGCATGCCGCCGTTCAACGATGAGAACATGATCATGCTGCTCGCCGCAGCCAAAGTCGTGGCGCCCGATATCGCCGCGACGTTCGATGCGCGCAGCAAGGCGTTCCACCGTGCGATGGGCGAAGGACGCTCGCAATCGGTGGCCGCCGCGCAGGCGCTGCGGCAGACCGCCGATGCGCTGTCTGCGCGGTTTGCCGGTACGCCGTTCAGCAAGGCGCAGACGTTCGCGATCATGGATGCGATCGCCAGCAACGCGATTTCCGACCGTTTCACCGACTACGAAGGTTCGGTGCAGTCGGTGATGGCGATCGACACGCTGCTCAACGGGCTGGTCAACCAGGGCATGGTATCGACCGGCGCGGCGAACGGCCTGCGCGTGCAGATCAACCAGGCCTATTCGGCGGTGCGCGAGCCCAACAGCTACCAGCCGCTCGCGTTTCGTCGCGCATTGGGGGGCGCTATCGGTTCCATTCGGAGCTTGCGCTGATATGCCCTTCAAAGCCGCTTTTCATCGTACGACCGCGATCGTTTCCGCGCTGTCGCTGACGCTTGCCGGTTGCGGCGGCGGCAGCAGCAGCCCGGCGCCATCGCCCACGCCGGCGCCCAGTCCGTCGGCCACGGCGGCCAAAGTGTTCGACGCGCCGATCCAGGCGTCGCTGACGGTGGCCGATGTGCAGCAGGTGATGGCGCAGGCGGTAAGCGAGGCGCAGGCGCTCAACCTGCCCGCGATCATCGCGGTGACCGACCGCGTCGGCAACGTGCTCGGCGTATTCCGCATGAACGGCGCGCGCACGCGCATGAAGACGAGCAAGTACAACACCGAGCTCAACGGCGCGATCGCGACCCCGGTCGATGCGCAGGACCTCGACGTCGAGGCCACGATGGGCGCGATCTCCAAGGCGGTGACCGGTGCCTATCTTTCGAGCAGCGGCAACGCGTTTTCCACCCGCACCGCCAGCGAGATCGTCCAGCAGCATTTCCCGCCCGCGCCGGTCACGCCGGGGCTGGAAAGCGGGCCGCTGTTCGGCGTGCAGTTCAGCCAGCTGCCGTGTTCGGACCTCAACACGCGGTTCCTGTCGGGCGGCGGCCCGGCGGCGCTGATCGGCCCCAAGCGCGCGCCGCTTGGCCTGGCCGCGGATTCGGGTGGGCTGCCGCTGTACAAGAACGGCGCGATCGTCGGCGCGATCGGGGTGATGGCCGATGGCGACTATGCGTTCGATCCCGACGTCACCAACGTCGATGGCGATCCCGAGGAATTCATCGCGCTCGCCGGCATCCAGGGCTTTGCGCCCGATCCCTCGATCACCGCCGACAAGATCACGGTCGATGGTTCGACCTTGCGGTTCAGCGATGCGCGGGTCGAAGGGCTGGCCCCGCTCAAGACCGATTTCGCGGCGATCAACAACGTCGTCGGCACGCTGATCCCGGTCAACGGCTATACTGCGGGCGCGATCATCGCCGGCACCACTTATGGCACCGAGGCGAGCGGGTTGCGCTATGCCACCCCTGCGGAGTTTTCGATACCCGACGCGTTCGTGCTGACCGATGGTTCGGGCAACGATCGCTACCCGATCCGCGCCGGCACCGATGGCGCCGATGTCGGCACGCCGCTGACCGCCGCCGAAACGCGCGCGGTGCTGGAAGAAGCGTTCAAGATCATGAGCCGCGCGCGCGCGCAGATCCGTCGCCCGGTCGACAGCCGGGCGCAAGTTTCGATCAGCGTGGTCGATACTTACGGCACCGTGCTCGGACTGGTGCGCGGGCCCGATGCGCCGATCTTCGGCATCGACGTGTCGCTGCAGAAAGCGCGCACCGCCGCGTTCTTTTCCAACAAGGTCGCCGCCGCCCAGCTGCAGGGCGATCCCGACGGCGAGATCCCGCAGTTCGTGCAGCGCGTCCGCGATTTCCTGGGTGACCAGACCGCGCTGACCGGCAAGATCGCGTTCGGTGATCGCTCGGGCGGCAACCTGTCGCGCCCGTATTTTCCCGATGGGCAGGTCGGCACCGCCAACGGTCCGCTGTCGCGCCCGATCAACCAGTTCAATCCGTTCGGGGTCGGGCTGCAGGTCGCGCTGGTGAAATCGAACCTGCTGCAGCACGCGGTATTCGTGGAAGGCGCGCTGAAGGCGGCGGATACGGCGCAGCAGTGCACCCAGGTCCCCGATGCGCCCAACGGCAAGAAGCGGCTGGCCAACGGCATCCAGATCTTCCCCGGATCGGTGCCGATCTATCGCGGCACCACGCTGGTCGGCGCGATCGGCATTTCGGGTGACGGCATCGACCAGGACGACATGATCAGCTTCCTGGGCGCCAACAACGCCGGGGTGCGGGTCGGGTCGATCGGCAACGCGCCCAAGGACATCCGCGCCGACACGATCGTGGTGCCGGTCGCGCAAGGGGTGCGGCTGCGCTACGTCAACTGCCCGTTCGCGCCGTTCCTCGATACCTCCGAACAGAACGCCTGCGAGGGATTGTGATCCACACCGTCCTCGGCCTCGTCGCTCCCGCCCTGGGCTTTGGTCATCCGGTGCCGCAGGCGCCGGTGCAGCTGCTGCGCGCCGATTCAGCGGTCGACCGGGGCGAGCGCGATGCCGCATCGGGTGCTGCAAGCCGCCAGATTCCGGCGATTTCCTTCCTCACGGCCGGGGCGGTCGCCGCGACCGACCAGGCGCAACATGCGACCGATCCTGCGCCGGTGATGGTCCCGGCTGCTGCGGCAGGCATGGACGGGGCTCCGGCATCGGCAGCGCCTGCCATGAACAGCGCGGCCGATGCCGCTGCGCAATCCGCCGGCGATACCGTCACCGCCGACGGGGCGCTGCTGCCGGGTCGCCGTCGTCCCGGTTTCCGCAAGGGCTTGCCCGAACGCGTCGAACAGATGAACCTTGGCGCGGTTTCGGCCCCGCCGCCCGAGGCGTTCTACGACAAGTACGACGGCGAAGGGCCGATCAACGATCTGGCGCTGAACGTGGCGCTGCCCGATCGCTGGCGCATCACCAACGCGCTGTGTCCGCAGAAGGACCCGGCCACCGGCAAGCAGGACAAGGGCATCTACACGCTCTATCCCAAGCTGGAAAACGTGTGTCATACGATCTTCGATCCGTTCCACCACAGCGTGATCAAGGGTGACCGGCCGCTGTCCAAGGCGCAGCGCCCCGGTTTCCTCAAGGGTGACGACTGGTTCTTCATCGCCAGCGCCATTTCCGACACGGTGGTCGAACCGCGCAGCTTCCCGATTCCCGTCGGCAACCAGACCACCACCAACGCCAACGAGATCGACACGTTCGGCCGCTCGAACAGTCTGGTGCTGGCACAGACGTTCATCACCAGCTTTTCGCTGTTGAAGGGCCTGACCGCGTTCAAGCCGCCGATCATCGAATACCGCGCCACGCTGGCCACCCAGATCAACTATGTCCAGGTGCCCGAAAAGCGCGTGCTGTCGGTGTTGCCGACGGGGGGCACGCACCGCACCGACTATTCGTTCGGCGTGCAGGATCTGTTCGTCGATTATCACATCGGCCGGTTCGATTCGAAGCGGTTCGATTTCGTCTCGATCCGCGCCGGCATCCAGGAATTCACCGCCGATTTCCGCGGCTTCCTGTTCCTCGACAATCAGCTTGGCGTGCGCATCTTCGGCAACCGCGACAACAACCGGGTGCAGTTCAACCTGGCCGCATTCTGGCGGCTGGAGAAGGACACCAACTCGGGGCTGAACTCGATCCAGGATACCCCGCGCCGCGACTGGGTGTTCACCGCCAACCTCTATCGCCAGGATTTCCCCGTGGTCGGCCTCACCAGCCAGGTGTCGGTGACCTACAACATGAACCGCGAGCGCGATCAGATCCATGCCGACGTCAACGGATTCCCCGTGCGCCCGGCGCTGCTGGGCGATCTGCGCGGGCGCGAATACGATGTGGTGTACCTGGGCTACGCGGTGGATGGCCGCATCGGCCGGATGAACCTGACCGCGCAGCTGTACGCTGCGCTGGGTGAGGACCGGAACAACTTCCTCACCAGCCGCCCGGCCAAGATCGCGGCGTATTTCGCCGCTGCCGAAGCGAGCTACGACGTCGACTGGATGCGCTTCCGCCTGTCGGGGCTGTATGCCAGCGGCGACAAGAACCCCTACGACGGGACCGAGGGCGGGTTCGACGCGATCTTCGAGAATCCGCAGTTCGCCGGCGCCGATACCAGCTACTGGATCCGCCAGACGATACCGTTTGCCGGCGGTGGCCGCGCGGTGTCGATCAACGGCCGCAACGGCATCCTCAATTCGCTGCGCAGTTCCAAAGAGGAAGGCCAGTCGAACTTCACCAACCCGGGCACCATCCTGCTGGGCGTGGGGGCCGATTTCGACCTGACGCCCGAAGTGCGCGTTTCGACCAACGTCAACCACTTGTGGTTCGACAACACGAAAGTCCTGCAGGTGCTGCGCAACGAAGGCTCGATCCCGAAATCGATCGGTTTCGATACGTCGGTGTCGGCGGTGTGGCGGCCCAATGCCTCGCAGAACATCGTGTTCCGGCTGTCCGCCGCGACATTGTTCGCGGGCGCGGGCTTCCGCGACCTGTTCGCCCAGCAGGGTAGGGGCAACCGCTTCTACTCGGTCCTTGCCAACGCGATCCTGGCTTTCTGATGACCCTGACCCACCCTTCCGCCGTTGTCCGCCTGATCGCCCGGCGCTGGAATGCAGGGCTGTCGCGCCTGCCGCTGCTGTGGCTGCTGCTGGCGCTTGCCGTGCTGGCATTGCCGGCGGCGTTGCGCGCTTCGGAGGAAGAAGCGCCGCAGAAGGTGCACTTCGATCGCGCACCGTCTGCGCCGCGCGGGCAGCCGGGCGAAACGGCTGAAGAGCAGTGGGCGTTCGTCGACGGCAAGAACAAGGGCTGCGTAAGCTGCCACACCGCCAGCGACCACCGCACGATGCACGCCAGCCAGGCGGTCGTGCTCGCCTGCACCGATTGCCATGGCGGCAACGCGCAAGTGGTGGCGGATCGCGGCTGGAAGCTCGACGGGCTGGAATACACCACCGCGATGACGCAGGCGCACGTGCTGCCCAAGTATCCCAAGACCTGGGGCTGGCCGCGTTCGGCCAACCCGCAGCGCAGCTATGCCAACCTGGCCAAGGAAAGCCCCGAATTCGTCCGCTTCGTCAACCCGTCGGATTATCGCGTGGCGCGCGAGGCGTGCGGCGCCTGCCACATGAACATCATCGAGGCGTCGGAACGTTCGCTAATGAGCACGGGCGCGATGCTGTGGGGCGGCGCCGCCTACAACAACGGCATCGTGCCGTTCAAGAACTACATCTTCGGCGAAAGCTTCACGCGCGGCGGCGAACCGGCGTTCGTCAAGTCGGCGTCGAAGGAAATCGGCCCCGACGGCAAGCCGATGTGGGGCACGGTCACCCCGCAAGAAAAGGCGCGCGGCGCGCTGCCGGTAATGTACCCGCTGCCGCGCTGGAACGTGATTCCGCCGGGCGACGTGTTCCGCGTGTTCGAGGATGGCGGTCGCGTCATCAATCCGCAGTTCCCCGAGATCGGCATCCCCAACTCGACCGGCTCGATCCAGAAGCTGGATGAAAACGGCCGTCCCGATCTCAAGCAGTCGAACCGCGGCATGGCCACCGGCCTGCGCGTCGCGATCCCGGTGCTGAACATCCACAAGACCCGCCTCAACGATCCGTTCCTGTTCCAGATGGGCACCAACGACCAGCCGGGCGACTATCGCAGTTCGGGCTGCGCGGCGTGCCACGTGATCTATGCCAACGACCGCGAACCGCGCCACGGGCTGAACTTTGCCCAGTGCGGGCGCGACGGGCAGACAGTGACGGTCGATCCGACGATCAACCGCCTGCGCGAAGGCGAGGAACGCCACGGCTCGTACGGCAGCTTCGATGCCGACAAGGCGCACGAACACAAGGAACTGGTCCGCGCGACCGTGCTGGGCGGCCACGGCAAGTACCTGGGCGGCGATGCCAGCGATCCCGAGGAATCGGCCGACATGGCGGGCAACTGCGCGCGCGCCATCGCCTCGCCCGAACAGCTGACGTTCACGCCCGCCAGCGGCAACGCGCCGCATGGAGTGATGGCGGCGCACCAGATGTCGCAGGGCGAGGCGCATGCCGCCGCCGGGCTCGATGCCGCGGGCAAGCCGGTGGCGACGCCCGAAGCCGCCGCCATGGCTGACAGCGGCCCCGTGCCGATGCAGGAGCGTGAACGCGGCCACCCGCTGGTCCACGCCTTCACCCGCGCGATCCCGACGCAGCAGTGCATGAACTGCCACATGCACCAGCCGAACATCTTCCTGAATTCGTACCTCGGCTATACGATGTGGGATTACGAATCCGATGCGCCGTACATGTGGCCCGGGCCTGAAAACAAGGCGCCCAAGCCCGAAGGGCTGACCGAAGCCGATTACCAGAAGGCGTTCAAGCAGCAGTTCCATCCCACGATGTCGCAGGCGCGCGAAGTGCTCGATCGCAACCCCGAGGCGGCAAGCGCGCACGGGCTGTGGCGCGACGTGGAATTCCTGCGCAACGTCTACGATCTCAACCCCAAGCTGCAGCGCACGCAGTTTGCCGACTACCACGGCCACGGCTGGAACTTCCGCGCGATCCTCAAGCGCGACCGGCGCGGCAACCTGCTCGACGAAGACGGCGACATGTCGACCTACGGCACCGACACCGCGCACATCGTCTCGCCCGACGATCCGGAGAAGTTCCGCAAGGGGACCGAACCCAAGTTCGTGCCCGCCGGACCCGACAATCCGGGCAAGACCGTGCACATGATGGATATCCATGCCCAGATCGGCATGCAGTGCGCCGATTGCCACTTCGCGCAGGACAGCCACGGCAACGGGCTGATCTTCGGCGAAGTCGCCAACGCGGTGGAGATCGGGTGCAAGGATTGCCACGGCACGCCCGACGCCTATCCCACGCTGATCACCTCGAACCTGGCGGCCCCGCCCGAAGGGCACAACCTGTCGCTGCTGCGCAATGCCGATGGCCAGCGCCGCTTCGAATGGTTCCAGGACAAGACCGGCCGCCGCGTGCTGGTGCAGCGTTCGATCATCGATCCTGAGAAGTCCTGGCGCGTGAGCCTGGTCAAGGATTCGGTCGATGCGCGTTATGCGGGCATGGTCGATGACCTGGGCAAGCCGATCTTCAACCCCAAGGCGGCGCGCGCCAAGCTGATGGCCAAGTCGGCGGCGCAGGACGGCATCTATCACTTCGGCACCGGCGTGCCCAAGGAACAGCGCGCCCACCGCGACGACGACATGGCGTGCTTCACCTGCCACCTGTCATGGACCACGAGTTGCGCCGGTTGCCACCTGCCGATCGAGGCGAACTGGAAGTCGACCGTCCACAAGTACGAGGAAGACTACACCCGCAACTACGCGACCTATAATCCGCAGGTTGCGCGCGATGACATGTTCCAGCTGGGCAAGCATCAGCGCAACAAGTCGAGCGGGTCCGATCCGGTGCAGTTCGACAAGGATGGCTACCCGGTGGCGGGCACGGCGATTACCGCGCCGATCCGCTCGACCTCGGCGCTGATCCTGTCGTCGACCAACATCAACCGCGAACGCATCTATGTGCAGCAGCCGCCGATCTCCGCGATCGGCTATTCGAGCCAGGCGTTCGCACCGCACTTCCCGCACACCGTGCGCAAGAACGAGACCAAGCAGTGCACCGATTGCCACCTCAGCCAGGCTGACGACAACAACGCGATCATGTCGCAGTTGCTGCTGCTGGGCACCAACTACGTGAACTTCGTCGGCATGAACGCGTACTTCGGGCTCGACGGCGGGTTCGAGGCGGTGCGCGTGACCGAATGGGACGAACCCCAGGCGGTGATCGGCAGCTACCTGCAGCGCTACGCCTATCCCGACTTCTACAAGCAGCACGTCGAACGGAACAATCGCGAGCTGAAGGACTGGACGCGCGGCAAGATCATCGACGGCAAGCTGTCGGGCGAGAGCACAGGTCGCGAAAGCTTCCTCAACACCACGCAAGGCACCAGCGACGCGGTCCACTGCCTGCAGATGCGCGGCGAATACATGTTCGTGGCCGAGGGCAAGGGCGGTTTCCGCGCCTATGACATCGCGTCGGTCGGCAACAAGGGCTTCTCCGAACGCATCATCACCGCGCCGTTCTCGCCGCTGGGGCATGACACACACATCGGCACCGCCAACGCGACGTGCATGGCGCTGCCGACCAACCAGGCGATCGCGCCCACGCGCAACACGCCCGAACTGCGCACGGTGAACGAGGAACAGCCGTTCTCGCCGATCTACCACTACGCCTTCGTCACCGATGCCGTCGAAGGGCTGATCGCGGTCAACGTCGATACGCTGGCCGATGGCGAGTTCCGCAACAACTTCTTCCACCGCGCCGCCACGTTCAATCCCGACGGGGTGCTCACCGGGGCACGGCACATCACGCTGGCGGGCGATTATGCCTATGTGGTGACCGACAAGGCGCTGGTCACGGTGCACCTGACCAAGCCGTGGTCACCGGCCCACCCGTGCGAAGTGACCGAGGGCAAGCAGGCCGAAACCTGCCTCGATCCGCAAGTCACCTCGGTGGTGCCGCTGACCGATCCGCGCGCCACGGCGGTGCAGTTCCGCTATCTGTGGGTGACCACGGCGAACGGGCTGGAGCTGATGGACATCACCGACCTGGGCAAGCCGGTGCCGGTGCCGCAGGCGACCGTGCCGCTGGCCGATGCGCGCCGCGTGTACCTGGCGCGCACATATGCCTACGTCGCCGCCAAGGGGCAGGGGCTGGTCATCGTCGATATCACCAAGCCGACGCAGCCGTCGATCTACCAGGCGTTCACCGCCGGCGGTCAGCTCAACGATGCCGAGGACGTGATCGTCGCCTCGACCAACGCCTCGCTGTTCGCCTATGTCGCCGACGGCAAGAACGGGATGAAGGTGCTGCAGCTGACCTCACCCGACAGCCAGCCCAACTTCTATGGCTTCTCGCCCGAACCCAAGCCCGAACTGATCGCCTGGGCGCACACGCCCAGCCCGGCCATCGCGCTGTCCAAGGGGCTCGACCGCGATCGCGGGGTCGATGAAACCGGCGGCCAGATGGCGGTGTTCGGCCGGCTCGGCTCGCGCCCGTTCAACCGCAAGGAAATGGAAGCGCTGTTCCTCGGCAGCGACCGCAAGCCATTCAAGGTGTCCGACCAGGTCGACATGAGCCTGTGGATCGGCGCGAAGACCCCGCCGCGCTACATGGCCAAAGGCGAAGACCAGCCCACGGGCGGCTGAGCGGGCGGCTGATCCGGGGGGAGTTACGCCGGCCCATTCCGTCGTCCCGGGCCTGACCCGGGACGACTCCGTTGTCCGCACCCTAGTTGTCGTCGAGCAGCAGGATTTCCGCCACGACCTCCAGCGATGGCGTGGGCAGCTGTGCGTGGCTGGCGGCCACGATCGTCGCGTCGGCAACCAGGCGACCCGGCACGGTGAATTCGTGGTCGGGCAGCGTGGCGATCAGCGCCTCGCCCTCGGCGATGGCGTCAGGTCCGGTAAACGCCAGTGTGAAGCGGTGCCGCGATCCGCTGAAGGTGATGCTGGCCCACGGCGTTTCCTCGCGTGCGACCAGCACCGCCGACGGCGCGACGGCGCGCAAGGCATCGACCAGCCGCTCGCCCGCACCGCGGCGGGCACGGGGCGGTGGCGGACAGCCGCCATCGACGGGATCTGCTTCGGTGTCGGTGTCGGCGTCGGCAAGGGTGGGCGCCAGCGCGGTGTCGGAAGCGGCGAAGGCGTGGGGATCATGCAGCATGCTGGGTCTCGCTATAAATGTTCATGAAATGTTCTACGCGATGGGTCAAGGCGCGGCGCAGTTCGCGGCCGTTGCGCATGTCGAGCACCAGCCGCGGATCGTGCGCCACCAGCCGCCCGAACTTGGTCGCCGGCATTCCGGTACGGTCGAGAAAGCGCTCGATCTTGCGCAGCAGCATGGTGGGCCCCCGTCGACGTCTACCGGCATGTGGAATCGCCCGTAGGAATAATCTTTTGTCTCGTGTGAAATCCTACTTGTCTAGGAAAAATCCTTCGAATATGGTGGCACCCATGACACCGATACTCACCGAGGCCCGCCATGCTGGATGACCGCCATGCCCGATGACGATGCTCGTTCGCGCCTGCTCGACCTTGCCGCCGCGCGCGGGGTGAGCCTTGCCGCGCTGTCTGCCATGCTTGGCCGCAACGCGAGCTACCTGCAGCAGTTCGTGCGCAAGGGCAGCCCGCGCAAACTGGAGGAGACCGATCGCGGCGTACTCGCGCGGTTCTTCGCGGTGGACGAGGCGGCGCTGGGCGGGCCCGGGGCGTTGGCGTCGGCAACGTTGCCGGCGCGGTCGCTCGGGCCGCGTCGCGCTCTGGCCGATTGGTCGGACATTCCCCGCCTGCCGCTGGGCGCGTCGGCGGGCCCCGGCAGTCTGGCGGGCGAGGAAGTGCCGAGCGGCCAGCTGCGGTTTTCGGCGCGCTGGCTCAAAGGGCAGGGGCTTGAACCGGCGATGCTGTCGGTGATCGCGGTCGAGGGCGATTCGATGGAGCCGACCTTGCGCGATGGTGACGAGATCCTGGTCGATCGCACCCCGCGCCCCTTGCGCGCCGGCATCCACGTCGTGCGGCTCGACGACGTGCTGCTGGTCAAGCGGCTTGAGGTCGGCGGGGCGGGCCACGTACACATCATCAGCGACAACCCTGCCTACGGCCGCAGCGAGCGTGCGGCGGGCGATGTCGAGGTGATCGGCCGCGTGGTGTGGAAAGGCGGGCGGCTGTAGATTTCGAAGGAATTGACTACAGCATTCCGTCTCCGCTCATGTCGAGCGTAGTCGCGACACGTTGCGCATGAGGCAAATTTTGTGCGGCATCCCTCGACTTGGCTCGGGACGAGCGGGGTGCGGGGCCGTGATCGCGCGCTGGATAAAACCGGCGGACAGGCAAAGGTTGATTCGCAAGCCATGTGACGCCACATCGGGGCCATGACCGAAACCGCGACCACCGCAACGCCATCCGCCCCCCCGATGAAAGTCGCGATCATTCCGGTCACGCCGTTCCAGCAGAACTGCACGCTGGTGTGGTGCACGCACACCATGAAGGGTGCGTTCATCGATGCCGGTGGCGATCTCGACCGGCTGAAGCTGGCGGCGGAGCGCGCCGGAGTTACGGTGGAAAAGCTGCTGGTGACGCACGGCCACATCGATCACTGCGGCGGCACCGCCAAGCTGGCGCGCGAACTGGGCGTGCCGATCGAAGGGCCCGAGGAAGCAGACCGCTTCTGGATCGCCAAGCTGGGCGAGGATGGCAAGGGCTACGGCATTCCGGGCGAAGTGTTCGAACCCGACCGCTGGCTGCACGATGGCGAGACGGTCACGATCGGCGACCTCGTGCTCGATGTGATCCACTGTCCCGGCCACACGCCCGGCCACGTGGTGTTCGTCCATGCGCCGTCGCGCTTTGCCATCGTCGGCGACGTGCTGTTCCAGGGATCGATCGGGCGCACCGACTTTCCGCTGGGCAACCATCAGGACCTGATCGATTCGATCACGCAGAAGCTGTGGCCGCTGGGCGAGGATATCACGTTCGTGCCCGGCCACGGGCCGACCAGCACGTTCGGTCGCGAGCGCAAGACCAATGCCTACGTCAGCGACTATGCGCTGAGTTAGAGGCGATGATGTTGGCCGGCGCGGGGAATGCCCGCGCCGACCATACGCTCAGTGCAGGATGATCCACACCGCCCAGATGGCCAGCGCCAGCTGGCTGACCATCGTGGTCAGCGTCCCGATCATCCGGCCCGCGCCCAGCGCGCCGCCGTCCATGCCCAGGCCATGCGCCACGCGGCCAAAGATGAAGATCGCGGCGATCACCATCAGGTAGATGTTTTCGCCGCGCGCCAGTTCGATGGCGGCGATCACCACCAGCACCAGCGGTACGTTCTCGACGAAGTTGAGCTGCGCGCGCATCCGGCGGACCAGCGCTTCGTTGCCGCCGTCGCCGACGCTGATCTTGAACTTGGTGCGCAGCGCGCCGATGCGCATCGACAGCCAGATATTGATGATGGCGGCCGCAGCGGCGGCGGCCAGTGTGATCGATAGGATCATGTTTTGCGTGTCCCCTCCTGTTGGAATGCGCGTGCTAGCCGTCCCGCGCTTGCAAAGCACCCAAAAATCCGTATAGGCGCGCCTTCGCCCGCGATGGTCGATATGCCTCCTGCATCCCGTACGGCCGCTCTTTAGGCAGAGCGGCTTTCGCATGGGTTGTGCCGGTGGGCCAATCCGCCTATCGCGCACGTTGACATAGAAACTTGCAGATTCAGGAACAGGTGCCGCAATGGCCGTCCCCAAAAGAAAGACTTCGCCCTCACGTCGGGGCATGCGCCGCAGCCACGATGCGCTGAAGGTTGAGGCATTCCATGAATGCACCAACTGTGGCGAACTGAAGCGCCCGCACAACCTGTGCCCTTCGTGTGGCCACTACAACGGTCGCGAAATCATCGCCGTCGGGCTCTAAGCCCGTTCTGGGGGGGATGGACGGACAATGACCCTGCCGCGTATCGCTGTTGACGCGATGGGCGGCGACGAGGGCGTGCGCGTGATGATCGAAGGCGCGGCGCTGGCCCGCCGTCGTCACGATCGCTTCAAGTTCCTGCTGGTGGGCGATGAAGCGCGCATCAAGCAGGCGCTGGAAAGCCACCCGAACCTGCGCGCCTCGTCCGAAATCCTCCACGCTCCCGATGTCATCACCGGCGAGGACAAGCCCAGCCAGGCGCTGCGCCGGTCCAAGACCACCTCGATGGGCATGGCGATCAACGCGGTGAAGACCGGCGATGCCGGCGCTGCGGTCAGCGCAGGCAACACCGGCGCGATGATGGCCATCGCCAAGCTGGCGTTGCGCACGATGCCAGGCATCGATCGCCCCGCGCTCGCCGCACTGCTGCCCACGCTAGGCGAAAACGACCTGGTCATGCTCGATCTGGGCGCAAACACCGAATGCGATGCGCGCAACCTGGTGCAGTTCGCGATCATGGGCGCGGCCTATTCGCGCATCGTCACCGGGCTCGCCAGTCCGCGCGTGCGCCTGCTCAACATCGGCACCGAGGAAATCAAGGGCACCGGCGAACTGCGCGATGCCGCGATGCAGCTGAAAGAGGCCGACACCGCGCTGGCGATGTCGTTCGACGGGTTCACCGAGGCGGACAAGCTGTCGCGCGGCGATGTCGATGTGGTGGTGACCGACGGATTTTCGGGCAACATCGCGTTGAAGGCGCTGGAAGGCACCGCGCGCTTTGTCGGCGACTTGCTCAAGCGCAGCTTTTCCAGCTCGATCCGTTCCAAAGTCGGCTTCCTGATCTCGCGGCCGGCGACCGAACTGCTCAAGCACCACCTCGATCCCAACAACCACAACGGCGCGGTGTTCCTCGGGCTCAACGGCATTGTGGTCAAAAGCCACGGCAGCGCCACTGCGCTCGGCGTGGCCAACGCGGTCGCGGTCACCGCGCGGCTGCTCGAAGAAAATCTGACCGAGCGGATCGCGGCCGACCTGCACAAAGTCGGTGCCGATGTCATCCGCAAGTCCGGCCGCCCCGGCTCGCCGCCCGAAAAAAGCGCGCCGGCTGAAGGAGAAATAGCGTGACTATCCGTTCGGTCGTCCGTGGCAGCGGCTCGGCCCTGCCGCGCCATGCCGTATCGAATGCCGAACTGGCGCAACGCGTGGACACGACCGACGAATGGATCACCGAACGCACCGGGATCCGCAACCGCTACCTCGCCGATCCTGACGAGACGACCTCCACGCTGGCCATCGCTGCAGCGCGCGCCGCGCTCGAGGCCGCCGGGATCGACGCATCGCGGGTTGACCTGATCGTTCTGGCCACCGCCACCCCCGACCAGACGTTTCCCGCCACCGCCACGCAAGTGCAGCACGCGCTGGGCTGCCACGGCGGCATGGCGTTCGATGTCGCGGCGGTGTGCTCGGGCTTTCTTTACGCGATGGGCGTGGCCGATTCGATGCTGAAAACCGGCATGGCGAAGTGCGCCGTGGTGATCGGCGCCGAAACGTTCAGCCGTATTCTCGACTGGGAAGATCGCGGCACCTGCGTATTGTTCGGCGATGGCGCGGGCGCGATCGTGCTCGAAGCCGTCGATGTCGATCTGGCCGATCCGCTGGCGCCGGGAATCATCGCCACGCGGCTCCACGCCGATGGCCGGCACAACCAGTTGCTTTATGTCGATGGCGGCCCGTCGACCACCGGCACGGTCGGCAAGTTGCGCATGAAGGGCCGCGAGGTGTTCCGCCACGCCGTGGTCAACCTCGCCGAAGTCTTGACAGAAGTACTTGAGGCAGCAGGGAAAACCTCCGCCGACATCGATTGGGTGGTGCCGCACCAGGCCAACGCCCGCATCCTTGACGCCACCGCGCGCAAGCTGGGCCTGCCGCCCGAAAAGGTCGTGGTCACGGTCCACGATCACGCCAACACCTCGGCCGCATCGGTGCCGCTGGCGTTCGACACCGCCGTGCGCGACGGGCGGATCAAGCCCGGCGATCTGGTGATGTTCGAGGCGATGGGCGGCGGATTTACCTGGGGCGCCAGCCTGGTCCGCGTCTGATTGGGCCCGCTTCGGCGCAAATTCTGCACCACTATTCCGTTGTAACCCAAGGCATTGATTTGCCTTTTGGTTATACTGCGTTATGCAGGGAACGGGGTCGCACCCATGGATGGGAGAACGAAGGGGATGCGTTCTGTCGGTACTCTTACGCGCGCCGATTTGGCTGAAAGCATAAACCGCAAGGTTGGCCTTTCGCGCGCCGATTCGCTGGGCATGGTCGAAGCGATCTTGCGCCACATGTGTCAGGCCTTGTCCGAAGGCGAAAATGTCAAGGTTTCGGGCTTCGGCACGTTCCTGTTGCGCGACAAGGCGGAGCGGGTCGGCCGCAATCCGAAGACCGGGGTCGAAGTTCCGATCACCCCGCGTCGCGTCCTGACCTTCCGCGCCAGCCAGATGCTCAAGGATCGCATCTGCGACGAATGATGAGCCAGCAGCCCACGCTTGATTTTCCGGGCTTCCACGATGGCCCTGTCTTTGATGACGGTAAGGAGCCGGGCGCGCTGCGCACGATCGGGGAAGTGGCCAGGGCCCTGGGCGTGCGCCAGCACGTCCTGCGCTATTGGGAAGAACAGTTCCCGATGCTGCGCCCGCTGACCCGCGCCGGCGGGCGGCGCTATTACCGCACCGAAGACATCGCCTTGCTGGGTGAGATCAACCGCCTGCTCTACCGCGAAGGCTTCACCATCCGTGGCGCGCGGCAGGCGCTGGAAGGCGCGGGTAGGGCGGCGCTGCAGGGCTTGCAGAAGCCTGTGGTGGATGAGCCGCCGGTGGCGCGTTCCGCCGGACCCGATGCGCCAATCACCGACCAACTGCGCGCGCTGCGCGATCGTCTGGCCGAGGCGTTACGGGCGTAGGGGCTTGCGGCGCCGTGTCTATTTGAGAGCGTTGTTGAAGCAGGCTTTGAACGCATCCATCCGTGCATTGTCGGTGGCCAGCAACGGCTTGCATTTTTCATAGGCCGCCTTGCGGATCAACGATCGCTCTTCGGGTACTTGGCCGGCGGCTGGGGCAACCGGCAACATCCCCGGTCCTGCCACCGTTCCCGTTCCAATCAGGCCGTTCGTGGAATAGGCGAGCAACTGGTTATGGGCGATCAGATCGGCACAGGTGAACCCGGGGAGAACACCCTGGAGATTCACTTCGATCTGGCTGTGGCTACGATCGACCGGGACCGCCATTTCCGCAAAGCCAGTCGTGCCATCGGCCCTGCGATAGGGCGAACCGAACATCGGCGACACTGTGATGAGCTTGCCGGTGTCGGCATTGGCAAGGCAAAAGGCGCGTTGGTTGCTGCGCTGCAGCTTGCTGTAAGTGACGGTGTAGCCCAGTATTCGAACGCTTCCGGCCGACTGTACGCCATTGTTGACGCCGTCGTTCACACCTTGCTTCACCGCCGCACCGAGTTGACCGAAGAAGCCTTTCTTGGCCGGTGGCGGTGCAGGATCGTCGGCCAGCAGGGGCGTCGCCAGGCAACCCAGCACGATCGGCAACGAAATCGCAGTCCAGCAGCGCACGATGACCTCCCCAAACCGATTCGACAGCATGGGGTTGGATCATAGCATAGATGCTCAAATCGTGAATATTGGCACGATCAGCGTCACTGACGATGATTTTGATCCGGCCCGTTCAACTTCGATTTCAAGCAGCCAATGCCGCACATCTACCAACGATCAGGTGATCTTGTCCGGGATCAAGCGTTGAATTGACACGCTCAATCCGCAACCTCCGGCCCCAGCGCCGCGTCGAGATCGCGCGGGCGGGTGAGTTCGACCAGCCGGGCGCTGCCTTCCTCGATCTGGTCCCAGCTGGCGATGTCGAGTTCGAGGACGGCGAAGGCGGCGGTGGGGAATTTCTCCTCGACCATGTCGCGCAACGGGCTGGAGCCGTCATCGGGCACCAGATCGAAGATCACGTCTTCCAGGCCCGGGTTGTGGCCGACCATCAGCACGCTGGCGGGATCGCCCTCCAGGTCGCGCAGCAGGTCGATCAGCGTGGCCGAGCTGGCGAGGTAGATCCGCCGGTCCCATTCCACCGGAAAGCTGTGGCCCCAGGCCTTGCTCGCCTGTTCGATGGTTTCGGCCACGCGCACCGCCGGGCTGGCCAGCATGCGATCGAACGCGCGCCCGCTGCCCTTGATGTACGCGCCCATCACTTGCGCGCCGGTTGCCCCGCGCTGGTTGAGCGGACGATCGAAATCGCGCGCGCGCGGATCGGCCCATTCGGACTTGGCGTGGCGGAACAGGGCCAGCGTCTTCATGGCGCAAAGCTTTTCACGGGGTTCCCTCGGGCGTAACGGTCGCAGGGCTTTCAGAAACACTGCCCGCGACCGTTTGTAAAGCCGCATCCAGCGTGACGCGGCGCACCGGCGTGCCCGGCGGGAACGCGGTGAGCAGGCGTGACGGAAATGCGGCCGACAGCACCACGAAATGCCCGCGATCGCTGCCGGTGCGGATCAGCCGCCCGAACGCCTGCGCCAGCCGCGCGCGGATGATCCGGTCGTCGTAGGCCGAGCCACCGCCGGCCAGGCGCCGCGCGCGGTGCAGGATCGAAGGCTTGGGCCACGGCACCTGCTCCATCACCACCAGCCGCAGCGACGATCCGGGTACATCGACCCCGTCACGCAAGGCATCGGTGCCCAGCAGCGAGGCGCGCGGATCGTCGCGGAAGATGTCGACCAGCGTGCCGGTGTCGATCGGATCGACGTGCTGGGCATACAGCGGCAACCCGGTGCGGGCAAGCCGGTCGGCGATGCGGCCATAGACCGCGCGCAGGCGGCGGATCGCGGTGAACAGCCCCAGCGCGCCGCCGCCCGACGCCTCGATCAGCCGGCCATAGGCGGCGGCGAGGCTGGGGATGTCGCCTTTGGGCACGTCGGTCACGATCAGCACTTCGGCCTGGCTCGCGTAATCGAACGGGCTTTCGGCGACCATCAGCCGGGGCGCGATGTCGAGATGGTTGGCACCCGATCGCGCGATCGCGCCGTGCCACTGTTCGTCGCGCGGTTCGCCTTCGGGCCCGCGCTCGACCAGCGTGGCGCTGGTCATCATCGCGCCGTGCGCGGGCGCGAGTACCACTTCGGCGAACGGCTTCATCGGATCGAGATAATGGCGGTGCAGCCCGACGTCCCATTCGCGCCCGTCCGACCGGTCGAGCGCCAGCCAGTCGACGAAATCGGGGTCGGCGGGGCCACCCAGCCGCCCCAGCAGCGCGATCCACCCGGCGAGCAGGTCGCAGCGCCAGCCGATCGCGCCGCGCGCGCCCTCGATCCGTGCGCGGGCTGGGCCATCGAGCCAGTCGGGCCCTTCCTCGACGATTGCTTCCAGCCGCAATCCCAGCCGGACGAGCGGCTGGCGCAGTGCCTCGAGCGCTTCCTGCGCGGCGCCGGCAATCTCGACATAGCCGCCTTCGAGCTGCGCCGCCTCGGTTTCCAGCCCGTAGCCTGCGTCTTGCCCACCGCTTTCATCACGCGCATGGACCAACGCGCGCGTGGCGGCGAGCAGCTCCTCGATCGGGCCCGACGGCGCGCCTTCCTGCAGCCGCGCCAGCCAGCCTTCGGACGGCAACGCCTCGGCAGCGTCGCGCGCGCGGGTGACCGCCTTGGCGCCGTCCTCGTCATAGCTGGCGACATCGGCCAGCCGCGCCGCCAGCCCGCGCCGTCGCCCGCGCGACTTGCCTTCGGGGCCGATCACCCAGCGGCGCAGCTCGATCGCCTCGGCCCCGGTCAGCGCGGCGGCAAAGGTCGAATCGGCGGCCTCGAACACGTGGTGGCCTTCGTCGAACACGATCCGCGTGGGGCGCTGCGCAATGTCGCGGCCCCGCGCGGCGTTGACCATCACCAGCGCGTGGTTGGCGATCACCAGTTCGGCGTCGGCGCTGGCGCGCGCGGCGCGTTCGATGAAGCATTTGCGGTAGTGCGGGCACCCGGCATAGACGCATTCGCCGCGCTGGTCGGTCAGCGCCGCCAGCCCGCGCTTGCGGAACAGCGTGCCCAGCCAGCCGGGCAGGTCGCCGCCGATCATGTCGCCGTCCTGGCTGTAGGCGGCCCAGCGCGCGATCAGCTGCGCCATGATCGCGGGCCGCCCGGCAAAGCCGCCCTGCAGCGCGTCTTCCAGGTTGAGCAGGCACAAGTAGTTCTCGCGGCCCTTGCGCACCACCACCGGCGGCTTGCCGTTGCGCTCTGCCGGAAACGCGCGGCGGCTTTCGCGGCGCAGCTGGCGCTGCAGCGCCTTGGTGTAAGTCGATACCCACACCGTGCCGCCCGACTTTTCCGCCCACAGCGACGCCGGCGCAAGATAGCCCAGCGTCTTGCCCACGCCGGTCCCCGCTTGCGCCAGCAGCACGTGCGGCTGGCGCAACGCGCGGCGCGGGGCGAAGGCGTGCGCGGCTTCGCGGGCATAGGCGCGCTGGCCGGGGCGTTCCTCCGCCCCGCGCCCGGTCAGCAGCGCCAGCCGCGCCTCGACCTCGGCGGGATCGAGCAAGACTTGCGCCGGCTGGGGGCGTTCGGACCCTTCCTCCCATTCGGGCAGGCGGGTGAACAACCACTTCTCGGCGCGTTCGGGGCGACGGATGCGCGGGGTGAGCAGCGTCGCCCACTGCCAGCGCATGCGGATAAGCGATTGCAGCGAAGTCCAGGCGCCTTCACGCGCGGCCCAGCTGTCGCTCTCGCAAGTGGCAAGCAGTGCCTCTGCCGCCACCTGCAGCAGCGCGGGCACGGCATCGTCGGCGGCGGGTTCGGACAAGTCCAGCGCGTGCGCCAGCCCCTTGGGCGTGGGCACCATGAACTGCGCGGGATGGACGAACGCGAACAGCTCGAGCAGGTCGAGCCCCGACAGATCGGGATAGCCCAGCCGGTTGGCGACGAGTGGGGCGTTGAGCATCAGCAGCGGCGTGTCGGCCGCCGCCATGATCGCCTCGCCCTTGGCCAGCCCGCGCGTGGCACCCTCGCCGCTGCGCAGCCAGCATCCGCCGTGGCTGGCGTGGATCGCGGGGAGGGGGAGTGCTGGCGGGAGATGCGCGGGCATCGCCGGTCGATAGAACGAAATCGGAACGCGTGGGAAGGGGCTTTGCGCGCGGGATCATGATTTTACGGGCCCCACGGCCTTTTGCCCTTCGATTCATCGATCCCATCCCCGTTCGTGTCGAGCAAAGTCGAGACACGCCGCACCACAAGTCAATCTTGCGCGAGACCCCTCGACTTCGGCCGACACGGCCTAAGTTATCCTGAGCATGGCGAAGGGCTCGGGATGAGCGGAGGTGGGGTTTATGGGCGGGGTTGGTTGAAAGTCTCATGCCGCAAACACGGCGGCGCCCGCAGCCGCAGGGAAGTCGGCTACGGGCGCCCCGGTACCAAGGCCGTCCCGGGGAAAGAGGGAGAACCCCGGGCGGTGGATCAGATCCGTGGTGATCCGATCACGGCATCAGCACCGTATCGACGACGTGGATCACGCCGTTCGATTGCATCACGTTGGCGATGGTCACCATCGAGCGACCACCCTTGGCGTCGGTCAGGATCAGGTGCTTGCCGCGCATCGTCGCGGTCAGCGGCTCGCCCTGCACGGTGGTCAGCGTGGCGCTGCCGTGCCCGGCCTTGATCGCGGCCATGATGTCGGCGCTGGTCATGCGGCCGGCGACGACGTGGTAGGTCAGCACCGACGTCAGCGTGCCCTTGTTCTCGGGCTTGAGCAGCGTGTCGACGGTGCCGGCGGGCAGCTTTGCGAACGCGGCGTTGGTCGGCGCGAACACCGTGAACGGCCCGGGGCTGGCCAGCGTATCGACCAGTCCGGCGGCCTTGACCGCGGCGACCAGCGTGGTGTGATCCTTGGAATTGACCGCATTCTCGACGATGTTCTTGGTGGTGAACATTGCCGCGCCGCCGACCATCGGGTTGGCCAGGGCCAGGCCGGCCAGCGGGGTGACGGCCAGCGCGGCGATGGCCGCAAGCGTGTGGAGTTTGCGCATTGGAAAAATTCTCCTGTTGGGTGACGGTCCGGTTGTCCGGTCGTCGCAGGAGGTACGAGGCGAAGCGCGCGGCGGATGCACGCGCGCACGGTCAGGCGCCGGATATTTTTCCGCTGCCCACGATCGGCCCGGTCGCCTTGCCGGTGGGCGATCCGCCGCGCGGCTCCAGCGTGATCGCGAACGTGGCGCCTTGCGCGATCAGCGCTCGGGCATCGGCGCGGGCCTGCGTGACGGACGGGTGCGCCGGATCGATCGTGCCGAGCGATCGCGCGGTGCCGCCTTCCGGGATGATCCACAGTTCGGCGTCGTGCTGGCTGGTGTCGAGCTTGCCCGGAACGATGGTCAGCTTCGCCGAGGTGCGGTCGTAGGCAATGGTCGCGGCGAGGCCTCTGTCGCCCGAAAGGCTGGCGAGCAGCGTGGGTGCAGGGGCGACAGGAGCGGGGGCCGGGGCGGGGGATACCGCACTCGGCCCGCTGGTTGGCACCGGGCGCAGCGCGATCACCGCGCCCAGCAGCGCGGCCACCAGCGTTGCGGCCAGCGCGGCAGCACGCCAGCGTTGGGCGCTGGCGGCGGCGTTGTCGTTACCCGGCAGCATCGCCTCGATCCGCGCCCACAGCGCATCGCTCGGCTCCACGCGGTCGGCGGCGGCCAGCGGCTCGAAATGATCGCGCCACCAGTCGACTTGCGTGGCCAGTGCGGTGTCGGCCGCCACGCGCCGACGCGCCGCCTCACGCTCTGCCCCGTCGAGCAGGCCCAGCGCATATTCGGCGGCAAGGATATCGTCCTCTTGGTTCATGAAAGGCAGGCCCGAAGTTTTATAAGCGCGCGCCTGATTCTGCTCTTGATCGTGCCAAGAGGCATGCCGGCGCGCGTTGCCAGTTCGCCATAGGTGGCTTGTTCGAAAAAGGCTGTGCGCACCAGCACAGCATCGCCCGGCCCCAGTTCCTCGATACAGGCGGCCATGTCGTGCTCGCCTTCGGCCTCGATCAACCGGTCGAGCGCGCCGATGCTGTCATCGGCGGGTTCGGCCACGCCCTCGATTGGGGTGAGGATGCGGCGCCCGCCGGCGCGCAGCCGGTCGATCGCGCGGTTGCGCGCCATCGTCGCCAGCCACGTGATCGGGCTGGACCGCGCGGGATCGAACTGCGCGGCTTTCTGCCAGACCGTGACGTAAACCTCCTGCAACACGTCCTCCGCCTCCTCGCGATCGCTGGAGATACGCAGGCAGACGCCCAGAAGTTTCGCGGCGGTGCGCCGGTACACCTCGCGGAACGCCGCCCGGTCGCCCGTGGAAACGCGCTGGAGGGCGGCGGTGAGGAGGGATCGCTCCGTGTCCTTGGGATCGGATGGCATGGCTGGCAGTGCTATCACCGGTCTTTGCGGGCGACAATGGGGCTCGCCCGGCGTCACGCCACCGCCAACCTTGGCCACCTTCGCACTTGCAGAACCGCCGCAAAGCCGCAAAGGCCCCGGCATGACCGACACCGCGATCCTGACCGCCGCCCGGACTTCCAAGGCATGGCCCTTCGAAGAAGCCCGCAAGCTGCTGAAACGCTATCCGCAGGGCAAGACCGGTGCCGATGGCAATGTCGTGCCCGTGGTGTTCGAGACCGGCTACGGGCCGTCGGGCCTGCCGCACATCGGCACGTTCCAGGAAGTGCTGCGCACCACGCTGGTCCGCCGCGCCTATGAGGCGCTGACCCTCACGGGCGAGGGCACCCATGCGCCGACGCGGCTGGTGGCGTTCAGCGACGACATGGACGGGTTGCGCAAGGTGCCCGACAACGTGCCCAACGCCGAACTGCTGCAGGCCAACCTCGGCAAGCCATTGAGCCGCATTCCCGATCCGTTCGGCCAGTTCGAAAGCTTTGCCGCGCACAACAACGCGCGGCTGCGCGAATTCCTCGACCGCTTCGGGTTCGACTACGAATTCGTATCGTCGAGCGATCGGTACAATTCGGGCGCATTCGACGATGCGTTGCGCAATGTGCTGCGCCACTACGACGCGATCCAGGCGGTTATGCTGCCCACGCTGCGCGCCGAACGCGCCGCGACATATTCGTCGGTGCTGCCGGTCAGCCCGATCAGCGGCGTGGTGCTGCAGGTGCCGGTCACGGTGGTCGATGCCGACGCCGGGCTGGTGCGCTTCGAGGATGAGGGCAAGCTGATCGAGCACTGCATCCTGGGCGGGCAGGCCAAGCTGCAGTGGAAGGTCGACTGGGCGATGCGCTGGGTCGACCTTGGCGTCGATTACGAGATGTACGGCAAGGACCTGACCGACAGCGGCGTGCAATCGGGCAAGATCGCCGCCGTGCTGGGCGGGCGCAAGCCCGAGGGGCTGATCTACGAGCTGTTCCTCGACGAGAACGGCGAGAAGATCTCCAAGTCCAAGGGCAACGGCCTCACCATCGACCAGTGGCTTGAATACGGCAGCGACGAATCGCTGGGCTTCTACATCTACCGTGAACCCAAAAGCGCCAAGTCGCTGCACCCCGGCGTGATCCCGCGCGCGGTCGATGAATACTGGCAGTTCCGCGAGAAATTGGCCTCCCAACCCGTCGAGCAGCAGCTGGGCAACCCGGTGTGGCACCTGCTGGGCACCACCGATCCCACGCGGGCCGGGGCGGGCGAAACGCTGCCGGTCACGTTCGGGCTGCTGCTCAATCTGGTCGGTGTGCTGGGCGCGGGCGCAACACGCGAACAGGTGTGGTCGTACCTTGGCAACTACGTCGAGAATGCCGATCCCGCCGCGCACCCCGCGCTCGACGCGCTGGTGGGCAAGGCGCTGGCGACCAACCGCGATCTGGTTGCGCCCACGCTGGTGCGGCGCCAGCCCGCCGCGAACGAGGCCGCAGCGCTGGCCGCGCTCGACGCCGAACTGGCCCGGCTGGGCGAGGGCGCCACGGCGAGCGAACTGCAGGATGCGGTCTATGCCATCGGCAAGGACGAGGCGTTCGGGATCGAATCGCTGCGCGACTGGTTCAAGGCGCTGTACGAGACGCTGCTGGGTTCCAGTCAGGGTCCGCGCATGGGCAGTTTCATCGCGCTCTACGGTGTCGCCAACACGCGCGCCCTGATCGCGGAGGCGCTGAAAGGAACCTGATGAAGCCCGAGGCCGATCCCGAAGCGCTGGCAGAGGAACTGCTGGGACGGCCGTTCTGCGATCTCGATCCCGAAGAGCAGCGGGTGCTCGAACGCATCGCTTCGGGCAACGTCATCGGGATGGATTCCGATGAGGCGGCGGCGGCCACGTCCTCACCCGCCGATCATTTGGCGGATCGCGTTGCGGCGGTGGGCGGCAGCTGGGGTTTCATCATTTTCTTCACCGTGGTGCTGGTGGTGTGGATGGCGCTCAACGGCAGCGAAGCCGCCGGCTGGATCAAGCCGTGGGATCCTTATCCCTACATCCTGCTCAACCTGGTGCTGTCGACCATCGCTGCGCTGCAGGCGCCGGTGATCATGATGAGCCAGAACCGGCTGTCCAAAAAGGACCGCATCACCGCGCGGCACGATTACGAGGTCAACTTGCGCACCCAGCTGGAAATCATCCGGCTGCACCGCAAGTTCGACAAAGTGCTGGCGATCATCGGCCAGGCCAAGCGCGAGGCTTCGGGCGGGCCGGGGGTGAACGACGCCGATTAGTGCAGATGGGATCGCGGCTGGGGCCGTTTTGCTCCCCCGCGAAGGCGGGGGCCTCGTGCGTTGGCGCGCAACTGCCTGAGGTCCCCGCCTGCGCGGGGACGCACCGTTGCCCGCGACCTGCCTATCTCTCGCTGCTGTCCTGCGCCGCGATCCAGCCGTCGATCTTGGCTTCGAGCACGGGCAGCGGCAGCGCGCCCGATCCCAGCACCTGGTCATGGAACTCGCGGATGTCGAAACGCGGGCCCAGCGCGGTTTCGGCCTTGTGACGCAGGCGCTGGATGGTCAGCGCGCCGATCTTGTAGGCCAGCGCCTGCCCCGGGTTGGCGATGTAGCGTTCGACTTCGGCGGTCGCGTCGCTGCGGCCCATGCCCGAATTGGCGAGCATGTAGTCGATCGCCTGATCGCGGGTCCAACCCTTGGTGTGGAGCCCGGTATCGACCACCAGCCGCATCGCGCGCAGCATCTCGTCGTCCAGCGTGCCCCAGTGCTGCCATGGGTCCTTGTAGAACCCCATCTCGTAACCCAGCGTCTCGGCATACAGCGCCCAGCCTTCGACATAGGCGGTGTTGCCGCCAAACCGTTGGAAGTCGGGCAGGCTGGTGTTTTCCTGCGCAAGGCTGATCTGGAAATGGTGCCCTGGCGCGCCTTCGTGGAGATACAGCGTGGTGATCCCGGTGAGGAACCGGCTTTTGAGATCATACGTGTTGAAGAAGAATATCCCCGGGCGCTTCCCGTCGGGCGATCCCTGGTTGTAGCTGCCACCCGCCTCGAACTTTGAGCGGTAATCGGGATAGGCCTCGATTAGCAACGGTGTGCGCGGCAGATGCAGGAACAAGCGCGGGGCCGCCGCATCCACTTTTTGCCCCACCCCGCGAAAGCCGTCGGCCAGCTGATCTGCCGTGTCCGGGTGATATTGCGGATCGGTTCGGATGTGATCGAAGAACGCGCGCAGCGGCCCGGTGTAGCCCATCTGCAGCTTGACCGCGTCCATGTCCCGCTGGATTCGCGCCACTTCGTCCAGCCCCAGCCGGTGCACCGCATCGGGCTGAAGATCGAGCGTGGTGTGGCGGCGGATCAACAGGCGGTACAGCCGGTCGCCGCCCTTCATCGCCGAAAGCCCGACCTGCGGCCGCGCGGCGGGCAGGTATTCGTCCGCCAGAAACGTGCGCAGGCGGTGGTAGGCGGGCAGGATGCCGTCCTCGATCGTCGCGCGGTACTCGTCCGACAGCCGCTTGCGCGTCGGCTGGTCGAAGCGCGCGGGAAACTGCGAGACGGGTGAATAGAATGGCGATTGCGCCAGCGGCTGCGCGGTCAGCCCATCGATCTGCGCGATCATGTTGCGCACGGTCAGCTGCGATTCCACCACGCCGCTGGCCATGCCTTCGCGGAACCGGGCTATCGCCTGGTCGATCACCCGCGCGAACACGCGGTCGCGCGCCAGGTTGCTTTCGAACTGCGCCACGGTGTTCAGCGGCACTGCGCCCTGGCCGGCGGCGATGCTGGGATATTCGACATGCAGCCCGCCGAAATGGTTGAACGGGCGGACGGCAGTCAGCGCCAGGTTTTCCGGCCGCAGATCGTCCTGGTCGTTGTGCTTTTCCTCGGCGAACACGTCGTACGAAATGCGGTGCCCGGGATCGAGCGCGGCGCGGTCGATCCGGCCGAGCCGCGCCAGCACCGCCGCGTTGGCCGTGCGCTCGCGCCGGTCGAGTTCGGGCGAGAACACCATGGCGAACTGGCTGGCCGGCACATCCTCCCCGCGTTCGAGCCCGCCGATCGGATCGAGCTGCTGCTGCGTGCGTGCATCGTCGGCGAACAGGCGATCGAGCGCGGCATCGGCCAGTGCCGTCCGGGGCTGGGCCGCCTGGCCCCATTCCGCTGGCGGGCGTCCTGCCGTTCCCGGTGGCGCGGCAGCGGTACACCCGGCCAGCACCAGCGCCAGCAGCGCCGGGCGCCATCCGGTTGCGGTTCGCCCCATGAGTGTCACCGGGTCAGTGCCACTTGCGCGCGCGATACCACTTGGTCAGCACGTACTTGACCCCGCGCACCACTGGCCGCCCGGCGTGCAGCGCCTTGTCGTTGGGCAGGCCTTCTGGCGTCATGTTGTTCCACACCAGCAAGGCGCCGGCCTGCGGCGGAACGCTGAGATTCACGCGCGGAAAATCGGTCGATCCGCCTTCCTCGACATCGTTGAGATAGGCCATCGCGGTCCAGCTGCGCTGGCCGCCGCGTTTCTGTTCGTCCTGCCAGTATTTGTGCTTGATGTTGAAGTGATCGTAATGCTCCTGGAACTGCTGGCCGGGAGTATAGCGCTGGCCCTGGATCGTCTCGCCGAAATCGGGATCGATGCCCAGCAGGTCGTCGATCCGCCGCTCCAGCATCAGGATGAACGGATCCCACGGATCGACGTCGCCGGTAAAGCTGGTGCGCCCGCTGTCGCCGCTGCCGCCGTAATATGTCGGGGACGGGCGCGCCACTTCATCCACCGTGACAATCAGCCGCTCGCGCTCCGCCGGGGTGAAGAACTGGCCGATCGCGTAAATATCCAGTCCGTCGACCGGCAGGCGATAGGCCGAGGGATCGGCCCCGAGCCGCGCCTGCACCGCATGGCCCACCCGTGCCAGTTCGGCGGTGTTGACCGGATCCACGACCTTCTTGCGTCTTGAGAACATTGCCCGCCGGTCATGGCGCATCGACGGGCGGTCCACAAGGGGGCCGCCGCCGACATGTAAAATCGTGTCACGTTTAGTCCGGAATGGACTGACATTGTTGCAATTAGCGGAAAATACAGTGAAGACCGTCACAAGCAAACCAGTAAACATATGATTTTTCTGGCGCACAATTCAGCATGCGGGGACCGGCGCGACACAACCTAAGTAATTCACGCAGATGAGATTGGCTTGTGATCGCTGCCGTATTGGGGGCGATGGCAAAGCTGGCTGGTTACATGATGATTGGGACGCAAGACTTTGGCACATGATAGCGAGGATGGAGTGGACCTGGCAGTTCGCGCACGCGCACTCTATCAATTCCGGCGTCGCCGCGACCGGGCGCTCGCACAGGATTCGCTGTTCGGCGAACCGGGTTGGGACATCCTGCTCGACTTGTTCATCGCCGCCATGGAAAAATCCGATATTCAGGTGTCGAGCGTGTGCGTGGATGCCAATGTGCCGTCCACCACGCTGCTGCGCTGGATCGCACGGCTGGAACGGGAAGGCCTGCTCTATCGCACCGCCGACGAAGGCGACGGTCGCCGCCGCCATGTGCGGCTGACCGAAGCCGGCATCGACAAGATGCGTCAGGCGCTGGTCGCGATCGGGCCGTTCACGCCCGGCCCGGCCGCCGCACGCGGCGCCGTTCCCTTCGGCGCATCCGTTGGCGGGGCGCACTGACGCCCGCCCGCTTGCTTCCAATACACTTGCCCATCCGATCGCCAGCGGGCAGGTTGCAGCCATGATAAACGTCGCAACGCGCAACCCGTCGACCCGGTATTCCACCGGCGCGATCGTCTTCCACTGGCTGATCGCCCTGCTGATCGCGGTCAACTTCGGCCTGGTCTGGACCGTGGACAGCGTGTCGAAGGCGGCGGGCGACAAGCTGGTCGCCAACCACAAGGCCATCGGCATCCTCGTGCTGCTGCTGACGCTGGGGCGCATCGCGTGGCGGCTGATGAACCGTCCGCCCGAACCGATCCCCGGCCGTGCGCGCTGGGAAACGCTGCTCGCAACTACGGTCCACTCGCTGTTCTATGTGCTGATGATCGGGCTGCCGTTTGCCGGTTGGGCGCTGCATTCGCTGTACAGCGGCGGGCATCCGGTCTCGATCTTCGGGCTGTTCGATTTCCCCGGCCTGCCGTTTGCGCAGGACAAGCAGGGCGGCGAAGTGGCGATGAACGTTCATGGCCTGCTGGCCGATGTTCTGCTGGTGCTGGCCGCGCTGCATGTCGCCGGAGCATTGAAGCACCAGTTCCTCGACAAGGACGGCGAAATCTGGCGGATGATCCCGCGCCGGAGGTGAGGGGCGGCGCTCGGTTGAGCACCCCAGCCCAAACGAAAACCCCCGCCCGTTGCGGGGCGGGGGCTCCAGGGAAGCAGGGAATGCGCGCCCTGCTGTTCCGTTGATCCGGTTGTACACCGGATATGGTTACCAGAATATGTCGTAAATCACATCGACCACTTCGCCGGTGTAGATATCGACCAGCAGCGCATCGTCGTAATAGCGGACCCAGCGATAGGGACCATAGACGTCGGGCAGGCGGTAGTCGTACGGATTGTCGATCCAGTAGTCCTGCGCATAAAACCCGGAGTCGAGGTAGATCCCGATGCCCAGCCGGCTGTAGTTGTAGCCGCGATAGGGCGAGGAATACCGGCCAAGGCGATAGACATCGCGGTGGCTGGCGCGATAGCCCGACCAGTTGTAGCGGTTGTCGCGGCGCCAGTCGTTGTTCCACGCGCGGTTGCCGCCCTGATAGCGCGAGCGATCGCCACTCCAGTTGCCGCCGTTGCCGCTCCAGCTCCCACGGTTGCCGGTCCAGCCGGTGCGGTTGCCGTCCTGACGCCCATCGCGATGATCGTCGCGCGCCCGGTCGTTGCCGCCGCGCCAGCCCTGGTTGCGCGCCGGATCGGCGTACGTCTGGTTGCGGCCGCGCCATTGCTGCTGCTGCGCTTCGCGATTGACCTGCGGGGTGTTGTCGACGGTGCTCGACCGGCCACGCCAGCCACCCTGGATTTGCGGATTGCCTTGGGCCTGAGGGTTGACCTGGCCCTGCTGCGGACCACGCCCCTGCCAGTTGCCACCCTGCTGCGGACCGCGACCCTGCCAGTTGCCACCCTGCCGCGCCTGAGCCTGCGCCTGAGCTTGCACCTGGGCCTGAGCGGCATCGCCACGACCCTGCCAGTTTCCGCCACCCTGCCAGTTGCGCGTCGGCTGCTGCTGCTGGACCGGAGCCTGTTGCTGGACCTGTACCTGCTGCTGGGGCTGCGCCTGAGGACGTTCGCCGCGCTCGCCGCGCTCGCCGCCGTTCTGCTGGGCCCCACGACCGCCCCAGCGTCCGTCACCGTTGCCCGGATCGGCGCTCGCCACGGCGGGAAAAGCGGCAACCGCGATCACGGCCGCCAACGCGCTCAGCGCGGTCGATTTCAGAGTAGATTTGCCGGCCATGCCGAGCCTCCATCCATGCGTTCGCCCATATGGCGATCTGTTGGACACGGTCTAGGCGAGTCGCACTTACGGCGGGCTGAATAGGGAACATGGCCTCCCGTTCATGTTCGTAACGTGTTTGCTGACAGTTTGGGCCGCCGTCCGCAGGAACAGCGACCCTGCGTCGGTCAGCGCGTAAGCTTCTTGTACGCCAACCGGGTCGGCCGATCCGCCGCATCGCCCAGCCTTCTCCGCTTGTCTTCCTCGTAAGCCTCGAAGTTGCCTTCGAACCATTCGACGTGGCTGTCGCCCTCGAACGCGAGGATGTGCGTGGCGAGGCGATCGAGGAAGAAGCGATCGTGGCTGATGACCACGGCGCAGCCGGCGAAGTTCTCGATCGCGTCTTCCAGCGCGCGCAGCGTCTCGACGTCGAGATCGTTGGTCGGTTCGTCGAGCAGCAGCACGTTGCCGCCGGCTTTGAGCATCTTGGCCATGTGCACGCGGTTGCGTTCACCGCCCGAAAGCTGCCCCACCTTCTTCTGCTGGTCGCCACCCTTGAAGTTGAACGCGCCGACATAGGCGCGGGTGGACATTTCCTGCTTGTTGACGGTCATGTAGTCATGCCCGCCGGACACTTCCTCCCACACGTTGTGCGTGGCATCGAGCTGGTCGCGGCTCTGGTCGACAAAGCCCAGCCGCACCGTCTCGCCGATCGCGATGGTGCCGGTGTCGGGCTGTTCCTGGCCGGTGATCAGCTTGAACAGCGTGGACTTGCCCGCGCCGTTGGGGCCGATGATCCCGACGATGCCGCCCGGCGGCAGCAGGAAAGACAGGTTCTCGAACAACAGCTTGTCGCCATAAGCTTTCGAGATGTTGGTCGCCTCGATCACCTTGCCGCCAAGGCGTTCGGGCACCTGGATGACGATCTGCGCCTTGTTGATGATCCGCGTCTCGGTCGATTCGACCAGCTGGTCGAACGCCTTGATGCGCGCCTTGCTCTTGGTCTGGCGGCCCTTGGTCCCGGCGCGGATCCATTCGAGCTCGTCGCGGATCGCCTTCTGGCGGCCTTCGTCCTCGCGGCCTTCCTGATCGAGCCGCTTGGCCTTCTTTTCCAGATAGGTCGAATAGTTGCCTTCGTAGGGGAAGTACTTGCTGCGGTCGATTTCGAGGATCCAGCCGACCACGTTGTCGAGGAAGTAGCGATCGTGGGTGATCATCAGCACCGCGCCGGCATATTCCTTGAGGTGGTTTTCCAGCCAGTTGACGCTTTCGGCATCGAGGTGGTTGGTCGGTTCGTCGAGCAGCAGGATGCCGGGCTTCTGGATCAGCAGCCGGGTCAGCGCGATGCGGCGCTTTTCACCGCCCGACAGGTTGTCCACCGGCCAGTCGCCCGGCGGGCAGCGCAACGCTTCCATCGCGATCTCGAGCTGGTTGTCGAGCGTCCAGCCGTCGACCGCGTCGATCTTTTCCTGCAGCGTGCCCATTTCCTCCATCAGCGCGTCGAAATCGACGTCCTCGGGCGGATCGGCCATCAGGTTGCTGATTTCGTTGAAGCGATCGACCAGGTCGGCAGTCTCGCGCGCGCCATCCTTGACGTTTTCGAGCACGGTCTTGCTGGTGTCGAGCTCGGGCTCCTGCGGCAGGTAACCGACCGTGATGTTCTCGCCCGGCCATGCTTCGCCGGTGTAATCGGTGTCGATCCCGCCCATGATCTTCATCAGCGTGGACTTGCCCGCGCCGTTCGGGCCGACGATGCCGATCTTGGCGCCCTGATAGAACTGCAGGCTGATGTCCTTCAGGATCGGCTTGGGCGCGCCGGGGAAGGTCTTGGTCATGCTCTTCATGACATAGGCGTACTGGGCGGCCATCGGGAACGTCCTTGGGGCAAGAGCCTTGTGCAGGCTGGGAGGGCAAGAGCCTGCGAAAGGCTGGAAAGTCGCCGCGCTCCTACCCAAGCCGTCGAAAGTCGGCAAGCGCGTCTTGGCGGCCGTCGGGCAGCCAATGCGGCCGGAGGTGCAGTGCGGGGGTTGGCAGAGCGGCATGGCGAAGATAGGCACGGTTTCATGCGAAACAAGTTTGCCGCCCCGACCCGCGCCGCCGCTTCCGCCGCCGCGCTCCTGTCCCTCGTGCTGGTGCCACAGCTTGCCATGGCGGACGAGCCGAAGGGCGATGTCGCGTGGGACATCGTCGCGGGGCTGACCACCGAAGTCGGCGAGCGGCTGGCGGGCAGCGAGGCCGAAGCGCGCGCGCGCAGCTGGGCGGAGGCACGGCTGAAGGCGCTGGGCTTTGCCAACGTGCGCGTCGAGGGCTTCCCGATCCGCGGTTTCGTGCGCGGGATCGACGAGGCGCATCTGGTCGCGCCGGTGCCGCAGCATCTGGCGATCACCGCGCTGGGTTACAGCGCGCCGACGCCGGCCAAGGGGATCGAGGGCGAGGTAATGTACTTCCCCTCGCTCGATGCGCTGAAGGCCGCGCCAGCCGGATCACTCAGCGGCAAGATCGCGTTCGTCGACCATGCGATGCGCGCCAACCAGGATGGGTCGGGCTACGGCCCCTACGGCAACGTGCGGCGGCAGGGCCCGGCGATCGCCTCGAAGCTGGGCGCGATGGCGGTGGTGATCCGCTCCGCCGGGACCGACAGCCACCGCAACCCGCACACCGGGGCGACCAACTTCACCGACGGGATCAAGCCGATCCCGGCGGGCGCGGTCTCCAACCCCGACGCCGATCTGATCGCGCGCACGTTTGCCCATATGCAGCCGGGCGGCAAGCCGGTGCGCCTCGCGCTGACGCTCACCAGCCACGCGCAGGACAAGATGCCCTCGGGCAACGTGATTGCCGATCTGCCGGGGCGCGACCCGTCGCTGCCGATGATCGTGATCGGCTGCCATCTCGACAGCTGGGATCTGGGCACCGGCGCGATCGACAACGCGGCCGGCTGCGCGATCATCACCGCCGCCGCGCTGAAGGCGCAGGAGGGCGGGGCGCCGTTGCGCACCATCCGCGTGCTGTGGGCAGGCAGCGAGGAACTGGGCGGTTACGGCGGCGATGCTTATGCCAAGGCGCACGCCGGCGATAAACACGCGCTGGGCATGGAAAGCGACTTCGGCGCCGACCGGGTGTGGCGCGTGCAGTATGCGTTCGCCGACGCCAACAAGCCGCTGGCGGACAAGATCACCGCCGCGCTCAACCCGCTGGGCATCGTCACGTCAGCGGGCAAGGCCGATGGCGGCACCGATGTCGAACCGATCATCGCTGCGCAGAAGCTGGCGGTGATCGGGCTGGGGCAGGACGGCACCCACTATTTCGATCTGCACCACACCCCCGACGATACGCTCGACAAGATCGACCCGGCGATGCTGGACCAGAATGTCGCGGCGTGGACGGCGGTGCTGAAGATCGTGGCGAATGAAGCGGGGGTTATCGCGGCGCCGTAAGGGGAGCGCACGATAGTCGAATCGACCAAACTGCCCCGCTCATCCCCAACCTACCCCGCTCATCCCCAACCTACCCCGCTCATCCCGAGCGAAGTCGAGGGATGGTGCGCCACATTCAACTGTAGCGCGACGTGTCTCGACTTCGCTCGACATGAGCGGGGATGGCGTGGGCTTAAATCAAATCCGCTCGATGATGATCGCCGGGGCCATGCCGCCCGCCGCGCACATCGTGACCAGGCCATAGCGGCCGCCGGTCCGTTCCAGCTCATCCAACGCGGTGCCGATCAGCATCGATCCGGTCGCGCCGATCGGGTGGCCCAGCGCCATCGCGCCGCCGTTGGGATTGACCTTGGCGCGGTCGAGATCGAGGTCGCGAATGAACTTTTCGGCCACCACCGCGAACGCCTCGTTGATTTCCCAGACGTCGATGTCGTCCTTCTTGAGGCCGGCCTTTTCCAGCACCTTGTTGGCGGCAGGGACGGGCGCGTTGAGCATCAGCGTGGGATCGTCGCCCTGGTTGGCATAGGCGACGATGCGCGCGCGCGGCTTCATCCCGTGCTTGTCGGCATATTCCTTCGAAGTGATCAGCAGCGCGCCCGCGCCATCGACCACGCCCGAGCTGTTGCCCGCGTGGTGGACCGGCTTGATCTCGACATCGGGATAGCGGCGGTTGATCTGCTTGCGGAAGGTGACGCCGTTGCCCAGATCGAAGTCCATCAGCCCGGTGAACGCGGGCTTCAGGCTGGCGAGGCCTTCCGCAGTGGTTTCGGGGCGGGGGAATTCCTCATGGTCGAGCGCGACGCTGCCGTCGGCGTTGAGGACGGGCACGACCGACCGGGCAAAGCGGCCTTCCTTGATCGCCACGTCGGCGCGCTGCTGGCTGACCAGCGCGAGTGCGTCCAGCGCCTCGCGGCTGATGCCCTCGATCGCGGCGATGGCATCGCCGCACACGCCCTGGTGCGATTGCGGGTGCACCGCATCGAGCACTTCGTTGCCCGAACCCATGAGCATCGGCGCGATCCCGGCATTGGCTTCGGCGGCGTTGAGTTGGGCGTGGTAGCTCATCATTTCGGTGCCGCCGGCGATCACGCAGTCTTCCATGCCCGACATGACCGAGGCCGCCGCGAAGTTGACCGAGCTGATCCCGCCGCCGCAGAACCGGTCGAGCGTGGTGCCGCTGGCCTTGACGTCGAACCCGGCGGAGAGCGCGGCCATACGGCCCAGATCGCCGCCCTGCTTGCCCTTTTGCGTCGAGGTCGACCACACGATGTCGTCGACCGTTGCGGTGTCGAGGTGGTTGCGGTCCTTCAGCGCGCGCATCACCGTGGCGGCGAGTTCCTGCGGGTGAAGGTGCGACAGCGCGCCCTTGCCGGGCTTGCCGATTCCGCGCGGGGTGCGGACAGCGTCGATGATATAGGCTTCGGCCATGGCATTCTTCTCCTGAGGCAATTATCGTCCGCGCTGGCGGTCGGTCCGTCGGCGTGGTTTAACCGGACGATTAAGCCCGCCAAGGGCTGCCCGCAAGTCGGATTCGCACACTCGCCGGAAAGATATGCTTGCATACGATCCTTGCGCACCACGCCGGAAAGGTTGTTCCCGATGCTTCATGCCCATTTGCTCGAACAAGCCCGCGCGGCGGGAGACGGGATCGTCGCGCTGCGCCGCGCGATCCACGCCGAGCCCGAACTGGGGCTGCACACGCCCAAGACCCGCGACAAAGTCCGCGCCGCGCTGGCGCAGCTGCCGCTCGAATGGCGTGAGGGTCCATCCACCACCGGGCTGGTCGCCACGCTGAAAGTCACTGCTGCGGCGGGCGATGGCCCGCGCCGGTCGGTGTTGCTGCGCGGCGACATGGATGCGCTGCCGATGACCGAGGAGACCGGGCTCGACTTTTCCTCGACCACGCCCGGCGCGATGCACGCCTGCGGCCATGACACGCACACCGCGATGCTGGCGGGCGCGGCGCAAGTGCTGTGGGCGCGGCGCGAGACGCTGGCCGGTGACGTGCACTTCATGTTCCAGCCGGGCGAGGAAGGCTATCACGGCGCGCGGTTCATGATCGACGACGGGCTGCTGGATCCGCTGCCCGATGCCGCGTTCGCGCTGCACATCATGCCCAACAGCCCGCACGGCATCATCGCGGGCCGGGCGGGCGCGCTGCTCGCCTCGGCCGACCAGTTCGATATCACGGTGACCGGGCGCGGCGGCCATGCCTCGATGCCGCACCAGACGCTCGATCCGGTACCCGTGGCGTGCGAGATCGTCACCGCGCTGCAGGCGATGGTCACGCGCAAGTTCAGCGTGGCGGACCCGGTGGTGGTGACTGTGGCGCAGATCAGCGCGGGCACGGCGCACAACGTCATCCCCGACCGGGCGACGCTGCGCGGCACGATCCGCACGCTGTCACCGGCATCGCGCACCCGCATCGGCGGCGAAGTCGAGCGGCTGGCCACGCTGATCGCCGCCGCGCACGACATGGTGGCAACGGTCACGGTCACGCAGGGCTTTCCGGTCACGGTGTGCGATCCGCGCGCGGTGGATCTGGGCGAAGCGGTGGCGCAGGACCTGTTCGGCGCCGCCGCGTTCCACCGGCTCGATCACCCGATCATGGGCGCGGAGGACTTTTCGTACGTGCTCGAAAAAGCGCCCGGTGCGATGTTTTTCCTGGGCGTGGCGCACCAAGGCGCGGACTGGCAGGCCTGCTGCGGCATCCATTCGACGCGGATGATGGTGGACGAGGCCACGCTGCCGCTGGGCACCGCGCTGCTGGCGGGCTGCGCGGAACGGTTCCTGGCGAAAGGCTTCGCATGATCTGGTGGAACGGGGAAAAGCCCTCGGCCGAGCGGCTCACCCGGCTGGGCGCGCAGGCGATGCCGGGCCATCTCGGCATGGAGTTCGTGGCGATCGGCGATGACTGGGTGAAGGCCCGGATGCCGGTGGACGAGCGCACCCACCAGCCGTTCGGGCGGCTTCACGGCGGGGCTTCGGTGGCGCTGGCGGAAACCGTGGGATCGATGGGCGCCGGGATGGTGATCGATCGCGACAAGTTCGTCGCGGTGGGCATGGAGATCAACGCCAACCACATCCGCCCGGCCTACAGCGGCTGGGTCTATGCCACCGCGCGCGCCGAATCGATCGGCCGGTCCACGCAAGTCTGGACCATCCGCATCGAGGATGAGGCCGACAAGTTGGTGTGCCTGTCGCGGCTGACCGTGGCGATCGTGGCGCTCGACCGGAAATAGGCGCCGGTCCGTTTCGGGGCTGAAATTCGGGGCGAACCGATGGAACCGAATCCGCTGCTGCCGGGTTCTGGAAGTTCATTCGAAACTATCCCATGAAATTCAGCATTTAACGGAACGACACATCTTGCCAGATGACCGCACCGAACAGGCCTTCCAGATCCATGACGACAGCCCCGCGCGATTCAGGGCGAACCATCGCGAGGATTCGTTCGCGGGCGCATCGGGCGTGCTGTTCGAACAGGCGATGGCGCAGACGCGCATGGCGATCTGCCTGTGCGATCCGACCCAGGCCGACATTCCGATCATTTTCTCCAACCGCGCGTTCCGCAAGCTGACCGGCTACGACGAAGGCGAGATCCTTGGCCGCAACTGCCGCTTCCTGCAGGGGCCCGAAACCGATCCGGCCGCCGTTGCAAAAATTCGCGCGGCGCTGACCGCGCAGGAAGTGGTCGTGGTCGAACTGGTCAACTACCGCAAGGACGGCTCGCGGTTCTGGAACGCGCTCCACCTCGGGCCGATCTACGACGATGCCGGCGGGCTGCTCTATTACTTCGGCAGCCAGTGGGACGTGTCCGAAGTGCGCGCGGCGCGGTCGGAAGAACAGCACGCCCGCGAAATGGCGCGCGAACTGTCGCACCGCATGAAGAACATGTTTTCGGTGATCGGCGGCATCGTCAACATCACCGGGCGCAGCCGGGGGATCGAGGCCGAGGCGCGCGAGATCAACGAACGCATCCAGGCGCTGGGCCGTGCGTATGAGACCACACTCGACGATTCGTCGCGCGGCACGGTCGAGATCGGTCAGTCGATCCGCGCAGTGGTCGCGCCCTATGATCCGGCGGGCAACCGCATCCGCCTGCTGGGCAACGGATTGCGCACCAACTTCGGCGCGGTATCGGTGCTGGGCCTGACCTTGCACGAACTGGCCACCAACGCGCTCAAGTACGGTGCGCTCTCGGGCGACGAAGGCACCGTCGATATCGACTGGCAGAGCGACCGGCTGGAACGCGACCCCACGTTCCGCATCGACTGGATCGAACGCGGCGGGCCTGCCGTGAACATCGACGAGATGCGCCCCATCACCGGCACCGGCACCGAAATCGTCGACCGCCTGCTGCGGATGTCGGGCGGAACGATCGAGCGCGGCTGGGATCCGCGCGGCCTGCAGGTGACCGTGCGGTTGCCGCTGCAGGTCGATCGCGCGTGAACCCGGTGATCGTGAGCCCGGTGCTGCATCCGCACATCCTCGTTCTCGACGATGAGCCGATGATCCTGCTCGATCTGGAATTCGCGATCGAGGACATCGGCTGCATTCCGCTCGCCGCGCTGAACACCACGCAGGCATTGCGCCATGTCGAGAACGGCTGCGTCACCGCCGCCATCCTCGACGTATCGCTGGGCGGCGGGCAGACGTGCGAATGCGTCGCCCGCGAACTCGCGGCGCGCGGCGTGCCCTACATCCTCCACACCGGCGATCTCGACCGAATGGACGAAGCGGTGCGCCAGCTGGGCGGCAAGCTGGTGCCCAAGCCCACGCCGGCTTCGGTGGTGGTTTCGACCATGCTGGAAGCTGCGCAGCAGAGCCGGGCGCCGGAACCGCAGTAACGCCTGCGCACCCTTGGGTGAGGCGCAAAACTAGGAAGCTTGCGAACGAATTTGCTGGCAACTGGCGCTACGTGCCATATTTATGAAGCCTTGGCGGCGGATCATTGTTAGCGGTTGCAGCATCGACTCGCCCCGCAACGGGCGCCGCAATGTCTGTCCGGATCGGCATGCGCCATCGGATCAGGCCCACACATCGGGATACGGTTATGAACGAGCATGCTTCGGGGATGGACAGGGCCGACCGCGTCGCACCCGGCCCGGATCGCACGATCACGCTGGAAGGCATCCACAACTTGCGCGATTACGGCGGCTATGAGGCCCGCGCGGGTACGCTGAAGCGTGGGCTGCTGTGGCGCTCGGGCCAGCACGCCGAAGCCACGCCCGCCGATCTCGACGTCATCCACGACCTCGACTTGCGCACGATCATCGATTTGCGCGGCGATACCGAGCGCGGGCAATATCCATGCCTGCGCCATTCGCAATTTGACGCCATCGTGCTGTTCGAACCGGGCGAAACCGCCAGCGGCCATGGCCGCGCCGTGCACGAGGAATTCGCCGATCGCGTGCGCGACGAAGCCAGCGCGCACCAGGCAATGGCCACGCTCTATCGCGAACTGCCATGGCGCCCGGCGCTGGTCGGCACGTACCGGCTGTATTTCGATGCGCTGGCCCATCGCGACGGCGCCAGCCTGCTGCACTGCTTTGCCGGCAAGGACCGCACCGGGCTGGCCGCCGCGCTGGTGCATCGTATCCTGGGCGTCCACGCTGACGATGTGATGGACGATTACCTGCTGACCAACACCGCCGGCAATTCCGAAGCGCGCATCGCCGCCGGGGCCGAGCATTTGCGCGGCAGCGGCAAGACGATGGACGACGCCGCCTTCCGCAAGCTGATGTCGGTGCACGAGGATTTCCTCGACAACGCGTTCGACGCGATCATCCAGCGCCACGGCACGATCGAAGCGTATGCGCGCGATGTGCTGGGCGTAACCCCGGCGGTCACTGCGGCGATGGAAGCGCGGCTGGTGGACTGAGGTCGGTGTAGGGGCAGCCGTCGTCCCGGGCTTGACCGGGACGACGCGCGTCCGCCCCCCCTCAGAACTCCATTTCCAGGTTCAGCCGCAGCTGGCCCTTGCTGTCGTCACGCGCCGCGCCCAGTGCGAACAGGTAGCCGAATTCGATCCCCAGTTCGGGGCCAAGGCCCTCGATCTCGGTTTTCACCACGGGACCGGCGAAATGTTCGGCGCGCGGGGCGAAGTTGTCGAAATCGCCAAGGTCGCCGAACGCGGCCATGCCCAGCCGCCAGTCCTCGCCCACCGCCAGGTCGGCCGAGGCGGCATAGCTCAGCGCCAGTTTTTCGCCGCCCTTCAACGGCTTGTTGCCGATCAGGTTCAGCCGGGCGTCGAACGGTCCGGCGCGCTTTTCGAGCAGCAGCTTGCCTTCCAGCGCATCGGGGCCGTGGAACACCGCTTCGTATTCGCCATAAATCGCCACGTCGATTCCGGCGACTTTGCCCAGGCTGTAGATCGCTTCGAAGCCCATCGCCTCGGCCTTGCGCGATTGGCCGGCCTCGCGCTCGAACTCGATCTGGGTGCCCAGCCGCAGGCGACTGGTCGGCGCATAGGCCAGTTCCAGCTTAAGCGCGTCCTCGCCGCTGTCCGCCCCGCCGGCCAGCCGGCCATAGCGCGCCTCGGCCTCGACCTCGCCCTGCTCGATCGTGGCGCCATAGACTTCGTCGCCCAGCCCCGGTGCGGCATGGGCCGTGCCGGGAATGGCCAGTATCAGCAGCGCGGCCAGGGCGGCGGCGCGCGCGCGGGCATGGGTCAGGCTGTTCGGTCGGCGCATGAAAATCCCCTCTGAAGCGCCGTCCGCTAATGAGAACAAGTCGCATTTGCAAGTCGCAAATAATTCCTGTGGCCGCTTTCGTGCCGAACCTGCGGGAAAACTGGCGCGGCGGACTCGCCTTTCGCCGCGTCACTCCCTATTTCGCCGGGCGACGACTGGAGGCCCCATGGCAACGACCCACACCACCCGCATGCTCATCATCGGTTCCGGCCCGGCCGGCTTGTCCGCCGCGATCTACGGCGCGCGCGCCGGGATGCAGCCGATCGTGGTGCAGGGATTGCAGCCGGGCGGCCAGCTGACCATCACCACCGATGTCGAGAACTATCCCGGCTTTCGCGACGTGATCCAGGGCCCGTGGCTGATGGAGGAAATGCAGGCGCAGGCCGAACACGTCGGCACGCGCATGCTGTGGGACACCATCACCGAGGTCAGCCTCGATGGCTCGCCGTTCCGCGCGGTGGGCGACAGCGGCGATATCTACGAAGGCGACGTGCTGGTGATCGCCACCGGTGCGCAGGCCAAGTGGCTCGGCGCGCCGGGCGAGGTCGAGTTCGGCGGCAAGGGCGTTTCGGCGTGCGCCACCTGCGACGGGTTTTTCTATCGCGGCAAGAAAGTCGTGGTGATCGGCGGCGGCAACACTGCGGTCGAGGAAGCGCTGTACCTCACCAACCACAGCCCCGACGTGACGCTGATCCACCGCCGCGATTCGCTGCGCGCGGAAAAGATCCTGCAGGACCGGCTGTTTGCGCACCCCGGCGTGAAAGTGCTGTGGAACAAGGCGGTCGACCGCTTCGTCGGCGATCTCGGCGGGGCAGGGCTCACCGGGCTCGACCTGCTCGACACCGTCACCGGCGAGAAAAGCCACGTCACCACCGACGGCGCGTTCGTGGCGATCGGCCATGCGCCCGCGACCGAGCTGTTCAAGGGCAAGCTCGATCTCGACGATAGCGGCTATATCCTGGTCGAGCCGGGCACGCCCAAGACCGCGATCCCCGGCGTGTTCGCCTGCGGCGACGTGATGGATCAGATCTATCGCCAGGCGGTGACGGCGGCAGGCACCGGCTGCATGGCCGCGCTGGACGCCGAACGCTTTCTGGCCGAACGCGAGTTCGCGGCGCATCGCCAGGCTGCGGAATAGCGGGGCCGGTCTGGAGAGTGACGACATCGCACTGACCCACCCCGACCCCGTTCATGTCGAGCGAAGTCGAGACACGTCGCGCGTTGGGTGAACGTGACGCACATCGCTCAACTTCGGCCCACCGAGCCGAAGTTTATCCAGAGCCGGTCGATGGGCTCAGGATGAGCGGGTCCGGGTGATCCCGCCAGGCATTATCGCTGTCCTACAGCCATCGGTCTGCGGTATGGCCTGCCGATGCGCCAAATTTCATCTAGCATCTGCAATGTTTTAGGTGGGCTATCTGCCATCACTTGGCAAATGCCGCGGCTCCGCCGTCCTGGCGATGTTGGATGTGTAAACTTCGTCAACTTCAGCAGCAAAACCGCGCTCAAGCTGAACGAAGCGCCTCCAGCAGGCGATCGAACAACCAGTCGCGCGCCGCATCGTCGGAGAAGCTGTGCGATGCGCTGGCGATTCGCCGGACCCGCTGATCGCCCTTCGGCCACGCCCCGATGAACGCCTGCGCGGTGCGGTCGCCCTCTGCCAGCAGGATCGTGACGGGGCCGGAAAAGCCTGCCAGCCCGGCCTGCATGTCCCCCGCCAGCGAGGATGGCGCGGCGGGCGTGGCGGCGGCGCGCAGGCCCCTTGCCAGCTTGGCGAGGTTGACCCCGCCGCTCAGCAGCCGCCAGATTTCGCGCGGATTGGTCAGCTTGGCAAGATACCGCTGGCGCACCGCTGCGGCCGAAAGTGCGGGCGCGTCGCCCTCGGCCGGTTCGTCGGTGGCCTCGATCGTCCACGGGTTGGCCAGCACGAGCGCGTCCAGCGCCAGTGTCGGCGCGCCGAGCGCCAGTGCGCTGGCGGCGTCGCAGTTGCCGAACGCCACGATGCGGTCGAGCCCCGGCGCTTCGGTCCGGAATGCGGCGAGCGCGGCGGCAATATCGGCCTGTTCGTCCCGAAAGCCCCGGTTTTCGCCGTCGCTGTCGCCCACGCCCCGCCGGTCGAAGCGCAGCACCGGGAACCCGGCGGCGGCAAGGCGCGCGGCCAGCTGCGCCTGTCCCGCCCAACTGCCCGATCGCACCTCGTTGCCGCCCGACACCAGCAGCAGGCCGGTGGAGCGGCTTGCCATCAGGCCCGCCGCCGGGTCGACCGTGGCCGCCAGCGCGACACCCTCGCAGTCGAACGTGAAATGCCGCCGGCTCATCCGGCGATGCCTGCTGCCAGCAGCGCCGCCAGCGCCGCCGACTGGGCCGGATCGTCGGCCGGTTCGCTGCGCAGCCACAGTGCGCCGCCGCCAAGTTCGGCCTGGCGGATGATGGCGGTGCCGCTGTTCTCGCTCACCGTTGCCGCTTCGAGGTGGCGGATCAGCCCCGCACCACAGCGGTATCCGGCCAGTTCGAGGCCTTCGGCGCGCCCGATCTCCAGCAGCGCCGCGCCGTTTTCAACACGCCCCGCCTCCTTGGCGGCGATCGAGCGAGCGCGCAGCAACTGGCGCAACAACGCCGCCCCGGCGACCGGCTCGAGCAGCCAGCGGGGCAGGTGCGTCGGCGCAACCAGCGCGCCGCCGCGCAGCGAAAACACATGCGTCGCGCCGAAATGCGCGGCCGCCGTCGCCATCGCGGCGCGCCATGTGTCGAGGTCTTGTTCGCCGAACGGCGCGGTGCTTTCGAGGCAGCCCGGCAAATCGGGCAGCAGGCTGTCGATCCCGGCATCATCGAGCTGCCGCATCGCCCCCATCAGCAGCCGCCGCGTGCGGTTGGCTTCCTCGAACAGCGGCGGGACCACCAGCAGCCGCGCCGTGCGGTTCCGGTCGAACACCAGCGCCCGCTCGTGGCGTATCCCGCCGGCGGCAGGGCAGGGCCAGTCGGCGATCACGCCCCTTGGGCGGCGGCGCGTTTGGATCGGGCAAAGTCGAGGAGATTGCCGTAATTTTCAAGCAGTTCGCCGTCGACTTCATCGTCGTCTATGACGATGTCGAGGCGATCTTCCATTTCGGTGAGCAGCCCCGCCACGGCCATCGAATCGAGTTCGGGCAACGACCCGAACAGCCCGCTGTCGGCGGTCAGCGCATCGGTCCGTTGCTGGTCGAGCCCCAGCACGTCGCGCAGGATGCCACGCAGGATCGTGTCGGCGTCGCTGTCATTCACACCCGTCACCGGCTGCTGCCCTCCGTATTTCCCTCAATTTCCGGCCATTAGCCAGCGGGCCGGGCCGAAACAAGCCCCCGTCAGAGCTATCGGTTGCGCAGCGAACGCGCCAGCCGACGGGCGAGGCGCGGCCACTGCCGCACGGCGAGCGGGCGGAACGCCTCGATCCGCAGGCGCGGTCGCACCGCCTCCATCCAGTCGCGCTTGTACGGATCGTCGCCGGTGCCGAAATCGACCTCGGCCACACCGTCGCGGTCGATGACATGCTCGAACAACGCGGCGCTGAGCAACGTGCCGGGCGAATGCTTCTTCACCGATTCATCGTGCGCCAGCTTGTGGATGAAGGCGGTGCCCGCCTCGACCGTCCAGAATTGCGCGGCGACCGGCTGGCCGTCGATCGTGGCGATGCCCATGCGCAGCCGCCCCGCCGCGCCTTCGGCTTCGGCAAAACGGCGCAGTAACGCGGGGTTGCCTTCCTCGGGCTTCCAGCTGAGGCCGTATATCGCTTCGTATGCCGCCCAGTCGGCGGGATCGAACGCGGTCGCAATGCGCAACTCGACCACGCCCTTGCGCCCCTTGCGCCGCACCGTTTCGCGCAGTTGCCCCGGCCGCGCCGCCCAGTATTCTGCGAAACTGCGACCTGCCACGGGCAGGAAATGGTTGACGTCGCAGGCTGTGCAAAATGTCGTCCAGCCACCGGCCCGCAGTGCCTGGTCGAGCAGTGCTGCATCGGATTCGGGCAGATGCGAGACCGTCAGGCGATCCGCCCGCCGCGCAAGGTCGCGAACGAGGGCCGGCAGCAGGCGCCCGGCGGCGGCGGCATCGCTGGCGAGCGGGCGCAGCCAGAAGCTGTACCAGTTGGCCAGCCCGGCTAGGGCCCGCGTTCCGTCGGTGCGCAACGGCAGCGCGACGCTCCCAGCCGCATCCTGCGCCTGTGCGATCAGCGGGGCGTGAGGCGTAAGGCACTCCTGCGCCAGCAGCGCGAACCAGTCGATCCGGTCGAACGGTCCGGCCGATGCCAGCGGATGGCGCGCGGCATCGCCTTGCGCTTCGTTAATATCGGCATGATAGACGACGCGTTCCAACAAACCCTGCCTTCAGTTTCCAACTCCGAGAACCGCGTGCCTGCCGATCCCGATCCGACGCCCTATCCGCTCGACCATCTGGCCCTGCGCGGTGCCCCACGGGCCCCGGCGCTGATACTGCGCGACCGCACGCTTAGCTTCGAGGAGTTAAATGCACGTGTAGGCCTGCTGGCGGGCTGGCTCGCCGCGCAAGGGTTCGAACGCGGTGCGCGCGTGGCGACGTGGCTGCCCAAGTCCGAACTGGCCTGCCTGATGCCGCTGGCGGCGGTGCGTGCCGGGCTGGTGCATGTGCCGGTCAATCCGCTGCTCAAGCGGGCGCAAGTCGCGCATATCCTCGCCGACAGCGGTGCCGCACTGCTGATGGCCAATGCCGCGCGGCTGGCCACGCTGGAGCCGGGCGACGCCGCGTCAGCGGGGCCGGTCGACGAAGCGCAGGCGTGGCGCGATGCCGAAGCACTTGGCGATGTTCGCGAGCCGGGCAGCGGCGGGGCGCACGATCTGGCCGCGATCCTCTACACCAGCGGATCGACCGGCAAGCCCAAGGGCGTGATGCTCAGCCATGCCAACTTGTGGCTCGGCGCCGTCAGCGTGGCGCATTACCTCAAGCTTGCGCCGGACGACCGGGTGCTGGCGGTGCTGCCGCTGGCGTTCGATTACGGGCAGAACCAGCTGCTTTCGAGTTGGTACGCCGGGGCTGGCGTCGCCCCGCTCGATTACCTGACGCCGCGCGATGTGGTGAAGGCGGTCGGTCGCCACGGCATCACCACGCTGGCCGCCGTGCCGCCGCTGTGGTTGCAGCTGGTCGAGCAGGCCTGGCCCGACGATGCGGCGCAACGCCTGCAGCGGCTGACCAACAGCGGCGGCGCGCTGACCGTGTCGCTGGTCCGGCGGTTGCGGGAGACCTTTCCGCTGGCCGATCTCTATCCGATGTACGGGCTGACCGAGGCGTTTCGCTCGACCTATCTCGACCCGGCGCTGGTCGATGCCCACCCGACTTCGATCGGCGGCGCGATCCCGTTTGCCGAGGTCATGGTGGTGGCTGACGATGGGGCGCTGGCCGGGCCGGACGAGGAAGGCGAGCTGGTCCATGCCGGGCCGCTGGTGGCGCAAGGCTATTGGCAGGACGCAGCGCGCGCCGCCGAACGGTTCAAGCCTGCGCCCTCGTTCTCGGACATGGGCGGCAGCGCGGTGTGGTCGGGCGACCGGGTGCGCCGCGATGCCGAGGGCCTGCTCCACTTCGTCGGTCGGCGCGATGCGATGATCAAGACCTCGGGTACCCGCGTCAGCCCGCAGGAGGTCGAGGATGCGGCAGTCGCGACCGGTCTCGTCGCCGAGGCGGTCGCGATCGGCCTGCCTGATCCGCTGCTAGGCGCAGCGATCCACCTCGTGGTCCGCGCCATGCCCGGAGCTGATCGTGACGTGCTGCTGCCGGAGCTGGCACGATCGCTGCCCAACTTCATGGTGCCGCGCGCGGTTCACTGGCGCGATGCGATGCCGGTCGGGCCGAACGGCAAGCTCGATCGCGTCGCGCTCGCCGCAGAACTTGCCAAGGACACTGTTGCATGAAGCCGCTTGGCCCCATTCCACCGGGATTTTCCCCGATCGACGGCGAACTGGCCATTGCCGGGCGCAAGGCGCGCGAGCTGGTCGCGCAAGCGGGGCGGACGCCGCTGTTCGTCTATTCCGCCGCGATGATCGATGCCCGCATTGCGCAACTGCGTGCCGCGATGCCCGATCGGCTGGCGATCCACTATGCGGTCAAGGCCAATCCGTTCGATCCGCTGCTGCGCCACATGGCGCCGCTGGTCGATGGGTTCGACATCGCGTCGGGCGGCGAACTGGCGCTGGTCGAGGCCGCCGGGATCGATCCGAAACGGGTCAGCTTCGCCGGGCCGGGCAAGCGCGACGATGAACTGACCGCCGCCCTCGAGCGCGGCGTGACGCTCAACCTCGAATCCGAAGGCGAGGCAAACCGCGCGCTGGCGATTGCCGAGCGACAGGGGATCACGCCCCGGCTGGCGGTGCGGGTCAATCCCGATTTCGATCTCAAGGGCTCGGGCATGAAGATGGGCGGCGGAGCCAAGCCGTTCGGCGTCGATGCCGGGCGCGTGCCCGCGCTGGTTCGGCGGATCGTGGCAGCGGGCGCGGAGTGGCGCGGGTTTCACATTTTCGCTGGCAGCCAGGCGCTCGATGCGGCGGCCATTTCCGAAACGCAGGCGCAGACGCTGCAATTGGCCGCAGAACTGGCCGACGAAAGCGGCGTGGCACTCCCGCGCTGCAACCTGGGCGGCGGGTTCGGCATTCCCTATTTCCCCGGCGACGTGGCGCTGGACCTGAACGCGGTCGGCGCGGCGCTGACGGAGCGGTTCGCCGCGCTGCCACCGGTGCTGGCGGACACGCGGTTCTGCATCGAACTGGGCCGGTATCTGGTCGGTGAGGCTGGCGTGTACCTGACGCGGATCGTCGATCGCAAGGAAAGCCACGGCGAGGTGTTCCTCGTCACCGACGGCGGGTTGCATCACCAGCTGGCGGCGAGCGGCAACTTCGGCACGGTCATCCGCCGCAACTATCCCAGCGCCATTGCCTCGCGATTCGGCGCGGACGTGACTGAAGAGGCCAGCATCGTCGGCTGCCTGTGCACCCCGCTCGACCGGCTGGCCGACAAGGGCGGCTTCCCGCGCGCCGACGTGGGAGACCTCGTGGCGATCTTCTGCGCCGGTGCCTATGGCGCCACGGCCAGCCCGGCGATGTTCCTGGGGCAGGGGCCGGCGGCCGAAATCCTGGCCTGATTCATCCCTTGCCCGGAGCCTGTCCCACTGCGGGACGGGCCGCAATCGGCGCTTCCCACTGTCCGATTGCGGGACAAGGCTAACGGTATCTTCACCCTTTTTGGCGATAGCGGTCGGCGAAATGTGAGGCGTGTCCGACCCATCTGCAGGGGGCCGGAACCAGCCTTGCAGGCAAGAAGGACCAGCCGATGCCCGTTAATTCGCGTTTTGCCCGCACCCTGGCCGGGACCGCCATGGCCAGCCTGGCGCTGACCGGGTGCGCCGGGGCCGGCGGCGGGCCGGAACTGCCGCCCGCATCGTTTGTGGCGCTGCAGGAAGGTCCGGGCGAGGATTACGTGATCGGGCCGCTCGACGAACTGACCGTGTTCGTGTGGCGCAATCCAGAACTGGGCGCCAACGTGCAGGTGCGCCCCGACGGACGCATCACCACGCCGCTGATCACCGACATGCCGGCGGTGGGCAAGACCCCGTCGATGCTGTCGGAAGACATCAAGCTCCAGCTGTCACAGTACATCCAGGAGCCGATCGTTTCGGTCATCGTCAACAAGTTCGCGGGCACGTTCAGCCAGCAGGTGCGCATCGTCGGTGCCACCGCCAAGCCGGCCTCGATCCCCTACCGCGCCAACATGACGCTGCTCGACGCGATGATCGCGGTGGGCGGGCTGTCCGAATTCGCGGCCGGTAACAAGGCGCGGCTGATCCGCTTCGACAAGCAGGCGGGCAAGCAGAAGGAATTCGCGCTGCGTCTGTCCGACCTGCTGCGCAAGGGTGAGAGCAAGGCCAACGTCATGCTGATGCCCGGCGACGTCATCATCATCCCCGAAAGCTCGTTCTGAGTGACACGGCAACTGGCACGAACGGGAGCACGGCGGGCGCGATGAGCACCATTTACGAAGAAGTGCGGATCGCATTGCACGGCATCTGGCAGCGGCGCTGGCTGGCCATCGCGGTGGCGTGGCTGGTGTGCATGCTGGGCTGGCTGGCCGTGGCGATGGTGCCCAACAGCTATGAATCCAAGGCGCGGATCTTCGTCCAGCTCGACGATGTGCTGGCCGAGCAGATCGGCATCGGCGCGGGCGACCGCCGTCGCGACATCGATCGCGTGCGGCAGACGCTGACCAGTTCGGTCAATCTCGAAAAGGTCGTGCGCGGTACGCGGCTGGGCGATCAGGTGACCACCGACAAGCAGATGGAAGCGATGGTCATCGACGTGGGCAAGGCGATCAAGGTCGTCAGCCAGCAGGACAACTTGTTCGAGATCAGCGCGCAGTCGAGCGGTGGCGGCTTGTCCGACCTCCAGAACGCCAAGCTGGCGCAGGATATCGTGCAGAAGATGATCGACATCTTCCGCGAGGAAAACCTCGCGGGCGGACGCGGCGAGATGACCAACACGCTGACCTTCATGGACCAGCAGCTGGCCGACCGGCAAAAGGACCTCGAAGCCGCCGAGCAGAAGCGCCAGGCATTCGAGGCCAAGAATGCCGACATGATGCCGGGCACGGGCTCGCTGTCGAGCCGGCTCGAATCGGCGCGCTCGGAACTGCGCAGCGTCGACTCAGACCTGCTGGCGGCCCAAAGCGCGCTGGCCTCGATCGGCGGGCAGCTGTCGGGCACACCGCAGACCATCGCGGTGGCCGGTGCGGCCGGCGGCGCGCGCGGGGCGCTGGCGCAGATACAATCCGATCTTTCGACGGCGCGCGCACGCGGCCTGACCGACGATCACCCGGACGTCATCGCGCTGAAGAACCAGATCGCTGCCCTGACGCGGCAGGTAGCGGCGGAAGGCCCGCACACGGTCTCCGGCACGCCCAATCCGGCTTACAGCTCGCTCGAATCGATCAAGGCGGATCGCGCCGCCAGCGTCGTCTCGCTGCAGTCGCGCAAGGCCTCGCTGCAGGGCGAAATCGCCGATCTGGACGGCAAGCAATACAGCCAGCCCGGTCTGGCCGCCGAAGCCGCGCGGATCAACCGCGACTACGACGTGCTTAAGGAAGGCTACGACAAGATGCTGCGCGACCGCGAGGCGCTTCGCCTGCGTGGCCAGGTCGAGAACGAGCGCGATGGCGTGAAGTTCGAGGTGATCGATCCGCCGAGCACCCCGCGCGCGCCGATTGCGCCCGATCGCCCGGTCCTGCTGACGCTGGTGCTGATCATCGGCCTGGGCGCGGGCGGCGGTGCGGCCTTCGCGATGGGCCAGATGCGCTCGACGTTCGCCACCACCGGCACGCTGGAACGCGCCACCGGATTGCCGGTGCTCGGCTCGATCTCGCAGTCGCTGACCCGCGCCGTGCGCGCCCAGCGCCTGCGCCAGCTCAAGTGGTTTGCCGGCGCGATGGCGGGCTTGGTCGCGGTGTTCGTGCTGCTGCTGGCGGTTGAATTCATGAAACGCGGCATGGTCGCGTGAGGGGGCGGGGCAAATGACCGACCAGAGCAAGATCCCGGTGCCGCCGTCCGGCCCGTCGCTGATCGAGCGCGCTTCGGGCGCGTTCGACTGGAACACGCTGCGCCGCCCGGCGCTGCCCGATGCGCCGGTCAAGCCGCGCGCGGCCCCTGAAGTTGCGCCCGTCGCAGCGCCTGTATCAGCGCCCTCCGCAGCCCCGGCGCAGCCGCCGCCTGCCGCGATTGCACCGGTCGCCGCGCCGGTCGCGCCGCCAGTCCAGGCGGTTCCGACGGCTCCGGTCAAGCAGTTCGCCGGCCACTACCACCACATCGATCGCCGCCACTTGCGCGAGCAATGCCTGATCGAGCCCGATGGCCCGGTCACCGGACTGCTCGAGGAATTCCGCATCGTGAAGCGGCAGCTGCTGCTGACGGCATCCGAATCGCGCCAGGGCATCGGCGCCCCGCACGGCGAGCGCATCCTCGTCTGCTCGGCGCTGCCGGGTGAGGGCAAGACGTTCTGCGCGGTCAACCTCGCGCTGTCGATCGCGGCGGAAAAGGACAACGAGGTCCTGCTGGTCGATGCCGACTTCGCCAAGCCGAGCGTGCTGTCCGCGCTGGGCCTGCCTGGCGGCCCCGGCCTGATGGATGCGCTGGCCGATCCGTCGCTGCCGGTGGAGGATTGCATCCTGGGCACCGACATTCCCGGACTGTTCGTACTGCCTGCGGGCAACTCGACCGGATCGGATACCGAATTCGTGGCATCATCGCGCACTGCCAGCGTGCTCGACCGGCTGACCCAGCATGCGCCCAGCCGCATCGTGATCTTCGATTCCCCGCCGGCCCTGGCCGCGTCGCCGGCATCGGAACTGGCGATGCACGTCGGCCAGGCGGTGATGATCGTACGCGCAGACCGCACCGGAGAGGCGGCGCTGCGTGATGCCTTGAACCTGCTTTCCGGATGTGAGGACATCAAGCTCCTGCTCAACTGCACGAAGTTTTCGCCGACCGGGCGGCGCTTCGGCTCGTATTATGGATACAAGGAATGAGCATCATTCGCACATTCGCGCGCCGCGGCGCACTTGCCGGGGTCAGCTTGCTCGCGTTCGTCGCGATGCCCGCGCTGGCCCAGCAGATGGACTATCAGGACGTTGATGGCGGTTCCGATGGCGCATCGCAGGACGCCCGCGCGCCCGCGTCCACGCACGGTCATGGCCGGCGCGTGGGCACGTCGGGTGGCCGCACGACCATCGTGCCTTATCTCGAAGTCACCCAGAACGTCGCCGCCGAACTGTCACCGGGCCACGAAGTGCTGACCTACAGCACGGTTGCGGCCGGGATCGATGCGGCGATCAACGGGCAGTACACGCAAGGCTCGGTCTCGCTGCGCTATGAGCGCCGCATCCGCGAAAGCGGCAACGTGCTGAGCGGCGATACCGTCTCGGGCATCGCCCGCGTCAAGCACGACCTGGTGCCGCACACGCTGTCGATCGAGGCCGGCGGCCTGGCCACGCGCACACGCGTCGAAGCCAGCGGCGCGACCAGCCTCAACCCGCTCGCCACCGGCGATGCGGTGAGCCAGATCTACTCGGTCTATGCCGGGCCGGCGCTGTCGACGCATGTCGGCGATGTCGGCATCAACGGTTCATACATGGCCGGCTACACCAAAGTCGAAGCTCCGCATTCGGTGCGGCTGGCGCCCGGTCAACCGGCGGTCGACGTGTTCGATCACTCGATCGCGCACGCCGCGCAGCTTTCGGCCACGACCCGGCCCGGCACCGTGCTGCCGGTCGGGCTGGCGGCATCGGTCGGCTACAACCGCGAAGACATCTCCAACCTCGACCAGCGCGCGGAAGACTTCCACGCTTCGGGCGAGGCAACCCTGCCGGTCACCTCCGATCTCGCGCTCGTGGCCGGCGTCGGTTACGAGAAGGTCAAGGTCTCGTCGCGCGATGCGCTGCGCGATGCCACCGGCGCGCCGGTGCTGGGCGCCGACGGCCGGTTCGTGACCGACAAGTCTACGCCGCGCCGCATCGCCTACGACGTCAAGGGACTGATCTGGGATGCCGGGGTAATCTGGCGTCCGAGCCGCCGCACCGAACTGGCGGCTTACGTCGGCCGCCGTTACGGTTCGACCAGCTATTACGGCTCGTTCTCCTACGCGCCCAATGAACGCAGCGCGCTCAACGTCTCGGTCTATGACAGCATCTCGGGCTTCGGCAGCCAGGTGGGCCGCGCGCTGCGCGACCTGCCGACCGACTTCCAGGTATCGCGCAACCCGTTCAATGGCGACATCAGCGGTTGCGTCACCGGCGCGAGCGGCGGGGGTTGCGTCAACAACGCGCTGGCCTCGGTCTCGTCCTCGGTGTTCCGCTCGCGCGGGGTCAGCGCCAGCTACGTCCACACCATCGGACGGTGGCAGGCAGGGATCGGCGCGGGGTATGACAACCGCAAGTACATCGCGGCGCCCGGCACGGTGCTGGCGGTGGCCAACGGCGTGACCGACCAGACCTACTACGTCGATGCCTCGCTGGGCGGATCGATCGATCGCAGTTCGCGCTTTGCCGCAGCCGTCTATGCCAACTGGTACCAGAGCGGGCTTTCGTCTTCAGGCGATGCTACCGCGATCGGTGCCAACGCCTCGTACTTCCGCAACCTGACCGACCGGTTGGTCGCGTCAGCCGGGGTCGGGATCGACGGGATCAACCGCAAGTTGACGCCGGACGAATGGATCGCCGAAGGCCAGGTCGGCCTGCGGTACAACTTCTGAGCCTGATGTTCTTCTGAGCCCTGTGGAGTGGCTGCGATGTACGATGAATTCTATGGCCTGAGCGGACGCCCGTTCCAGCTGACCCCCGATCCGGATTTCTATTTCGAGACCGCGACGCACCGCAAGGCGCTGTCGTACCTCGGCTATGGTCTGGCGCAAGGTGAGGGCTTCATCGTCATCACCGGGGAAGTCGGCGCGGGCAAGAGCACGCTGGCCGCGCACCTGATGGCCACGATCGACCGCGACCGGCTGACGGCAGCGCAGATCGTCACCAGCAAGCTGGATGCCGGCGAGATCGTGCATGTCGCCGCGCACGCGTTCGGCATCGATGTGGCCGCCAACGACAAGGCTTCGGCGCTGGGTGCGATCGAACGCTTCCTCCAGGACGAGGCGCGCGCCGGACGCCGCACGCTGCTGGTCGTCGATGAATCGCAGAACCTGTCGATCGCGGCGCTCGAAGAACTGCGGATGCTGTCCAACTTCCAGCTCGGCGCGCATCCGCTGTTGCAGATCCTGCTGCTCGGCCAGCCCGAATTCCGCGAGACGCTGCAGAATTCGCCGGATCTGGAGCAGTTGCGCCAGCGCGTGATCGCGACGCACCATCTCGAAGCGATGGATGCCGCCGAGATCGGGCCCTACATCGAACATCGCCTCGCCCGCGTGGGCTGGGACGGTCACAACCCCGAATTCGAACCGCGTGTCTATGCCGAGCTGGACAAGGCCAGTGGTGCGATCCCGCGCCGGGTCAACCAGATCGTCAACCGCCTGCTGCTGATGGGCGCGGTCGAGCAGCGCAAGCAGATCGATGTCACCATGTTCAAGGCGGTGATGGCCGATCTGGGCCGTGATGGTGCGCTGCCCGCGCCGGTGCAGGCGGCCGCGCTGGCCCGACCCGTGGCGCCGGTGTCCGCCGATGCCTTCGGTCAGGACGAACTGGCTCCGACCCCGCTACCCGCCCCCCCGGCTGCTGCCGAGCAGATCGACTTTGCCAAGATCGAAGCCGTTCTGGCCAGCCGCGACGAGCAGATCGCCGAACTGCAACAGGCAGTGATCGAACTGGCCGAGATGCGGCCGGCCCCGTCGGCGGCCCCGTCGCCTGCCGGTGAAGGCCGCCCGTCCGACGACGAGATCATCGATGCGCTGGCCGAAGCGGCTCGCCGCATCACCGCGCTCGAGGCGCAGTCGCGCGAACAGGAACAGACCATCCGCCACACGCTGACGATGCTGATCGAATGGATCGAAGGCGAAGATCCGCATCGCGCCGCTGCCTGACGACGTCTGCCGCCTTCCTTCCGACCCGAGGTTACGTTCCATGCCCGGCTCTGCCGAGAAAACGCTGAATGGCCTTTCGGTCGACGTCGAGGACTGGTTCCAGGTCGGCGCGTTCGAGAACGTCATCGATCGCGGGGACTGGGAGGCATGCGATTCGCGCGTCGAGCGCAATTGCGATGCCATCCTGGCGATGTTCGATGACGCCGACGTGGTCGGCACGTTCTTCACGCTGGGCTGGGTGGCGCAGCGGTATCCCGCGATGATGCGGCGCATTGCCGCGCAAGGCCACGAAATCGCCAGCCACGGCTGGGACCACGCCCGCGTGTTCACGCTCGGGGCCAAGGCCTTCGGTGAGGACTTGCAGCGGACCCGCGCCGTGCTCGAGGACATCACCGGTGCCAGCGTGCGCGGCTATCGCGCGCCGAGCTTTTCGATCGACGCGCGCACGCCATGGGCCCACGAAGTGCTGGCCGAGCAGGGCTATCTTTATTCGTCGAGCGTCGCCCCGATCGTCCATGACCATTACGGCTGGCGGGAAGCGCCGCGGTTCGCGTTCCGCCCGGTTGCGGGTGCCGACCTGATCGAAATTCCGGTGACGACCGCAGAGTTTGCCGGTCGTCGGCTCGCGGCGGGCGGCGGTGGATTCTTCCGCGTGCTGCCCTATGCGCTGTCGCGCTGGGCCATCCACCAGGTCAACAGCCGCGACGAACGCCCGGCCGTGTTCTACTTCCACCCGTGGGAGATCGATCCCGATCAGCCGCGCGTGGCGCACGCGCCGCTGCGGTCGCGGCTGCGGCACTACACCAACCTGTCTGGCATGGCCGGCAAGTTGCGCCAGCTTATCGGCGACTTCCGCTGGGGCCGGATGGACGAGATCGCGCTGCGCGAAGCGGCGTCCGTCACATGAACGCGCCGTTCGTCGATATGCGCACGACCGTGCGTCTCGTCGATCCGGGCGATCGGGGCGCGATCGTCCGCTTTCTGGCCGATGCAGATCGGGCCACGCCGTTCCATCGGTTCGAATGGCTCGACGCGGTCGAGACCGCGACCGGCCACCGCACGCATGTGCTGGTGGCGGAAAAGGGCGCGCGGATCGTTGGCCTGCTGCCGATGCATGCGGTTCACTCATCCCTGTTCGGACGTGCGCTGGTATCGAGCGGGTTCGCCGTCGATGGCGGCGTCCTGTCGGATGATCGTGCTGCGGCCGACATGCTGATCGATGCTGCGCGCGAACTGGCGGTGCGGCTGTGCTGCCCGACGGTGGAACTGCGCGGCGGCGTCCTGCCCGAACGTGAAGGCTGGCACGTCAAGCGCGAGAGCCACGCCGGGTTCGTATCCCCGCTCGCGGCGGACGATGACGCGCAGTTGCTTGCCATCCCGCGCAAGCAGCGCGCCGAAGTGCGGCGCGGGCTGGGCAACGGGCTTGAGGTCCGGATCGGGCAATCAGCAGACGACCGCGCGATGCACCACGCGGTCTATGCCGAATCGGTGCGCAATTTGGGCACGCCGGTGTTCCCGCGCGCGCTGTTCGACGCGGTGCTCGATGGTTTCGGCGACGATGCCGATATCCTGACGGTGCTATCCGCCGGCGAACCCGTCGCCAGCGTGCTGAGCCTGTACCATCGCGGGGCGGTGATGCCGTACTGGGGCGGGGGCACGTACGCCGCCCGCCACCTGCGCGCCAACGACGTGATGTACTACGCGCTGATGAACCACGCGCGCGGGCGCGGCTGCGATCGCTTCGATTTCGGTCGTTCCAAGACGGGCAGCGGCGCCTTCCACTTCAAGCGCAACTGGGGGTTCGAATCGCAGCCGCTCGCCTATGCCAGCTGGACCGCCAGCGGGGCCGAGCCACGCGACGTCAACCCGCTGAGCCCGCGCTATCGCGCCAAGATCGCCGCGTGGCAGCGCCTGCCGCTGAGCCTTGCCAACCGGATCGGGCCGCTGATCGCCAACGGCCTGGCATGAGCGAGATCCTGTTCATCGGGCATCGCATCCCGTTTCCGCCCGACCGGGGCGACAAGATCCGCTCGCACCATTTCCTGAAACGGCTGGCCGCGCTCGCGCCGGTGCACGTGGCCTGTTTCGCCGACGACGATGCCGATGGCCTGCAGGAACCCGAACTGGCGCACACCGCCGCCAGCCATTGCCTGGTGCGGCGCAGCCGGCCGGTGCCGCTCGCCGCCCTGCAGGCGCTGGCGCTCCATCGCCCGGTTAGCCTCCCGGCGTTCGCATCGTCGAAACTGGCGCGCTACATCGATCACGTGCTGGCAACGCGCCCGATCTCGACGATCTTCGTGTTCTCGGGCCAGATGGCGCAGTACCTGCCGCGCCATTTCGGCGGACGGATCGTGATGGATTTCGTCGACGTCGATTCGGCCAAATTCGATGCGTATGCCGCCCGATCGATGCAGCCCTACAAGGCGCTCTATGCACGCGAGGCGCGGCTGCTGCGCCGGTTCGAGGAACGCGTGGCGGGCTCGGTCGATGCCAGCCTGTTCGTCACCCCTGAGGAAGTGGCGCTGTTCGAAAGCCGGCTGGAGGCGCCGCTGCGGCGCGACGTGCTGGCGATCGGCAACGGCATCGATGCGGGATATTTCGATCCTGCCGGAATCGCGGCGGCCCCCGAGCTGCTCAAGGGCGGGCCACAGATCGTGTTCACCGGGCAGATGGACTATCCGCCCAACATCGCCGCCGTCGAAAGCTTTGCCACGCAAGTCATGCCGCTGGTGCGCGCGGCTTTTCCGCAAGCGGGGTTTCACATCGTGGGCCGCTCGCCCGCAGCCTCGGTCCGTGCGCTCGAAGGCGTCAACGGAACCAGCGTGGCCGGCGCGGTCCCCGATGTCCGGCCCTGGCTCGCGGCGGCGGATCTGGTGGTCGCCCCGCTCGAGATCGCGCGCGGCGTCCAGAACAAGGTGCTCGAAGCGATGGCGATGGCGCGCCCGGTGCTGGTGACCAGCGCGGCGGCGACGGGGATCGGCGCGGTCGACGGGGTCGAACTCGCGATTGCCGACGGGGCAGCGCCGCTGGCTGAGCGTGCTATCGATCTGCTCGGCCATGTCGAGCGGGCGTCGGCGATGGGTGTTGCCGGGCGTCGCTTTGTCATCGCCCATCGCAGCTGGGCCAGCGTGCTTGAGCCCTTGTCCGATCTCGTCGGTCAGGACCGCAGGGCGCGGCGCGATGCGGCCTGACACATTGGCCTTGACCGACGATCGCGGCTCGGGCTGGCGGTCGGCCATCCCGCAGGCTTGGCACAAGCCGCTGATGCTGGTCGGTATAACGTGGCTTGGACTCCTGATCGCCTTCGCCAGCGATTGGCGCGACATGGTGGACCAGTGGTGGAACAGTTCGACCTACAACCACGTCCTGCTGATCCCGCCGATCATCGGTTGGCTGGTCGTCCAGCGCTGGCGGCAACTGGCGCAACTGGCTCCTGCGATCTGGTGGCCCGGGCTGGTCTGGTTCGCGGGAGCCGCTTTCCTGTGGGTGCTGGGCGACTTTGCCGGGCTGTCGCTGGCACGCCAGCTGGCGGTGGTGGCGATGTTGCAGGGCGTTGTGCTGACGTTGCTGGGCGTGCGGGTATCCGCCGGGCTGCTGTTCCCGCTGTTCTACATGTTGTTTCTAGTTCCGGCAGGCGACGAACTGATCCCCGGACTGCAGACCGTCACCGCGCGGCTGACGATGAACCTGCTCGGCTGGTCGCACGTCAAGGCCAGCATCGATGGCGTGTTCATCACCACCCCCGCCGGTTATTTCGAAGTGGCGGAAGCCTGCTCGGGCGTGAAATTCCTGATCGCGATGATCGCCTATGGGGCGCTGGTCGCCAACGTCTGTTTTCGCACGTGGCCGCGCCGGATCGGGTTCATGGCGCTGTGCTTCCTGGTGCCGATCCTGGCCAATGGGGTTCGCGCCTGGGGTACGATCTTCATCGCCCAGTATCGCGGGATCGCGTTTGCCTCGGGCTTCGATCACATCTTCTACGGCTGGGTATTCTTCGCGATCGTGATGGCCGTGGTGATGGCGATCGGCTGGAGGTTCTTCGATCGCGCGGTCGATGACCCGATGATCGACGCGGCCCGCCTGTCGGCCTCGCCGGTTCTCGACCGTTTGACGTCATTCGGTTTGGGCGGCCCTGCTGCGATGGCGGGCCTGGTCGCGATCGTCATTGCCGCGATCACCTGGGGCGACAGCGAGGACCGCCTCAGGGCGCCGCTGCCCAGCCAGATATTTCTCGCTGATGTGGCCGGGTGGAGCCAGGTGAACTATGCCCCGGCCTACCCGTGGCAACCGCTTCACGGCGGGGCGGATCACCGCCTGCTCGGTCGCTATCGCGGGCCGCAAGGGCAACTGGTCGACGTGTCTTACGCGCTTTACGCCCGGCAGGACGAAGGCAGCGAGGCGGGCGGCTTCGGGCAGGGCGCGGTGCCGCTGGGCGGGCGCTGGGCGTGGACCTCGCCCGGCCCGGCAGTGCCGGGCGCGGTAAGCGATCGTATCCAGGCGCCGGGGCCAGTCAGCCGGATCGCGGTGACGTTCTACCACAGCGGAGCGCTGCTCACCGGCAGCAACGCCAAGCTGAAGCTGGCGACGATGCGCGACCGGCTGCTGCTGCAGGCCCGGCCGACGTCGACGCTGATCGTCTCGGCCGAAGAGCGACCGGGCGCACCGGCGGCGGCCGCCATCGCTGCATTTCTTCAGTCCACCGGTCCCGTCGCGCGATGGATGGACCGGCTCGGCAGCAACCGGTAGGGCGCGGATCATGTGCGGGATAGCAGGCATTTTTCATACGGCCGGACTCAAGCCGGTCGATCCTGCGCGGATCGAGCGGATGTGCGACGCGATCGTGCATCGCGGCCCCGATGGGCAGGGGGTGTGGACCGCGCCAGGCGTGGGACTGGGGTTCCGCCGCCTTGCGATCATCGACCTTGCCGGATCGCCGCAACCGATGGCGTCGTCCGATGGCCAGGCGATGCTGGTGTTCAACGGCGAGATCTACAATTTCCGCGAATTGCGGCGCGAATTGCAGGACCTTGGCGCAACGTTCCATACCGACGGCGATGGCGAGGTCATCCTTGCCGCGTGGCAGCATTGGGGTGTGGATTGCCTGCCGCGCCTGCACGGCATGTTCGCGTTTGCGCTGTACGATCTGCGCCAGAAGACGCTGCTTTTGGCGCGCGACCGGCTGGGGGTGAAGCCGCTGCACATGGCGACGCTGTCCGACGGCGGCGTGGTGTTCGGCTCGGAACTGAAACAGCTGCTGGCGCACCCGCTGCTGCGCCGCGACATCGATCCGCTGGCGGTCGAGGACTATCTCGCCTGGGGCTTCGTGCCCGACCATCGCGCGATTTTGAGTGGCGTGGACAAGCTGCCCGCCGGCCATTACCGCCTGCTGCGCCACGACGCACCACCGCCACCACCGGTCCAATGGTGGGATGTCTCGTTTGCCGAACGCCAGAAAGGTTCGGTCGAAGACCTTGGCGCCCACTTGCTGCACCGCCTGCGCGAAGCGGTGTCTTCGCGGATGCTGGCCGACGTGCCGCTGGGCGCGTTCCTGTCCGGCGGGGTCGATAGTTCCAGCGTCGTCGCGCTGATGGCCGAGGCCAGCCGCGACCGGGTCAAGACCTGCAGCATCGGCTTCGATGTCGCCGCCTACGACGAAAGCAGCTACGCCAGCGCCATCGCCCAGCGTTACGACACCGAGCACTGGTCGCGCACCGTTTCGACCGACGATTTCTCGCTGGCCGACCGGCTGGCCGACATTTTCGACGAGCCGTTCGCCGATGCCAGCGCGCTGCCGATGCTGCGCGTGTGCGAACTGGCGCGCGAACATGTGACGGTGGCGCTTTCGGGTGACGGCGCGGACGAGATTTTCGGCGGCTATCGGCGTCAGGCGTTCCAGATGCGCGAGGAACAGGCGCGCCGCTTTTTGCCGCAAGCGTTGCGCGGGCCGCTGTTCGGTGCCGCCGGGCGACTGTACCCCAAGGCCGACTGGGCACCGCGCCCGCTGCGCGCCAAGGCCACCCTGCTCAGCATGGCCCGCTCGGGCGAGGAGGGCTATGCCCACGCGCTGTCGGTGACCCGGCCGGAACTGCGCGAAGCGTTATACACGCCCGATTTCCTGCGACTGCGCTCAGATTACCGGGCCGAGCAGCCGTTCATCGACCTGATGCGCAACGCGCCTGCACGCAGCGGGCTCGATCGCGCGCAATATGCCGACCTGAAGTTCTACCTGCCCGGCGACATCCTGACCAAAGTCGATCGCACCAGCATGGCGGTCAGCCTCGAGGCGAGGGAACCGCTGCTGGACCACCGTCTGGTCGAGTTCGGTGCCAGTCTGCCCGAAGCCATGCGGATCAGGGGCACCACCGGCAAGTGGCTGATGAAAGAGGTCATGCGCCGCTATTTGCCCGAAGACGTGCTGTACCGGCCGAAGATGGGCTTCGTCACGCCGATCGCGGCGTGGTTTCGCGGGGCGCTGGCCGAACAGGCGCGGTCCATCGGCGAAGGCGGGGCCCTGGCGCGCACCGGCTGGTTTCGCCCCGATGCGATCCGGCCGCTGGCCGAAGCGCATATCGCTGGCCGGGCCGATCACAGCCGCCTGCTGTGGCAGCTGCTCATGCTCGACAAGTCGCTGGGCCGGATTGGTTGATGCCGGATTGGTTGATGCCCGATTGGTTGATGATCGTTAAGCAAGGTAAGGTAATCTAAACCAAATCGGACTAAATCGGTTTCGAACGAGTGTGCCGGAACCATGCGAACCTTTCTCAGCAAGCCCTTGAATCTCGCGTTGCTATTCGCGGTGCTTTGCGGCCTCACGGGGCTGATGGATCCGCTTGATCACATCTACTGGAATACGCGGTTCAAATTCGGAGCCCATGATGAGGCTCCGCAGTCGATTGTCGTGGTCACATTCGATGGCTCTGCGACCAGCGGCAACGGTTCGCTCCGCTCGACCGCCGATCAGGCGAGGCTGCTCGAAGCCATAAAGCGGCAGGTGCCCAGCCGCGTGATACTCGATACCCGGATACGGGCCGGGGTCGATCCGCAGGGCGACCGCGCGCTGGCGAGCGTCATCAAGGATTTTGGCAGGGACATCACGATATTCGCCCGGTCGGATCGCCCGGACCAGTTCGACGGCAAATCGGTCGATATTCCCAGCCGCCGGATCATCGGCGATGCGGATGTCGCCGTTGCTGCCTGGGATTCGAACCTGTTCTACTACGCTACCGGCGCGCCGGGGACGGTGACTGTCGATGGCAAAACCTATCCTACAACCGGGGTGGCGCTGGCAGGAACGACGCCGCGCAGAAAATCGAAATATTCTCCCGATTTTGCCGTCGATCCGACAACGCTGCGGACAATCGGCATCGACAACATGCTCGATGGCAACTTCGCGCCCGGACTATTGACCGGGCGCACGGTGTTTATTTCCAACGTAAATCCCGAAGCGGTGAAACTTGGTTATTTCGGGCAAGGCAGATTGGCGCCTTATGCGCTGGATATTGCCGGTGCACAGGGCGCAAGACGGCCATTCTCGGTCGATTTCAAGTGGTCACTTGAACTGCTTGTATTCACCCTATTGGCACATTCTGCCTTGTCGACACGCCGCCGCAGCGTAAAAATCGGCTGGTACGTCCTGGCCATCCTGTCGGTCACGGTGATGCCCGCCGTATTCAACGTGCTGGGCATCATCACGCTGACCGGTCCCGGACTTGCCGAATGCGCCTTTTTCGGAGCAGCCAAGCTGTGGCAACGGTGGCGACGGCGCCTGCAGCACACCAGCGCCTCTGGCCTGCCCAACTTGCGCGCGCTCACGGAGCAGCGCCTCGATGCCGGGCGGGATATCGTCGTGGCGACGGTTGGCCGGTACGAGGAATTTCTGACCACGCTGCCGGCCCCGCTGCATGGCGAATGCGCGATACAGATAGCACGGCGGCTGTCGGTCGGATCGGGCTGCGCCCAGATTTTCCATGACGACGCCGGCCATTTCGCCTGGAGCGACGAGGCGCGACCGCTCGATACCCAGCTCAATCATCTCGAAGGCCTGCGTGCGCTGTTTTCGGCCCCGCTCCAGGTCGGCGACCATACGTTCGACACCAACGTCCACTTCGGCTTGGATCGCAACGAAGGGCTCGATGCGATGACCCGCGTGAACAGCGCGTTGGCCAGCGCGAACGAAGCGCTCAAGCACGGGCGCTCGGTCGAACATTTCGAAGCGAAGCGTCTCGCCGAAGCGCCATGGGAACTGTCGCTCCATGCCCGGATCGACGAAGGTCTGCGCAACGGCGACATCTGGCTGGCGTATCAGCCGCAGTGGGATTATCGCGACAACCGCATTTACGGCGCGGAAGCGCTCATCCGCTGGAACCACCCGACCCGCGGCCCCATCCAGCCGGATGCCTTCATCCTCCAGGCCGAGCGCGCCGGGCGGATCGACACGCTGACCTACTGGGTGCTCGAAAACGCCATTACCAGCGCCGAGGAACTGAACTCGCTGGGCTTGCGGTTCCAGATGAGCATCAACCTGTCCGCGCAGATGGTCGACAAGCCGTCACTGGTCAGCAGTATCAGCGAGATCGTGCGACGCCGGGGGATCGATTGCCGGCTGCTGACGATCGAGGTGACTGAAACGTCCAGCGTTCACAACCGCCCGGCGGCACGACAGAACCTGGCGCTGCTGCGCACCATGGGGTTTCGGTTGTCGATCGACGACTTCGGCACAGGCGAGGCGAGCCTGTCGTATCTGGCCGAATTGCCCAGCGATGAACTCAAGCTCGACCGGCGATTCGTTTCGGCGATCACCACCAGTTTGCGCAACCGGCAGATCGTTTCCAGCACCATCGGACTGGCCCACGCGCTGGGTCAAACAGTGGTCGCCGAAGGGATCGAAGACAATGACACGTTCGAGATGCTGCGGTCCATGGGTTGCGACTTCGGGCAGGGCTATTTTCTCGGCAGACCGCAGACTTTTGCACAGTTTAGGTCGCATTATCTCGATTTGGCACAAGGTGACCAACTAACCAATTTGGCAACATTTAAGGATTGTTAACCGCTTAACCCGGTGTTAATCATCAGCCTCCATTGTTGATGGAGGTTCATATGAATGGTGGTTGGTCGATTTGGAAGTGGCTCATTAACTGAGCTAATTTGCTGAAACTGCGGGTGTCGGCAATTCCGGTAACCGTAGTTTGATGGCGTCTAGGCATCGATAGGGTCGCAAGAACCTTCGTTAACCTCAAGCGTCGGCACTTCCAGAAATTGGGTTCGCAAAGTTCGCTTTGCGAACCCTTTTTCTTGGCACTTCAGCCGCTTGCCAAGTGATCTTGCTGCGGATCGACCCACGGATCGCGTCCAATCCGTCCGCGAACTTCATCAAATGGCGTCAGCGGGCATCCACGAGGACGATTTCGGCGTCATCGACCGCGTGGATCTCGATCCGGTCTTCGCCGGTGATCGCAACGCCATCGCGCGCAGCGGCCGGTATCCCGTTGACGAGGATCGCGCCGACTTGTGAAACCAGATAAATGTGGCGCGCCGGATCGATGGTCAGCGCCAGCTTTTCGCCATGGGCGATGCGCGCGGCCATGACCCGCGCATCGGCACGCAACGGCAGGACTTCGCCTTGCCCGTCGCCCGCCGCCAGCGTGACCCAGCGTCCGGCACGGTCTGCGCTTGGGAACTCGCGCTGGCCCCAGCTTGGCTGTTCGCCATTGCGATCGGGCATGATCCAGATCTGGAACAGCGTCGTGGCATCGGGTTCCAGATTGAATTCGGCATGGGTGATGCCGGTGCCGGCGCTCATCACCTGGACGTCGCCCGCACCGGTCCGGCCTTCATTGCCAAGGCTGTCGCGATGTGTGATCGCGCCGCTGCGCACGAACGTCACGATCTCCATGTCGCGGTGCGGATGCGGCGGAAAACCGCTGCGCGGCCCGATGGTGTCGTCGTTCCAGACGCGGATCGATCCCCAGCCCATGCGGGCAGGGTCGCGGTAATCGGCAAAGCTGAAATGGTGGCGTGCATCGAGCCAGCCGTGATCGGCATGGCCGAGGCCGGCGAACGGACGAATATCGATCATGGGAAAGTCCACATCGGCGGGGTGTTGCCGCCGGAATGCCCATCAAATGGGGCCTGATCGGCGCAATTCAAGGCTGGTGCCGTTTCACGGCTGATGCGGCAGGCGGCCGATCGGCTCGTAGCGGCGCTCGCCCGTCAACGGGTCGGACCAGACTTCGACGGGTTCGCCGCTTTCGTCGTCGATGAAGCGTTCGCCGGTGGGTTGCCATTGCCCGACCGATCCGGCCTGCCCGCTGCTGAGCGTGCCCGGCCGTTTGTAACGACGCTCGAACACCACTCCGCTCGTGATCAGCGCCGCCATGATCAGTAGCCCGATCCCGCCGCCGTCGTGCATGGAAAACAACGCCAGTCCGCCCACGGCCAGCAACGCGGCGAAAGCCAGGGCGATCGCGCGCGCGGTACCGGTCATTGCGGTGCCAGCTTCACCGCAGTACCGTAGGCGACGACTTCGTTCATCGTCTGGCCGATCGAGCCGGAATCGAAACGCATCATCACGACGGCGTCGGCGCCCATCAGCCTGGCATTCGTTGAGAGCCGATCGATCGCGTGACGCCGCGTGTCCTCGACCAGCGAGGTGTATTCTTTGATCTCGCCGCCGATGATCGAGCGCAGTCCGGCGACAATGTTGCCGCCCAGCCCACGGCTTCGGACGACGACGCCGAACACCTGGCCGATCGTTTCGACGGTACGGTGCCCGGCCACGTTCTCGGTTGTCGCTACGATCATTGCATTCTCCCCGTGGCGTTGCTCGGATGCGAGCCGGCGCGTTGCGGAATGAGCCATATCAGCACGACGATGGCAACCACCAGAACCGCCGACGCCACCGGGCGGCTGAAATCGAGCCCACCTTTGGCCAGCGGCTTGTCGAGGAAATCGCCCACGGTGGCGCCCAGCGGCCGGGTCAGGATGAACGCGGCCCAGAACAGTGCGACCTTGTTGGTGGACGTGGCGAACCACAGCAGCGCCAGCACGCCCAGCACGCCGCCGAACAGCAGCGCGCCACCAAGGTAGCCCAGGCCGCCATCATCTGCCGCCCAGTCGCCCAGCGCCGTTCCCAGCGTTTGCGAAAACGTGATCGTGGTCCAGTAGAACGCTTCCGCCTTGGGGCTGGCAATGCGTTCCACCGAGATCGTGCCCATCGTGCGGTGCCACACCGCCAGGCTGAGCAGAACGAGCGCCAGCAGCAGCGCCGAACCGCCGGTGTAGCCGATGCCCATCGAGCGCGTGGCGAAGTCGGCGATCGTGGTTCCTGCGGTCGTCGATGCGATGATCGTCGCCCAGTAGAGCGCGGGATGAAAACCGCGCGCGCGGATCTGCGCCGCCACCAGCAGGATCAGCGGCACGACGAAGATCGCGCTGCTGACCAGATAACCCAGATCATACGTCATCGACAGCGTATCGCCGCCGGTCTCGCCCAGCGTGGTGGCGAGGATCTTGATCGCCCAGAACCCCAGCGTGACTGCCGGGACCTTGCTGGCGGTGCGCGCGATGGCGGATGCGTTCATGTCCATATCGTGTCGCGGTCCTGTCTAGAAATTGACGCCGATGGCGGCGTAGCCGTGATACGCGACAGTCCCGTGATCGGGCAGGCGCGGACCACCGGCGAACAACAGCGAGAACGGTTCGCCCAGCTTGACGATCCCGCCAAGGCCCAGCAGGGTCGAACCGACGCCGCCCTGCGTGTCGCTGCCCTGCCGTTGGGCTTCGATCCCCAGCAGGATGTTCGACGTCACGTCGTGCGTCACCGCGATACCGCCGCTCCAGTAATCGCGGTTGCCCGCGCCCGGGTTGATCGCATAGCCGCCGCCGCCGAACACCGACCAACTGCCGAAATCACGCTGCGCCCAGACCGGCAGCAGCGCCGCGACCTTGCCCGATCCGAACCGGTGCCCGGAGGAGGGCAGGATCGCGCGCGGGAAGATTGCCAGGTCGATGCCGCCCTTGTCCTGATGCAGCAGGCGCAGTTTCACGCCCAGTTCAACATCGCCCACGCCGCGGGTGGTCTGGCCCTGATCGTCGCGGTCGAATTCCAGCGGCAGGGTGGCGGTCAGCTGAACGTCGGGCAGGGGGCCGTAATTGAGGTCGAACCCGGTGCGCGTCTGGTTTTCAACGCCGACGCCTTCGGTCGCGGCGAAGCCGTAGATTTCCCAGTGTCCGGTATCGGTCGGTTGCGGATCGTCGGTTTCGAACGGCGGCCCGGCCAGCGCCGCGACCGGCCACAGGCTGCCTGCCAGCAGCAACCCCGCCGCGACGATCCGTCGCATCACGCGTCGCCGTGGCCGAGTGCGAGATAATCCTGGCTCTGCATTTCCATCAGGCGGCTGATCGTACGGTCGAATTCAAAGCGCCCGTCGCCTTCCTCATAAAGCTGCGCCGGCAGTGCATCGGCGCTGATGATGAGCTTGACCTTGTGTTCGTACAGCGCGTCGATCAGCGTCACGAACCGTGCCGCTTCATTACGCATGTCCTTGCCCAGCTGCGGGATGCCGACCAGGATCACGGTGTGGTAATGGCGCGCGATCGCCAGGTAATCGGACGCGCCACGCGCCTCGCCGCACAATCGCTTGAAGCTGAACACAGCCACGCCCTTCAGGCTTTTGGGAACATGCAGCAGCCGTCCGCCGCCCACGTCGAGTTCGGCGGCAGGCACGTGTTCGCTGTCTTCGGGCGGGTAATCGGTCAGGCGGAAGAAGGCTTCGCGGACGGCCTCGGTCGCCTCGGCGCCATTGGGAACGTGCCACGTGCCCACGCCTTGCAGGCGCTCCAGCCGGTAGTCGGTCGGGCCGTTGAGGGGCAGTACGTCGAGCCGACTTTCGATCAGCGCGATGAACGGCAGGAAATGCTCGCGGTTGAGGCCATCCTTGTACAGCTGCGATGGCGCGCGGTTGGATGTGGTGACGATCGTGACCCCGCCCTCGACGATCAGCGCGGTGAACAGCCGGCTCATGATCATCGCATCGGCGCTGTTGTTGACGACCATTTCATCGAACGCCAGCACGCGCACTTCGCGCGCCAGTTCGGCGGCGACCGGCAGGACCGGATCGCCACTTTCCTTCTTGCGCTCCTCGCGCAGGCGGGCGTGGACCTCGATCATGAATTCGTGGAAGTGCGCGCGGCGCTTGGCGGGCAGGTTCAGGCAATCGTGGAACAGGTCCATCAGCATGGACTTGCCGCGTCCAACGCCGCCCCACATATAGACCCCGCGCGGGGACTCGGGTGCCGCAGCGCGCCCGAGCAGGCGGCCCAGCAGGCCGGCAGGCTTGGGCGGGGATTCCAGTTCGCGTTGCAGCAGGTCCAGTCGGGCTGCGGCGGCGGCCTGTTCGGGATCGGGGCGCAACTCGCCAGCCGCCACAAGCTCCGCATAACGCTGCGCGACCGAGGTCATCGTGCCGTCGGCTTGCGGATGGTGCCGGAAAAGGCGGCGATACGCTCGTCGTCCTGTTCGACCAGCCCGCGCAGGAACAGCAGGCGGCGCGTTTCCTTGAGCAGTTCGACCACCGCATCGATCGGCCGATCGGGCTGGCCCGCACCGAGAAACTGCACCGACAGGTCGAGCGTGACCGAAGTCCCCGCCTCGATCAGTCCGAACAGGCGCGAACCGGCGAACAGCGATACGTCGATCAGCGAAAGGATCGTGCCGCCATGCAGGTTGTCCATCAGGTTGGTATGGCGCCGTTCGGGAAACATGCGGGTGCGGGCGCGACCGTCATCGTCCAGCCGGACCAGCATCTTGCCCAGGATCTGCGCGTTGAACCGGCTGGAGTCGCTGAGGTGCCAGGTCAGCCAGCCGGGGTTTGCCGGGTCCGGATTGCTCACGAACCCGGGGCGTGGATCAGTCACCGTAACCTGTCAGGTCGCGCTGGTCAGACCAGCCGTTCGGCGGTCATCTTCTTGATTTCCGCGATCGCGCGCGCCGGCGACAGGCCCTTGGGGCAGACGTTGGCGCAGTTCATGATCGTGTGGCAGCGATAGAGCCGGAACGGATCCTCAAGATCGTCGAGCCGTTCGCCGGTCATCTCGTCGCGGCTGTCGGCCAGCCAGCGGTAGGCCTGCAGCAGGATGGCGGGGCCGAGGAACTTGTCCGAATTCCACCAGTAGCTGGGGCAGCTGGTCGAGCAGCAGGCGCACAGGATGCATTCGTAGAGGCCATCCAGCTTTTCGCGCTGGGCCGGGCTTTGCAGGCGTTCCTTGCCCGAGGGCGTGGGCGTGACCGTCTGCAGCCAAGGGCGGATCGAAGCGTATTGCGCGTAGAAGTGCGTGAAATCGGGGACGAGGTCCTTGATCACTTCCATGTGCGGCAGCGGGGTGATGCGGATGTCGCCCGACAGATCCTCGATCGCGGTGGTGCAGGCCAGGCCGTTGCGCCCGTTCATGTTCATCGCGCACGACCCGCAGATGCCTTCGCGGCATGACCGGCGGAAGGTGAGGGTAGGGTCCTGTTCGGACTTCATCTTGATCAGCGCGTCGAGCACCATCGGCCCGCACGCGTCCAGATCGATATCGAACGTGTCGTAACGCGGATTGTCGCCGCTGTCGGGATCGTAGCGATAGACCTTGAACTTCTTGACCTTGGCGCCGCTGCCCGCCGCATGATGGCGGGCCTTGCCGGTGATCTTGCTGTTCTTGGGAAGCGTAAAGGTCGCCATGATCTGCCCCTGAGCCGCGTGTCGCGTTCGTCGGATTCGTTCTTAGCGAAACCGCCGCGCGGGGCAAGCGCGCAAAGGCAGGGCAACGGCCGGATCGTCGCCGTCGGGCGCGATTCCGGCCGCAGAAATGTCAGAGATGGCCGTCCGATGCGTTGTTCATCTGCCCGGAGACGAGATTGAACGTGCTCGACAGCGAATTGCCCAGCGCGCCCATGGTCGTGATTCCGGCTACGGCCACCAGTGCCGCGATAAGGCCGTATTCGATGGCAGTCGCGCCGGCTTCGTCGGCCAGGAATTTCTTGAGGAACGTCATCTTCGCACTCCGGATTATTTCGCCCCCGCCAGTCACCCAGATCCCCCAAGGCGCGCGAGTAGGCTGGTCATACGCGGCTGGCACTAACGGACGGTTAAGGGCTGAACTGGTGGCAAGGCGCGGAAATAGCGGGGCGGACATGAAAATGGGCGGAAGCCTAAACTTCCGCCCACCAGCAGTTTCAGGAACGAACCAAAGTCGGCAAAAAGTTAGAGATGGCCGTCCGAAGCATTATCCATCTGACCCG
>NZ_BCTW01000023.1 GCF_001590965.1 Novosphingobium lentum NBRC 107847
AGGACGGCCCTGATCCAGACGGCCGGGCAAGTCAGGGCAGCGTTATGGTGGCGCTGCCCCCTTGCGTCTGGCTCAATCTTCGGGAAGCTGCCGCAAGTAGCGGGCGTAGTCGCTCTTGCCGAGCCGCACGGTGGCGCGTTCCAGACCCGCATTGTCGATGAAGCCCATGCGCCATGCGATTTCCTCGGGGCAGGCGATCTTCATGCCCTGGCGGCGTTCGAGCGTGGCGACGAACTCGGCCGCTTCGAGCAGGCTGTCGGGCGTGCCGGTATCGAGCCAGGCATAGCCGCGCCCCATGATCTCGACCGACAGCGCGCCGCGTTCGAGATAGACGCGGTTGATGTCGGTGATTTCCAATTCGCCGCGCGCTGATGGCTGCAGGTTGGCGGCGATGTTCACGACATCGGCATCGTAGAAATAAAGACCGGTGACCGCCCAGTGCGACTGGGGCGCAACCGGCTTTTCCTCGATGCTCAATGCGCGCATGGCCTTGTCGAATTCGACCACGCCATAGCGTTCGGGGTCGCTCACGCGGTAGGCGAACACGGTCGCGCCATCTGGCCGGGCCCGCGCGTTGACCATCGTTTCGGACAGGCCGTGGCCGAAGAAGATGTTGTCGCCCAACACCAGGCACGACGGCCCGCCGGCAACGAAATCCGCGCCGATGGTATAGGCCTGTGCCAGCCCTTTGGGCTCGGGTTGCACGGCAAAGCTGATCTCCATCCCCCATTGCGAGCCATCGCCCAGCAAGTTGTGGAAGCTGGCCGCATCGTGCGGCGTGGTGATGACCAGCACCTCGCGGATGCCGGCAAGCATCAGCGTGGTCAGCGGATAATAGATCATCGGCTTGTCGTAGACCGGCATGAGCTGCTTGGAGACCGCCAGCGTCATGGGATACAGGCGCGAGCCGCTGCCTCCGGCCAGGATGATGCCCTTCATGGTTCGGATGCTCCGTAGGTCAGGATGAAGTTGCGGTCAGCCGGGCGACGATCGGTCCGACCGAGCTGTGCCACGCGGGCAGCCGCACGCCGTGCGCGGTCTCGATCAAGCGGCAGTCCAGCCGCGAGTTGGCCGGGCGCGGCGCCGGGGTGGGATATTCAGCGGTGGTGATCGCGCGCACGCCGGCGGTCGGGCCGCCGAGCCGCACCGATTCGGCGAGAATGGCCGACGCGAACTCGGCCCAGCTCGCCTCGCCGGCGCTGGTCATGTGGAATACGCCGCGCAATGCGGGATCGCGGTTCGCCAGGAGGTTGGCCGCCACTGCGATCACGCCATCGGCGATGTCGAGCGCGCTGGTGGGGTTGCCCAGCTGGTCACCCACCACGCCCAGTTCGTCGCGCGTCGCGGCAAGCCGCAGCATCGTCTTGGCGAAGTTTGCGCCGAACGGGCTATAGACCCACGCAGTGCGCAGCACGGCGGCATCGGGCTGCGCGGCCAGCACCGCGTGCTCGCCCGCCAGCTTGGATGCGCCATAGACGCCGACCGGGCCGGTCGCGTCGCTTTCGGCATAAGGTGCGGGTTTGGTCCCGTCGAACACGTAATCGGTCGAAAGATGCACCACCGGCACGCCGAGCGCGCGCGCCGCCTGCGCCACGGCGCCTGCGCCGCTGGCGTTGATCGCGAATGCGAGATCGCGCTCGCTCTCGGCTTTGTCGACCATGGTGTAGGCCGCGGCGGACACGATGGCGTCGGGCCGCGCATCGGCCAGCGCTTTGCCGATGGCGTCCGCGCTGCCGGCAAGGTCGAGTGCTGGCCGCCCGACCGCGACGATGTGATGCCCCGCAGCCGCGCCACGCTCCATCAGCGCGCGCACGACCTGCCCCTCACGCCCGGTGACGACGATTCTCACGCGCGGCTCAAGCGGTCTTCTCGGCGATCAGGCCCAGCCGTCCACCGTCGTAGCTTTCGCGCAGCGGCTGCCACCACCACGCGTTGTCGAGATACCATTGCACGGTCTTTTCGATGCCGCTGTCGAAATCCTCCTGCGCGCGCCAGCCCAGCTCGGTTTCGAGCCGGGTCGCGTCGATGGCATAGCGCGCATCGTGGCCCGGCCGGTCGGTGACGAAGCTGATCAGGCTTTCGCGCGGGGCATCGGCGGGCACCAGCCGGTCGAGCACCTGGCAGATGCGCCGCACCACGTCGATGTTGCGCCGTTCGTTGCGCCCGCCGACGTTGTAGGTTTCCCCCGCGCGCCCGCGTTCCGCGATCAGGTCCAGCGCGCGGGCGTGGTCTTCGACATAGAGCCAGTCGCGCACGTTCTCACCCTTGCCGTAAACCGGCAGCGACTTGCCATCGAGCGCGTTGAGGATGGTCAGCGGGATCAGCTTTTCGGGGAAGTGATACGGTCCGTAGTTGTTCGAGCAGTTCGACACCACCACTGGCAGGCCATACGTGCGGTGCCACGCCTTGGCGAGGTGATCGGACGAGGCTTTCGAGGCGGAATAGGGCGAACTGGGATCGTAGGGGGTGGTTTCCTCGAACAGGCCTTCATCGCCCAGCGATCCGTACACTTCGTCGGTCGAAACGTGGAGGAAGCGGAAACCGTCTTTTGCCGCGCCTTCCAGCCCGGCCCAGTAATGGCGCGCCACTTCCAGCAGGGTGAACGTGCCGATCACGTTGGTCTGGACGAAATCGGCGGCGCCGGTGATCGAGCGGTCGACATGGCTCTCGGCCGCCAGGTGCATGATCCGGTCGGGCCGGAACGTGGCGACGGCCTGATCCATCGCCGCGCGATCGCAGATGTTGGCGTGGAGGAAACTATAGCCGTTGCGGCCCTCGATCGCACGGAGCGACGCCAGGTTGCCCGCATACGTCAGCGCATCGACGTTGAGCACTTCGTAGCCCTTGTCGAGCACGAGGTGGCGGACCAGAGCGGAGCCGATGAAGCCGGCGCCTCCGGTAACCAGAACACGCATCGTCAATCAGTCCTTGGTCGAAAAACAGGCAGGCAGGTCGCGGAACGCAGGTTGCGCGCGGTCCTTGGGCGAAAGCGAATCGGGACTGGCCACATCGGGCCAGACGACCGCGATGTCGGGATCGTCCCAGGCCAGCCCGCGGTCATCGTCGCGGCTGTAGTACGCGGTGACCTTGTAGCTGACGACGGTATCGGGTTCGAGCGTGCAGAAGCCATGCCCGAAGCCGGCCGGGATCCACAACTGGTTGCCCGTCGCGTTGGACAGCGTCGCCGCCACCCATTTGCCGTAGCCGGGCGAATCGCGGCGCAAGTCGACCGCGACGTCGAACATCGAACCGGCGATGCAGCGCACCAGCTTGCCTTGTGCAAACGGATGGGTCTGGAAGTGCAGCCCGCGAATGGTGCCGGCGCGCGTGCTGAGCGACTGGTTGTCCTGCACGAAACCGATCGGCCCGACTTCCTCGCGAAAGCGATCGTCGCGAAAGGTTTCGGAAAAATATCCGCGATCATCGCCGAACCGGCTGGGTATGATCTCGATCGGTCCGGGCAAATCGAAGCGCCGAAATTCCATCTGTCTTCCTGAGCTGATCGACCGACCTGGCCTGAAACGGATCGCGGACGCTCACTAAGCCAAGCACCGGGCCCGTCCAAGCGAAGAATGCCGCAATGCACAAATTCTCGCAAGGAGCCACAGGTCGTGCGGCACGCCAATGTTGCCGGTGCATCACTGCGCCCAGTCGATCAGCGAAACCCCATGCTGCGCCAGGAAGGCATTGGCCTGGCTGAACGGGCGGCTGCCGAAAAAGCCGCCGTGTGCCGACAGCGGGCTGGGGTGCGGCGCGGTCAGCACCAGATGCCGGGGCCCGGCCAGATGCGGTATGCGCTCCGCCTTCTTGCGCGCATGGCTGCCCCACAGCAGGAACACCGTGGGGACGTCGCGGCTTGCCACCGCTTCGACAACGGCGTCGGTGAACGCCTCCCAGCCGCGTTGCTGGTGCGATCCGGCCTTGCCGTCCTCGACCGTCAACGCGTTGTTGAGCAGCAGCACGCCCTGCCGCGCCCAGCCTTCAAGATTGCCGTGGGCGGGGCGGGGCACGCCCAGATCGCTGGCCAGTTCCTTGTGGATGTTGATCAGCGACGGCGGAATGCGGATCCCGGGCGGCACCGAGAACGCGAGGCCATGCGCCTGTCCCGGGCCGTGGTAGGGGTCCTGCCCCAGAATAACCACCTTGACCGCGTCGAGCGGTGTGAGTTCCAGCGCTCGCAACCGGCTGCCGCGCGGCGGATAAATGATCGTCCCGTGGGCTTCCTCGCGCACCAGGAATCCGCCGAGCGCGCGCATGGCGGCGGTGGCGAGAACGGGCTGCAGCGTTGCGCGCCAGCTATCGGGCAAGGTCGGATCGGTCACGTTCCCCGATGGTTAGACGGGTTGCCGCCGCCCGGGCAAGCGCCTAAGCGTCGCCGGTATGGCCGTATATCTCCACGAAGAAGATTTGCCCGAAGGCGCGCTCGCCCCCGGGATCCTCGCAATCGACACCGAAACCATGGGTCTCGTCACCACGCGTGACCGGTTATGCCTGGTGCAGATATCCGATGGCGGCGGCGATGAGCACCTCGTGCGCTTCAACGCCGGCAGCCGCTTTGCCGCGCCCAACCTCAAGGCCGTGCTGGCCGATCCGGCGCGGCTGAAGCTGTACCACTTCGCGCGGTTCGATCTGGCGGCGGTGCATCATTACCTGGGCGTGATGGCGGCGCCCGTGTTCTGCACCAAGATCGCCAGCAAGCTGGTGCGCACCTACACCGATCGCCATGGCCTGAAAGACCTCGTGCGCGAACTGCTGGGCAAGGAGATTTCCAAGCAGCAGCAGTCGAGCGACTGGGGCGCACCGGCGCTGAACGATGCGCAGCAGGAATATGCGGCGTCCGATGTGCGCTATCTCCACGCCATGCACGCCATCCTGGTCGATCGCCTGGCGCGCGAAGGCCGCACCGAGATCGCGCAGGCATGCTTCGATTTCCTGCCGACCCGCGCGCTGCTCGACGTGGCCGGCTGGGCCGACCGCGACATTTTCAGCCACGAGTGACGCCGGCGTCGTGACCGTCCAGGCCGATATCATCCGGACGCGACGGCGGCGGTTTGCTGCCCCCGGCGGTTTTCACGACAAGCTCGTCCGGTTCCTAGCCGCAGCGCTGCCCGCCGGCGTCGGCGTGCTGGCCGCCGTGATGGTGCTGACCCCGCTCGGCCCGCGCGGCGAGATCAGCTTCCTGCTCGATCGCAACAAGGTCGCCATCGTGCAGGACCGGCTGCGCGTGGCCAGCGCGATGTACCGTGGCAAGGACAACGACGGCCGCAACTTTTCGGTCACCGCCGGCAACGCCGTCCAGCATTCCGCCAAAGTTCCCGTGGTGGAGATGAACGACCTCGAAGCCCGGATGATGCTCGACGATGGCCCCGCCGTGCTGACTGCGGGGTCGGGGAACTATGACATGAGCCGGCAACTGGTGGAGGTGCTGGGGCCGGTCAATGTCCAGTCATCGAACGGTTATCGCATGACCGCTACCAACATCAACATCGACATCGGCGCGAAGAAACTGTTCAGCCGCGGACCCGTCGAGGGCCGAATTCCCGCTGGCACATTTTCCGCCGACCGGATACTCGGCGATCTGGCGTCGCGAACGGTTGTCCTTGACGGACACGCACGATTGAGAATGGAGCCGGGGGCCTTGCGGCAATGAAACGCTGCAGCGTCATCGCGGCATATACCGCCGACCTGCGTGTGCGGCAGCGAGGCGCGCGGTGACAAAATTTATCCCTCGCAAGGCTCGCCTTGACCGCTGGGTTGGTCAAGGGATTAGGCGGTTCTTGCCCAGCCGCTGCGCCGGAATATCCGCTAGACAGCGCATGCTGCATCTGCGAAGCGACGAGGCTGCTGGCTTCCAATCGCCTGACATCTAGCATTGGGGACGGCGAAAGCCGGTCCGAAAGCCGCACGAGAGAGACCAGCACATGCGCCTTCTCTACGATCAGTATAAATACAATATCAGCAAGTCGCCCGAATTCGTCGATGAGAGCGCGCTGCCCACCGATCATCCTGCCAAAGTAGATGTGCGCTTCATCGCCTATTACCTGCCGCAGTTTCACGCCATCAAAGAGAATGACGCGTGGTGGGGCGCGGGTTTTACCGAATGGACCAACGTCAGCAAGGCGCTGCCGCGCTACGTCGGCCATGAACAGCCGCGGATGCCCGCAGACCTTGGCTTCTACGACTTGGGGAACGTGGACGTGTTGCGCCGACAGGCCGAACTGGCCAAACGTGGCGGTGTTCATGGATTCTGCATCCATCATTACTGGTTCAGCGGTCGACGCATCCTCGAGACGCCGCTGGAACTGTTGCTCGCTCATCCCGATATCGACCTGCCGTTCTGCCTCAACTGGGCGAACGAAAACTGGACGCGGCGCTGGGACGGCGCAGAGCATGATATCCTGCTCGAGCAGCGTTATGCTCCCGGCGACGATGTCGCTTTTGCCGAATCGTTGCTGCCGGCGCTGCGTGACCCGCGTTACATTCGAATCGGCGGACGTCCGCTGATCATGGTTTATCGTCCCTCGATCGTCCCCGAGATGCTCGACGTGGGCGCGAACTGGCGCACGCATTTGATCGCCGCCGGGGTGGGTGACCCCTATCTGGTCATGTCGCAGGCGTTCGGCGATCAGGATCCGCGGCCCTATGGGCTCGACGCGTCGGCCGGCTTTCCTCCTCACAACGGCGGACTGGGCCTGCCGAACGAAATCCATACGTTGCAGCTGATCGACAAGCAGTTCGATGGGAAGGCCGTGTCCTTTGACAAGATGGTGCGCGCAACTCTTGCCAATGAATCGAGCGCATACCGCAGCTTTCCAGGCGTCTGCCCGCGCTGGGACAATGAACCCCGCAAGCCCGGCCGCAGCGTCAGCGTCTTCGGAACCAGCGCTGCGGGTTACGGCCAATGGCTGCGGGTCGCCGCCGAGCGCGCGATGAAGGCACCGATCGCCGATGAGCGGATCGTGTTCATCAATGCCTGGAACGAATGGGCTGAGGGTGCCTATCTGGAGCCCGACTTGCATCATGGCTATGCGTACCTTGCCGAGACCCGGCGGGTGCTGGATGGCATCGCAGGAAACGTCCGCGCGGCGCCGGCGGTGCACAAAGGCAGCCGGTTGGCTGCGGCCCGACCGTCCAAACTCAACCTTTTATCGAGCCTGGCGCGGCGTGTTCGCGCCAAGATTGCCCGGAAGTTGCTGCGCCGATGACGACATCACCCGGTCCCGCGCCCATCGATCATTTCGGTGTAGCGCTGGACAACGCGGGCCTGAAACATCGATCGATCCGCGGATCGATGGTCACGGCGCTGTCGCAGGTGTTGAAGCTGGTGATCTCGCTGGGTTCGCAAGTCGTCATCGCGCGATTGCTGTTCCCATCGGATTTCGGCCTGCTCGCGATGGTCTATCCGATCATCGGATTCATTCAGGTGTTCAACGACCTTGGGCTGGGGCAGGTAATCATCCAGCGTCCCGCGCTGGAGCAGGCGCAAGTGTCCGCGCTGTTCTGGATCAATATCGCGCTGAGCGGGGCGCTGGCGTTCATCGTCATTCTGCTCTCTCCGCTTGCAGCGTGGGTTTATGGCGAACCGCGCGTTACGGGAATCATGGCATCATTGGCACTGATCCTCCCGATCGCGGCGCTGGGTATCCACCCGGTCGCACTGCTGACACGCCAGATGAAATTCGGTCTGCTGGCTCGCAACGAAGTGGCTGCGGCGCTGATCGGGGTAATCGTCACCATCGCCACAGCCTGGCTTGGCATGAGCTATTGGTCGCTCGTGCTGGGGCAACTATGCTCGACCGTGAGCAGCGATATTCTGGGCTGGGCCGCGTGCAAATGGCGACCGTCGCGGCCTGCGCTTCATAGTGAATCCAAGGCCGATCTCAAATTCGGTGGCAATGTCACCGGCGCCAATCTTGCAAACTACATTACGACGTCCAGCGACAACATCATCATCGGTGTAATGAACGGCAAAGTGCCGCTCGGTCTCTACGATCGGAGCTATCGGCTCGTCGTTCAGCCGGTCAGCCAGATGATCGCACCGATCAGTCGCGTCGCGCTGCCGCTGCTGTCGCGGCTGGCGGACAGCCCGGATGCATATCGAGTAGCCTATCTCCGGATCGCACGTGCGTTGATGCTTTTGACGGTGCCCGGCATGCTGGTATGCATCGCCAACGCCCAGACCATGATCGACGTGTTCCTGGGTGATCGGTGGCACGATGCCGGACCCGTATTCGGGTGGATCTGCGTCGGCGGGCTTACATCGGCAATCTACAGCAGTGCGGTGTGGCTGTTCATCTCACAAGGCCGAACGCGCGACATGCGCAATGTCCTGACCGTGGCATCCGTATTGAATCTGGCGTCATTTCTGGCGGGATCATTCTGGGGTATCGTCACCGTGGCCGCCGCTGCGGCCATCGTCTTCGTGCTGGTGACAACACCCTTGGTTGTGTTCGGAGCCACCCGATCCGGCCCAGTCCGGACCCGCGACATGGCAGCGCTGCTGGCAACTTTCTCGATCGGGGGTGCACTGGTCTATGCGATGCTCTTGGTAGAAGCCCATGCGTTTCCGCTGCGCGGCCTGGCCCAGATCATAGTGGCCACCCTGGTCGCCTATGGTGGGTTCGCGATGCTGACGATGGCGATCCCGGCAGAGCGCCGGGCGGCCTTGTCAGCGATCAATGCGGTCCGGCCTGCGCGCAACAACTGATTCGCGATCATCCTTCCGTCAGGCCGGGGTTCGGGCTTTCACGACGTGTTGGCATCCGAACAGCAGCGGCAACGCCTTCGTACCCGCCTTTATCACTGCGTTCCGCAATGTGCCGGGAATGTGCCGGGCCCGTCCACCCACATAGATGGGTAGCGTAAATCCTGCGGTCTGGGACATTTCGAGCATCGTCAGGTGTTGGTGATCGAGCAATGCTTTCAGCGACTTCTCGGTGAACCAGCGCAAATGCGTCGCGTCCATGATCCCGACAGCCTGATAGTCGAAACGCCCCACGAGCAAGTTGAGACGAACCGTCCAGTGCGCGACGTTCGGGACCGAGAGCAGGATCAGTCCGCCCGGCTTCGCCGCACGGATCATCGCACCGAGAAATTCGGCTGGGGCCGGAGTGTGTTCCAGCACGTCTGACGACATCACGACGTCGAACCGCTCGTGACCAGCCATGAACGTGTCGTTGAGAATGCCGTTGTGCACGATCAGCCCCCGCGAACGGGCGATCGCGGCGCGCTCCGCATCGGGCTCGATCGCCACGACGTCATTGTTCCGGTCACGGTTTGCGATCAGTGTGACGGACCCGGTGCCGCAGCCAACGTCTAGCACGCGCACGGAACTGGGCATCATGGCGTGCAGCTTGCCAGCGACTTCCAGCGGATCGTCCGACTGACCGTCATAGCGCGACGCATCGATCGCCTCTCCGGTCAATCCACCGGCGTGTGTATCGGGATTTAACGCTAACATCCCAGCCGCCGAAACCATTGCTGTTCTCCATTGAGCCCGTGTTGTTGGCCGGTGATTGCAAAAACCAGTCGGGTCCCCAAAAGGTCCCAGAACTTTCAACGTCTCGGCTTGCGATCAGGTGTCTACCGGGCCGTTCGATATAGGTTATCGACCAACGTTGCGACAACTGAATGAGTTGATAGGCCTGCCGGGATAAAACTGCCGACAGGCCTTCCACCGTCGACCCGAACCGAATATGGCGGCAGGCAATGAGCTCCTCTTCCCCGTCTCGCCCGTCGCTGTCTCGCCCTTCGCTGTCCCGCGTTGCCGTGCGCTCGCTCGTGGCCGGCTTCCTCGCTGGCGGGATCGTCGTGTTCGGCTTCAACCCGTTCGCGGCCGCGCAGGCCATCCCGGGCTTCAACAGCAACGCCCCGGTCAACTATGCGGCCGACCGCATCGAATTGCAGGACAAGCAGAACCGTGTCGTCCTGTCGGGCAACGTCGATATCAGCCAGGGCGAGCTCAAGCTGCGCGCGGCGCGCACGACGGTGGCCTATACCAACGCCGGATCGCTCAAGATCCAGCGCATCGATGCCACGGGCGGCGTGTTCGTCTCGCGACCGGGCGAAAACGCCAGCGGCGATGTGGCGGTCTACGATTTCAACCGCCGCGTGATCACCATGCTCGGCAATGTCGCGCTGCGGCGCGGCAGCGACAACCTCAACGGCGGGCGCCTGGTGATTGATCTCGATAGCGGCATTTCGAGCGTTGACGGCCGGGCCGGCGGATCTTCGTCCGCGGTCGGCGGTGGCGTCGTCGGCACAACGTCCGGCGGGCGCGTCAGTGGGACTTTTTCGGTTCCCAAGCGCAACTGATCACCGATCGGCCAAGCGACGGGCCACGGCGCGACCGGCCGATTTCGCAACTTTGTGTGCAGCCGCACAATCGGGATGATCATGCGATCATTGCCGCGCCGCGCCGGTTCTTTTGAGGCTCCTCGGTGTTCAGCCGTTCCGCCGGTCCGAGTTTTGCCTTGCGAAATTCGGGGCGCCCACTAGGAATTGCGGCACTGCAACAAAGAGCGACTTCGGATATTTATGACATCGTTGAACGGTACCGGAAAAGTTGCACTCATAACCGGTGTGACCGGTCAGGATGGAGCCTATCTCTCCCGCCTGCTGCTCGAGAAGGGCTACGAAGTCCACGGCGTGAAGCGGCGGTCATCGTCATTCAACACCGGGCGGATCGAGGAAATCTACGAAGATCCGCACGTCGAACATCAGCGCTATCACCTCCATTACGGTGATCTGACGGACTCGACCAATCTCATCCGGATCATGCAGCAAACCCAGCCCGACGAGGTGTATAACCTTGCGGCGCAAAGCCATGTCGCGGTGAGCTTCGAAACGCCGGAATACACGGCCAACGCCGATGCCATCGGCACCTTGCGGCTGCTCGAGGCGATCCGGATCCTCGGCCTGGAAAAGAAGTCGCGGTTCTACCAGGCTTCAACCAGCGAACTGTACGGCCTGGTGCAGGAAGTTCCCCAGCGCGAGACGACGCCGTTCTATCCGCGCTCGCCCTATGGCGTGGCCAAGCTTTATGGGTACTGGATCACGGTCAACTACCGCGAGGCCTATGGCATTCACGCCTCCAACGGCATCCTGTTCAACCACGAAAGCCCGCTGCGCGGCGAGACGTTCGTCACGCGCAAGATCACGCGCGCGGCGGCGGCGATTTCGCTGGGCCGGCAGGACAAGCTGTTCCTCGGCAACCTCGATGCCAAGCGCGACTGGGGCCATGCCCGCGAATATGTCGAAGGCATGTGGCTGATGATGCAGCAGGACGAGCCGGACGATTACGTGCTGGCCACCGGCGAAACCACCGAAGTGCGCCAGTTCGTGTCGTGGGCTTTCGAAGATGCCGGAATCGACCTCGAATTCCGTGGCACCGGGGTCGAGGAAAAGGGTTTCTGTCGCAAGACCGGCAAGTGCCTGGTCGAGGTCGATCCCCGGTATTTCCGCCCGACCGAAGTGGAACTGCTGATCGGCGATCCTTCGAAAGCCAACCAGAAGCTGGGATGGCGCCACACCACGACCGTACGCGAACTCGCGCGCGAGATGCTGGAAGCCGATCTGGCCGTCATGCGCGACGCGCCGATCGCAAAGGATAATTGATCGGATGGAGCCCGCGCAGGTTGGCGCCATGGCCGTAGGCCGCTGCGGAGTGCTGCGAAACTCGCTGGGCAAGAAGGCCCGTGACGGCATCCGCCGGGCGACCGCCAAACCTGGATTGAGAACATGAACGCGCCGATTTTCTCGCTCAAGGACAAGCGCGTCTACGTCGCGGGCGACCGCGGCATGGTCGGCTCGGCGGTGGTTCGCCGGCTGGCGCGCGAGGGTTGCACCATGGTGTCTGCCCCGCGCGGGGTGGACTTGCGCGAACAGGCGGCGGTGCGCGCATGGTTCGCGGCCAACCCGGTGGACGTGGTCGTGGTGGCCGCAGCCAAAGTCGGCGGGATTCTGGCCAACGACAGCTACCCGGCTGACTTCCTCTACGACAACCTGATGATCGAGGCGAACCTGATCGAGGCGTCGCGGGTGGCAGGCGTGGCCAAGCTGCTGTTCCTGGGATCATCGTGCATCTATCCCAAGTTCGCGCCCCAGCCGATCCACGAGGATGCGCTGCTGACCGGCCCGCTGGAACCGACCAACGAATGGTACGCGATCGCCAAGATCGCCGGGATCAAGCTGTGCCAGGCCTATCGCCGCCAGCACGGCTGCGACTTCATCAGCGCGATGCCGACCAACCTTTACGGGCCGGGCGACAACTTCGACCTGCAGTCGAGCCACGTCATGCCCGCGCTGATCCGCAAGGCGCACGAAGCCAAGACGGCCGGCGCGGAGTCGATCACGATCTGGGGCAGCGGATCGCCCCGGCGCGAATTCCTCCACGTCGACGATCTGGCCGACGCCTGCGTGTTCCTGCTCCAGCACTATTCAGCCGAAGAACACGTCAATGTCGGCTTCGGTGACGATCTCACGATCGCGGACCTGACCGCGCTGGTGGCCGATGTGGTGGGGTTTGCCGGCCGCATCGAAAAGGACGCGTCAAAGCCCGACGGCACCCCGCGCAAGCTGATGGACAGCGCGCGATTGCGTTCGCTCGGCTGGGCGCCGCGCATCCCGCTGCGCGAAGGGGTGGCAGACGCCTATGCCTGGTTCTGTGCGCATCACGCGAATACATGACCGACGCCGTGTCGCGTAACGGTACGGCCTTGCAGGTCTGCATCGTCGGGCTCAATTACGCGCCCGAACCTGTGGGCATCGGGCCTTTTACGACCGGCATGGCCCGGGGCCTTGTCGAGCAGGGTTTTGGCGTTTCGGTGATCACCGGCAATCCCTATTATCCGCAATGGCGTGCGGTGCCGGGCTATACCATGCCGTGGAAACGGACCGACGAGCACGGCGTGGAGGTTGTCCGCTGCCCGCACTACATCCCGGCAAAGCCAAGCGGACCGAAGCGGATCATGCATCTCGCCAGCTTTGCGCTGGCGGCGCTGCCGGTCGCCCTGCGCCAGGCTTTGCGTCCACGCGGCCAGCGGCCCGACGTGGTCATCTGCATCGCGCCGGCGCTGTTGAGCGTGCCGGTCGCTTGGCTGGCCGCCAAGCTTGCGGGCGCGCAGTTGTGGCTGCACATCCAGGACTTCGAGATCGAGGCCGCGTTCGCTACCGGGCTGGTCGACGCGACCAGCCTGCCCGCCCGGTTTGCACGCTGGCTCGAACGGCGTCTGTTGCACCTGGCGGATCGCATTTCGACGATCAGTCCGCAGATGTGTGCCAAGTTGGTGGCCAAAGGCATCGCGCCCGACCGCGTGCTCGAAATACGCAACTGGGCCAACGCGCCGCCCCCCGATCCTTCGGGCGGTGCGGCCTATCGCGAACAATGGGCGCTCGGCAATCGGCACGTCGCGCTCTATTCGGGCAATATCGCCAACAAGCAGGGCATCGAGATCATTCCGGCGACGGCCCGTCTGCTCAAAGATCGCGACGACCTGATGTTCGTGATCTGCGGCGAGGGGCCCAATCGCGCCGCGCTGGAAGCGTTGAACACGGATCTGCCGAACATCCGCTTCTACGATTTGCAACCTGCAGCCCGGATGGGTGAATTGCAGAGCCTGGCCAGTGTTCACCTGCTGCCGCAGATCGCCGGGGCAGCGGACCTCGTGCTGCCTTCGAAGCTGTGCAACATGCTGGCATCGGGCCGCCCGGTCGTCGCTACGGCACTGCCCGGCACGGGGCTTTACGATGAAGTCGATGGCTGCGGGCTGTGCGTCGCGCCGGGAGACGCCGCCGCGATCGCTGGCGCCATCGAGCAACTGATCGGCAATCCGGCACAGTCGGCGCAATTCGGGCAGGCGGCCGTTGTGCGCAGCATCGAGCGTTGGTCGATGGGCAGCATTCTTGCGCGACTGGCAGGCGAGCTGGCATCGTTGGCTGATCGGCCCGCGTCGGCGAATCGGGACAGGCCATGAGCGAATCGCTCAACTCCGCACAGCCAAAGCAACCGCCGCAGCGGGTGTCGATCGCGCTTGCGACCTATAACGGCGCGCGGTTTCTGCGTGAGCAGCTCGACAGCTTTGCGACGCAAACGCATCAGCCCGACGAGCTTGTGGTCGGCGACGATGGATCGAGCGACGAGACTCTGGCCATCCTCGAACAATTCGCCGCTACCGTCGCCTTTCCGGTCAGGATCACGGTCAACGCTCCCAACCTCGGCCCGTACGTCAATTTTGCCAGAACCATCCAGCGCTGCAGCGGCGACGTCGTCATGCTCAGCGACCAGGACGATCGCTGGCATCCCGACAAGATCGGGCGGATGCTGGATTTCCTTGTCATGCATCCGCGCTGCTGGCTGGCCGTCCATGATGCCACTCTGGTCGATGACACGGGGCGACCCTTGGGTGCCACCTTGGCAGACCAAATTCGGTCGGCCGGCGACAATCCGGCCCACGGCCTCATTCACGGTTGCTGCATGGCGATCGATGCCCGTTTGTCCAGGCTGTTTGATCCCGTCCCCGCAATGCGATCGCACGATTCGTGGATCGCGCTGGTGGCTGTTGCGCTTGGACTGCGGTGTTACCTCGATCAGCCGCTGATTGATCACCGCCGTCACGGCAGCAATGCTTCCCGCTCCTACATGGGCGATCTGGCCAAGGCATCGCGGTGGTCGCGGTTTCGCCATCGCGCCGTCAATGCCTTTACCGAGCCTGTTACCACGTCGTTGCGCTCCACTATGGCGGGGCTCCAATCGGGTATCGATGCGCTGACGGTGCATCGCGCGTTGCTATTGCAAGTCGTCCCGGCGGAGCAGCTTGACGGTGCCATCGCCGGCTTCGCAGCCAACCTGGCGCACCACCGACGGCGCCTTGCCGTGAACGAGGCCCGGGGGACAGACCGCGTCCGGCTGGTGCTGCGCGGACTTGGCAACGGCGATTACAAGGGTGGGAGCGGCGCGCTGAGCATGTTGCGCGATTTGGTGCCCGCCCGCACACAACCGGATTGAGCAGGACATGACGACAGCAATCCACCATATCGCCTTCGGGCACGAAGCGTTCCGGAGCAGCGCAACATGACGCACGACACAGGCTTCGCGCTCGATCAGCATGGCCGGCTTGCCGACAAGCCGGCGCTCGCAACGGTCCTGTTCACCGCGCACAACCGCAAGGACATGGTACTGCGCGCGATCGAACTGGCCCTGCAGCAGACGATCCCGGTGCACATCATCGTCGCCGACGATGCCTCCACCGATGGCACGCAGGACGCCGTCAAGGCGGCTTTTCCCGGTGTAACCTACTTGCGGACCGAGCAATCGCGCGGGCCGTGCCATCAGCGTAACAACGGTCTCGCCGTCGCGACGACCGACATCGTCTTTCCGCTCGACGACGATTCGATGCTGGTGTCACCGCAGACACTCGCCCAGGCCATGGGCGCATTTGCCGCAGCTGACGTGGCGATCGTGGCGATGCCGTTCCAGAACATCCTGCAGGAAACGCGCGTGTTACAGGCTCCCGATTGGGGCAAAGGCGTACAGTTCTTCGATTTCGTCGCCTGCGCACACGGACTGCGGCGCGCGCCCGTGGTTGAGGCCGGGGGGTTCTTCGAAGGTTATTTCTACATGGGCGAGGAAACCGACCTGGCTCTGCGGATGCAGGATCGCGGATGGCGTACGGTGATCGTCGATTCGGATCCGATTCATCACATGCAGCCGCCTGCGCGGCGCAGCTATCGCCCTGATTTCTATGGCCGCCGCAACGATATTCTGTTCACATGGCTGCGCGCGCCGATGCCTGGTCTGCCATGGGAACTGGCCCGGGCGCTTGTCAGGGGGCTGTTGTTCGGCGCACGCACCGGGCGGTTGAAGGCTGCATTCCACGGCTATCGCGCGGCCGTTCGCGAGATTTTCAGTGGCCGGTATGCCCGGCAGCCGGTCAAGCGCGAGGTTTACCGCGCACTGATGGCGTCGCGGCGACGGCGGCGGGCAATTCCCGCAGAATATGGATGAGCGGGCTTCGGCGCCTGTGCCGAGACGGCGTTGGGACCGTCCTATCGCGCGAGACGGCCGGCGGCTTGGTCCAAATTCCGCTTGAGTGCGCGCGCAGTGCGATTATCCGGGCACAGGAAGCTATTTGATGCACACCGGTGGGGGATGGCGCCGTGTCGGCAACAGTTGAATCCTCCGGTCCAGCGGAAAGGCGTCGCCGGCGCCGGCGAGGCCGAGCCAAAAACAAGGGCTTGCGCGGTTATATGCGGAGCGTCGCAGCAGGGTCGCATCTGATGCTGCTCATGCTGGGCTTGCTGGCACTTTTCATTGTAGTACAATACCGGCGCCTTGAGGCGACTACGCTGGCCTACGGCGGGGTGGTCTTGGGCGCGAATACCGAAGAATTGCGTTCGCTGCTGGGCGACCCGCAGCGGATAGAACGGCGGCGGTGGATCTACGACATCGGCGGTGCTCGACTGTACGTGGATTTCGACGGGAGCGCGCGTGTGGCTTCGGTGACCTGCAGCCGCGATACGTCGACCCTGGGATCGTGTCCTTACGCTTTTGGTCGCACGGTTGGCGCCAAGGAAACGGATCTGACCAGCCGGGTGGGGCACCCGCAGATTGAACATGCCACGGCGCGGACGAAGCTGATGATATATACTGGCGTCGGATTCACCTTTCTACTGCGGGATGGGCGGATCGACGCCATCAGGCACACTGCACCACGAGGCGGCGCAGCTTATTGGCAGGTGTTTGCGCTTCAGGCCTTGCCTTGAGCGTAGCGAACCCAAGCTCGCCATCGACGACAGTCATCAGGCACTAGGCCTCGGCCGCGGTACCCGGCAGATTGCGACGAATACGATCTATCAACAGCCAGAAAAGTTGTGCAGAAACAAGAAAAATAATCCGACCCAGCGTGAAATCGGCGAGTGGGGCACGAAGCATGCCAATCCCGACCAATATGATGGTCGCGGAAATTGCGTGTGCCTGAAGTAGCCCGGCAAAGTTCGCTCGCAGCAACGGAAAGCGCATCGTGAGCCGGCTGACGAAGTACGTCGCCAACAATCCGGCGAATAGCTGATAGAGGATCGGCAGCAGGGTCATCATGCTGGGTCGGGACCTTTCCAAATCAACGCAGGTTGACTTTAGCGACGCTGTCTCAAATTCCAAGCTCACCAAGCATCGCCGCGATATTATCGCGGTAGCGCCCGAACGTGTAATTCTGCGCTTCGACCGGTGCCGCAGCGCGCCAGCAATCCAGCCGGTCCCGGTCTTCGATTGCCGCCATCATTGCCGCGTAAACCGATTCGGTATCGATAGAATCGAGCATGATGCCCGTTCCGGGGGTAACAGCCTCGGCGCAATTGCGTGACTGGATCAGTGCGCAGCCTGAGGCCAATGCCTCGTAAAGCACGATCCCCGCGCCCTCGAAGTAGCTGGGGAGCATCAGCACGTGGTGGTCGTGCATGATCTTGGGCACGTCGGCCCGGGCGACGGTGGGGATGTGGGTGACGCGATCGGCGTAGGGCGCGAATGTCTTGCGGGGGATCATCATGTCGCCAACGATGGTCAAATGGGCTGCCGACGGCGGAATCCTGGCAATCGCCTCGAGCACATGCTGGATGCCCTTGCGCGGAATCACCAGTCCCATGAACAGGAATTTGACCGGCCCGGACCGGTCGACGGGACGGGGCGGCGTCAGATTCGCGAACAGCGCTTCATCATAACAGTAGTTGAGCACCCGCAGCTTGGCGGCGGTGACCGGATCATCGACTGCCTCGCGGATGGTTGCTGCGGCGAAGGGGCTGCCGACCAGGATCGTGTCAGCCAGTTCGTATTCGCGGCGGCCGTGCGCGATGGTGGAAGCGGCAATTTCAAGTTCAGTCGGCAGAAACCATGCGCCATAAGCGTCGCGGATCTGCGCCATCTTTTGGTTATATATTGCGAAATCGCCATTGGTGCGGTCGAGGATGCAGCGCCGCCCATTCGCACGGGCAAGCTCGAACGATTCGAGCGAGCTGCCGTTGTAGCCCCACATCGCGAACGGCCTGGATGACGTCAGATCGGCGGCGATAGAGGCTGAAAAGCGCTTGTTGCCCAGTTCATCCAACTGCACCGCCAGCCCGCGCAGGTTGGCGCGTCGGGCGATGCGCTCGATCCATTCGATCACACCGGCTGTGCGGACGAGCGCCGGATCCAGTTGCGGATGGCTGAAGCGCCGAAACTCCTGGTGAAGGCGAGGACCGATCGGCGCGGGCAGGATGCGTTCAAGCCGGTAGGGCAACCGATTCGGCTGGTAAAAAATCGACGTGGCGTACCATTCTAGCCGCTGCAACTGCTGGAGGGCGAGCGCGGTCTGCCAGCTGTGCTGGGTTCCCGGGTGAAAGACGGCAACGTTCATGCCGCCGTGGGTAGCCGATGGTCGTTGGCCTGCCACCCAAAAAAGGCTGGGGCGCGCCGAAATCTCGACCGCAACAAAACTGCTTTCCTACAAATAACCGTATAGGTTAGTGTATCAGAATAAATAGCCCTGATAGGAGATTCGCCTTGACTGCATTTCCCCCGAAATCTCCGGCAGGTTATGTTCCCGAAATGGCGGTGGCCTTCGCCAATGCCAATGGCGATGCCGACCTAGTGGCGGTTGGCAATCCGCTACCCGTCGCGTTGCAGGCCTTCGCCGCGTCTCCGCCGGTGACCGGATCCACCGCTACCTCCACCGTTATTGGCCCCTTTGTCGCATTGCCGGGCCGACCGGTGATCATCACGCTGACGGGCACGTGGTCGGGCCAGGTCCGGCTGACCCGATCGACCGACGGCGGCGCCACGCGCCAGCCGCTCACCGCCAACGGTGCTGCATACGGTGTCTTCAGCGCCAACATCTGCGAACCTGTTTGGGAAGAAAGCGAAGCAGCCGCAAAACTTTATCTCGACATCACGGTGGCGACCGGAACGCTTGGCTACAGGATGGGGCAATAACCATGGGCTTTGACCTGATCGCCAGAGCGACTGCCTCCGCAGCCCGCACCGACGCCGACAGCGCGCTTGCGCGGATCACCACCGTCGACTTGTTCGCGAACCTTTCAAGCCGCACAATCGCCCCCTCCGTCACCTGCGTCCATACATCGGGCCATGCCGCCGGCACGGCCGGCGCCGGCACATATGCCAGCGATGCGCTTGCGACACCGGCGCTGGCGACGGCGTACCCGGCATTCTGCAAGGCGACCGCGAACGGCCGCTATTTTCGGCTGATCGCGGTCAATGGTGCGATCACGGTGGAGCAGGGCGGCGCGGTCGGGATTGTCGGCGTCAACGACCAGCCTGCATTCCAGGCCACACTGGACTATGCCAATGCGACGGGCGTCCGCACCGTGCAGCTGACGCTGCCAGCTTACGAATTGTGGGCCCCGCAGCGTACCGCGACGGGCCTCGATCTCACCGACGACGGGCACCTTGTGGCGCTCAAGGGCAGCGTGACACTGGAAGGTGTCGGGCTCAGACCCGTGCTGACGCGCAAGGGTTTCGGCGGGGTTGTGCCATCCGATTCGCTGTCGAGCGTGCAGCAGGTCCCGGTGTCGGGCAATTACTGGCGCGGTGGCGGGATCTACTGGTCCAACAACTCGGCCGGGATCAACCAGAACACCGTCGTGATCCTGCGCAACTTCGTCCTCGACGGCGGTCTCGAGCGTACGGCCGATCATTCGCCGATTTATCCGCCGGGTACGCTGACGGGATGGGACATCACCGACAAGGGCATCTGGATTCAGGATGTCCGCAGCGGCACGCTGGTCATGGAACACGTCACCATCAAGCGGTTCCGCGGTGAAATAATCTACTTCGCCGGCATCAAGGATGCGACGAGCACGAATACACTCATCATGGATCACTGCCACGTCCACACGACGTGTGGCGACGTGCTGAATGTTCAGGGCGGCGAGCGCTATATCGCCAATTCGCGCTTCGGCAATGGCTTCCAGGCGGGAGAAGAGCTTGGTCGCGGCGGCGGACGGTATTCCAACTGCGAATTCTACGATTGCGTGTCGATCGGCTTCCAGGGGGGCCCCGACATCGGCTTCACGCCGGGCAACTACTTTGTGTCAACGCGGCAGGCGACGGTTGCGCCGTTCATCGAACTCGACAACTGCACATTCCGCAATTGTGGCAACGTGCTGGTGGGATCCTGGCTGCGCGGCAATATCCGCACGGTCGATACCAACGTCTACGCCGATTCCTCGACCGGCTACATGCAGGATATCAGCCTGACGATCGACGCCTGGGCCGATCAGAACAACTTCAACATCGGGTTCAACTTGCGCGGCCCGCAAACCCTGACGCAACAGATTAGTGGACTTCCCGCCGGAACGTATTTCGATCGACCTCGCTCGATCAATGTGAAAGTGACGGCGCAGAGAACTGCCGTGGCGGCAGCCAACGGTCGATCACTCGCTTCGGTCTTCGCGTTTTCGGGCTACGTCGATGCGACTTCGTGCATGCTGGAGGCCGGACCGTCGATCGCGCAGCGCGTTACGGGTTCCGCAGGCGGACTGCAGCCCACGTTGCCGTTCATCGTGCGGTCCCGGTTCGACACCACCAACCTGCTCCGCGGCGGCCTAGTGCAAGCGATTGCTGTCAACACCGCCATTTCGCCATTGCACATCGACTATGCGCTCGATCCATCAACGGCCGGGCCTTGGGACATCACCTTCGGCACCGCCGTGGAATTCGCGCACGAGCAGGAAGTCACGTTCACCTTCTATGATTTCGGGACGGAGGACCGCCGGGTTCGCTTCCCGGTGGGGGGTGCGAACCTGAAGGTGCCGTGCGGGCTGGTACTGTCGCGCAAGAACGAATTCGTGACGTTCCGGTACAACAAGTATCTCGGGACCGGAACGTGGGTGGCGGTGGCCCACAACGTCTTCCGGCTTACCGGATCAATCGCCTATGATGCGCCGGTTATCGCCGCGGGTGCCTCTACGACGACAAACGTCACCGTCGCTGGCGCCCAGTTCGGGGACAAAGTGGAGGATATCGCGCTAGGATTGGATGCCGCCGGCCTGACCATCACCGGGTACGTCTCCGCACCAAACACGGTCACGGTCGTGCTCGCGAACCTGACCGGTGGTGCCGTTGACCTTGCTTCGACGACACTGGCTGTGGAAGTTGTGAAACGATGAACCTCGACCGCCACAGGCCCGGAATTCCTTGTAAAAGCATAATGGCGCGTTAAGGCAAGCAGCTTGTGCTGCAGTGCGGTAGCGCGCGAGGGAACGAGTGGCGTCGGACAAATCACCTTCAGTCGGTCTCGTCTGGGCGCAGTTCGCGGCCTACCACGTCGATCGTTGCGAAGCCGTTGCCCGACGATTGGCCGGACGCGTGGAGGTGGTCGCGGTGGAAGTCGCGACAACGTCCGAGGCTTATGCTTGGGAACCTTCGGGTGATGTGCCCGGCGCGCGCAAGGTCACCCTGTTTCCGGGCCAGTCGTACGATTCGGTAAGCGCATTTCGCCGATTTCGCGCCTTGTTCGCGGCGCTGCGCCGATGCGACATGGTGCTGGTCGGCGTGAGTTATTCGAACTGGGATGCGATCATGCTGTCGTGGCTGTTGCGCGTGATTGGCGTGCGCGTGGTCGTGATGAGCGAATCCAAGTTCGACGATTTTCCGCGTTCATCCGGGTTCGAACTGCTCAAGTCGGTCGTTCTGTGGGCTTACGGTGCCGCGATCGTGGGATCGCGCCGTCATATGGAGTATTTCCGCTTCCTGCGCTTCCGGCGCCGGCGAGTCCTGCCAGGCTACGATTGCGTGGGTGTCGAGCGTGTCCGCACGCAGGGCGGTGGCGTGCTGGCACCGGATGGGCGCGCATTCGCCGAACGCCCGTTCACCTATGTCGGACGTTTCGTCGCGAAGAAAAACCTGCTCTGTCTGGTCGAAGGCTATGCCGCCTATGTTGCGCTGGCAGGCAAGGACGCGCGGCGGCTGCTACTGATCGGGTCGGGCGCGGAAGAACCCGCGCTGCGCGCCCGCATTGCGGAACTGGGCGTCACCGATCTGGTCGATCTGCCTGGCTTCCTGCCCGCGCACGAAGTGTCGCACATGCTGGCGGGATCGCTCGCGCTGCTGCTGGTCAGCACCGAGGAGCAGTGGGGCCTGGTGGTGAACGAGGCGCTTGCGTTCGGCTTGCCCGCGATCGTCTCGACTGCGGTCGGGTCGCGCGACGCGCTGGTCCGCAATCTGGTCAACGGTTACGTGATCGAGCCTGAATCGGTGGATGGCATCGCCCGGGCCATGTTCGAGCTGTCGGATGAGCCGACCTGGACGCGCATGGTGGCCGCATCGCACGAACGCGCCTGGATGGGCGATACCGAACGGCTTGCCGATGCGGTGGAACTGCTGCTGTACCCCGACAACGACGCGGCCAAGCGCCGCATTACCGATTTCCTGGCACAAATGGAGCTGCACGGCTGATGGCGACGCAACATATTTCCCGGTATTCGACGCGCAAGCGGGTTCTGGTCACCGGTGGCGCCGGGTTCATCGGCTCGCACTTGTGCGCGCGGCTGATCGAACAGGGTCACGAAGTGCTGTGCGTCGACAACTTCTTCACCGGCACGCGCGCCAATATTGCGCCGCTGCTCGATCACGACAGCTTCGAGCTGATGCGCCACGACGTGACGTTCCCGCTCTATGTCGAGGTGGACGAGATCTACAACCTCGCCTGCCCGGCCTCGCCCGTGCACTACCAGTTCGATCCGGTGCAGACGACCAAGACCAGCGTCGTCGGCGCGGTCAACATGCTGGGCCTGGCCAAGCGGCTGCGCGCGCCGATCCTGCAAGCCTCCACCAGCGAGGTCTACGGCGATCCCTCGGTCCATCCGCAAGTCGAATCGTACTGGGGCAACGTCAACCCGATCGGCCCGCGCAGCTGCTATGACGAAGGCAAGCGCTGCGCCGAGACGCTGTTCTTCGATTACAACCGTCAGCACGGCATCCCGATCAAGGTGATCCGGATTTTCAACACCTATGGCCCGCACATGCACCCCAACGACGGGCGGGTGGTGTCCAACTTCATCGTCCAGGCCCTGCGCGGACAAGACATCACCATTTACGGCGATGGCCAGCAGACGCGCTCGTTCTGCTATGTCGATGATCTGGTGCGCGGGTTCATGGCGATGATGGCCACCCCCAACGAGGTGACCGGGCCGATCAACCTGGGCAACCCGGGCGAGTTCACCATGCTCGAACTGGCGCAGATCGTGATCGAGCTGACCGGCAGCACATCCAGGCTGGAACATCGCCCGCTGCCGCAGGACGATCCCAAGCAGCGCCGGCCCGACATCAGCAAGGCCAAGGAAACGCTGGGCTGGGACGTGACGATCCCGCTACGCGAAGGTCTGGTCAAGACGATCGACTATTTCCGCGGTGTCGTCGCCCGCGAGGGGTGACGACACCCGGCCCGCCTGCGAACTGAAGCTGGAGCCTGATGGCTCCAGCAAGTGGACCGGCTCAGAATGAGTAGTCGAGCAGTGCGATGTCTCTCGCATAGATCCGGCCGATCTCATCTCTGAGTTCGGGGGTGTAGTATGACTGGTAGTCAGTGCGGTCGGTCCGGTTCTGCCATGAAAATTTGATCGGGCGCGCCAGTGTTGCGGACAGCCAATCGCTGGTCAGGTCCAGGTTTTCGAGACGACCAATGTGATCGAACGATAGCTCGCCGTTCATGTCGAGCATGTATTCGAATTGCGGCCTGAAAATGCCATCCGCTCGACTGAGGTTCTGGCGGGCCAGCCATTCGAGCACGAACGTGTCGAATCGGTCGAACGCGGGAACCGCGTAACGCGCCGGATTGAGCACCTTGACGGTGTTGCGCGAATTGCGGATCTTGCCGACTTTGGCAAAATGCCACGCCGATACCGCCCTGTCCCATGGATTGCGCGCAATTGTGAACCGGGGCAGGTGCCAGGCCTCTTTTGATGCGACGGCCTGAAAATCCGCGAGGCCGAAATGGCCGATAAAACGGCCAAAAATGTCATCGCAGATGCTGGTGCCCGCGGTCCGCGGCACATGCACGAACACGACGCCCTTGTTGATGAACAGCGAACTGCGGCGGCGCGCACGGATTTTCTGTAGAATGTGCTCGGGGGTTATCTTGACGACGGATTGACGGAACAGGTCAGTCATGCGCACAGGTACACGCGCAAACCAGATCGACGCAGGCCGGATTGAAACAATTCCACTGACGCGACCCCCACTAACTTTCGATAAAATCATGACAGGTCTGTAATTATTGGTCCACCGAAATGGTGCGGATTTTTGAGAAATCTGCGATTTTTGGGGCATCTGAAATGAAACAGGCGCCAGATAAGCCACTGTCGGATCGCACGCGACCGAAGCGCCTGAACACAATGCCCTACCAGCTAAAGGCAGGCCATCGACGGCGGCGCGAGTGATCGCCCCGCATGCGGGGTCAGTCCGCAGGTGCGACTGCGATGATGCCTGATGGCGCGATAGTGGCCTTGGGCTCCGCTTCCTCAACGACGGGCTTCGTTTTGGCAAAAACCGTCCGAAGCGACAGGGCCGGTTTTTCGATGAAGCGCCATGATGCGGCGGCAAATGCCAGAGTGGTCGACAAGCCGAGCACGACAATCGTGACAAACTGCACAATCAGCGGCACGCCTTTGAACACGGGGCCAAGGAAGTACATGTACGCCTGCAGGATCGGGAAATGGTACAGGAACAGTCCATACGAATAGTCCGACTTGACGAGACGATCCCACCACGGGAACCGAACGAATCCGATGTAGACCATGCAATACGTCAAAAATATGCCTGCCAGTGGAGTGAGCACACCGAAAAATACTATTGCCCAATAAATGACAATTGACGCCAAGAACATCCACAATCGCAGCTTTACTTTGTCAGCATGCAGGAAAAATATGACGCCGAACCAGAATATCACGACAATATACCACGGTGTGAAGAAATTTTGGTGCTTGGGATTGTAGTGAACGGGATCGTGATAAAACAGCACGACCATCAATATCACGCCCGCGATCCCGATGCCGAGAAACAGATTTCTGCGGTTGATGATACCTGTCGCCAGGCAAACCAGCATGATCAGATAGCAATAGAATTCCGACGGCAGCGTCCAGAGCTGACCATTGACCACCCTCGGATCAGGATTGTTGAGGAACACACCAGGCAGATAAAAATACACCCAACCGACGATGTTGCCAAAATAGCGGAAGAATTCCGGGTCGGTGAAATAGGCGCCTAGCGGCAAGGCCGTAACGAGCGGGCCGAGGATGAACGCCGACAGCAAGGTTTCCACCGACAATGCCGGAAAGATCCGCAGCACGCGGTTGGCAAAAAACTTAGGAATGCTGCCGGTGCGAAGGGCACTGCCGGCGATCAGGAAGCCACTGAGCGCAAAAAACAGGCCCACCATCGAATGGAATGCCGGGCGTATCATTTCCTGAAGCGTGAAATGCACTGGCCCGGCCTGGGATGCTTCTGCAGCGGCGCCGGCAGCACCAGCATTGGTGATGCCGGCCGCGGCCAGCAGGTCTGCGCTGTGCGCCCAGTAGACCACCTGGCGGCAGTGAAACAGAACGATGGCGATCGAAAGCGCGTGCCTCAGAAAATGGAAGCCGGGCCCAATGCCCCTGTTCTGGTCGAGAGCATTCTTCAAAGTCATTGAGCTTCCCTCGACGTTCGCAGATGCAATAGCAAGCTACGGCAACCAAGGTCAACCGAAGGCCGGACCCGTCCGGCCCTCGTCATCCGGCGCTCCCTTCTGGCAAGACCCTCGGCCGATGGTGCAGATTTCCTTGCCTGCAGCAAACCGTCCGCATAAAGGTTTCGCATGCGCACAACCCCGCTCGAGGATGATCGTGGCCGACCACCGCCTCGGATGGGTAAAATGGTGGCGCACCCTTTTTGAACACCGCTGCAATTGGGAAGTTGGCGGCTGGGCAGTTGTGGGAATGGTTTGATGACGAATGGGGCGACAGGCACTCGGATGGCAAACCCCGTGCGATGGGATGGATCCCCCACACATGGCACATTTGTAGCGATCACCGGGGTTTCAATGGCAGCAATTGAGCGCGGGATATCTCGACGTGTACAGCCATATCCTCGCGGTATCCAGGCGTGGCCGACGACGGCCCGAAGCGTCTCCGTCGGGTTTTTGTCGGACGAGCAATGATGGAACAGTGCATTTCCGTGTTGGTGACGGCGTCGCCACTGTGCGATCTAGGACGCTGAAAGGTCAGCTATGTATTTCGTCACGATGTGCCTGTCCTTGCTGACATTTATTTTGGTTTCAGCCTATTTTTTAAAATCCGACGCCTTTTCCCTGCATCACCCGTTGACGTTTTATACCGCATTTCATGGGCTGACCTTTGTAATAAGGCCATTTCTGGCTTATTTTTATGACTATAGTATGCTGTACTATGCCTATGGCTTTCACCCCACTATCGACGACAAGATAACTGTCATTTTGGCATCGAACCTTGGCTACATATCTTTTGCATTTTTCTGCCTCAGGTCCGGGTCATTGAAACTTCAGTTTAAACAAGATGAGTTCGCCGAGGAAGAAAAACGACGTTTGGCGAGCTCTTTTATTTGGGTTCTCGCCATTTGTGGGCCATTTGCGGTATATTCAGCTGTTCACCTCTACTCTTATGGTTTTGAAAACATGGTACTCGATAGAGGTACCGGTATATCGATCAACACAACAGGGAATGGTTATCTCACGGATGGGCAGCTTATGCTTATCCCACTTTGTGCCATTTTTGCCTGGGTAAATCGATTTAGGCTTTATTCGCTGATTCCACTGATCATCTACATTGCTTTGCTGGGAGGGACCGGTCAACGGGGTCCGTTCGTCGCCGCAATGGCAACGACCGGACTGCTGTTCCTCTATGAGAAACAGCTGCGATTTCCCGGCATTCGGCTAATTCTCCTGTTGATACCGATTGTCGTGCTCTTTCGCGTCGTAGGCGATGATCGCGGCGCATCGATCAAAGCGTATTTGACGCTGGACAGTCGCGAGATTTCCGCAGTTGCGGCAGAACGTCAGGATAAAGGCCTGCGTCCGCTCGAGAGCATGGACTACGCGAACATGGAGTTTTTCGAATACCTCGTGTACGCTATTCCCCAGCGGACCAAGACCTACGGCTACTTCCTCGACAATCTGCAGATTTTCACCGAGCCAATCCCGCGGAAATTCTGGACGGGAAAGCCGATTGGTGAGCCGATCAAACTCTTCGACCTCTTGGACTATGGTTATCCGATTGGCATGACACGATCGCTTCCCGGCGAAGGCTGGTATGCGTTTGGCTGGGCCGGTGTGGTGATCTGGTGCGGGTTGTTCGGCCATGTCCTCGGCCTGTTCTACCGCAAATTCGTCGAAGGATCGCAATCGACGATGGTAGTGGCAACGTACATGGTGTTCGTTACCAGTTTGATTGTGGGCTTTCGCGATGGCGTTCTTCTCACCATTATTCGTCAGACGGCATTTTTCTTGCTCCCGATCGCGGTGTGGTATGCTCTGGCGAAGACGCTGCAAATTCCCAGCGCCGGGGAAATGCGCCGTCGCGCCGTGTTGAAGATGCGGCGGACCTTCGTGACGAATGGCGCAGAGGCGGCGCAGTCTGCGCAACCGCTGCTGCCGGGGACGGCCGCATCGACCGTCCCGCAAACCGCCCAGGTCGTGTTCGTGCCACCAGCCGTGCGCCGCCGGCGCGAGGCGCTGCGGCGGATGAAGCTGGAACAGGGCCCGACGTGAGCGGACCGCTTGCGGGGCGCCGCGTCGGGCTGCTGACAGCATCGGCCTCGCGATCGGGCGGCGGCGTGTTCGAAGCGGTCGTGGCGCACGCCGCGCTGATCCGGTCGCTGGGCGGAGAGGTGCGGGTGTTTGCACTCGACGATGCCGACGCCGCCCATGACAAGGACCGGCTCCAGGGGTGCGCGGTTGATCTGCTGCGCATCGTCGGCCCGCGCCAGGTCGGATATGCCCCGGACATGGTCAAGGCGCTGTGCGCCGCCAACCTCGATATCCTGCACCTGCACGGGATCTGGATGTACCCGTCGCGCGCGGGCGCCGCATGGGCGGCGCGCACCGGGCGGCCCTATTTTGTCTCGCCGCACGGCATGCTCGACCCGTGGATCACCGCGCGGGGGCGCTGGAAGAAGCGGATCGCGCGGATCGGCTATGAGCGCGCAAGCTGGGCCCGCGCCGCCGCGCTGCATGCGCTGACCGCGCGCGAGGCGACCGACATCGCGCGCGAGAGCGGGCGCAGCGACAGCCTGGTGATCCCCAATGCCGGGCCGGCGCTGGCCCCTGCCACCGCCGCGCCGGCCGGCCGGAACGTCGTCTACATCGGCCGCGTGCATCCCAAGAAGAACCTGGTGGCGCTGGCCCAGGGCTGGCTGCAGGCCAACCGACCCGCTGGCGCGCGGCTGCTGATCGCTGGCTGGGGCGATCCCGCCGACGTCGCCGAGCTGGAAGCGGCGATCGCCACCGCCGACGGCTCGGTCGAATTCCTCGGGCCGGTGTTCGGCGAGCGCAAGGCGAAGTTGCTGGCCGAAGCGCGGCTGGTGGTGCTGCCGTCGCACAGCGAAGGCCTGCCGATGGCGATGCTCGAAGCCTGGGCCAGCGGCGTGCCGACGGTGATGACCGAGGAATGCAATCTGGCCATCGGGTTCGATGCCGGTGCCGCGATCCGCTGCGGCTACGATGCGCCCGCCATCGCCGCCGCGCTTACCGCGGGGCTGGGACTGAACGATGCGGGCTGGAGCCGCATGTCGGACGCGGCCCGCGCGTTGGCCGATACGCAGTTTTCGCAGGCCGCCGTCGCGGCGCAATGGGCGCAGGCCTATGGCGCGGCGCTGAAGGCGCAGGCGGCGGCATGACGCTGCTCGACGCGCAGGCGACACGCCCGCTTGAGGGCGGCGCCAGCTTTTCGCTGCGCAACAGGATGCTGCGCGTGGTGTGGATGGCGACGTGGCTGGTGCTGGCGCGGTTCACCCCGCCGCCGCTGCACCGCTGGCGCCGCCGGATCCTGCGCCTGTTCGGCGCGCGGATCGCACCCGGCGCGCGCGTGCATGCCAGCGTCATGATCTGGCTGCCCGCCAACCTGACGCTGGGCGAGCATGCGCTGATCGGGCCGGGCGTGCGGATCTACAACCAGGGCCACATCGCGATCGGTGCGCGCACGGTCATCTCGCAGCGCGCGCACATCTGCGCCAGCACCCACGACGTGCGCGATCCCGCGTTCCAGCTGGTGCTGCGCCCGGTCACGATCGGCGAACGCTGCTGGGTCGCGGCCGAGGCGTTCGTCGGCCCCGGCGTGATGATGGCCGACCGCGCGGTGCTGGGCGCACGCGCGGCCCTGTTCACCGACGTGCCCGAAGACGCCGTGTTTTCGGGCAATCCGGCGGTGTTCGTGAAGCAGCGCGGGTTGCGGGCCGAGTAACCCGCCGTCGGGCCGTCCGCCGCAGTCGGGTCTGTCCGCCTGCGTCAGGCCCCGCGACCGGGCGTGAGCACGTCGACCACCGCCTGCATGTCGGGCACGTGTTCCAGGTCGCCGCACAACCGCACCAGTTCCGCGAGGCGTTCGTCCGCAAACGGCACGGCGGCGAACCGGGCGCAGGCCGCCAGCTTGGCGATCTGGTCTTGCGTGCTGAACGGATTGTCCGTGTGGCCCTTGGTGAACGGCGTCGTGCAGCGGTGCACGGTGCCGTCGCGCAAGGTGATCGCCACGGGAAAGCCCTCGAACTCCTGCGGATTGGCGGCATCGAACGTGATGTGGATGCGCTCCATCAGCGCGCGCTTGTCGGCGCGGGCGATCTCGGCGGGATGCAGGTCATCAAGGAAGAAGCGTTGCTCGATCGCGGCAGTGGCGATCGCATAGGGCGCGCTGAACATCGCTTCGGGCACGGTCACCGGGTGCCACTTGGCCTGCGCCGGCTCGAACGTCATGCGGGCGCCGTTGCTGCCCACGGCATCGATCCGCGCGATCATGCGGTGGTCGATGGCGTGGCGCTGCATCAGCGTGATCGTGCTGGCGATGAACGAGTGGGTGAATTTGCACGCCGGGTACGGCTTCATCGACAGCCCTTCGGCCAGGTGCCAGCGCGTGCCCAGCCCATCGGTCAGGCGTTCCGGATTGACGTCGTCCCAGCCGACGTGGCGCAGGATGCCCGCCGGTTCGCCGCGAAAGATGCCGCGCGGTCCGGTGACGCCGCGCCGGGTCAGCAACACCGCCTTGATCGCGGTATCGCCCGCGAACGAATGTTGCACCCGCGCCATCTGCGTGCCCTCGGCATACTTGGAGTGTTCCGACAGGCTGTGCACCGAATAACAGATGCCCAGCGCATTCCACGTCTCGTCCACGCTGCGGCCCAGCATGCGTGAGACCGACGCGGCGCTGCACAGCGATCCGTACCATTCGCCCGGAATGCCCGCGACGGGCTGGTAGCGCGGCATGTTCAGCGCCGCGCTGCACCGCACGCTCAGCTCCGCGCCGGTGACATAGGCGGCGAGGAATTCGCGCCCGGTCACCGGCCGGTCGGCCAGCCCCAGTGCGGACAGCATGGTCGGCACATTCCATTCGGTGACATGCCCGCCGGTTTCGTGGACATCGCCCATGTCGATCGCGCGCGCCATCACCCCGTTGGCGAACGCGGCCATCGGCGCGGGCACGCGGTGGCCGTAGACCAGCACCGTGCCCTGCTCTGCACCGCCCCATTCGGCGACCAGATCGACGATGCCGGGCACCACTTCCCAGCTCGACCCCGCGATCAGCACCGACAGCGTATCGAGGATCGCGCGCTTGGCCAGCGCGATCACGGCTGCGGGAATGGCCTCATACGGCGTCTCGATGACCATCCGCGCCAACGCTCCCGCCGGATCGTCGGCCACGCCGGCCGTCACAGGAACGGGGGATGTCACAGGAAAGGGGGATGTCACAGGAATCGGGGATGGCGCGGGCGCGGGGATCGCACCGGCCGGAGCCTCGCCCGCAAGGATCAGATTGTCGGTCATGGCAAAGCCCTCCGCAAGATGGCCGGCTTCCCGCCCGCTCGCGGGCCAGTGTGGCACAATTCGCGGCAGAAGCCAGCAGGCCCGGTTCGACACATGCGATCGCCCCGCCACCAACCTCGCATCGCACAAGTCGCGCTGTGCAATCGGGCAGGGACGAGCCACAATTTCCCCTGTCCTACACGCCCCGTCCGCGTCTAGACTCGCCGGGTTCTTTGCCATCGTTGCAACCTGTTGAAACGCCACGGCATTTCCGCCGCCTGCGCGACTCGCGCTCGAAACCATTCGCAGGCCACTCGGGCAAAGTTAGTGAAGCTGGCGAAGGCCGATTGTGCCCGCCAGCGCATTGCGCCGGGGCGCGATGTTCCCCATATGTCGCGGATGGCCGAACTCGTTATCCGCCGCGGGCTGGCAGAGCCCGATACTTCCGGCGCCTTCACCCCGCACAAGCCGGCGCGCCCCGACAAGTCGGACGGCGGCAAGCCGTTCGTCATCAGTTCAGAATACGAGCCGGCGGGCGACCAGCCGACCGCGATCGCCGATCTCGTCGCCGCCGCGCGCGAGGGCGATATGACCCAGGTGCTGCTGGGCGTGACCGGATCGGGCAAGACCTTCACCATGGCCAAGGTGATCGAGGAACTGCAGCGACCCGCGCTGATCCTGGCGCCGAACAAGATCCTCGCCGCGCAGCTTTATGGCGAGTTCAAGAGCTTTTTCCCCGACAACGCGGTGGAATATTTCGTCTCGTACTACGATTACTACCAGCCCGAAGCCTACGTCCCCCGCTCCGACACCTACATCGAGAAGGAAAGCTCGGTGAACGAGGCGATCGACCGGATGCGCCATTCGGCCACCCGCGCGCTGCTGGAGCGGGATGACGTGATCATCGTCGCCTCGGTCTCGTGCCTGTACGGCATCGGCTCGGTCGAGACGTATTCGGCGATGATCTTCGACTTGAAGAAGGGCGACACGGTCGATCAGCGCGAGATCATCCGCAAGCTGGTGGCGCTGCAGTACAAGCGCAACGATGCGGCGTTCCAGCGCGGCAACTTCCGCGTGCGCGGCGACAGCCTGGAAATCTACCCGTCGCATTATGAAGACCGGGCCTGGCGCATCTCGTTCTTCGGCGACGAGATCGAGGACATCGCCGAGTTCGATCCGCTGACCGGCAAGGCGGGTACGCACCTTGCCACCGTGCGCGTCTATGCCAACTCGCACTACGTCACCCCCGGCCCGACGATGCAGCAGGCCGCGCAGGCGATCCGCTTCGAACTGGCCGAGCGGCTGAAAGAGCTGGAGATCGAGGGCAAGCTGCTGGAAGCGCAGCGGCTGGAACAGCGCACCAACTTCGACCTGGAGATGATCGCCGCCACCGGCAGCTGCGCCGGGATCGAGAACTACAGCCGGTTCCTCACCGGGCGGCTGCCGGGCGAACCGCCACCGACATTGTTCGAATACCTGCCCGAAAACGCGCTGCTGTTCGTCGATGAAAGCCACCAGACGGTGCCGCAAGTGGGTGCGATGGCCAAGGGCGATCACCGCCGCAAGATCACGCTGGCCGAATACGGCTTCCGCCTGCCCAGCTGCATCGACAACCGCCCGCTGCGCTTCAACGAATGGGACGCGATGCGCCCGCAGACGATCGCGGTGTCGGCCACGCCGGGCAGCTGGGAGATGGAGCAATCGGGCGGCGTGTTCGCCGAACAGGTGATCCGCCCCACCGGGCTGATCGATCCGCCGGTGCTGATCCGCCCGGTCGAGGACCAGGTGCAGGACTGCATCGAGGAATGCCGCAAGGTGGCCGCCGTCGGCTACCGCACGCTGGTCACCACGCTGACCAAGCGCATGGCCGAGGACCTGACCGAGTTCATGCACGAGGCGGGCCTGCGGGTGCGTTACATGCACTCCGACGTGGAAACGCTCGAACGCATCGAGCTGATCCGCGATCTGCGGCTGGGGGTGTACGACGTGCTGGTGGGCATCAACCTGCTGCGCGAAGGGCTCGACATCCCCGAATGCGGGCTGGTGTGCATCCTCGATGCCGACAAGGAAGGCTTCCTGCGCAGCGAAACCAGCCTCATCCAGACCATCGGCCGCGCCGCGCGCAACATCGACGGCCGGGTGATCCTTTACGCCGACCGCATGACCGGCAGCATGGAACGCGCGATCGCCGAAACCGACCGCCGCCGCGCCAAGCAGGTCGAGTACAACGAAGAACACAACATCACCCCGGCCTCGATCAAGCGCGGCATCCAGGATATCGTCGCCCACTCCGCCAGCCGCGACGGCGTGCTGATCGAGATCGGCGATCCGGAACGCAACAACCTGGTTGGCCACAACTTGCGCGGCTACATCGAGGACCTTGAAAAGCGCATGCGCAACGCTGCCGCCGACCTGGAATTCGAGGAAGCCGGCCGCCTGCGCGACGAGATCCGCCGGCTGGAAGCCGACGAGCTCGGCATCCCGGACGGCGAGAAGAAAGCGCCACTGGTGGGCCGGAGCAACGAGGGCAAGCCGGGCACGCGGAAGACGCGGTACGGCAAATCGCAGAAGAAGTGGGGGCGGTGAGGTTCGCCCTTAAAGCGTAATGCTTAAACCGACGGCGGTAACCGGCGCGATTCAAATCACTCACGGGTCATGGCAAGGAGACTGCCATGACCCAGATTGAAAAACTCTTTAGCCAGCTTGTTGCGACCCGTGCCGCGATGCGGTTCGCGGATTTCGAGCGCATCCTGAAGGCCTTCGGCTTCACGCTTGATCGCATCAACGGCAGCCACCATATTTACAAGCACCCGGTCGTGCCTCGTCGGCTCAGCATTCAGCCGCGAGGCGGCAAGGCAAAGCCCTATCAAATCGACCAGTTCCTTGATATGGTCGAGGAGTTCGGGCTTGAAATGAAAAAGTGATGCAACACCGCTACCATATCAATGTGTTCTGGTCCCAGCGCGATGAATGCTGGGTTGCGGACGTACCCGATCTCAAGTCGTGCGCGGCCTTTGGCGAATCGCCGGAGGAAGCCATTGCCGAAGCAAGCCTTGCCATCGATGGTTGGCTGGATTCGGCGCGGGCTGGCGGCCTCCCCATTCCCGACCCACGCTACCGCCCGGCGATCTACGCGGCGGCGTAAGGCTGGTAATGGCATTGAAGGTCTTTCCGTTTGATCCCGCCCGGCACCTCGAAACCGAGGAGGATATCCTCTTTTTTCTCGAGGAGACGCTGGAAACGCTCACGTCCGTTCTGGGTGCGCTGGGGCTTGAATTGACCGTGCAAAAGAAGGTTGCGTGACACGCACTGCGACGGGCGTGCTGGTGGGCCTGCTGGCGCTGGGTGGCTGCCATGATAGCGCTGCGGCGCCCGAGCGCATCGACACGACTTCGACCGCTGCGCCGTCGTCGCCGCTGGAGACGCCGACCGCCCATGCACCGGGGGCAACTGCCGCCTGGACTGCGGGAGCCGACGGACGTTCGGCGGACTTCGGCTATGGCGGCGAGGCGCCGCTGCTGTCGCTGGCTTGTGCAAACGGCGCCGTCGTCGTGACGCGCCACGCGCCCGCCGATGCCGGGGCGCAGGCGTTGTTCGCGCTGGTGGGGAACGGGCGGATCGTGCGGCTGCCGGTCGATGCGGTTGCGGTTCCCGGCGGCAAGGGATCGGACTGGCAGGGCGTTCTGCCCGGCGGCGATGCGCCAACCGCGATCTTTTCAGGCGGCTCGATCGATGCAACCTTGCCCGGCGGTGGCAAGATCACGTTTCCGGGCGGCGCCATACTGCAAAGCGTGATCGCTGCGTGTCGCGGTCCAGCGGGACCGGCCCGCTAACCCGTCATACTTTGCCGAAGCGGCCTTCGAACCCGGCGATGTCGCCCCGGGCGAGGTAGCCGCACTGCTCCACCCACCCGTCGCGCACCGGTCGCCCGGCAAAAGCGCCGAGCCTGGCGTCGATGGCCGCAACATCGGCATCGCTCCACGCCGCGATCTGATCGTAGCGGGTGATGCCCAGTTGCCCCAGCAGCGCGACGAGCTTCGGGCCCACGCCCTTGATCCGCGACAGATCATCGGCCTCCCCCGCTGTCGGTGCGATGGCGGGTTGGTCGGCAACATGCGCTTGCGCCGCCGCAGCCGCCTCGTCGATTTCCTGCGCTGCGGCCGCCGCGATGACCTCTCCGATCCCCGCCATCGTGCCAGCAGACGGCGGGGGGGTGAGCATGACCGCAGGCGCCGTCATCGCCGCGGCCGGCGGCGCGTCGATCAGGGCGTTGTTGCGCTGCGCCGGGGCCGCGCCATCGGACAGCACATCGTGCGTTTCGCGGCGTGGCGCGGGCCGTTCCTTGCCCCACACCCACCACGCGACGAACAGGCCGAGCAGCAATACGACACCGAACGCGATCCCGTTCGCCTGCAGAAGTTCCATCATCGCCCCATCCTCAATTCCGCACCCTCAATTCCGCATCCTCGATCCGGCTGGCACCTCAGCGCGCCCGCAGACCCCAGATCATCCAGCCGATGGCGAGGCCGAACGCGTAAGCCAGCAGCGCCAGCAGCGCGGTTTCCATCATCAACGGCATGTTTGCCCGCTCCACCTTATATCGTGTCGCATCGTCATTGCGCCACCGGCGTATCGACCGGCGTTGGGCGCAATGGCGCGACCGCAATCACCGAAAATTCGATCCGGCGGTTGGCCGGGTCCTGCGGCGAGGTGCCTGCCAGCGGCTGGCTCGATCCGAAGCCCCGGGCCACCAGCTGATCGGGCAACAGGCCGCGCCGCACCAGTTCGTCACGCACCGCCTGCGCGCGGCGCTGTGACAGGGCGAGGTTGGCGGGCTCGTCGCCCATCGCATCGGTATGGCCCGAAATGGCGATGCGGTTGCCCGCGCACGGCAGCAGCGCCGTGGTCACTTCGTCGATCAGTTCGCTGCTGGCGGGATCGATCCCCGCGCTGCCCTCGGCAAAGCGGATGGTGCGCACGCGCAGCAGCCCTTCGACGTCCTTCTGGCAGTGATCGGGCGCGATCGCGGCATGCGGCGTCGCGCGCGCCTGCAGCAGGCCGGGCGCGCTGGCCCAGGTCACCGCGCCCACGCCGGGCACATGCGCCACCGCGCGCGCCAGCCGCGAGCGCTCGCCCTCGGTCAGTTCGCGGGCCGTCGAAAGGCGCGGATGGCGGGTGTAGAGTCCCCCGATCGTGGTGAAGTCGGCGGTCACGCCCTCACCCCCCGCCCGCGCCAGCGCGGTCCGCGCGCCGCGTTCGAGCGAGACGGCCAGGCGCGGTCCGGTCGCCACATGGCTGGCAAAGGCCACCGCGAGCGCCGCCGCCACGCCTATCCCATGTTTGGTGCCCGGGGTCATCCGCGCCGCTTTTCCATGGCGCGGCGCGCTTGCCAAGGCTCAACCTCGGTTGCGGGCCGAATTCGGCGGTTCAGGCCGGCTGGCGACGGAACAGCACGCGGTCTTCGGGCCCGAACCCGCGCCGCCAGATGACGAGGCCGTAAATGCCCAGGATCGCCGGAATGCCGAGTACGAGCTCCAGCCACTCGGGCAGGAACTGCGCCAGCCAGCCCACGGTCACCGCTGGCCCGGCCGCCCAGATCAGCGCCCAGCGCCAGTTGTTGATCGGACGTTCGAGCACGCGCGACAGCAGCCGCGACTTGAACAGCGACGACAGTCCCAGCGTCAGCGCCAGCGCGGCGGCGGCAGCGGCCGCCTCGTACATCTGGTTGAAGCCCCAGCGGCTGGCGGTCTCGATCAGGCCGATGGTCAGTACCCATTGCAGCGCGATCGTGCCCAGGCTGATCCACAAGTTGCGCAGCGGCGCGACATAGATCAGCGCGGCCTCGCTGACGACGGCGGTGGCCGCGACCACTTCGGCGGCCAGCAGCAGCGCCAGCGCGCCGGTCCCGCCGACGAAGTTGGGCCCGACCAGGCCCATCACCGCGGTGCCCGGAATGCCGAGCGCCAGCGCGATCCCGGCTTGCGCGGCGGTGATCCAGAAGCCGACCTGGCAGACCTGCCGGGCAATCGCGGCATAGTTGTGTTCCTGCAGGTTGCGCGTGATCACCGGCCCCAGGATCGGCTCGAAGCTGGTCTTGAGCTTTTGCGGCAGGCTGGCGACCTGTTGCGCGACGTAATAGACGCCGACCACTGCGGGCGAGGCATAGTGCCCCAGGATCGCGATATCGAGCTTGCGCGTGCCCCACTCCACCGCGTCGGCACCGGCCAGCGGCAGGTTGGCCAGCGCCAGCTGCGCCAGCGGCAGCGGCTTGGGCTTCCAGTGGTGCGGCAGGCCATAGCTTTTGAACAGCGGCACGAACGCGGTGAACATCGCGCCGAAGATCGACAGCACATACGCCACGATCAGCCCGCCATCGGGCAGCACGAACCACAGCACGCCCGCCGCGATCGACAGCGTCCACGGCTCGACGATGGCGCGCGCCCGCACCGTGGCGCCGACGTCGAACCGGTAGGCCAGCGCGGCCAGCGCGATGTCGCCCATCGCCAGCGGGAACACCGTGAGCGGGATCAGGCGCTCCAGCGGCGTGTAGTGGCCGCTGGGGAACATCGGTTCGGGAAACAGGTAGAGCAGCAGCGCCAGCACCAGCGACACCAGCGTCGACAGCAGCAGCGCATCGGCCACCACGCACGCGCCGGGGCGGTCGTCTTCCGCCAGTTGCTGGGCAAGGCCGCGCTTTTGCCCCAGCGTGGCCAGTTGCGCGGCGAGTTCGACCAGGATGATCGCCGACGCGAACCGCCCCAGCGCATCTGCACCGTACAGCCGTCCGGCGATGAACAGGAACGGCAGGCGCGCGGCCAGGCGCAGCAGGAAGCCGAAGAAGTTCGTCCGCCCCCCTTTGGCGAGCGCGGCGATATCGGTCTGTTCGTCGGCGATGGCCAAGCCGCTATTCCGCGCGCAACGGGCGCGACAGCAGCCGCGCCACGACGTCGCGCGCAGGCACCGTGCCCGCGATCAGTGCGGCGACCGCCTCGACAATGGGCATCGACACGCCGCGCGCCCGTGCGATTTCGGCCAGCACCGGCGCGGTGAATGCGCCTTCGGCCACGGTCGACTGGTCGGCCAGGATCGCGGCGGCGTTGCCGCCCTCGCCCAGCGCCTTGCCCAGCGAGAAGTTGCGGCTCGAGGTGGAGGAACACGTCAGCACGAGGTCGCCCAGCCCCGAAAGGCCCGAAAGGGTTTCCGCCTGCGCGCCCATCGCCAGCCCGAACCGCAGCATTTCGGCAAACCCCCGGCTGATCAGCGCCGCACGCGCGTTCTGTCCCAGCGCCAAGCCTTCCACGACGCCGCAGGCAATGGCCAGCACGTTTTTCACCGCGCCGCCGATTTCGGCACCGGTCACATCGTCGGAATAATAGGGCCGGAACGCAGGCCGCGCGATCGCTGCCGACAGCCGCTGCCACTGTTCTTCACCCTCTGCGCAAGCGAGCGTGACCGCCGTGGGCAGTCCGGCGGCGACTTCGTGCGCGAACGTCGGCCCGGACAGCACCGCCAGCCGACACCCCGGCGCGGCATCGCGCGCGACATCGGCCATCAGTCGACCGCTGCCCGCCTCGATCCCCTTGGCGCACAGCACCAGGTCGCAATCGTTGCCGCGCGGGATGCTGCCCAGCACCGCGCCCAGATGCTGCGCGGGCGTGACCACCAGCAGCACTGCACGATCGCCCAATTCTGAAAGATCGCCGGTCGCGCGGATGCCGGGGTTGAGCGTGGCCGATGGCAGGAACAGGCCATTGCGGCGCTCACCGTTGATCTGCGCGACTAGGTCCGGCTCGCGCGCCCACAGCAGCACGTCGCGCCCGTCGCTGCTCAGCATCTGCGCCAGCGCGGTGCCCCAGGCGCCCGCGCCAACCACGCCGATGCGCGCTGCGTTCGCTGCCGTCATCCCTTCACTCCCGCCCCGCGCACCGGCGCCGCCTGTTCATCGAGCGGCCAGCGCGGCCGTGCGGGCAGGTCAAGCGGATCGCCGACCCGGCCGTTTTCCATGTGCCAGCGTTCCACCCCCGCCCAGCCGATCATCGCCGCGTTGTCGGTACACAGCACCGGCGGCGGCGCGACGAGGCGCAGGCCATGATCCGCAGCCAGTGTCGCCAGCGCCCTGCGCAAGGCAGCGTTGGCGGCAACCCCGCCGGCCACAACCAGCGCGGAGACTTCGCCCGCCGCACCCAGCGCAATGCGCGTGCGGTCGATCACGCAGTCGATCGCGGCCTGCTGGAACGATGCGGCGAGATCGGCCTTGCCATGCTGCCCCGCAAGCTGCGCGCGCATGACCGCGCTTTTCAGCCCGGCGAACGAGAAGTGCGGTTCCCCGCTGCCCACCAGCGGGCGCGGCAGCGGCACGGCGCGCGGATCGCCCTCGCGCGCCAGCCGCTCCACCGCCGGGCCGCCGGGATAGCCCAGCCCGAGGATCTTGGCGGTCTTGTCGAACGCTTCGCCCAGCGCATCGTCGATCGTTGTCGCCAGTCGCCGGTATTGCCCGACCCCGCCCACTTCAAGCAGCTGGCAATGCCCGCCAGAGACCAGCAGCAGCAGATAGGGGAATTCCAGCGTGGGATCGGCAAGGCGCGGTGACAACGCGTGGCCTTCAAGATGGTTGATCGCCAGCAGTGGCTTGCCCGTGGCCATCGCCAGCGCCTTGCCCGTGACCAGCCCGACCATCACGCCGCCGATCAGTCCGGGCCCGGCGGTCGCCGCGATCGCGTCCATCGCGTCGAGCGAAAGGCCCGCATCGGCAAGCACTTGCGCGATCAGCGGGCTGAGGATTTCGGCATGCGCGCGCGCCGCGATTTCGGGGACCACGCCGCCGTAAGGGCGGTGCGCGGCATCCTGCGAAGCGATGCGCTGCGCCACGATGCGCGTGTCGAGCCGATCCCCATCGCTGTCGACGATCGCCGCAGCGGTTTCGTCGCAACTGGATTCTATGCCGAGGATCAGCGCCATGCGAGGGTTTCCCTGAAGGAGATTGCCGATTAGGGCAAGCATCGCATGGTCACGCTTCGTCTCGGAACCCGCCGCTCGCCGCTCGCCCTCGCCCAGGCGGAGGAAGCGCGCGCGCGCCTGTGCGCCGCGCACGGCTGGCCGGTCGATGCCATCGAACTGGTCACGGTGATCGCCAGCGGCGACCGCGTGCAGGATCGCCCGCTGGCCGAAATCGGCGGCAAGGCGTTGTGGACCAAGGAACTGGACGAAGCGCTGCGCGATCATCGCATCGATTTCGCGGTCCATTCGATGAAGGATGTCGAGACGATCCGGCCCGACGATTTCGCGATAGCCGCCGTGCTGCCGCGCGCCGACGTGCGCGATGTGCTGGTGGGCGCGGCCAGCGTCGCCGCGATACCGCCGGGCAGCCGGGTGGGGACCAGCGCACCGCGCCGCGCCGCGCAGATGCTCCATGCGCGGCCCGACCTGACCATCGTCGGGTTTCGCGGCAACGTCGCCACGCGGCTGGCCAAGCTGCAGGCGGGCGAGGCCGACGTGACGTTGCTGGCCGCTGCCGGGCTGGAACGGCTGGGCGAGACGGGGGTCGGCACGCCGCTGCACGCCGGGGACTGGCTGCCTGCGCCCGCCCAAGGTGCGATCGGGATCGAATGCCTGGCCGGGCGAACCGACGTGCGCGACTTGCTCACCGCAATCGACCACGCCCCCAGCCACGCCGCGATCCGCGCCGAGCGTGCGCTGCTTGCCGCGTTGGGCGGGAACTGCCACAGCCCGATTGCGGTGCTGACTCATGCCGATGGCGATACGCTGACACTGCGCGCCGCGCTGTTCAGCCCCGACGGCAGCTTGCGCACCGAGGCACAGAGCACGTTCGCGCTGTCCGATGGCGAAGCGCCCGCACGGCTGGCCGCCGACCTGCTCGAACAGGCGCCCGAGGGTATCCGCATCCACTTCGCAGGCCCCGCGCTGACCGGATGAGCGATCGCCCGCTGATCGTCGTGCGGCCCGAACCGGGATTTGCGACCACGCTCGCCGCCGCGCGCGAAGCCGGGCTTGCCGCATACGGCCAGCCGCTTTTCCGCATCGAGCCGGTTCTCTGGCAAGCGCCGCCGCCGTCCGGATATGCCGGGCTGCTGGTCGGCAGCGCGAACGTGTTCCGGCATGGCGGGAAGCAGCTGGCCGGTCTCGCCTCCCTGCCGGTCATGGCGGTGGGGGATACGACTGCGCAGGCCGCGCGCGACGCCGGGTTCGTCGTGACACGGACCGGCAACGGCGGCCTCGACGCGCTGGCAGGCACTCTGCCGCCGGGTCATTATGTGCGGCTGGCCGGAGAGCGCCACGTCGCGCTGGTGCTGCCCGAGGGCGTCACGGTCGATACCCTGATCGTCTATGCGGCGCGCCCCGTCGCCATCGCGGCGCCCCTGGCAGCGCTGCTGGCCGCCCCGTGCGTGGTGCTGCTGCATTCGGCCGAGGCGGCGCGGCACGTTGCGCACGAGTGCGATCGCATCGGCATCGCGCGCGCCAATGTGCAACTGGCCTGCCTCGCGCCGCGCATTGCCGCAGCGGCCGGAACCGGCTGGCATACCGTTGCCAGTGCCGGCCGGCGCGACGATGCCGCACTGCTGGCGCTCGCCCGGCAAATGTGCCAGACACCGTGACACGGGCCCCCACGGATAACACGAACAACGATGCAGGATGATCGATACAGCCAACCGGCGCGGGTGCCATCGCGCGGAAAAGGCGGACGCTCCCTGGCAGCGATCATCGCCGCTGTGCTTGTGCTGGGCGCAGCCGGGCTGGCCTATTCGGGCTGGCGCAACGGATGGATCGCGTTCGACCAGCCCAAGGCCGGGCCGCCTGCCGTGCAGCAACTGGCGACGACGCCCGTACCGGCTTCCCCCGCCGTCGCAGCCAGCACCGCCGCCGCCACCCCGGCACTCGACGACATGACCGCACGCGTCGCAGTGCTCGAACAGCGCCTGGCCAATCTCAATCTTCAGGCCAGCACGGCCGAAGGTCAGGCGGGCCATGCCGAAGCGCTGCTGATCGCTTTCGCCACGCGCCGTGCCATCGAACGCGGCCAGCCGCTGGGCTACCTGACCGACCAGTTGCGCCTGCGCTTCGGCAATGCCCAGCCCGCTGCGGTCGATCGGTTGCTGCAGGCGGCAAACCGACCGCAGACGCTCGACATGCTGCGCGAGGATCTGACCCGGATCGGGCCCGACCTTGTCGGAAGCTCGGCGCAGGAAAGCGGTCTCGGCTGGATCAGGCAGCAAGTGAGCGAACTGTTCGTGATCCGCCGCGACGATGCCGCAGCGGCCGCCCCCGCAGCCCGGCTCGAACGCGCGCTGCAGTTCGTCGGCGGCAATCGCATCGATGCGGCGATCGACGAAGTCACGCGGCTTCCCGGCCATGTCGCAGCGCAAGCGTGGCTGACCCGCGCGCGCGATTACGTGACGACGCAGAAGGCGCTCGACCAGATCGAGACCGTGGCGCTGCTCGCACCGCAAGCCGCGCCGGCAGCGGCCGCGCCACCGGCACCGGCGCCAGTTCCGGAAGCCGCGCCGTCCGCTGCGCCAACGACGGCCCCGACCGACGGGGCTTCTGGCACCACCTGATCGCAGGGTTGTCCGCAGTCTGGCTTGCGAGAGTGGCCGTCAGCTCTTGAGCAGTTCGGGCAAAGCCCCGCTCATGCCGCGCGCCTCGTCCATGAACCAGCGTTTGAGCGGCGGCATGCGCTGCACGCCCGCCATGCCCAGCCGCCGGATCGCCGAGGGCAGCTTCCCCGGCAGGCCGAACAGCCGGGTCAGGCTGTCGGTCGCGGCGGCGACCATGAATGTATCGGCCGCGCGCCAGCGTTCATAACGCGCCAGCACCTGCGCATCGCCGGGGTCGAGGCCCAGCCGCGCGCCATCCGACAGCACCTCGACCAGCGCCGCCACATCGCGCAGGCCCACGTTGAGGCCCTGCCCCGCGATCGGGTGCAGCCCGTGCGCGGCATCGCCAACCAGCGCCAGCCGGTCCTCGGTCAGCTTGACCGTGTGATGGAAATTGAGCGGGTACGACGACCGCGGCGCGGCCAGCCGGATTTCGCCGAACACGCTGCCCATGCGCTTTTCGATTTCGGCCAGGAACGCGCGGTCGGACATCGCAAGTACACCCGCTGCATCCTTTTCCGCCACGGTCCACACCAGCGCGGAACGGTGCGATCCGTCCGCATCGTCGAGCAAGGGCAGCAGCGCAAACGGCCCGGCAGGATAGAAGATTTCCCACGCCACGTTGTCATGCGGCTGTTCGTGGAACAGCCCGCCGATGATCGCGCGGTGGCCGTAACCCCAGCGCGCCGGGTGGAACCCCGCCTCGTCGCGCGTGGGCGAGGCGCGGCCTTCGGCGCCCACCAGCAAGCGGCCCTTCAGCACCCGGCCATCGGCCAGCGAGGCGCTGACGCCATGCGCGCCGCGTTCGCGCGCGACGACGCGGGCGTTGGGGTGGAACGTGATCGCCGGTTCGCGCGCGGCGGCGGCGTACATCGCGATGCGCAAATCGCGGTTGGCGTACATCCGGCCAAGCGAGCCGTCCTCGGGCCCCGGGCGGAAATCGATCCGGCCCGGCTTCATCGCGTCGGTCACCGCGATGGCGTCGATCGGGCAGCCCTTGGGCGCCAGTTCGTCGGCCATGCCGAAATGCGTGTACAGGTTCCAGCTCGCGGTCGAGATGGCTGAGGCGCGCCCATCGAAGCCATCGGCGGTGACCGAAGCCGGGTCGGCGGAATCGACCACGTGGCTGGTGAGCCCCGCCTTGGCGAGCCCGATCGCCAGTGTCATGCCGACCAACCCGCCACCCAGGATCACCACGTCGGCGATGGCGGTCGGGTGGTCGGCGGCGTCAGCCGGTTCGGTCGTTTCGGTTGTTACGTTCATCAGCTACCCTTGCAGCTGTCTTCTGCACCCGCGTCAAGATCGAGGCAACGTCCGTCGAACGAACCGGCGACAACTGGCAGTCCGATCTGTGCCGCGAGCGTGGGGGCAATGTCCACCGTCTCGACCGCGCTGGGCTGTTCGAACCCGGCCATGCCCTTGCGCCAGAACAGCATCGGCACGCGGCGATCGTAGTCCCACGGGCTGCCGTGCGTCGCGACGTAACCCGGCCGGGCCTGCGGGATCGGCACGATGCCGCGCTTCAGCAGCACCACGAAGTCGCCCGAACGCGGCGCATAGTACGAAGCGCGCGCGCGCTGAATCAGCGACCAGGTTTCGGGCGAACCCGTCGGCATCGGTTCCGCCGCCAGCTCTTCGGCAGACAGCACGGCGGCGACTTGCGGCTGCGCGGCCAGTTCGCGCTTCGCCTCGACGATCACGTCGTGCTTCTGCGCGGGCGTCAGCGTCCGGTCGATCCAGTAGTCGCCCGCCGGGCCTTCGGCGAGCAGCAGCGGCGCGGTCGTCGCCATCCCCAGCCGGGTCGCGATCGCCTTGCCCAGCGCATCGGGCACCAGCGCGGCATCGGCGCGCGCGGCGATGGGCAGCGCCTGCTGGTCGAGCCGTTCGGGCAAGTCGAACCCGCCATGATCGGCCGTCAGCACCACGAGGTAGTCGACCCCGCGCTTGTCGAGCTGCGTGAAAAAGTCACCCAGCGCAAGATCGAGCTGGGTCAGCTGGATGCACATTTCCGCGCCCTCGGTGCCGGTGGCGTGGCCGATGTAATCGGTGGCGGACAGGCTTACCGCCAGCAGATCGGGCGCGGTGCCCTGGCCCAGCTTCTGCTCGTCGACCAGCCGCGTCGCCAGTTCGAGCGTCGCGCGATCGAGCCGGGGCGAGACGCGGTACGACGTCGCATCGCCCTTCGCCATCGGCAGGTGGGTGTTGCCCACGGTCACCCCGTTGGCCACGACGGGACGATCGAATGCACCGCACCACCCCGGCACCGGGTACCCCGGAGAACCGGCGCCGAGCTGCTTGGCGATCACCGCGTTTTCCGCCACGGCGGTCGGCCCGAGCACCTTGCCGTCGAGCGTGGTGAACGCATTGCTCTTCCACCAGTAGACCTGATCGATGTTGTGGCCGCCCATCATCAGCGCGGCGCGATCCTTGCCCGACACGGCGATGTTGCGGCTGGCCGGATTGGCCTGCTTCATCCGCTCGCCCAGCGTGGGCACGAGCAGATGCCCGACCGAGGCGACATAGTCCTTGGGATCGGCGGCGGCGCGCGTCTCGTCTTCGGCGCAATAGACCGACTTCTTGGCGCGCGCGACCGACTGGTCGAACCAGTTGTTGGCAATGATGCCGGTGCGCGCGGGATGGTCGCCGGTGAGAATCGTGGAGTGGCCCGGGCACGTCTCGGTCGCGGCATGGCTCTGGTATCCGGCGGGGAACACCGCGCCGGTCAGCAGGCGGGCAAAGCCGCCGGTGAAGTGCGTGCGGTATTGCGCGAACAGGTCGGCCGAGAACTGGTCGATGGCGATCGCCACCACCAGCCGGGGGGCACCGTGCGGGGTGGCGGCAGATGGTGCCGATGCCGGGTGCGACGCGGGTCTCGTCGCCGATTTCGCCATGGCGGGTGCGAGGAACAGCATGGAGGCCGCCGCAGCGACCGGCGCGGCCAGCAGCATGGCGCGTTTGCGAAGGATCATGGTGCGACTGTCTCCGATACGGGCGAACTGGACTTGGGTCCCGGCCGCTTCTAGATGCCGTGCATGGCCTTGCCGTGTTGCACGCGCAAGACCCGCGCCGCTCTCTTTTTTCCGGGTCGATCCATGCGCTTCACCACGGTTTCGTCATGCTGGCGCAAGCTTGTTGTCTTGGTTGTGGCAATAGCCTGCGGGCTCGGCGCGGCCAGCCCCGCCAGCGCCAACCACATCCGCGCCAGCCTGATCGCGGAGAAGCCCGCCGCGCCCGGCGGGGCGGTCACACTGGCGCTGCTGATGCAACCCGAACCGGGCTGGCACGGCTACTGGTTGAACCCCGGTGACGCCGGATACGGCCTCGCGCTCGACTGGACCCTGCCGGCCGGAGCGAAAACGGGTACGCCGCAATTCCCGGTCCCGCAGACGCTGCTGATCGCCGGGCTGATGAACCATGTCTACGAGCACGATTATGCCGTGCTCGTGCCGCTGACGCTGCCGGCCGATGCCGCACCGGGCACCGTGTTGCCGCTGCACGTCAAGGCGCGGTGGCTGGCCTGCACGCGGGAAGTGTGCGTGCCCGAACAGGCGGACCTCGCGGGATCGGTTGCGGTTGGCGGCGGGACCATTGCTGCGGATGCCCGGTTCACCGGCTGGCGCACCGCGCTGCCTGCGCCGATCGACCGCAAGGGTGCGTTCGCGCTGACACCGCAAGCGCTGCGACTGGCCATTCCGTTTCCCGCCGCCTCGCGGATCGAAGCGCCGCACCTGTTCGTCGCGACCGAAAACATCGTGTCCTACGCCGCGCCGCAGCGCTTCTGGCGCAAGGGCGATACGCTGATCGTCGAACTGGCGCGCGCGCCCGGCGTGGCGACACCGCCACCACCGATCGTGTCGGGCGTGCTCGCCATCGGCGGCGCGGCGGGCGGGCTGGCGATCGACGCGCAACCCGGCGTGGTCCCTACCGATGGCACCCCGCTCGACACCACTGCTGCGCGCGCCACGCCGCTGGGCCTGCTGGCGGTGATCGGCGCCGCGCTGCTCGGCGGACTGATCCTCAACGTGATGCCCTGCGTGTTCCCGATCCTGAGCCTGAAAGCGCTGGCACTGGCGCGGAGCAACGCGGGTGAGGCAGCCGCCCGGCGCGAAGGGCTGGCTTATGCCGCCGGCGTGATCTGCGCCTGCCTCGCGCTGGGCGGAACGCTGCTCGCGCTGCGCGGGGCAGGCGCGCAGGTTGGCTGGGCATTCCAGTTGCAGGAACCGGGCGTGGTCGCCGTGCTGCTGCTGCTGGCGGTGGCGATCACGGCCAATTTCATGGGTGTGTTCGAGGTTCCCGGCCTGTCGTTCGAGCGCGGCGGGCACACCACTGGCGGCGCGTTTGCGACTGGGCTGCTGGCCGCATTCGTCGCCACCCCCTGCACCGGCCCGTTCATGGCCGCCGCGATCGGCGCCGCCCTGGTGCTGCCGTTATGGGCCGCGCTGGCGACGTTCGCCGCGCTGGGACTGGGCATTGCGCTGCCGTTCGTCGCACTGGGCTTCGTCCCCGCGCTGCGCCGCCTGCTGCCGCGCCCGGGCGCATGGATGGAACGCTTCCGCCGCGCGATGGCGGTCCCGATGGGGCTGACCGCGCTGGCGCTGGCATGGCTGGCGTGGCGGCTGGGCGGGCAGGCGTTCGCCGGGCTGGCGATCCTGTCGGCCGTGGCGCTGGTGCTGGTCCTTTTTGCCGTGGGCCGGGCGCAGCGCGCGGCCGGATCATCGCCGCGCTGGGTCCTGCCCGCCGCGGCGCTGATCGTGGTCGCGGCCGCAGCCGGTGTGCCGCTCGCCGCCGTCGCGCCGCCTGCCGAAGGCCCCGGCCTGCTCGACGCGCAGGCTTTCAGCGAGCTTGCGCTCACCCGCGCGCGCGCCGGGGGCAAGCCGGTGTTCGTCTATTTCACCGCCGACTGGTGCCTGTCGTGCAAGGTCAACGAAAGCGTCGCGATCGAGCGCGAGGGCACCCGCGACGCGTTCCGCAAGGCCGGTGTCACCGTGCTGCGCGGCGACTGGACGCGGCGCGACGAGGCGATCACCCGCTTCCTCACCGCCCAGGGCGCGGCGGGGGTGCCGCTGTACTTGTGGTATCCCAAGGGCGGCGACGAACCCCGGCAGCTACCGCAAGTGCTCGGCCCCGATACACTGGCTGCGCTCGCCCGCGCGGGGTGAGGTCTGTAGCCTTTTTCCAGCCTGACGGCTGGGTTCGGCCTCGCTGAAACAGCAACTAAAGCGATTGCCCGTCGTCGATCGAGATCGTGGTGCCCGTCACCTGCCGCGAGGCGTCGCTGGCGAAGAACAGCATCATGTCGTCGAGCGCCGAAATCTCGGTCATGCGCCGGCGCGGCCAGCTGGCGACTTGCGCCTTGCCGCCCTCGGTGGCGAACCATCCGCCGTTGATTTCGGTGGCAATATAGCCGGGCTGCACGGTGTTGACGTTGATGCCCGCGCGGATCCACTCGCGCGCGAACTGGCGGCCGAGGTGCGCGACCCCGGCTTTCAGCGCGCCATAGGCAGCATCGCCCTGCTGGGTCATTTCGGCGGTGACCGAGCCCATCAGGATGATCCGCCCCGCCTCGCTGTCACGGCTGCCCGCCGCGATCATCCGCTTGGCACCCTCGCGCGCGGTGAGGTACAGCCCGGTGAAATTGGTATCGACGACGGTGCGCAAGTCATCGGCCGGAACGTGGGTCGAGCGGCCTTCGCGCACCACCCCGGCATTGGCCACGACCACATCGGGTACGCCAAGGTGCGCTTCGGCGCTGTCGAATGCGGCGACCAGCGACGCCTCGTCGGTCACGTCGAGCGACACGGCCAGCGCCCGACCGCCACCCGCCTCGATTTCGGCTGCCAGCGCCTCGACTTGTGCCACGCGCCGCGCGCCGATCACCACCGCCGCTCCGGCTGCGGCAAAAAGCCGGGCAAAATGTGCACCGAGACCCGACGATGCGCCCGAGATGAACACGATCCGCCCAGCTAAAGAATAACGAGGTGTATCGGTCATGCGCCCCCCTGGAACTTGTTGTCGCGCGGGAAGCCCTGCGGCGGCAGGCGTCCCGCTGCGCCGCGCGCGACCTTCCACAACCGCATGTCCTTTTCGGTGCGGGTGCGCCCGCTGTCGCCGCCCATCGTCCAGCTCAGGCCTTCGTCGAGCGCCAGCGTCACCACATCAGCCATTCCGCCGTCGCGATAGCGCTGCAGCTGCACGCCCTGCCCCTTCGCCAGCACCGGAAGCTCGCTGAGCGCGAACACCACCAGCTTGCGGTTATCACCCATCACCGCGACGTGATCGTGCGCCGGCGCGATTTCGCGCACCACGCTAAGTTTCACACCGGGCTTGGTGGTGACCACGCCGCGCCCCTTGCGCGTTTCGGCGAGCAGTTCGTCCGCCACCGCCGCAAAGCCACGGCCGTTGGTGGCGGCCAGCAGCAGTTGCGCCTTGGGCCGATAGACCAGCAGCGCGACGACCTGCGCCTCGGAATCGATGTCCACCATCGTGCGCAGCGGTTCGCCGAACCCGCGCGCGCCGGGCAGCTTGTCGGCCCCCAGCGTATAGAACCGGCCATTGTCTGCGGCGATCAGCAGCTTGTCGGTGGTCTGCGCGTGGAACGCGAACGCTGGCCCGTCGCCTTCCTTGAACTTGAAATCGCTGCCCTTTTCATTTTGGCCAAGCGGCAGATGCCCGCGCGCGCCGCGAATCCAGCCGCGCTGTGACAGGATCACCGTGACCGGCTCTTTCTCGATCATCGCGTCCATGTTGAATTCGCGCGTCGGCGCGGCTTCGGCAATGGTGGTGCGGCGGCGGCCGAGCAGGGTGTCCTCGGCATAGTCCTTGCGCAGCGACGCGAGGTCGCGCTTCAACCGCGTGCGCTGGCGGGCGGGGCTGTCGAGCAGCTTGTGCAGCTCCTCCTGCTCCTGCAGCAGCTCGGCGTGCTCCTTGCGCAGCTCCATTTCCTCGAGCTTACGCAAACTGCGCAGCCGCATGTTGAGGATCGCCTCGGCCTGGCGGTCGTTCAGGGCGAACTCGGCCATCATCAGCACTTTGGGCTCGTCCTCGGTGCGGATGATCTCGATGATCCGGTCGAGGTTGAGGAAGGCGATGATGTAGCCTTCGAGCAGTTCCAGCCGCCCGGCGATCTTGTCCAGCCGGTGCTGGCTGCGGCGCAGCAGGATGTCGATCTGCGCGATCACCCACTGCTGCAGCAGCAGCTTCAGGCCCATCACCCCCGGCGTGCGATTGGCGTCGAGCACGTTGAGGTTGAGGCTGAACCGGCTTTCGAGGTCTGTCAGCCGGTACAGGCTTTCCTTGAGCAGGTCGGGATCGACGTTGCGGCTTTTGGGCACGAGCACGATGCGGATCGCCTCGTCGCTTTCGTCGCGCACGTCCTCCAGGATCGGCAGCTTCTTGTCGGCGATCGCTTGCGCGATCTGTTCGATCAGCTTGCCCTTGGGTACCATGTAGGGGATTTCGGAGATCACCAGCTGCCAGGTGCCATTGCCCAGCCGCTCGATCCCGGCCTGTTGATCGGCCTCGTCCTTCGCCTCGTCGGCGTGGAACCGCCCGCGCACGCGGAACGATCCGCGCCCGGTGTCGTAAGCCGCCGAGATTGCCGCCGCGCTGTCCACGATCACGCCACCGGTCGGCAGGTCGGGACCATGGAACACCTGCATCAGCTCGGCATGTTCGGCCGCCGGGTTGTCGATCAGCAGCAGCGTGGCATCGACGATTTCGGCCACGTTGTGGCTGGGGATCGAGGTCGCCATGCCCACCGCGATGCCGGTGGCGCCGTTGGCCAGCAGGTTGGGGAACATCCCCGGGAAGATCTCGGGCTCTTCCTCCTCGCCGTTGTAGGTCGGGTGGAAATCGACCGTGCCGTCTTCCAGCCCGGCCATCAGCCGCATCGCGGTCTTGGTCAGCCGGGCCTCGGTGTAGCGGTAGGCGGCGGCGTTATCACCGTCGATGTTGCCGAAGTTGCCCTGCCCGTCGACCAGCGGATAGCGCAGCGCAAAGTTCTGCGCGAGCCGGACCATCGCATCATAGACCGACTGGTCGCCGTGCGGATGGTACTTGCCGATCACGTCGCCGACCACGCGCGCCGACTTCTTGTAGGCGTTGGCCGGATCAAGCTTGAGCTGCCGCATTGCCCACAGCAGGCGGCGATGGACCGGCTTCAGTCCGTCGCGCAGATCGGGCAGCGACCGCGCGGTGATCGTCGACATCGCATAGACGAGATAGCGTTCGGACAGCGCCGAATCGAACGGCGCATCGACGATCGCATCGAACGGATCGGGCCCATCGCTCGAACCCGGAGGAGTGGTGACATTGGCCATGGTGCGCACCGCCCTAGCAATGCGGTGAACGCGGCGGAAGATGCGGAACCGTTCCTGTCCCCAGCGCTTGTTGAGGCATCTTTCCTACATCACTGCATGGAGCGCCTCATGGCCGACCAGAAACGCGTCCTCATCCTCGCCACCAACGGTTTCGAGCAATCCGAACTCCTCGGGCCCAAGCAGGCGCTCGAGGATGCCGGCTTTTCCACCACCGTCGCCAGCCCCGAAGGCGGCACGATCAAGGGCTGGAACCACAGCGACTGGGGCCAGACGGTTCCGGTCGACGCGCTGTTGAGCGACGTGTCCGAAGTCGATTTCGATGCGCTGCTGCTGCCCGGCGGCCAGATGAACCCCGACATCCTGCGCATGAACGACGATGCCGTCGATCTGGTCGAGGCGTTCAACGACGCCGGCAAGCCGATCGCCGCGATCTGCCACGGCCCATGGCTGATGGTCGAGGCCGACATCGTCGAGGGGCGGACCGTCACCGGCTGGCCCTCGATCCGCACCGATCTGGCCAACGCCGGAGCGGATGTGGTTGATCGGGAAGTGGCGATCGACGGCAATTTCATCACCAGCCGCAAGCCCGACGACATTCCGGCCTTTTCCAAAGCACTGATTGCCGCACTGGCCTGATCGACGACAGTAGCGGGGTTGGGTCCGAAGTGGCTCAGCCCCGCTGCATGTCGCGCGCTTCTTCGGGGATGCGCACTTCCAGCCCGTCGAGCGCGGGAGTGAGCACGATCTGGCACGACAGGCGGCTGGTGCGGGCGACGCCGGCGGCAAGATCGAGCATGTCCTCCTCGTCCTCGACCGCAGGCGGCAGCTTGTCGAACCATTCGGGCGCGACGATGACGTGGCAGGTGGAACAGGCCATCTGGGCTTCGCAGGTTCCTTCGAGCGGCATGCCGCTGGCTTGCGCCAGTTCGAGCAGGCTCTGCCCGTCCTCACCCTCGGCGGCGACGCGCTCACCCTTGGCGGTAAGGAACGTGACCCGGACCATTCAGCAAACTCCCTGGCTGTTGGCGGCGGCGATGATCGCCGCGGCCGCCTCCCCGATCTCCTCACCCGTCGAATAGCGCCCGAATCCCAGCCGGATCGCCGTTTTTGCCTCCGCAGTGGACAGACCGATCGCGCGCAGCACGTGGCTCGGTCGGCCCGAACCGCTGGCGCAGGCAGACCCCGCCGAAAAAGCAATGTGACGACAATCGGACATCAGCCTTGCAACGTCCAGCCCTTCCTTGCGCAAATTGAGGTTGCCGTGCCAGCGCGCGGTGGCGCTGCCGTTGAGCAGCCATCCGGCGAACCGCGCGCGCAAGTCTGCCCACAGGTTTTCCACATGGGCCGCATCGGTTGTCCGCAAGGTTGTGCACAGGGCTGCCGCCGCGCCGAAGCCCGCGCACAGCGCCGGGCTCAAGGTGCCCGAACGCAACCCGCCCTCCTGCCCGCCGCCGTGGATGATCGGCGCCAGCGCGATCCCGTCGCGGATCCACAGCGCGCCGATGCCTTTCGGCCCGTACAGCTTGTGGGCAGATACCGCGATCAGGTCGGCCTCGTCCGGCGGCGCGAATTTGCCCGCGCCCTGCACCGCATCGCACAGGAACAGCGCGCCGGCGGCATGGGCGGCGCGCGCCAGATCGGCCACCGGTTGCACCGTGCCGATCTCGTTGTTGACCTGCATCACCGCGACCAGCCCGGTGCCCGCCGGAATGGCCGCAGCGGGCTCGACCAGCCCTTGCCCATCCACTGGCAGCAGCGTGACAGCGGGATCCGCCGCCCGCGCTGTGTCCAACACGGCGGCGTGTTCGATGGCGGACACCGCCAGCCGCTTGGCGCCGCTGCCCAGGATCGCCAGGTTGAGCGCCTCGGTCGCGCCCGAGGTGAACACGATCCGCCCCCCCGGCGGGAACAGCGCGGCGACCTGATCGCGTGCCACCTCGATCGCGGCGGCGGCGGCGCGGCCCGGCCGGTGCGGGCTGTGCGGATTGGCAAAGCCCGAGCTTTCAGGCCCGCCCAGCCATGGCAGCATCGCCTCGCGCGCTTCGGGCGCAAGCGGGGTGGTCGCCTGGTAATCGAGGTAGATCATCGCCCGGCACCTTGCGCCATCAAGCGCCATAGCGACAGGAACCGTTCGATATCGGCCTCACCCGTTTCGCGCCCGATGCTGACCCGGATCACTTCGCCTACCGTCTTGGGATCAAGCCCCATCGCCGACAGCACGTGGCTGGGCTTGAGGCTGCCCGACGAGCAGGCGCTGCCTGCCGACACCGCGATGCCCGCCGCATCGAACCGGATAAGCTGCGCTGCGGCGCTGATGCCGGGCATGCGGACAGAGCCGATCGTCGGGCAACGCGGCGCGGTGCCAGCGACGATGCTGCCCCCTGCGGCGATCACGCCAGCGTCGAGGTGGCTGCGCAACTGCGCTGCCTGGTCCATCCAGCCGTCGCCCGCTTCCAGAGCGGCGGCCATCGCCAGCGCGCCGGGCATGTTCTCGGTCCCCGCGCGATAGCCGCGTTCCTGCCCTCCCGGCGCGCGCAGCAGCGCGAAGTCCCGCACCAGCAGCGCGCCGATGCCGATCGGTCCGCCGAACTTGTGCGCCGACAGGGCGATGAGATCGGCATCGGGCAGGGCGATCTTGCCCGCCGCTTGCGCGCAATCGGCCAGCAGCACGCCGCCGGCCTCGCGCACCCGCGCGGCGATGCGGTCGAGGGGCTGGATCACGCCGGTTTCGCTGTTGACCTGCTGCACCGCAATCAGCGCGGTCGGTCCTTCCAGCGCCCGGTCGAGTGCGGCAAGGTCGATCACGCCGTTGCCATCCACCACCAAGCGAGGCGCGGCCTCCCCCGCAGGACGCAGCACCGCGTCGTGCTCCACCGCGCCGACCAGCACCCGGTCGGCTTTGGCGTGGGCAATCGCCAGCGCCAGCGCCTCGCTCGCGCCCGAGGTGAACACCACCTCGCCCGGCCAGCCCAGCGCCGCCTTGACCCGGGCGCGCGCATCTTCGAGCAGCGCCCGCGCCGCGCGGCCCTGCCGGTGCGGGCTCGACGGGTTGGCCCACGCGGCAAACCCTTGCGCCAGCGCATCGCGCGCAACGTCGAGCAGCGGCGTGCTGGCGGCGTGATCGAGATAGAGCGGAGGTTGCGCCAAAGGGTTCGGTTTCCAACTTGCCGCAAACATTGCTTTTGCGGGGATGATTTCTATATAGCGCTTCGCTTCAATTCCCAGCCCCGGCGCGTTTCGTCGCCGTCGCGACAGCCAGGTGCGTTCTTCATGCCCGCAGTTATCTTTCCCGGCCCAGAAGGTCGCCTAGAAGGCCGTTTCCAGCCCGCCCCACGTCCGCGCGCGCCGGTGGCGATGATCCTGCACCCGCATCCGCAAAGCGGCGGCACGATGAACGATCGCATCACCCAGGCGATGTACAAGACGTTCGTCGCGCGCGGGTTTGCCGTGTTGCGCTTCAACTTTCGCGGGGTCGGGCGCAGCCAGGGCAGCTTCGACAACGGCATCGGCGAACTGTCGGACGCCGCCGCCGCGCTCGACTGGGTGCAGTCGATCCACCCCGAAGCGCAGACCACGTGGATCGCGGGCTACAGCTTCGGCGCGCTGATCGGCATGCAGCTGCTGATGCGCCGCCCGGAAATCCGCGGCTTCATCTCGGTCGCCCCGCCCGCCAACATGTATGACTTCAGCTTCCTTGCGCCGTGCCCGTCATCGGGCATCATCGTGCAGGGCGCGGCCGATACGGTGGTGACGCCCAATGCCGTGCAAAAGCTGGTCGACAAGCTGCGCACGCAAAAGCACATCACGATCCATCACGACGAGATCCCGCGCGCCAACCATTTCTTCGAGCACGAGCTCGACGACATGATGCACTCGGTCGATAACTACCTCGACATGCGCCTCTCGCCGGATTCGCCGATCAAGTAAGGGTGAGGGAGTCATTTTCCAGCCTCACGGCTGGAAGCGGCACCAGCCCGACCCCCTGCCCGACCACCCGACAGTATACCTTGGGGTGGTCGGGCAGGGGGAGTGCGCCTGTGCCGCGCGAGGGAAAAGCGTAGCTGGTTCCGGTCAACGCATTCTGAACTCTTCCGCGCGAGATCGTGCGCAAGCGTGACCGTTAACGCACCAGTACTCGATCGGTCGGCGCGTTCCCGGTCGCGTCGGGGACGGTCCAGATGGCGACGTTGATCGCCATGATCAGCGCCAGCAGCAGCATCAGGCCGGGCCGCATGCGCTCACCGCGCCGGAACAGGAACACCGCCCCGGCCACCAGCGCCAACGCGGCCAACACCAGCAGCGACAGGGTCAGTCCCATCGGTGGCGCTAAAGCTTTCCGCCCAGCACGCTGCCGAGAATGCTGCCCAGCAACCCGCCGCCGATTCCGCCGCCGCCCGCCTGATTTCCGGCCATGCTGCCCAGCACCGAGCCGATGATCGAGCTGAGCCCGCCGCCACCGCCGTTTGCGCTGTTGCGCGACGACAGGTAGCCGCCCACCAGCATTGCCAGGATCGGCAGCATCTTGCGCAAGGTCGCGGCATCGACGCCGCTCTGCTGCGCCGCTTCGCCCGCGACGCTGCGGCTGACGTCCTTCGAGCCGAAGATGTGGCCCAGGATGGTATCGCCCTTGCCCGTGTCGGTCGGTTCGGGCGCAACGACGTTGTCCGCCAGCTGACCGCCGCCGAGCGAGGCGAGAATGTCGGCCAAGCCGCCGCCACCGCTGGGTGATCCTGCAGGCGCAGCGCCTTGTTCATGGAGCTGGAAGCCGTGGATGAGCGAGGGCAGCAGCGCACCCGCGCCCGCTTCGGCCTGCTGCGGGGTGATCCCCAGCTGTCCGGCAATCGCGGCGATGCCGCCCGTGTCGCGAAGAATCGAGGCGAGGTCCATGGAGTTGCTCCAGACAGTTTACGCGAACCGGCGCCGGACCCTCATACACGGGGTCCGACGCCGGGTCGTTGTGCGTTAAATGCGTTCAGTTCTTGCCGAACAGGCCCTTGGCCATGCCCAGCAGATCGTTGACCGGGCTGCCGTCGCCGTCCTTGTCGAGGAAGCCGGTGACTTTCGACATGACATCGGGGTGCGCGCTCATCATCGACGCGAACTGGCCCAGCGCGCCTTCGCCGCCGATATGGCCGACGATCTGCTGCAGCACATCGGGGCTGAGGCCGGTGTTGGCGGCGGCGACTTCCACCGTATCGCCTTCGGCAGGATGCGCGGCAGCCAGCGCGGCAACGGCACTTTCGGCCTGTTCAGGATCGATGCCGACCTTGGTCGCAAGGTTCTTGATGTCGACGTTGCTGCTGATCTGACCCAGAATACTGTCGAAGATGCTCACGTTGGAACTCCCGTGTTGTGTTGACCCGCTCGTCTCTTGCGACGGCGACCGGCGGTGCGCCAGTGAATTCTATGCAACAGTCAGATGTCGAGTGCGTGAATTTGGGCAAACCGGCGTGCGCCGTCGCGCCTGACGACCGGCGCCGAACGATGATCCATCAGGCGTTGCGCGCCTTGCGCATTTCTGCCGCCAAGGAACGCGGCGCGATCGCGGTGCGGCGGCAAACCCGTTTGACAGGTCCGCCATGGCGCGACAGGTTGCGCGGATGGTTACACCCGAAACAAATCCGTGGACCCGGCGCGAGGCGCTGGGCGCAATGTCCACCGCTGTGGGCGCCGCAGTCGCCGCCCTCGCGCTGCCGCGCTTTGCCTATGGCGCCGCCCCGCCAGTCCTTGCCAGCCCCAAAGCTGCCGCAGCCGCCGCGCTGCTCGATTCGATCGCGTGGAACCTGTTGGCGCTCCAGCCCGAACAGGCGACCTCGCTGGGGATCGACGATGGCGCGCATGCCGCGTTGCGCGCACAGCTGGGCGACCGTTCGTCCGCCGGGGTGCGCAAGCTGGCCGACCTCGTCCGTGCCGATCTTGCGCGGGTGGAGGCGTTCGACACCACAGGGTTAGATCCTTCGACCCGCACCAGCCTCGCCGTGGTCCGCAGCGCCTATCGCGCCGCGCTCGACGGGTTCGCGCTGCCGTATGGCGATGTCGCGGTCGGCGGCTGGCGCAACACGCCCTACGTCGTGATCCAGAACGTCGGCGCCTATCTCGACGTGCCGCGCTTCCTCGATGCCGACCATCCGATCCGTGACGTGAACGACGCAGAAGCCTACCTGAGCCGCCTTGAAGCCTACCCGGCAGAGCTCGACGGCGAGCTGGAACGGCTGCGCGGCACGGCGGCGATGGGCGTGGTCGCGCCCGGGTTCCTGATCGACAAGGCGCTCGCCCAACTCGCCGGTTCGTCGCGCAGCGCACATGCCGGTGGCGGGCTGGTCGAATCGATCGTGCGCCGGACGAAGGACATTGCCGGCGACTGGGGCCGCCGCGCCTCGGCCATCGTCACCGGCAAGGTCGCGCCCGCGCTCGATCGCCAGATTGCGGAGCTGACCGCGCAGCGCGCAAAGGCCACCAACGACGCGGGGCTGTGGGCGCGCCCGCATGGGGCGGAGTTTTACGCCTGGGCCTTGCGCGCCAGCACCACCACGCGGCACACCCCGGCGGAGATCAACAGGATCGGGCTGGCGGAACTCGCCGCGCTCCACGCACGGATGGACCCGATCCTGCGCAAGCTGGGCTATACCAAGGGATCGGTCGGCGAGCGGATGACCGGGCTGGGCAAAGACCAGCGCTTTCTGTTTGCCGAAGGCGATCCCGGGCGCGCCGAAATCCTCGCGTTCATCCAGAAGCGGCTCGATTTCATCCGCGCGCAGATGCCGCGCGCGTTCCGCCATCTGGTGCGCGGCAATGTCGAGGTGCGCCGCCTGCCGCCCGACGAGGAACCCGGCGCGCCCGGTGCCTATGGCGGGCCGGGGTCGATCGACGGCAAGATCCCGGGGAAGATGTGGATCAACCTGGGCACCACCTCGCTCCACAACAAGTTCAGCCTGCCCACGCTGGTCCACCACGAGGCGATTCCCGGCCACGTGTGGCAGGGCGAGTATGCGCAGGCGCTGCCCACGATCCGCGCGATGCTGGCGTTCAACTCCTATTCCGAAGGCTGGGCGCTGTATGCCGAAACGCTGGGCGACGAGCTGGGCGCGTATGACGGCGATCCGGTGGGGCAGCTGGGCTACCTCCAGTCGATCGCGTTCCGCGCGTGCCGGCTGGTGGTCGACACCGGGCTGCACGATCGCAAGTGGACGCGCGAGCAGGCGATCCACTGGTTCGCCACCACCAACGGCTCGGGCCTCGACGAAGTCACCCCCGAGGTCGAGCGCTATTGCAGCTGGCCGGGGCAGGCCTGCGGCTACAAGATCGGCCACAGTGAAATCCTGCGCCAGCGCGCGCGGGCCAAAAAGGCGCTGGGCGCGCGGTATGACTTGCGCGATTACGACGACGCGGTGGTCGAAGGCGGCAACGTGCCGCTGGATGTGCTGGCGATGAATGTGGAGGCGTATGTGCGGGGCGAGCGGGGGTAGGGAACTGGGCGCCAATACCGCCCACCCCGCTGCGACTAGCCTCGCCTTCGGCTCGGCAAGTCTCGCTCCCCTCCCGCTTGCGGGAGGGGTTGGGCTGGGCAAGCCTCACCCTACCCCCGCAACGCCTTCCATCTTGCCGCGCCAACTTCACCATAAATCCGCGGCACGTCCTTGCCCGAATAGAACACCGCGAACGCCTCGGCACCCTCGGGCAGCACGACCCACGGTTGCTTCGAGCCGGTGAAGATGTGCACGTCGGGCGGGCAGGCGTCGGGATCGTCGAGCGTGCCGACGCGGATGAACGCCGCCGCCTTGCCCGCGCCGCCGTAGTGGCTCCACAGCGTGACGCGGCAGGCGGGGCAGCGCAGCACTTCCTGCCCTTTGCCGCTGGCGGATGGCGTGGCGACGCTCTCGGGCTGGCCCGCCAGCAGTTCGACCCGATCGGTTTCGATCACCGCGTTGAGCGCAAACGCACTGCCGCTTTCGCGCTGGCACCAGCGGCAGTGGCAACAGTGCACCACGATCGGTTCGCTGGTGAGGCGATAGCGGACCGCGCCGCAGGTGCAGCCGCCTTCGGCTTGGGGTGACGGGGTTTTAGGCATTCAAGCATCCTCGTTTCGTTTTGCTTGTCAGTTCGCCTTCTTGAGCCCCTCCCCTGAAGGGGAGGGGAGATGATCGCTCTTTAAGCTTCGCACAGCGCCTTCAGCTGGTCCGCCACCACGCCCCAGCCCTGTTCGAAGCCCATGTCCTTGTGCTGCTGCAGCGCTTCCTCGGTCCAGTGGCGCGCGCTGGCGGTGTAGCGGGTGCCGCCGTCTTCGGCCGCGATCTCGAAGATGCCGACCATGAACGGCCCGTGCGGGTTGAGATCGGCATCGAGCGCGTCGGTGAAGGCGAAGCGGCGGCCTTCGTCATAGGCGAGGAAGATGCCTTCCTGCGGCATGGCCTCGCCGTTGGGGCCTTTCATCACCATTGCGCTGCGTCCGCCGGGGCGGCGATCCTGCTCGACGATCTCGACCGTCCACGGCTGGGGGCACCACCATTCGGCCATGCGGTCGGTCATCACCTGCCACACCGTGGCGGGCGGCGCAGCGATGTGGCGGGTGATCGACAGTTCGAGCTTGGGATCGGACATGGGGTAGCTCCTTGATGGATCAGTCGCGGTCGGGCGCGCCGAGCGGGAAGTAGGGGCGATAGGGACGGGCATCGTCGACGCAGCGCTTGACCGGGGGCAGCGCCAGCAGGTGCGCGCGCCAGCGTCGCAGGCGGTGGCAATCCTCGGGAATGCGATAGACCCAGTCGGCGTAGAACAGCGACGGCGCGGCGGCGCATTCGATCAGCGTGATCGCGTCGCTGGCCGGGTAGTCCGCCAGCCACGCGTCGATCCAGCGATAAGTGCGATCGAGCGCGCCATGCACCCGCGCCCTGGTTTCGTCGCTGAGCGTGCCCGGCGGGCGCAGCACTTCGGCGATGACCTCCTGCATCGCGTTCATCACGTAGTTGTCGAACACGCGGTCGAGCATCCGCGTGGCGATCGCCGCGTCGGGATCGGCGGGGATCAGCGGCTGCCGTCCGGGGTGGTGGAGCGCGAGGTGCTCGATGATCGCGGTCGCCTCGAACACCGTGACATCGCCATCCACCAGCACCGGGAACTTGCCGAGCGGGCTGGCTGCGGCAACCAACGCAGCGTTTTCGGGGATGATCGGGATCGACCGTGCGGAATTCGAACGGCGTCGCGTTGGCGTACAACGCGATCAGCGCCTTCCACGTGTACGACGAGAACGGATGGCCATAAAGGCTGAGCATCACCAGGTTCCTTCCGCGATTTTCGCCCGGCGCGCGTGTTCGGGTGCGCTCGGCTCGATCTCTCCGAACGATCCGGTCTTCACCGGGCCTGCCGGTTCCAGCGTCGCAATCATGCAGCCGCGCGGCCCCATCCGCTGTTCGATGGGTTTGAACGTGATGGCGGGCGTGCCATCGCCGAACAGGCGCTTGCCGGTGCCCAGCACGACCGGCAGGATCATCAGTACCAGCCGGTCGAGCAGCCCGTGCGACAGCAGCTGCGGGTAAAGCGTCGAACTGCCCTGGATGACCAGATCGGGGCCGTCCGCCGCCTTGACCTTGGCCAGCGCATCGAGATCGGCGAGGCAGTGGCTACCGTGCCAGTCCAGCGCCGTGTCCGACCCGGTCAGCACGTACTTTTGCACCGTCGCGAACTTGGCCGAGATCGGGTTGTCGGTGGGAATGAACGGCCAGTACGCGGCAAAAATGTCGTATGTCCGCCGCCCGAGCAGCAAGTCGAACGGCCCGGCAAACAGCGCGCCGATCTGGCTGCCGATGACCTCCTCGGACACAGGCTCCATCCAGCCGCCGTACGGGAAGCCGCCCGAGGTGTCCTCGTCCGGCCCGCCCGGCGCCTGGATGATCCCGTCGAGCGACACGAACACCCCGCCGATGATCCTGCGCGACATCGCCCTAGCGTCCGGCGCGGGCGGCTTCGATGGCCGCGATATCGATCTTGCGCATGGTCATCATCGCCTCGAACACGCGCTTGCGCGCGGCGGGATCAGGATCGGTCATGCCGTCGGTCAACGCGCGCGGGGTGATCTGCCACGACAGGCCCCACTTGTCCTTGCACCAGCCGCACGCGCTTTCCTCACCCCCGTTGCCGACGATGGCGTTCCAGTAGCGGTCGGTTTCTTCCTGGTCGTTGGTGGCGACCTGGAACGAGAACGCCTCGCTGTGCTTGAACATCGGCCCGCCGTTGAGCCCGAAGCAAGCGAGGCCGAGCACGGTGAACTCTACCGTCAGCACGGTGCCCGCCTTGCCGTCGGGATAGTCCGACGGCGCGCGCATGATCGCGCCGACGTGGCTGTCGGGGAACGTCGCCGCGTAAAACTGCGCGGCCTCCTCGGCGCCGCCGTCGTACCACAGGCAGAGGGTGGCGCCGGGTTTGGGTTGCGCGGTCATTTCTGCATCTCCGCGATCAGCTTGTCATCGATGGCCTTGGCTGCGAGATAGGCAGGCCGCGCGGTGAGCCGGGCCGAGTAGGCTTCGAATTCCGGCCGTTTGGGCAACGATCCGAATGCCAGCCCCCAGTTGACCTGCGCCCCGACATAGACATCGGCCATGGTGAACCGCTCGCCGCAGACGTAGTCATGGCTGCCGACATGCCCCGCCAGCGTATCGACGGTGCGGTCGAAGCTGCCGAAACCGACCATGCCCTCGCGTCCTTCGGGAACCTCCCAGCCCATCGAGCGGGCGACCACGGCCTGCTCCACCGGACCGGCCGCGAAGAACAGCCAGCGGTAATAATCGGCGCGCTCGCTTTCGCGCGGAGCGAGGTCGGCGCCGGGGTGTGCATCGGCAAGGTAGGCGCAAATCGCCGCGCCTTCGGTCACCACGCGATCACCGCCCAGCGCGTGGTGGACGATCGTGGGGACTTTGCCCATCGGGTTGGCGTCGGTGAACTCGGCGGGCTTGGCGGCCCAGTCGACCAGCACTGCCTCGTAATCCGCGCCCGCTTCATGCAAGGCCCAGCGCGCGATCTGGCCGCGCGACATCGGGTGGGTGTAGAATGTGTATTCGGCCATGGTTCAATCTCCCTTGGGACCGACGAGGCCGAAGCCCGCGCCGTGCGGATCGGTGGCGAGTACGATCCAGTCGCCGGTCGGGACCTGGTGCGGCCCCATCAGCACGGTGCCGCCGGCCGCCTCGATCGCGGCCTTGCCCGCAGCGACCGAGGGCACGCGGAAATAGAACAGCCACACCGCCGGCTGGCGCTCGTCCTGCCGCTGCATGATCGCGCCCAGTTGCTGACCGCCATGATCGATGAAGCAGTAGTCGCCCATCGGCCCCATGTTCATCACCTGGTTGAATTCGAAGCCGAAGTGCTTGGCGTAGAACGCCTTGGACGCGGCAAGGTCGGGGCTGGCGAGTTCGTTCCAGCTGACCCGCTGGACGGCGCTGGGCGAGAACACGTCGCTCGCCATGCCCTCCATCCCCGGAGGGGGCGTGGGGTTCATGATGTAGAACGGCACGCCTTGCGGATCGGTGAGCATGGCAAAGCGACCAACGCCGTCGAGCGCGTGCGGCGGCATCTGCACTTTGCCGCCATCAGCCTCGATCGCCCTGGCCGCTGCATCGACATCGGCGGTGTAGAAATAGGCGAGCCACAAGGGGCGCGCGCCGTGCGCCTGCATGTCGTCGGTCAGCCGCAACACCCCGCCGGCGTTGCCACCATCGCTGCGCGCGATCATGCGATAGTCCATGTCGTCGCCGGGGGACTCGGGTGCGATCGTCCAGCCGACCACGTTGTCATAGAATGCCTTGGCGGCGTCGGGGTCGGGGCTCATCAGTTCGTACCAGATGAAGCTGCCTGCCGGATTGGTCATCATCACTCTCCCATTTGGAGTTCGGGACGTTTCAAGTTCAGGACGCAGACGGCAATTCCACGACGGGGGCGAACCCGCCGTAGATCATGCGCTTGCCGTCGAACGGCATCGGGTTGTCGGCCCAGCGAGGGTCTTTCATCAGGTCTGCCATCCGGGCCATGCAGGCGTCGCGGGTCGCCTTGTCGGGCCACTCGACCCAGCTGAACACCACAGTCTCGTCGTCGGTCGCCTGCACCGCTTTGCGAAAATCGGTGAGCGAGCCGGTAGAAATCTCGTCACCCCAGCATTCGATCACGCGGGTTGCGCCGTTGTCCATGAACACGCTGTCGCCCAGGTTGGCGTGGGCGATGAACTTGTCCTTGTTCGCGGTCGGCACGGCGAGCACGTAGCCATCGATATAGGGCATGTTGGGGTCCTCTCTCCAAAGGTACAATCAGGCGGCGGCGGGTTCGTTGCGGTCGAATTCGGCGAGCTGATCGGCCAGCGCCCGCTGGAACGCGGGCCGCGCCTCGCACCGCGCGAGGTACGCGGCCAGCCTTGGCCGGTCGGGCACCAGCGCGGTGCGGTGCGCCACGCGCAGCACGGTGGCCATGGCGATGTCGGCGACGGTGAACTCGCCGTCGAGATACCCGGCATCGCCCAGGCGGTCCGCCAGCCGATCCAGCCGACCGCCCAGCGTCTCCATCAGGCTGGGTTTGCGTAAGGTCGCCCATTCGGCATCGCGCGAGAAGATCGATACGGTGCTGAGCTCGAACATCAGCGGTTCGATGCTGTTGAAGGCCGCGAACAGCCACGACGTGGCGGTGGCGCGGCGTTGCGGATCGGCGGGCAGCAGGCGCTCGTCCTTTTGCGCCAGGTGCAACAGGATCGCGCCCGATTCGAACAACGTCACGCCACCGTCGTCGAGCACCGGCACCTGCCCCCACGGTTGTTCCAACAGGTAGGGTTCGGGACACGGCCGGGTCGCGTCGAGCAGCCGCAGGCGGTAGTCCAGCCCCTGTTCCTCCATCGCCCAGCGCGGGCGGAGATCTCGCACCTGCCCGCGCGCGAACGGCGGCACCCATTTGAACGCGGTCAATTCGATGGCGGCGGAAGGATCGATCGGCATGGGCAGATTTCCTTGGAGCGTTGATTGCGATCAGGAGGCGCGGTGGTGCGCGGCGTCCTCGGCCACCGGGCCATCGCCATTGGCGACCGCAGGGTCCATCCACATCGGCTCCCACACATGGCCGTCGGGATCGGCGAACGTGCGGCTCATCATGAAGCCGTGGTCCTGCGCGGGATTTACGTCGATCTGCCCGCCACTCGATGCCGCGCTGTCGGCCATCGCATTGACCGCATCGCGGCTGTCGCAGTTCACGCAGAGCATGACCTCGCTGACGTCGCTGGACGGGATCGGACGGCTGGTGAACGTCGCCCATTTGGCATGCGTCAGCAGCATCACGAAGATCGCGTCGCTCAACACCATGCAGGCGGCGGTCTCGTCGGAGAAGCGCGGCTCGTTGGTGAAGCCGATCGCCTCGTAAAACCGGCGCGATGCGGGCAGATCGGTCACCGGCAGGTTCACGAAAATCATACGGGTCATGGTCTAGACTCCTTTGCCGAACAACAGGCGGACATAACGTTTCAAATGGTCGAGCGCCTCCAGCAAAGGCGACCGGTCGCCCCGTGCCTTGGACAGGACGAAGCCGCCCTGCAGCACGGTCTGGGTGTAGGTCGCCAGGCTCAGCGCATCGACCGGCGCGACCGTGCCGTGGCGCGCGATCGCGGCGGCGACGTCGGCGGCGAGGATGTCGGCATGGCTGTGGACGGTAAGCCCGCAGGCGGCGCGGATCGCCTCGGACGTGGCGAACGTTTCCTGCACCATTGTGCCGGCAAAGCAGGTGAATGCCTCCAGCGGACCGTCGGCAATCGCGACGCGAAAGTCGAGGTAGCCGAGCACGCGGTCGAGCGGGTCTTCCAGCGCGTGATACGGCGCGCCGGCAAACAACGGCGCGGTCACTTCGGTCCAGCGCGCGGCGGCAGCCACCCCCAGCGCCTCTTTCGAGGCGAAATGGTGGAAGAACGCGCCCTTGGTCACCCCCGCCGCCGCGCACAGCTGGTCGATCCCGGTCGACGCCCAACCCTGCCTGCGCACCAGCTCGATCGCCGCATCGAGCAGCGCGCGTCGCGCATCGCCGCGCGGCGGGCGCGGTGGTTTTTCGCGGGGGGTGCTGCGACTCGCCATGGCCGATACATTACCAACCGGTATGTAACGATCAACCCGGATTTTGCGAGACTCGCGCCCACCGCGGCATGGGCCGGGTCCGGCGTGCAACAGGCCGATGAATTGCCACGGCTCATCGTGTTTGCGTGCGACGAGGCATTCTTCGCTTGCGACGAACGATCCGGGAAATAGTCTGAAGTAATGCCGGGCCACCCCTCCTTCGGGTTCGGCATGAAGGGGAGAATACACATGCGCTCTATACTCACGGGTTCGATCGTCGCGATCGCACTCGCCGTCGCGCCTTCGGCCGCCATGGCCAAGGCCAAGAAGCATCACCATGCGATGCATCCGATGCACAAGATGGCCGAGAAAAGCCTGTTCGAACGTCTGGGCGGCAAGCCCGCGATCGATGCCGTGACCGACGATTTCGCCGGGCGCGTGCTGGCCGACACCCGCATCAACGCCAAGTTCGCCAAATCCGACCCGACTCGCCTGGTCACCAACCTCAAGGCGTTCATGTGCAGCGCCACCGGCGGGCCCTGCGCCTATACCGGCCAGTCGATGAAGGCCGCGCACGATCACATGGGCGTGACCACGGGCGAGTTCAACGCGCTGGTCGAAGACCTGGGCGCAAGCCTCGACAAGTTCAACGTACCCGCCAAGGAAAAGGGCGAAGTGGTCGCCGCGCTGGCCCCGCTGAAGCCGCAGATCGTCGAGATCAAGAGCCCTGCAACCGGCGCGCCGCTGCCCGCCGCGTTCAAGCCGGCACCCGCGATGTGACGATCGCCATCAAGCCGCAGGTTCACCGCCCTGCGGCTTGACGACAACAAAAGGGCGTCGGCAGTTCATCGCTGCCGGCGCCCTTTTCCCTTGTGGCACTTGAGCGTTGCCGCAACTTAAAAACTAGCCGCTCATGGTGAGGAGGGACTGAGCTTGTCGAAGTCCCGTCTCGAACCATCATACGGGGGTTCCTTC
>NZ_BCTW01000024.1 GCF_001590965.1 Novosphingobium lentum NBRC 107847
GTCTGCGGGCATTGGAGGACGAGAACGGTCGGTTGCAGCGGTTGCTGGCCGATGCGATGCTGGACAATGCGGGTCTGAAGGATCTGCTGTCAAAAAAATGGTAACGCCTGCCGCCAAGCGGGAAGCGGTCGCGCATCTTCAGGCCCTGCTTGATGTCAGCGAGCGGCGGGCGTGCAGGGTTATCGAAGCGGACCGGACGGTGATCCGTTACCAGTCGCGCCGCGATGATGATGGTTCTTTGCGGGAGAAGCTGCGGGAACTGGCGCATCAGCGCCGTCGGTTCGGCTATCGCCGGTTGCACATCCTGCTGCGGCGCGAAGGGCTGATGATCAACCGCAAGAAGACGCAGCGGCTGTACCGCGAGGAAGGCTTGACCGTGCGGCGGCGCAAAGGGCGCAAACGTGCGGTTGGCTGCCGTGCACCTGCTCCTGTGGCAGCGCTGCCCAATCAGCGCTGGAGCCTCGACTTTGTCCATGATCAGATGATCACAGGCCGCCGGTTCCGGGTGCTCAATGTTGTCGATGATGTGACCCGCGAGTGCCTGGCGGCGGTGCCTGACACCTCGATCTCGGGCAAGCGGGTGGTGCGTGAACTCACCGATCTTATCGTCAGGCGCGGCAAGCCCGGCATGATCGTCAGCGACAACGGCACCGAGCTGACTTCGAACGCGGTGCTCGAATGGTGCGGCGAGGCCAGGATCGAGTGGCATTATACGACGCCGGGCAAGCCGACCCAGAACGCGTTCGTCGAGAGCTTTAACGGGCGGATGCGTGACGAGCTGCTCAACGAGACGCTGTTCACCAGCCTCGCCCATGCCCGCGAGAAGATCGCCGCATGGGCCCACGATTACAATGCCGGGAGGCCACACTCCTCGCTCGGCTACGCCACCCCGGCGGCCTTCGCCGCTGACCTCAAAAAGCAAGGGGCTGCTGCGCTCCGCATAGCCGGAGGCTACGCTACGCAGCCCCTTGCTTCACCTACCGGCATGGTTGGCGCGCGATGCAGTTGGCTCCGGAGGCAATCAGACTTAAGGAATGGCCATGAAATCGATTTTTGCCGTTTCCTTGCTGATCGCTGCCGCGCCTGCTCATGCTGCCGATGCGCCCTTCGACCCCAATCAGGTCGATCTTGTCGACGCCATCGAGTGCCGGCTTGAGGCACCAAGCTACAATGGTTTCGCCGTGGCCGTTGAGGGCGATGAAAAGATTGCTTCGCGGCGGCACTGGGCAAGAGTTGCAAATTCCAATCCGTTCATGAACGAATATGATCTGCCTGCGCCGATAACGGTGGCCGGGCACTTCAGTACCCGCCGCATTGCATTTACCGCGAATGCCGTCCTTGCCGTTCTCGATCTAGCTGACCCGGCAGAGATTGCCCGGCCGCTGGCCATTGAAAATGCGATGGATCCCAATCCGCTGATCGATTTCATCGTTTCGTCGGGCAAGGCCACGCGGGCCGAGGCTGAGGCGCAAATCAAGTTCCGCAAATTTCTGGGCGAAAAAGTCATATCTGACATCACCGAACTGCCTGCGGAGAATGAAACTTTCGGCGCGCATATCGTGATCACGCGCAACATTTCGAACGCGACTACGCACCCGGGCAGGACATTCTATGGCTGTTCCTACCGGGTCGAGTTGATCGGAAAGGACGGCAAACCTCTATGATTGCCGCCGCGGCCATACTGATGCTGGCGGCAGGTACTGCCAATCCGGCTGATACTCCCGCCCGTGACGTGTTTATCGGCACCTTGGCGATAGAGGATGGCCAGCCCATCCTCACTCGCTGTGACCTCGCCGAAACTCGCTACCGGCTGCATGATGCCAAGGGCACGGCAGCGGTCGCGGATTTTGTGAAGGCTGGACGTCCGGCCTATGGCGAAGTCATTGCGGCCTACACAGAGACGGATGGGCAGCCAGAGCTTGAAGTGGCTGCAATCGAACAGATAACGCCGGGCAAGAACTGCCATTTGCTCGATGCGGTCAAAGCATTGGAAGGTTCTGCGGAAGGTTCTGCAGCGGAAACCGGAACTGTCGCGCCGCCTGCCGTCAGATCGACAGCTGATCCGGCGTTTGTCGGCCACTATTACCTGTCGCACGTGATGGAAACGGGCTCGGAGCTGCTGTTGCGGGCCGACGGGACATTCCAGTGGGCCATGAGCTATGGCGCGGTCGATCAGGCCGCGCACGGCAGCTGGGTGCATGATGGCAGTGCCATCGTATTGACCACGGCCCCACAGGACCGGCACAAGCCGCTGTTCACGTTTCTTGAGGTTGAGCCATGGTCTGCGTCCGCAGAAACGGAAATGCTGCGTCGTGAGCGCGAAGAAAAAGCCGAAGCTGTGCGGGCGCATTGCCCTTTCCTGACCGATAGCTGGACGTCGGCACCGTCAGTCCCGATGGCGGAAGAGGCATTGGCCACGCAGGATGAACTGCGCGAAAAGGCAGCCGCCGCCCTTGGCAAGGCCCGCCTTGCGCGAACGCGCGTTGAGGTGCTGGCGCGTGCGGTCATGGCCATGTCGCCCTCGCAGCAAGTGGCTAAGCGCGATGAGGCCAACCAGGCTGTCGCGGACTGGATGCAGGCCAGTGACGATGCACGCGAGACTGCGCAAAAAGCCGGCCAGGCTCGGCCGCAACTCGGCGAGCCGGTGCTGCCTGCCGCATGTACCTTCCCCGGTCTGGTGGCCGTGTCTGCCTCATCGACACTCGTCGGCGGGCTCGGCGTTCGGGTCTACGATCTCGACAGTCGGCAGGGAGCGACCAACGTCGATGCCACACTGCGGTTTGCAGATGGCCGGATGGTGCGATTGACTACGGCTGGGCGCGGCCTTGCGATCCTGCCCGGTTCGTTGCCATCCGGCGTGACGAGGGTGTCATTGCATGCCGATTACGCACCGGGGCGCGACGCGAGCTTTGACGTGCCATCGGTCAAGCGCGGAATCATCCACTTTGCGATAGATGGTCCTCAACTGACACCCTTGGCCTTCACTTCGATGCGCCTGCGCATCGACGGCAGGGCATTGGTCCCGGAAGATTTCGGCCGTGGCCGATACGAACGTGAGCCATGAGTGACGTAGCGGCAGGACTGAATCGATGAAGGCAATACTCGGGGTGATTGTCGCGGCGCTGGCGCTTGATCCGGCACAAGGTGCGCAAGCAGATGCCAGCAGCAGGCTTGAACGCGCGCTTTCATGTCAGATCGACAAGGGCGAACTTGGCTCGATCATGGCGGGTATCGACCACGATCTTGCCAACAAAGTCCGCCTCATCCGCCAATATGCGATGCCTACCGGGAACCTCTATCGGCTGGACCAGCCGGTGGCAGTTCTGGGCTACACGGCGCGCGAGCTATACATCCAGCCCGGCAGGATCGCACTGGTGGTGGATACTGATCTGCCTGAGGTCATCCAGCAACTCGAGCTCGAAACGGTTCCCTTCAGTCCGGCGCGCAAGCCGGCCGGGGGCAATCGCGACATCGTCGCATGGCAACTGGGGCAGGATGGACTTGCTGGCCGCACGCTGGTTGGATGCGAATATCAGGATCCCGCAGCAGCTGACTGGCTCGAGTTGCAACAGGCCGCGAAATGACCAAGGTATCTCGAGTGCCGGGCGCAAGGCTGCATCCAGGGAATAGCGCGATTGCCATCGCAACTGCTGCATTCTTGTCGATCAGCGCGCCCGCTTTCGCCAGCATCGCCAGCAATCCAGCACCTGTAGATTCCCAGGCAGTGTTCTCGAAGGCACACGGAGCGCTCGGAAGCGGCGCTACTTTCACCCCGGAAACATGCGCTGCGGCAGTGCCGGATCTTGAGCGCGTCATCGCGCTGACAATCAGCAGTTCGGGTGAAACAGGCCCAAAAGCTTATGCGCATCTGGAGCGGGGCTATTGCTACATTGCCACTGACGAACCGGCCAAGGCGGTGCCGATGTTCAAATCGGTGATCGAGATCGCAGCGCTCCAGCCCGCCAGCATGGCCATGCTGGCGGGCGAGGCCAGAGCCTGCCTTGCGCATTTCAGTGCTATTGGACAGGGGCTCGAACGTGATCCGGAACGGGCGCTGGGATATTATGCGAGCAGTGCTGGCTATCGTTGCCGCGCGGCGGACTATGATCCGGCTGATGAAGCAGCCCGGTTGGTTCTAGCCTCCAACCCTTACACTGCCGCAAATCTCGACAGTCTGGTCTATCACTTCTTGCGCCAAGGCAGCGCTCGGGATCATTTAACTGCGATAAGGCTCTATAGCGAAAAGGCATCAGGAAGCGGGGTTCCACCGCAACTGATCAGCTTGGCCATGGCGGGGATATACGCGGGCGGTGATAGACCGGCCGATGTCGAGGCATTAGCCGAACTCAATCGCCAGCTCGGGGAATGGCACCTGGCACGGGGGAACCGCGCTCAGGCCTATGGCTATTTCCTGGCCGCACGATCCCGGACGGCCCGCGAGGCTTTGCTTGGCGCCGAACGAACCGCGCCGTTCACACTGGAGTTGCCAGACGGTCATCCATGGGCTCCCGCCGATGCAAACTGAACGGGCAATGGCGATTTGCGCTCTGGTAGCGACACTGGCACTGGCCAGCTTCGGGCTGACGCGCCCGGTCATTGCCGCCGAACAGTGCGTTGCCCATTCGATCGATGCAGTGGGCAGGTGTCATCAGCGGAATTTTGCGCGCCGGGTTACGGACGATCAGCTGCGCGGTAAGCCCGACTTGGCGCAGAGTGCCCCGGTCGATATCGATGCTAATCTGCTCGCGACCGAACTTGCCGGCGAGCTCAGCATTGGACAGTGGTTTCCGGTAGACGGCGCCACCGATCAATGGATGCTGGTCGTAAAGCGCGGGGAAATCGGACTTGCACCAGGCTTTGCCGTGCAAGAGCAAGGCGGCCCCAACCGTTCTCAGTTTCTTGCTCTTGTGCAGATTGCCCGTTCCCAAGGAACAGACAAGCCGGTTGTCAGGCTCAAGGCCAAAATCGAAGACCTGGTGGGGGGAACCAGTGCGGTTCAGTTGTCGCCGGAGGCACCACCAACCGCTGCGCAGTCCGTCGCTCCGCCGGTGCCTTGCGTTGATCCTGAAGGCGACAAGGGCAGCGAATATGACAGCAGCGGGGGCTACCCACAGATTTCAGGCCAGTTTCGCTGGTTGACCTTGTCGCCCGGTCACCGCGTGCTCGTCGCAGGGGTCTCGCGCAGCGAAGGCTACGCGGGCGGCGGCGGGATGTTTGAAGGCAATGTCTTGCTCGAACAGCGGGGTGACAGACTGGTGCCAATCGCCTGCCATGCTCGCTCACGCTACCAGATGTTTGGCGGAGATTGGAATCCGGATGGAACCCGCCAGCACCCTGAATCACAAGCGGAGTGGCGGCTCACGGTGCGCCATGGCTCGGCCTCGAACCAGGCGCGTTGGCCAGACCTTGGCCTCGTGCCGTTGACCAGCAATACGCCCGCAGCAACGCTGGTCTGGGATCGTCGTTCAGGCTTCTATGTCGAAGGGCACGGACAGGTCGCGCCCCGTAAAAAACATCGCGCAACTGATTGATCGAAGGACGTTCCCACCGCGGAATTCGTTGACCGGCAGGCTCCTTGCTCGCCCAATTAGCCTAGGTGTGGGCATTTGGGGCTCTTGCGAGATTTTTTGCCGGTGGAGGCCGGGACTGCCATTCCGGCGATCCTGAAAAACGCGGTCACACCGACCGCAATCGCGCCGACAATCGAGAACGCCATTTGCCAGATTTCGGAAGGCATGGTGTGTTTCACGATGCCATGGGTGGCGTGATAGCCGGCAAGCACAGCGGGTGCGACGAAAGCGAGTGCGATCAGCAGCCGTGCCCAAAGGGGCTGGACGATCATAAGCAGCACTTGACCAAGACCCAGTGTCAGTCCTGCGGCAACGAGGCCGACCAGGATTGCGCCCAACCAGCCAGCGCCAGTGTCGTAGGCCCATGTGGCTGCACTCACGCCGACAAAGAAGGGCAGCGCGAAAACAGCAAGCGTGAACAGCAACCAGCAAAAGAAGCCGATCACCGCGATGGATAGCAACATGCCAAGAATAATCATGGTGGTGGTCTCCCGTAAGAAATAGTCTGACGGTCGCGCTTCCACCACCTCCACAGCGCGTTGGAGAGCATAGCAAAAGTCCGGCGTGCGCGGGAGCGGAAATCGACTGGATTGTCCGCTCCGGCTGGCCATCGCGCCTGTTCAGAGCGCGAAGGGGTCGATTTCTGCGATGACTTCGGCGTCATGATCGAATTCGCCTGCGGGAACGACCGACAGGGTGCCGTCACCGGCGCGGAAAATGACGATGGCGACCATCAAGGTGGCGGCGAGGCTGAAAGCAAAAGCTTGTGCGTCGTTGAGGGACATCGGACCTGCTCCTGTTCGAAGCGGAGGCTCATCCCCCGCTGACAGGCGCCCGAAGTGACCGGCCAAGGGCTGCAATCACCGCGCTGGCAAAGCCAGCGCGGCGGCACGCTTGCGTAGTCCGACCCTTTACGGGTTGATGGCATCAAGCCCTTGGCCGGGCCAAAGATCAGCGCATTTGAAGCGGGGGTTGAGTTCCGAGGCTTGGGAGCCGGCATGGCTGTCTTCACGACAAGCTCGGCATCGATCATCGCGAGACTTGCTTGTTCGAAATCAGGGCCTCTGGTTCGGTTCCGGATCAGCCTGACGTGCAACCTTGCATTTGTACAAGAATTGGTACATAGCGTCCAGCAGGAGACTCAGCATGGATGTGATCAGCTATTCCGATACCCGCGCCCACCTGAAAGAGGTGATGGACCGTGTTGTCGCCGATCGGGCACCCGTGGTCGTGTCACGTCAGAAGGCGGAATCCGTGGTGATGATTTCACTTTCGGATTGGAATGCGATCGAAGAATCGATGCATCTGCTTTCGACCGAGGCCAATCGTACAAGGCTTATGGGCGCTATCGCGCAGCTGGATAGCGCAAACGGCAAGGCGCGTGATCTGATCGAGCCATGAAGCTCGTCTTTTCCGACACTGCCTGGGAAGACTATCTTCACTGGCAAGCCAACGCCCCCAACATTCTGCAAAGAGTCAACGACCTCATCAAGGAATGTCAGCGCACGCCCTTCAAAGGGACGGGTAAGCCAGTGCCGCTGAAGGGCGACCTCAAAGGCTGGTGGTCGCGGCGCATCACGCTGGAAGATCGGCTCGTCTATCGGGTTGCCGGCAGCTCACCGGACCAGCAGTTGGAAATCGCCCAATGCCGGTTCCACTATTGACGGGCGGCGCTCATGCGCCGCGCGAACCGAACCGGTAGACCGGGATACCCAGCTTGCGGGCCTTGTCGGCAAGATTGTCCTGAATGCCCGAACCGGGGAAAATGATGACACCGATCGGCATGACGGTGAGCATCTGATCGTTGCGCTTGAACGGCGCGGCCTTCGCATGCTTGGTCCAGTCGGGCTTGAAGGCAATTTGCGGCACCTTGCGGGTATCAGCCCAACGCGATGCGATTTTCTCGGCGCCTTTGGGTGAACCGCCGTGCATCAGCACCATGTCGGGATGCTTGGTCCGGATCTGGTCGAGCTTGGCCCAGATCAGCTGATGGTCGGTGCTCTCGCCGCCGGAAAACGCGATCTTCGGGCCAGCGTGGAGGAGCACTTCGGTTTCGGCGCGGCGCTTGGCGCTGATAAAATCGCGGCTGTCGATCATCGCCGACGTCAGGTGGCGATGGTTGACCATGGAGCCGGAGTGCGGTTTCCAGCTTGACCGGGTTTGCCGCTCGAACTGCTCAGCCGCCTGATCGCGCATCAGTTCGAAGGCATCGCGCCGTTCAAGGAGACTTTGCCCCAAGGCGGTCAGGCGCTCGAGCTCGACCGACTTCACCTCGCTGCCATCCTGTTCGTTCTGAAGGCGGCGTTGGGCCACTTCATTGTCGTCGAGTTCGCGTTCGATCCTTTGGCAGGCGCGGTGAAAGAGGTTGACGGTCGACCAAAGGAGATCGTCGAGGTCGGGTTCGAGGCGCGTGTCTTCCATGCTGGAAATCAGGGCGTCGAAAATGTCGGCGATGGCACCTGCGACACGGTTGCCTTCGGGCAATGGTCGGGGATCGGGTTCATCCTCGAAGGGGCGGTAGCCGTAGAGCTGAAGCTCCTGCAGAACGTGGTCGGTCGGGGAAGAGGCGTGGTCAGGTTCGAAATCGTCGTGGTCGTCCATAGGATGCTCCATCGATTGGACCGCGCCCTCGCGGCCTTCATGGCGATGAAGCCCACGAGCGGGCTGGCCCTGCACTCAGAAATGCTTGGCAAAACTAACCGCGAAGGGCACTCTGAATCCAATTGACGATGGCGTTGGTCGGCATGGCGCCGGACTGGCGCGCCAGTTCCTTCCCGCCTGAAAAGAGGATCGTGGTCGGGATCGAGCGAATGGCAAAGCGCGCTGCGATCGCTTGTTCCGCTTCGGTATCGAGTTTGCCCAAGCGCACATAAGGTTCCAACTTGGCAGCCGCTGCTTCGAATGCCGGAGCCATCTGTCGGCAGGGTCCGCACCACGCGGCCCAGAAATCGACCAGTAGCGGAATTCCACTCTTGCTCAGGTGTGCCTCAAAATTGGACGTGCCCAGCGTCACCGGATGGGCGTCAAAGAGCGCGCCGCCGCAACGACCACACTTGCCACCGGCGGTCAGCTTGTCACGCGGGACCCGGTTCGCTGTCGAACAGGTCGGGCAAATGATCAGCGCGGGCTCGGATGCGTTCATGTTTCGATCCCTTGGCGGTCGGACATCTATTTGCAGGTCTCGCTGCACAGTTCGCACAATGCATGGATCACCCCGCGCACGATCGGGTCGGTCAGGCTGTAAAAGCGGGTTTGTGCTTCGCCCCGGATGCTGACCACGCCTTCTTCGCGCAACATCGCCAAGTGCTGCGAAACCGAGGACTGGGAAAGACCGCTGAGTTCGACAAGCTCGGTCACCGAGACTTCGCCTTCATCCATCCGGCACAGCATGAGCAACCGCTCGGGATGGCTCATCAGCTTGAGCCGCCCGGCCATGATCGCGGCGTTGGCCTTGAGCTCTGACAGGTCGGTGGGTTTCATGCGTCAGCTTCCGGGAACAGGCGACCATCGTCGCGCAAGACTATGTAGATTGCTGGAATAACGAGAACCGTCAGCAAGGTCGAGGAGGCGAGCCCGAACAGCAGCGAGATCGCGAGGCCCTGGAAGATAGGGTCGCTCAGGATCACTGAAGCGCCGATCATGGCTGCCGCGGCGGTCAGCATGATCGGCTTGAACCTGATCATCCCCGCCTCCAGCAAGGTTTCACGCAAGCTCTTGTCGGGGGATGCCGCATGCCGGATAAAATCCACCAGCAGGATCGAGTTCCGGACAATGATCCCCGCCAGCGCAATGAAGCCGATCATCGACGTGGCCGTAAACGGCGCGCTGAACAGCATGTGCCCCAGCACGATGCCCACCAGCGTCAGCGGAATCGGTGTAAGGATGACCAGCGGGAGCTTGAAACTGCGGAACTGCCCGACAACCAGCACATAGATGCCCAGCAACGCCACCATGAATGCGGCGCCCATGTCGCGGAAGGTCACCCAGGTGATCTCCCATTCGCCGTCCCACAGGACTGACGCATGGCTCTCATCCTCGGGCTGCCCATGCAGGATCACCTCTGGCTTTTCCAGGCCCTGCGCCTGCCAGTCATGATGGTTGATGGCATCGTCAACCGCCAGCATGCCATAGATCGGTGCTTCATAGCGGCCTGCCAGTTCCGCAGTGACCATCGTCGCCCCGCGCCCGTCACGGCGGAACACAGCCAGTGCGCCCGGCTCCATCCTTGGCGTCACCAGTTCGCCGAGCGGGATCAACTGGCCTCCCGGCGCGACAGCCACCGGCGTTGCAGCCAGCGCGGCCGACCAACTGCGCTGCGACTGATCAAGCGCCAGCACGATCGGCAGCGGATCACGCTCCCCGGCGCGCGGAGCGTAGCCCACCACCTGCTCGCCCAGCAGCATGCCAATGCTGTCGAACAGCTGGCGTTCGGACAAGCCATAGTGATCCAGCTTTGCTCTGTCGGGGATCAGCTTCAGTGTGGGGCGCGGCTGGCCATAGCTGTTGTCGACGTCGACAATGTAGGGCACCGATTTGAAGATCCGCTCCACCTCGGCCGCAGTCCTGACCCGGGTGGCTTCGTCGGGGCCATAGATTTCGGCGAGCAGCGTAGCCAGCACCGGCGGCCCGGGCGGCGTCTCCACCACCTTGAGCGATGCACCGGCAGGCAAGGGCACGACCTTCAATCGCTGGCGCAGGTCCACGGCGATCTCGTGACTGGATCGCGACCGTTCGCCCTTGGCCAGCAACGTGACCATCAAATCGCCCATCTCGGGCTGGTTGCGCAAGAAGTAGTGGCGGACGAGCCCGTTGAAATTGAACGGCGCCGATGTCCCAGCATAGGCTTCCATTGAAACGGTCTCGGGCATGGTGCGCACCACTGCGGCGGCCTGTTCCAGCACACGCGAGGTCGCCTCGATGCTCGACCCTTCGGGCAGGTCTGCCACCAGCTGGACCTCGCTCTTGTTGTCGAGCGGCAGCAGCTTCACCGTAACCGCCTTGAAATAGAACATCGAACAGGCGACCAGCGTGGCCACGCCGACCACGATCAGAAAGCGGCGGGCGCTTTGCCGCGTGGCGATCACGCGCATTGCATAGCGGCGGTACAGTGCCCCCAACTTGCCGCCGTGAGCATCGTGGCCCCCATGGCCATCGGACGCCAGCGTCGTGCGGGCAAAGCGGATCATCAGCCAAGGCGCAATGATCACGGCGACGAAGAAGGAAAAGATCATCGCTGCCGACGCGTTGACCGGGATCGGCGCCATGTACGGCCCCATCAGGCCCGAAACGAACAGCATCGGCAACAGCGCAGCGACCACGGTCAGCGTGGCGATGATCGTCGGATTGCCGACTTCTGCCACGGCATCAACCGCGCCATCAATTCGGCTCCGACCATCGTTCATCGCCCAGTGCCGCGCGATATTCTCGATCATCACGATCGCATCATCGACCAGGATGCCGATCGAAAAGATCAGCGCAAACAAGCTGACCCGGTTGATCGTGAAGCCCATCACGTTGGACGCAAACATCGTCAGCATGATGGTGGTAGGGATGACGATTGCGGTCACGCCTGCTTCGCGCCAGCCAATCGCAAAGCCGATCAGGATCACGATCGTCGCGGTCGCCAGCGCGAGGTGGAAAATCAGTTCGTTCGCCTTGTCGTTGGCGCTCTCGCCGTAGTTGCGCGTGACGGTTACCTCGACGCCGGGCGGGATCAGTGACCCTTTGAGGGTGTTCACCCGCTCAACCACACTTTGTGAAACGCTAACGGCGTTTGCCCCGGCGCGCTTGGCGATCGCGAGGCTGACCGCCGGCGTCATGCTCCACGGACCTTGCCCGTCCCGAGCCCAGCGCCAGGTGCGGGCCTGGTCCTGCGTCGGTGCCTGTTCGATTTTCGCAACGTCAGCCAGCAGGACTGGCGCACCGCTGGCCGAACGGACCGTGAGAGCTCCCAGTTCCTGTGCATCGCGCAAGGTCTGGCCCGCCACCACCAGAGCGGCTTGCCCGCCTTCGCGCACGGTTCCGGCCGGGAACGTGCGGTTGGCCTGCGAGACTGCGTCGATCAGGCTTCCGAGCGGCACGCGATACTGCGCCAGTCGTGCCGGATCAGGCACCACGCGCAGCGCCATGTACTGTCCACCGGTGATGAACGTGAGCCCTACGTTGTCCACTTTGGCCACTTCGGTCCGCAGCCGACCAGCCAGTTCCGACAAAGCCTGATCGTCCCACTTCCCCGGCGCGCCGGGTTTGGGGGTCAGCGTCAGCACCACGATCGGGACGTCGTTGATGCCCCGCACGGTCACCTGGGGAGGAGGAATGCCCACCGGAATGCGGTTGATGTTGGCCGCGATCTTTTCATGGATGCGGATTGCGGCATCTTCCGGGTTCGACCCGATCAGGAACCGTGCCGTCACCATGACGCCGTTGTCCTGCGCCTGAGTATAGACATGCTCCACGCCATCCACACTCTTGACGATGGTCTCCAGCGGCTTGGCCACCAGTTCCACTGCCTCGGGCGCGGAAATGCCCGGAGCCTGCACCATGATGTCGACCATCGGCACCTTGATCTGGGGCTCTTCTTCGCGCGGAATCGTGATCGTCGCGATCAGACCAATCAGGATGGCGGTCAAAAGAAATAGCGGCGTGAGCGGCGACATGATGGTCGCCCGGGTCAGCCTGCCCGAGATGCCGAGATTCATCAGCGTTGCGCCCCAGTTCTCGAGCCATTCGGACCCATCAGCGTGTCACCAGCGTTGGCGCCCGTTAGCACTTCGAGCTTTCCGGCCTCGGCTGAGGCCGCCGTCTGTACGGGCAACTGAGCGACCGAACCGTCGTGCGCGACGACCGTCACATAATCTATGCCGTAACGGTTGATCACATAGCCCGCTGGCACCAGCAGTGCGTTGCGTGCGCCGGTCTCGACTTTGGCCGCCACGCGCCGCCCAATCAGACGGTTATCGATCCCCGGCATTTCGACGTCGGCCGTGACCTGACCGGCAGTGACCGAAGGATAGAGCTTGATGACCGTCCCCATGCCCGAGCCGCCACCGATGCCGCTTACGGTGACCCGTGAACCGGTATGAACCTTGTCAGCGAGCGATTCTGGTAGTTGGAGGCGGACGACCGTTGGACCCGCAGTAATGACCGCGATCACCATGCCCGGCGCGACAGCCGACCCGGCAGGAATGTCGGCCTTGAGCACCCGGCCGCTGGCGGGCGCGACCACGGCGCCTTGCCCGGCGACGGCGCCTACCGCGGCCTGTTGGGCCTGGGCCGCGCGGATCTGGGTATTGGCAGCGGATGCCGCAGCTTCGGCCTGTTCAAGCCGCGCCTTTGCGTAGACCCCGTTCTGGTAGAGGAAGCGCACGCGCGACAAATCGCCTTGTGCTTGTCCAGCCTGCGCCTGTGCAGCGGCAGCCTGAGCGCCATAGGCTCCTGCCTGATAGCCAAGCTGGCTATCGACGATCCGGCCAATCGTCTGGCCTTTGGTCACCATATCGCCTTCGCGCACGGTGAGCGTCGTCAGGATGCCGGGGATGCGGGCCAGCACTTGTGCTTGGTCCACTGTCGCAATCTCGGCACTGACGTCCTGCCAAGTGACAGTGTCGCTGGGGGCAAGCATCAGCCGGGGGCCTGCTGGTGCTTTGCTTGCCTGAGCGGACGGCTCGCTGCTGTTGCAACCGGCCAGGGACAGGCTCAGCGCCGCAACGCCAAAGGCGGTTCGGGCGGCTGTCCGGGTCAACAGAGTTCCACGCATCGCGGCTTCCCCCAAAATCTTGAAATAGGCGTTTTGAATTTAACGTTCGATCGGCAGTCGAGCGGCTTTCCAGGCGCCGAAGCCGCCCGCGAGATGCGTATCGACTGCGGCCTGCGCCACCCCGCACTTCTCAAGAGCCATGCCTGATCGTTTGCCGCCAAGGCAATTGAGCACCAGTTTCTTGCCCGCCACATGCGGCAGCTTTGACGGCTGAAACGTTGAAAGCGGCATGTTGATTGCGCCCGGGATATGGCCGTCGGCAAACTCGTCCACTTCGCGCACGTCCACGACGACAACGTCACCAGCACGCAGCATGGCATCAAGCTCCTGTGCAGATACCTCGGGATGTTTCGGCTTTCCGAATTCAAAAACCACTTTGTCTTCCTCTCGTCGAATGGCTGCCGCTCAAGCGGCCCTGTGCAACTTACCTCTTGCCCATATCGCAAATGCCTTATATAAGTCAATACCGATACAAAGCTTCAGCAGAGCACCTCGACCGATTGGTGGAGGAACGCAGCAGCGAGTTTGGTCCACGAAATGGACGGCGGGAGAGAGAATATGTCATTGCCCAAGATCATCATTCTAGGCGCGGGCCTCGGCGGTACGATCGCAGCCTACGAGATCCGCGATGCGGTGAAGGGCAAGGCGGACGTCACCGTCGTCAACGATCAGGACGATTACTGGTTCGTGCCCAGCAATCCCTGGGTCGCGGTGCGCTGGCGTGAACCCGACGCGATTAAGGTTCACCTGCCACCAATCATGAAGAAGAAGGGAATCGGCTTCACCGCAGTCGGCGCGAAGCGGGTCCATCCGCAGGAAAACCGGGTCGAGCTCAATGACGGCTCCTCGCTTGCCTACGATTATCTGGTGATCGCGACCGGCCCGGATCTGGCGTTCGACGAAATCGAAGGGCTGGGTCCGCAAGGCTTCACCCAGTCGGTTTGCCGCACCGATCATGCATCAGACGCGGCCGACGCTTTCGACCGGTTCTGTGAAAACCCGAAACCGATTGTGGTCGGCGCTGCCCAAGGAGCCTCCTGCTACGGCCCGGCCTACGAATTCGCGTTGATCCTCGATACCGAGCTCAAGCGCCGCAAGATCCGCGACCGGGTGCCGATGATCTATGTCACCCCCGAGCCCTACATCGGCCATCTCGGCCTTGATGGCGTTGGCGACACCAAGGGTTTGCTCGAAAGCGAGCTGCGCAATCGCCACATCAAGTGGATCACAAATGCCCGGATCACCAAGGTCGAGGCGGGCACTATGCTTGTCGAGGAAGTGGCGGATGACGGTTCGGTCAAGTCGACTCATGATCTACCGTTCGGTTACTCGATGATCCTGCCTGCGTTCCGCGGCATCCCCGCAGTGTATGGTATCGAAGGGCTGACCAACCCGCGCGGGTTCATTCTGGCCGACAAGCACCAGCGCAATCCCAACTTCAAGAACGTCTATTCGCTCGGTGTCTGTGTCGCGATCCCGCCGATCGGGCCGACACCTGTGCCGGTCGGCGTGCCCAAGACCGGGTTCATGATCGAATCGATGGTCACCGCCATTGCTGCCAACCTCAAGTTGGAACTCGAAGGCAAGGAACCCGTCGAAGAAGCGACCTGGAACGCGGTGTGCTTGGCCGACTTCGGTGACGGCGGTGTCGCCTTCGTCGCGCAGCCGCAGATTCCCCCGCGCAACCTTAACTGGTCGTCGAGCGGCAAATGGGTCCACCTCGCGAAGATCGGCTTCGAAAAGTATTTCCTGCACAAAGTGCGGCGCGGCACCAGCGAGCCCTTTTACGAAAAGCTGGCGATGCATGCCCTGGGCATCCGCAAGCTGCGTTTCAAATAAGGAGAATGGCCATGAAGCTTGATGCTGCGGTTTTCCGCTTTGCCGGAGTGATGGTCCTGGCCAGCCTGGCGCTGGCGCACTGGGTCCATCCCGGATTTCTCTGGCTGACCGCATTTGCTGGAGCGAACATGCTCCAGGCCAGTTTTACCGGTTTTTGCCCTGCAGCAATGCTTTTCAAGAAGCTGGGTGTCAGGCCCGGTAACGCTTTCAACTGAATCGGACCTGACATGCGCCGCCTGAATCTGCCCCGGTTCTCGATAGCACTTACCCTATCCTGCGTCGTTGCCGCCCCCACGGCTTCGGCGCAGGACCTCGCAGCTGCGATTTCCGACGCTGTGGCGAATGCGCCCGCGCTCGCCGAAGCCAATGCCGGTGAGACGGCTGCAAAAGCCCGGCTTGATCGTGCCCGCGCCGAGAGCAATCCGCTTCTGCGGGTCGAAGGCTCGATTGCGACGGGACGGATCGACAACGGCGGGTTTTTCGGGATTCCTGCCGCCAACGTAAATCCGTTGGCGGTGCAAGCCACTCTTGAAATGCCGCTTTACGCAGGCGGGCGGATCTCCTCGGCGATCGATCAGGCCAGAGGCGGGGCGCAAATTGCCCAATTCGGGGTCGAACAGACACGGTTGCAGACAATCGTTCAGGCTGTGAGCACTTACACCGAAGTTCTCACTGCCCGGAAGCTCGAGACCCGCTTTGGTCAACTCGTCAGCGAACTCACCGAAACCGAGCGGCAGGCTGGCTTGCGTTTCCGCACGGGCGAAATTGCCAGTTCCGAACTTGCCCAGGCACGTGCGCGCAAGGCCGAGGCTGAGGCCGGATTTGCTCAGGCGCAAGGGCGCCGCGCTTCGGCGGAGGCCGCCTATCAGCGACTAACCGGCAAGCCGGCCGGCGAACTCGCTCCGCTTCCCGATCTGCCGCCGACGCCCCCAACGCTCGATGAGGCGCTCGACATGGCGCGCAATTCCAATCCGGCATTGCATCAGGCCAAAGCAGGCGTTGATGTAGCCCGCGCAGGCGTGCGCTCGGCCAAAGCGGAGGGAATGCCGACCGTTGGCGCCTTTGCCGAAACAGCGCACGTGCGCGACCAGTTTTTTGCCGGCTACAAGGTGGACTCGGTCGCGGTCGGCGTCCGTGGCCGATGGACGCTTTGGGCAGGGGGCCGCGTAGCCGCCCAGACCCGTGCAGCGAATGCCGATCTCGATGCCAGCGAGGCGCGGCTGCGTGAGGCTGATCAGGCGCTTGAGGGCATGTTGATCGATGCGTGGCAGGGGTTGATCACCGCCCAGCGGATGACCGATGCCTCTCGCTTGCGCAATCTGGCTGCTGCCGAAGCCCTGCGGGGAACACGGCTAGAAGCGCAAGTTGGCGCAAAGCCGACGCTCGCCGTTCTCGATGCAGAGCGTGAGGCCATCGAAGCCGAGACAGCGCTGCTGCAGGCCGAAGGCATGCGCACCGTGGCCGCCTGGCGGCTCAACGCGCTTACCGGGAATATTGCGCCATGACCGATGCCCCCCTCCGGGTCGCACTACAACAGGTGGAGGAGGCGCGAGCATCGGCGCGCCTCCCCGCCATCAAGACGTTCTTCGACGAGGCCACGTTCACCGCAACCCATGTGGTGCACGATCCGGCCACCAGACACGCGGCGATCATCGATTCGGTGCTCGATTTCGATCAGGCCGCGGGACGCACCAGTCACGAATCGTCCGATGCGGTGATTGCCTATGTTCGCGAACAGGGGCTGGCGGTTGACTGGCTACTCGAGACCCACGCCCACGCCGATCACCTGTCGGACGCCCCGTACCTCCAACAGGAACTGGGCGGCACACTCGTCATCGGACGCGAGATCGTCACCGTGCAAGACGTATTCGCCAAGGTGTTCAACGAGCCCGTCAGCTTTGCCCGCGATGGCTCGCAGTTTGACCGCCTCATGGGGGATGGTGAAGCATTCAAGGTGGGCGATCTCAGCGCTGTCGCCTTGCATGTGCCGGGACATACGCCTGCCTGTCTCGCCTATGTAATCGGCGATGCAGCTTTTGTTGGCGATACCCTGTTCATGCCCGACTACGGCTCGGCCCGGGCGGACTTTCCCGGCGGCGATGCCCGCACGCTGTACCGGTCGATCCGGCGTTTGATGCAACTGCCCGCAGAGGCGCGCGTCTTTCTGTGTCACGACTACAAGGCACCCGGTCGCGATAGCTATGTCTGGGAAACGACCATCGGGGCCGAACATTCGGGCAATGTCCATGTTCACGACGGCGTGAGCGAAGACGACTTTGTCGCCATGCGCGAGGCGCGCGACAAGACGCTGGGCATGCCGCGACTTATCCTGCCATCGATTCAGGTCAACATCCGTGCAGGGCATTTGCCCGAACCGGAAGGAAACGGTGTCAGCTATCTCAAGCTGCCACTCAATCTGCTTTAGGCCCGGGACCGGATCATGTTCAGCGAACTCCAATACATGCTGGGTGCGTTGAGCGGCGTTCTGATTGGCTTCACGCTGGGCCTGGTCGGAGGTGGCGGTTCGATACTTGCCGTCCCGCTGATGGTTTACGTCGTCGGCGTCAAAAGCCCTCATCTCGCCATCGGGACCAGCGCACTGGCAGTGGCCGCAAATGCCCTTGCCGGACTTTGGAACCATGCCCGCGAGCAAAACGTCAACTGGCGCTGCGGCGGCTCCTTTGCGCTGGCCGGTGTCATGGGCGCACTTGGCGGGTCAACGCTTGGCAAGGCCTTTGATGGCCAAAAACTGCTGTTCCTGTTCGCCCTGCTGATGCTGGTCGTCGCGATCGCGATGTATCGTGGGCGGCGCGACGAGGGCATCGAAGGGGTTCAGTGCAACCGCGACAACCTGCCCAAGGTGCTTGCCTTCGGTTTCGCCACGGGACTGCTTTCGGGCTTCTTCGGCATCGGCGGCGGATTCCTGATTGTCCCGGCGCTGGTCGCCTCGACCTCGATGCCGATCTACCGTGCCATCGGGACATCGCTCATCGCGGTCGCCGCATTTGGCCTCACCACCGCTGGAAACTATGCTGCCTCCGGTCTGCTCGATTGGCCGCTGGCCGGCAGCTTCATTGCCGGAGGCCTTGCTGGCTCGATGCTCGGAGCCGCCGCGGCGCGCAAGCTTTCGGCCTCGAAGGGCCGACTCAACACCGTGTTTGCCGGGCTGATCGTCGTCGTGGCCGGTTACATGCTCTATCGTAACTGGATGGTCTTTCAGTCCTGAGGATACGACTCGCGCCAAGGGGATATCGAATGTTGCCTTCACTCGCGCCGATGCGTCGACCGCCGCTGTCCCAGCTGCTCGGTTTGACCGGATGATCTCGCGCCTCGGCGTCATGTTCTTCGCCGATCCGGGCGCGGCTTTTGCCAGGTTGCACGGCCTTCTGGTTACTGGTGGCCAGCTTGATTGGGCGGTCTGGGCACCTCCGGAAGACAATCCCTGGATGAGCGGAGCCCGCAAGATCGTGGCGAAGCATATCGAATTGGCACCGCCGGATCTTGCCGCTCCTGGACCTTTCTCGCTATCCAATCCCGCACGATTGACGGCGCTTCTGATCGAAGCCGGGTTCGGCAAGATTGACGTTGCCCCCTCGACGGGAGAGCAGTCTGTAGGCGGACAAGGGAGCACTCCGGACGCCGCCGCCGACTTTGCCCTGACGGCCTTTTCATTTTCGGATGCCATGAGCGGTATCGATCCCGTCATCCAACGATCGATCCGTGCCGAGCTTGTCGACTTCTACGCCGGCTTCTATTCCAACGGCAGGCTCGCCGTTCCCGCCAAAGCGTGGCTGGTTCAGGCGAGCGCTGAATGATGATGCAATCGTCCTCCCCGGCAGCCCGGCCAAGCGAACCTTCCTTGCTCAAAGTCGGGCATGGATCGATGCTGTTCCGCGTTGGCCAAGTCTGTGCAGGGTTTGTCATCGTTCACAGCGGAACCATCAAGGTCACTTTGACCGCCGAAAATGGCCGCGAGATCATCCTTTATCGGGTTCGGCCAGGGGAAGTGTGCCTCCAGACCTTCGGGTGCCTCGTGAACGACACGAGCTATTCGGCCGAGGGCCAGGCCGAGACGGATCTGGAAATCGAAATTGTTCCGGCCGGCGAGTTTCAGCGGCTCGTTGTCGAGAATGCTGAATTTCGCCAGCAACTGTTCGCTGCGGTCGCCGCGAGGTTTGCTGACCTTGAGCGTCTGGTTGAAGATGTCGCTCTGTCACCTATCGACGCGCGCCTTGCGCGAGCGCTTTTGCGGATGATGGATAAAGAGGGACGCGTCACCGCAACACAGGAAGCGCTGGCCACAGAAATTGGCTCGGTCCGCGAGGTAATCAGCCGCCAGTTGAATGCCTTTTCGCGTGGCGGGTTGGTCGAACTGACCCGCGGACATATCGCGGTATTGTCTACCGGCAAGCTTGAGCAATTGTCCCATCCAAGTGTTTGATGCGCCATGTGTGACTAAGTCACATACATATGAGGCAGTGGGCGCAATCCCGGAACGGTCAACAACGAAAAGGGATTGCCTGTCATGCCTCGTAACGAAGGAAGTCTTGATCGCTTTTTAAGGGTGATCGTTGGATTGGTTTTGATAGCGCTCGTGTTTGTCGGGCCGAAGACCCCATGGGGCTGGATCGGTATCGTGCCGTTGCTTACCGGGTTTGTGGGCTTTTGCCCCGTCTACACGCTCTTGGGAATTCGCACCTGCCCCAAGCGCTGAGGCACTTCCAAGGCCCATCTGTTGGTCAAGGCCAGCCCGCCGATTGGTGCGCCACGGCATAGATTATCGAAAGGCGCATCCGATCGCTTGCTTGCCAGCAACTTGTTGGAGCAACAGCGTCCCGAACGGCCTTCAGCGGGGCAAGCCGGCGTTGCCATCGATCAGCGCCGGCTGTTTCCCTTTTGCCTGTCATGTCAGGGCGGACAAGAGAGAATGCAAGCCGCCGGATATCAGCGGTTATTGGCATTGCGGTTTGGCATTGCGGTGACGAAAGAGTTCCGGGTCTGCTACCTCGCCAGCTCGACCGAGATGCCATGGTCGATCTCGTTCCAAGCTGCATCGGTGGTCAGCGCAATGGCCTTCAATTCTCCGGCCAAGGCGAGACAAGCCCGATCCCCAAGGGAAAGACCTTTGACCTTGGTGACATTGCGCAATTCCCCTGCACGCAAGGCCTGCGCCGTATCGAAATCGCGGACATCGAGATCGAGGTCAGACAAGCTCTCTCGAATCGAATCGGTGGGCACACCCCGCTCGGACAGTTTGGCCACAACTTCCGAAAGGTTCACCGCACTGATGCAAGCATCCGCAAAGTGCGCTTCGACCGTCTGCGCGCCGCGTTCTCCCAGCATTGCCGCCAACAAGGCCGAGGCGTCGAGCACAAAGCGTGCATCACTCATGGTCGGATGCTTGCCTGCGATCAGCGATCAGTTCGTCAGACAGGCTGACGTCTGCTGGGATGTGCGCGCGCAGCCTTGCCTGCACCCGGCTCAGCGCATTGTGCACCGGCCGTACATGCAATTCGCCATCGACGATGCGCAGCAAAACTGGGTCGCCATCCGCAAGCCCGAGCGCGCGCCGGATGTCTGCCGGAACCTGCAACCGACCACCACTCACCAATTTGCCTCGTTGCGCGTTCATGTAGTATATCCTGCAACCATACAGATATTGATACTTTATACATTTCTTGCTGAGTTGGCAATTGATGGGTCATGCGATACGTTCGACTCATGGCCCTTTCTCGTGCCCCCCACGCTGGCATCATTCTCGTCGGCGCGATGGCAGTCGCAGCGGCCGTCTTCGGTGTTTTCAACTGGCGCTGGCTCGAACAGCGGCAGTTGCTCGAAACCGGCGGGATTGCCGCCGTTGCGCATATCGATGCCGTCACGATCAGCCACAAGGCCTGCAATTCCAGCGTGGTGCTCAGTTGGGTTGACGCGAGCGGCAGCCCGCATTCTGGTGACTTCCTGTCCTGCTTTGCCAACCGTTCGGCGGGCACGACGATCCCAATCCGCTACCTCAAAACTGATCCGGCGACCGCGATGATCGCGGCGGGAGAAGGCGGGCTTTCCGACGATCACTACAAGAACGGTGCGTTAATTGGCGCCGTGGTCGCGCTGATCATGGCTTTCGTCACCGCCAAGTTGACCGTTGAACGCAGCCGAAAGACCAGCGACCGCTAAGAAAGCGCTGGCCACGCCTGCGATTTCGCGGGGCAAGACTCCTCAGAAGTCGTCTTTCACCTCGGAGCGCGATTGCCGCACGGACCGGGGCAAAAGAGCAAGCTTGTCCGTTATCCGCTCGATCTCGGGGACAAGTCTCGACGGCTCCTCAACGAAAAGCGGCACACCCACCAGCGACGCAGCCTCGAACACCAGCCCGATCTCGACCTTGGGATGCCCGCCTGCTGGAAGACCCTTGCGTCGTTGAAGTGATGCTCAATCCAGATGGGCGGCTGTGGATCGATCGCGTCTCGGAAGGCCTGTCCGATACCGGCGAGCGCCTGTCAGCCGCCGATGGCGAGCGCATCGTTCGTCTGGTCGCGCATCATGTCGGCGTCGAAGTGCACACCGCCGCACCGCGCGTATCAGCAGAACTTCCCGAAACGGGGGAGCGGTTCGAGGGGCTGCTCCCGCCTGTCGTCGCGGCGCCTGCCTTCGCCATTCGCAAGCCCGCCGTCGCGGTCTTCACCCTCGAGGATTATGTCGCCGCGGGGATCATGGCGGAAGGCCAGGCAGAGGCGCTCCGGGTCGGTGTTGGGACCCGCGCCAACATCCTCGTCGCTGGCGGCACCTCAACCGGCAAGACGACGCTTACGAACGCGCTTCTGGCCGAAGTCGCGAAAACCGAAGATCGCGTCGTCATCATCGAGGACACGCGCGAGCTGCAATGTACCGCGCCCAACCTCGTTGCCATGCGAACCAAGGACGGCGTCGCATCGCTGTCCGAACTGGTCCGCTCGTCGCTGCGCCTGCGCCCCGACCGCATTCCAATCGGCGAGGTGCGCGGGAGCGAAGCCCTCGATCTCCTCAAGGCATGGGGCACCGGCCATCCCGGCGGGATCGACACGATCCATGCCAGCAGCGCCATCGGCGCGCTGCGACGGATGGAGCAACTCATCCAGGAAGCCATCGTCACCGTGCCCCGCGCGCTGATCGCTGAGACCACCGATCTCATCGCCGTCCTCGCTGGGCGCGGCACCTCTCGCCGCCTCGTCGAACTCGCCCGCGTCGAAGGCCTCGGCCCGGACGGGGACTACCGCGTCACCCCCATCATCCCTCAACCCGCACAAGGAGCTTGCCAATGAACCTGCCTGTCCGTCGTCCCACTCGCCGCCTGGCCTCGGCCCTGTCGGCGGTGATCATCGCGGTGATCATCATCATCACCACCGGCCTGACACTGGCGTTTGGCGACACCTCGGGCGGTTTCCGCCGCCTGATCCAGATCGTTTTCGGCCTCTCGATTGCCTTTGCCGCATCGAGCTTTTTCCTGTCGTTCTTCTCGTTTGGCGGCGGGGCGCTCGTCTGATGATCGGCAGTGCCGATCAGGGCGGCGAGATCGCGGGCTATACCGTCCCGGTTCACCGGGCGCTGACCGAGCAGATATTGCTCGGCGGCGCGCCGCGCGGCCTCGCCATCCTGAACGGCACGCTCGCCGGCGCTATTGGCCTCGGCCTGCGCCTTTGGCTCATTGGCATAGGCGTCTGGGCCATCGGCCACGTGATCGCCGTCTGGGCTGCCAAACGTGATCCGCTCTTCGTCGATGTGGTGCGCCGTCATCTGCGCATCCCCGGTCTTCTTTCCATCTGAGGGGATCCCGTGTTCAACCTGGCCGAATACCGTAACCGAAACAGCCGGCTCGTCGACTTTCTGCCATGGGCGGCGCTGGTCGGCGAAGGCATCGTCCTCAACAAGGACGGCAGCTTCCAGAGGACTGCGCAGTTCCGGGGACCGGATCTCGATTCCGCGGTCCCCGCCGAACTCGTCGCCGTGGCCGGACGGCTCAACAATGCCTTCCGGCGCCTCGGATCAGGCTGGGCGATCTTTGTCCAAGCCCACCGGCATGCCGCCGCACACTATCCTGGCTGCCGGTTCCCCGACGCAGCCTCAGCGCTGGTCGATGCCGAGCGCAAAGCCGATTTCGAAGAAGCCGGGGCGCACTTCGAGTCCGCCTACTACCTCACCATCTGTTACCTGCCGCCCGCCGAGGATGCCTCGCGCGCGGAAACACGATTGTGCCTGACGTCTGGACTACCAGGTACATACCGTCACGATCCGTGACTTTGTATGGTTTATCGCGTGTTGTCAATGCCTTGATGGCTGCGTCCGTCAGCATTCTGCCCTCCGCATTTGGATCAAAAACGGCAGAAAGCGTCCAAAAATACTGTCAGGCAAAAAGCAGCCATTTTCCAAAAGAAATTTTGCTTACTTTCAGTGTCTTAGAGCGTTTTCCACAGCCCCTGAATCGCGAGGGATTCCATCGGCGTTGAAATTCTGATTCATCCTGTTGGCTGGGTCGGAGGCCAGCATGGATGGCCAGAGCTTTATCTCAGGATTTGCGGGATCGGGTTGTTACGGCGACGGACGAGGGCATGAGTTGCCGGGCGGCTGCGGCTCGTTTTGGGGTTGGCGTCGCCACGGCGATCCGTTGGCGACAGATGGCCCGCGAACATGGCCGCGCCATTGCTGGCAAGCCCGGTGGCGATCAGCGCTCGTCGAAAACCGATATTCATGCGAACCGGATCACGGCGATGCTGGCAGAAAACGGCGACATCACGCTGGCCGAAATCCAGTCGGGCCTTGTCGCACAAGGCGTTTACGTCGGGATCGGGACGCTGTGGAGGTTCTTTGATCGACGCGGCATCACACGCAAAAAAAGACCGGGCACGCGATCGAGCAAGACTGCTCCGACGTCCTAAGCCAGCGCCGGGCCTGGTTCGACGGCCAACTCGATCTGGAACCCGAGCGCCTCGTGTTCATCGACGAGACCTGGACCGCGACCAACATGACCCGCAGCCACGGTCGGTGCGCCAAGGGCGAGCGACTGAGGATGGGCTTCCCGCATGGCCACCGCAAGACGACCACGCTGGTCGCCGGGCTGCGGATGACCGGCATGGTCGCACCGATGGTGCTCGATGGCCCGATCAACGGCGACTGGTTCGAGGCCTTTGTGACAAAGGTGCTCATACCGGAGCTTCAAGCCGGCGACGTCGTAATCATGGACAATCTGTCGAGCCACAAGCGGGCCTCAGTACGCGATCGAATCGAGGCGGTAGGAGCAACACTGCGCTTCCTTCCGCCCTACAGCCCCGACTTTAACCCCATCGAAAAGGCATTCTCCCGGCTCAAGGCTATGCTCCGAAAGGCAGGCGAACGAACGGTATCCGGCTTGTGGGACCTCATCGGAATGCTCGTCGATATCTTCCAACCCGACGAATGCGCCAACTACTTCAGCTCGTGCGGATATGATCCAGCATGATCGGAAAACGCTCTAGTGCCAAAAAAATACCGTCAGAAGCTTTCATTGCCCCTGCCGGTATCTTCAAAAATTCGGTTGAGCAAGTTTTCGCATACCGTCATAAATACCGTCAGACGGGAAGCTTTCCCCTCGATAGACCCTGAAAGATGTCGGATAATTTATCGTTATTTATCCGCTGGTTGTGTCGGATTTTAGCGTATTTCTGGATGATTTTTGACGGGTCTGAATCATTCCCACTCGATCGTGCCGGGGGGCTTGCTGGTGTAGTCGTAGACCACACGGTTGATGCCCTTGACCTCATTGACGATGCGCGTCGCCACGCGGGCGAGGAACGCGGCGTCGAACGGGTAGATGTCGGCGGTCATGCCGTCGGTGGAGGTTACCGCGCGCAGCGCGCAGACGTTGTCGTAGGTGCGGAAATCGCCCATCACGCCCACGGTCTTGACCGGCAGCAGCACCGCGAACGCCTGCCAGATCGCGTCGTAGAGCCCGGCGTTGCGGATTTCCTCGAGGTAGATCGCATCGGCCTTGCGCAGCACGTCGCAGCGTTCGCGCGTCACTTCGCCGGGGATGCGGATGGCCAGGCCCGGTCCGGGGAACGGGTGGCGGCCGACGAAAATGTCGGGCAGACCCAGTTCGCGGCCCAGCGCGCGGACTTCGTCCTTGAACAGTTCGCGCAACGGCTCGACCAGCTTCATGTTCATGCGTTCGGGCAAGCCGCCGACATTGTGGTGGCTCTTGATCGTCACCGACGGTCCGCCGGTGAACGAAACGCTTTCGATCACGTCGGGGTAGAGCGTGCCTTGGGCGAGGAAATCGGCGCCGCCGACCTGCTTGGCCTCACCCTCGAACACGTCGATGAAGGTCTTGCCGATGAACTTGCGCTTGGCTTCGGGGTCGGTCACGCCTGCCAGACCGTTGAGGAACAGCGCCGAAACGTCCTTGTGGACCAGCGGGATGTTGTAGTGGTTGCGGAACAGCGAGACGACCTGCTCGGCCTCGCCCATCCGCATCAGGCCGTGATCGACGAACACGCACGTCAGCTGGCTGCCGATCGCCTCGTGGATCAGCACGGCCGCAACCGCGCTGTCGACCCCGCCCGACAGGCCGCAGATCACGCGGCTGGTGCCCACTTGCGCGCGGATCTCGGCAATCTTGGTGCGGCGGAATTCGGCCATCGTCCAGTCGCCCGCGCAACCGCAGACGTGGCGCACGAAGTTGGCGATGAGCTTGCCGCCATCGGGCGTGTGGACCACTTCGGGGTGGAACTGCGTGCCGTAATAACGGCGTTCCTCATCCGCGATCACCGCGAACGGGGCGCCATCGGATACCGCGACGATCTTGAAGCCGGGCGCGAACTGGGTGACCTTGTCGCCGTGGCTCATCCACACTTGGTGGCGATCGCCCACGGCCCACAGCCCGTCGAACAGCGCGCACGGTTCGGTCACGGTCAGGAAAGCGCGGCCGAATTCGCCCGAACGCTCACCGTCGATGCCGCCCGGCTCGACCCGGCCGCCCAGCTGGTGGCTCATCACCTGCTGGCCGTAACAGATGCCCAGGATCGGCAGGCCACTGTCGAACAGCACTTGCGGGGCGCGCGGGCTGCCGTCTTCGGGAACGCCGGCGGGCGATCCCGACAGGATGATCCCTTTGGGCTTCATCCGCTCGAACGCGGCTTCGGCCTGCGTGAACGGGGCGATTTCGGAATAGACCCCCGCCTCGCGCACGCGGCGGGCGATCAGTTGCGTGACCTGGCTGCCGAAGTCGACGATCAGGATCGAGTCGCCACGGGACTCACGCGAAAATTCTGGGTGCTGGCTGTCCATGGCTGGCGGATAGAAACGAAGGCCGTACCTGTCCAGCGCTGCCGCGCCGGTTGCGTTTCTTGCAACTGCTGGCGATCTCTTCGCACTTGCAGCATAGTTTCACTCGGCATAGTGGGGCCGTGGACGCGAAAACGGCGTCCGGGGTCTTGGGGGACCTGCCTGCGAGGTGACCACCATAGGAGGACACCATGCGCAGCATCGCCAACCATATGCTGCCGATCATCATTGCCGCTGGCGTCAGCGGCTTGATGTTCACCGCCACGCTTTTCTAGGGAAAAGCGCGGCCGTTCGGCACATCCACAAAAATCGGCTGCTCCTGCCTTCACCCATCCGGGGCTGGCAACGGGGCAGCCGTTTTTGTCGGTGGTCCCCAGCCAGCGCCAGCCTCGACCATTCAGCCGGCGCCAGTCTTGACCAGTCAGCCGGCGTAAGCCTTCACCAGATCGAACAGGTAGTCGCGCCCGGTGTAGAGCGAGCGCACTTCCAGCCGCTCGTTCAATCCGTGCACGCCGTTGCCATCGGGATCGCCCCACGGACCGGGCACGCCGTAGGTCGGAATGCCGATCGCTTCCAGGAAGATGCCATCGGTCGCGCCGGTCGACATCGACGGCACCACCGGCACGCCGGGGAAGTATTTCGCCGCCAGCTTTTCCGCCGGCCCCATGATCAGCGGATCGAGCGGCGGTGCCTTGGCCACCGGGCGCACCGGCGGGACCGGGGTGATCGTGATCTTCGGGTCGGCGAACACCGCAGCGAGCGCGGCCTTGGTTTCGTCCACCGTCCTCCCGGGGAACATCCGGCAGTTGACGTTGGCGCCGGCGCGCTGCGGCAGCGCGTTGTTGGCGTGCCCGCCGTCGAGCAGCGTCGCGACGCAGGTGGTGCGCAGCTGCGAATGGTAGGTGCGGTCGGTGTTGACCACCGCTTCGGCGGCATTGTCCTGCGGGTTTTTCGCCAGCGCGACCATCGCCTTGCCCAGATCATCGCCGCGCGCCGCGCCGGCCTTGGCGAAATAGGCGCGGGTGGTGTCGTTCATCTCGATCGGGAATTCGTGGTTGCGCAGCTTCACCAGCGCATCGGCCAGTTCGTAGATCGCGTTGTCGCGGATCGGGATCGAGCTGTGCCCGCCGGGGTTGGTCGCCTCGATGCGGAAGTTGATCACCGCCTTCTCGCCGACCTGCATTTCCTGGTTGAGCAGCTTGCCGTGGCCATCGGTATTGCCGCCGCCGCCTTCGTTGAGCGCGAACTGCGCGGCGATCAGCTCGGGCTTGTTCTGCGCCAGCCACTGCGCGCCGTTGAAGGCAAAGGTGGTTTCCTCGCCGCAGGTGAGCGCCAGCTTGATCGTGCGCTTGGGCTTGGCGTTGGCGGCTTTCAGCCGGACCAGCGTATCCACCCAGATCGCCGCCATCGCCTTGTCGTCGGACGTGCCGCGACCATAGAAGTTGCCGTTTTCCTCGACCAGCGTGAACGGATCGCGCGTCCAGTCGGCGCGCTTGGCCTCGACCACGTCGAGGTGCGCGAGCAGCAGCAACGGCTTCGCGGCGGTCGACGTTCCGGGAAGGATCGCGACCAGCCCGCCTTCCTTGGGATGCTCGGGCGTGGAAAACAGCGTCAGCTGGCTGTCGGCAAAGCCTGCCGCCTTCAGATGCGCGGCCATGCGTTCGGCTGCGAGCGTGCAGCTGCCCGCCGACAGCGTGGTGTTGGTCTCGACCAGCTCCTTGTAGAGATCGTGGAACGATGCCTGGTCGGGCCGCAAGGCAGCCGCGGCGGGGGCTTGCGCCGATGCGGGCAAGCTGGCCAGCAGGCCGGCGCCGACAAGCGTGGAAACGATCTTGCGCATGGACAACAGCTCCCCGTGGTAAACCGTGTCTTTCCAGCAGGTTTGCAGGCAATGCGCCAGCCCCCATGGCGGGGAGCGAAAAGCTACGCCGGCATCTGTCGCTCGGCAACCCAGTAGCCCATCGACGGCGCCGCCTTGTGCCACAGGCGCGGCCGCCAGTAGCGGACATTCCACGCCATCAGCCGCGACACGGCGGCGTCGAGCCGCACGAACCCGCGATGGTCCCACACCCCGTTGGCACCTGCCGCCATCCCGACGCTTCGGGCGATCCGGTCCAGACCCGGAAACACCGCAAAGCTCTTGGCGCGCACCGCGAAGCCGGCATCGGCCAGCATCGCGTCCATGAGGCGGTGGGGAATGCCGCGCTCGTTGCGGGTCAGGCCGGGGCGGGGCGCGCGGAAATCGCCGAGCGAGACGATCGGCTCGCGCACCAGGAACGGCGCGCCGGGCGCCAGCACCCGCGCGACCTCGCACAGCACTTCGCTGACGTTGGGAATGTGGTGCAGCACGCCGAACGATCCGGCGATGTCGCAGGCACCGTCGGGCAGGTCGATGGCGCCGCGCAACGTCGGCGCGCGGTAATCTGCGGGCGCCCCGGCGATGCGGTCCTGCCAGAAACTGCGTCCGGGCTCGATCGCCACGAACCGGCCGACGCGGCCGGTCAGCGCTTCGAACTCGTCACCCTGCGCCGCGCCCAGCGCCAGGCAGCAGGCGAAACGGCGGTTGCCCAAGTGTTCGAACGCGTGGAAGCGATCGTCCTCCCCTGTGCCCCCTCCGGTGCCCCCACCTGCAAGACTGCTGCCCGCATCGCCGACGATGTTGGCGTAACCGTCCTGCTCATCGGCGAACCAGGCACGCAGCCCCGCATCGTCGAGCCCTTCGCCGTGGAGGCGCTCGCCGGTTAGTTCGGGGGGGATTTCACGGCTTTGCAGCATTTGGCGTCCATACCCCATGCGGTCGAGACTGCGCAAACTTGTGCAAAACGCGATCGCGCGGGGCGCTTTCGCTTGGGGTTCGGCGTGCGTCTGCCTATATGCTGGGCATGGCCAGTACCAACGAAAACATCCCCAACACCAACGCCTATGGCGCCGATTCGATCAAGGTCCTGAAAGGGCTCGACGCGGTGCGCAAGCGCCCCGGCATGTACATCGGCGATACCGACGACGGGTCGGGCCTGCACCACATGGTGTTCGAAGTCAGCGACAACGCCATCGACGAGGCGCTGGCCGGGCATTGCGACCTGGTGCTGATCGAACTCAACCCCGACGGCTCGGTCTCGGTCGAGGACAACGGCCGCGGCATTCCCACCGGCATCCACCAGGAAGAAGGCGTCTCGGCGGCCGAGGTCATCATGACCCAGCTCCACGCCGGCGGAAAGTTCGAGAACACCTCGGACGACAATGCCTACAAGGTCTCGGGCGGCCTGCACGGCGTGGGCGTGTCGGTGGTCAACGCGCTCAGCGAATGGCTGGAGCTGACCATCTGGCGCGACGGCGAAGAACACTGGATGAAGTTCGCCTATGGCGATGCGGTCGCCCCGCTCAAGATTACCGGCCCGGCGCCGTCGGACGGCAAGGGCGGGGTCAAGAAGGGCACCCGCGTCACCTTCATGGCCTCGACCGACACGTTCAAGAACGTGCTCGAGTTCGATTTTGACAAGCTGGAACACCGCTACCGCGAACTGGCGTTCCTCAATTCGGGCGTGCGCATCCTGCTGCGCGACAAACGCCACGCCGACGTGCTCGAGCATGATCTGTATTATGTGGGCGGGATCGCCGCGTTCGTGAAATATCTCGATCGCAACAAAGTGCCGCTGCTGCCCGAACCGGTCTCGATCAGTTCCGAACGCGACGGCATCGGCATCGATGTCGCGCTGGAATGGAACGACAGCTATTACGAAAACGTCCTGACGTTCACCAACAACATCCCGCAGCGCGATGGCGGCACGCACCTGGCGGCGTTCCGCGCGGCGCTGACCCGCACGCTCAACAACTATGCGGAAAAGTCGGGGATGTTGAAGAAGGAAAAGGTCAACCTCACCGGCGAGGACATGCGCGAAGGCCTGACCGCGATCGTCTCGGTCAAGCTGCCCGATCCCAAATTCTCGTCGCAGACCAAGGACAAGCTGGTCAGCTCCGAAGTGCGCCAGCCATTGGAAAGCCTGATGGCCGACCGGATGAGCGACTGGCTGGAGGAAAATCCCGCCAACGCCCGGCAGGTGGTGGGCAAGATCATCGACGCCGCCGCCGCGCGCGAAGCCGCCCGCCGTGCGCGCGAACTCACCCGGCGCAAGGGTGCGATGGACATCGCCAGCCTGCCCGGCAAGCTCGCCGATTGTCAGGAACGCGATCCCGCCAAGTGTGAACTGTTCCTGGTCGAAGGCGATTCGGCCGGCGGATCGGCCAAGCAGGGCCGCGATCGCAGCATCCAGGCGATTTTGCCGCTGAAGGGCAAGATCCTCAACGTGGAGCGCGCGCGGTTCGACCGGATCATCGGATCGAAGGAAGTCGGCACGCTGATCCAGGCGATGGGCACCGGCATCCGCGACGAGTTCAACCTGGCCAAGCTGCGCTATCACAAGATCGTGATCATGACCGACGCCGATGTCGACGGCGCGCATATCCGCACGCTGCTGCTCACGTTCTTCCACCGCCAGATGCCCGAGATCATCCGCGCCGGGCATCTCTTCATCGCGCAGCCGCCGCTGTACAAGGTGAACAAGGGCCGGTCGGAAGTGTACCTCAAGGATGCCGACGCGCTCGATCGCTATCTGGTCGAGGCGGGCACGGCGGGCCGTGTGCTGGAAACGGCGGGCGGCGCGCGATCGGGGCTTGAACTGGCCGAACTTGTCGAACAGGCGCGGCGCCTGCGCAGCCTGATGGCGTTCGTGCCCAAGCGCTACGACCCCGCGATCATCGAGGCGCTGGCGCTGGCCGGTGCGCTCGACCCCGACGCCAGCCGCGAACACCGCGCCACCGCGCTGGCCAGCGCCGCGCGCTGGCTCGATCGCGGCGACGGCGAAGCGCGCTGGACCGCCGGTTTCAGCGAAGCCGGTCTCGACGAAGGCACCGGCTATCACGTCCAGCGCGTGTGGCGCGGGGTGACCGATCACCACATCATCGAACCGGGATTCCTGACCAGCGCCGAGGCGCGCAAGCTGGCGCGCGTCGCGGGCGAAGTGGCCGAAATCTATTCGACCGCCGCGCGGTTCGTGCGCGTGACCTCGGTCAGCGAGACGGCGGCCGAGCCCGAACCGCAGGCCGGCGAAGGTGACGGCGTGGATGAGGCGGTCGAAGCCGCACCGATCCGAGCGGTGGGCAAGGACAACGGGCTGATCACGCGGCCGTCCGAACTGCTCGACGCGGTGCTGGCGGGCGGGCGCAAGGGCCTGTCGATCGCGCGGTACAAGGGGCTGGGCGAGATGAACGCGATCCAGCTGTGGGAAACCACGCTCGATCCCGACAACCGCTCGCTGTTGCAGGTCAAGGTCGAGGATGCCGACGTCACCGACGAGATCTTCACCCGCCTGATGGGCGACGTGGTCGAACCGCGCCGCGACTTCATCCAGGAAAACGCGCTGAACGTGGCGAATCTGGATGTGTAGGAGCGCGAGCGCGATCTGAACCCCCGCTCATGATGGGGCAGGCTTCGACCAGCTCAGCGGCTCCTCCGGATGAGCGGTTCGTGTTGATCGCGCTATGCTCCGGCGGATCGGCACCCCCCTGATTTACCCGGCCCACCCTGTCGGTTTTTTAATGTTATGCCCACGCTGCGGCAGGCCGGATTTCCCTAGGGAATGGAAGACGGTCGGCGGCATCCGTCGGGTTGCGACCTGACGATCCCCGGTTTTTGATTCGTCGGAACGCCGGCCGTCACCCCCGATCCGGCCGCCGCCAAATCGCGGGCGCAGCCACTACAGTTGCAGGAACCGCCACGTGGGACGCCCGATCTTCTTCGACCCGACCGGGCGCCGCCGCCGCCGCACGCGTGGCTGGACGTTTGCCGGACTTGCGCTGCTGCTGTTCGCCAGCGTGGTGTTCGCCACCACCGTGGTCAGCGTGCCCGCGCCATCGCCGCTGCCGATCGGGTTTGAACGGATGGCCCCGCTGCCGCTGCGCACCCAGGTCAGCCGCATCAAGTCGAAAATCTCGAGCCTGTTCGCGCGCAAGTCCGCGCCGCGCCACCCGCTTGCCGGCGCGAGCGCCATCGCGCCGCTGACGGTGGCGTTCTACACGTCGTGGACCGACGAAAGCGCGCCCGCGCTGGAACACCATATCGACCAGGTCGACTGGGTCGCGCCGACGCTGCTGTCGCTCGCGCACGACGGGCAACTGGTGATTACCGAGGACCAGCCGCTGCGCCGCGTGCTGGCCGCGTCGATCCATCATCCGCTGGTGGTGCCGGTGCTGCAGAACGCCGCCAACGGCACATGGGACGGGCCGGGAACGGCCGCGCTGCTGCACGATCGCGCGCGCCGCGCCGCGCTGGAGACCAGCCTGTCGGCCTATCTCGACAAGACCGGCGACGGCGGGATCATGATCGATTTCGAGAACATCCCCACCGCCAGCCTGGTCGATCTGCGGCAGTTCCTGTCCGAACTGCGCGCAAAGTTCACACCGCGCCGCCGGATCGTGTCGGTGACGATGCCGATCGACAACCCGGCATGGTCTTCGCGCGCGCTGGCGCAAGTGACCGACAAGGTCGTGTTGATGGCGTACGACGAACACTGGCAGGGCGGCGAGCCCGGCCCGATCGCGTCGGATGCGTGGTTCGCCAGTCACCTGAGCGAAAATTTGCGGGGCATGGGGCCGGGCAAGGCGATCGTCGCGCTGGGCAACTATGGCTACGACTGGCACGATGGCCATGCCGACAGTCTGACCGTGGAAGAAGCCTGGCTCGCTGCGCACGACAGCGGCGCGAAGGCGGTGTTCGACCGGGCGAGCGGCAACACCGGCTTTGCCTACACCGACAACGACACCCGCCATGATGTGTGGCTGCTCGATGCCGCGACATCGTGGAACCAGATGCAGGCGCTCAACCGGCTGGGCATCAGCAGCGTCGCGCTGTGGCGGCTGGGTTCGGAAGACCCCGGCTTCTGGACCGCGTTGCGCGCCTGGCGCACCGGCGGCCAGCCCAATCTCACCGCCATCGCGCAGGCCAACAATGTCGATGTCGAGGGAAACGGTGAAATCCTGCGGATCGAGGCGACACCGGTCGCCGGACAGCGCAACCTGACGTTCGATGCGAAGTCGCACCTGATCACCGCCGAAGACTATCGCCAGTTGCCGCTGCCGTTCGTGGTCCAGCGCACCGGCGCGCGCGACAAGCTGGTCTCGCTGACGTTCGATGACGGGCCCGACCCGACGTGGACTCCGCGCATCCTGTCGGTGCTCGAACAGTACCACGTGCCCGCCACGTTCTTCGTCATCGGTGAGAACGGCGTGGCCAATCGCGGGCTGCTGCAGCGCATGATCGCCGACGGCGACGAGATCGGCAACCACAGCTACACCCATCCCAACATGGCGGATGAGGCGCGGGCCGGGGTCAGGCTGGAGCTCAACGCCACGCAGCGGCTGATCGAAGCCTATACCGGCCGGTCGACCCGCCTGTTCCGCGCGCCCTATTTCGGGGACGCCGAGCCGACCACCAACGACGAACTGGGACCGGCGCTGATCGCGCAGCAAAGCGGCTATACCGTGGTCGGGCTGCACGTCGATCCGGGCGACTGGAAGCGCCCCGGGGTGCAGGCGATCGTCGACAACACGCTGAACGAGGTCGAGCATCCGCAGGCGGATCGTTCGGCCAACATCGTGCTGCTGCACGATGGCGGCGGTGATCGGGCGCAGACGCTGGCGGCCTTGCCGCAGATCATCACCGGGCTGGAAAAGGCCGGGTATCGCATCGTGCCCACCGCGACGCTGGCCGGGTTGCGGCACGATCAGGTGATGCCGCAAGTGACCGGCATCGATCTGGTCGCGGTGCGGGCCGACATCGCGATCTTCTCGCTGCTGGCCGCGATCATCGCCGCGCTCAACTGGACGTTCTTCTTCGCCATCGCGCTGGGCATCGTCCGCGCCGTGGGGCTGACCGGGCTGGCGCTGTTCCCCGATCGCCGCGTGGGCTTGCCGGCCGAACCGCAGACGCATCCGATCGTCACCGTGATCATCCCCGCGTTCAATGAGGAACGCGTCATCGAAAGCTCGGTGCGGCGGATTCTGGAGAGCGATTATCCCGAACTCGAGGTCATCGTGGTCGATGACGGATCGAAGGACCGCACCAGCGAAATCGTCGCGAGCGCGTTCGGCAACGAGGCCAGCGTGCGCCTGCTGACGCTGGAAAACGGCGGCAAGGCGCGTGCGCTCAACACCGCGCTGCGGCTGGCGAAAGGCGACGTGGTCGTCGCGCTCGACGCCGATACCCAGTTCGAGCGCCAGACCATCAGCCGGCTGGTGCGCTGGTTCGATCACGAGCGCATCGGCGCGGTGGCGGGCAACGCCAAGGTCGGCAATCGCATCAACCTCGTCACGCGCTGGCAGGCGGTGGAATATGTCACCGCGCAGAATATCGAGCGGCGCGCGCTGACCCGGTTCGATGCTATCATGGTCGTGCCCGGCGCGGTCGGTGCCTGGCGGCGTTCGGCGCTGGAGGCGGTCGGCGGTTTCCCCGAGGATACGCTGGCCGAGGACCAGGACCTGACCATCGCCATCCAGCGCAAGGGCTGGAAGATCGCCTATGACGAGGACGCCGTGGCGTGGACCGAAGCGCCCGAAAGCTTCCGCGCGCTGGCCAAGCAGCGGTTCCGCTGGGCGTTCGGTACGCTGCAGTGCCTGTGGAAGCACCGCCGGGTGATGTCGGACCGCAAGCCGAGCGGGCTGGCCTTCGTCGGCATGCCGCAAGCGTGGACGTTCCAGATCCTGTTCGCGCTGGTCTCGCCGCTGATCGACCTGGCGCTGTTTATCTCGATCATCGGCACGCTGGTCCGAATCGCGCAGCACGGCTGGGCGCAGACCCAGACCGACGTGATCCGCATGGGCGCCTATTGGGCAGCCTTTACCTCGATCGACCTCGTGTGCGGGTTCATCGCCTACCGGCTCGACAGCCGGGGCGAGAAGTTTCCGCCGCTGCTGCTGCTGGCGCAGCGGTTCGTCTATCGCCAGCTGATGTACAGCGTGGTGATCCGCGCGGTGGGGGCGGCGTTCAGCGGGCTGGGCATCGGCTGGGGCAAGCTGGAGCGCAGCGGCCGGGTCAGCGCCAACGCGGTGGACGCAGGCTCCGACCTGCCCGAGCCGGCGCGGCCCGATTCAGATGCGGGGCAGCCGCAAAGTCGCGACGAGCCCGTCCTCGCCTGACAGTTCGAAACTGCCACCGTGGAGTTTCGCCACGGCGGCAACCATCGCCAGCCCGAGCCCGCCGCCGGGACGCGTCCGCGCGTTGTCGAGCCGGGTGAAGCGTTCGACCGCGCGCGCACGGTCCTCCTGCGCGATGCCGGGCCCGTTGTCGCTGATCGCCACTTCGCCCCAGCCGGGTACGGCGCGCGTGGTCACGCTGATATCGCGGCCGCCGTATTTCAGCGCGTTGTCGATCACGTTGGCGATCGCGCGCGAGACCAGTTCGCGGTCGGCCAGCACCGTCACCGGCGCGAACGTGCCGGCCAGCGTCGCGCCCGATTGTTCGGCCAGCGGTTCGTAGAGATCGACCAGGTCGGCGGCGGTTTCGGCCAGATCGATCGGGCGGCGGCGATCGGCGACCGTGCCGCCTTCGAGCCGGCTGATGTCGAGCGCGGTCGCCAGCATCGCGCGCAACGCGTCGGCGTCCATCCGTGCGGCCTGCAGCGCCTCGATTGCGGCGTGGTCCTGCGCCTTGGCCAGCGCGGTGTCGATCGACGCGGTCAGCCGCGCCACCGGTGATTGCAGGTCGTGCGCCAACGCGCCGGATACCGAGCGCAGCTGCGCCACCAGCTGGTCGATGCGCTCGGCCATCTGGTTCATCTGCAGGCGCAAGTGATCGAACCCGTCGCCGGTCTGCTCGACCGGCACGCGCGCAGCGAAATCGCCCGAGGCGAGCGCGGCGGCGGTTTCGGCGATGGCATGCGTGCGGCGGCTGATCGTCACGCCCAAAAACAGCGCGCTCGCCATGGCAAAGGCCACCGCGACCAGGATGGTGAGCCCGATCGCCTCGGCAAACGCGAGGTCCAGCCGCCGTTCGCGATCGGTCAGCGCGCCGACCACCAGCTGGGTGCCGTCGGACAAGTCCGTCGCCAGCGCGATCCCGCCATGCAGCGGCTGCTGGCGCCCGCGCACGATCGATACGTGCACGATCCGGTTGGGCGTGGCGATGTGCGGCACAGTCAGGACATTGCCCAGCAGCGGCGGATTGCGCCCGGTCACCGCCACGAACACCAGCGGATCGGCCGATCGTCCGCGCCGCTGCGCCACGAAATCGTCCAGTTCCTCGCGCCCGCCGTCATAGAACGCGGCGAGCAGGTCGTCGCGCACGTCGATCACCTGGCGCACGCGGTCGGCGCCGACCACGTCGAGCATCTGCGTGCGCAGGAACGCGATCGCGGCCACGCTGGAGGCGATCTGCAGCACGAACACCGCGACCACCAGCCGGACCATCGTCGGCGAAAGGCGCGCGCGCGCCATCGGCTTCCCCCCGCTTTCGGCTCAGTCGGCGGCGAGGCGGTAACCGGCCCCGCGCACGGTGTGGAACAACGGCTGCTCCTCGCCATCGTCGATCTTGCGGCGCAGGCGGCTGATGTGGACATCGATCACGTTGGTGCCGGGATCGAAGTGGTAATCCCACACCGCCTCGAGCAGCATCGTGCGCGTCACCACCTCGCCCTGATGGAGCATGAGGTATTCGAGCAGCCGGAATTCGCGCGGCTGCAGCGCGATCTTGCGCTGCCCGCGCCGCACCTGCCGGGCCAGCCGGTCCACTTCCAGATCACCGACGCGCAGCACCGATTGCTGCTGTTGCTGCTGCGCGCCGCCGGTGCCGCGCCGCATCAGCGCCTGCACGCGGGCCAGCAGTTCCGCGAACGAGAACGGCTTGCCCAGGTAATCGTCGGCGCCGGCGGTCAGCCCGGTGATGCGATCGTCGGTGCTGCCCAGCGCCGACAGCATGATCACCGGCGTGGTCACGTTGGCCGCGCGCATCGCCTTCAGGCACGACAGCCCGTCCATCCCGGGCAGCATCCGGTCGAGCACCACCGCGTCGAAATCGCTGTCGGTCGCCAGGAACAGGCCATCGCGCCCGTTGTCCGCGCGGTCGACGGTAAATCCTTCCTCGGCAAGCCCTTGCGCGATGTAGTCGGCCAGTCGCTCATCGTCGTCGACCAGAAGAATGCGTCCTGCCACTAGTGCTCCTTGCTTCAGATGACAGGGTGTTAATCCGTTCCTCACCGTGGCGATAGGGGCTGCGCGATACGACAGGCACCATGCCCCGTCCGAAATTGAAGACGTCGCTCGCCATCGTGCTGCTGGCCGCCCTGGCGACGCTGGGCGTCGGCGGTTATTTCGACACCGATCCGTGGCGGTTCCAGCCAGCGACGGGCGGCGCGCCGCAAAGCCGGCTGGTGGCGCTGTTCGTCTCGGGCGACATGGGCATGCGCATGGGATCGGGCGAAGGATCGGTCGGCGCGCTGCGCGCCAGCGGCGTGCCGGTGCTCACGGTCAACTCGTCCGCGCTGTTCGGCCGGCCGCGCGACGGCGCCTTTGCCCGGCAGGTCATGACAGAAGCGCTGCACCGCGCGCTGGCCGCCAGCGGCGCGGCGCAAGTGGCGGTGATCGGCACCTCGTTCGGGGCCGACATCGTGGACAGCGCGTTGGGGCAGGTTCCAGATGCGCTGCGCCGCCGCATCGCCTCGGTCACACTGGTGGTGCCCGGAACGAGCGTCTTTTTCCATGCCAATCCCAGCGGCCTGGCCTATCTCGGCACGCCCGACAGCGATGCGCGCACCACCGTGCCCGCGCTGCGCGGACTGCGGCTGACCTGCATCTACGGCAGCCAGGAACCGTCGACCCTGTGCCGCACGCCACAAGCGGCGGGCATGCGGATCGAGGCCATTCCCGACGGCCACCTGATGCTGCGCCACCGCGCCGATCTGCACGCTGCCATCGTCCGGTCGGTGATGGCCCCGCCGGCACAATGGCCTGCAGCGCGCTGACCCGGGTCTCATCGTCATGCGGGCAACACCGATCCTGATGCTTTCGCTGCTGGCCGCCCCGGTGCCATCGGCCGCGCAAGCCGATGCCGTGCTGTGGGGCCAGTGGCGCAACCCGCGCGGCAGTGTCGATGTGCAGATCGCCTCGTGCGGCCCGGCGCTGTGCGGCACGGTGGTGCGCGCGTCCGCTGCTGCCGTCGCGGATGCCCGCGCGGGCGGGACCGCGCAGCTGGTGGGCCGCGAGCTGATGCACGGCTATCGCCACGACGGGCCCAACCGCTGGAGCGGGACGGTCTATGTCCCCGACGTGGGCCAGAGCTTTTCGTCGCATATCCAGCTGGTCGATCGCGACCACGCGCGGATCGCGGGGTGCCTGCTCGGGCGGTTTCTGTGCAAGTCGCAAGTGTGGCGGCGCCTGTGACCGGGCACAGCCTGGCGCGCGGCAGGACCGGACCGGGCGGCGGGCTGCGGCGCGGCGTACTTGTGCTGGTTGCCGTGGCGGTGCTGGGCTTCATCGCGTGTGCCGCGGCGTCGCGGCTGGGATCGATCCTCTCCCCGCGTGACGCGCTGGCTGCGTTGGTCGGAATCGCGCCGTGGCAGATCGCCGCATCGATCGCGCTGACCGTGGCGAGCTACCTGCTGCTGACGTTCTACGACGCGCTGGCCTTGCGCCTGCTGGGGCAGCGCGTGCCCTGGCGCACCTCCGCGCGCGCTGCGTTCACCAGCTACGCCTTGTCGCACACGCTGGGCTTCGGCGCGCTGACCGGCGGATCGGCGCGGCTGCGCATCTACGGTGCCGCCGGACTGCCGCCGGCGACCGTGGCGCGGATCGTGGTCATCGCCGGTTGCGCGTTCTGGGCGGGCGTGGCGCTGGTGGCGACGATCGCGATGCTGGCGATCGGGGACCCCATCCTGATCGCCGGGCTCGTTATCGAACCCGTCGCCGCGCGCGCGACCGGGGCGGCGGTGCTGGCGACGCTGTTGGCGCTGCTGGCATTGCGCCGCGCCCGTCCGGCGCTGTTTGCACCGCTCGAAAAGATCGTGCCGTTGCCCTCGGCGCGGTTGGCCATCGTCCTGCTGGGTGTCGCTGCGCTCGATCTGGCCGTGGCCGCGCTGGCGCTGTGGGTGCTGTTGCCGCCCGAGCAGGTCGGTGCGTTTTCCGGCTTTTTCCTGATCTATGCGCTGGCGATCATCGTGGCGCTGGTCAGCCATGTGCCCGGCGGCATCGGTGTGTTCGAGGCGGTGGTAATCGCCGCGCTGCCCGACAGCGGCAGCGACACGCTGGCCGCGCTGATGGTCTATCGCCTGGTCTACTACGCCCTGCCGCTGGCCGCCGCGATGGCGCTCAACGCCGGGATCGAGGCGCGCGGCCTGGCCCGCCGCGCCGCACCCCGGCTCGGCCCCGCACGGCGCCTGGCGCTGGCGATCAGCCCGGCGCTGTTCGGCATGCTGAGCTTCGCGGGCGGGCTGGTGCTGCTGCTGTCCGGCGCGCTGCCGGCGGTGCACGGACGGATGCGCGACCTGGTCGATCTGCTGCCGCTGCCGTTCATCGAGGCGTCGCACCTCGCCGCCAGCCTCGTTGGCACTGCGCTGCTGCTGGTCGCCCCGGCGCTCGCCTCGCGGCTGGCCAGCGGGATGCGCGCTGGCCGGGCGTTGTTCCTGCTGGGCGCGGTGTTCTCGCTGGCGAAAGGCCTGGATTACGAGGAAGCGGCGGTCATGCTGACGCTGGCGCTGCTGCTTCATCTGGCGGCACCGGCGTTCTATCGCGGGCGGATCGGCGCGTTTTCCACGCACAACCGCGGCTGGCTGCTCGCCGCGACCGGCGCGGTGCTGGTGGCGGTGCTGTGCGGGCTGGCGGCCTATCGCGCACAGGGCATCTCCGGCGAACTGTGGTGGCAGTTCGCGCTGAACGGTGATGCGCCGCGTTTCCTGCGCGCCAGCTTTGCCACCGCGATCGTGGTGGCCGCGTTCACGGCGCGCGAATGGCTGACCCGGCCCACCCCGCGCGGCGGCACCGGGCGCCTGCCCGTCAGCGTGCTGCTGCGCGCCACCGCCGTTTCGGGCCGCAGCGACGCCGCGCTGGCGCTGACCGGCGACAAGCGCTTCCTGGTTTCCGCCGAGGGCGACGCGTTCCTGATGTTCCGCCCGCAAGGGCGCACATGGATGGTGATGGGCGATCCGGTCGGCCCGCGCGAACGCTGGCCCGCGCTGGTGTGGGAACTGCGCCGGCTGGCCGACGTGTCCAACGCGTGGCTGTGCTTTTACCAGATGAGCGAGGCGATGCTGCCGCTCACCGTCGATCTCGGGCTCACCGCCGCCAAGTACGGCGAGGAGGCGGTGATCGATCCGCGCAGCTTCACGCTCGCCGGTCCGCGCATGAAGCTGCTGCGCAACGGCCGCGCGCGGGGCCTGCGCGAAGGGCTCAGCCTCGCCGTGGTCCGCGCCGCCGCTGTGCCGGCCTGGCTTCCCGAATTGCGCAAGATTTCTGACGAATGGGTGCGCGCGCGCGGGGTGCAGGAAAAGGGCTTCAGTCTGGGCCGGTTCGATCCCGATTACCTGTCGCGCTTCGACATGGCGCTGGTGCGGCAGCACGATCGCATCGTCGCCTTCGCCAACATCTGGCGGTCGGGCGACGGCGCCGAATTTTCGGTCGACCTGATGCGGCAGGTCGACGATGCGCCGTCCGGCACGATGGACTTCCTGTTCACCGAACTGATCGCCCGCGCGAAAGACGAGGGCTGCCTGCGCTTCAACCTGGGACTGGCGCCGCTGTCGGGGGTGCACGGCGGGCGGCTGGCGCCGTTCTGGGCACGGTTCGCCACCGCGTTCTTCATGGTCGGCGGGCGGTTCTACAACTTTGCCGGTTTGCGCTTCTACAAGGACAAGTTCGCGCCGCAGTGGCAGAGCCGCTACATCGCGTTCCCGCGCGGCGGTGCCGGGTTCGTGGCGCTGGGTGCGCTGATCCGGCTGGTGTCGGGCCGCACGCGGCGCGGCGGCTGAGTTTCCAGCCGGGCGCAGCGCAGGATCAGGCGGAACGGCCCTCGCCGATGGGCACGATCCGCCCGGCCAGCCGTTCCACTTCGGCGCGATCGTGACTGACGTAAAGGATCGGCACGCCCAGTTCGTCGCGCACTTGCTCGATCACCGCCATGATCTCGTCGGCGCGGGCCGCATCGAGCGACGACAGCGGTTCGTCGAGCAACAGGAACCGCGCGCCCGACAGCAGCGCGCGGCCGATCGCGACGCGTTGCGCCTCGCCGCCCGACAGTGTGTGCGGCCGCCGGTCGAGCAAGGGTCCGATGCCCAGGAACGCGGTGACCTCGTCCAGCGCCATCCGTCGCCGCTCGACCGGGGCCAGTCGCCAGCCGAACAGCAGGTTGTCGCGAACCGAGCGGTGCGGGAACAGCCGTCCGTCCTGGAACACGTACCCGCAGGCGCGCGCCTCGGGCGGCAGATTTATGCGCGCCGCATGGTCGAACAACACCGTGCCCGCCACCACGATCCGGCCGGCATCGGGGCGCAACAGGCCCGCGACCATGTCGAGCACGCTGGTCTTGCCCGCGCCCGATGGCCCGAACAGCGCGGTCAGCGCGGCGTCGCTGCGGAACGTCACGGCGATGTCGCGATGCCCGCGACGGCAGCGGACGTCGATTTCAAAGGACATCTGCTCAGAGGGCGCATTCTCAGAGGGCGCATTCTCAGAGGACATGGCGGCGATCGTCCGCAGGCGCGTGGCCCATGCGGCGGGCCAGCAGTTCGGACGCAATCAACGCCGCCAGCGACAGCGCGACCGAGACCATCGCCAGCCGTAGCACGGTGGCGTCGCCGCCCGGCATCTGCAGCGCGGCATAGATCGCGATCGGCAACGTCTGCGTCTCGCCGGGAATGTTGGACACGAACGTGATCGTCGCGCCGAATTCACCGATCGAGCGCGCGAACCCCAGAACCGCGCCTGCCATCACCCCCGGCATCGCCAGCGGCAGTGTGATCTGCGCGAACGTGCGCCAGGCACCGGCGCCCAGCGTGCGCGCCGCGCCTTCCAGCCGGCGATCGACCGCCTCGATCGACAGCCGCATGGCGCGCACCATCAGCGGCAGTGCCATCACCGCCGCCGCCACCGCCGCGCCGGTCCAGCGGAACAGCAGCGTCACGCCGAACAGGCGATCGAGCAGCTTGCCCGCCGGGCCGTTGGCGCCGAACGCCAGCAGCAGCAGCCAGCCGGTGACGACCGGCGGCAACACCAGCGGCAGGTGGACCAGCGCATCGAGCAGGATTTTGCCGGGAAAGCGCGCCCGCGCGAGCACGAAGGCAAGCGCGAACGCCGCCGGCAACGCGACCAGCACGGCCACGCAGCTGACCTTCAGCGACAGCGCGATGATGCCCCATTCCTCCGGCGACAGCATTCCGGTCAGCGTCCGGGGGCGGTGAAACCGAACCGCGCGAAGATCGCCCGCCCCTCAGGCGAAACCAGGAAGCGGCGAAAACCCTCGGCATCGCCATGGCGCGACGCGGCCAGCACCGCCACCGGGTAGGTGATCGGCGGATGGCTGGCGGCGGGAAACATGCCGATCACGCGCACGTCGGGCGATGCGCGCGCATCGGTGGCATAGACAATGCCCAGCGGCGCGGCACCATGCGCCACCAGCGCCAGCGCGGCGCGCACGTTCTCGGCGCGCGCGACACGGCCGGCGACATCCTGCCACACCCCCAGCCGCTCCAGCGCGGCCTGGCCATACTTGCCGGCGGGCACGCTCGCGGGATCGGCCATCGCCAGCCGCCCGTCGCCCAGCGCGCGGGCCAGCGCGAACCGCGGGCCGATTGCAAGCCGCAGCGTGCTGGCGGCGGGCGCGACCAGCACCAGCCGGTTGCCGAGGAAATCGACGCGCGTGCCGCGCCGCACCAGCCCCTTGGCGGCGATCGCGTCCATCCATTCCTCGTCGGCGGAAACGAACAGGTCGGCGGGCGCGCCTGCCAGCACCTGTCGCGCCAGCGCGGACGATGAGGCGAACGACAGCACCGGTCGGGGGTGCTTTCTGGCCGCCCACGCATCGGCGGCGGCGGTCAGCGATTCCTGCAGGCTGGCGGCGGCCAGCACCAGCGGTCCGGTCGTCTGCGCCCGCGCAGGGGTGGAAACACAGCAAGCCATCAGCACGGCGACGGCAAGGTAGCGGTAGAGGCAGCGGAACAGGTGGGTCATCGGCGCGTCTCGACCAGTTGGCGAAGACCGGCCTATATCGCAACGCGGCCTATCGAACACCCTTGGTCGAACACCTTGGGGTCGAACACGTTGGGTCGAACATTGGGAGACTGGGCGGCGCTACGTCACCGCTCGATCGTCGGATGGTCATCGCGCCGCGACAGGCGCAGCGTGAAGCGCGCGCCGCCGCCCTGTCCGCTGCCATTTCGCGCGGTACCGGCTTCCAGCGCGCCACCGCACACGATCATGATCCGCTCGACGATGGCCAGCCCCAGCCCGGCGCTGTCGCTGCGGCGATCGCCTTTGCTGCGGAAACGCCGACTTTCGCCGTCGCGCACGTCGATGGCGATCCCGGGGCCGTCGTCCTCGATCGCGATGCAGCCGTCGTCGGTGACCGAAACGGTGATGGTGCAGCCGTCGGGCGTGTGGCGAATGGCATTGTCGATCATGTTGGTCAGCGCGATCCGGACCAGTCCGGGCACGCCGCAGACCGCATCGGGAACCGCCGTCGGCGCGACGAACGCGATGTCGTGGTTGGCGCGGATCGCCAGCGGCGCCATCAGGCTGACCGCCTCGCGCGCCAGCTCGCACGGATCGATCGGCTCGATCTGCGGGTAATGCCGGTCGATTGCCGCCAGTTCCATCAGTTGGCGCACGACATGGTTGGCGCGTTCCACGCCCAGCTGGATGAGATCGCGCTCGGCCGACGGTTCCAGCCCTTCCGCGCGCAGCGAGATCAGCGCCAGCGGGGTGCGCAGTTCGTGCGCCACGTTGCCTGCGAAATCTCCCTGGAAGCGATAGCCCGCCTCAAGCCGGTCGAGCGCGCGGTTGGTCGCGGTGACCAGCGGCGCGGCCTCCAGCGGCAGCACCGAAGCATCGAGCCGCACGTCGATGCGGTGCAGGCTGATCGCGTCCGCTCCGGCCGCCGCGCGCCGAAAATTGCCGGTCACGCGGCGGATGACGAACAGTTCGACCAGCAGCGAGGCGAGCACGAATCCCGGCACCAGCCACAGAAACCGCGCCAGGAACGAGCGCACGACATCATCGACGATCTCGTCGGGCACGTCGCGGTTCTGGACGATTACCACCCACCGCGCGATCCCGTCGGGTTGCGGCGGCAGTGGCAGGCTGAACATGTCGAACGCGCGGCGCTTGCTGAACACCGGGCTCGACTCGCGGCGGATCACCGAGAGCGGCAGCGGCAGCGCATAAGGCCCGTGCGCGAAGACATGGCCGGCCGCATCGACGATCGCATAGCGGCGGCCGCCGCGCGCCTCGCGGTAGGCGGTGTCGCGCATATGGCCCATCGGCGAGATGGCGGCGGTTCCGGGACGGGCCCCGGCGGCGATGGCGTGCGCTTCCAGGTTCAGCCTTTCGGCGACGAAGCTGTCGGCCGTTTCGCGCAGCAGCACCGACAGCAGGATCGGCAACACGATCGCGATCGCCGCCATCAGCACGATCTGCGACAGCACCACCTGGCCGAACAGCGAACGCGGCGCGAACATCGAACGGAGCAGGCGCGACCTCATGCCGCCGATAGGAGATAGCCGATACCGCGCACCGTCGAAACCTTGACCGCCGCAGTCACGTCTTCCAGCTTGCGCCGGATGCGGTGGACGTAGACTTCCACCGCGTTCGACCCCAGGCCGTCGCCCGATCCGAACAGCTGGTCCTCGAGCAGCCGCTTGGGGATGACGTGCCCCGAACGCCGCATCAGCAGTTCCAGCAGCTCGATCTCGCGCACCGACAGGTCGATCAGCGATCCGGCCACGCACACCTCGCGGCTGCGCGTGTCGAGCGTCAGGTTGCCCACCGCGAGCAGGTGTTCGACATAGCCGCCCTGGCGGCGCAGCACCGCACCCAGCCGGGCGTGCAGTTCCTCGAACAGGAACGGTTTGACGATGTAGTCGTCGGCCCCGCTTTCCAGCCCCTTGACCCGCATCATCCCCTCGCCGCGCGCGGTCAGCACCAGCACGGGTTCGCTGTACTGGTTGGCGCGCAACCGCTGCAGCAGGTCTAGCCCGTCCTCGTCGGGCAGACCCAGATCGAGGATCATCGCGGCATAGCTCACGGTTTCGGCCAGCAGTTGCGCATCGCCGGCGGTGCTTGCCACATCGCAATGGATGTCGCGCCGGGCGAAGGCGGCAACCAGAGCGTCGGCCAGTTCCTTGTTGTCCTCGACTATCAGCAATCGCATGGCCGTTCCCTTCTGGGCTTCTATCATGCCACGCACAATCTGACACGGGCCTTACGATCCCGGAGCCTCGTCCCGGCTGCCGTGGGTCCCGGGACCCGGCCCGGAGTATGCCGGGCCCCGGGGACATTCGCCGCTGCATCACGTGGGGACAGAAAGCAGCGGCCGAATGTAGGGCGGATGGTGCGTCCGGGATCGTGGTTGCACCATCAGCGCATGCCGGCCCTTGTCGCGGGACGCACTTACGCCGACCTTACGCACCGCAAGAATTTTCGCAGATGACCGGGAAAGGGCCGCGCGCCTTGTCGAAACTGATCGTGTTCAACAAGCCTTACGGGGTGCTGTCGCAATTCACCGATCGCGGCACCGATACCGTGCGCGCCACGCTGTCGGATTTCATCGCGGTGCCGGGGGTCTATCCCGCCGGGCGGCTCGACCGCGACAGCGAGGGGCTGCTGCTGCTGACCGATGACGGCGCATTGCAGGCCCGGATCGCCGATCCACGGTTCAAGCTGGCCAAGACCTATCTCGTGCAGGTGGAGGGCGATGTGGCAGACGACAGCCTCGCCGCGCTGCGCCGGGGGGTGATGCTCAACGACGGCATGACCCGGCCGTGCGAGGTGGAGCGAATCGCGCCGCCCGCGCTATGGCCGCGCGATCCCCCGGTGCGCTTCCGCAAGAGCGTGCCCGATGGCTGGATCAAGCTGACGATCCGCGAGGGCCGCAACCGTCAGGTCCGTCGCATGACCGCCGCCGTCGGCCACCCCACGCTGCGGCTGGTGCGCTGGCAGGTGGGCGCGTGGACGATCGAAGACGTTGCGCCCGGCCAGTGGCGCGAAGTGGCGGTCAGTCGTTAGCTTCGACCGCGACGCTGCCGCCCGCCAGCAGCCGCGCGATCAGGGCCAGGTCGTCGTCCGACGTCGCCAGCCCGGCGGACAATTCGATCCGATCCTGCGCGCACAGCCGTTCGGCCAAAGCCACGGTGTGGCCCGAGCATTCGAAGCCGTCGCCGTCCACGAACAGCTGCACCGTGCCGGGACCGGTGCGGATGAACGCAAAGCGGCTCGCCGGGTTGCGCAGCAGCGCAACGCCGCGCGCCATCATCTTGCGCAACCTGCCGGGCGGTACGGCCTCGCCCGGTTGCCAGTCCACCTCGGGGTATTTGCGCGCGGTGTTGTGGCGTCCGAACCAGCGCGCAAAGGTGTCGCGATCGCGCAACGCGTCGGTCACCATTGCGTGCAGCGCCGCGATCGTATCGCCCGGTATCTCGCCCGGATTGTCGGGCCGAACCAGATCGGGGTCGGCATAGCGATCGTCGTCGGCCAGCCCGTCGAGCACGTCCTCGCACCAGTGCGCGATCAGTTCGCTGCGCGACGGCGCGCGGAACCCGATCGAATAGGTCATGCAGTCATCGCCCACCGCGACGCCGTTGTGCGGCACGCCGGGCGGCACATACAGGATGTCGCCGGGCTCCAGCAGCCACTCCTCGGTGGCTGCGAAATCCGCCAGCAGGCGCAAATCGTCGTGCGGCAGCAGCGGCGTGGCGGCATCGCACGGCGCGCCCACCTGCCACCGCCGCTGGCCCAGGCCTTGCACCAGAAACACGTCGTACTGGTCGAAATGCGGACCCACGCCGCCCCCGTCGGCGGCATAGCTCACCATCACATCGTCGACCCGCCAGTTCGGCACGAAGCGGAACGGCGCGATCAGCGCGGCGACATCGGCCACCTGATGATCCACCGCCTGCACCAGCAGCGTCCAGCGCGCCTTGCCCAGTTTTCCGAAACGCGCTTCCGTGAACGGACCATGCTCGAGCTTCCAGATGCCGTTCGCGCCGTTTCCGGTCCGCAACACGATGCGCGATTCGACATCGTCCTCGCACGCCAGCCCGGCCAGTTCATCGGGATCGAGCGGATTGGTCCACGCCGTCCACGGATCGCGGATGACCACAGGGCGCTTCTGCCAGGACGTGCGCAGGAACGCGTCGATATCGAAATCACGCAGTTGCATAAAGTCTTCCCCCGGTTGGGTTTCCGGTTGGACCGTTCGGGAATGGCGCGATCGAAGGTGGTGCCGCTTAGAGGATTCGAACCTCTGACCCCATCATTACGAATGATGTGCTCTACCGACTGAGCTAAAGCGGCATACCCCTTGGGCAGGCGGGGCGTTTACAAAGGCCGGCTGCGCGACGCAAACGGTTTCGCGCAAGGCTTTGCAAAGCCTTCGTGCCCTGCGTGGAAATGCTGGAGGCCCGAGCCGGAATCGAACCGGCGTAAACGGATTTGCAGTCCGGTGCGTAACCACTCCGCCATCGGGCCTCGGCCCCGGGCTGCCCCGGGGAGCAGCGCGGTTAGCCCAAGGCGCGGCGCACTGCAATTCGATTCATCAAGGCCTGGGCAATTCGATTTTCGCGGGGTCGGGCGTGCGAGAGGGCCGGATCAGGGATCGACGAATTCCGCCGCGCGGCGTTCCAGCCCGGCCTGCACCGCCTCGCGCTGGTTGCGCGACAGCATCAGCACGTGCTGCGCATGGCTTTCGGCCAGCAGCACTTCGTCGACCGAGAGATCGTGCATGCGGTTCGACAGCGCCTTGGCCGCGCGGATCGCGTGGGGGCTTTGCGCGGCGATTTCCTGCGCCAAGGCCATCGCGCGGGCAAGCGGATTGGCATCGACATGCGTGGCGAAACCCAGCGCCAGCGCATCCTCGCCCGAGAATTCGCGGTGGGTGTAGATCAGTTCGCGCAGCACGTCGTCGCGCACGTTGCCGCGCCACAGCACATAGCCGCCCATGTCGGGCACCAGCCCCCAGCGCGTCTCCATGATCGAAAGCCGCGCATCGGGCGCCACGATGCGGATGTCGGGGCCGCTGGCGATCTGCAGCCCGCCGCCAAAGCACACGCCATGCACCGCCGCGATCACCGGCATCGGCAGCTTGCGCCAGACCATCGCCGCCTGTTGCGGGAGGTTGGCGTTGCCGTGGGTGCGCGCGGTGAGCGGGGCGTCGTTCCAGCGATCCTCGCGCCCCATGCTCGACAGGTCGAGCCCGGCGCAGAACGATTTGCCCGCGCCCGACAGCACCACGCAGCGCACCGATCCCTGGTCGTACAGATAATGCCCGGCATCGACGATCGCGTCGAACATCGCCTCGTCGAGCGCGTTCATCTTGTCGGGCCGCGTCAGCAGCACGTGCGCGACGTGGCCATCATGCGTGATCGAAAGGCGATCGGTGGTCTTCATGGTCGCTTGTCCCGCTGGGTCGGTGGCAGGCGCATGTGTTCGCGCAATCGCGCGGCACGGTCCAGCAGTAAGTGGCGGGAGCGGGGAGGGGCACTGCTTCGCTATCGCGGAGCAAACGCCCTGAGCATGAAGCAGATGTTTTAGAGCCACCCGCTTATGGTGAGGAGGGGCTGAGCTTGCCGCAGACCCGTCTCGAACCACTGTCCCATACGCAGGACGGTCCTTCGAGGCGCCGTTTCGGCAAGCTCAACGGCTCCTCAGGATGAGCGAGTCAGACCAATCGTAACGAACCCTACGCCGCGCTGGCGTTGACGCCCATGCTGGCAAGGTAGCGCTTGATGTTGCGCGCGGCCTGGCGCAGCCGTTGCTCGTTCTCGACCATGGCGATGCGCACATAGCCCTCGCCGTCCTCGCCATAGCCCACGCCCGGCGCCACCGCGACTTCGGCGTGGGTCAGTAGCTGCTTGGAAAATTCGAGGCTGCCCATGCTTTTCAGCGCGGGCGGCAGCGGCGCCCAGGCGAACATCGAGGCGCGTGGGGACGGGATGTCCCACCCGGCGCGGCCGAACGCTTCGACCATCACGTCGCGGCGCTTCTGGTATAGTTCGCGGTTCTTCTGGACGATGTCCTGCGGGCCGTTGAGCGCGGCGCAGGCGGCGGCCTGGATCGGGGTGAACGCGCCGTAATCGAGGTACGATTTCACCCGCGTCAACGCCGAAATCAGCCGCTTGTTGCCCACCGCGAAACCCACGCGCCAGCCGGCCATCGAATACGTCTTGGACATGCTGGTGAATTCCACCGCGATATCCTTGGCGCCGGGCACCTGCAGGATCGACGGGGTGGGCACGCCATCGTAATACAATTCGGAATAGGCGAGGTCCGACAGGATCCACACCTTGTTGGCCTTGGCCCAGTCGACCAGCCGTTCATAGAACGCCAGGTCGACCGTTTCGGCGGTGGGGTTCGACGGATAGTTCACGATCAGGATCGACGGACGCGGCACGGTGAACGCCATCGCCCGCTCCAGCGCGCGGAAATAGTTTTCATCGGGCGTGGTCGGCACCGAACGGATCGTGGCGCCGGCGATGATGAAGCCGAACGTGTGGATCGGATAGCTCGGGTTGGGGGCGAGCACGACGTCGCCCGGCGCGGTCATCGCCGTGGCCATGCTGGCCAGCCCTTCCTTCGACCCCATGGTCATCACCACTTCGGTATCGGGATCGAGATCCACGCCAAAGCGGCGGCCGTAATAGTTGGCCTGCGCCTTGCGCACGCCGGGAATGCCCTTGGACGCGGAATAGCCGTGGGCGTTGGGCTTCATCGCCACTTCGCACAGCTTTTCGATCACGTGCGCGGCGGGCGGCAGATCGGGGTTGCCCATGCCAAGGTCGATGATATCCCGGCCCGCGGCACGCGCGGCGGCCCGCATGCCGTTGACTTCGGCGATGACGTAGGGCGGCAGGCGCTTGATGCGGTAGAATTCTTCGTCCACGGTTGGTTGTACTCGATCTATGACCAACGGCCCGATTGCCGTCAGTCGGCGGCCTTACGCGAATTTGCAAAACTAGGCAAAGTACAAGTCCTGCAGGGACTGGCACGGCGCGGTCAATCTTGTAGATTGCACCAAACCAAAAACGGGAAAGCGATGATGGCTGGAACAGCGGGCAAGGGCGAATCGGGCTCCACGACGGATTCCGGCCAGGGCGGCATCGGCGGGACCATGGTCGAAGATCTCGTGCGCCAGCAGGGCGAAGCGATGCAGGCGCTGTTCGCCCCGTTCCTGCCCGATGTGCTGTCGGCCGGCGGCGGCGCGAGCATGCCCGATCCGGCCGATCTCCAGCACTGGGGCATGTCGGCAGCCAAGTTGCAGAAGATGTGGCTCGATTTCGCCGCCGAACAGGCCGGCAAGGGCGAGCCGGCGCTGGGCAAGCTGGGCGATCCGGGCCAGTGGGCCGAAAAGCTGGGCCGCTGGACGCAGGCGCTGCCGCTCGGGCAGTTCGAAATCCAGCAGAAACTGTGGCAGGACGGGCTGCAGCTGTGGACCACGGTGCTCGGCCAGTACGGCATCGGTGACGGCGCGCATGCCAGTGCCGAATCGGAACAGCCCGCGCCGCAACTGCCGCGCAAGGACCGCCGCTTTGCCGATCCCAAGTGGCGTGACCAGCCGCTGTTCGCGCTGATCCACCAGACCTACCTGCTGCTGGCGGAACGGATCAATGCGATGGCCGATGACGTGCCGGGCATGTCGGCCGAGAAGAAAGACCAGTTCAAGTTCATGACGAAGGCGATCACCGACGCGCTGTCGCCCGCAAACTTCCCCCTGACCAACCCGATGGTCATCGAACGCACGATCGAGACGCGCGGCGAAAACCTTGTCAGCGGGGCCGAACACCTGCTCACCGATCTGCGCAAGGGGCAGCTGACCCACACCGATCCCGATGCGTTCGAACTGGGCCGCAACATCGCGGTGACTCCGGGCAAGGTGATTTTCGAGACGCCGTTGTACCAGCTGATCCAGTACACCCCGACCACCGACACCGTGCTGGAGGTGCCGCTGGTGATCTTCCCGCCGTGGATCAACCGGTTCTACATCCTCGATCTGAACCCCGAAAAAAGCTTCATCCGCTGGGCGGTGGAGCAGGGCGTCACGGTGTTCGTGGTATCGTGGAAATCGGCCGATGCCTCGATGGCGGAGGTGATCTGGGACGATTACATCCTCGCGCAGATCGAGGCGATCGACCACGTCCGCGCGCGGCTTAAGGTGCCCGCGGTCCACACCATCGGCTATTGCGTGGCGGGCACCACACTGGCGGCGACGCTGGCGCTGCTGGCGCGGCGCGGGCTGGGCGACACGGTCGCCTCGGCCACGTTCTTTACCGCGCAAGTCGATTTCGAGAAGGCGGGAGAGCTCAAGCACTTCCTCGACAACGCGCAGATGAAGCTGCTCGATTCGATCTCGAAGGACGGGTTCATCGACGGCCGGGTCCTGGCCGCCACGTTCAACGCGTTGCGGGGGCCGGACCTGATCTGGAACTACGTGATCAACAATTACCTGCTCGGGCAGGACTATCCGGCGTTCGACCTGCTCCACTGGAATGGCGATATCACCAATCTGCCGGCCAAGTGGCACCGCGCCTATCTGACCGAACTCTACCGCGACAACCGGCTGGTCGTGCCCGATGCGATGGTGGTCGATGGCACACCGATCGACCTGCATCGCATCCACACGCCGGTCTATATCCAGGCGGGCAAGGAAGATCATATCGCGCCTGCCGAAAGCGTGTGGAAGCTGACCAGCCATGTCGCGGGCCCGTGGAAATTCGTGCTGGCCGGATCGGGGCACATCGCCGGCGTGGTCAATCCGCCGTCATCGGGCAAATACCAGTACTGGCTCAACCACGGCGATCCCCAGACGCTGCAGGACTTCATCGCCGGCGCGCACGAAACCAAGGGCAGCTGGTGGCCCGACTGGATCAAGTGGATCGAGGCGATCGATCCGGCACGGGTTCCCGCCAAGAATTTGCGCAAGCCGGGCGGCAAGGGCGACCGGGCGATCGAGGACGCGCCGGGGCGTTATGTGAAGACGCGCTGAGAGCAGCGCCTGACCCGGCAAATTGCGACACCCATCCTGCGGCATCCTGACGTTTGCTGCACTGCACAAAAAACCCTTGACGGCAGTCGGGGTAATAATTATTTGTGCAGTGCAGCAAAGATCGACGCGGCCTCCTTTGGCACGGCTTCGATCCGCGGTACGCGCAAGGAGCCAGTGACTCGCGATGGTTGATCAAGTTGAAGACCCCAAGCCCGAATCCGGCACTGTCGCTGCGGTCGACATTGTTCCCGAAACGCCGGCGATCGAAGTTGCCGCTACGGAAGCACCGGCAGTAGAGGCGGCTCCAGTAGAGGCGGCTCCAATCGAGGCTCTCGCAGCCGCGCCCCTCGCCGCGCCTGCCCCGGTGGAAGCGCCCGCCCGTCGCAAGCCGGGTCGCCCGAAAAAAGTAGCGGCCATCGTCGAGCCTGCCCCCGTGGCGGCCACACCGGCTGTCAGCAAGATCGTCAAGGTTGCAGCACCCAAGGCCGCCGCGGTGAGCGTCGCGCCAAAGGCTGCCACGTCCAAGGCGAAGCCGGTCGCGGCAAAGCGTCCGGTCCCGGCGAAGAAAATGGCGGTGCCGGCGCCCTCTGCCAAGCCCGCAATTTTCAAGGCTGCGGTGCCCAAGCCTGCAACGACCAAGGCGGTTGCCCCCAAGATCATGGCGCCCAAGATCGTTGCACCGGCTTCGGCACCGGTTCGTCCCAGTTTCAAATCAGCCGCCGCCCCCGCGCCGGTTACCAAAAAGGAAAGTTTTATCATGGCCGTCAACACCACCGAATTCACCACCAAGATCCAGGACGCGATGAAGACCGCGCAGGATCGCGCCAAGGTCGCTCTCGAAAAGAGCCAGACCATGTTCGGCGACGTCGGTGAGTTCACCAAGGGCAACGTCGAAGCGGTTGTCGAATCGTCGAAGATCCTCGCCACCGGCCTGCAGGGCATGGGCAAGAGCTACGCCGAAGAAGGCAAGACCGCGTTCGAGAAGCTGACTGCCGACGCCAAGGAACTGGCCGCAGTGAAGTCGCCGACCGAATTCTTCGAAAAGCAGTCGGCGCTGATGCGCAAGTCATTCGACGCCATGGTTGCTTCGGGTTCGAAGTCCAGCGAATCGATGCTGAAGCTGGCCAACGAGGCGTTCCAGCCGATTTCGAACCGCGTGAGCATGGCGATCGAAAAAGTGAAGCACGCCGCCTGATCCTGTTGGCAGGTGCGATACGCCTTCAACGCACCTGCCGCTTGGCGACAGCTTTGGACCGGACGGTTGCGGCCGTCCGGTCCTTTCGTCGTTTGGGGCCTGAAGCATCGGCGCGCCGCCTGGTGACCGTCCCATCGGCGGGGTGATTCGTCTCCGCGAAACCACATTTTGACGGCCTGACGACGAAGATTGGCCATGCGCCCCTTGCCGATGGGGCTGGTCGATGCGATATTCCCCTCAATGTCGACAGACCAGTGCCTCGTTTCCGTGCCCCTTCCGCTTGCGCGCCGTGCGCAGCTTGGTGCCGGACGCATTCGCAGCGGCGACGGCGATGGTGATGGCGAGGGCGGCGGAGACAACGGCTCCGGTGGTGATAACCAGGTCGGCGTCGCCACCAGAACCCGCACGCGCCCCAAGAAGCCGAGCATGTTCAAGGTGCTCATGCTCAACGACGATTACACCCCGATGGAATTCGTGGTGATGTGCCTCAAGCGCTTCTTCCACATGGATCTGGAACAGGCGACGCGGGTCATGCTCCATGTCCACCAGAAGGGCGTAGGCGTGTGCGGCGTGTTCCCTTACGAAATCGCCGAGACCAAGGTGAACCAGGTGATGGACTTCGCGCGCCAAAACCAGCACCCGCTGCAATGCACGCTGGAAAAGGCCTGAGCGTCTGATTGGAAATTCGCCGAAAGCGCGAATTTCAGTCCGGCACCGGCGCGCTCCCGGATAATCCGAAACAAGGTTTGGGATCGGACATTCAGGCCACCGTCGTTCCGAACAGCTTGCCGATCAGGAATGTCGCGGCCATCGCCAGCGCCCCCCAGATCACCACGCGGACGATGCCCTGCATGATCGGGGCTCCGCCAGCCTTGGCGCCCACCGCGCCCAGCAGCACCAGAAACGCCAGTGACGCGGCCGATACGCCCACCGCCAGCGATCCCAGCGGCAGCAGGAACGCGGCGAGCAGCGGCAGCGCGGCACCGATCGCGAACGTCGCCGCCGACGTCAGCGCGGCCTGGACCGGACGCGCGCGGTGCATCAGCGACAGCCCCAGTTCGTCGCGCGCGTGCGCGCCCAGCGCATCCTTTGCGGAAAGCGCCACCGCCACTTCGTGCGCCAGCGCATCGGGCAGGCCGCGATCGCGATAGATCCCGGCCAGCTCTTCCAGCTCGGCCGCAGGCGATTCGGCATGTTCGCGCCGTTCGCGCGCAAGGTCCGCCGCCTCGGTATCCGCTTGGCTCGAGACCGAAACGTATTCGCCCGCCGCCATCGACATCGCGCCTGCGACCAGCCCGGCCACGCCCGCCACCAGCACCGCCGGCTTGCCCGCCGCGGACGCGGCGACGCCGACGATCAGGCTCGACGTCGACAGGATGCCGTCGTTCGCGCCGAGCACGGCAGCGCGCAGCCAGCCGATGCGATCGACGACGTGGTGTTCGGCAGGCGCGATCTTGGATTGCTGCATCGCTGGCTCCTTTGGCAGGTCGGGCCACTTTGCCACCGGTGCGGCGGCGCGTCACCTCCCTGCATCCTGGCCCGCATCCTGGCCCGCATTGTGACCCGCTTTGTGCGTTGCGCCAATTCGCGCTTTGCCACGCCGTCGCGCGCGGTTATGGAGCGGCTTCCCGGCGCGCGGCAGGGCCCCGGCGGGGATTGCCGCGCCGTTCCCTGCACTTCGCCGCAACCACAGGCTGCCGTTTCCTCCCCGTGAAATTCTTCACCGCCATAGACCGTTACATAGCCCGGCTGGTGCTGGTGCCGATGCTGGTGGTGTTCGTCCTGGCCGCGTCGCTGCTGGTGCTCGACAAGATGCTCAAGCTGTTCGACTTCGTTGCGACCGAAGGCGGGCCGGTCAGCATCGTGTTCAAGATGCTGGCCAACCTGCTGCCCGAATATGCCAGTCTGGCGATCCCGCTGGGGCTGATGCTGGGCATCCTGTTCGCGTTCCGCAAGCTGGCGACGAGTTCGGAACTCGACGTGATGCGCGCGGTCGGCCTGTCGTACACCCGGCTGCTGCGCGTGCCGTACATGTTCGCGATTGCGCTGGCAGGGCTGAACCTGCTGATCGTCGGCTATCTCCAGCCTTTGTCGCATTACTACTACGAACAGATGCAGTTCGAACTGCGCTCGGGCGCGCTGGGTGCCTCGATCAAGGTCGGCGAATTCAACACGCTGCAGGATCGCACCGCGCTGCGCGTCGACGCCAGCCGCGACGAGGGGCGCGACTTGCGCGGGATCTTCGCGCGGATCGTCACCGCGCGCGGCCAGCAGATGGTGATCTCGGCGCGCGAGGGCCGGTTCTTTGCGACCAAGGACAACCCCGACACGATCATCCTGCGATTGAACGACGGGCAGATCGTGCAGGATGGGCCCGGCATCGCCAGCCCGCGCGTGTTGAGCTTCGCCAGCCAGGACCTGCCGATCGACCTGCCCAAGCTCGAACAGTTCCGCCGGCGCGGCGACAAGGAGCAGGAATATTTCCTGCCCGAACTGCTCAAGATCAGCTGGAACGACAAATATCCGGCCGCCACCCGCACCGAAACCAAGGCCAGCCTCAACTACCGGCTGGTGGAGGTGGTGATGATGTTCCTGCTGCCGCTGCTGGCGGTGGCGCTGGCCATCCCGCCTAAGCGATCGACCTCCGCGCTGGGCGTGTTCGTGTCGATCGTGATGGTGGTCGCCTATCACAAGGTCAACCAGTACGGGCAGGATGTCGCGGTGCTGGGGCGGATCGACCCGACGCTGGCGCTGTGGGGGCCGTTCTCCGCGTTCGCTGCGCTGATCCTGTGGATGTACTGGCGCATCGCCTATGTGCCCGGCGGCCAGCCGATCGGCGGGCTGGAGCGTGGCGCGGCCAAGGTCAGCGCGCTGTATCGCAAGCTGTTCGGCCGCAAGCGCCTGCCCGATGAGCCGGAAGCCGAACTGGAGGGCGCGCATGGTGCAGCTTGAATTCTTCCCGTCGCGGACGATGACGATCTACATCGCCAAGATGTTCGCGGTGCGCATCGTCGCGGTGCTGCTGATGCTGGTGCTGGTGTTGCAGATGCTCGATCTGCTGGGCGAAAGCGGCAAAGTGCTGGGCGCGCCGGGCAATGGGCAGGCGCAGCTGCTGACCTATGTCTCGCTGCGGCTGCCGCAGCTGGTGTCTCGGTTCCTGCCGTATTCGGTGCTGCTGGCCACGATCATCACGCTGATGGGGCTGAACCAGAACAGCGAGGTCATCGCGATGAAGGCCGCCGGGCTTTCTGCGCATCAGGTGCTGGCGCCGCTGTTCCTGGTCGCGGCGGTGACGTCTGCGGCGACGTTCGCGTTCAACGAACGCGTGGTCACCCGTTCATCCGCGACGCTCAAAGCGTGGCAGGCGGTAAGCTACGGCGCGGTTCCCGTAGACAGCGGGGTCAAGGCCAACGTCTGGCTGCAGGATGGCAGCAGTGTGCTGTTCGCCAAATCGATCACCGGGCCGATCACCAATGGCGGCAAGGCGATGGTGATGACCGGGCCAAGCTGGTTCCGGCGCGATGCCACGGGCATGGTGACCGAGATCGTGACCGCGAATACCGCAGTCTACGCCAATCCCGGCTGGCGGTTCGATGCGCCGGTGGCGTTCGACGTGCAAAGCGCGCGCAAGTCGGCGCTGCCCGGCGGGCAGGTCTATGCCCGGTCGGTCGAACCGGCGCAGGTGCTGATCAGCAAGGTCGATGCCGATGCCGAATCGCTGCCGCAACTGGCGCGGTCGATCGCCGCCGTGCGCGAGGCGGGCCATCGCACCAGCGAGCTGGAGGGCAAGTGGTGGCACAAGCTGTCGGGCCCGCTCTCGGCCATGCTGATGCCGTTGCTGGGTGCGACCGCCGCGTTCGGGCTGGCGCGGTCGGGCCACATGTTCATCCGCGCGGTGATCGGCATGGCGCTGGGCTTTGCCTATTTCGTGGTCGACAACGCCGCCCTCGCGCTCGGCAATTTCGGCGGCTATCCGCCGGTGCTGGCGGCGTGGGCGCCGTTCCTGCTGTTCCTGCTGATCGGCGAGACGGTGTTGATCCGTACCGAGGAATAGGGGGAGTGGGCCGTTTGCGCTGATCGCCGCGCGCAAGAGTCAGGATGCGTTGACCGGTCACGCTGACGCGTGACCTCGCGCGGCACCGGCCCACTCCCCCTGCCCGACCACCCCTAAGGTACACTGCCGGGTGGTCGGGCAGGGGGAGTGGGCCGGT
>NZ_BCTW01000025.1 GCF_001590965.1 Novosphingobium lentum NBRC 107847
TCGCTGACGAAGTCAGTGGCCGGTCAACGCATTCTCACTCCCCATTCCCCTCGACAAGCCCGCCTGTCGGGCTAGAGGAGCGGGCATGACCGCAGACCGTTTCGATCCCGCCTCGGCCGACCCGCGCTGGCAGCGCGTATGGGACGAGCACCAGAGCTTTCGCGCCGACGATTCGAGCACGAAGCCGCGCAGCTATGTGCTGGAGATGTTTCCGTACCCATCGGGGCGCATCCATATCGGCCACGTGCGCAACTACACGATGGGCGACGTGCTCGCGCGCTACAAGCGGATGCGCGGGTTCGAAGTGCTGCACCCGATGGGCTGGGACGCGTTCGGCATGCCGGCCGAGAACGCCGCGATGGAAAAGGGCGTCCACCCCGGCGGCTGGACGCGCGACAACATCGCCAACATGAAGGCGCAGCTGAAACGGCTGGGCTTCGCGCTCGACTGGAGCCGCGAACTTTCCACGTGCGAGCCGGAGTATTACGGCCACGAACAGGCACTGTTCGTCGACCTGTACGAAGCCGGCCTGGTCTATCGCAAGGAATCGGCGGTCAACTGGGACCCGGTCGACCAGACCGTGCTGGCCAATGAACAGGTGATCGATGGTCGCGGCTGGCGATCGGGCGCGCTGGTCGAAAAGCGCAAGCTGAGCCAGTGGTTCCTCAAGATCACCGACTTTGCCGACGAACTGCTTGACGGGCTGGGCACGCTGGATGGCTGGCCCGAAAAGGTCCGGCTGATGCAGGAAAACTGGATCGGCAAAAGCCAGGGCGCGCAGCTGCGGTTCGCGCCAGTCGCGCCGTTTGCCGAGTCGATCGAGGTCTATTCGACCCGGCCAGACACGATCTTCGGCGCCAGCTTCATCGCCATCGCCGCCGACCATCCGATCGCGCAGGATCTGGCGCGCACATCGCCGCAAGCCGCCGCGTTCATCGAGCTGTGCAAGCAGGGCGGCACCACGGCGGCGGAAATGGAAACCGCCGAGAAGCTGGGCTTCGACACCGGCTATGCGATGGCGCATCCGCTCGATGCCGCGCGGTCGCTGCCGGTCTACATCGCCAATTTCGTGCTGATGGAATACGGCACCGGCGCGGTGATGGGCGTGCCCGCGCACGACCAGCGCGATTTCGAATTCGCGACCAAGTACGGCCTGCCGATCGTGCGGGTCGTCGCGGCTTCGCTCGACGATGCCGCCACACCGATGGGCAGCGAGGCCGAGGCGGGCGACGGCGTGCTCGTCAATTCGGGCGCGTTCGACGGGATGCGCGTGGCCGACGCCAAGGCCGCGATCATCGCGCGGGCCGAGGCCGAAGGCTGGGGCCAGGGCAAGACGGTGTGGCGCCTGCGCGACTGGGGCGTGTCGCGCCAGCGTTACTGGGGCACGCCGATCCCGTTCATCCACTGCGAGACGTGCGGCGTAGTGCCGGTGCCCAAAAGCCAGCTGCCCGTGGTGCTGCCCGAGGATGTCGATTTCCAGACGCCGGGCAACCCGCTGGTGCGCCACCCGACGTGGAAGCATGTGCCCTGCCCGCAGTGCCACGAACCCGCGCTGCGCGAGACCGACACGCTCGACACCTTCGTCAACAGTTCGTGGTACTTCCTGCGCTTTGCCAGCCAGCCCGCCGACAAGCCGTTCGACCGCGACGAGGTGGCGCGGTGGATGCCGGTGGAACAGTATATCGGCGGGATCGAGCATGCGATCCTGCACTTGCTCTACGCCCGGTTCTGGACGCGCGCGCTGGCGCGGATCGGCATGATCGACGTCAGCGAACCGTTCGCCAGCCTGTTCACGCAGGGGATGGTGACGCACGAGACGTATTCGCGCCTCGACCCCGCGAATGGCCAGCCGCTGTATTACAGCCCCGACGAGATCGACCGTGCTGCCGACACGGCCACGCTCAAGGCGGATGGTGCCCCAATCGAAATCGGCCGCGTGATCAAGATGTCCAAGTCCAAGAAGAACGTGGTCGATCCCGATGCGATCGTCGCGTTCCACGGGGCGGACGCGATCCGCTGGTTCATGCTGTCGGACAGCCCGCCCGAGCGCGACCTGCCGTGGTCGATCGCCGGGATCGAGGGCTGCTCGCGCTTCGTCCAGCGGCTGTGGCGGCTGTTCGCGCAGTTCGATCCCGCCGCGACGGGCGAGGACAAGCCGCTCGACCGCAAGCGCGACCAGACCGTGCATGCCATCGCCGGCGACATCGAGGCGCTGGGCTTCAACAAGGCGGTCGCGCGCATCTATGAACTGACCTCGGCCACCGAAAAGGCCGCGCCGTCTGCCAGCCGCAGCGCCGCGATCCGCGTCGTGCTGCTGCTGGTCGCGCCGATGATGCCGCACCTGGCGGAAGAAGCCTGGGCGACGATCGGCGCGCGGGACGGCCTGATCGCCGACGCCGCATGGCCGCCGGTCGATCCCGCGCTGCTGGTCGAGGACGAGGTGACCGTGGCGGTGCAGGTCAAGGGCAAGCTGCGCGATACGCTGATTGTGGCCAAGGGCACTGCGCGCGAGGAATTGGAACGCCTTGCCCTGGCCAGCGACAAAGTGCAGCGTGCGCTCGACGGGGCAGAAGTGAGGAAGGTGATCGTGGTGCCCGACCGGCTGGTGAACCTTGTTGCGTGACCTGACCCGCCTGCTCGCCCCGCTCGCGCTGGCTGCCCCGCTTGCTCTGGCTGTGGCGCTGTCCGCCTGCGGGCTGCAGCCAATGTATGCCGGGGGCGGCAGCGGCGTGGTGGCGCAGGGGCTGGCTGCGGTCGATGTTCCGGCGATCGAGGGGCAATCGGGCTGGCTGGTGCGCAACGCGCTGGTCGATCGGCTGGGCGCGGGCGGCAAGGCCGCGGCGCGCTACCGGCTCGACGTGCGGCTGAACGACAAGCTCGAAGGGCTGGGCCTGCTGTCCAACGACACGATCACGCGCGAGCGCCGGTCGCTGCGCGCGCGGTATCAGCTGGTCGACCTGTCCACCGGCAAGATCATGCTCGACGCGACCGCCGGGTCCGATGCCGGCATCGACGTGGTGTCGAGCGAATATGCGGTGATCGCGGCGGAGCAGACCGCGCTGGAGAACCTGTCGCACGAAGTCGCCGACCAGATCGTGACCAGCGTGGCGGTGAAGCTGCGCGCCGCGAAGTGATACGGCACGCGATGGTGCCCACCCGGTGAAGGCGACCCAGAAAAACTTCGCGTCGATGGCGCAGCGCGCGGTGCGCGAATGCCGCACGTTCTACTTCTGCGGCCCCGACGAAGCCGGCGCCAGCGACGCCGCGGCCAGGATCGCCGAACTGCTCGGCGATGCCGAACGGATCGAGTTCTCGGGCGCCGAACTCAAGCGCGACCCGGTACGGTTGGCCGACGAGGCGCGCTCGGTCTCGTTGTTCGGTGACCAGCGACAGATTCATGTGCGCTGCAACGGTGACGAGGCCTACGACGCGATCGAGGCGCTGCTCGCCAGCCCGGTGGAAGGCTGGCCGGTGTTGATCGTGGCCACCGGCGCCAGCGACAAGTCACGGCTGGCCAAGCTGCTGGGCGATCGCGGCGATGCCATGGTCACGATGTTCCACCCGCCGGACCTGAAGTCCGTCGCCCATGCCGTGCGCGACATGGCCGACGCCGCCGGGGTCAAGATCAACGGCGACCTGGCCGATCGCATCGCGCGCGCCGCCGCGCTCGACACCCGCATGGCGCGCAGCGAGATCGAGAAACTCGCGCTCTACCTCGACGCCAGCCCGCAGGCGCCGCGCAGCGCCGATGCGCACGCGTTCGACGCGATCGGCGCGACCAACGAGGACGACAGCTTCATGCCGCTGGTCAACGTCGTGCTGGGCGGGGAAGTGGGCCGGCTGTCGGGCGAACTGGCGCGGATGCGCGAGACCGCGATCAACCCCGTCGGGCTGTTGCTCGCGTTCGAACGCCGCACCGCCCAGTTGGCGCAACTTGCGGGGCGGATGGGGCGGCGCAGCGACATCGGCGCGTTCCTGGACCAGGAGCGCGTGTTCTTCCGCGACAAGGCGGACATCGCCAACCAGCTGCGGCGCTGGCGCGGTGCGCGGCTGGCGCGGCTGGTGGACCGGCTGGTCATGCTGCACCGCAACCTGCTGGCCGACAGCCGCAACGGCGAATTGCTGCTGGCGCAGGGACTGGCCGAAATCACCCGCGCTGCCGCGCGTTAAGGTTAACCGCCAAGGCGTCCGGGCACCGATCTGTTGCCGGATACAGTTAACGTTCCGACTTTAGTATTCGGTAACCATGATGTTGCGACAACGTGCTTGCCATTGTCTTGCGCCGCGATAGGGAGTGCAGCGCAACATACCTCCAAAATGAATTTAGTGGTTCGGGAACGCGCACGCGACATCGCGACAGGACCCGACGCCAAGGCAATGTCCCGGGGATCCGACGGTGGAGCACGCAGAGTCGACCATCGAACAGGCTGCAAAGGGCGCCGTCCCGCGCCGGGTGACGCTGCCGCTCGCGCCTTCGCTGGAGCGGCGCCGTCTGCAAAGCTACCTGCTGCTGCTGCTGGCCGACGGGGCGGCGATCGTCCTGGCCTTCGGCATCGTGGGATACCTCTATTTCGGAGAATGGTCCGGGGGCCGCAACATGTTGCAGGCGCAGATCCTGCTGCCGCTGTACTGGACCGCCGCGCTGGTGCTCAACGTGTACTCGCTGCCATCGCTGATCAACCTGGGGTATGGCAAGCGCCGGGCGATGCTGGCGATTTTCGCCGCGTTGACGATCACCGCGTTCGTTGCGTTCTTCGCCAAGGCGAGCGCGCAGTTTTCCCGATTTACCACCACTGCGGGCCTTTTGTTCGCGGTTGCAATGTTGCTTTACCTGCGGTCGATGCTGCAGCCGGTGATCGTGCGGCGCTGCGGCCCGACCGCGCAGAACGTGCTGTTGCTCGACGACGGCGGCGTGCCGGTGAGGATACCGCACGCCTACCATATCGATACGCGCGAACATCATCTGGTGCCCGATCTCGACAATCCCGGCATGCTCGACCGAATTGCGATGTACCTGACGAACATGGACCGGGTGATCGTTTCGTGCCCGCAGGATCGCCGGGGTGATTGGGCGTATGTGTTCAAGGGCGCCAACGTCCAGGGCGAGATCATCGACCGCGAAGTGCTGTCCCTGGGCGTGCTGGGGGCACGGCGCGGGCGCGGCTTCGGCTCTCTGGTGGTCTCTGGCGGGCCGCTGGGGTTGCGCAGCCGGGTGGCCAAACGCGGGCTCGATCTGGCCATGGCCGGTTCCGCAATGATCGTCCTGCTGCCGCTGTTCCTGGTGGTGGCGCTGGCGATCAAGCTGGAGGACGGTGGGCCGGTATTTTTCGTTCAGCAGCGCACAGGTCGCGGTAACCGGTTCTTTTCGATATATAAATTTCGCTCGATGCGCGTCGAGCGACACGATGCGAGCGGACATGTTTCGGCCAGTCGCGACGACGATCGCATCACGCGGATCGGGCGTTTGATCCGGCGCACCAGCATCGATGAACTGCCGCAGCTGCTGAACGTGATTCGCGGCGAAATGAGTCTCGTCGGCCCACGGCCCCATGCGCTGGGCTCGCTGGCGGGCGACAAGAAGTTCTGGGAAGTCGATCGCCGCTACTGGCTGCGCCATTCGCTGAAGCCGGGACTGACCGGGCTGGCGCAAGTGCGCGGACTGCGCGGCGCGACCGATTCCGAATCCGACCTGACCGATCGCCTGCAGGCGGATCTGGAATATCTCGATGGCTGGACCGTGATGCGCGACTTGCGAATCATCGCATCCACGGTGCGGGTCATCGTTCATGACCGCGCGTTCTGAAGCGCACCAAACACCCGATGTTGCACTCTCGTTGGGCAGGAACTCGTTTGGGTTCCGATGGTTAACGCCGGGTGAACCGGGCCATGTCATTCGCAGGCGCAAGGAAACCTTTGTCGCAGTGCAATATTTCGTTGAAACTGAAACGTCCTGCCATTATGGATGAAATCGAAGGCCGAATCTGGAGACGACGTAATGAAATTGACCAAGAGCATCTTGCTCGCCGTAACCACCTTTGGTTTAGTGAGCCCTTCGATTGCCAGCGCTGCTGATACGCGTTCTGCATCGTCGCTTCCCCAATCTCCGTCCTATGCTGCTGCCCCGCAGCTGTCGCGCACGTCGGCGCCGGCCCAGCAGGCCAGCGAATTCGCGCCGATCTTCTTCTTCCTGTTCTTCCTGGCCGCCGCAGCCGGTGCCTATGGCATCTACAAGGCCGTCAAGCACGACAGCCCTTCGGGCTAATCGGTTCGAACGACCATTGTTGATACGATCCTGAAAACCCGCGGCACGATGTCGCGGGTTTTTTGTTGATCCGCGACTGCCGCCGGGATTCCCCTGCTGCAGATAGGACGCAAGATTGTTGCGCGGACGGGTGCAGGCACATTTTTGCGCCGGAGAGTGGAGTTAGGCGCTATCAATTCCCCGATCAGATCAAACTGGTACGGTGTCGAGGCGGCGATCGCGGTGGCACTGGCAATGGTTCTGGGCGGGGGCGGTTCGTCCAACCCCCTGACCGAAATACTGCTCGAATCACTGCTGGCGCTGCTGCTGCTGGTCGAAGCCGGCCGGAGGTTGACGACCGGTCACGGCGCTCCGCGAATTCCCGGCGCGGCGTGGACTTTGGCGTTGCTGGCCATCGTGGTGCCGGTGATCCAGCTGGTCCCGCTGCCCACCGGCCTGTGGCATGCACTGCCTGGCCGGCAAGTCGAAATCGCCGCACTGCGTCTGGTGGGCGCCAGCGATCGATGGATGCCGCTGACGCTGGTGCCGTCGCGGACGTTTACCGCATTGCTGGCCATGGTCAGCTGCGTCGTCGTCCTGCTGCTGGCGGCCAGGCTGGCGCCCGATCACCGGCGCTGGCTGCTGGCGACGATCACGGCGGTCAGTTTCGTTTCGGTGTTGCTGGGCACGTTGCAGCTGGCATCGGGCAGCGGCGGAGGGTGGTCGATCTACTCGGAACACCACACCGGCTACCTCATCGGCTTCCAGGGCAACCGGAATGCCGAAGTCGATGTGCTCCAGATCGGCATGCTGGCGCTGGTCTCGTTTGCCGTCAGCGCCGGCGGCGGCCAGCTCGGCCGGGACCGCGGCTTGGCCCTGATCCTTGCGCCGCTGATCGCACTGCTGTGCCTCGCCGTGGTCATGACCGGGTCGCGCGGCGGAATCCTGCTCCTGCCGGTCACGCTGATCTTCGCGCTGATCATTGCCTGGCCGCGACTGGGCGCGCTGCTGGCCGGCGCGAGCCGCCATATCATCGCGATCCTGGTCCTGGCCGGAACGATGGCGGCAGCGATGGTCGCATTCATGGCCATGCGCGTGGGTGCGCTCGAACGCGTGGCAACGCGCTTCACCGCGGATGGCGACGGGCGCAAGGACCTGTGGATCGACACATGGTACGCGATCAAGCAGGTATGGCCCGCCGGCGGCGGCATCGGCAGTTTTCAGCCCATGCTGTTTGCCGCAGAACGGCTCGAGGTCGTCGATCCGAGCCTGCCGGTGCGTGCGCACAACGATTGGCTCGAATGGTTGCTGGAAGCGGGTGTTCCCGGGATCGTGGTGATGCTGGCGATTGCGGCCGCATTGATCGCCGTCACACTTCGCAGCGTGGCGGCGATGCGTGGCCGACCCGACCGACCGGTACGGCGCGCGCAAGTCTGTTTCGGGCTTGGCAGCCTGCTGATCCTGGCCTTGCACGCCTTCGTGGATTACCCGATGCGGTCGATGGCGCTGGCCAGCCTGTGCGCCGTCGCCGTAGCCATGCTGATGCCGCCTGCAACATCGGATCGCGTTCGCTAATGCAGCATTTCAGCCCTGCGCCATACCTGTTCAGGCCCGGAAACCTTGGCTTTTGGTCGCGTTCCGGACACTCGCGGTCGCGACAAATTCCGATTGCACCATTGATAAGGCGATGCGATCCATGGCAATAGCGCTCAGGGTCGGGTCATGCCCCTCAATCGCCCACTGCAAAACAAAGATATGTCACAGATGATAGCGATCAAGTTGGTCCAACGTTTCGCGCTTGGCGGTCTGGCATTGCTGGCCACCAGTGGCTGCCAATCGGCGATGCACGACAACCTCGCACAGGGTGCGCCAGCATACGAAGCCATCGCCACCCAGGCCGGATCAGCCGAACAGCTGGACCTGATTCGTATCGGCGACAAACTGAGCATCAAGGTGTTTGGCGAGCCAGATCTGACGGCCACCGAATACGTGGTCGATGATTCCGGCGCCGTGCAGGTGCCGCTGCTCGGCCCGGTCGAGGCCAAGGGCAAGTCGCCGCTGCAGTTGCGCAACGATCTGACATCGCTGCTTGGGCAGCGCTATCTGCGCAACCCGCAAGTCGCCGTAGCCATCGTGGCGCGTACCACGGCGACTTTCGTGATCGAAGGACAGGTTACCGAACCTGGAATTTACGAGGCCGGTCGCGATCTGACCTTGATTGGCGCGGTTGCGCGCGCGCGCAGCACCACGACTGTCGCCAAACTAAACCAGGTGCTGGTGTTCCGCACCATCAACGGACAGCGTGCCGGCGGACGGTTCGATATCAATGCGATCCGCGCGGGCAAGGCTCCCGATCCGCAGATCCTGGCGGGCGATACCATCGTTGTGGGCTATTCGGCCACCAGGGGCGCTTATCGCGACTTCCTGCAGACGATCCCGCTTTTCAATCTCTTCACCACTTTTTGAGTGAGAACCAGGTGAACCAAGTTCCGATGAACACGCCCGAAGCGTTCGCTCCGCGATCGGTCGGGCCAGCCACCGCGTTCGACGCGGGGGATGAGCTGGAGCAAGGCCCGCTGCAGGGGCGCTCGGCGTTCGACTTCCGCTATATTGCGGCGACCATTCGCAGCAATCTGCTGCTGATCATCGTGATCATCGCGGTTTCGATCGTCGTTGCTGTCGTTGCGACGCTGCTCGACACGCCGCGGTACACGGCGCGTGCCACCATCCAGATCAACAACGTATCCGACCGCGTTCTCAACAGCGACGCCGAAGGGCCGAATGCAGCGGATATCAATGCCGATTCCGACCGGTTTCTCCAGACCCAGCTCGACATCCTTAAAAGCAACGGTATCGCGCTGCGCGTGGCGCAAAGTCTCAAGCTGACCGGCAATCCAAGGTTTTATGCCGCTGAAGAAGTCAAGGTTCCCGTCGGCGGCGTATCCGCCTCGGATCAGCGCGACCTGTCGGTGCGCCTGTTGCAGAAGAACATGAACGTGACGCTACCCCGTGATTCAAGGATAGCGACAATCGCGTTCAATAGCACTGATCCCGAGCTTTCGGCACGGGTCGCCAATGCTTACGCGACTGAATTCATCCAGGCGAACCTGCAGCGCAAGTATGACAGTTCATCCTACGCGCGTTCTTTCATTTCCGACCAACTCGCCCAGACCAAGGATCGGCTCGAAACGTCCGAACGCGCGCTCAATGCCTATGCGCGTCAGGCCGGACTGATCCGCACTGAAAATCCTGCCAGCGGCGACACCAAGAACGGCGGCGGCGGAACGACGTCCGGTGCGAATTCGGTCACCTCGTCAAGCCTGCTACAGCTCAACACCGCAGCCAACGCCGCCAAAGCCGAACGCATCAATGCCGAAAGCCGACTGCGGGCTATCAACAGCGTGCCTTTGATGACATCGCGCGAGATCGTAGGCAACGGTGCCATCAGTTACCTGATGCAGCAAAAAGCGCTGCTTGAAGCGCAATTACAGCAAGAACGCGCAGGCCACCTTGACGACTATCCCTCGGTTGCCGCCAAGCGGGCCCAGCTTGTTGCGCTGAATCAGCAGATACACGCGCAAGCGGACAACGTCCGACAGTCGATCAAGTCGGACTACGATGCGGCGCGGACCAACGAAGCCGCGCTCACCGATCAGGTATCCAAGCTCAAGGAAGCCACGCTTTCCGAACAGGATCGCACCGTGCAGTACAGCCTTCTTGCGCGAGAGGCGGATACCAACCGGCAAGTTTACGACGGTTTGCTCCAGCGGTTCAAGGAACTGAACGCGGCAGCGGGCATCAGCGTAAGCAATCTGTCGATCGTCGACACTGCCGACACCCCCAAATTGCCGTCGTCGCCGAACCTGCTCAAGAACCTTCTTGTTGCCTTGCTGATCGGCGTTGGCTTGGCCGCAGTGACCGTATTCTTCAAAGACCAGTTCGACGACTCGATCCGCGTTCCCGAAGACGTCGAGCACAAGCTCGGACTGCCGCTGCTTGGCGTCATTCCCAAGTCCTCGGACACGCCGGACGAATCGCTGGCTGATCCGAAATCGCCGATGTCGGAAGCGTACAACTCGTTGCGCGGCTCGTTGCTGTACTCGACCCCAGGCGGCCTGCCGAACGTGATACTCGTGACCAGCGCTCAGCCAGCCGAAGGCAAGTCGACGACCAGTCATGCCATGGCCGCAGGTCTGTCTCGCATGGGGCGCAGTGTGGTCCTGATCGACGCCGACATGCGTCGTCCGTCGCTGCATCGCCGCAACGATGCCGACAACGAACGCGGCCTGTCGACGCTGCTGACGTCCAACGAACCGATCGATGACGTGCTGACCGCTTCGGACCAGCCGAACCTGAGCCTGTTGTACTCCGGACCGATACCCCCCAGCCCGACCGAGCTGATCTCGTCGCCGCGCATGGAGCATATCCTTCAGGAACTGGCGGCGAAGTTCGATGTGGTCGTGATCGACAGCCCGCCGATCCTGGGTCTTGCGGATTCGCCGACCATGGCCGCCCTGGCCGACGGCGTGGTGTTCGTGGTCGAGGCCGATCGTAGCCGTCGAGGCTCGTTGAAAGCCGCCGTGCGCCGCCTGCGCACGATGCATCCGATCATCCTTGGCGCCGTGCTGACCAAGTTCGATCCGCTCAAGTCCGGCAATCGCTATTCGGAATACTATGGCTACGAGTATTACCAGTACGCGCACAAGGATGCCTGACCATGGCGGGCACTGACCGCCCGCAATCAAGCTGGTGGCTGCCATCGCCGGCGGCAGAAGGTGCGCCCCGGGCCGGCAGGCTGTCAGCCGTAGCGACCGGTATCGCTGGCTTTGTGTTCGCGATCTGCGCCATCGGAAACGGGATGGATCGCGTCGTCGAAGATCGGCCCGAACTGGCATCCAGCGTGCCGTCGCTCTTCGCCAGCCGGTCGCTGTCGGCGCGGGCGTTCGAGCGGATCGAGGCCAGGCAGCCGCTGGCCGCGCTCACCCTGGCGCAAAGCCGGGTCCGGCACGAACCGATGGAGCCGGACAGCACCGCGGCACTCGGCGCAGCGCGTCTGCTGTCGGGCGATCAGCAGGGTGCCTACGATGCCTTTCGCGTAGCAGCGCAATTCGGGTGGCGGACCGTTCCCACCCAGCTTTACTGGCTGCAGCAGGCCACCGCACTCAAAGACTACAAAAGCGCCGCGGAACGCTTCGATGCGCTGGCCCGGCAATCGCCGTCGTGGCTGCGAGAGCGCCCGCTGATCGATCCGCTCGAACGGGATCCGCGCGGTCGGGCCGAACTTGTTGCGCGACTGGCGGAACGGCCCGGCTGGCTCGAAAACTACGCTTCGGATATGACCGACCTGCCCCGCGATGTCGTCGAGCTGCGCTATCAGGTCCTGATGGGGCTGTCGGCGAAGGGCATACAGGTCGGCTGTCACACGATCGCCCCGGCCACCTCGCAGTTGGCCCAGCTGGGATCGATGGTGGATGCCGCGCAGCTGTGGCGGGCGCATTGCCCCAGCGCAACGGGCAAGGGCGCGATCAACGACGGTTCGTTCGCGGCCGTCACGGCAGACCCAGCGCTGGCGCCCTTCGCCTGGAACCTGTCGGTCTCGGGCGACGTCGATATCGCGTTTGAACCGGCAGACCACGGCCAGAAGCTGGTCATCACTTCGACCGCGGCATTCGATCGGCCCGTGGCCAGCCAGTTGCTCGCAGCGACGCCGGGGCCTTACATCTTGCGGTGGCAGGCAACCGACCAGAACGCCAGGCCGAGCGACCGGATCCTTGCGGCACTGAGTTGCGGACCGACGGAGCCGGTGAAGTTGTCGGCAGCCACGCTGGCGCCCGATGGTCGATGGACCCTGCCGCTGTCGATCGCTCCGGCTTGCGCGGGCGAATGGTTGCGGTTTTCCATCGCAGCCGGATCGGGTTCGGTCAGCCTGTCGGACGTGACGCTCGAGCCGCGCCGGTAAGGGTTTTTCCGTTTCGAACGGAGGCGATCAGAATTCGGACCAGTCGTCCGTCGCCTCGACCAGCTTCAGTGCGGCGTTGCCGTGAGCGGACAAGGACCCCGCCGACCCGGATGCCCCCGACCCGTACGCGATCGATCGGGCGGCCGTCGACGGGGATGCGCTGGTTTTCCGCGCTGGCCGGGCCAGCCTGGCATTCTGGCTGGGCGGAGCCGATTGCCGCATTCGGTCCGACCGGCCGGTATCGAAACGGCTGACCACGTCCGACAGTTCGCGCGCTTCGTCGGTCAGCGACCGGGCGGCGGCGGTGGTCTGTTCAACCATCGCCGCGTTTTGCTGGGTCACGCGATCCATGTCGCTGACCGCGCTGTTGACTTGCTGCAGGCCCGACGCCTGCACCTGCGAATTGGAGGCGATGCCGCCGATCAGGGTGCTGATCTCACCGACCCGGCTCACGATTTTCGACAGCACCGAACCGGTCTCGCCAACCAGAACCACGCCCGCACCGACCTGTTCGCTCGACACGGTAATCAGCGCCTTGATGTCCTTGGCTGCGTCCGCGCTGCGCTGGGCCAGTGCGCGCACCTCGTTGGCGACCACGGCAAAGCCCTTGCCCGCATCGCCCGCCCGCGCCGCTTCGACGCCGGCATTGAGCGCGAGCAGGTTGGTCTGGAACGCGATACCGTCGATGACGCCGATGATCTGGCTGATTTCCTGCGCCGAACGCTCGATCGCCGACATCGCTTCGACCGCCTTGGCCACCACTGCACCGCCGTCGGTGGCCTGATGATGCGCCTCGGCTACCGACTTCTGGACTTCTGCTGCGGCAATGGCCGTGTCGTTGACGCCCTGCGTCACCTGGTTCAGTGCCGCTGAGGTTTCCTCGAGGCTGGCCGCCTGCTGCTCGTTGCGTTGCGACAGATCGTTCGACGCGGTGTGAATTTCCTGCGCCCCGATCAAAACCGAACCGGCGGTCTGGCTGACGGCCCCGATCGCCTCTGCCAGCGAATCGACCGCGCCATTGAAGTTCTGGCGAAGCGCCTCGTAGGCATCGGGAAACGGATCGTGAATCTGGCACGACAGCTCATTGTTGGACAACGACTTGAGAGCTGCGCTCAAGGGTTCGACCACGAGCTGCGGCTCCCGGCTGCGCTGCACTTCCACGACGTTGTCGCGGAAGGCAGCCATGGCCTTTGTCATCCGGCCCACGCAATCGTGGTAATCGGTGTAGCAAATGGTGTTTTCGGTGTCGCCGGCAGCGAGCCCTTCCATCCGCAAGACTGTATTCACGTAAGGCGTGCAGATCAGCTGACCCGCGATCACCACCGTGATCGCGGTGGCAATGACAGCGGCTGCGGCCGTGATGAGCAAACCGACTCCGGAACCGGTGCCGGTTACCGCCAGCGCGGTCGTGACGAGGCCGATGGATGAAATGCCCGTCAGAGCAAACAGCAATGCCTTGAACTTCGTGCGAATTGGCGCTTTTTTTCAAACCAGTTGAGCACATCGGCCTCCAGCAGCGTTCAGCCCCGGCAACGCCCGCCGCGCGCCATGGGGTAATCCACGGCTCTATATCGAAGGACCGGCGATTTATCGTTGATGGGGTAAGGCGGAGAAATACGTAACCGCTCGCAATCACGCCAAAAAGGCCGCGGTCCGTTCAGCTTCGGGCTGCCAGTCGATGCCGCATTCGGCGAGCCAGGCGTCATCGTAATACGTCGCCCCGTAGCGTTCGCCGCCATCGCACAGCAGCGTGACGATGCTGCCGGTCTCGCCTGCCGCCGCCATGTCACGCACCAGTGCCATGCACCCGACAAGATTGGTGCCGGTGGAGCCGCCCACCCGCCGGCCTAGCCGCGCCGATAGCGCGCGCATCGCGCCGATGCTGGCGTCATCCTCGACCACTGCCATGCGGTCGATCACCGTGGGCAGGAAGCTGGGCTCCACGCGCGGGCGGCCGATGCCTTCGATCCGTGAGCCGCGTCCTTCCGGCAGCGATGTGACCGTGCGATCGGCGAAATGGCGGTGGAATACCGATTGCACCGGGTCGGCCACGCACAGCCGGGTCGGCTGGCGCTGGTAGCGAATATACCGGCCGATGGTGGCCGAGGTTCCGCCCGTGCCCGCCCCGCACACGATCCATGCGGGCAGCGGATGCTCCTCGTGCGCCATCTGCGCGAAGATCGATTCGGCGATGTTGTTGTTGCCGCGCCAGTCGGTCGCGCGTTCGGCGTAGGTGAACTGGTCGAGGTAGTGCCCGCCGGTTTCGTCCGCGAGCCGGGCGGCGGCGTCATAGACGCCACGCGGATCGTCGACCGTGTGAATTTCTCCGCCGTAGAAGCGGATCGCCTCCAGCTTGGGCACGGCGGTCGACGCCGGGACCACCGCGATGAAGCGCAGGCCCAGCATCCGCGCGAAATAGGCCTCGCTGACGGCGGTCGATCCCGACGATGTCTCGATCACGCACGTATCGGGACCGATCCACGCGTTGCACAGCGCATAGAGGAACAGCGAGCGTGCCAGCCGGTGCTTGAGGCTGCCGGTGGGGTGCGAGCTTTCGTCCTTGAGATACAGTGTGATCCCGGGAAATCGGGGCAGGTCGAGGCGCACCAGATGCGTGTCGGACGAGCGGTTGTAGTCCGCCTCGATCCGCCGCACCGCTTCGCTGCACCAACCGCTGGCCGTGGTCATCGTGCGGGCTTCCTCTCGATCACGTCTGGCTCTCGATCACGTCTGGCTCTCCATCACGTCTGGCATCTTGCGCAGAAGAACGTCGACCGTCCGCCCTGCACGATCCGTTCGACAGTGCCGCCGCATGGGCAGCGATCGCCCTCACGGCCATAAACGCGCCAGTCCTTGGCGAAGTAGCCCAGCGCGCCGTCGGGCTGGGCGTAATCGCGCAAGGTCGATCCGCCCGCCGCGATCGCTTCTTCGAGCACCGTCCTGATCGCGGGGACCAGCTTGCCCAGCGCCGCGCGGCTGATCATGCCCGCCGCCTTGCGCGGATCGATCCGCGCGCGGTTGAGCGCCTCGCACACGTAGATATTGCCCAGCCCCGCCACGATCCGCTGGTCGAGCAGCAGCAGCTTGATCGCCGCGATCCGCCCGGTGAACGCCTGCGCGAGGTGGGCGGCGCTCAACCCTGGCCCGAGCGGTTCGGGCCCCAGCGCGGCGAACTGCGGCCATTGTTCCAGCGTTGCGGTATCGACCAGATCGACCGACCCGAACCGCCGCGCATCGTTGAGCGCCAGAACATGGCCACCCTCGGTTTCGATCACCAGGTGATCGTGCTTGCCGATCTGGCCCGGATCGATCCGCCAGCGACCCGACATGCCGAGGTGGAACACCATCGTCACATCGCGATCGGTGTGGATCAGCCCGTACTTGGCGCGGCGCCCCAGCCCGGTCACCCGCGCGCCGGTCATCGTCTGTACCAGCCCCGGTGGAAACGCGCGGCGCAAGTCGGTGCGATGGACCGCCACACGGGCGATCCGCTGGCCGTCGAGGACCGTGGCAAGGCCGCGGACGGTGGTTTCGACTTCGGGAAGTTCGGGCATCTCGGGGTCAGGCTGTAACAGGCTTTGCCGTCCCGGCAATTCCCCACTAAAGCGCCATGCGATGAGCGAGACCAAGAGCGATCCCGGCAGCGTGTCCTTCGGTTACGAGGACGTCACCCCCGATGAGAAAACCGCGCGCGTAGGCGCAGTGTTTTCCAATGTCGCACGCAAGTACGACATGATGAACGATGCCATGTCGGGCGGCATGCACCGGTTGTGGAAAGACCGCTTCGTGCGCCGGGTCCGCCCCCGCGCCGGCGAGGCGATCCTCGACATGGCCGGCGGCACGGGCGACATCGCGTTCCGGCTGGCCCGTTCGGGCGCCGCCGTCACCGTGTCCGACATCAACCAGGACATGCTCGACGTGGGCGTCGAACGCGCGATGGAACGCGGGATAGATGGCCTGGTGTGGTCGTGCCAGAATGCCGAGACGCTGGCGTTTCCCGATCGCAGCTTCGATGCCTATACCATCGCGTTCGGCATCCGCAACGTGACGCGGATCGACGTCGCGCTGGCCGAAGCATACCGCGTGCTGAAGCGCGGCGGACGGTTCTTCTGCCTTGAATTCTCGACCACCGAATGGCCCGGTTTCGCCGAAGCGTATGACGCCTATTCGCACCACATGGTCCCCCGGTTGGGCCAGTTGATCGCGGGCGATGCCGACAGCTATCGCTATCTGGTCGAATCGATCCGTCGCTTCCCGCCGATGAAGCAGTTCCAGACGATGATCGGGACCGCCGGGTTCAAGCACACGAAAGTCGAGCCGATTCTGGGCGGGCTGGTTGCGATCCATTCGGGCTGGAAAGTCTAGAGTGGTCAATGCGTTGATCGCGTCCGGCAAACCCGCCCGCTCGCGCGGCACCGCCGTGACGCGGACCCAATAATGACCCGCCCTGTCACCCATATTCGCCGCCTGCTCGGCTGGGGACGCGTGCTGGCGCGACATGGCGCCTTGCGCCTGCTCGAGGCGAGCCCGAACACGCCCGCCCCGGTGCGCCGGCTGTGCCGTATCGCGCGGTTCGGCACGGTCCAGCCCAAACAGCCCGACTATGCCGGGGCGTTTCGCGCGATCGGCCCCGCCGCGATCAAGCTGGGGCAGACGCTGGCGACGCGGCCCGACATCGTCGGCGAGGAAGCCGTGCGCAACCTGCTGACGCTGCAGGACAGCCTGCCGCCGGTGTCGTTCGAGCTGATCCGGCGCGAGATCGAAACGAGCTTCGAACGCCCGCTCGACACTATGTTCCGGCACATCGATCCGGTGCCGGTGGGCGCTGCCTCGATCGCGCAAGTCCATCGCGCCACCACGCTCGACGGGCGCGACGTGGCGGTCAAGGTGCTGCGTCCGGGCATCCGCGAGAAGTTCGGGCGCGACATCGACACGTACGAATGGGCCGCCGCGCACCTTGAAGCGCTGGGCGGCGAGGCGACCCGGCTGCGACCGCGCCTGACCATCGCCAATTTCAAGCGCTGGACGCTGCGCGAGCTCGACTTGCGCCGCGAAGCCGCCTCGGCCTCCGAACTCGCCGATGCGATGCACGCGTTCCCCGGCTATCGCGTTCCGGCGATCGACTGGGACCGCACCAACGGCCGCGTGCTGACGCTCGACTGGGTCGATGGGGTCAAGATCAGCGAGATCGCCGCGCTCGATGCCGCCGGGCACGATCGCAAGGAGCTGGCGCGTCGGCTCGTGCTGGCATTCCTGACGCAAGCGATCAGCGGTGGCTATTTCCACGCCGACATGCACCAGGGCAACCTGTTCGTCGAACCCGACGGCACCATCGCCGCGATCGACTTCGGCATCATGGGCCGCATCGACCGGCGCGCGCGGTCGTGGCTGGCCGAAATCCTCTACGGCCTGACCACGGGCAACTACCGCCGCGTCGCCGAAATCCATTTCGAGGCGCAGTATGTGCCGAGCTACCACTCGGTCGATGAATTCGCGACCGCCCTGCGTGCGGTGGGCGAACCGATGCGCGGTCGCCCGGTGAGCGAGCTGTCGGTCGGCCAGATGCTCGACGGATTGTTCGCGATCACCCGCGATTTCGACATGCAGACCCAGCCGCACCTGCTGCTGCTGCAGAAGACGATGGTGATGGTCGAAGGCATCGCGCAAAGCCTCGATCCCCAGATCAACATGTGGGACGTGTCCGCGCCGTTCGTGGGTGGCTGGATCCGCGACGAGCTGGGCCCCGAAGCCGCAATCGCCACGCGCCTGCGCGAAGATGGCGAGACGCTGACGCGCATCCCCGCGCTGATCCGCCGGATCGAGGACATGTTCCCGGCCAAGGGCGGCGCGCCCGAACCGCCGCCGCTGCCGCACGTCGATCTGATGTGGGATCGCAAAAAACCCGCAAGGGACTGGGGTGGTTATCTGCTGGCGCTGGCCAGCGGTGCGGCCATCGTCGCGGCGGGTTCGATGATGGGATGGTGGGGATGACCACCCGAACGCTCTCACGGCCCGATCTGCGGTTGACCAAGCGCCACTTCAACGCGTTAGACCTCACCCGCCTGCTGGCGGCGGTCGCGGTATTGTTCTGGCATTATCAGCACTTCTTCGTTCCCCCCGGGTCGGTCGAGCATATCGAGCGATCGGCGGTGGAGCCGATGCACCATGCGCTGCGCCTGTTCTACGATCATGGCGATCTGGCGGTGCAGTATTTCTGGGCGGTGTCGGGCTTCGTGTTCGCGCATGTCTATCTGGCCGACGAGGCCGCGCAGGGGCGGTTCTGGCTGGCGCGGTTTGCCCGGCTGTGGCCGCTGCACCTGCTGACGCTGGTGCTGGTGGCGCTGCTGCAATCGCTCTATTTTGCGCACAACGGCCAGTATTTCATCTACCAGTTCAACGATCTGTACCACTTCGCACTGGCCGTGCCGCTGGCGCATTTCTGGGGATTCCAGCAGAACCAGTCGTTCAACGGCCCGTCGTGGTCGCTGTCGACCGAGATCCTGGCCTATGCCGCGTTCCGGGTGTCGTTGCCGCAATTGCGCCGCACGCCGATCGCGCTGGCGGTCATCGTCGCGGCGGCGATGGCGACGATCGTGCTGCGCGGGGTCGAACACGACGCGGTGTTCACCTGCATCGGCTATTTCTTCGGCGGAGTCGCCGCCTATGCGCTGGTGCTGCGCACCGGTTACGGCCCGGCCAGGCTCGGCATTGCGAGTGCCATTCTGGTCGGCCTGGCATCGCGCGCCCACCACAGCATGGCGCTTCAGCCCGCGACCGTGCCGCTGGCGATATTCGCCGTGCTGTTCGCAGCCGTCGCGGTCGATCGGGCGGATCGCCGCGATACGTTGCGCTTCGGCAAGCGGCTGGGCGATGCCTCGTACGGCATCTACTTGTGGCACTTCCCGATCCAGCTGGTGCTCGTGCTCACGCTGTCGCCGCTCGTCGCGGTGCCGACGATCGCGCGCCAGCCGCTGTTCCTGGGATTCTTCGTCGGGCTGGCGTGCCTCGCGGGATTTGCCTCGCAGCACTGGCTCGAGCGGCCCGCGCAGCGCGCGATCCTGCGGCTGGGCGCGCGTGGCTGGCGCTCCCGGCCCGAGACGGAGAGCGACGGCGAGGCGACCGCCAAGGCCTGAAACCCTCTACTCGGTGATCTGTTCGATCGTGTGATGCGGCAGCAGGCGCCACGCCGCGAGCAGCAGCACGACGTGGAACGCTTCCACCGCCATCGGTACGAGGAAACCGGGCGCGGCGCCGTCCTTGGCCAGGCTGAAGCAGCGCACGGTCAGCGCGGTCCCGAACAGCAGCGCCGGCACCAGCAGCAGGTCGGCGTTGCGCCGCCACGCGCCCCACATCATGCACACCGCCGCCACGCCGAAGAACGCGGTGAAGTCTGCGCGCAGTACGGCCAGCCCTGCCAGCCCCTGCGGCGTCAGGCCGAAACTGCCACCCGAATTGGTCGGATCGAACAGGAAGCTGAATGCCAGGAACAGGTCGAACAGCCCGGCCAGGAAAATAAGCGCGGTCAGGATCAGGCGCATCGGTTGTCCCCTCAAAATCGTTGTTCCGCTTGTGCCCCACCACGGCGACTAGGGCAAAACAAACCCACAAGCCATTGCGCGCGAGCGGGGGGGAAGGCACAAGCGCAGGCGATGACAACCCCCACCCACCCCCGCATCCTGCTGATCGTCGGCGGCGGCATCGCGGCCTACAAGGCGTGCGAACTGGTGCGGCTGATCCGCAAGGGAGGCGGCTCGGTCACGTGCGTGCTGACCGACGGCGGCGCGCAGTTCGTCACCGCGATGACGCTGGCCGCGCTAAGCGAGAACCCGGTGCACACCACGCTGTGGGATCTGAAAAACGAAGTCGAGATGGGCCACATCCAGCTGAGCCGCGAGGCCGACCTGGTGGTGGTATGCCCGGCGACCGCCGACCTGATGGCGCGGATGGCTGCGGGAATTGCCGACGATCTGGCCACCACGCTGCTGCTCGCCACCGACAAGCCCGTGCTGGCGGTGCCCGCGATGAACATGCGGATGTGGCAGCACGCCGCCACGGTGCGCAACGTGGCGACGTTGCGCGGCATGGGCGTGACCGTGCTCGAACCCGACGAGGGCGCAATGGCCTGTGGCGAATACGGCCCCGGTCGCCTGCCCGAACCGCCCGCGATCTGGGATGCGATCCGCGCAATGACCGGCCGCGATCCGCTCGCCGCGCAGCCCGATTTCGCCTTGGCCGATCATCGGCCGCTGTATGGCCGTCATGTGCTCGTCACCGCCGGGCCGACGCACGAGCCGATCGACCCGGTACGCTACATCGCCAACCGCTCGAGCGGAAAGCAGGGCTTCGCGATCGCCGCCGCCGCCGCCGATGCGGGCGCGCGAGTGACGTTGGTGGCGGGGCCGGTCAACCTGCCCACCCCGCCCGGTGTCGAGCGCGTCGATGTCGAGACTGCGCGCGAGATGGCAGCGGCAGTGGACGCCGCGCTGCCCGCCGATGTCGCGGTGATGGTCGCCGCCGTTGCCGACTGGCGCGCGGCCGAAGATGCGCCGCACAAGCTGAAGAAAGACGGTTCGGGCCAAGTCCCGCCGCTCGCGCTGGCGGAAAACCCCGATATTCTGGCCACACTTGCCCGATCGCCGCGCCGACCGCGCCTGCTGATCGGCTTTGCCGCCGAGACGCAGGAGGTGGTCACGCATGGGCAGGCCAAGCGGCTGCGCAAGGGGGCGGACTGGATCGTCGCCAATGACGTTTCGGGAACCGTTATGGGCGGCGCCGACAATGCGGTGCACATCGTCACCGCTGCGGGCGTCGAAAGCCTGCCCGAAATGCCCAAGGACCGGGTCGCAGCTGCGCTCGTCGAAAGGATCGTCCATGCACTCGTCTGAGCCCGTCCCGGTGATGGTCAAACGGCTCGCCCATTTCGGCGACCTCGATCTGCCCGGCTATGCGACCGACGGCGCGGCGGGGATGGACGTGCTCGCGGCAGAGGACGTGGACCTCGCCCCCGGCGCGCGCCACGCGGTGGCAACCGGGCTGGCGCTGGCGATCCCCCCGGGGTTCGAGATTCAGGTCCGCCCGCGCTCGGGCCTTGCCTTGAAGCACGGCATCACCGTGCCCAACACCCCCGGCACCATCGATTCGGACTATCGCGGCGAGCTGAAGGTGATCTTGATCAACCACGGCGCGACCGACTTCGCCGTGCGCCGCGGCGACCGCATCGCGCAACTCGTGCTCGCTCCGGTGGTGCGCGCGAGCTGGCTCAAGGTCGACGAGCTGGATGAGACGCTGCGCGGCGAAGGCGGGTTCGGCTCGACCGGGGGGTTTGTCGCTCCATTCGGCGGGGGGTAGGATAAATCAAAACACCGCCGCGAAATCACTTAAATACCGTCGATGGCCACTATGTCGGGCAGTGAAGCACCGATTTCGGCAAAGTCGAATTCTGCCAGTTCCTTGCGGCAATAGAGTCGGATCAACAGCCTCGCGCGATCCTCAAACTGGAGGCTCGTCACCGTGCCCGCCGGATTTGTTCCGGGTCCGCCCAGCCTTAGGCCACGCAATCCCGAAGACGCGTCTTCGGGCTGTATGACGATGACTCCCTCTCCCGATCCCGGAAGACCACCATAGCCCGACAGTTGGAGGCCAACTACCGCCCCTCGAACTTTTCCCGTCTGACTTGGCATTGGCTGATCCCCAATCACCGATATTAAATCGGGAAGCAGCATCCGATCAATGGTCGCGGCTGACAACCTTCTTTTCGGGTGCCACCGAAATGCGCACCGTTTCGCCCGAATTGCCGGGGAAGTTGGTGAACATCGCCTCGACCAGGTTGGGCACGAGGTAGGGCAGGCGGTTGGAGCGCGAGGCCGCTTCGGCCTTGCCTTCGAACAGGCGCTTGCCGTCGGCATGGCGCTCGATCTTCATGTCGATCTCGCTGGTGTAAACCGTCACCACATCGACATCGCCATAACCGCCGCCGAAGAAGAACGGATCGTTCCATCCATAGCCCCAGGCGCCGTGGCCATAGAAACCGCCGCCGCCGAAGCCCCGGCCAAAACCGCGACCGCCGTAAAAGCCGCCGCCATACCCGCCGAACCCGCCGCCGTACCACGGCGAGAAGAACGGATCGCGGAAGCCCGTGGAATAGACCTTGTCGCGGCCCTGATCGACGCCGTAGTCGAACTTGACGATGAGATCGGCGTTGGCCGGGCTGGCGGGCGTGTAGCCCAGCCGTTGCATCTGTTGCGCCACGTAGCCGGCGTACTGCCCGAATTCGAGCCCGCCTTCATCGCGCGGATCTTCGGCGACGATGGCAAACGTCTGGCCTGCCGGCGCGGGCAGCTGGCTCTGGAACCGCGAGACTTTGGCGTCGAAGCCGGTGGTGCAGGCAGCCAGGCTGGCGAGCAGCAGCGGCACGGCGACCATGCCCTTGAAACGGGACAGTTTGTTCTTTGCAGGCAATGGCATGGTCTGGCGACTCCTGGGGGCGGGTCCCGTGCAAAACATCCCCGCACGCGACTCTATCATCATTGCCGCAGTTTGTTCCACAAGTGCTGAATGTGCGTTGAATGGTTCCTTACACCAGCCCTCGCCCCCGATGCAGTCAGCCGGGGTTCAGTCGCACAAATCAGCCCCGCACGAGGCCCAGCGCGGCATAGGCCGCTGCCAGCGTCGGTGCAGCGAGATGCCGTGCGCGCGCCGAACCTTGCGCCAGGATCGCATCGAGCGCCTCGCCATCGTGGCGCAGGGCGTTGAACCGCGCGGCGATGGGCGCAAGCTGTTCGACCAGCAATTCGCCCAGCGCCGGCTTGAACGCGCCGAAGCCCTGCCCGGCAAACTGCGCCAGCACGGCGTCCGGCTTCATCCCCGCCATCGCAGCGTAAATGCCGACGAGGTTGGCGGCTTCAGTGCGGCCTTCCAGCCCGGCCATCTCCGACGGCAGCGGCTCGGGATCGGTCTTGGCCTTGCGCACTTTCTGCATGATCGTGTCGGCATCGTCGGCCAGGTTGATGCGGCTCATTTCCGATGGATCGGACTTGCTCATCTTGGCGCTGCCGTCGCGCAAGCTCATGATCCGCGCCGCCTCGGGCGGGATGATCGGATCGGGCTGGGTGAAGATGTCCCGGCCCGGCACTTCATGGCCCTGACTGTCGGTGAAGCCCTTGGTTCCGAACGCGGAATTGAACGCTTGCGCAATATCGCGCGCCAGTTCGAGGTGCTGCTTCTGGTCCTCACCCACCGGCACGTGGGTGGCCTGGTACAGCAGCACGTCGGCGGCCTGGAGCACCGGGTACGTGAACAGCGCGACCGACTGGCCCTCGCGGTTCTTGCCCGCCTTGTCCTTCCACTGCGTCATGCGGTTGAGCCAGCCCATCCGCGCGGTGCCGTTGAGCAGCCATTGCAGCTCGGCATGCGCGGGGACTTGCGCCTGGTTGAACAGGATCGACTTGGCCGGGTCGATCCCGCAGGCGACCAGCGCGGCGGCCATCTCGCGCGTGTTGGCGGCGAGTTCTGCGGGCACGTGCGGCTGGCTGATGGCGTGCAGATCGGCGAGGAAGAACAGGCATTCGCCGCCGGTCGTGACCAGTTCATCCTGCATCCGCACCCAGTTGCGGATCGCGCCGAGGTAGTTGCCGAGGTGAAGGTTGCCCGTGGGCTGGATACCGGAAACGACACGCATGATGGAACGTCAGCCTGCTTTGCCGCGCGTGAATTGCCCGCGCAGCTCGGAAATGGAATAGGCCCCGAACAGCAGGGCCGCGATGCCATAGACGAGCCCGCCGGCCCCGCACAACAGCCCGAGCGCCAGCACGCGCTCGATCGTGCCGTGGGCCATGTGCGGATCGGCCAGCGGGTTCATGAACCACAACGCCACGCCCATCGCCGCGCCCGCCAGCAGGGTGCGCAGCGCCTTGGCCTTGAGCCGCGCGTCGAGTTCCAGCTGCCCCCGCCTGTGCAGCGTCCAATACAGCAGCACGGTGTTGACCCACGCTGAAAACGCGGTCGAGATCGCCACGCCGACATGGCCGAAGTGCCAGATCAGCGTGAGGTTGCCGACGAGGTTGAACAGCATCGAGATCACCGCGATGCGCACCGGCGTCTTGGTGTCCTGCCGCGCATAGAACCCGGGTGTGAGCACCTTGATCAGCACGTAGGCAGGCACGCCGACCGAAAACGCGGCGAGCGCGCCGGCGGCGCCATAGGTATCGACCGCCGTGAACGCGCCGTGCTGAAACACCCCGCGCACCAGCGGCACGGCGGAGATCACCAGCGCGATCGCGGCGGGCAGTGACAGGAAGAACGACAGTTCCAGCGCGCGGTTCTGCGTCGCCTGCGCGGCAACGATGTTGCCCCCGCCGATCTGGCGCGACAGCAACGGCAGGATCGCGGTGCCCACGCCGATGCCGAGCAGCCCCAGCGGCAGCTGGTTCAGTCGGTCGGCATAATAGAGGTACGACACCGCGCCCTGCGGCAGGAACCGCGCGGCGAGCGAGGTCGAGACGAGCAGGTTGAACTGGATCGCACCCTGTCCCACGGCCGCCGGGCCGATCAGCAGCAGCAGCCGCTTGACGTCGGGCGAGAGGCGCGGGGGACCCAGTTTCAGCACCACCCCCGCTTGGCGGCACGACCACACCAGCCACGCCAGCTGCATCGCGCCCGACACCGTCACCGCGATCGCCTGCGTCTCGGCCGTGGCGATCTGCGTGGTGCCGTGGAAGAACAGCAGCGCCACGATCATGCAGATGTTGAGCAGGATCGGCGCGGCGGCGTTGACCCAGAAGCGGTTGAGCGAATTGAGGATGCCGCCCAGCAGCGACACCAGGCTGATCAGCCCCAGATAAGGAAACGTGATCTGCGTCAGGTGCTTGGCCAGCGCGAACTTTTCCGGCCCGCCATCGGGAAACCCGCCGGTCATCGCCCACACCACCGGCCCGGTCAGCGCGATCATCAGCACCGTGAACGCCAGCAGGAACGGGAACAGCACCGATAGCACTTCACCGGCAAACGCCACCGCCGCCGTCTGTCCGGTGCCGTCTTCCACCGCGTCGCCCTCGGCCATGCGGCGGTTGAAGAACGGCACGAACACCGCCGCAAACGCGCCTTCGGCAAACAGCGCGCGGAACAGGTTGGGCAGCCGCCACGCGATCAGGAACGCGTCGGACGCCAGCCCCGCGCCGACGAACCGCGCCATCATCATGTCGCGCACCATGCCCAGCACGCGGCTGACCAGCGTAAGTCCGCCGATCGTGCCGGTGGCGCGCAGGATGTTCACGACCTGGCTTTCATCGATGGCGCGCCATGCAGGCGGCGATCGGGATCAGGCGTTGCCCGCCGGTTCGCCGACGCTTTCGGCCTGCCGCGCTTCGATCTGCTGCATGTACAGACCGGTGAAATCGATCGGCTCGAGCATCAGCGGCGGGTAGCCCGCATCGCGCACGGCGTCGGCCACGATGCGCCGGGCGAACGGGAACAGGATGCGCGGACCTTCGGCGAACAGGAACGGGTGCGCCTGGTCTTCGGGGATGTTGCGCATCGCGATCAGCCCGCAATAGGCCAGTTCAATGATGAACGCGGTGCCTTGCGCGCCCTTGGAGGTCACGTTGATCTTCAGTTCGATCTCGTGGATGTCGGGCCCCAGGTTGCGCGCGCCGATGTTGAAATCGACCTGCACTTGCGGTGCGTCTTCCCACTGATAGCTTTCGGGCGCATTCGGATTCTCGACCGAGAGGTCCTTCACGTACTGCGAGATGATGCCGATCGCAGGCGCGGTATCTTCGCCGTTGGCCACCGGGCCATCGGCCGCGCCGAGATCGAGATTGCTGATGATGTTGCCTTCGTCGGCCATGTCCGGTTGTGCTTTCCTGGCGGTTGCGTGGGCGCGCGACTAGCACCAAGCAACCCGCGCGGCAATCGGGTGGCGCGATGTCGGAACCGCGTGGCGCGCAGATCGCGACACGGCCCTGCCGCCTGCTTATTATTTTTGGCCGCAGGAAGGCACCTGTTCGCCGTCCACGCGTTGTTCATTTGTATTTCCTACCTATCTGAGGCAGGTTGTTTCCACGCGTTGAGCCATATTCTGGGCGGCGCGCGATCTGGCGGGAATTTGGGCGTGAGCGGTAGCATAGTCGAAATCGTGATCCTGGCGATGGTCGCCGCGTTCCTCGGACTGCGGCTCTATTCCGTACTCGGTCGCCGTCCTGAACAGAACGAAGAACCCTTGCGCCGGATCGAACAGCCCGACGCACTGCGTTCGGCGCGCCCGGTGGCGCCCGCCGCGCCCAAGGTTGCGGCTGAAAATCCCGCCACGAACGCCCGGCCCTTGCGCGAACTGCCGCTGGCCGAACGGCCCGGTTTCCTGCCCGCCGCCGAAACCGGCATTCGCGCCATCGTCGCTGCCGATCGCCGTTTCGACGTCGGCCTGTTCGTGGCCGGCGCGCGCGGCGCCTATGGCATGGTGCTCGAAGCGTTCTGGCGCGGCGACAAGGACGAACTTTCGCAACTGTGCGACAGCGACGTCTACCAAGGCTTTGTCGATGCCATCGATGTGCGTACGGCTGCGGGCGAAACGGTCGATAACCGCCTGATCCGGATCGAGGAAGCCAGCGTCGTCTCGGCCGATTTCGAGGCGCCCATCGCGCGGATCACGGTGCGCTTCGTTGCCGACATCGCCACGGTCACGCGCAACGCCGAAGGCGCGGTGATTGCCGGATCGCTGGACGATGCGCTGGAAAGCCGCGACGTGTGGACGTTCTCGCGCGATCTCACCTCGCGCGATCCCAATTGGCTGCTCGACGAAACCGACGAAGGCTAGACCGCACGTTGGGGTGGGGTGGAATGCGAGGTAGCCTGCGGCGCGCCTGCCTCATGGCAGCGTTGATGCTGCTGGCAGGTTGCGTCAGGCTAGTTCCCGAAGGCCATGGCCCCGGCGCCGTCTCCCGCCCTTTGCCGCCTTCGTCTGTCGTAGCGCCGCCCGTCCCCGCAACCGCGCTGCTCAGCGGGGTCCGGCCGGGCCCGCCCGTCACCAGTCTGGGTCTGCGCCAGCCGAATGCGGCCGGTGTGCTGGGTTCTTTCATCGAAAGCTGCCCGCGCCTGGTCCAGCGCAACGATGCGAGCGGGCTGACCAGCGGCACCGACTGGCAAGCCGCCTGCGCCGCCGCACCCGCCTGGCCCGCAAGCAATGCCGCCGGTTTCTTCGCCAGCTATTTCGAAACCGCCGAAGTGTCCGATGGCGCGACATTCGTGACCGGCTACTACGAACCGGAGATTTCCGGCGTCCGCGTCCGCCAGCCCGGGTTCGACGTACCGGTCTACGGCCTGCCCGCCGATCTCGTCCGCGCCCGTCCCGGCGATGCGCCGCCCACGGCCTCGGGCAACCAGCCGCTGGGCCGCTATGACCCGGCGACCGGTCAGTTCGCGCCCTATTTCGAGCGTGGGGAGATCGAGGACGGGGGACTGGCGGCGCGTGGGCTGGAGATCGCCTGGGCGGCCGATCCGATCGATTTCTTCTTCCTCCAGATCCAGGGCTCGGGCCGGCTGCGCGCGCCCGATGGATCGGTGATGCATATCGGCTATGCCGGCCAGAATGGGCGCGAATACGCCGGTATCGGCTCGCTGATGCGCCAGCGCGGACTGATCGGCACCGCGCCGGGACAATACGCCGGATCGATGCAGGGCATCGTCCAGTACCTCCACGACCACTCCGATGAAGGCCGCGCGCTGATGCGCGAGAACAAGAGCTGGGTGTTCTTCAAGGAAATCGGCGGCGACGGCCCGCTTGGCGCGTTGGGCGTGCCGGTGCGCGGTCGCACCAGCGTGGCCGCCGACCCGGCATTCGTCCCGCTCGGCGCGCCGGTGTGGCTCTCGGTCGATCGCGGCGAGGCGAGCGGCTTGTGGGTGGCGCAGGATACCGGCGGGGCGATCAAGGGCGCCAACCGCTTCGACAGCTTCTGGGGTGCCGGGCCCGACGCCAAGGCCGTGGCGGGCGGAATGAGCGCGCGCGGCAAGGCGCTGCTGCTGCTGCCCAAGGGCACGCTGGCGCGGATCAGGCCGCGATGAGCCTCGCTCCGATCAGCCCCATCCGGTGAGGCCGCCGCGCGGCTTGAGCGCCGAGGAAGCCGCGCTGTGGAGCCGCGTCACCGCCACGATCGCCCCGCTGCATGCCAAGCCCACTCGCGTCGAGGTTGCCGCAGTGCCGCCCGCCGAACCAACCTCTGCCCCGCCAGCCAAGCGCGTGCGCGGCCGGGTGCCGCCCGCCCGCATTGCACCGCCTCCGCCGGTTCCGCCCAGGACGGTGCCCGTCCGCCACGGCCTCGATTCCTCGTGGGACCGCAAGCTGGCGCGGGGGTCGGTGGAGCCCGACGTCACCATCGACCTGCACGGGCTGGGGCTCGATGCGGCGCATGCCCGGCTCGATGCCGCGCTGGGGCAGGCGCTGGCGATGGGCGCGCGGGTCATGCTGCTGATCGCCGGCAAGGCCAGGCCGCACGATGAAACCGATTCGCGCGGCGGCCAGCGCGGGGTCATCCGCGCCCGGCTGGTCGACTGGCTGGCAGCCGGGCCGCATTCGGGCCGCATCGCCGCGATCCGCCCGGCCCAGCCGCGCCACGGCGGCGCGGGCGCGGTCTACATCGTGCTCAGGAAGCCGCGCTGAGCGCAGCCAGGGTGATGCGAGCATAAATCCGCGCCAGCACGCCAAGGTCGGCCACCGCCACGGCTTCGTCGGTCTTGTGCATCGTCGCGTTGGACAGGCCGAATTCGATCACCGGGCACAGCGCCCGCAGAAACCGCGCGTCCGACGTGCCGCCGGTGGTCGAAAGCTCCGGCGTCACCCCGGTTTCCGCGACGATCGCGTCGGCCACCAGCGCCGAAAACGCCCCGGGCAGGGTGATGAAGCTTTCGCCAGAGATCACCGCATGGACGCTGCCACCGTGGCGTGCGGCGATGTCCTCGACCCGCGCCACCAGGTCCGCGCCGGTGTGCAGATCGTTGAACCGGATCGACAATCTGGCCCGCGCCTCGGCGGGGATGACGTTGGTCGCGGGGTTGCCGACGGCGATGTCGGTCACTTCGAGGTTCGACGGCTGGAACCAGTCGCTGCCCTGGTCGAGCACGATTGCATCGAGTTCGGCGAGCAGCGCGACCAGTTTCGTGCACGGGTTGTCGGCCAGATGCGGATAGGCGACGTGGCCCTGGCTGCCCCTGACCGTGAGCCACAGGTTGACCGATCCGCGCCGCCCGATCTTGACCATGTCGCCCAGCCGCTGGACCGAGGTCGGCTCGCCCACCAGGCACAAGTCGGGCACCGCGCCGATACGGCGGATATGCTCGATCAGCGGCACTGTGCCGAACCGCGCCGGGCCTTCCTCGTCGCCGGTGATGATGAAGCTCAGCGTCCCCGCCCCGGCCGGAACTTGCGCCACCGCCACGATCATCGCCGCGATCGCGCCCTTCATGTCGACCGCGCCGCGACCGTAGAGCAAGTCACCGCGCCGTTCGGGTGCAAACGGCGCGCTGGCCCAGCCCTCGCCCGGCGGCACCACGTCGACATGCCCGGCAAACGCGAAGTGGCGGCTGCCGACTGGCCCTTGGCGGATGGCGTAAAGGTTTTCGACTGGCCCATCGGGCGCGTCGCCAACGGTGAAGCGGTGCACCGCGAACCCCAGCGGCGCCAGCATGCCCTCAAGACAATCGAACACCAGCCCCGCCGCCGGGGTGACGCTGGGGCATTCGATCAGCCGCTCGGCCAGTTCGACCGGATCGAGCGCGGCAGCAACGGGATCGCCCCCGCTCATGCCCGCGCCGGCTCCTCGAACTTCTCGATCACCCAGTCTTCGGCCTCGGCGGCGGCGATCCATGCCTGCAGCCATTCGTGTTCCCACACCGCCTGCATATAGGCCACGGCAAAGCCCGGCACCGGGATGGCATATGTGATGAACCGCGAGACCACCGGGGCGTAGATGATGTCGGCCGCGCCGAACGCGCCGAACAGGAACGGCCCGCCCTTGCCGAACCGCGCCCGCGCCTCGGCCCACAGCGTCAGGATGCGCACGATGTCGGCGCGTGCCTCGTCGGTCACCGGATGGCCTTCGCCGCGCTTGCGGATGTTCATCGGATGCTGGCGACGCAGCGCGAGATAGCTCGAATGCATTTCCGCGACCATCGATCGCGCCATGCCGCGCGCCGTTTCGTCCTTGGGCCAGAACCGGTCGCGCCCGACTTTGTCCGCCAGGAAATCGATGATCGCCAGACTGTCCCACACCACGGTCTCGCCGTCCCACAGGATCGGCACTTTGCCCGACGACGGCGCCAGATCGTCGCCCTTCTTGGCCTCGTCCCACTCGTCGCCATACAGCGGGACGGTGATCTCCTCGAATGCCACGCCCGATTGCTTGGCCGCCAGCCAGCCGCGCAAGCTCCAGCTCGAATAGTTCTTGTTGCCGATGATGAGCTTCACGGGCGGTTCCCCCAACCAGCCAGCGCGCCGGTGCCGATTCGGCCTAGCCGTTCACCGGGGGACTGTCGAGACTGAACGGGGCTAAGCTGGAAGGTCACGAAGTTGACGAAGTTTACACACCCCTGCGCGGGGGTTTGGGCCTTCCCTTGGCACGCGCCCGTGGGCGTTGAAAAATGGGCTGGGAAAGGCGGACGCAGGGGCATGGGCGGAGAATGGCAGGTGGGGGGCGTGTAGGACAGAGGAATTGGGGTGATTTTTGCATGGCGGGAAGCAGACCTTGACGGACATTCTCATAACACTCGATGTCTCCCCTCGCACCGCCGTGTCCGGAGGCGCGATGGATGCTGAAACGAGTTCAGCATGACGCGGTTGGGTTGAGGTTGGCGCGTGTCCTTCGACAGGCTCAGGATGAGCGGGGGTGGGTTGGGAGGGATTGGCCGTTTGTCCGCCCTCACCTCCGCACTTGCGCTCGCCCCGTCATCAGCCATGCCGAGCACAGCACCGCGCCCAGCAGCGCGACGACGTTGAGCACTTTATCGACCGGGCCGTACATGCCCAGATGCGTCATGTGATAGGCGAAGTGGGGCAGGTTGAAGAGCAGCGTCGCGAAGCCGACCGCGAACGGGGTGACGAGCAGTGGGCGCAGCAGGCCCAGACCGGCAAGGCCGCCGACCATCAGGTACGCGGCGCCAGTATCGCGGACGAGATGCTGGTTGTAAGGCCCGTCGACCGACACCCACGTCAGGCCAAAACCGGGGAACGCGCTGTAAAAGAGCGCCGGAAAACCGCAGGCCCAGATGCCCACGACCAGACCCGTAACGGCCAGATAGGCAAGTGCGGCGCGCGTGATTGCTGGCATGTCTCTGTCCCGAACGCGGCATTGTGCCGATCCCCGTCACTGTCGGGTTTTGCTTGCCAGCTGGGTACAGCATCGTGCGCGAAATCCGAACATCGATCCTGACCGCCGCGCTGGACCGCATGGCCACGGCGGCGTAACCTACGCCGATCCTTGCCCGCAAACCCGGAACAATCCTGCATGGCTGCGTCGCGCCTCATCGCCTGCCTCCCGATGCCCCGCTTCGTGCGCCACCTAATGCGCCTGGCCCCGGCGGCGCTGGTGCTGGTCGCGGCAGTCACCGGGACCGTCGCCGGGGCGGCGAACAGACCTGTGTCAGGTGCGCTCGTGATCGACGGGAAGGATGGCCTGGTCATCGAAGGCGTCCACATCCGGACCACCAGGGGCGATTGCCTGCGCATCACGCGATCGCGCAACATCATGGTGCGCAATTCCGAGATCGGACCGTGTGGCGGCAATGGCGTACGCATTGCGGGAGGCGACGGCATCACGATCGTCGACAGCTATATCCACCCGCAGACGCAAAGCGTGGGATGTTGCGATGCGCATGATGGCGTGTTTGCCGTGGGAACGTCCCGCCTGCGCATCCAGGGCAACGTCATTGCCTATGGCGAATCCAACATCGAAATCCACGACAGCAGCCACGTGACGGCGAAAGGGAACTTCCTGCTCAATCCGCGCGGACCGTTTCCGCGCGGGCAGAACTTCCAGTGCTGGAGCCATGCCGGCGATGGCACCGGGCCGGGCTGCAGCGACATCACGGTGGACAACAATTATGCCCTGTCGAGCCGCGTGGCGGGACGCTGGCTGTTTCCCGAAGCGACGCAGGATTCGATCAACTTCGGCATGACGCGAAACGCCGTCGCCTCGAACAACTTCATCAGCGGCGGCCACAGCCAGGCCGGTTGCGGCCTGATCGCCGACGCCGGTGCCAGCAACGTGCGCATGACCGGCAACCGGCTGGTCGATACCGGCCAGTGCGGCATCGGCATTGCCGATGGCATCGGCAACGTGGTGGACGGCAACACGGTGTTCAATCGCACGCCGATAGGGGGAGGCGGCAACCAGGGCATCTATGTCTGGCAGTTCTATGGCGCTAAAGGTCGCTGCGCGAACACGCGGGTGGTCAACAACCTGGCGCTGTCGCTGCAGCCGGGCGGCGTTCGTTCGGGCTTCTGGAAAGGCCCGGGTTGCGACCCGCTGGTGCTTGCCCACAATCGCTTCGCCGCCGAGGCGGAAGCCGCGTTCGCCAGCGCGGAGCAGTCGATGCGCCCGCCGCCGATCCCGCCGGAACCTTATGCCTGCGCGGTGAAGTCGCCGTACACCAACAATCGGGCGCGGCCGTCCTGCGGGAACTGACCGCCCGATCGATCGCCCCGCCTAAAGCCCCGCATCCTCCAGCACCGCGCAGCGCAGTTCCTCGATGCCCATCTTGCCTTCGGCCGAGGTGGCGATCACTTGCGGGTAGGCGGCGGTGCGCTTGCGCGCTTCGGCTAGGGTTGCCTGCACCACGGCGTCGAGATCGCTGGCCTTGATCTTGTCGGCCTTGGTCAGCACGAGGCGATAGCCGACGGCGGCCTCGTCGAGCATCTGCATCATTTCGGCGTCGATCGGCTTCACCCCGTGGCGGCTGTCGATCAGCAGCAGGCAGCGTTTGAGCACGTGCCGCCCACGCAGGAAATCGCGCACCAGCCGGCGCCATTGCTCGGCCACGCTGTGCGGCGCCTTGGCAAAGCCGTAGCCGGGCATATCGACCAGCCGCAGCTTGGTCGGATCGCCGACCTCGAAGAAGTTCAGTTCCTGCGTGCGCCCCGGCGTAACCGAAGCGCGTGCGATCGACTTGCGCCCGGTCAGCGCGTTGAGCAGCGACGACTTGCCCACGTTCGAGCGCCCGGCAAACGCGATCTCGGGAAATTCGGGATCGGGCAGGAATTTCAGCGCTGGCGCCGACTTGAGGAAATCGACGCGCCCGGCGAACAACAGCCGCGCACGCTCAATCTCCTCGGGCGTGGCCGCATCGGGCGCGGCCGCCTGATAGTCCGCCGGCAGCGCATCGCCGGTTGCGCGGTGAGGATCGCTCACCGTGATTTGGGCTTGTTCGCGGCTGGCTTGTCGCGCGCCACGATCCGGGCGACGTCCTGCGCGGTCTTGTCGGCCTGCACCTTCAGCTGCGGATGGCGGCTGTAGAGGTACTTCTGCTGCGCAATGGTCAGGCAGTTGGAGGTGATCCAGTAGATCAGCAGCCCGGCGGCGAACGGCGCCATCACGAACATCATCACCCACGGCATCAGCCCCATCATCTGCTGCTGCGCCGGGTCCATCGCCGCCGGGTTCAGCTTGAACTGGAAGTACATCGTGATGCCCAGCAGGATCGCGAGCAGGCCGATCGCCAGGAAGCCCGGCGGGGTGAACGGCAGCGCACCGAACAGGTTGAGCACGTGCAGCGGATCGGGCGCGGACAGATCGTGGATCCAGCCGACGAATGGCTGGTGACGCATCTCGATGGTCAGCACCAGCACCTTGTACAGCGCGAAGAACACTGGAATTTGCAGGAACACGGGCAGGCAGCCGGCGAGCGGATTGACGCCCTCTTGCTTGTACAGCGCCATGATTTCCTGCTGCTGCTTCTGCTTGTCGTCCTTGTAGCGTTCCTGCAGCACCTTCATCTTGGGCTGGATAGAGCGCATCGCCGCCATCGAGGCGAACTGGCGCTGCGCCACGGGGAACATCATCGTGCGCACGATCAGCGTGAGCAGGATGATCGCCACGCCGAAGTTGCCCACGGTGCGGAACAGCGAATCGAGCAGCCAGAAAATCGGCTTTTCGAACCAGCGGAACCAGCCCCAGTCGATCGCCAGGCTGAAGTTGGGGATGCCCGCCTTTTCATAGCGTTCGAGCATCGCGTTTTCCTTCGCCCCGGCGAAGATGCGCGTGGTCAGGCTCGATTGCGCGCCGGCTGCGACCGAGACCGGGCGGTACAGCAGGTCGGCGCGGTAGAGGTAGTTGCCCAGCGCGCGGTAATCCGCCTGCGCCGGCGCGGTCTGGTCGGGGATCAGCGACGACAGCCAGTAGATGTCGGTGAAGCCGACGAAGCCGGGCTTGCCGTCCGCCGTCATGGTGCGGCCGGGTGCCTTCATCACGTCGGCATAGTTGGTGGCAAAGCTGACCGACCCGTCGAACTGGCCGAGCGGGCCCGAATGGACGTTCCAGGTATCGAGGCTGGCGGTCTTGCGGGTGCGGTTGACCAGCGCGAACGGGCGCACCACCACCGGCGCGGCGGCGGCGTTGCTGACCGTCTGCGTGGCCGAGATCATATAGCCGTCGTCGATCGCGTAACGGATCGAATAAGTCTGGCCGGTGGCGTTGCTCCAGTGCAGCGTGACCGGGGTTTGCGGGGTCAGCTTGGCACCATCGGCCTGCCACACCGTGCCCGCGTTGGGCGCAGCGACGCCTTCGCCGACCCAGCCGGCTTGCGCGAAGTACTGCGCCGGGGTTCCGGCGGGCGAGAACAGCCGCACCGGCGGGCTGTCCTTGGCGATGGTCTGGCGGTGGCGGGTCAGCGTCAGGTCATCGAGCAGCGCGCCGGTGAGGTTGATCGACCCGGCAACGCGCGGCGCCTCGATCGGGATGCGACCGCCGGTCGCCAGGGTGGCGGCGAGATCCTTCTGCTCCAGCGCGATGTCGGTGTCGCTGGTCAGCCCGCCCTCACGCGTCGGCTTGGTCGGGGCCGCTTCGGTTGCGCCGGGCGCGAGCACGGTGGATGCCTTGTGCGCGGGCTGCGGGTAGAAGTGCCGCATGCCGGCGTCCCAGCCCAGCAGGACAAGGCCCGTGAACACCACCGCCAGGATGAGGTTGCGCTGATTCTCCACTGTGCCTGCGTCCCGTCAGATTGAAGTTGGGGTAGTACGTTTCGAGGCCGGTTTGCCCGTTCGAACAAGGGCCCTGACGCCCGTCAGGGCACCGGGTCATGTCCGTGGCCGCCCCATGGGTGGCAGCGCAATAGACGCTTCACCGCCAGCCAGCCACCCTTAATCGCGCCATGCTTTTCCAGCGCTTCGACCGCATATTGCGAGCACGACGGCATGAACCGGCATGACGGCGGCAGCACGCGCGAGGGCCCGAGTTGCCAGCCCCGCGCGATCAGGATCAGCACGCGCTTCACGGGCGTTTGCCCTTGGCATTGCGCGGTTGCCGGGGCTTGCGCGGGGCATCGCCCTTGCCCGACTTCGCCCGGTCGAGCGCCTCGGCCAATTCGCCGCGCAAGGCGGCAAAATCGCGCTCGATCCCGCCTTCGCGGCCGATCAGCACATGGTCGGCACCCGCGATCCCGGCGGTGGGCAGCGCATCACGCAACAGCGCGCGGAAACGCCGCTTCATGCGGTTGCGGACCACCGCATTGCCGATCTTCTTGGTCACGGTCACGCCGAAGCGGATGGCGCCATCGGGCGAGGCATCGCGGCGGACAAGCAGAACGAAACCGGGCCTTGCCACGCGCAAGCCCCGGTTGGCAGCCAGAAAATCGGACCGGTTGCGCAACGTCGCGATCGGCACCCCGGCATCAGCCACGGGACCGGTCGCCAGCATCGCGCCGGCCGCCGTTTCGATCAGGCCGAGAGCTTGTTGCGGCCGCGGGCGCGGCGGGCGCGCAGGATCTTGCGACCACCGGGCGTTGCGCTGCGCGTACGGAACCCATGGCGGCGGGCGCGCACGAGGTTGCTGGGCTGGAAAGTGCGCTTCATCGCTATTCGCTCTTCTTGACTAACGCCGCGCCGGCACCGGATTGGGACTTGCGCGAAACAAACAACACGGCGTCGCCGCAAGCGACGGGCCGGGAATCAGGTTGCCGCCGATAAGCCAGAGCGGATCAAACGTCAACCGCGACGGGCTACGGGCGACGTCAGCGGTCATATTGCCGCCCCCCATCCTTTTGTATAGGCGTCGCCGCATGGCAGCCGCAAACGACCAGGCAAGTGCGGCGCGTTGGCGTCTGTGGCGCAGCGGCCCCCACATCCCCAGCCTGCTGCTGTTCGTGATCGTGGCGATCGCGCTGCTGGGCACCGCGATCGCGATCCTGACCACGGTCGAGGCGGAGCGCGTCGAACGCCAGCAGGTCGAACGGACCAGCGCGGCGATCGCCTCGCTCAACGACATCATGCGCGCGACGATGAACGGCGAGACCGCGCAGCGCGGCTATTTCATCACGATCGACGAACGCTACCTCGAACCGTATTACTATGGCCGCAGCCGCTATCGGCCTGCGCTCGATCGGCTGAAACAGCTGCTCGGGACCCAGCTGTCGCCTGAGCAGCGCGATCTGGTGGCCGAGATCGAGCGCGTCGGCGACGCCAAGTGGGCCGAACTCGACGGCACCATTTCGCAGGTCCGGCAGGGCCAGATAATCGCTGCGCACAACCGCATCCTCAGCGACGAAGGCCAGCTGGCCATGCTGGCGCTGCGCAACGCGGTCGGCCGGTTGCAGGCGATCGAAGACCGCAGCCTGGCGACATCGCGATCGCGCAGCGCTGCGGCCGAAGCCCGCCTGCTGCCGGCGCTGGCCGCGCTGTTCGTGGTGATCGTGGCGGCGCTGGGGCTGGGGCTGTGGCAGGTCACGCGCACTGCCCGCGCCGAAGCCGCCGCCGCCAACGCGGCCACCATCGCCGAAGCGCGCGACCGTGCCGACCTGCTGGCGCGCGAACTGAACCACCGGGTCAAGAACCTGTTCGCGGTGATCCTGGCGATCGTGCGCATGACCGGCAAGGGCGACATGGCCGCCAAGCCCGTGATCGACCGCATTACCAACCGCCTGCAGGCGCTGGTCACCGCGCACGAAGTCAGCCAGGGCGCGCCTGACCGCCCGGTGGTGGACCTGGCCGAGCTCGTCGCGACCGCGATCGCGCCCTACCGGTCGGACAGCGAGCGGTGCGAGCTCGACGGCGGCCGACTGATCCTGTCGGCGCGGCTGGCGGTGCCGATCGGGCTGGTGCTGCACGAACTGGTGACCAACGCGGTGAAGTACGGCGCGTGGGCCAAGCCCGGCGGGCTGCTCAAGGTCAGCTGGCGCGAGAGCGGCGGCCGCGTGCGGCTCGACTGGGAGGAACTGTGCGAGGCCGGCGAGTGGTCGGGCGAGCAGGCCGATGCCCGCGAAGGCTTCGGCTCCATGCTGATCCGCAGCTCCGCCCAGCAGCTGGGCGGTACGATCGACCGCAGCTTCGGCACACGCGGCGTGGTGGTGCGGATCGACTTTCCGGCGGAAGCGTAAACACCTGCGCTCCCGCGAAGGCGGGAGTCTCGGGCGGCAGCGCAGACCAGTTGTGCTTGCAGGCCTAAGGTCCCCGCCTTCGCGGGGACGCACATCGGGGCGAGTCCCTTTTCCCGTCTCGCAGCTAGCGCGGGTGACCAGCGCCAGCTGATCCCGATCAACGCATCCTGACCTTCACCCCATCACCCATGCTTCGCATCGCGGGTCGAGCTGACCATGCCGGGGACGATGAAGCCCAGCGGGCCGGGTTCCATCGCACGGCGTTTGAGCTCGCCCTTCATCTTGCCGTATTCCTCTTCCATCTCGGGCGTGACCGTGGCGCGGCTGTCCTCCAGCGCGTCCTCGAAATCGGCGCGGGTCACCTGGCTGACCGCGCCGCCGTCGCGCCGGATCGCGGCAAGGCCGGCGCGGCGCACCACGTCTTCCAGATCCGCGCCGGTGAAGCGTTCGGTGCGCGCCGCGATGATCGCCAGATCGACGTCGCCCGCCAATGGCATCTGCTTGGTGTGGATGCCCAGGATGCGCAGTCGCCCCGCCTCGCCCGGCGTGCCGACATAGACCAGCTCGTCGAAGCGGCCGGGGCGCAGCAGCGCCGGATCGACCAGGTTGGGGCGGTTGGTCGCGCCGATCAGCACCACCGACTGCAGTTCTTCCAGCCCGTCCATTTCGGCCAGGATGGTGTTGACGACGCGCGCGGTCGCCTGCGGTTCGCTGGCACCGCTGCCGCGTGCGGGCACCAGGCTGTCGATCTCGTCGATGAACACGATGCACGGCGCAACCTGCCGCGCGCGGGCAAACAGCCGGGCGATCTGCTGTTCGCTTTCGCCGTACCATTTGCTGAGCAGGTCGGACGACTTGATCGCGATGAAGTTGGCTTCCGCCTCTTTCGCCACCGCCTTGGCGAGCAGCGTCTTGCCCGTGCCCGGCGGGCCATAGAGCAGGAAGCCCTTGGCCGGGCGGATGCCCAGCCGGTGGAACGCCTCGGGGTTCTTCAGCGGCAGTTCGACGCCTTCGCGCAGCTTCTCCTGCGCCTCGTCCAGCCCGCCGATGTCGGCCCAGCCCACGGTCGGCGCCTGCACCATCACTTCGCGCATGGCGCTCGGCTGCACGCGCTTGAGCGCACCGATGAAATCGTCGCGTTCCACCCGCAGCGCGTCGAGCACTTCGGGCGGGATGGTCTGCTGGTCGAAATCGAGCTTGGGCATGATCCGCCGCACCGCGTCGATCGCCGCCTCGCGCGTCAGTGCGGCCAGGTCCGCGCCGACGAAGCCGTGCGTGGTGCGCGCCAGTTCCTGCAAATCCACGCCATCGCCCAGCGGCATGCCGCGGGTGTGGATGCCCAGGATCTCGCGCCGGCCGCTTTCATCGGGCACGCCGACCACGATCTCGCGGTCGAACCGGCCGGGCCGGCGCAATGCCTCATCGATCGCGTCGGGGCGGTTGGTGGCGGCGATGACCACGAGATTGGAGCGCGACTGCAGCCCGTCCATCAGCGTCAGCAGCTGCGCGACGAGGCGCTTTTCCGCCTCGCCGTGCACCTGGTCGCGCTTGGGCGCGATCGAATCGATCTCGTCGATAAAGATGATCGCGGGCGCGTTCTTGGTCGCTTCCTCGAACACTTCGCGCAGGCGCTTTTCGCTTTCGCCATAAGCAGAACCCATGATTTCCGGGCCGTTGATGACGAAGAAGTTGGCGTCGCTTTCGCTCGCCACCGCGCGCGCCAGCCGGGTCTTGCCGGTGCCCGGCGGGCCGTGCAGCAGCACACCCTTCGGCGGATCGACGCCCAGCCGGGTGAACAGTTCGGGATAGCGCAGCGGCAGCTCGACCATCTCGCGCAGCTGCTTGATCGTGTCGCCCATCCCGCCGACATCGTCATAATTCACGTCGGCGCGGCCATCGCGCGGGTCCTCGAACTCGGCGCGCAGCTCGACTTCGGTGTTCTCGTCGATGTGGACGATGCCCTTGGGCATGGTCGAGACCACCGACAGGCGGATCTGGGTCAGCGCGAACGCCGGCGCGTTGAGCATCTGGCGCAGTTGCGGCGGCATGTTGTCGCGATCGACCTGCTGCTGGCCGGCGGTGGCGACCAGATCGCCGGTCACCAGCGGGCGGCCGAAGAAGTTGCGCTTCAGCGCCACCGCCGGGCCCTGCAAGCGCAGCTCGCGCTGCGCGGGCGCGAACACCACGCGTTGTGCCGGGCGCGATTCGATGCGGCGGATCTCGACATGCTCGCCCGAACCGACTTGCGCGTTGGCGCGCTGCAACCCGTCGAGCCGGATCAACTGGAGCCCTTCGTCCTCGGGATAGGGCAGCACCGCGCGCGCGGCGGTGGAACGCTTGCCGATGATTTCGATGATATCGCCCTCGGTCACGCCGATCTGCGCCATGATCTGGCGGCCGATCCGGGCGATGCCGTGGCCGCTTTCTTCCTGGCGCGCGCCCGCCACCTGCAGGCGCGCGGTCTTGCCTGCCGTCGCGGTGTCGATCGCCGTGCTCGCGTCTGCCATGGGCTGTCCCGTCCGTGTTCAGTGATTGCGTAAAGCGAAGCTAGGAACTGGTCGGCGACTTTGCAAACGGCTGGGCCATTGCGGGCGCCGGCAGCCGGGCCGCTCATCGTCCGACAGCCTAACGCTGGGGCGACCCGTGGGTGCCGGAACGCAGGACAAAAAAAGGCCTGGTCGTTTCCGACCAGGCCTTGGAAGTTTTGGGAGAGGATGCCTGAAAGGCCATTTTGATATGCTCCCACCCCCATTATTGTGCAAGTGCGAAATAGGTAATCGTAGTTGCAGTTTACGCAATTCAGGGCCTGAATCTACGCAGGTCTGCGAAATTTGAGCACGAAGCGGTCGGTCTTTCCGCGCACGGAGGGATCGAAAACGTTGGCAGTGTGCTGATCTTCGCTGCGGTGCAGCACGTCGGTTTGCCCCACGAACACAAATCCTGCTTTTTCAAGGTCGGCGCGCACGCGTGCCGGATCGATGCGGTGGAACTTCTCGACCACCTCGCGCGGATCGCCCGCCGGGCCGACGTGATCGGCGATCACCACCATCCCGCCCGGCTTCACCGCCGCGAACCAGCCGCGCAGCACCGCATCGACATCGAGCAGCGGGTGGTGGAACTTTTCGGAGACGAAATAGAGGTCGTGGTATTCCAGATGCGCGAAAATCGCATCGACGCTGCGCGGCGCCAGCGCCATCTGGTCGTACGGCGCGACCAGCGGCAGGACGTTGGCGTGGGCTTGTGCGACCGCACCGAGCGTTTCGGCCTTGAACCCGGTCGGCGGGACCATGGCATAGACGCGGCCCTTGGGCCCGACGACATCGGCGATCAGTTCGCTGTAGTATCCGCCGCCCGCGCCATAATCGGCCACGACGTCGCCACGCCTGAATCCGGCGAAATCGAGCACGGCGGCGGGCATCCGCCCCTCGTCAAGCGTGCGGTTGGCCTCGCTGCGCGCCGGATCGGCCACGGCGCACGCATCGTCTGCCGGGCTGGCGATGGCGGGGGCTGAGGCCAGTCCAGCCGTGGCCAGCGCGGCGAAGCCCGCGAGCCCGAGCAACTTTCGTCTGATGTTCGTCGTCACGGCGCACACTCCCCGCATGGCTGGTTGATACCTGCCAGTCTGATGCCTGCCAAGCTTATGCATACCAGTCTGGGGATCAACCGCCGCCGGCGCAACCGCGCTGCACGTCGGGACCGATTTCGCGCGTGGCGGTGTAGGCCCAGACTTTGTCCTCCTGGCCATCGCTGCACGGCCCCGCTGCCAGCGTCAGCAGGATCGGCTTGCCGTCGATCGACCCGGCGTAGGCGACGGTGTCGCGCGTGGCTGTGCGCTTCACCGCGATGCGCGTGCCCTGCGGAAAGTCGCGGGTGATGTACATGAGGAAGCCGCCATCGATCTTCGCCGACCAGTCGGGCGCCGTGCCGCGAGCAGTGAGACGCGCGGGGGGATCGATCGGCGCGGGCGCAGGCGTGGGCGTGGCGGTCGGCAAGGTTGGGGCGGCAGGCTGGGCAGCGGCGACGTTGGCGGCTTCATGGCTGGCGGCCGGTTCTGTGCGATCACAGGCGGCCAGCGAAACGCTGATCAGACCGGCGACAAGGACGTGACAAGGTGCTCGTTTCAGCATTGCGACCGTTCTCCAGCCCCCGTCTGCGGGCGGCTTAGCGGTCAATGCGCCAGGAGCAAAGCCCTGTCCGACTGGCCGAGCAGCGTGCGCGACACGCCGCCCAGCAGCAGTTCGCGCAACCGGCTGTGGCCATAGACACCCATCACCACCAGCCCGCAGTCCAGCGTGGCGGCGGTCTGCGCGATCACGCCCGCGACCGTTCCGCCGGCCCCGATCTGCGCATTGTGCAGTTCGGCGTGGATGTCGTGACGCGACAGATAGCGCAGCGCCTCGCCCGGATCGCTTTCGAGCCCGTCCTCACCCACGGCGAGCACATGGACCGCTGCCGCCAGTTTCAGCAGCGGCAGCGCCGCGCGCATCGCGTTGGCGGCCTCGCGCGATCCGTTCCACGCGATCAGCACGGTGCCGTCGAACGCGAGCAGCGGCTTGCCCCTGGGCACCGCCAGCACCGGGCAGCGCACGCCGATCGCGACTTCCTTCAGCGCCACATCGTCGATCCCCATCACGATCACGTCGGCCAGCCGCGCCGCATCGCCCAGCGCCTCGACTCGATCCATGTCGGCGGTGGTGATATCGAACGGCACGTCCTGGTGGACCAGCCGTTCCTTGACCCGCACCGCCAGCGCGTCATCGTCTTCGCGCGCGACGCGAATAGCTTCGGCGGAGAGCGCCGGGCCGCCGAACGGCTCCCACGTCATCAACTGGCTCATCGGCGTGGCGATCAGCAGGCTGAGATGGCCGCGCGTCGCCCGCGCCAGCGCCAGCGCGGTCTCGAGCCGGTCGTCGAAGGCGGCCTGATGGTCTGCGGAGCATACGATCGATCGCATAAGCACGGTTCCTTGTGGCTAAGTCCGTTATGGACCTGCTGCAGCGCCTGTCATTGACGTTGGTCAACGAACGGCATCGCCACCGGGCATCAACGTCCGGGATCGCGTTTCGCCGCACGCGTGGCCGATCTGCCGCTTGCCCGGCCGCGATCGCGCGCTAAGGAAGCGGTGCAGCGCCGGCGCAGGAGCAGATGCAGGCATGAATTTCGCGGCGGTGATCTTCGATTTCGGCGGAGTGATGACCAGTTCGCCGTTCGAGGCGTTCAACCGGCTCGAGGCCGAACTGGGCGCGCCCGCCGACTTCATCCGCCGCGTCAACACCGCCAACCCGCAGGACAACGCCTGGGCACGGCTGGAGCGCGGGCTCCTGTCACGCGCGGAATTCGCCGAAGCCTTCGCCACCGAATCGGCAGCGCTGGGCCACCGGATAGACGGCACGGCGGTGCTCGCCTGCCTGGCCGGTCGCTTGCGCCCCGGCATGGTCCGCGCGCTCGACCGGCTGACCGACGCCGGCTACCGCATCGCCTGCATCACCAACAACGCGCCGTCTGGCCCCGGACAATCAGGACATGGTCCCGGCATGGCGACCGACAGTGCGGCGGCAGACCTGCTTGCACCCGTGTTCGCGCGGTTCGAGCACGTGATCGAAAGCGCCAGGGCCGGGGTGCGCAAGCCCGATCCGGCGATCTACCGGATGATGTGCGACGCGCTGGGACTGGCGCCGCGCGATTGCGTCTATCTCGACGACCTGGGGATCAACTGCAAACCGGCGGCAACGCTGGGCATGCGCGCGATCAAGGTGACAGGCGAGGCGCAGGCGCTTAGAGACTTGTCAACGATTCTCGGGCTCGACCTGGGGACAGCGGACGCCGGTTCAATGACGACGGGACCAAACACGATGGGGCACCAATGAAAAAACTCTATCCCGATGCGGCTGCCGCGCTCGACGGGCTGTTGCGCGATGGCCTGCTGATTGCCAGCGGCGGCTTCGGCCTGTGCGGCATTCCCGAACGCCTGCTCGACGCGGTGCGCGACAGCGGGGTCAAGGACCTGACGTTCGCCAGCAACAACGCGGGCATCGATGGTGAGGGCATCGGCAAGCTGCTGCGCACCCGGCAGGTCAAGAAGATGATCGCCAGCTACGTCGGCGAGAACAAGGAGTTCGAGCGCCAGTATCTTGCAGGGGAGCTCGAGGTCGAATTCTGCCCGCAAGGCACGCTGGCCGAACGCATGCGCGCCGGCGGCGCAGGCATTCCCGGTTTCTACACCCGCACCGGCGTCGGCACGCTGGTCGCCGAGGGCAAGGACGTGAAAAGCTTCGACGGGCCCAACGGCACGCAGGACTTCATCCTCGAACGCGGAATCTTCGCCGACCTCGCGCTGGTGAAGGCGTGGAAGGCGGACGAGACCGGCAACGTCGTGTTCCGCAAGACCGCGCGCAACTTCAACGTGCCCGCCGCGACCTGCGGCAAGGTCTGCATCGTGGAAGTCGAGGAAATCGTGCCCGTGGGCAGCCTCAACAACGAGGCGATCCACCTGCCCGGCGTCTATGTCCAGCGCATGATCGTGGGCGCGCCGTATGACAAGAAGATCGAATTCCGCACGGTGCGCGAAAGGGAGACGGCCTGATGACCACGCATGACGGCCTGACCAAAGGCTGGACCCGCGACCAGATGGCCGCCCGCGCCGCGCGCGAGCTGCAGGACGGCTTTTACGTCAACCTTGGCATCGGCATTCCGACGCTGGTGGCCAACCACATCCCCGATGGCATGGAAGTGACGCTGCAGTCCGAGAACGGGATGCTCGGCATCGGGCCGTTCCCGTGGGCGGGCGAGGAAGATCCCGACCTGATCAACGCGGGCAAGCAGACCATCAGCGAACTGCCGCGATCGGCCTATTTCGACAGCGCGGCGAGCTTTGCCATGATCCGTGGCGGGCACATCGACCTGACCGTGCTGGGCGCGATGGAAGTGGCCGAAAACGGCGACATCGCCAACTGGATGGTGCCCGGCAAGATGATCAAGGGCATGGGCGGGGCGATGGACCTTGTCGCTGGCGTCAAGAAAATCATCGTGGTGATGGAACACTGCGCCAAGGATGGCAGCCCCAAGTTCATCCCCGCCTGCACCCTGCCGCTGACCGGGGTGGGCGTGGTCGACATGGTCATCACCGATCTGTGCGTGTTCCAGCGGCCCGACCATGCCAGCCCGTTCAAGCTGGTGGAACTGGCGCCGGGCGTGACGGCCGAGGAAGTCGCCGCCAAGACCACCGGGCATTACGTGGCCTGAGCGCAGAACAGACCGACCATGGCCTTCACCCTCATCACCGCCAACCGCAACTATTCGAGCTGGTCGCTGCGCCCGTGGGTGCTGATGAAGGCGCTGGGCATCGCGTTCGAGGATCGGCTGGAGCCGTTCACCAAGCCGATGAACTACGACGATTTCCGGGCGTTTTCGCCCACAGGGCAAGTGCCGGTGCTGCTCGACGGCGCGCGCACGGTGTGGGATTCGCTGGGCATTGCGCTGTACCTGGCCGATCGCTTTCCGGCGGTGTGGCCGAGCGACGAGGCCGCCCGCGCCTTTGCGATGAGCGCGGGGGCCGAAATGCACGGCGGCTTTTCTGCTTTGCGCAACGATTGCACGATGAACGTGGGCGTACGGGTGAAACCCCGGCCGATGTCGACGGCGCTGCTGCGCGACGTGACGCGCGTGCGCGAACTGTTCGAACAGGGGCTGGCATCGTTCGGCGGGCCCTGGCTGGCGGGCCCGGCGTTCACGGCGGTCGATGCGTTCTTCGCGCCGGTGGCGTTCCGCGTGCGCACCTACGGACTCGACGTCGGCGCCGGGCAGGCATGGGTCGACCGCGTGCTGGCGCATCCGGCGATGCTGCAGTGGGAGCATGAGGCGCTCGCCGAGACATGGCGCGAAGCCAGCCACGAGCAGGAACTCGCCGACGCCGGCGAACTGACCGCGGACTATCGCAGGCCGGTGTGAGCCTGTCGGGGCACACGCCTGACCGGTGCTTCCCCGCGAAGGCGGGGATCTCAGGGTGTGTGTCGCGACCGTTCCCATATCGCATGAGACCCCCGCCTTCGCGGGGGATCACAAATGGTTTCGATTGTCCGCAATCCACGATAAGCTGCCTGACTGACCCTCCATTATCGCCACAGGATTACCCCCATGTCCCAGCCGCTTGCCGATATCGCCCTGACCCGCAACGATGGTTCTGCCGACAGCCTGGCCGCGCATCGCGGCAACGTGCTGCTGGTGGTCAACACCGCATCGCAGTGCGGCCTGACCCCGCAATATGCCGGGCTCGAGGCGTTGCAAAAGACCTATGGCGATCAAGGGTTTGAGGTGCTTGGCTTCCCCGCCAACGATTTCGGCGCGCAAGAGCCGGGAACCGATGCCGAGATTGCGACGTTTTGCGACACAGGCTTCAACGTCAGCTTTCCGCTGTTCGCCAAGGCCAGCGTCGTGGGCGCGGCCAAGCAGCCGCTGTATGCCGCGCTGACCGAAGCGATGCCGGACAAGCGCGGGGACGCGGAAACGTTCCGCGAGCGCCTGAAGGGCTACGGGATGACCCCGAACGAAGATCCGGAGGTCTTGTGGAATTTCGAGAAGTTTTTGCTGGCACGCGACGGATCGGTGGTAGCGCGCTTCTCCCCCACGACCACGCCGGACGACGCGGACCTGGTGAGCTCGATCGAGCAGGCGCTGGCGCAATAGGCGCCGCGCCACAAAGCGCCGCCGGGAAACCGGCGGCCGTCGAGCCGCAGCTTCTGTCGACGGCGGCGTTCCGCGCGCGGTTCCTCGACGTGCTTGCTTCGATCTACATCTACAACGAATATCGCGGCTACACCTCGCTCGATCGCGTGCTCGAAGCGGTGCGCGCGCGCTGCCCGGACGAGGCCGAGTTCATCGCCGCGGTCGAAAAGCACCGCGCCGACGAGCGCAAGCATTACCTGATGTTCAAACGCTGGTTCGAACGGCAGGGTCGCATGCCGCTGAAGGTCGATCGCACGTGCGGACACATCGACCGGTTCATCGAAGGCGTGTTCGGCTGCACCATCGAGGAGCTCGATACCGCCGCGATCATCGCCGACGGCGACCAGTTCGAACAGCTGTGCCGGGTGATCATGCTGACCGAGCAAAGGGGCATGCGGCAGGTCGACGTGCTGCTGGAAAACCGCCACGTGAAGTCCGATCCGGTGATGTCCAAAATCTTCCGCATCGTGGAAAAGGACGAGCCCGACCACTGGCTGCCCTATTTCCACTGGCTGACCCGGCAGGGCCGGGTCACCGCGAAATGGCGCGAGCGGTGGACCGACTACTGGATCCACAAATCGCTGATGCTGGCCAAACTGCCCGCGATCTTCGTCAACCGCGCGAACCCGCGGCTGGACGTGTGGCCCGACCAGGACGCGACGGTCTACGCGGCGGGGTAGAAGCGGGCCGGTGCCGCGATCAACCGATCAGTGCCCCGCAGCCGCCACCGCGTCGGGATCGGCCTTGGCGCCCTTTTTGGTGCCCTTGACGATCAGCAGCACCGGAATCGCGGCGAAGCAGGCGATGCTCATCACCAGGAAATCGTCGAGGTAGGCGATCATCGCCGCCTGCTTGTTCACCATCAGGTCGACCATGGTCATCGCGGAATCGCCGATCCCGCCATAGGCGGTGATCCGGTCGAGATCGAACGGCACGCTCATCCGCGTGATCTGCGCGCCGAGTTCGGCGTGGTTGAGCTGGAGGTTGCGCGACAGCAGCACCGTGCCGGCAGCGATGCCGGTGGACGACCCGACGTTGCGGAACAGCATGTTGAGCCCCGCCGCATCGGTGCGGAATTTGGCGTCGATGGTGGCGAACGAGATCAGGTTGAGCGGGATGAAGGTAAAGCTGAGCCCCACGCCCTGCAGCACACCGGCAAAGATGATCGGCCCGGTCGGCATGTCGGGCGTCCACCCGGTCATCATCCACAGCGATATGCCCGCGATGCCGAGGCCGAAAGCGAGCAGCAGGCGCGGATCGGCCTTGTCGAGATGGCGCCCGGTCAGCATGATCGCGCCGACCATGCCCACGCCGCGCGGGGTCAGCAGCCACCCCGCCTCGATCGCCGGATAGCCGAACACCGATTGCAGCAGCACCGGCAGCAGCGCCAGCACCGACATCATCACCATGCCGACGAGCATGTAGAGGCCCAGCGCCGCGACGAGGTTGCGATCCTTGAACAGCGCGGTCGCGAACAGCGGCGCGCGCGCGGTGGCGAGGTGGACCACCGCCATCCACGCCGCGCAAGCGCTGAGGACGGCGTAGATCACGATCTCGGGCGAGCCGAACCAGTCCTTCGACGCCCCGCGATCGAGCATCAACTGCAGGCACGACACCGCCACCGCCACCAGCAGCCACCCAGTCATGTCGAACTTGCGGTGACGTTTGGGCGTATGCGGCATGAGCGCGAGCAGCGCGAAGGTGCAGACGATGCCGATCGGCACGTTGACGAAGAACACCCAGCGCCAGTCGAAATTCTCGGTCAGGTAACCGCCCAGCACCGGCCCGGCGATCGGCCCGACCATCACGCCCTGGGTGAAGATCGACATCACCTTGGGGCGTTCGCGCGGGGTGCTGGTGTCGAGCATGATCGTCTGCGTGATGGGCGAAATGAACGCCCCGGCCAGCCCCTGCAACACGCGGAACAGCACGATCTGGGTCATGTTCTGGGCGAGGCCACACATCACCGAGGCGATGGTGAACATCATCACCGAGCCGACCAAGACCATGCGCATGCCCAGCCGATCGACCAGCCAGCCCGACGCCGGCAGCGCCACCGCCGAGGCCAGCACATAGCTGGTCAGCACCCAGGTGACCGTTTCCTGCGTCGCGCTGAGCGCGGCCTGCATATGCGGCAACGCGACGTTGGCGATGGTCGTGTCGATCATCGTCATGATCATCGCTGCCATCACCGCAGCGAGCAGCAGCGAGCGGTTGGGAACGACCAGCGCCGGGCGTTCGTCGAGCCCGCCCGGACCGGTGTCTAGCCTGCCGGGGTCGGCCTTACTTGCCGCCGACATCGACCCGCACGTTCGCGCTCAGGCCCGCCAGCAACGGGCGATCGGCCTTGTCGTCGATGGCGATCCGCACCGGCACGCGCTGGATGATCTTGACCCAGTTGCCCGTGGCGTTCTGCGCCGGCAGCACCGAGAATTCCGAACCCGTGCCCGCGCCGATGCTTTCGACGTGGCCCTTCAGCTTCATCCCCGGGTACGCATCGATGCTGACCGTGGCCGGCTGGCCCGGACGCATGTGGTTGAGATCGGTTTCCTTGAAATTGGCATCGACGCGCGTCTGGCTGTCGCGCACCACGCTGACCATCGGTACGCCGGGGAACACCATCTGCCCCACCTGCAAGCGACTGGCCTGGCTGATCCGCCCGGCGGTGGGCGCGCGCACCACGGTGCGGCGCAAGTTCAGTTCGGCCACCGCGCGTTGCGCCTGCCCCGCAGCGATCGCCGGGTTGATCCCCGGAACCGCGCTGCCATTGGCCAGTTGGGCCTGCGCCTTGGCCACGCCCGCCTCGATCGAGGCGAGGTGATCGCGCGCGGAGGCGACCGCATGGCTCGACGAATCCATCTGCGCGCGGGTGTTGAAGCCGCGGTCCATCAGCGCCTTTTCGCGCGAATAGTTGGCCTGGGCCAGCGCAAGGTCGTCACGCGCGCCGGCAATGTCGGCCGCATTGGCGCCGACATCGGCCTGCAACGCGGTGACGTTGGCCTGCGCGCTGGCGATCGAGGCATCGGCCTGCGCGATCGCGGTCTGGTACGCGGCGGGGTCGATCGTGAACAGCACGTCGCCGGCCTTGACCATCTGGTTCTCGTGGACCTTGACCGAGACCACCTGGCCGGTGATCTCGCCCGCTACCGAAACGATGTCCTGCTTCACATAAGCATTGTCGGTCGACACCGTGCCCGAATCGCCGAACCAGAACCACAGGCCGCCGGCGATGATCAGCAGCGGCACGATCAGCATCAGCGGCAGCCGCCACCGGCTGCGCCGCGCGGACGGATCGATCACCAGTGCGGCATCGACCCCGGCTGCGGCGCCGCCACGCGCGGCGGCACGCGACACGGTTGGCGCGGGCGCGTCTGCGGCGGGAAAGGGATCGGCTTCAGCCATGGACAAGTTTAGCCTCGAGGGAAGTTTCGTCGCTCAGGTTGCAGCGTACGCGTTGCAAAAGCGAGATGAGTTGTTCGTGCTCGGCCGGGGTAAAGCCTTCGACCGCTTCGTCGATCACCGTCGCGGCGCGACGGCGCAGGCGATCGACCATCGGTTTGGCCGCCTCGGAGAGGTACAGCCGCCACGTACGGCGATCGGCAGGATCGGCGCGCCGTTCGACCAGTCCGGCCCGTTCGAGCCGGTCGATCATACGCCCGGCGGTAATAGCCTCGACTTCCAGCCACGCGGCGAGCGCCCCCTGATTGATCCCGGGCGTCCGCTCGATCGCCATGAGCATACGCCACTGCGGCCCGGTGACACCCAGGTCGCGGCTGGTCACGTCAAACCGCTTGCGGAACAGGCGGCCGATATCGGTCGCGAGAAAGGCGATGTTGCTCTGCACAACGACAAGATAATAGCTATGCTTATTACCGTCAAGACACCTATGGCTTAGTACAGGTTTTCCCTACCCGCGAAGCGCCATCAAAGACTGGCGACAAGGCCGGTCCGAATGGCTAGGACCGCTGCGGGGGACGACATCATGACACAGCCTGCTCAGGGACAAGACCTGCAGACCCAGGACCGGGCGCCCAGCCGCCTGTCGCGCGGCGTGCGGCGGCTGTTGCTGGCGTTCTACCGCGCGCGCGGCTGGACGGCGCAGGGGCAGCCCCCGGCGGATCGGCGCTGCGTCATCATCGCCGCGCCGCACACCTCCAACTGGGATTTCGTCAACTTCCTCGGCCTGACGGATGCGCTGGGGATCAAGGCGCACTTCATGGGCAAGCAAAGCCTGTTCCGCTGGCCGATGGGCCGGTTCATGCGCGACATGGGCGGGGTGCCGGTCGATCGCGCGGGACGGCACAACTATGTAGAGGCGATGATCGCGGAGTTCGGCAAGCGCCGCGAATTCATGCTGACCATCGCGCCCGAGGGGACGCGCGGCGCGGTGCGCACGTGGCGCACGGGGTTCTACCACATCGCGCATGGCGCGGGCGTGCCGCTGGTCTGCGGGATGATGGATTACGCCACGCGCACCGGCGGGCTCGGCCCGGCGATCATGCCCACCGGCGATTACGCGGCCGACATGGCGCGCATCGCCGAATTCTATCGCAGCGTCACCCCGCGCCATCCCGCGCGCGCGATGAGCGATTTCGGCAGCGACGCGGGCAGCGAAACCGGCAGCGGTTCAGGCGTCACCGGCCATGGCTGAGAGCCTGCTGATCAACGCGGCGGTGCTGCTGGTTGCGATGCTGGCGCTGTGGCGCGTGGCCGCGCGGATCGGCGACGTCAGCTTCATCGACGCGGTGTGGGGCGGCGGCATGGCGATGCTGGCCGTGGCCAGCTGGTCGCAGCTGTCCGGACCCGGATCGCGCGCGACGCTGATCGCGGCGATGACGCTGGCGTGGGGCGCGCGGCTGGCGATGCATCTCTATCGCCGCTGGCGCCGGGGCGGCGAGGACCCGCGCTATGCCGTGATCCTGGGCAAGGCACGGGCCGAGGGACGCTATGCCAACGCCGCGCTGAAGCGCGTGTTCGGGCCGCAGGCGTTGCTGCTCTATCTCACGTGCCTGCCTGCGCAGCTCGGCATCCTCGCCAGTGGCTCAGCCTCGACCGGCGCGCTGGCGAGCGGCGGGGCGCTGCTGTGGCTGGTGGGGATCACGTTCGAGGCGGTGGGCGACTGGCAGCTCGATCGCTTCCGCGCCGATCCCGCCAACCGGGGCCGCGTGCTCGACACCGGACTGTGGCGCTACACCCGCCATCCCAACTATTTCGGCGACGCCTGCGCGTGGTGGGGCATCTGGCTGGCTGCTGCCGAGGCCGGCCCATGGATCGCGCTGGCCAGCCTGCCGGGCCCGCTGTTCCTGACCTTCACGCTCACCCGCTGGTCGGGCAAGCCCTTGCTCGAAAAGGGCATGGCCGATCGCCGGCCGGGCTATACCCAGTACGTGAAGCGCACTTCAGGTTTCATTCCGTGGCCGCCGAAGCGCGATTGACCGCACCGGACGGCGCTTGCACAACGGGACCATGACCGCCCCTGCCTATGCCACGCAGCTCAACCGGTCCGAGCGCGTTCTGGGCTGGGCCACGCTTGTCCTGCTCGCCGTGGTCGGGATCGCGGTGCTGCGCGGGCATGCCCACTGGCCGGGCGTGCGATGGACGGTCTGGCTGCACCTGGCGACAATGATGACCGCGCTGGCGCTGACGCCCGCGATCCTGTGGCTGCCGCGCGGCACCCGGCGCCATCGCCGCTTCGGCTACGCCTGGGTCGTCGCCTTGCTGGCGACCGCGCTCGACAGCTTTCTGATCCGCGATGCGAACCACGGGCAGCTCGGCTTCATCCACATCCTGTCGGCGTGGGTGCTGATCCAGGTGCCGCTCATCGTGTGGACCGCGCGCACCCACCGCCACGCCCGCCACCGCCGCGCCGTGCGCGCGATGGTGATCGGCGCGCTGCTCACCGCCGGGGTGTTCACCCTGCCGTTCGGGCGGATGCTGGGGACGTGGCTGTCAGGCGGGTAGGCGGGCGGGCGCCCAACAGCGCTAGCCGCCCACCGGCCCTGCCCGGTCCTCGTCGGGCACCTGGCGCAACGGCACGGCCTTGATCCAGCCTTCCAGCGCATCGATGTCGGTCGCGCCGGTCACCGCGCCGGGCTTGCCGACAAAGCCGGTGAAACCATCGCCGCCCTGCGACAGGAAGCCGTTCATGGTCACGCGGTAGCTCGCCTCGGAGCGGACCGGGCGACCTGCGAACGTCATCGCCACGATCCGCGAACCCACCGGGCGGCTGCGGTCGAAGCGATAGGCAAACCCGGCCGAGGGCGTCAGCACCTGTTCGGGGCCATCGTTGTCGAACCCCTGTTCCAGCGTGGCCTTCAGTTCGGCTCCGGTCATCGTTTCGGTCACCACCTGATTGCCGAACGGCTGGATCGCGTAGATATCGCCGAACGTGACCGTGCCGTCGGCGGTGGGGACCAGGCTGGCGCGGATGCCGAACGGGTTCATGAACGCGATCTGCGCGCCAGCGCCGCGCGTGGCGCCCAGCTGCGAATCGGCGATCAGGTTGCCCAGCGCCCCGCCGCTGTTGGCCGCCGCGCCCTCGCCCTTGCTGGCCGGGCCAGAAACGTGCCCGATCACCCGCTGCGAGAACGACTTGGCCGCATCGGCATAGCGCTGCACGTACTGCGCGATGTCGGCGCGCGGCTGGAACTGCGGATAGAGCGCGGTGTTGGCCACCGGACCGCGCGACGAGGTATAGGGCAGCGACTGCACGATCACGTTGTGCGCCTGCTTTTCGACCACCGCGTGGCGCACCGTATCGATCTCCAGCCTGATGTCGGTGACCAGTTCGCCATAGACGCCCGCGCTGGTCAGCAGGAACGGGCGCGCCGGGTCCATCGTGCGATAGTCGCAGATATACGCCCAGTGCGTGTGCCCCGACACGATGACGTCGACGCGCGGATCGAGCTGGTCGATGATCGGGCGGATATCGCCGAGCATGGCGTTGCAGCCGTTGGGATCGGGCTGGCCCGATGTCTTGCCGCCCTGGTGGATCAGCACGACAATGGCGTCGGCACCCGCCGCTTTCAGCACCGGCACGGCGGCGTTGATGGTCTGCGCCTCGTCGGCGAAGGTCAGCCCCTTGATTCCCTCGGGCGAGACCAGTTCGGTCGTGCCCTTCAGCGTCAGCCCGATCACGCCCACGGTGACCTTCCGCGCCCCGGTGCCGAAACTTTTGAGGCCGGTGGCGGGAAACAGCGTCTTGCCGTCGCGGTCGATCGTGCTGGCCGACAGGAATTTGAACTCCGCCCCGGCGAACGGTTCGAGCTGGCACGGCTGGCGCGCGGTGTGCTTCACGCAGCCGCCGGTCTGCATGCGCAGCAGTTCGTCGCGCCCGCGATCGAATTCGTGGTTGCCCACCGCGTTGAATTCCAGCCCGAAACGGTTGGCCACGCCCACCGCCGGTTCATCGAGATACAGCGACGACGGCAATTGCGAGGCGCTGATGAGGTCGCCCGCCGACACGGTCAGGTGGTTGGGATATTGGCCGCGCACGCCGTCGATCGCCGAGGCGAGCCACGCCGCGCCGCCGGCGGGAACCTGCACCACTCCGCCTTTGCCGTCGGGCGCCTGGACCGACTGGTGCGGCGGTTCGAGGCTGCCGTGGAAATCGTTGATCGCCACGATACCGACTTCGACCGGGGCATTGTCGACAGGAGTGCCGACGTGCGCGACCGGATGCGACGCCATCGGTGCGGCACACGCCGAAGCGAGCAGTGCCAGGAGCGGGGCAAGCCGCGCGACAGGGCAGAAACGAAGCGGCAAGTTCATGAAACTGCGGGCCTTCTTGCAAGCGAGGCGGGATCTGTCACCCGATCTAGCGCAAACCGGTTACGGCATGAAGGCGGGTTTTACGGGAGGACGCGGCGTAATTTGCGTTGCGCTAATTGTAATGTGAACATTCATCCGGTAAAATCACTCAACTCCACGGCAGAGCAGGACGCGACCCATGCCCAGACCGCAGACCGACATCGATGCCGGGCGCGAACGCCTTGCCGAACTCGCCATGGCGCTGGTGACCGAGCGCGGCAGCCAGGCGCTGACGATGAACGAGCTGGCCGCCCGCGCCGGCATGTCGACCGCCAACATCTATCGCTATTTCGACAGCAAGGACGCGCTGCTCGAAGCGCTGGCTGAACTGTGGTTCCGCCCCAAGGTGGCGATCATGGAAGAAGTGCTGGCCAGCGACCTGCCGCCGCGCCGCAAGATGTACGAATTCTTCGCCCGGCGTTTCGCGCGACTGCGCGAATCGTACTACGCCGATCCGATCGCGTTCGAGACCACGGTCGAGATCGGCAACGACCATTTCGAACTGATCCGCAGCTACATCGATCTGGGCGATCACTACCTGGCCGTCCTTATCGGCGAGGCGATGGACGAAGGTCACTTTGCCGGGCTCGAGGTGGACGACACGATCAGCATCATCAACCAGATGGTCAGCTGCTATTGCAACATCGCCGGGATGGGGCCGGTGATGGACCGGCTCTCGGAAGCCAAACTCGCGCGGATCATCGATGCGATCTTCGACGGACTTTCGGCAGCCGATCGCGGCGCCCGCGCGGTGACCGGCCTGCGCGCCGCCTGACCCCGCACCGCGACCGATTGCGCTGGCTGGAATCGGCGCCGCGTGGTATTGACATCGTTGTGAGTAAATCCCCCGCCAGCCCCGCCGTTCCCTACGCCTTCGCCATCGGTGTCGAGCCCGGCGACATCGACTTCATGGGGCACGTCAACAACGCAAGTTATCTCAAATGGGTGCAGGACGCGGTGGTCGACCACTGGCGCAGCCTGGCCCCGGCCGATGCCGTCGCCGCGCACCTCTGGGTCGCGCTGAAGCACGAGATCACCTACCGCCGCCCCACGTTCCTGGGCGACGACGTGATTGCCACGGTCTTGCTAGAAAAGGTGCAGGGCGCGCGCGCGTTCTACGAAACGATCATCCGCCGCGGCGAGGAAGTTCTGGCCGAAGTCCGCTCCAGCTGGTGCTGCATCGACGTGGCGACGATGCGCCCGGCACGGCTGGCGCGCGACATCATCGACAGGTTCTTCCCGGAAGCGCCCGAGGCGGCCTGAGTCTGTTTTCCCGCCTCACGGCGGGCGGC
>NZ_BCTW01000026.1 GCF_001590965.1 Novosphingobium lentum NBRC 107847
ACCCTCATTGTCGGCGAGCAGGTTCTTGAAAAACTTCATGGCAAATTCCCCTAAACATCAATTCGAGACGAATACGCGCTCAGATCCCGATGAGCACATGAAGGGCTTCTACTTACTATTGACGAAAGATAAGTTAACGAAAGGCAGGGGCGCGCGATCGAGCAGGCCAGGTGTCGGCAGTCCAAACTGAGCGGGTCTCTCGCCAGTGCTGGAATGCGGCCGCGCGCGCCAGTGCTTGACGGCAGACAGCCGCTGCGATTGTGTGGGTGTTGCGGACCTGCGGCGACATGCAGGATGTCCGGGAGGATGCCATGGGTTTCAAGGCTTGGTACGATGCGCATGTCATGCCGCGGATGATTCGTTGCGCCTGCAGTGCGCCGGGAATCATGGATCGCCGGGCCTCTGTCGTGCCGCTTGCGTCGGGCAGGGTCTTCGAACTGGGCTGTGGCGGCGGGATCAACCAGGCCTTCTACGACACCGACCGGGTGACGGCCTTTGCCGGGATCGACCCATCGCCCAAGCTGCTTGATTATGCGCGCGAACAAGCTCGTACAAAGGGCTGGGATGCCGATATCCGCCAGGGTTTCGGCGAGGACATACCGTTCGGCGATGAACGCTTCGACACCGTGGTGTGCACGTATACCCTGTGCTCGGTGGACGATCCGGCGCGCGTTCTGGCGGAACTGCGGCGCGTGCTGGTTCCGGGGGGAACGCTGCTGTTCCTGGAGCACGGTCATTCACCCGATGCGGGCGTCGCGCGTTGGCAGCAGCGAATCGAACCGATGTGGAAGCCGATGATGGGGGGCTGCCATCTGACCCGCCCCATCGGGCCAGCGGTGCGTGCTGCCGGGTTCAGTGTCGAACCGATCGGCTCCGGCTACATGCCGAGGATGCCGCGGTGGGCGTCGTGGATGGAATGGGGCGCGGCGGTCAGAGCCTGATGATCGATCCCCCGGATTTCGCCGGGGGATCGCATCATCGTTTGCTCTGCTCAGCGTCAGCCGAACGTGCGCTGCCACCAGCCGCGACGCGGTTCGCCGTCGGCTTCGGCGGCAACCGGAGCGGGTTCGTCGGTGCCGGCCGCGACCGGTTCTTCGTTGACCGGTTCCGTCACGGCGACGTGCTCGGGCGCGGCAACCGCCTCGACGGACGTTTCGGCTTCGCTGGCCTTCTTAGCCCGGCTCCGACGCGCCTTGGCGGGGGCGGGCGCTTCGGCCGCTCCTGCCACTTCGACGTCAGCTTCGGGTTCGGGCGAGGGCGCCACGACAGCGGACTCGTCCGTGGCCGCAACCGCCTTGGGCTTGCGCACACGCTTCTTCGGTGCGGGCGCCTCGTCCGTTTCAGCTACCGGGACATCGGCGACGTCGTCCGTCGCCACATCGACCTTGCGCCGGCGGCTGCGCTTCTTCGGCGCGGCTTCAGGTGCGTCGTCGATATTGGCGTCTGCGTCAGGGCGCGCATCCGATGCCGGTTCATCGATTTCGGCCGGTTGGCCGTCATCGGACTGATCGGCAGAGTCCCGATCCGGCGCAGCGTCATCCGCACCTTCATCGCCGACGATCGCATTGCCGTTGGCATCCTCGCGCGCCCCCCCGCGCCGACGACGACCGCGACGGCGGCGCTTGCGCTGCCCGCCTTCGCCATCTTCGGCAGACGCAGCATCAGTACCCGGACGGCCTTCTTCGGCTGACCCGTTCCCGGCATCGGTGGTGTCGGCTTCGTAATCACCGTCATCGCCATCGCCCGCTTCGCGTTCGCTACCCTCGGCCTGGCCTTCGCCCGTCACATCGCCATCGGCGCGATCGCGGCTGCGACCCCGGCGACGTTTGCGACGCTTGCGACGGCCATCGCTGTCCGTATCGCCCGAGGCGCCTTCGCGCGGGGCACGGTCGGCACGGTCGGCACGGTCGGCGCGATCGGAACCCTCGTCGCGGGCTTCCTCTTCGTCGTCGAACTCCTCCTCGTCCTCGATGAAGTCCTCTTCGGGCTCCTCGATGATCGGTTCGAAGCGTGGGATGAATTCCGGACGCGGCCCACGCGCGGCCACGCGCATCTTGGCACCCTCGTTCTCGCCTTCGGGGATCACCTCGACGGCGACGCCGTAGCGGTCCTCGATCTCGGCAAGGTCTCCGCGCTTGGCATTGAGCACGTAGATCGCGGCTTCCTGGCTGGCGTAGAGTGTGATGATGCTGCCCTTGCCCTTGGCCGCTTCATCCTCGATCATGCGCAACGCGGAAAGACCTGCCGACGAAGCGGTGCGGACCAGGCCCGAACCGTCGCAGTGCGGGCAGCCGCGGGTGGTCGCCTCAAGCACGCCGGTGCGCAGGCGCTGACGGCTCATCTCCATCAGGCCGAAGCCCGAAATGCGGCCGACCTGGATGCGCGCGCGATCGTTCTTCAGCGAATCCTTCATCACCTTCTCGACCTTGCGGACGTTCGATCCGTACTCCATGTCGATGAAGTCGATGACGACGAGCCCGGCCATGTCGCGCAGGCGCAACTGGCGGGCGATCTCGCGCGCGGCTTCCAGGTTGGTGGACAGCGCGGTCGCCTCGATCCCGTGTTCCTTGGTGGAACGACCCGAGTTGATGTCGATCGAAACCAGTGCCTCGGTCGGGTTGATCACGAGGTAGCCGCCCGACTTGAGCTGCACCACCGGATCGTACATCGCGGTCAGCTGGTCTTCGGCGCCATAACGCTGGAACAGCGGCACGGGGTCGGCATACTGGACGACCCGGCGCGAATGGCTGGGCATCAGCAGCTTCATGAAGTCCTTGGCCGCGCGGTAGCCCGCTTCGCCTTCGACCATCACTTCCTCGATTTCGCGATTGTAGATGTCGCGGATCGCCCGCTTCACCAGATCGCTGTCCGAATGGATCAGGGCAGGGGCGCTCGACTTGAGCGTCTGTTCGCGGATCTCGTCCCACAGCCGGGCGAGATAATCGAAATCGCGCTTGATCTCGGGCTTGGTGCGCTGGAGCCCGGCGGTGCGCACGATGCAGCTCATCGACTTGGGCAGGTCGAGTTCGCCGATGATCGTCTTCAGGCGCTTGCGATCGGTCGCCGAGCTGATCTTGCGGCTGATACCGCCACCATGGCTCGAATTGGGCATCAGCACGCAATAACGACCGGCCAGGCTGAGGTAGCTGGTCAGCGCCGCGCCCTTGTTGCCGCGTTCTTCCTTGACGACCTGCACCAGCAGCACCTGACGCCGCTGGATGACGTCCTGAATCTTGTAGCGGCGGCGCAGCGCCATGCGCTTGTCGCGCAGATCGTCGGCCTGCTTGGTTTGCGCGCGGCCTCCCTTGCGGCGGCCCCGGCGCGGACGGCTGTTGCTGTCCTCGTCGCTTTCATCGCCGCCTTCGCGGGCTTCCTCGCCCTCGTGGTCGAAGCCGTTATCGACATGGCCACCCTCGATCGTGGCGACCTGGTCCTTCTCCGACGTATCGACCTCGGACACGCCGTCGTCTCCGGCGAAATCGTCTGCCAGCGACTCGCCGCGATCATCCGACTCGTCGTGGTCGCCAGCATCGTCGCGGTCATAAGCGTCGCGGTCATGGGCATCGCCGCGATCGTCGTCGTGGTCCGCATCGCGATCCTCGGCTTCGTCTTCGGCTTCCTCGGCGGCGCGCAGCGCGGCTTCTTCTTCGGCGTGCGCGGCTTCTTCGGCCAGCAGCGCCTCGCGGTCCTCGCGCGGGATCTGGTAGTAGTCGGGGTGAATTTCGCTGAAGGCGAGGAACCCGTGACGGTTGCCGCCGAAATCGACGAACGCCGCCTGCAGCGACGGTTCGACCCGCGTTACCTTGGCGAGATAGATATTGCCCTTGATCTGCTTGTGATCAGAGGATTCGAAATCGAATTCTTCAATCCGGTTGCCTTTGAGCACCGCCACCCGGGTTTCTTCCTGGTGGCGCGCATCGATAAGCATGCGCGTTGTCATCGTAAAATCTCCAGCCGCGCCTGCGCAGGGTTAGCCCCCACTGCGCGTCGCGGATAATTGTTGTTGTGCCGCGACACGCCGAAAGTCGGGCGTAGGCCCGGGTGCGGTGTGTCGCTGATGCGGAAATGCCGGTTCGGAGCGCATGGGTGGAACACCCGGGGCGCTCTCCGCCCGGCGGCGGTTGGCGTGTGTCTGCGGTGACGATGCCGATCAGCGAGATGCTGGCCGGCGAACAGTTCTTGCCGTTTGCGGTCCACGCCGTGCGGCCCTCGTCGGGGCGCCTCGGCTGGAACTCTACACGGCTCATCATCACGGCATCAACCTTTGCGCGGGGATCTTGGGCATCAGCCCGGCCACCCCGCATCTTGCAGAGCCAAGGCCAGCGATCCTGCAACCGGAAAGGTAGCGCCGCCCTGCTATTCGCCGTCGATTCGGGCGTGGTGGCGGCTGGATATGGAGCTGGCTCGCTCCGATAAGATGGGTGCTAGCACCGCAATTGCAAAGCGGCAATTAAAACAATCCCGAAAAGGTACGCAGGGTCACCCGCCACCGACCCGGTGCGATTTGCACTGGACCGGCGATCCGGCGGCAAGGCATAGGCTGCGGCAATGACCCAGCGCGACCGGACTGCTGCAAGACCTGGCCTGCCCACGCTGGCATCGGTTCTGGCCTTGTGCGCCTGCGCATCCGCCAGCCTTATGCTGGGCGGCTGCGGTGCGCAAATGCAGGGCCGGGTGCCGTCCTATGTCGTGCGGGTCGAACTGCCCGATGCCGGGGGCACGATCGGGCTTCCGCAGATCGAAGGACCGGCAGATGCCAGCCGTCCGCTGGTGGTGATCGATGCTGGCCACGGCGGGCATGATCCGGGGGCGAGCGGCGCCGGGAGCTTGCGTGAAAAGAACGTCACGCTGGCGTTGGTACAGGCGGTGCGCGATGCGCTGGTGGCCGACGGCCGCGTGCGCGTGGCGCTCACCCGTGACACCGATCGGTTCCTGGTGCTGCAGGAGCGATCGGGCATCGCGCGACGCATGGATGCCAACCTGTTCGTGTCGATCCATGCCGATGCGGCAGACAGCGATGCGGCGCATGGCGCGACCATCTATACCCTGTCCGACCGCGCATCCGACGATATCGCCGCCAGCCTCGCCAGCCGGGAAAACCGCGCCGACATCGTCAACGGCGTGTCGCTGGGTGACAAGTCCGACGCAGTAACCTCGATCCTGCTCGATCTGTCGCGCCGCGAAACGCGCGAGCAATCGGGGCGATTCTCCGATCTCGTCCTGCGCGAAGGCGGCGATCGTCTGGCGTTCCATGCCGATCCGCAACGGCAGGCGGCATTCGTGGTGCTCAAGTCGCTCGACGTCCCGTCGGCGCTGATCGAGGCGGGCTATATCAGCAGCGCCGATGACGCCGCGCGGCTGACGTCGCCGGCCTGGCGCAAGGAATTCGCGCGCGCCGTGGCCGGCGCCATCGAGATCTTCCTGGCCCGCCAATCGGTCGCGCGGCCGTAATCGCGCCGCTGCAAGTCCATTCCGGCGCAAATCGGCGCTGCGAACCGCCAATTCACGTCGGCCCTGCTTAGTTCTGGCGTCGCCCGAAAGTTGCATGCTAGAGGGCGCGCAACATGGCCGACGACACGCCCGCAGAGAGCTCCGCGCAGAGCCCCGCACACAGCTCCGCCGAGAGCATCAGCTATCGCGTTCGCCGCGAAGCGAGCGGCATTGCCCAGTGGTTTCGCCGAAACTGGCACGACAGCAAGTGGTTTCGCCGCGGTGCGATCGTGCTTGCGCTCGCCGCGTTGCTCAATGTGCTCGTGTGGGTGTTCGTGGCACGCGGCCTGCCGTCTGCCGACACGCTGTTGACGTACGAGCCGCCGCTGCCCACGATGGTGCGCGGGTATGACGGTGAAATCGTCTCGAGCTATGCCCGCGACCGCCGCGTGCAACTGCGCTTCGTCGATTTCCCCAAGCCGCTGATCAACGCCTATCTGTCCGCCGAGGACAAGTCGTTCTTCAGCCATGGTGGCGTCGACTATACCGGCCTGGTCGGTGCGGTGTTCGATTACGTGACCAAGTTCGGTTCGGGCAAGCGCGCGCGCGGCGGCTCCACGATCACCCAGCAGGTCGCCAAGAACATCCTGATCGGCAACGAATATTCGGTTACCCGCAAGCTCAAGGAAATGATCCTCGCGCGGCGTATCGAAGCGGTGCTGACCAAGCAGCAGATCCTCGAGCTGTACCTCAACCAGATTCCGCTCGGGCGGCGCAGCTTCGGCGTGCAGGCGGCATCGCGCGCGTATTTCGACAAGGACGTCGGCGACCTGCAACTGCACGAGGCGGCGTTCCTGGCGATCCTGCCCAAGGCGCCCGAAACCTATGGCCGCGCCAAGTTTGCCGGCCTGGCGATGGAACGGCGCAACTGGGTGCTCGACCAGATGGTCAAGAATGGCGGGGCCACGCGCGAACAGGCCGACACGGCCAAGGCGCAACCGCTTGGGCTGGTGCAGCAGCGTGGTGAAAATTACGATGCCGACGCCGGCTATTTCCTCGAAGAAGTGCGCCGCCAGCTGATCGGCAAGTTCGGCGAAAATGCCGAGGAGGGCCCGCACAGCGTCTATGCCGGTGGACTGTGGGTGCGCACCTCGCTCGACACCCGGCTGCAGAAATCGGCGCAGGATGCGTTGCGCGCGGGTCTGTTGCGCTATTCGGGCGGACGCGGCTGGCATGGTCCAATCAGTACCGTGGACGTTTCCGGCGACCACTGGCAGACCGAGCTCATCACCGCCAACGTTGGCGTCCACTACCTCGACTGGCGCGTCGGCGCGGTGCTCGAAGTCAGTGGCGGCAATGGACGGATCGGCTTTGCCGACGGCAGCACCGGTGCGCTCACCGGGTTGCCGGCCGGTCCTAAGCCGGGTGACGTCATAGCGGTCGCACCCAACGGCAGCACCAGCTTCTCGCTGCGCAACATTCCCGAAGTGTCGGGCGGCATGGTCGTCGAGGATCCGCAGAACGGCCGCGTGCTGGCGATGCAGGGCGGCTTCGATGCGCGCCTGGGCTCGTTCAACCGCGCCACGCAGGCGCTGCGCCAGCCGGGGTCCACGATCAAGCCGTTCGTCTATGCCACCGCGCTCGACAACGGCATGAGCCCGGCGTCGCAAGTGGTCGACGGCACGTTCTGCGTCTACCAAGGCGCTGCGCTGGGCCAGAAGTGCTTCAAGAACTTCGGCGACGAAGGCGGGGGCGGCACGCACACCATGCGCTGGGGGCTTGAGCAATCGCGCAACCTGATGACCGTGCGGATCGCCAACGACACCGGGATGGATCACGTCGTGCGGCAGATCAAGGCGGTCGGGATCGGCGATTACCAGCCTTACCTCTCGATGGCGCTGGGCGCGGGCGACACCACCGTGGCGCGGATGGTCAACGCTTATGCCGCGCTCGCCAACCAGGGGCGCCAGCATGCGCAGACGCTGGTCGATTATGTCGAGGACCGCAACGGCAAGCTGATCTGGCGGTCCGACAACCGCCATTGCGACGGGTGCAACATGGGGCAGTGGGATGGCAAGCCGATGCCGCGCTTCCAGCAGGCCGGGCACCAGGTGCTCGACCAGCGCACGGCGTATCAGGTGGTCCACATGCTCGAAGGCGTTGTGGTGCGCGGCACTGCGGCCTCGCTGCGCGATCTGAACATGCCGCTGTTCGGCAAGACGGGCACGACATCGGGCCCGACCAACGTGTGGTTTGTCGGCGGCACGCCCGACATCATCGCCGGCGTCTATCTCGGCTACGACCAGCCGCGCAGCCTGGGCGGCTATGCCCAGGGCGGCCGGATCGCCGCGCCGATCTTCAAGCAGTTCGTGCAAACGACGCGCGACAAGTGGAGCGACATTCCGTTCGCGGTTCCGGCCGGCGTGCGCATGGTCCGCATCGATCGCGTATCGGGCAAGCGCGTGTTCGCGGGCACGCCGAACGACGAAGATCCCAAGGCGTCGATCATCTGGGAAGCGTTCAAGCCCGATTCCGAACCCAAGCGCACCGTGCGCCAGGACGAGATGAACGCCAAGGAAGCGGTGCTGGAAGCGCTGCGCCGCGCGCGCGCCGCCCGGGGCCAAGGCCCGGTTGCACCGCCGACCGAAAAGAGCGTCGACGAAGGTTTCGTCGAGGAGCAGGGCGGAATTTACTGATCGCGCCAGCAAATGGTTGTGCAAGGCGTTTGCGTTTCCTGTTAGGGTGCGTGCCATGAACCGTCGCACCTTGTCACTGGCACTCGCCGCGCTCGCGCTCCTTGTCCCCACCGCTTCGCAGGCCGAACTGGCGCAAGGCGCGCACGCGCCCGATTTTGCGGCACGCGGCGCGCTGGGCGGTAAAGTGTTCAGCTTCAACCTGGCGCAGGCGCTCAAGCAGGGGCCGGTGGTGCTGTATTTCTTCCCCAAGGCGTTCACGCCGGGCTGCACCCTGGAAGCGCACGCCTTTGCCGAGGCGATCGACCAGTTCAAGGCCGCCGGCGCCACCGTGGTCGGCATGTCCACCGACGATCTTCCGGCGTTGCAGCGCTTTTCCAGCCTCGAATGCCGCGACAAGTTTCCGGTCGTCGGCGCCAGCGCGCAAGTGGTCGCGGCATATGATGTCGACCTCAAGCAAAGCGGCAAGTCGACCGGGCTGACCAGCCGCACCAGCTACGTCATCGGCCGTGACGGTCGCATCGTGATGGTCCATGCCGATATGGATTATCGCGATCATGTCCGCCTGACGCTGCAGGCTGTTCGGGCGCTGCACACTCCCCACCACTGAGGGGGCCGGCGACGCGCGGCGTCGCGGAGAACGGCAAAGCTTTACTTGGGCCACCGCTCCGCTAGGGGGATCGGCTCATTTTACGGAGTTCACCGATCATGCGTGCCGAAGGGCAGGCTCACGTCGACCGCATCGAGGCCGCACTCGCCCTCGTCCGCAAGTTCCTGGATTGGGATCGCGCATTGCGCCGGCTCGATGAGCTGAACGCGCGCGTCGAGGATCCGAAACTGTGGGACGACCCCAAGCAGGCCGAGGTGGTGATGCGTGAGCGTCGCCGGCTGGAAGCGGCCGTGGGCACGGTGCGCGAGATCGGCGCGGAAATGGCCGATGCGATCGAATTCGTCGAGTTGGGTGAGGGCGAGGACGACCAGGCCACGATCGACGAGGGCCTCAAGACGCTGGCCGCACTGGCCGCGCGCGCCGATGCCGACAAGGTTCAGGCGCTGCTGGCGGGCGAGGCGGATGCCAACGACGCCTACCTCGAAGTCCATGCCGGCGCCGGCGGCACCGAGAGCCAGGACTGGGCCGAAATGCTGCAGCGGATGTACGCGCGCTGGGGCGAACGCCATGGCTACAAGGTCGATATCGTCGATTACCACGGCGGCGAGCAGGCCGGGATCAAGTCGGCCACGCTGCTGATCAAGGGCGAGAACGCCTATGGTTACGCCAAGACCGAAAGCGGTGTGCACCGGCTGGTGCGGATCAGCCCGTATGATAGCTCGGCGCGGCGCCACACCAGCTTTTCCAGCGTCTGGGTCTATCCGGTGATCGACGACGACATCGACATCGACATCAATCCGTCCGACCTCAAGATCGACACCTACCGTGCCTCTGGCGCGGGCGGGCAGCACGTGAACACCACCGACTCGGCGGTGCGCATCACCCATGTGCCCACCGGGATCGTCGTGGCCAGCCAGAACGATCGTTCGCAGCACAAGAACCGCGCGACCGCGATGAACATGCTGAAAGCGCGGATGTACGAGGCGGAACTCGCCAAGCGCGAAGCGGTGTCGAGCGGCGAATACCAGGCCAAGACCGAGATCGGCTGGGGCCATCAGATCCGCAGCTACGTGCTCCAGCCCTACCAGCAGGTGAAGGATCTGCGCACCGGGGTGGTTTCCACCAACCCCGGCGAAGTGCTCGACGGTGCGCTCGATCCGTTCATGGCGGCGGCGCTGTCGCAGCGCGTGAGCGGTGAAAAGGTGGCGGTGGAGGACGACGATTGAGGCGATGGCTCGCCTCGATTTCAGCCATGCTGATGCTGTGTGCGCTGGCCGCGTGCCAGCCGTCGGCTGACGCCGACCGGGCGCCGTCTGCCCGCGAGTTTCCGCGCGCGCACCGCCCGGTTTCGGCGCTGGGCGCCAGCAGTTTTTCCACAGAGAAGGAACGCGACGACCGGCGCGAGGCGGCCACGGTCATGGACCTGGCCAACATAGCCCCCGGCATGTCGGTGGCCGATATCGGCGCGGGCGAGGGCTATTACACCGTGCGCCTGGCCGATCGCGTCGGCGCGCGGGGCCGCGTGCTGGCGCAGGATATCGATCCCGGCGTGATCAAGCGGCTGGGCGCGCGGGTCGAGCATGATCGGCTCGACAACGTCTCGATCAAGCTGGGTGCAGGCGACGATCCGCGTCTTCCGCCCGCCAGTTTCGACCGCATCTTTCTGGTCCACATGTACCACGAGGTGGTCGAGCCTTACGCGTTCCTGTGGCGTCTGATGCCGGCGCTCAAACCGGGCGGGCAGATCATCGTGGTCGATCTCGATCGCGCAACCGACCACCACGGGATTGCGCCGGCCTTGCTGTTCTGTGAATTCGACGCGGTGGGCTTTCACTTGGCGGAATTTCGCCGTAAGCCTGAAATCATCGGCTACTATGCGCAATTCGGGGTGGCCGGTGCGCGTCCCGAACCGGCGGCCATCAGGCCTTGCCGGATTGTGGATGGCCAGGTCGTGCGCGACGCATCGCGCTGATGGGGAAGATATGTCTGCGTTCAAGGGTTTGAAGCCGATCCTCTACGGTGGCCGCGAAGTTTGGCCGCTGGTGGAGGGCGGCAAGGGCGTTGCGGCGACCAACCACGCCAGTTCGGGCGCGTGGGCGGCTGCGGGCGGAATCGGCACGGTCAGCGCGGTCAATGCCGACAGCTACGACGCCGAGGGCAAGATCGTTCCCCAGAAATATGCCGCCATGACCCGGCGCGATCGCCACGAAGAACTGATCCGCTACGCGATCGACGGCGCGGTCGAGCAGGTCAAGCGCGCCTATGACATCGCCGGCGGCCCCAATAACATGCGCGGCGCGATCAACATCAACGTGTTGTGGGAAATGGGCGGCGCGCAGCAAGTGCTGGAAGGCGTGCTGGAAAAGACGCGCGGCATGGTCACCGGCGTCACCTGCGGGGCGGGCATGCCCTACAAGCTGAGCGAAATCGCCGAGCGGTTCAATGTCAGCTACCTGCCGATCATCTCGTCCGCCCGCGCCTTCCGCGCGCTGTGGAAGCGCGCCTATCACAAGGTTTCGCACCTGATGGCCGCCGTGGTCTATGAAGACCCGTGGCTGGCAGGCGGGCACAACGGCCTGTCGAATGCCGAAGACCCGCTGAAGCCCGAAGATCCCTATCCGCGTGTCGCCGCGTTGCGCGACACGATGCGCAAGGAAGGCGTGTCCGACGACGTGCCGATCATCATGGCCGGCGGCGTGTGGTTCCTGCGCGAATGGAACAACTGGATCGACAATCCGGAGTTGGGCAGCATCGCCTTCCAGTTCGGCACGCGGCCGCTGCTGACCGAAGAAAGCCCGATCCCGATGGGCTGGAAGGATGCCCTGCGCGAGATCGAGCCGGGCGATGTGCTGCTCCACCGCTTTTCGCCGACGGGGTTCTATTCCTCGGCGGTGCGCAACCCTTTCCTGCGCAGCCTTGAGGCGCGGTCCGAGCGGCAGATCCCGTATTCGCGGGTCGAGGCGGGCGAACATACCGTGCAACTCGACGTCGGCGTGCGCGGCAAGAACTTCTGGGTCGCCCCCAAGGATCGCGAACGCGCGCGCAGCTGGGCCAATGCCGGGTTCACCAGCGCGATCCGCACGCCCGACGATACCGTGGTGTTCGTCGCGCCCGAAGAACGCGAGATCATCCGTAAGGACCAGGCCGATTGCATGGGCTGCCTGTCGCACTGCGGGTTCTCGTCGTGGAAGGACCACGATGACTATACCACCGGGCGGCTGGCCGATCCACGCAGCTTCTGCATCCAGAAAACGTTGCAGGACATCGCGCATGGCGGCGATATCGATCAGAACCTGATGTTCGCCGGCCACGCAGCCTACCGCTTCAAGCAGGACCCGTTCTATTCCAACAACTTCACCCCCACGGTGAAGGAACTGGTGGATCGTATTCTCACCGGCGACTGAAGCCCGGCGGCGGAACCAAGCGCCGCTGCGATGGTACTCACTGCAAGCTGCCGATCAGGAGTTCGCCATGACGCCGACCAAGTCCATGTTCTTGCTGCTGTCGATGCTGGTGGCCGCCCCGCTGGCGCTGGCAGGCTGTTCGGAAAAGACCCAGCAGGCCGCTGACCAGACAATCAAGTCCGCGCAGGACGATGTCGCCACGGGCGCGAGTTCGGCGGTCGATGTCGGCGCCAGGAAAGTCAGCGCCGCTGTCGATGACGTCGCCACCGACGCTGGCAAGGCCGTGGGCGAGGGCGCGCACAAGGTGGGCAATGTACTGGGCGACGCCGCGACCGGCGCGGCCAACGCGGTGGGCAAGGCCGCCGACAATGTGCACGAAAGCGTTGCCGAGCACCGCGCCAGGGCAACGGCCACTCCCCCCGCGCATTAGGCGCGATCCGCAGTGTGTCCCCGCGCAGGCGGGGACCTCAGGCGGGTGTGTAGCAAGGGCCTGAGACCCCCGCCTTCGCTGGGGATCCAGCTATTGCGCTGGCTCACCAAATCTCAGTCGAATTCCCACGCGCGTTCGCCGTGGCTGGCATAGTCCAGCCCCTCGCGCTCATCGTCTTCGCTGACGCGCATCGGCAGGACCATCGAGACCATCAGCGCGACGATCGCGGAGGCGACCGCGCTCCACAGCGCGACCGCGCCGACGCCGGTGGCCTGCGCGATCAGCTGGCGCGCCATGCCCATCCCCTCTGCATAGCCGGTGCCGCCGAGTTTCGGCGAAAGGAACACGCCCAGCAGCATCGCGCCGAGCATGCCGCCCACGCCGTGGACCGCGAACACGTCGAGCGAATCGTCGATGCCGAGGCGCTTCTTGACCAGTTGGATCATCGGGTAGCACAGGCACGCCGCCAGCACGCCGAACAGCATCGCCGCGCCGGGCGAGACGAAGCCCGCCGCCGGGGTGATCGTGGCGAGGCCGGCCACCGCGCCGGTGGCGAACCCGATCGAGGTCGGCTTGCCGACGGTGAATTTCTCGATCAGCAGCCAGGCCAGTGCGGCGGCGCAGGCGGCGACATGGGTGTTGATGATGGCGGACGCAGCATCGTCGTTGGCGGCCAGCGCCGACCCGCCGTTGAAGCCGAACCAGCCGACCCACAGCAGCGCGGCACCCGCCATGGTCAGCGCCGGGCTGTGCGGCAGCATCAGCGTTTTGGGAAAGCCGGCACGCTTGCCCAGCAGCAGCGCGACGACCAGCGCGGACACGCCCGCCGTGGTGTGCACCACGATGCCGCCGGCAAAATCGAGCGTGCCCAGCTTGGTCGCCAGCCAGCCGCCGCCCCACACCCAGTGCGCCACCGGCGCATAGACCACCAGGCTCCAGATGGCGCAGAACGCCACGACCCAGCCGAACCGTGCGCGATCGACCCAGGCGCCGACCATCAGCGCCGGGGTGACCAGCGCAAACGCCATCTGGAACAGTGCGAAGGCGCTTTCGGGAATGGCGGATTCGCCGCGCACGTTGCCAAGATTCAGCAGCATCCACGCGTTGCCCGAGCCGAGCCAGCCGCCATGGACCTCTCCGAACGCCAGCGTGTAGCCCACGATCACCCACAGCAGCGACACCACCGCGGCGATCGCGCCGACCTGCACCAGCACCGACAGGAAGCTTTTGGCACGGACCAGCCCGCCGTAGAACAGCGTCAGCCCCGGCATCGCCATCAGCAGCACCAGTGCGGACGACATCAGGATCCAGGCGGTATCGCCGCTGTCGACCGCGTCGGCGGCAGAGGCGGCATCGACGCCGGTATCGACCTGGGCGAACGCCAGCGCAGGCGCGGCAAGCGCCACCGCCGCCAGCGCGGCTGCCAGATATTTCCGCATGTTACCCCCTCCGTGCGCGCCCGTGCGGGCGCTCGACCCTCTGCGCCGCGTTTAACGCAACAATCGTTGCCAAGACAAGAACGGCGTTATCGGGAGCGATCCGGCGCTTGTCCGACGGCGGTCAGGCCCAGCCTTCGAGCACCTGATCGGGCGGGCGGTGGCCGTCGGCCCAGAAGCGGATGTTGGCGATCACGCGTTCGCCCGAAGCCTCGCGCCCTTCGAACGTGGCGCTGCCCATGTGCGGCAGCAACGCGACGTTGGGCAGGGCGAGCAGGCGCGGGTCGATCGCCGGTTCGGTGGAATAGACATCGAGCCCGGCGCCGCCGAGACGGTCTTCGGACAATGCCGCAATCAGCGCCTGTTCCTCGATCAGTTCGCCGCGCGCGGTGTTCACCAGATAGGCGTCGCGCTTCATCAGCCCGATCCGCCGGGCATCGAGCAGGTTGTGCGTTTCGGGCGTGGCGGGGCAGTGCAGCGTCAGGATATCGGCATCGCGCAGCAGCTGGTCGAGATCGGGCTCGTAGCGGGCGCCCAGCATGTTCTCCAGCGCTTCGGGCAGGCGGTGGCGATTGTGGTAGGCGATCTGCAGGCCGAACGCGCGGGCGCGGTGGGCGACAGCCTGCCCGATGCGGCCCATGCCGACGATGCCCAGCAGCTTGCCGCCGATGCGGTGGCCCAGCATCGTCGCCGGTGCCCAACCCTGCCATTCGCCGTCGCGGATCACGCGCCCGCCTTCCAGGAACCGGCGCGGCACCGCCAGGATCAGCGCCATGGTCATGTCGGCGGTATCGTCGGTGAACACGCCGGGGGTGTTGGTGACGATGATCTTGCGCGCGCGCGCGGCGGCCAGGTCGATATGTTCGATCCCCGCGCCGAAGCTGGCGATCAGCCGCAGCCGGTCGCCTGCCGCCGCGATCATTTCGGCATCGATGCGATCGGTCACGGTCGGGACCAGCACGTCGCACCGCTGCATCGCCGCGATCAACTGCTGGCGGTTCATCGGCGCATCGCTGGCGTTGAGCGAGACGGTGAACAGTTCGTCCATTCGCCGTTCGGTGACGGGAAGCAGGCGCCGGGTGACGATGACCGCCGGCTTGCCCTCGATCCGCCGGGTCGGCCGGCGATCGGTCTGGCTGCCAGTCGGGGTGGCGGAGACGGGCGTCTGGTTCGGCATTGTTTCCAGCTCGGAAAATGAGTTTCCAGCTAGGCGGTCGGGCGGGCGCGGGTCAAGCGCGCGGTTTCCTATCGCGGGACGATCCTGTAGGGATCGAGCGACAAGTTGCATTTTTCAAGGGGAAAACCGTTGTGCTGAAGGGGAAATTCCCCCTGCCGGTCGTGTTGGCCGCAGCGGCGATGCTGGTCTCGTCGGCCATCGTGCCGGCGCCGGCGCGCGCTGCCGATGTGCCGTACTGGGTGTCGCTGCGCAAGGACGAGTCGAACATGCGCGTCGGCCCGGGTCTCGAATACCGCATCAACTGGATCTACAGGCGCAAGGCGTTGCCGCTCAAGGTGCTGCGCGTGATGGGCGGCTGGCGGCTGGTCGAAGACCCCGACGGCGCGCGCGGCTGGATGCTGGCGCGCTTCCTGGCGCGGACGCACACCGGGATCGTGCGCGGGCAGGTTACTGCCATGCGCGAGGCGAATGATGGTTCGGGCCAATTGCTGTGGCGGGTGGCGCCGGGCGTGATCGGCAAGCTGGGCGATTGCTCGCCCGGCTGGTGCCGGTTCGATATCGATGGCCGCGCAGGCTATATTCCAGCCCCGGCAGTGTGGGGCGCGGGCGCGCCGTAGCACCTGTTCCCCTCCCGCAGCCGGGAGGGGATCAGCCGCTTCAGACCAGTTCGAGCGCGATGGCCGTGGCCTCGCCGCCGCCGATGCACAGGCTGGCGACGCCCTTGGTCTTGCCGTGGCGCTTCAGCGCGGCGATCAGCGTGGTGATGATGCGCGCGCCGCTGGCGCCGATCGGGTGGCCCAGCGCGGTGGCGCCACCGTGGACGTTGATTTTCTCGTGCGGGATGCCCAGATCGTGCATCGCGAACATGGCGACGCAGGCGAATGCCTCGTTCACCTCGAACAGGTCGACATCGCCGATCGTCCAGCCCGCGCGGTCGAGCAGCTTGGTGATCGCACCGACCGGAGCGATCGTGAAATCCTTGGGCTCCTGCGCGTGCGCGGCCATCGCCACGATCCGTGCGACCGGGCTGGCGCCCATCCGCGTCGCTTCGCTCTGGCGCGTGAGCACCAGCGCGGCGGCGCCGTCGGAGATCGAGCTGGAGGTCGCGGCGGTGATCGTGCCGTCCTTGGCGAAGGCGGGCTTGAGCGTGGGGATCTTGTCGGGGCGGCCCTTGCCGGGCTGTTCGTCGGTATCGACCACGGTGTCGCCGCCGCGGCCCTTGACCGTGACCGGGGTGATTTCCCCGAGGAAAGCACCGTCGGCGATGGCGGCTTGCGCGCGGCGCAGCGATTCGATCGAATAGTCGTCCTGCGCAGCGCGCGTCAACTGATAGGCATCGGCGGTTTCCTGCGCGAACGTGCCCATCGCGCGGCCGGGTTCGTAGGCATCTTCCAGCCCGTCGAGGAACATGTGGTCGTACGCGGTGTCGTGCCCGATGCGCGCGCCCGAGCGGTGCTTCTTGAGCACGTAGGGTGCGTTGGTCATGCTTTCCATGCCGCCCGCGACGATCAGGTCGACCGTGCCGCTGGCGAGCGCCTCGGCGCCCATGATCACCGTCTGCATGCCCGATCCGCAGACCTTGTTGACCGTGGTCGCCTGCACCGACTTGGGCAGGCCGGCCTTGATTGCGGCCTGGCGTGCGGGCGCCTGGCCCAGCCCGGCGGGCAGCACGCAGCCCATGTACAGCCGATCGATGTCCGCGCCGTTGATGCCCGCGCGTTCCACCGCAGCGCGCACTGCGGTCGCACCCAGGTCGGTTGCCGCGACATCGGCGAACACGCCTTGCATCGCGCCCATCGGGGTGCGGGCGTAAGACAGAATGACGACGGGATCGGTTGCAGAGAACTGGGCCATGACAGACGCGCTTTCCTGAGGACTCGGATCGGGGTAGGTCGGAATTGGGCGTCGCCATACTGCTGCACTGCAGCAAATGCAATTCGCCAGAAGTCCAAGGGGAAGGGGGCCGTCCGCACGATGCACGAAGACACCATCGTCGTCCTCCCTGTTGCCGTGGCGCTGCCATTGGCGGCGATCGTCGGCGCAACCGTGGGCAGCTTCATCAACACCGCGCTGGTGCGGATGCCCGAGGGGCGGTCGATCGTGTCGGGCTGTTCGGCCTGCGATTCCTGCGGCAGGCGCCTGACCTTTCGCGAGCTTGTCCCGATCGTATCGTACATCGCGCAACGCGGGAAATGCCGGACTTGCGCCGCCCCGATCGGGCGCTGGCAGCTGGTTTGCGAACTGGCCGGTGCAGGCATCGCGCTAGCCGCGCTGCTGGCCGTAAGCGATGGCATGACGGGATTGGCGGCGATGGTCATGGGCTGGCAGCTGCTCCTGCTGGCACTGCTCGATGCGCGACACTTGTGGCTGCCCACGCGGTTGACGGCGGTGCTGGCGGGCAGCGGACTGGTCGCGGCGATCGTGCGCAGCCACGATCCCGGGACACTGGCGGTGGCGCTGGGCGGCGGGGCGATCGGCTATGCCATGCTGGCGCTGGTCGCGGCGATCTATCGCCGCTCGCGCGGGCGCGACGGGATGGGGCAGGGCGATCCGCCGCTGATGGGCGCGGTAGGCCTGTGGCTGGGTCCGCTCGGCGTGGTCGAGGTGCTGCTGGGTGCGAGCATCATCGGCATTGTCGGTGCGATCGCGCTGATGCTGGCGGGACGCAAGGTCGATGGGCGCGAAGTGGCGGCGGACACCGCGCTGCCGCTGGGCACGTGCATCGCGGTGGCGGCGTGGCCGCTGTTCCTGTTGCAGGGATTCGGGTGAACGGACGTGCTGTCGGGCGACAAGACTTCGGGTGAGGATAACGATACCATGCAGGACACCGACAACGCCGCGATGCTGGCCGTGCTCGAGCGGCAGCGCAGCGTCTTCACCGCCGCGCGGCCAGAGCCGCTGGCGCTGCGGCGCGACCGGCTCGACCGGTGCTCGCGGTTGCTCAAGGACAATGCCGAGCAGCTTGCCGCCGCGATGAGCGCTGACTTCGGGCACCGCAGCCGCGACCAGTCGATGATCGTCGATATCCTGCCTTCGCTCGGTCTGCTCGATTACTGCCGCAAGCACCTGAGCCAATGGGCAAAATCCGACCGCCGCCGCACGATCTTCCCGCTCGGCCTGCTCGGCGGCAAGGCATCTGTCCGCTACGAGCCCAAGGGCGTGGTCGGCATTGTCAGCCCGTGGAATTTCCCCGTGATGCTCTCGTTCGGGCCGCTGGCGCAAGCGCTGGCGGCGGGCAACCGCGCGATGATCAAGCCATCCGAATACACCGAGCGCACGTCGGCGCTGATGGCTGAGCTGTTCGCCCGCCATTTCGCCGAGGACGAAGTGGCGGTGATCACCGGCGGGCCGCAAACCGGGCAGGATTTCTGCGCGCTGCCGTTCGATCACCTGCTGTTCACCGGCGCGACCTCGGTCGGGCGGCACGTGCTTCATGCTGCGGCCGACAACCTGGTGCCGGTGACGCTGGAACTGGGCGGCAAGTCGCCCGCGATTATCGGGGCGGGTGCCGACATCGCGCGCGCCGGGGAGCGGATCGCGCTGGGCAAGATGCTCAACGCCGGTCAGATCTGCCTCGCGCCCGACTACATGCTGGTGCCCGAGGCGCTGGAGGATCAGGCGATCGCGGCGGTCACTGCGGGCGTGACCGCAATGTATCCCACACTGCTGGCGAACGACGACTATGCCTCGGTCATCAACCGCCGCCACCGCGACCGGCTGGTCGATATTGTGGAGGACGCGCGGGCCAAGGGCGCCGAGGTGATCGAGGTCAATCCCGCCGGAGAGGATTTCACCGGCACCAACGGCAACAAGCTGCCGCTGACGATCCTGCGCAACGTGACCGCTGACATGAAGGCGATGCAGGACGAGATCTTCGGGCCGGTGCTGCCGGTCAAGACCTACCGCTCGATCGACGAGGCAATCGACTACGTCAACGCGCATGATCGCCCGCTGGGATTGTACTGGTTCGGCCAGGATCGCGCCGAGCAGGAGCGTGTGCTGTCGCGCACGCTGTCGGGCGGGGTGACGATCAACGACGTGTTGTTCCACATCTCGATGGACGACCTGCCGTTCGGCGGCGTCGGGCCTTCGGGGATGGGCAGCTATCATGGCGTCGAGGGGTTCAGGACGTTCAGCCACGCGCGCGCCGTCTATCGCCAGCCGGGGCTCGACATCGCCGGTATGGCGGGGATCAAGCCGCCGTATGGCAAGGCCGCTGCGAAGGCGATCGCCAAGGCGATGGGGCGGCCCACCGGGTAGATTTCGATCCACTGGCAGGCGCGTGGCACGGGCCCGTCCTCCCGAAACGCTGCACCGCAACATTTTTGCTCGCCAAACGCGCGAAACTGGGGCTATCCGTCACACCCCCCACTTGCGCCATGGCCGTGCGGGCACTAGGGCGCGGGGCAACGCTAGCCATGCGAGTCAGCCCTTTGGTCGATCTGTCCCAATACCTGCCGATCCTGATCTTTCTCGGGATTGCGCTCGCGCTGTCGTCGGCGTTCGTATTCCTGCCGATGGGCGTTGCGCGCCTGACCGGCGCGCACAATCCCAATGCCGAGAAGAACAGCGAGTACGAGTGCGGCTTTCCCGCGTTCGAGGACCCGCGCAGCCAGTTCGACGTGCGGTTCTACCTCGTCGCGATCCTGTTCATCATCTTCGATCTCGAGGCCGCGTTCCTGTTTCCGTGGGCAGTCAGCCTCAAGGATACCGGCTGGTCGGGCTGGGCGACGATGATGGTATTCCTCGCGGAACTGGCGATCGGCTTTGCCTATGCCTGGAAGAAAGGGGCGCTGGACTGGGAATGAGCACCATCGTGACAGCCCCCGTGACCGGGCCAGCAGGTTCTCCGGTCGTTCAGCCGGACCAGGCCTTCTTCAACGACCTCAACGCCGAGGTGCACGACAAGGGGTTCCTCGTCGCCTCGACCGAGGACCTGTTCCAGTGGGCGCGTACCGGCAGCCTGTGGTGGATGACCTTCGGCCTCGCCTGCTGCGCGGTCGAGATGATCCACGTCAACATGCCGCGTTATGACATGGAACGCTTCGGCGTCGCCCCACGCGCGTCCCCGCGCCAGTCCGACGTGATGATCGTGGCGGGCACGCTGTGCAACAAGATGGCGCCGGCACTGCGCAAGGTCTACGACCAGATGTCGGACCCAAAGTACGTGATCAGCATGGGTTCGTGCGCCAACGGCGGCGGTTACTACCACTACAGCTACAGCGTCGTGCGCGGCTGCGACCGGATCGTGCCGGTGGACATCTACGTCCCCGGCTGCCCGCCCACCGCCGAGGCGCTGCTGTATGGTGTGATGCAATTGCAGCGCAAGATCCGCCGCGTCGGGACGATTGAACGGTGAGCGGGGCAGTGTCAGCGCGCGTGCTTCGACAGGCTCAGCATGAGCGGGTGTCGTGTGTGCGGCATACCCAAACCCCGCTCAGCCTGAGCCTGTCGAAGGCCGCTCGCAACGGTTGGAGCCTGGCATGACCGTCCTCCACCCCGCACCCAAGATCACCTCCAGCGAGGGCGTGGCCGATGCCCTGTCCGCCGCGCTCGGCGCGATGCTGGTGGCCGCGAAGGAAGAGCACGGCGAGATCGTGCTGACCGTGGCGCGCGACCGGATCGAGGATGCGCTGCGCCTGTTGCGTGACGAGCACGCCTACCAGCAGCTCATGGAAATCGCGGGCGTCGATTACCCCAGCCGTCCCGAGCGGTTCGAGGTGGTCTACTGCCTGCTGAGCCTGACCAAAAACCAACGCATCATCGTCAAGGTCACCACCGACGAGGCGACGCCGGTGCCCACCGTGACCACGCTGTGGCCGGTCGCCGGCTGGCTCGAGCGCGAAGTTTATGACATGTACGGCGTGCTGTTTGCCGGCAACCCGGACTTGCGCCGCATCCTCACCGACTATGGCTTCCAGGGGCACCCGTTCCGCAAGGACTTCCCGCTGACCGGCTATGTCGAGCTGCGCTACTCCGAGGAAGACAAGCGCGTGGTCTACGAGCCGGTCGAGCTGGCGCAGGACTTGCGCCAGTTCGATTTCATGAGCCCGTGGGAAGGCGCGGACTATGTCCTGCCCGGCGATGAGAAGGCGGGGGACAAGGCATGAGCAGCTTCGTAGCCGAACAGTCGCCCACCACCGGCGACGAGGTCATCAGCAACTACACGATCAACTTCGGCCCGCAGCACCCCGCCGCGCACGGCGTGCTGCGCATGGTGATGGAGCTGGACGGCGAGATCATCGAGCGGATCGATCCGCACGTCGGCCTGCTCCATCGCGGCACCGAAAAGCTGATCGAGCACAAGACCTATTTGCAGGCGCTGCCGTACTTCGACCGGCTTGATTACTGCTCGCCGCTGGCGATGGAGCACTCCTACGTGCTCGCCATCGAGAAGCTGCTGAACATCGAGGTGCCGCTGCGCGCGCAGTACTTGCGCGTGCTGTTCGCCGAACTGACGCGCATCTGCAACCACATGCTCAACCTCGGGTCGCACGTCATGGACGTGGGCGCGATGACGCCGAACCTGTGGATGTTCGAAGTGCGCGAGGACTGCCTCAACTTCTTCGAGCGGGCATCGGGCGCGCGGATGCATTCGGCATGGTTCCGCCCCGGCGGCGTGCACCAGGACGTGCCGCTGAAGCTGCTGGTCGACATCGGCGAATGGCTCGACACCCGCCTGCCGACGCTGTTCAACGACGCGATGAGCCTGGTGGTCGACAACCGCATCTTCAAGCAGCGCAACGTCGACATCGCCACCGTATCCAAGGACGACGCGGTGCGCTGGGGCTTTTCCGGCCCGATGATCCGGGGGTCCGGCATCGCGTGGGACTTGCGCAAATCGCAGCCTTACGACGTCTATGACCGCATGGATTTCGAGATCCCGGTGGGCACGCGCGGCGATTGCTATGACCGGTTCATGGTCCGCGTCGAGGAAGTGCGCCAGTCGGCCAAGATCATGAAGCAGTGCCTGGCCGAAATGCCCGAAGGTCCGATCGCGTCGGACGATCGCAAGGTGGTGCCGCCCAAGCGCGCCGAGATGAAAAGCTCGATGGAAGCGCTGATCCACCACTTCAAGCTCTATACGGAAGGCTTCCACGTGCCTGCGGGCGAAGTCTATGTCGGCACCGAAAGCCCCAAGGGCGAATTCGGCGTGTACCTCGTCAGCGACGGCAGCAACAAGCCTTACCGCTGCAAGATCCGCCCGACTGCGTTTTCGCACTTGCAGGCCATGGACTTCATGAGCCGCGGCCACATGTTGCCCGACGCCACCGCGATTCTCGGCGCGCTGGATATTGTGTTCGGGGAGTGTGATCGGTGAGCAACCTCGCCATCGCGACCCAGATGATTGCGCACTACAACGCGCAGGATGCCGACGCCTATGTCGCGCTGATGACCGACGATGCCTGCGAGGCGGGCTATCGCGGCGCGGTGGTGCGCGAAGGCCGCGAAGGTACGCGCGCCGGGCTGAAAGCGATGTTTGCGGAATTCCCCGAAAACCGTGCCGACATCGTCACCGGCTACCAGTTGGGCGGTTACGCCGTACTGCACGAACGCGTGTTCCGCTCCGCCAGCGCGGAGCCGTTCGAGGTGATGTCCATCTACAGCTTCGAGGGCGACAAGTGCTCTCGCGTGGAGTTTGTCCGCTGATGCTCAGTCCGCTTGAACGGCTCGATGTGCTGGCCTGCGCCACGGGCTTCATCCTCGCCGTCATCTTCTTCCTGTCGCGCTTTGCCGGGGCCGATGCGCCCGACTGGCTGCCGATGATGATCACCTCGATCGGCGGGTTCGAACTCTACATGTTCATCAACGAGCGGCGCCACCGCCGTTCCGGAGGCCGCAATGGCTGATCGCCATATCTCACCCGACACCCCCGATCTGCGCGCCCGCTGGGGCAGCTTCGCGTGGACCGACGAGAACACGAAGAAAGTCGCCGAGATCATCGGCCGCTATCCCCCCGGGCGTCAGCGTTCGGCGGTGATGCCGCTGCTCGACCTGGCCCAGCGGCAGGTCGGCGCGGACGAGAACACCCAGGGCTGGTTGCCGATCCCGGTGATGGAACACGTCGCGCGCGAACTCGACATGCCGGTGATCCGCGTGCTCGAAGTCGCCACGTTCTATACGATGTACAACATCCAGCCGGTCGGCCGCTTCCACGTGCAGGTCTGTGGCACCACGCCGTGCATGTTGCGCGGCAGCGACGACATCATGGCCGCGTGCAAGAAGCGCGGCATGGCCAAGGGCCACACCACGGCGGACGGCCTGTGGACGCTGACCGAGGTCGAATGCATGGGCAACTGCAGCTCCGCGCCGATGGTGCAGATCAACGACGACAACTACGAGGACTTGACGCCGGCCAGCCTCGACTCCGTGCTAGATGCGCTGGCCAAGGGTGAAACGCCCAAGGCGGGCACGCAGTTGCCGGGCCGTCACACCGTGGAGCCGCTCGGCGGACCGACGACGCTGGTCGCCATGGTCGGTGAAAACCACGATTACCGGGGTGAGTGGTGATGAAACTGACTCCCCACCCTGCTCAGCCTGAGCCTGTCGAAGGCCGTGCGCTGGCTATCGTCCCGGATACTTCTGCCGCGTGCGTGCTTCCACAAGCTCAGCATGAGCGGATGTTGGTGAATGGAGGCATCAAGTGAGCCTCGCTGACAAGGACCGCATCTTCACCAACCTCTACGGCTACCAGCCGTGGAACCTGAAAGCGGCGCAAGGCCGGGGCGATTGGGACGATACCAAGGCGCTGATGGCGCGCGGCCAGGACGCGATCATCGAGGAGATCAAGGCGTCGGGTCTGCGCGGTCGCGGCGGTGCGGGCTTCCCCACCGGCATGAAATGGTCGTTCATGCCCAAAGAGAGCAAGGACGGCCGTCCCAGCTTCCTCGTCATCAACGCCGATGAATCCGAGCCCGGTTCGTGTAAGGACCGCGAGATCATCCGCCACGATCCGCACAAGCTGATCGAGGGCGCGCTGGTCGCCGGCTATGCGATGCGTGCGCGCGCCGCCTACATCTACATTCGCGGCGAATATATCCGCGAGGCCGAGACGCTGTTCGCCGCCGTGGCCGAGGCGTATGACGCCGGGTTCCTGGGGAAGAACGCCTGCGGATCGGGCTATGATTTCGACGTGTTCGTCCATCGCGGTGCAGGCGCCTACATCTGCGGCGAAGAAACCGCGATGATCGAAAGCCTCGAAGGCAAGAAAGGCCAGCCACGCCTGAAGCCCCCGTTCCCGGCGGGCGCGGGGCTTTATGGCTGCCCGACCACGGTCAACAACGTGGAATCCATCGCGGTCGCGCCCACGATCCTGCGGCGCGGCGCATCGTGGTTCTCCAGCTTCGGACGCGACAACAACAAGGGCACCAAGCTGTTCCAGATCAGCGGTCACGTCGAAAAGCCGTGCGTGGTGGAAGATGTGATGGGCGTGCCGTTCCGCGAACTGATCGAAAAGCACTGCGGCGGCATTCGCGGCGGGTGGGACAACCTGCTCGCGGTGATCCCCGGCGGATCGTCGGTACCGCTCGTGCCCGGCGCGATGATGATGGACGTGCCGATGGACTTCGACGGCTGCAAGGAAGTCGGCTCGGGCCTGGGCACCGCCGCGATCATCGTGATGGACAAGTCGACCGACATCGTCCGCGCGATCAGCCGCCTGTCGCATTTCTACATGCACGAAAGCTGCGGCCAGTGCACCCCGTGCCGCGAAGGCACCGGCTGGATGTACCGCGTGATGGAACGCCTGCGCACCGGCGACGCCGACATCTCGGAAATCGACCTGTTGCAGCAAGTGACCAAGCAAGTCGAAGGCCACACCATCTGCGCACTGGGCGATGCGGCCGCCTGGCCGATCCAGGGCCTGATCAAGCACTTCCGGCCGGAGCTTGAGCGGCGGATTGCGGAGAACGTGCGGGAGGCGGCGGAGTGAGCCACACCCTGTCCCCCACCACCACCGTCACCCCGGCGAAGGCCGGGGCTGGGCTTTTCTTTCTTCCGCGAATTTGCGACGACAGCCCACTCCGCAACAGCCAGCCCAGCCCCGGATCAAGTCCGGGGCGACGAAGCAGGGGAGTCAGGGGAGTGAGGCTTGCCCCCCACACACCCGTCATCCTGAACTTGTTTCAGGATCCATTTCTCCCCAAGCGCCGGAGCGTTGTTGGGCAGCGCAACGGCACAGTCGTGCTGTTCACGCAGGCTTACGGGCGGGCGGCACGATGGATGCTGAAACAAGTTCAGCATGACGAACGCGTGAGGGCTAGTGGAGTGGACGATCTATGTCCGACCTCTTTTCTGATCTCCTATTCAGCTTTCTGCCCTGGTCAGTCCAGGTCGGCTGCATCGTCGCGTTTGTTCTGCTCGTCGCTTCAATCTTCACCTACGGCTACGTCAACGGCGGTTTTGATAATGCCTAAACTCAAAGTCGATGGCGTAGAGCTGGAAGTCTCCGCGGGCGTCACCGTGCTGCCGGCGCGCAAGCTGGCGGGGAAGGGCTGAGCCATGGGTATCATCCTCACCGACATCGAACTCGCCAATGCCCGGCAGGACGATTTGCTGCCGATGACGGTCAATGCGCTGGTCGATAGCGGGGCGGTGCATCTGTGCATTCCGCAGCATGTCGCCAATCAACTCAAGCTGCCGGTGCTTGATCGCCGCGAAGTGACCGTGGCCAATGGTGCAAGCCAGATGGTGGACTATGTCGGCCCGATCCGCGTGCGCTTTGCCAATCGTCAGTGCATGGTTGGTGCGCTGGTGCTGGGAGATCAGGCCTTGCTCGGGGCGATCCCGATGGAGGATATGGACCTTGTGATCAGTCCTTCACGCCAAACGGTTACGGTTAATCCGCAAAACCCGAACATGGCAATGTCATTGGCAATGGGCGTCCGCCCCGCGAAAGAGGACGGCAATGCCTAAACTCAAAGTCGACGGCGTAGAGCTGGAAGTCCCCGCAGGCGTCACCGTCTTGCAGGCGTGCGAGTTGGCGGGGAAGGAAATCCCGCGCTTCTGCTATCACGAGCGGCTGTCCATCGCGGGCAATTGCCGGATGTGCCTGGTCGAGGTGAAGCCCGGGCCGCCCAAGCCGCAGGCGTCGTGCGCGCTGCCCGCCAGCGAAGGGCAGGAAATCCGCACCGACAGCGAGATGGTGCGGAAAGCGCGCGAAGGGGTGATGGAGTTCCTGCTCATCAACCACCCGCTCGACTGCCCGATCTGCGATCAGGGCGGCGAGTGCGATCTGCAGGACCAGTCGGTCGCCTATGGCCGGGGCGCCACGCGCTATCACGAGCACAAGCGCGCGGTGACCGAAAAGTACATGGGCCCGCTGATCAAGACCACGATGACGCGCTGCATCCACTGCACCCGCTGCGTGCGCTTCTCGGAAGAAGTCGCCGGCGTGGACGAGATCGGCGCGCTGTATCGCGGCGAGAACATGCAGATCACGACCTATCTGGAAAAAGCCGCGAAGCACGAGCTGTCGGCCAACGTGGTCGATCTGTGCCCGGTCGGCGCGCTGACCTCGAAGCCTTATGCGTTCGAGGCGCGGCCGTGGGAACTGAAGAAGACGCTGGGCATCGACGTGTCCGACGCGGTCGGCGCGAACATCCGCATCGACAGCCGGGGTCGCGAAGTGCTGCGCATCCTGCCGCGTGTGAACGACGACGTGAACGAGGAATGGCTGTCGGACAAGGCACGCCACTGCGTTGACGGGCTGACCCGTCGTCGGCTCGACAAGCCATGGCTGCGGCGTGACGGCAAGCTGGTCGCGGCGACGTGGGACGAGGCATTCGCTGCCATCGCGACCATCGCACCGGGATCGAGCATTGCCGCGATTGCGGGCGATCTGGTCGATTGCGAGACGATGTACGCCGCCAGGGCGCTGGTCGGCGCACTGGGCTCGACGCTGCTCGAAGGACGGCAGACCGGGCTGAGCTATGACGTCGGCAACCTCGCGGCGGTGGCGTTCAACACCACGTTCGCCGGGATCGAGGAGGCGGACTGCATCCTGATCGTCGGCAGCCAGCTGCGCGACGAGGCCCCGCTGGTCAACGTGCGTATCCGCAAGGCGGTGAAGCGCGGCGCGAAAGTGTTCGTGGTCGGCACGCACTGGGACACGACCTATCCCGCCACTTTCCTTGGCGACGATGCTGCGATGCTCGCCAGCCTGCCCGACGCGGTGGGCGAGGCTATGGCCAAGGCGAGCAAGCCTGCGATCGTGCTGGGCGGCGGCGGGCTGGCCAAGGGTGCGCTCGGGCCGCTGCTCGGGCTGGCGGCGGAGTGGAACCTCGTTCGAGACGGCTGGAATGGCTTCAACGTGCTGCACATGGCGGCCAGCCGCATGGGCGGGCTGATGCTCGGCTATGCGCAAGGCGGCGGCATTGCCGATATCGCGGCGGCACGGCCCAGGCTGCTGCTATCGCTCGGCGCGGACGAAGTCGATTACACCAAGTTCGCTGACAGCATGATCGTCTATATCGGCCATCACGGCGACAAGGGCGCGCACGCCGCCGACGTCATCCTGCCGGGCGCCGCTTTCACCGAGAAGGCGGGCACTTACGTCAACACCGAAGGCCGCGTGCAGTTCGGCGAGAAAGCCGTGTTCGCGCCCGGCGACGCGCGCGAGGACTGGACGATCCTGCGCGCGATGGCCGATGCGCTGGGCGTGTCGGTCGGGTTCGACACGTTCGCGGCGTTGCGGTCGGCGATGATCGCGGCGGTTCCGGCGCTCGGCGTGGAAGCGCTGGCCGATTACGGCGCGCTGCCTTCTGCAAGCAGTGGGATGGCGGAAGGCGCGATCGGCTACCCGATCAAGGACCACTACCTCACCAACGCCATCTGCCGGGCCAGCCCGACGATGCAACGCTGCTCGGCCGAACTGATCCACGGCGAAGACTTCGCGGAGGCCGCGGAATGACCCAGACCTTCCAGACCTGGGGCCTGTCCTACGAATGGGCCTGGGGCCTTGCCACTTTGGCGGGCATCCTGCTGATCGCGCTGCCGCTGATGCTGGGCGTGGCGATGATCATCTATGCCGATCGCAAGATCTGGGCGGCGATGGCGTTGCGCAAGGGGCCCAACGTGGTCGGGCCGTTCGGGCTGCTGCAGTCGTTTGCCGATGGCCTGAAGGTGTTCCTGCAGGAAACCATCGTCCCGTCGGCATCGAACAAGGCGCTGTTCCTGATTGCGCCGATCATCACCTTTACCGTCGCGCTGATGGCGTGGGCGGTGATCCCGTTCAATTCGGGCGCGGTGCTGGCGGACATCAATGTCGGGCTGCTCTATGTCCTCGCGATGTCGTCGCTGGGCGTTTACGGCGTGGTCATCGCCGGTTGGGCATCGAACTCGAAATATCCGTTTTTCAGTGCGATGCGCGCCGCTGCGCAGATGATTTCGTATGAAGTCTCGATCGGGTTCATCCTGATCTGCGTGGTGCTGTGGGCGGGCACGTTCAACATGAACGGCATCGTCATGGCGCAGAAGGGCCATGTGTTCGGGCTGATCAACGGCTTCGTCGCCAACCCGCTGCTGTTCCCGATGTGGGTGCTGTTCCTGATCTCGGGCATGGCCGAAACCGCGCGCGCGCCGTTCGATCTGACCGAGGCGGAAAGCGAGCTCGTCGCCGGTTACCAGACCGAATACAGCTCGATGAGCTTTGCGCTCTACTGGCTGGGCGAATATGCCAACGTGCTGCTGATGTGCGCGCTGAACGCGGTGCTGTTCTGGGGCGGCTGGCTGCCACCGCTCGATCTGCCGTTCATGTACATCGTGCCCGGCTTCGTCTGGCTGCTGCTCAAGATCCTGTTCTTCTTCTTCATCTTCAGCTGGGTGAAGGCGACCGTCCCGCGCTACCGTTACGACCAGCTGATGCGGCTGGGCTGGAAGATATTCCTGCCGTTCTCGCTGCTGTGGGTCGTCATCGTCAGCGGTTACCTCATGGCTATCGGACACTTCGCATGACCGTCGGACAGCTCGTCAAGTCCTTCACCTTGTGGGAATTCCTCAAGGCGCACTGGCTCACCCTGAAGTATTTCTTCAAGGCCAAGGCGACGATCAACTATCCGTTCGAGAAGAACCCGCTGTCGCCGCGTTTCCGCGGCGAACACGCGCTGCGCCGCTATGCCAATGGCGAGGAACGCTGCATCGCGTGCAAGCTGTGCGAGGCGGTGTGCCCGGCGCAGGCGATCACCATCGAGAGCGAACCACGCGACGACGGCAGCCGCCGCACCACGCGCTACGACATCGACATGACCAAGTGCATCTTCTGCGGCTTTTGCCAGGAAGCCTGCCCGGTCGATGCCATCGTCGAAGGGCCGAACTTCGAATACGCGACCGAAACGCGCGAGGAACTGCTTTACGACAAGACCAAGCTGCTCGCGAACGGGGACAAGTGGGAGCGGGCGATCGCCGCGAACCTTGAAGCCGATGCGCCGTATCGTTAGGGGCCGCGCGATGATGCACTTTCCGGCAGATATGGCACAATTTTCCCTTACTCCGACTTCCCTGAGCTTGTCGAAGGGCTGCACTTTGCTTGGTGCCTCATGCGCTGATGCACGAAGCAAAGAGCAGTGCTTCGACAAGCTCAGCATAGTCGGGTTTCGTTCAGGGTTTGGGGGAGGATCCTGGCTGTGATCCAGACACTCGCCTTCTACTTGTTCGCCACGATGGTGATCGCCTCCGGCGCCGTGACCATCCTCGCGCGCAATCCGGTGCATTCGGTGCTGTGGCTGATCCTGGCGTTCTTCAACGCGGCGGGCCTGATGGTGCTGGTGGGCGCTGAATTCATCGCGATGCTGCTGGTGATCGTCTATGTGGGTGCCGTGGCCGTGCTGTTCCTGTTCGTGGTGATGATGCTCGACATCGATTTCGCCGAACTGCGCGCCGGGTTCGTCAAGAACTTCCCGCTGGGGTTGTTGCTGGCGGTGGTGCTGTTCGTCGAACTGTTCGTCGGGCTCATCGTGCGCAGCGCCGGCCCGATGAAGCTGGGCACGCCCGATGGCGCGGCCATGACCGGTGTGGGCCAGTCGAACATCGAGGCGATCGGTGCGCTGCTGTACGGCAAGTACCTGTTCCTGTTCGAAGCGTCGGGTATCATCCTGCTGGTGGCAATGATCGGCGCGATCGTGCTGACCCACCGCCAGCGCAGCGACACGCGCGGCCAGAACGTGTCACGCCAGAACGCGCGCCGTCCGGAAGAGGCCACGCGCAACGTCAAACCCGAAGTCGGGCAGGGGGTGGTGCTGTGACCCGCCTTTGCCCCAAATCCGACCGTCCTGAGCTTGTCGAAGGACTGCATTTCTCCGTGCCCAATGTGCCTGTCCTCAAGTTGAAGGACAATCCTTCGACAAGCTCAGGATGGGCGGGCTTTTCTGGAGGTGGGTCGGCATGATCGGCATCGAACACTATGTCGTCGTCAGCTCGATCCTGTTCGTGCTGGGCGTGCTCGGCATCTTTCTCAACCGCAAGAACGTGATCGTCATCCTGATGGCGATCGAGCTGATCCTGCTGAGCGTGAACCTCAACCTGGTCGCGTTCAGCGCGTTCCTGCACGATCTCACCGGCCAGATCTTCGCGATGTTCGTGCTGACCGTGGCGGCGGGCGAAGCGGCCATCGGGCTTGCCATCCTCGTCATCTATTTCCGTGGTCGCGGCTCGATCGCGGTCGATGACGTCAACCGGATGAAGGGCTGATCCTTTGAACCCGATCCTCTTCATCGTCTTCCTGCCGCTGCTCGCGGCGATCGTCGGCGGCCTGGGCAACCGGGCGCTGGGCAACACCGTGGTCAAGTCGATCACCACCGGCGCCCTGTTCCTGTCGTGCGCGCTGTCGTGGCCGATCTTCCTGAAGTTCATTGGCGGTTCGGCCGAGGCTTCGGTCACGCCGGTGCTGCAGTGGGTGCATTCGGGCGGGCTGGAATTCGACTGGGCGCTGCGCGTCGATACGCTTACCGCCGTGATGCTGGTGGTGATCACCACCGTCTCTGCGCTCGTCCACCTCTACAGCTGGGGTTACATGGACGAAGACCCGGACCAGCCCCGGTTCTTCGCCTACCTCTCGCTGTTCACGTTCGCGATGCTGATGCTGGTGACGGCGGACAACCTCGTCCAGATGTTCTTCGGCTGGGAAGGGGTGGGCCTCGCCTCGTACCTGCTGATCGGGTTCTGGTTCAAGAAACCCTCGGCCAATGCTGCCGCGATCAAGGCCTTCGTGGTCAACCGCGTGGGCGATCTTGGCTTCATGATGGGCATTTTCGGCACGTTCCTGGTGTTCGGCACGGTTTCGATCCCCGAGATCCTCCACGCCGCGCCGGGCATGGCCGGATCGACCATCGGCTTCCTCGGCCACCGCTTCGACACGATGACGGTGCTGTGCATCCTGCTGTTCATCGGCGCGATGGGCAAATCGGCGCAGCTGGGCCTGCACACCTGGCTGCCCGACGCGATGGAAGGCCCGACCCCGGTCTCGGCGCTGATCCACGCGGCGACGATGGTTACCGCCGGCGTGTTCATGGTCTGCCGGCTGTCGCCGATGTTCCACGCGAGCCCGGCGGCGTCGTCGTTCGTGACGTTCATCGGCGCGGCCACCTGCATCTTCGCCGCGACCGTTGGCACCACGCAGACCGACATCAAGCGTGTGATCGCCTATTCGACCTGTTCGCAGCTGGGCTACATGTTCTTTGCTGCGGGCGTCGGCGCTTATGGCGCGGCGATGTTCCACTTGGTCACGCACGCGTTCTTCAAGGCGCTGCTGTTCCTGGGCGCGGGCTCAGTGATCCACGCGATGCACCATGAACAGGACATGCGGTACTACGGCGGCCTGCGAAAGCAGATCCCGTGGACGTTTGCGGCGATGACCGCCGGCACGCTGGCGATCACCGGCGTGGGCATTGCCGGTATCTTCGGATTCGCCGGATTCTATTCCAAGGATGCGATCCTCGAGGCGGCGTTTGCCAGCGGGACCGAGATGGGCCGCTTTGCCTGGGCGCTGGGCGTCTTCGCGGCGCTGCTGACCAGCTTCTATTCGTGGCGGCTGGTGTTCCTGACATTCTTCGGCAAGCCGCGCTGGGACCAGTCGGAGCATATCCAGCACGCGGTCCACGATGCGCATGGCCACGACAGTCATGCCCACGACGATCATGCGCACGACGACCATACCCATGCCAACCATGCGCACGGCGATGGCACTGCCGGTTACCATCCGCATGAAAGCCCGATCTCGATGATGATCCCGCTGGGCGTGCTGTCGCTGGGCGCGGTGCTGGCCGGCTATGTCTTTGCGCCGCATTTCGTCGGGCTGGAGGGCGCGACCGAATTCTGGAAGGGCGCGGTGGTGGTCGATACCCACCTGATCGAGGCCGCCGAACATATCGGCGCGTGGAGCCTTGCGCCCACGATCGTGATGCTGACCGGCCTGTTCATCGCGTGGTATTCGTACATCCGCAACCCGGGCTTCCCGGCGGCGTTCGTCGATCAGTTCGGTGTGCTCTACCGGTTCCTGCTCAACAAATGGTACTTCGACGAGTTGTACGACGTCCTGTTCGTGCGGCCCGCGTTCTGGCTGGGCCGCCAGTTCTGGAAGATCGGGGACATCGGCATCATCGACCGGTTCGGCCCGAACGGCGCGGCCTGGGTCGTGGCGCAGGGCAGCCGGGCGGCGACCAAGCTCCAGTCGGGGTATCTCTACAGCTATGCGCTGGTCATGCTCGTCGGCCTTGTCGGCGCGGTCAGCTGGGTGATTGCACGATGAGCGGCTTTCCGATCCTTTCGACGATGCTGCTGGTGCCGCTGGTCGGCGCGGTGGCCTGCCTGAAGGTCGAGGCAAAAGCCGCGCGCACCATCGCGCTGGCGGCCACGCTGATCGACTTCGCGCTCGGCGTGGTGCTGTGGCTCAACTATGACATCGGCGGCGCGCAGTGGCAGTTCACCGAGCGCGCGCAGCTGTTTGCCGGTTTTCAGTGGGCGCTGGGGATCGACGGGATCGCGCTGTTGCTGATCATGCTGTCGGTGTTCCTGATGCCGATCTGCATCGGCGCCAGCTGGAAATCGATCGACAAGCGCGTCGGCGAATACATGGCGGCGTTCCTGCTGATGGAAACGCTGATGATCGGCGTGTTCTCGGCGCAGGACCTGTTCCTGTTCTACATCTTCTTCGAAGCCGGCCTGATCCCGATGTACCTGATCATCGGCATCTGGGGCGGTGCGGACCGGATTTACGCCAGCTACAAGTTCTTCCTCTACACGCTGCTCGGCTCGGTGCTGATGCTGATCGCGATGTTCTGGATGGCCAACGAAGCGGGCACCACCGACATCCCCACGCTGATGGCCTACAGCTTCCCCGTTGCGGCGCAAAAGTGGCTGTGGCTGGCGTTCTTCGCCAGTTTCGCGGTCAAGATGCCGATGTGGCCGGTGCATACGTGGTTGCCTGATGCGCACGTGCAGGCGCCGACGGCCGGCTCAGTAATCCTGGCGGGCGTGCTGCTCAAGATGGGCGGCTACGGCTTCATCCGCTTCTCGCTGCCGATGTTCCCCGAAGCGTCCGCGCAGTTCGCCTGGCTGATCTTCGCGCTGTCGATGATCGCGGTGGTCTATACCAGCCTCGTCGCGCTGGTGCAGCACGATATGAAGAAGCTGATTGCCTATTCCTCGGTCGCGCACATGGGCGTGGTGACGATCGGCCTGTTCGCGTTCAACCGGATCGGGCTGGAAGGCACGATGATCGTGATGCTCAGCCACGGGCTGGTCGCGGGCGCGTTGTTCCTGTGCGTGGGCATCATCTATGATCGGCTGCACACGCGCGAGATCGATCGGTACGGCGGCCTTGCCATCAATATGCCGCGTTATGCGGTGTTCTTCATGCTGTTCACGATGGCCTCGATCGGGCTGCCGGGCACAAGCGGCTTCGTCGGCGAATTCCTGAGCCTGGCCGGGGTCTACCAGATTTCGAGCTGGGTGGCGCTGGTCTGCACCACCGGGATCATCCTGGGCGCGGCCTACATGCTGTACTTGTATCGCCGGGTGATTTTCGGCGTGCAGGCGCATGCCGATGCCGCCGCCATGCCCGATCTCGATATGCGCGAGATCCTGATGGTGGTGCCGCTGGGCCTCGCGGTGCTGTGGATGGGGGTTTACCCCGAAAGCTTCCTCGCGCCGATGCGCAAGGACATCGCCACGCTCGATGCGCGGCTGGCACAAGCCAAGCCCCGGGGGGACGCGAACGTGAAGATGGGCCCGCTCAAGGTTGCTGGGGCCAAGCCCGCTCCGGCTGTTGCCGCTGAGGGAGCGAAGTGATGGACCTCCAGCACTCGCTGTGGCTCGGCGCGCCCGAGGAACTGCTCAGCGTCGCGGGCCTTGCCCTGCTGATGGTGGCCGCGTTCGCGGGCGACAAGGCATCGCGGCTGATCTCGATCCTGTCGGTCGCCGCGCTGACCGTTTGCGCGATCATGGTTGCGCCCGAACTGTGCAGCGGGGCCACTTCGCCCGATGCCGATGCATTCAACGGCCTGTATCGCGCCGATGCCTTTGCCGCGTTCGCCAAGCTGCTGATCTATGCGGCGGCGGGCGTCACGCTGATCGTCGCGCCGTCGTTCTTCGACCGGCTGAAGGCGATGCGCGCCGAATTCCCGCTGCTGGTGCTGTTCGCGGCGCTGGGCATGGGCCTGATGGTCTCGGCCACCGACCTTATCACGCTGTATATCGGGCTCGAACTCAACAGCCTGGCCGCCTACGTGCTCGCCGCGTTCCTGCGGGTGGACGACCGGTCCGCCGAAGCCGGGCTCAAGTATTTCGTGTTGGGCGCGCTCGCCAGCGGGATCCTGCTGTTCGGCATGAGCCTGACGTACGGCTTCACCGGCGGCACCAGCTTTGTCGGCATCCGCGCGGCGCTGACCGGGCCGATGAGCACCGGCGCGGTATTCGGCGTCGTGTTCATGCTGTCGGGGCTGGCGTTCAAGATCAGCGCCGCGCCGTTTCATATGTGGACGCCCGACGTCTATGAAGGCGCGCCCACCCCGGTCACCACGTTCTTCGCCACCGCGCCCAAGGTTGCCGCGCTGACGCTGACCATGCGGGTCGCGCTCGAGGCGTTCGGCGCGCAAGTCGGCGCGTGGCAGCAGATCGTGATCTTCGCCTCGCTGCTGTCGATCGTGATCGGCGCGCTCGGCGCGATCGGGCAAGCCAACATCAAGCGGCTGATGGCCTATTCCTCGATCAACAACATCGGCTTCATGCTGATTGGACTGGCCGCCGCCACGCCGCGCGGCGCGTCCGGCATGCTGGTGTACCTGGCGATCTATGTCGCGATGTCGGTGGCGGGCTTCGTCACCGTGCTGCTGCTGCGCGACGAGAACGGCGATGCGATCGAAGCGATTGCCGACCTCTCCGGCCTGTCGAAAACCCGTCCGTGGCTGGCGCTGGCAATGGCCAGCGTGATGTTCAGCCTGGCCGGCATCCCGCCTTTGTTCGGGTTCTGGGGCAAGTTCGTGGTGTTCCAGGCGGCGGTCGAGGCGCATCTGGTGGTCCTCGCCGCGCTGGGTATCGCCGCCTCGGTGATCGGCGCGTTCTACTACCTCAAGGTGGTGAAGGTGATGTATTTCGACGAGGCGGTCGACAAAGTGCGCGGAGCGGGCGAACTCTCGCACACCGTGTTGCTGGTGCTGTCGACGCTGGTGATCTCGCCACTGGGCTACCTGCTCACGCGCTGGCTGGGCCATCTGGCCGATATCGCTGCGGCTTCGCTGTTCCACATTGCCTGACGCGCCGGAGCGCAACGCCCCCGTTGCGGGCGGTGCCTGCCTGATCGAGACTCTGGCCGAGACTGGCTCGACCAACGCGGTGCTGCTCGAACGCCTGCATCTGGGCGAACTGATTGTCGAAGGCGCATGGCTCGTCGCTGACCGCCAGACCGCCGGGCGCGGGCGCGCCGGGCGCGAATGGTGCGATGGCACGGGCAACTTCATGGGATCGACCGTGGCGCTGCTGCAGGCCAGCGATCCGCCGGCGCAGACGCTGGCGCTGGTGGCGGGGCTGGCCGCGTTCCGGGCGGTGGAGCGCGCCGCGCCCGGTCTGGACGGACTGCAGCTGAAATGGCCCAACGATCTGCTGCTCGATGGGGCCAAGCTGGCCGGGATCCTGCTCGAACGGCGCGGCGATGCGGTGGTCGCGGGCGTCGGGGTCAATCTGGCGCACGCGCCCGCACTGGCCGACCGCGCGGCGACCTGCCTCGCGCTGGCCGGGCATGCCATAACGCGCGATGCGTTCGCCGCGCTGCTGGCGGACGAGTGGGCCGATGCGCTGTCGCGCTGGCATCACGGCCAATGGCCCGCGCTGCGGTCCGGGTGGCTGGAGCGCGCGCATCCGACGGGAACGCTGGTCACGGTCAAGGATCGCGACCATGGACCGATCATGGGTGCCTTTGCCGGAATCGACGGCGATGGCACCGCCCTTCTTCGCTTGGCGGATGGCACGATGCATCCTATCCACGCGGGCGATATCGAACTGGTGAGAACGCATGCTTCTGGCGATTGACGTGGGTAATACGAATGTCGTCTTCGCGCTCGTCGATCGCGGGGCAGGCCCCGGCGGCCACGAGATCAAGTCGCGCTGGCGGGTAGCGACAGATGCCCGGCGCACGGGTGATGAATACGCGGTCTGGCTGCTGCAGCTGATGGCACTTCAGGGCTTCGATCGCGCGGCGGTGAACCAGATCATCATCGCCACGGTGGTGCCGCGCGCGATGCACAACCTGACGCTGCTGGCGCAGAAGTACTTCGGGCTCGATCCGCTGATCGCGGGCGAACCGCCGGTCGAATGGGGCTTCGCCGCCGATATCGACGAGCCACGCTCGTTGGGCGCGGATCGCGCGGTCAACGTCATCGCCGCGCACGCGCGCTATCCGGGCGACCTGATCGTGGTCGATTTCGGCACCGCGACCACGTTCGACGTGGTGGACTTCAACGGCGCCTACAAGGGCGGGATCATCTGTCCGGGCATCAACCTGTCGCTCGATGCGCTGGTCAACGCCGCCGCCAAGCTGCCGCGCATCGCGATCGAAGCACCGACACGGACCAAGACCGTGATCGGCCGCAACACCGAGGACCAGATGCACATCGGCGTGTTCTGGGGGTATGTGTCGATGATGGAAGGCCTGATCGCGCGCATCCGCGCCGAGATCGGGCGGCCCGCCAAGGTCATCGCCACCGGGGGGCTGGCAGTGCTGTTCGGCGATCACACGGCGATCTTCGACGCGGTCGATACCGACCTTACGCTCGATGGGCTGGCCATCCTCGCGGAGCGGGTGCGTCCGTCGTGAACGTGCACCGCACCAAAGCCAAAAGCGAACTGCTGTTTCTCGCGCTCGGCGGTTCGGGCGAGATCGGGATGAACGTCAACCTCTACTGCTGCGACGGCAAGTGGCTGATGGTCGATCTGGGCATGACCTTTGCCGATCCGCACTATCCCGGCATCGACCTGGTGTTCGCCGACCTCGAATTCATCGAGGACCGGCGCAAGGACCTGCTCGGCGTGGTGCTGACCCACGCGCACGAGGATCACATCGGCGCGGTGCCCTATTTCGCCGAGGAACTGGGCGTCCCGCTGTACGCGACGCCGTTCACCGCACGGCTGGTGCAGGCCAAGCTTGACGAGGCGGGCATTGCCGACCGGGTGAAGCTCAACATCCTGCCCAACGACAGCGCATTCTCGCTTGGGCCGTTCGACATCCGCTATGTGCCGCTGGCGCACAGCATCGCCGAAGGCAACGCGCTGCTGATCGATACGCCGCATGGCCGGATCTTCCACACCGGTGACTGGAAGCTGGACGACGAACCGCGCGTCGGCGTGCCCGCAACCGAGGAAGAGCTGCGCGAGATCGGCGACGAGGGCGTGCTGGCGCTGGTGTGCGATTCGACCAACGTGTTCAATTCGGCCGCTTCGGGCTCCGAAGGCGCGGTGCGCGCGGGCCTGCTGGAATCGGTCGCGGCCCAACGCGGCCGACGCGTGGTGGTGACCACGTTCGCCTCCAACGTCGCGCGGTTGCAGACGCTGGGCGAAGTGGCGCAAGCCTGCAACCGCCAGCTGTGCGTGGCCGGGCGCTCGCTCGACCGGATCATCGGAGTGGCCAAGGCGTCGGGCTATCTCAAGGACTTCCCCGACACGATCAGCCCCGAGGCGGCGATGGACCTGCCGCGCGGCGAAGTGATGGTGCTGGCCACCGGCGGGCAGGGCGAGGCGCGCGCCGCGCTGGCGCGGATCGCGGGCAAGCAGCACCCGATCACGCTGGAGGCGGGCGACGTCGTGCTGTTCTCCAGCCGCCAGATTCCCGGCAACGAGCTGGCGATCGGGCGCATCCAGAACACGCTGGCCGATCGCGGCATCAACATCGTGACCGACCGGCAGAGCATGATCCACGTCTCCGGCCACCCCGGGCGGCCGGAACTGGTGGCGCTGTATGACTGGATCCAGCCCGAAATGCTGGTGCCGGTCCACGGCGAAATCCGCCACATGGCCGAACAGGCGCGGCTGGGGCTGAGCGAGGGCATCCCCCGCGCCATCGTGCAGAAGAACGGCGATCTCGTGCGGCTCGCGCCCGATGGTCCGGTCAAGATCGGCGAGGAGCGTGCCGGCCGCCTGCTGCTCGACGGCGAACTGATCGTGCCCGCCGATGGCGAGGCTATCTCGGCCCGGCGCAAGCTGTCGCAATTCGGGCTGGTGACGGTCGCGCTGGCCGCAAACCGCGAGGGCAAGCTGGTGTCACCGGTCGAAATCGCCTCGATCGGCCTGCCGCTGGACGATGACATGGCCGCGTTCGTGGCCGAGGCGCAAGCCGACGTGGCGCAGGCGATCCGCGACATGAAGGGCGATCGCAAGCGCGATCCGCTGGCGCTGGCCGAAGCCGTGCGGCTTGCCGCGCGCCGGGCGACGCAACGCTGGACGGGCAAGAAGCCGGTCGTCCAGGTGATGTTGCGCGAAGGGTAACGGGCCGTGAAGCTTACGTCGATGATCGCCATCTATACCCTGTTCTGGGTGATGTCGGCCTTTCTGGTGATGCCGTTCGGGCTGCGCACGCCGCGCGAGCTGGGCCACGATATCGTGCCGGGCCAGGCCGAAAGCGCACCCGCCAACTTCAACCCGCGCCGCATCATGCTGCGCGCGTCGGTGCTGGCGGTGGTGCTGTTCGGCCTGTTCTATGCCAACTATGTCAACGGCTGGGTCGGGGTCGAAGACCTTGACATCACACGGCTGACCGGCGGGCCGCCTTCAGGATAAGTTACACGCCCTCGAGCGCATAACCGGCCGAGCGCACGGTGCGCACCGGATCGGTCGCGCCGGGTAAGGCGATCGCCTGGCGCAGGCGGCGGATGTGGACGTCGACCGTGCGCAGTTCGATGTCGCTGCCGCTGCCCCACACCGCGTCGAGCAGTTGCCCGCGCGAAAACACGCGGCCGGGGTGTTCCATCAGATGGCGCAGCAGGCGGAACTCGGTCGGGCCCATCTTCAGCGGCTGGTTGCGGCGGGTGATGCGGTGCGCGTTGGCGTCGAGCGAGAGGTCGCCCACCACGATCGTCTCGCCCGCCAGTGCCGGGCGGACGCGGCGCAGCACCGCGCCCACGCGCGCGATCAGCTCGCGCGGGGAGAACGGCTTGGTCACGTAATCGTCGGCGCCGATTTCCAGCCCGCGGATACGGTCTTCCTCGTCGCTGCGTGCGGTGAGCATGATGATCGGAACGTGCGCGGTTTCCTTGGTACGGCGCAGTCTGCGGCACACTTCGATCCCGCTGGTTCCGCCGATCATCCAGTCGAGCAATACCAGGTCGGGCACGTCCTCGGCGGCGAGCAACAGCGCCTCGTCACCATCGTCGGTGGTGCGCACTTCGTAGCCTTCGCCACGAAAACGGTACTCGACCAGTTCCGCCAGCGCGGAGTCATCTTCGACGAGCAGCAGCTTCGGAGCGGACAAGGCGATTCCTTCCATGACGGTGAAGTTACGCCAACACTACCAATGTTACGACAGAAAGACGGAAAAGCCCGACCGTCATCCCGCTTGTCGCAAAGCGGGACCGTTCAGCCGGGGGGAATCACTTCCTCGCGATCGGGCAGATATTTGCCGGTGGCCGCGTAGTGGACCATTTCGGCGATGTTGGTGGCATGATCGCCGATCCGTTCGATGTTGCGGGCAACGAACAGCAACTGCGCCGCGCTGCTGATGGTTGCGGGATTTTCCACCATGAACGACACCAGGTTGCGGAAGATGCTGTCGTAGAACGCATCGACTTTGGCATCGCGGCGCATGATTTCCTCGGCGGCGACGGCATCGCGCGAGCCATAGGCGGTCAGCACATCGTGCACCATGTCGGCGGCCAGGTCGTTCATCGCGGGCAGCAGGGTCAGCGGTTCGAAGCGCTTGTGCCCGTCGATGTGGCCCACGCGCTTGGCGATGTTCTTGGCGTAATCGCCGATCCGCTCGATCACGCCGGCGATCTTGAGCGCAGCGATCACTTCGCGCAAATCGTCCGCCATCGGCGCCCGCAGCGCCAGCGTGCGCACGGCCAGGCGATCGACTTCCATCTCCAGCGCATCGATGCGCTTGTCGCGCAGGATCACCGCATCGGCCAGGTCCTGCCGCCCACCGACAAGCGCGTCCATCGCCTCGCTGATCGAGAGTTCGGCGAGTCCGCCCATTTCCGCGATCAGGCCGCGCAGCCGGGTGATGTCCTCGTCGAAAGCCTTGACGGTATGTTCCACCATTGATTGTCCTACCCGTACCGGTTTAGCCATATCGGCCGGTGATATAGTCCTTCGTCCGCTCTTCGCGCGGATTGGTGAAGATATCGGAAGTTCGGCCATATTCCACCACTTTGCCAAGGTGGAAAAACGCCGTGCGCTGTGAAACGCGGGCGGCCTGCTGCATCGAGTGCGTCACGATGACGATGGCGTAGCGGCCGCGCAGTTCGTCGATCAGCTCCTCGATCCGCGCGGTGGCGATCGGATCGAGCGCGGAACACGGCTCGTCCATCAGGATCACTTCGGGATCGACCGCGATGGCGCGGGCGATGCACAGGCGCTGCTGCTGTCCGCCCGACAGCGCAGTGCCGCTGTCGTTGAGCCGGTCCTTCACTTCATCCCACAGCCCGGCGCGGCGCAGCGACTGTTCGACGATGTTGTCGAGCTCGGGCTTGGCGTTGGTCAGCCCGTGGATGCGCGGGCCGTAAGCGATGTTTTCGTAGATCGACTTGGGAAACGGGTTGGGCTTCTGGAACACCATGCCCACGCGGGCACGCAACTGCACCACGTCCATGCCCGAGCGGTAGATGTCCTGGCCGTCGAGCAGGATCTCGCCCTCGACGCGCGCGCCGGCGATGGTGTCGTTCATGCGGTTGAGCGAGCGCAGGAAGGTCGATTTGCCGCAGCCCGAAGGGCCGATGAAGGCCGTGACATAGCGCAGCGGGATATCGATCGACACGTCGTCGATCGCCTGCTTGCTGCCATAGAACACCGAGACGTGGTGCGCGCTCATCTTGTCCGGACCGCCGCCGCCGGGCAATTCGGCGACCGGGTTGACCTGAACCTGGGGAACCTCGACGCTCATCTTACCACCGTTTCTCGAAACGGTTGCGAAGGTAGATCGCAAGGCCGTTCATGACGAGCAGGAACACCAGCAGGACCACGATGGCCGCGCTGGTGCGCTCGATAAAGCCGCGGTCGATTTCATCCGACCACAGGAAGATCTGCACCGGCAGCACGCTGGACGGCGATGTCAGGCCGTCGGGCGGGCTGGCGACGAACGCGCGCATGCCGATCATCAGCAGCGGCGCGGTTTCGCCCAGCGCGCGGGCCATGCCGATGATGGTGCCGGTCAGGATACCCGGCAGCGCCAGTGGCAGCACATGATGCGTCACCACCTGAATGCGGCTGGCGCCCACCGCCAGCGCCGCGTCACGGATCGACGGAGGGACCGACTTGATCGCGTTGCGGCCGGAAATCACGATCACCGGCATCGTCATCAGCGCCAGCGTCATGCCGCCGATCAACGGGGCGGACCGCAAGTTGGGGAACAGTCCCAGAAACACCGCGAGCCCGAGCAGACCGAAGATGATCGATGGCACGGCAGCCAGGTTGTTGATCGAGATTTCGATGACATCGGTCCAGCGGCCGCGCGGCGCGTATTCCTCAAGGTACACCGCCGACAGCACGCCGATCGGGAAGGCCAGCAGCAGCGTGACCAGCATGGTCAGCATCGAGCCTTTCAGCGCCCCCCAGATCCCCACGGCTTGCGGGCTGGTGGCATCGGAGCGGGTCATGAAGCCCCAGTCGATCGCGTGGACCAGCTTGCCGTCATGAACCAGCCGGCGCGCCGTGGCCCGCAAGGCAGGATCGCCGTCGCCGCGCTGCGCGGTGACGAGCGCGTCGGTGGTGGGCACCGAGACCGCGATCTTCTGCTTCAGCTTATCGGGATCGGCGATGATCGAATGGCCGACCTCGCGCCACGCGGCGTCGGAGATCAGCTGCGATCCGCCTTGGCCGAGCGCGGTATCGGCGGCGGCGGCCACCGCCAGCGGCAGGCCTGCCGTCTCCAGCGCCTGGACCGCACCGGGTTGCGCCAGCCGTTCGGGCTCGACCTGCAACGCGGCGGCGGCCAGATCCACGTCGAAGCGCAGTTCGCTGCGCTGGAAGCCACGGATGCCGTTGGCGGTCATCGTCACCAGCAGGAACGCCAGCACGAGCGCGGAAAATCCGACCGCCGCCATGCCGATCAGGCGGAAGCGGCGTTCGTCGGAGTAGCGCTTGCGCAGCCGCTTGGCCATGCGCGCATCGCGGGCCGCCAGATCGGCGGCGGACAGGCCCTCACTCATAAGCTTCGCGATACCGCTTGACGACGCGCAAGGCGATGAAATTGAGCGTCAGGGTGACGAGGAACAGCACCATGCCCAGCGCGAATGCGCTCAGCGTGGCGGGATGGTCGAAGCTGCCCTCACCGGTGAGCATGGCGACGATCTGGAAGGTGACCGTGGTCATGCTCTGGAACGGATTGGCCGAAAGATTGGCCGATGCGCCAGCGGCCATCACCACGATCATGGTTTCGCCGATCGCGCGGCTGATCGCCAGCATCACGCCCGCGACGATGCCGGGCAGCGCGGCGGGGATCAGCACCTTGCGGATCGTTTCGGACTTGGTTGCGCCCATCGCCAGGCTGCCATCGCGCATCGCCTGCGGCACGGCGGCGATACTGTCGTCCGCCATCGAGGATACGAACGGGATGATCATCACCCCCATGACCAGCCCCGCCGCCATCGCGCTTTCGCTCGATGCGCTGGAAATGCCCACTGCCCGGGCCGCGTCGCGCACCAGCGGCGCCACGGTCAGCGCGGCGAAATAGCCGTAGACCACGGTGGGCACGCCGGCGAGAATCTCGAGCAGCGGCTTCATCCACTGGCGCAGGCGCGGGCTGGCGTATTGCGTGAGGAACACCGCGCTCATCAACCCCAGCGGGATCGCCACCAGCATGGCGATGATCGCGCCGATATAGATCGTGCCCCAGAACAGCGGGACGATGCCGTAATCGTGCCCATCGGGTGCGCCGGCGCTCATCGGATCGGGCGACCAGTGCGTGCCGAACAGGAAATCGATCGGCGAGACCATGCCGAAGAACCGCGCGGTCTCGAACATCAGCGAGACCACGATGCCCGCAGTGGTCAGGATCGCCACCATCGAGGCGATCAGCAGCAGGCTCATGATCGCGCGTTCGACCCGCGTACGGGCGGTGAATTCGGGCCGAAGCCGCAGAAACGCAAAGGCACCACCGGCAAAGGCGAGCACCAGCGTCGCGGCCAGGCCGATGATCTGGTAGCGCGTCATCGCCGCCTGGAACGCCGGAATCAAGGCCTTGGCGACCGGGTTGAACACGCCTTGTGCCTGGCCCGAGGCAACATCGCGCGCCTGCGCCATGATCGTGTCGCGTTCGAACCCGAAGGCGGGCAGGCTGGCTGCGGCGGGATCGGCCAGCACCGACTGGCTGACCATGCCAGGGCTGATCGAGGTCCAGATCACCGCGAACAGGATCGCCGGCACCGCCACCCACAACGCGACGTACCAGCCATGGTAGCCGGGCAGCGAGTGCAGCCGCACTTGCGGGGCGGCGCGCTGAAATGCCCAGGCGCGCGAACGTGCCGCCAGCCAGCCTGCAAGGCTCAACCCGAAGGCGAGCAGGAAGAGAATGGCTGGCGGCATCGATTCGGGACGAGTCCTTACTTCAGGTCGGCGCCATCGAGAACCGGCAGATCGGATGCTGCCTTGGCGCTCTTGGCCAGTACGTCGTCAGTGGCAACGATCATGCCGGCCTTGGACAGGGCGCCATCCTTGCCCCACAATTTGGTCCATTCCATGACATATTCCTTAAGGCCCGGAATGGCCCCGACGTGCGCCTTCTTCACGTAGATGTAGAGCGGGCGCGCACCCGGATAGCTGAAATCGGCGATCGAGGCATAGCTGGGCGCCACGCCGCCCATGGTCATGCCCTTGAGCTTGTCGGCGTTCGATTCGAGGTAGGAATAGCCGAAGATGCCCACGGCCTTGTTGTTGGACGCCAGCTTCTGCACGATCAGGTTGTAGTTGTCCGATGTGTCGGCATAGGCGCCGTCGCTGCGCAAGTCGCCGCAGACCTTGTCGTGCTTGTCCTTGTCGGTGTCCTTCATCGCCTTGACGGCGGGATCGGTCTCGCAGCCTTTGGTCAGGATCAGTTCCTTCAACGCGTCGCGCGTGCCCGATATCGTCGCCGGGCCATAGACCATGATCGGCATGTCGGGCAGCGACGGGTTCACGTCCTTCCACGACTTGGCGGTGTTGGGCTTGCCGAACGGGTTGGCGGCGATCGCCTTGTAGACGTCGACCGGGGTCAGCGCCATCACCGGGCCGTCCGTGGCGTTGGCAAACGCGATGCCGTCGATGCCGACCTGGATCTCGGTCACGTCCTTGACGCCGTTTTTCTGGCAATCCTCGAATTCGGCCTTCTTCATGCGGCGCGAGGCGTCCTCGATGTCGGGATGCTGCGGACCCACGCCGGCGCAAAACAGCTTCATGCCGCCGCCGGTGCCGTTGCCTTCAACGATCGGCGCCTTGAAGCCGCTGTTGTCCTTGGCGAAGTTTTCGGCAACGAGCTTGGCGAACGGCAGCACGGTCGATGACCCGACCGCGCGGATCTGGTCGCGGCCCGACGATTGCTGTCCGCCGCATCCGGCAAGGGCCAGCGCGGCCAGCGCGGTGGCGGAAACGGTTAACCGGCGTGAAATCGTCATTGTTCTGAGCCTTCCATCCAAGTGGGCGTTGCGCGCCAATGCGACAACTGCGTGACAGCTTTATGACACTGGTCGGGCGGGGTCACGCGGCTTGCCCGGCGGTTGCGGTGTCGCCCGGAGCGGGTGCAGCGATGCCGAGCGTGACGGTCGCCGTGGTGCCGTCGCCCAGTGTGCTGGCGATATCGAATTTCCCGCGATGCCGTTCGACGATGTGCTTGACGATGGCCAGGCCCAGCCCGGTTCCGCCCGCTGCACGGCTGCGGCCGGGATCGGTGCGGTAGAACCGGCGGGTGAGGTAGGGGATATGGTCGGGATGGATGCCTTCGCCCCGATCGCGCACCTTGAGCACGGCGGTGTCCCGATCGCGGGAGAGCGTCACGGTGACCACCGCTTTCTGGTCGCCATACTTCAGCGCGTTGTCGATCAGGTTGCGCATCACCTGGTCCAGCTGCTGCCGGTCGCCCAGCACCGGCAGCGGCCCGTCGGGGCCTTCCAGCACGACGCGGCTTTCGGTGTCCGCGGGCCCGACCTCGCCGACGATGGTTGCGGCCAGCTGGCCCAGGTCGAGCCGCTCCTTGGGCGCCTCGTGCTTTTCCGCCTCGATCCGAGACAGCGACATCAGGTCCTCGACCAGGCTTTGCAGCCGTCGCGCCTCGCGCAGCACGGTGGCGTGGAATTTGACCGTGGTGGCCTCGTCGACTTTAGCATCGGGATCGGCCAGCGTTTCGATATAGCCGATGATCGACGACAGCGGCGTGCGCAGCTCATGGCTGGCATTGGCGACGAAATCGGTGTGCGAACGGCTGATGTCGGCTTCGGCGGTGCGGTTGACCAGCTCGATCAGCGAAAACCGCTCGTCGATCGGCACGCGGCTGACCTGCCAGATACTGCGCGGACCGGTCAGTCCCGTGACCAGCGCGCGGCCCTCGGGCGCATTGAGCAGGCGCACCGCATCGGGATGGCGCAACGCCACGCGGGCGTCCTGTCCGACCACGTGCGGCCCCAATGCCTCACGCGCGGCGGCGTTGGCGGCGGCGATGCGCTGGCCGTCGAGCATCAGCACGGGCACGCCGAACGGCTCGACCAGCTTGATCATCGCCTGCCGCGAGACGCTGCCGTCGTCGATGCGGCGGTGGATCATCACCGGCGCGGGGCGTGCCAGCCAGATCGACCCCAGCCACAGCAGCAGGACGGCCGCGCACAGCCAGATGAGCGTTCCGGCAAGCGCCATGCCGATGACGCTGGCAAGGGCAATCGCGGCGCTGGACCAGGGCATTTTCGAGGACATCATTGCAACCCAATATGCCGATCTGGCCAGTCTGCCGATTCGATCCGTGGCAGGTCATGGCCCCCGATTCGCCGAAAACCGCGCCCGGTACCCGGGCCCGCGACATAGGCGAGGGCAGTGCGCGGGTGCAAGCTTTCGGGTCCCGCTGTTGGCGGCCGCGACCAGCTATGGCATGGGCCTGCGACAAGGAGATGACGCAATGGAACAGGCACAAGCCACCCGCAACCTCG
>NZ_BCTW01000027.1 GCF_001590965.1 Novosphingobium lentum NBRC 107847
CGGACGAAGCTTTCAGCCTATCTAACCCACAACACTACGAATTGGTTTAGCAAAAATACGCCCTATCCGAGTCCGGTATCCCCTATTTGCGCGAGATCCAAATCAGTCATTGAATCGACCTTCATTCCAAGTGCATCGTTAGGCAAGTTGCGAATCGGCCACGATGGTTTCCGGGGAGGACAGGATGTCGAGAAGCGACGCTCTGACAGCCTTCAAGCCGAGCTTTGTCAGTGTGGGCTTCGGCTGGACGCCCGAACTGTTCAAGCAAGCCTATGACACTGGCATAGCTCAGCTACTACCTGGCATCGATGCCACGACGGACAAAGACGTCACTGCCGAAGGTGTCGTCGGCGTGGGCTATGAACGCCCCATCCGTTTCGGCCATCTTCCGGAGAACGCACCTGGGATCGCTGACGACCTAAGCGGTGCTGCGCCCTTCCGGCTCTCGCTCGCGTTCGGGGACAACGACGTCCTCGAGAGCGTCAAGTTGACCCTGTTTCTTTTGAACCCGCGCATGCTGCTGAGCCGCTCGCTCTTCATTCCGGCGCAACGAATTGCCGGCACGTTCGAACTGTTGAACGCAGACGCGGTCGAATGCGGAATACTGTTGCTTGCAGACCCACACCTCGATGTCGGCGAACGCTGGGATGCGATCAAGGATGGGCTCCCCGAGGCCACATTCGGCGATGTTCCAGCCGATTCGCGTGTCTATAGTCCGGAAAGTCTTGTTGGCCGGTTCGATATTTGGATCGAGTGGGAAACCGATGGGCTGGCAAAATGGACACAGGACCATTTTGGACATGCGATCGGCACTCCTGACGCATCGTTACCAGAAAAGCTGGCAATCTCCACCGTACGCCTTTTTAGCCCCGTCTTGGCGGCTCCGATTGGCGCACTGGTCGATACGACGCGAACGCTTGGCCTGGAACTTGCCCATGAAGTCACCTCCGGACTTGAGTTCATCATGGGAAAGCCGGCCAGCGCCAAAAGCCAGGAGATTCTTGCCCGAGCCACTGCCGAGTTCAATCTCGCGCCCGATTTTCGCGGGATTCTTTTCGAGGGCATCACGGCGCATTGGCTCGACGACGAACTGCGTGGACACGAGAATATTCCCTCGATCGGGGTGAGCCTCTCCGCGCTTTGCTTCGATAAGCCTGCCAAGGCCCACAATTATTCCAAATGGTACGCGAGCTTCGAAGCGGCTCTTCCCAAATCGGCGGACGGCTATCTGAAGCTGCTCAGCGATGCGAACCTGACCGCCAGTATTACCGACGACGGCATCAGCCGCTTCTCGATCTCAGGGCTGTTCAAGGAAGACCTCGAAACGCCGTTCGCCTGGCTGGCGAGCCGCCGTGCAGTCTTGTCGTCGCACTACGAGACACGGCGCAGCGCGAACGGCAATGAACAAACCGATGCCGCGCTCAGTTTGAGCCTCGAACGCGGCGACGGGGCGGTGTTCGCGCGATTGACCAAGGACGAACCCGTCCCAATCGGCGAGGAACTGTTCAACACGATCGCAGTGGCCATGACGCTCGCGCCGATCGTGATTGCGACCAATCCTGTCGACGCGCCCGCCGGCGCCCATCCCGGAGACGACCGCACGCGCGGGTATTTCGTCACCGTGCGCGAAAAACAACAGCTGGCGCAGCTCTATGCGGGCGTCGCGCTCGGCTGGTTCTTTGCCAAGGCGGTGTCGATCGACGAATTGCGAGTCATCGGTATCGGCATCCAGCGCCAACCTGCCGTCCTGACCGACCCGGCCGCAAATGCAGACACATACCGGACCGCGCTGCTGTTCGACTACGAAGCAGACTACCGGATCGCGCTCGGCGATGCCGAGATCGAGACCGTCAGGCCACTCACCGCCCGCGTCGATGGCACGGGATTCACGATCGACGGAGACGACTTCAGCTGGGTGCAAGTGCCCGCCGGCATCCGCGAGCTAGCGATCGCCGATCCATCGCTCTGGAAGCTTGGTGATCTTGGCAACTTCCTGAAGATAGTCGATCTTTCGATCCGCCGGTCGCCTGCAAAGGAGCTCGTGATCCGCCTGCGGCTGATGGGCAACACCGATATCCTGACTGCGGGCGACTTCGTGTTCGTAGTACCGCTGGAAGGCGATGAACAGCCGAGCATCGAAGCCTTTCCATCCGAACTCACGATCGAAATTCCGGGCTTGGTCAAGGGCACTGGGACGCTCGAGATCTCGAAAAACGCCGACGGTCGGCAGATCGTTGGAAGCCTCGACCTCATCTTTCCAAGCGGCTTGCGCCTCTTCGGTGCAGTGCGTGTCGAGCGCGTTCCTAACGACCCGGGCAATGCCAAGGTCGTGCTCTTCGGGGGCCGCGTGACCTTCGCTGTGCCAGTCCCGGTCTTCGGCAGCGGCTTCAACTGGACCGGAGTTGACGCCGTCGTCTCGACGAACATGACGCGAAACGAAGGTGCGGGCGGGCCAATGATGCCGCCGGCGCTCGAATGGCTTAAAAACGTAGAAGGCGACGTCGTCCGGTCGGTTAAAGACCACAAGGAAGCGTGGAAGGTCGATAAGGACCGCCGCGCGATTGGTATCGGCGTTACACTTTCCACGGCAGTCGGAGACAATCTCGCCAATATCAATGGGATGTTCCTGATTGAGCCCCCGGGCGAACGACTCTTGATTTTTGCCAATGCGCGCCTGATGAAGCCGCCTGCGACGAACCAGGAGGCTGCCAAGGATCTCGACAAGGGCATCATCGGCGTTCTCGACATCGATCTCGACCGGCATCAGATCACGCTAACCGCGCTAGCCGATCTGAAGTTTTCCGGCTTATTCCGTCTGCTGGCGCCTGTGCAACTCCAGTTCAGCACGGAGCGCTTGCGCGAGTGGCACGTCTATTTGGGCACGCACCAAGTCCCCATCAGCGCGGACCTCAATCTGCTCGATTTCATCAAATTTTCTGCGACTGCATTTTTCATGGCGGCTGGCGACGTCATCCCAAACTTTCCAGTCGCTCCCGGCCAACATCGAGACATCCCAGGCTTCGCGCTCGCCATCGGCACCGGTGCCGACATCAAGATCGGTGGGGGATCCCTCTATTTGCGCGGCCAGCTCCGAACCTATCTCCTGTTATCTTTTGCCAATGGTCTCTATGCGCGAGGCGGCGCGTCGCTCGACGGTGAACTCCGACTTTTCATCGTCACTGTGTCGGCAAGCGGAGCCGCATCGATCGAGTACGCCGATACGGGCTCGAACTCGAGCACTTACTTCGACGGCGAAATCTGCGGGAGGTATAGAAGCCATTTCATCAGGATCTCCGCATGCTTGCGGATACGAGGGGGAACTCGGCCTAAAGATCCAGTCGAATTACCGCCCCTCTTCGGCGGTGGCAGCCTCCACGCGGGCGCCAACGTCGCCTTGCGCGGGCAAGGACAACTCGGCACCATCGACGGAACCCTGGCCGACGCGGTATTCGTCGATAAGGCTGTCGAGGATGGCAAGATCCCTGTTCCGGATGGATTGCCGCTCGATACGGTGATAGCGCTTTCGGCCGGGCATGGACCGGCAACGATCGCCCATCCGGTTGGCTTTGCGGCAGCAACGCCGCCAAACCAGAACCATGTCTGGTTTCGCATCGGTGGGCGCCAAGCCAAGTACGTCCTGAAAGGCGTCACGCTGGCGGCGCTTGGGGCCGGGGCGCCGCGAGAAGTCGACTATCGTTATTGTCCGGCGCGCTGGTGGGAGGGTAGCCCTTCGTCGCCGAGCAGCCTCGACACTCCCAAGACACTCGCCTTGATGACGCGCAACCCGCTAAGCGCTCAAAACGCTATCGTATCGCCCGAACAACTCAAGTCGTGGATCGACGCGATTCTGGGCGGACTGTGCGATCCGGCGTTTCCCCCACAGCCCTGTTTCTATGGGCTCGTGCAAAGCGACGCCGGCGTTACCCTCGATGGCCGCTGGCCGTGCGCAGCGCGGCTTCGCAGTAGTGCAGTCGAGCAGGCGATAGGACGGGCGGGCGCGTCCCAGTCGATTATCGGGCTTGTCGAGCGAAGTGATTGGGGCACGCCCCAGGACCCGATACCCGGCTTTCCGCGCTATCCAGGTGCATGTATCGTCGAACCGGACCCGGAGACGCGCGATCCCGTAGCTGTCCTCAGTCTCTATGTGCGCCCGGTCTCGTCCCAGCCTTATGCCCGGGCCGTCAGCGAAGGCTTCATCGAGGCCGATGTTCTCGACGGAACGGTTATCGATCTGCTGGTCGCACACACGCCCCTGGACGAACCCTGGTATCTTCAATTCTCACTTCGCCTGAACGACGGCGGTCAACTATATCTCCCCTATGAGAAGCTGATCGGCCAGGGCGATGTCACCGATCTCGCCGATCCCCAAGTCCAGTCCGACTTTCATGAGCACGCAGAGCGTTGGATGCCACCGACCGAAGCATTCGCCCGGCTATCGCGCTTGCCCCGCTACGCTGCGTTCGAATTCCGGCGCATCCGGATCGACCTCGCCGCCGTCGATCTGGAGCCAGGTCAATTCGTGACCGGTATCCGGCTCGCGTTCAATGCCGACATCCCACGGGATGCCGTGGCCGAAGCTTTGCTCGGCGGTCTCCGACTTGTTCCCCTCGCCGAACGGGCGCGAGCGCAGAACGACCGAGATCGCAAACAACGGACGCTCGATGACCTTAGAGCCTATCTCGATGGCAAGCCCATACCGCTGCTCGAGCCAGGCACCGTCTATGAGATCGCGGCCGACTGGGATGCGGTGATCGATGGTGCGCCCGCTACTGCGCAGACCGCGCGCTTCCGCTTCAAGACGACCTCTTCGCCGCCCGTCTCGGCCATTCCCTATCTGCTCACGACCTTCCCTGCCGGGGGCGAACGCTTCCATTGTCCACGTGACGTGCCGGGCTTCAGCTTGGGCTCGACCGACGGGCTGCGCGTGCTCGCACAGTTTGCCGACCTGCAGCTCCGGGTCCGCATCACCCGAGACGGCGGCAGCGCCGTTAACGATGCAAGTGGAACGCTGCGCTGGGATCAAGGCGTCTTGGTCGATCCCGCAGCCCTGCTCGATCCGGTCACGGTCCCGGAAGGATTTGCCGCCGAGACCATTGTTTCGCTTCCTTCGGCGCTTCGCGAAGCCATCCGCGAAAGCATAAAGAACGGAACGCTCGGCTGTCTCGGCGACATCACTCTCCCGGCCAGCGGCATCTGGGTCGGCTTCAAGGCGCTGCTCGAACCGTTGTCGGGCTACCGCATCGTGATCGAACTCGCCCGGTCGGACGGCTCCTCCTGGTGGACCGACGATCAAGCGCCGTTCCTCGAATGGCGCTTCTCCACCGGCCTCCATGCCGAACCGCAAGCGTTGGTCGATCAACTCCAGGCAACGCCGCTCCGCCACAAGCGATTGCTTTCAGAATTGAAGGGCCCCTTGGCGCCCGATGACCCTGCGCCCATCGTCGCCGAAAAGCTTTTCGAGGACGCCATTGCCGAGGCGATCGGCGGGCGCCCGGATCGCGGCGGCGAAGCACGCATGACGCTTCTCTGGCGCCGCGACGAACAGTCCAAGCATTTGATAGCGACCGCGCTCCTTATCGAAAGCCGCGAGCCGATTCGGCGGGTCACGCCAGGAGTCGCCATCGAGCGCCAAGCCGGCGATTCCCCCGTGGCGGAAAAACGCGACATGGTCCTGCAATCGTTGGAAGGTGACGCCGCCAACCGTGTTGCGAGGATCCAGTTCTCGAGCAGCGGATTCGCGGCGCTCGTCCGATTCGAAGATCAAAGCCATGCCGATCTTGCGATAGATCTCGTTCGCTACGCCATCGATCGCGTGCCGGCCGCCAACCCCGACCGGGCCACCATCGCCCTTTCAGCGTCGCTCTTCGCGCCGCGTCCCGATCCAGGCAGCTGAGGCCAGACATGTCCTTTCTCCTTTACGCCCGGCTGGCACAATTCCCGATTGCAAGTTCCGAAGATTGGGACGTGGCCGAGAAGACGTGTGCGGCGGCTGGCCTGAATTCCAATGGAGCGGATCATTTCGCGACCGTTCAATGGAGTGTCGACGAAGGCCTGGGCATCCCGGAATACCCGTTCGACGTCGAGCTTCTGGTCGATCCTTTGCCTGCGGAAACATGCAGCCGCGCACTCGACAGCGATATCGATCTCGACCTCATGAGCCCCGAATATGGGTTGTTCAAACTGTTGGCACCGCTCGGGCGCGCCGATGCCCTGTGCGTCCTAGCGATGCTGGACGGCGACGCCGAGACCGAGGTCTACGCGATTGACGCCGAGGGTCGGGAAATCCCGCAAAGTCGCCGCGAAGCGCGGCCGGCGCGAGGCACGGCCTGGATTGGCCCTGGCATCTGCGGCCTACGCGCGACGGGCGCGTCCCGGCTGCGTAGCCTTCGCGCGTTTGCCTTGCCGCCGACAGGTGACACGCAGTTCGAACTCGTCGCCACCGTCGCCGCGGCCATCGATGTTCCGAACTACGGCGATCTTTTTTACCGCGGCGGTCGATATTCGTGGGACCAAGCTCTCGACATACGGCTCGCGGTGGACGCCTATGCGCGCTGGGGAACCAACCCGCCGGCCTCAGCCTTGCTGGAAAAGGTTGTCCACCGGGGTGATCCAAACACACTTGCCGGCCGGTTTCTATCGGAACGCTTCGCGACGGAAATCGGCGCGAAATTCTCGTCGATCCTGAACGATCCCGATTGGGCCTATACCGAAACCGTTCAACCCGGCCTGGATTCTGAGGTCCGACCCGCTCAGATGCTACAGGCGATGGCAATGACAGGGCCGGTTGCTGCCACCACCGCCGGACACGCCGTTACGGTGCCGATCTTCCACCCATTCCGTCTCGTCACCTCCCCCGAGGATCTGTTCAACAGCACCGCCAAGATGCAGGCGCTTCCCTACCCGATCGCGCGGGTTCGCAGTCACCATCTCATGATGGGCCAAAAGGTCGTCAGCGAGTGCCTAACTTGCCTGGCATTCGCCGCGCCAGCGCCGACGGCGATGCTTCAAACCGCGCGCAGTTATCCTCCCGAGGGTCGCGACCTACCCGCATCGGCCGATCTTCAAGTGCGGCTCGATTCGGCATCGGGCGGTCTGGCTGCGTTCGCCGATCTCGGCGACGGCACCGACGACTTCAAACTCGATGAATGGAATGAGCCCGCCAACCTATGGGGCGATGGCTCGCCTGACGACCAGACCGAGAGCGGACTTCCGGTCCGGCCGCTTGGGCGGGTTGCCCTTCCCCTCGAAGCGCTCGTCGTCAAAGCCGTGCGGCTGTTTGGGCGCGATATATTCGGACGCTGGTGCCCACCCATAGGCGCCTCCGGAACGCTAGACCCGATACCGGTTCAGAAGCCTCAATGGGAGTCGATCGATATCGAGTATCATGGCGACGGGACCATCGGACTGCGGGCGGTTCTGGGCTGGGATTGGACCGTGCGCTCGCCGGACCGATTCCGGATCGGCCTCGGCGTGGCTCCTCATCAGGAAACTGCCTTGAAAGCGGATCCTGGCGACGGAGTTGTCCTGCCCGGCGAATCGCCGGTTCCGCTCGAAATCGTTTTCAACGGTGACACGCCATCCGTTGGTAGCGGGGCGCCCTCGACATGGAGCATCTCGGCGCTCCCTGCTTACGCGGCTCCCGATCCCTCGGAGCCAGCAATGCCCACCGAATATCGGCACTACGCGCTGCGGTTAAATCTCGGTTTAGTAGGCCGCTTTTTCGCCGCTGCAGCAAGCGTTCGGGTGGCACTGGCAGCCGACGCGCTTGAACGGGTTAGTGGCCATAGTCCCGAGCGCCGATCGGCGCCGGACCACATCCAAAGCGTGGTATCCGATCCGCGGCCGCCTGCGCTCTCGGGCTCGCTCTGGCGCTTGGAATGGGCGAGCCGGGCGAACGGTAGCGGCCGTGCGCTCGCTTATGTCGATCCGACGCAATTGACCGCAGGACCGGCCAAAGGCTGGTACATATGGCGCGCCCACGAATCCGCGCTGAGCGACCTCGGTCTGCGCGCTACCTTCGCGGATGAAAATACAGCGGCTGCCTACGCCGAGGTATTGCGCAACGAACGCGATCCGGCCTTGCGACTGGTCATGATCCAAGGCTTGATCGAGCCTCACCTTCACCGAGCGACATTCAAACGCGCGTTTGTCGATGCATTCGAAGCCAACGAGGCGGTACTGCTCGAGGGGCCTGGAGAAGTGCAGATTTCGGGTGCGCAAGGCGGACTGGAGTTCCTGATGGTAACTGCGGTCTCCGTTGCTAACATCGAGAGTGCCAAGATCGATCTCGCCGATTTGCGGGCAATCGCGGTGCCTTACGAAGTGAAGCGCGATCGGCCCGTGCTACGAGCGTTTCGCGCTATGGGCGACGGCCCTTATGCGCGCGCCGGACTGGTCGCGCTCGCGGTTGGCACAACCGAACCGGTCTCCCCAACAGACATTCGGCTTTTCTGGGACGACCAGGCGGGTGTCGCTGGCGAAGATGAGTTGCTTCACCAACTCGGTCCTGTCGCCGAGTTATCGGCTGGCCAATTGGAGCTGTTCATGCCTGGCGCACAAGCGGTTCTAGATCGAATGCATGTACCGGCTTGGCGCCTGTTCGCTGTTCGTCCTCGGCCAAGCTGGTCGACGCATATGTTCAGTGCCGACCTATGCGCGGTACGGCCACGCAATCCATCAGAAGCAATCGCGAGTCCACGAGCCGTTGCCCAGAACCTGACAATAGCGCCACCTGCGGGCCCGAAAATCGAGATCGAAGATGACAAGGAAAGTGGGAACACGCGTCATCTAGTGCTCCGCGCAGAGGGGCTGTTTGAAACCCTGCTACCGGGCTTTGCTCCTTGCCAAATTCAATTTTCCCTTGTCGACGATCCAGCAGACGATACAGTCACGTCCCCCATGCCGATCGCGGAATTCGTGGCGAGCGGCGCGACGGTTGAGGATGGTGTCGCGCGTTTCGAAGCCTCGATGAAACCTAATTCCAATCGGATCGAGATTTCGGGTCCGCCCCGTGTAGGCAAATTTCTGCGAATAGTGGCATCTGATCCTGCCGGGCGGTTCGAAGTTGGGCACATCGAGGTCTGAGACAGCGCCTGCGGAACAATCATCTTCGCCGCCGCGGCCACGAAGGTTCGAATTCCGGCGCAGCCAGTTGATCTTCTAATGCTCTGTAAGATATGGGAAATATGGTGGACGCACTTGGGCTCGAACCAAGGACCCGCTGATTAAGAGGGGAAATCGATTCGATCGACGAAGCACTTCATTGCTCGCCAACTCCTGATCATCTCAGCCATGTAAATCCCTGCGTCGGCCTTTGAGCGATGCATCCGCTCATAGATGCATCCGCCAGGGTCCGCATAGATATATTTGATGAATATTCGACAAAAGGTACTCGTCAGGCCTCTAAGTCATTGATTTTATGGTGACCCCTACGGGAATCGAACCCGTGTTTCAGCCGTGAGAGGGCCGCGTCCTAACCGCTAGACGAAGGGGCCTAATGCCGCGCCGTTGTCCGTTTTCGCTTCCGGACCCGCATGGCCGGAAGTGGTGACCCCTACGGGAATCGAACCCGTGTTTCAGCCGTGAAAGGGCCGCGTCCTAACCGCTAGACGAAGGGGCCATAGGGCTGGCGCCGCTGGCAAGGCCGCGCCTCTAAGCGAGCAGGGGCAGGGGGTCAAGCATGCAAATGCGTCAGTCGGCCCAGGCGGCATCCTCGACATGGAGTTCCGCCGCCGGACGGCTGCCCCAGTCGTCGATTTTCGCGCGGCCCGCCAGCCACACCATGCGGCCGCGCGACCCGTGCAGCAGCGCCTGTCCCAGCTCGGTCTGGGCGGCGCGAAACGCGATTCCCTTGAACGATCGGCCGTCCGCGCCCGCCGCGATCATGCGCACGTGATCGGTGCCGACAAGGTCGCACTTGACCAGCCGCACCGGCCCGACCGCCACGCGCGGGCCCGGCCAGCCCACGCCGAACGGCCCGGCGGCTTCCAGCGCCTCGACCAGGGCAGGGGTCAGACCACCGGGCGTCAGCGACAGGTCGAGCAGCAGCGCCTTGCTGCCTTGTGCCGCCGATATTTCGCGCGACAGGCGGTCGTCGAGCCAGTCCGCCAGCGCGGGGAGCTGGTCCGGATCCATCGTCAGCCCGGCGGCCATGGCGTGACCGCCACCCGCCACCAGCAGCCCGGCCTCGCGCGCGGCGATGATCGCGGCGCCCAGATCCACGCCCGAGATCGAGCGCCCCGATCCCTTGCCATGGCCGGCCTCGTCGGCATCGAGCGCGATCACCAACGTGGGCTTGCCCGACTTCTCCTTGATCCGCCCGGCGACGATGCCGATCACGCCGGGATGCCAGCCGCGCCCCGCCAGCAGCAGGACCGAGCGGTTGTGCTGCGCCTCGACTTGCGCTTCGGCGGCTTCCTGCACTTCCTGCTCGATCGCGCGCCGCTCATCGTTGAGCGTGGACAGCTGCGCGGAAATGGCGCGCGCCTCGTCCGGGTCGCGCGTGGTCAGCAGGCGCACGCCCAGCGTCGCCTCGCCCACGCGCCCGCCGGCATTGATGCGGGGGCCGAGCGCGAAGCCCAGGTCGCTGCAGGTCGGCGCGCGCGTCAGGCGGCTGGCGTCGATCAGCGCGGACAGGCCGATGTTCTCGCGCCGCGCCATGACCTTGAGCCCTTGCGACACCATCGCGCGGTTGAGCCCATGGAGCGCGGCAACATCGGCCACCGTGCCCAGCGCGACCAGATCGAGCAGCGCCATCAGATCGGGCGCGGGGCGATCGGCGAAATAGTCACGCCCGCGCAAAGTGCGCACCGTCGCGATGGATAGCAGGAAGGCGACACCGACCGCCGCCAGATGGCCGTAGGAGGCGGCCTCGTTGCTTTCGTCGAGCCGGTTGGGGTTGACCAGCGCGGCGGCGATGGGAAGCTCTGGCGAGCACTTGTGGTGATCGACCACGATCACATCCACGCCGGCTGCATGTGCCGCAGCAAGCGCCTGGTGCGCCATGGCGCCGCAATCGACCGTCACGATCAGGCTCGACCCGCCTTGCGCGATCCGCACCAGCGCTTCGCCCGACGGGCCGTAGCCTTCAAGCAGGCGGTCGGGGATATAGGCCTGCGCCTCCACCCCCAACCCGCGCAGCAGCAGGATCAGCAGCGCGGCGCTGGTGGCGCCGTCGACATCGTAGTCGCCATAGACGGTGATCGTCTCACCGCCGATCACGGCCTGGGCGATGCGATCGGCGGCGGCGTCCATGTCGCGGAAGATCGACGGATCGGGCAGGAATTCGCGCAAGGTCGGGCGACGGTGCCGCTCCAGATCGTCACGCGCCACGCCGCGGGCGAGCAACAACTGGTTGACCAGATCGTCGCCGAGCGAGGACATGCCGGCGGCTTCGCCGTCCATTGCCATGTTGCCGCCGCGCCAGCGCCACGCCTGGCCGGTGATCGAACGGGTGATGGCGGTAACCGGTATCATGCTGCGATGGCGCTAACCCATCGACGCTGTTCTTGGAACCCTGCGCGTGCGACCTATCGCGACGGGCGCGTTGACTTGTCCCTGTCCGCGTTGTTGGCTGGCGGCGACCGAGGCGGAGTGCGGGCATGGACAGCACGGTATTGAAGCCAGAGCATTGGAGCCGTGGATGCTGCTGATCGTGTGGCACAGTCGCACCGGCGCCGCCCGCGCCATGGCCGAAGCCGCGCTGGCCGGCGCATGCGAGGGCGGGCCGGCGCGCAGCTTGTGGGCGGACCAAGCGGATGCCGACGCGCTGCTCGCCGCCAGCGGCTACCTGTTCGCCTGCCCCGAAAACCTTGGCACGATGAGCGGCGCGATGAAGGAGTTTTTCGACCGGACCTATTATCCGCTGCTCGGCGCGATCGCAGGGCGGCCTTATGGCACGCTGATTGCCGCGGGTTCGGATGGCAGCGGCGCGCAGGCCCAGATCGACCGGATCGTGACGGGCTGGCGCCTGCGCCGGGTGGTGCCGCCGTTGATCGTCAACCTGCAAGCGCAGACAGCAGAGGCCATCCTTGCCCAGAAAATCGTTCCGCCAGCGGACCTTGCTGGCTGTCGCGAATTGGGACAGGCCATGGCGACCGGATTGTCACTGGGCGTGTTCTAGGTTCTTCGGAGCTTGTGCATCCCAATCGGACCAATCGTTTTCGCCACGACTCGACAGCTTCCCCTCGAACCTGACACAGAGGGTCGATGACCAAACGGGGCTACGTGGCGGGGAACGGACGCAAGGCGGGCGGCACGCGGCCGCTGGCGATGCTGCTGTTCGCGCCGGGCATGCGTCCCGATGCCGACGCGCTGGAAGCCCTGGCCGCCGCCGCCGCGCCATTCCAGGTATCACACCGGCCCGAAGGCGCGGCCGACTGGCTTGAACTGCTGCGCGATGGCCTGACCTTCGATCTGGTGGGGCTGGCGCCGGGGAAGCCGGCCGTTCCCTCCACTCCCGCCACGTCGCACGACCTCCCGGCAGATCTGGCAGCGGGCGAGGCGATCGTCCTTGCGCCGGGTCCGCACCTTGCCGGGGCAGAGCATCTGCTGCCCGTGGTGAGGGTGACGGCAGCCCTCGTTACCGGTCTTGCGGCGCTGCCGGGGTTGCTCGGCATCGGCTGGCTGCCGGCGCGCAACCTGGTCGATCCGGCGTGGTTCTGCGAGGCGGTCGACCGCTGGCTGGCGGGCGGGCCGTTCGCGGCGCTGGCGCTCTGTGGCCTGGAGCGGGAGGCGGATGGCGCCTTGCACAGCGAAGGCCTGCGGTTTCTGATCGGTCAGGAGTTTCGCCTTGCGGCGGATCGAAATTCCGATCCGGCAAGGAATGCGAAAGTCGCCTTGCGGCTGACGGACTGGCTGGTTGCGCATGGGCGGGTCGATACCGCGCGCGAGATCGTGCTGGTGGGGGCCGGGTCGGTGTGGTTGGCACCGGGGGCCGACGGCATGATCGCCGCGCAATGCCGTTGAGCGGTCCGGCCCGCCCCGGACTGTCGTTTCGCGGCATCAACCGGCGCGATCGGCCGGGGCACATCAAGGGGTTGCAGCGGCACCATTTGCTGCCGCTGCAGATCCTGAACCATCGCCCGCTCGAAAAGATGATCGGCTCGCTGGGCGCGGGCCGCATCGGATTTCACGATTTCCGCCGCAACGGCCTGCTGCTGCCGTCGCTGGAGGAGCAGGCCAAACGCATCGGCCTGCCGCTGCATCGCGGCCCGCACCGCCAGTACAACGAAGTGGTGCTCGACCGGGCGGGGCAGATCGAGGCGAGCTGGAGCCGCCAGCGACCCAGCGCGGGTTGTGCGGCCGATCGGGAGGCGCTGTTCCGGCTGGACCTGCTTCAGCGCGCCTTGCGCCGCCGGTTGCTCGACCCCGGGCGCGGCCAGCGGGCGGTGCTGTGCCGCCACGATCCGGGCCGCCCCGATCCGGCGCTCGATTTCAGCCACCTCGACAGGATGGCCGAAGCGCTGTGGGGCGCCACTTATCCCGAAAAGCGCGCGGTGCTTTCAGCCAGCGCCGATACCGCGTCGCGATACTCCCGCTCCAGCCTGTCGACCCGCGCGGCGACGGGTTCCACTGCCACGACCGCGCCGATGCCCTGGCCCGAGCCCCAGATGTCCTTCCACGCCTTCGCTTCGGCGTTCCCGCCCGAACCGAAGTTCATTTTGGATACGTCGCTTTCCGGCAGGTTGTCCGGATCGAGACCGGCATTGGCGATCGAACCGCGCAGATAGTTGCCGTGGACGCCGGTGAACAGGTTGGAATAGACGATGTCGCTGGCATGCCCGTCGACGATCGCCTGCTTGTAGGCCTGCATCGCGTTGGCTTCCTCGGTGGCGATCCAGGCCGAGCCGATATAGGCGAAATCCGCGCCGAGTGCCTGCGCCGCCAGCACTGAACGGCCATGGGCGATGGCGCCCGACAGCGCGACCGGGCCATCGAACCAGCTGCGGATTTCCTGCATCAGCGCGAACGGCGAAATCGTGCCCGCGTGTCCGCCGGCGCCCGCCGCAACCGGGACGAGCCCGTCCGCACCCTTTTCGATCGCCTTGCGCGCGAACCGATCGTTGATGACGTCATGCAGCACGATGCCGCCCCAGCGGTGCGCGGCGGCGTTGATATCCTCGCGCGCGCCCAGCGAGGTGATCATCAGCGGCACCTGCCATTTTTCGCAAAGCGCGATATCCTCGTCGAGCCGGTTGTTGCTCTTGTGCACGATCTGGTTGACCGCGAACGGCGCGGCCGGACGGTCCGGGTTGCCGCGATTGTGGTCGCTCAGCGCTTCGGTGATCTGGTGCAGCCATTCATCCAGCTGGCTGATCGGCCGGGCGTTGAGCGAGGGAAAACTGCCGACGATCCCGGCCTTGCACTGCGCAATGACCAGTTCGGGACATGACACGATGAACAGCGGCGAAGCGATGACCGGAAGGCGAAGCCGGTTGAAAATGGCGGGCAGGGACATGCAGCGTGCTCCGGCTTAATCGATCGATTAAACGCCGCTTAACCGGGCGCTGCGGCGCTGTCAAACCGGGGGCAGCAAGCTTTCCAGCCCATAGATGCCTGCTGCGGTTCCTGCATAGAGTGATCGCTTGTCGGGTTCGGAATACGCAGCGGTAACCCGCTTGAAGGCGTTCCACAAAGTGGCGTAATCCGCGCCCCAGCGATCGACCGGGAAGTTGCTTTCGAACATCGCACGCGCGGGTCCGAACGCCTCGATGCAGGTTTCGAGATACGGGCGCCACAATGCAGCCAGCTGTTCGGACGAGGTGCCCGCGCCGGGCCCCTGTGCGGGCATGCCGCAGAACGCCATCGCCAGCCCGCCCAGCTTGACCGCCACGTTGGGGCATCGCGCGAGTTCGCGGATGGCGTCGCACCATGGCGCGAACCGTTCGGTGAGGCGGCCTTTGTAGCTGGCGATGTTGAGCGGGGTGCCGCAGTGATCGAGCACGATCTGCGTATCAGGAAAGGCGCGCGCCAGCGCGATGACATCGGCCAGTTGCGGTTCGAGCACCCAGGCGTCGAACGTCAGCCCGTTGGTGCCGAGGTGGCAAAAGCCCTCGCGGAACGCTGCGCTGGCGAACAGGCCGGCGGGCGCATGGAACGGCGGGCCGAGCACGCTGGCATCGGCGTCCCACGCGCCCGAGTGGCGAATGCCCCTGAAGCGGCCGTTGCCCGCCGCGACCAGCGCCTCCAGCACCGGCGCGGTGTTGTCGCCCAGTGTCAGGTCGGCGTGACCGATGATCGCCGCACAGGCACGAAAATCGCCGTACAGCCCCGACGCGCTTTGCGCCGCGACGCCGTTGACGAACTCGACCTCGCCGACCGGCTTCATCGCATCGGGCGCACCGGCGCGATAAAACGCGCCGCATTCCATGAACACGGTACCGATGATGCGATGGCCGCTCTGCGCATCGGCCAGCAGGTGGTCGAAGGTGTAGTAGGGCGCCGTCGCGATCGAGGCGATGAACGGATGGACCGGCTCGGGAAACGCGCCCAGCAGCGGCCGCAAGTCCCACAAGTGGTGGTGCGGATCGATGATCGCCAGATCCGGCTCGAGAATGTCTTCGCGCATGGCCGCCGCTCCCAACGGGCCGGTCCGCCGTGGTTGGCGACCGGCCTCGATGGGCGCAGGCTATTGCGTTCGATCGCCGAGGGATACCGCAATCGCCAAGACGATTGCAGTGCCCGGACCGTTCAGGGCCTGACGGTGTTGGCCGCGCTGAGCACCGCGCGCACGCTGGCGGTGGCGACATCCTCGTCGATGCCGACGCCCCAGATCACGCTGCCGTCGGGCAAGCCGCATTCGACAAAGGCAGCGGCGCGCGCGTCGCTGCCCTTGGCCATCGCGTGTTCGGAATAATCGCGTACGTCGAGCGTCACGCCGAAACTGTCGGCTAGCGTCGCCACGACCGACGAGAGCAGCCCGTTGCCGCGACCGCTGACCGACTGCACCTGACCGTCGACCGCGATCTTGCCCGCGAACATCCGCGTACCATCGGTGCCGCGCGTTTCCTCGTAGTCGATGAGCTGGAAATGCTGCGGCGTGTTGAGGCGGTAGGTCTGCTGGAACACGTCCCAGATGTCCTGCGCGTGGAGTTCGCGCCCGACCTGGTCGGCCAGGTCCTGCACATGGCGCGAGAAGTGCGCCTGCATCCGCTTGGGCAGCTTGAGGCCCTGATCCTGTTCGAGCACCCAGGCGAAACCGCCCTTGCCGCTTTGCGAATTGACGCGGATCACCGCTTCGTAGCTGCGGCCGAGATCCGCCGGGTCGATCGGCAGGTACGGCACCTGCCACAGATCGTCGTTGCGCTGTTCCTGCGCGGCAAAGCCCTTCTTGATCGCATCCTGATGCGAACCGGAAAACGCGGTGAACACCAGCTCGCCGCCATACGGGTGTCGCGCCGGGACGGGCAGCTGGTTGCAGTATTCGACCGTCTGGATCACCTGGTCGATGTCGGAAAAATCGAGCCCCGGGTCGATCCCTTGCGTGTACATGTTGAGCGCCACGGTCACCAAGCAGCAGTTGCCGGTGCGCTCGCCATTGCCGAACAGGCAGCCCTCGACCCGGTCGGCGCCCGCCATCAGGCCAAGCTCCGCCGCCGCCACGCCGGTGCCGCGATCGTTGTGCGTGTGCAGGCTGATCACCGCCGCATCGCGGTTGGGCAGGTTGCGGCAGAAATACTCGATCTGGTCGGCGTAGATGTTGGGCGATGCCGCCTCAACCGTGGCGGGCAGGTTGAGGATGATCGGGCGTTCGGGCGTGGGCTGCAGCACCTGCATCACCGCCTCGCAGCATTCGATGCTGAAATCGAGTTCGGCGGTCGAGAACGTTTCGGGGCTGTATTCGAAGTGCCACTCGGTGGCGGGGAACCGCGCGGCCTGATCGCGCAGCACTTTGGCACCGTCGGCGGCAATCGCCTTGATCTGCGGCTGTTCCAGCCCGAACACCACCTGCCGCCACAGCGGGGACACCGCGTTGTAGAGGTGAACGATCGCCGCGCGCGCGCCTTCGAGGCTTTCGAACGAGGTTTTGATCAGATCTTCGCGCGATTGCGTCAGCACTTGCACCAGCACGTCGGCGGGGATGCGATCGTTGCGCACGAGGCTGCTGATGAAATCGAACTCTGTCGCGCCTGCGCTGGGGAAGCCGACCTCGATTTCCTTGAGGCCGATGCGCACCAGCAGATCGAAGAAGCGGTTCTTCTTTTCCGCATCCATCGGATCGATCAGCGACTGGTTGCCGTCGCGCATGTCGGTGGACAGCCAGCGCGGCGGCTGGGTGATGGTGCGACCGGGCCATTGCCGGTCGGGCAGGTTGATTTGCGGGAACGGTCGGTATTTGACCGAAGGATCACGGAGCATGGTCATGGTGTGCGTCTCGGCTGTTCGGGTGTCTGGCTGCTGGTGGTGAACCCCTGGGCGCCGCACACGCCGATGGTCGACGCGTCAGCTCACGCCCAAGGGCGGATAAGTCGCAGGAGAAGGCCCGGCCGGATTATCATGGTCGCGAGCCTATGGGCAAAATGCGGCGATTTGTCCAGAACTATGCGCCCGCACAGGCGCTGGCGAAAAGTTGCGGGCGGGGGTTGTTGGTACGCCTACTTACTGTCTAGGTTGCAAGCTCAACCGTGGAGAGGAATCGAGCATGAGCGAGGCGATCAGGCCCTTTACCGTGGCGATCGGACAGGACCAGCTCGACGATCTGCGCCGGCGGATCGATGCGACGCGCTGGCCCGAAAAAGAGGCGGTGGATGACTGGTCGCAGGGCGTGCCGCTGTCCGCCTTGCGCGATCTGGTTGGCTATTGGCGCGATGGCTACGACTGGCGCCGCTGCGAGACCTGGCTCAACCAGATCGGCCATTTCGAGACGACGATCGACGGGCTGGACATCCGCTTCCTCCACATCCGCTCGAAGGAACCCGGCGCCCGCCCGCTGGTGATGACGCACGGCTGGCCGGGCTCGATCCTCGAATTCAGGGCATGCGTCGCGCCGCTGACCGATCCGGTCGCGCATGGCGGCAACGCTGGGGAGGCCTTCCATCTCGTCATTCCCGCGCTGCCGGGCTTCGGGTTTTCCGGCAAACCGGCCGCCACCGGCTGGGGCGTCGAAAAGATCGCGCGGACATGGGGTGAACTGATGCGCAGGCTGGGTTACGCCAAGTGGTACGCGCAAGGCGGCGACTGGGGCTCGGCGGTGACCACCCAGATCGCGACGCAGAACGTGCCGGGTTGCGCGGGCATCCATCTTAACATGCCGGTCGCGCGGCCCGAACCCGGCGATCTGGTCAACCCGACCGAAGCGGAAATGCGCTCTCTGGCGGCGATGAAGCACTATCAGGACTGGGATTCGGGATACTCCAAGCAGCAGGCCACGCGGCCGCAGACCGTCGGGTATTCGTTGGTCGATTCGCCGGTGGGGCTGGCCGGCTGGATCTACGAAAAGATGTGGGCGTGGACCGACAACCACGGCATGCCCGAGGATGCGCTGACGCGCGATGCGATGCTCGACAATATCATGCTGTACTGGCTGACCGCAGCCGGGGCATCATCCGCGCGGCTGTACTGGGAAAGCTTCAACAGTTTCGTCGGCATGCCGGTCACCATGCCGGTGGCGGTCAGTGTATTTCCCAGGGAAATTCTGGCCACCCCGCGCAAATGGGCCGAACGGTTCTTCAAGCAGATCGTGTACTGGGGCACTCCGGAGCGGGGCGGCCACTTCGCCGCCTGGGAACAGCCCGAGGCGTTCGTCAGGGAACTGCGCACGGCGTTTGCGCTGATGGATTGATCGCGCGAGGTTCGGCTCAGCCGCAGCGGGCGGACGCGATCTTGCTGGTTTCGTCGATCATGATGTTGAGCCGGGCTTCGGAGTAGTCCTGCGTCACGACCTCGCCGGGATGGACCCAGCGGATGCGGACGTTGCCGACGGCCTTGCGCAAGGCATCGCGCGTTGCTGCGCTGTCGGTTGCCGAAACAAAGCGGGCGGCCGCAGCGCTGTGGCATTTATCCATGGTGTTGTCGGCGATGGCCCCGTCCGACGATGGAGCTTCGGTCGGTGGCGCCGTCGATGCCGCCATGGAAGATGGCGCCATCGACGATGAAAGGGGCACCACGCGAACGGCATCGTCATGCTGTTCGTGTCTTTGGCACGCCGATGCCAGACCGAGCAGGCACACAGCTATCGCGCCACGTGCCGAAAGGCGAGTGACCATGAACCGAGCCCCAGATATATTCTCTCCAGATCGGAGCTATATCCGAAAGCCCGTTTACGGTCCATTGCCTTCGTCGGTGGTGTACCGTCGCTGGACGGTTTTTTCGCTCAGTTGCGGGCCTTGTCGACCAGCTTGTTGGCGCCGATCCACGGCATCATCGCGCGCAGTTGTGCGCCGGTCTTCTCGATTGGATGCGCGGCGGCGGCCTTGCGCGCGGCCTTCAGTTCGGGCTGCCCGGCGCGGTTGTCGAGCACGAAGTTCTTCACGAACCGGCCTGACTGAACATCGGCCAGAACGCGCTTCATCTCGGCCTTGGTCTCGGCGGTGATGATGCGCGGGCCGACCGTGATGTCGCCATATTCGGCGGTGTTCGAGATCGAGTAGCGCATGTTGGCGATGCCGCCTTCATAGAGCAGGTCGACGATCAGCTTGGTTTCGTGGAGACACTCGAAATAGGCCATCTCGGGCGCATATCCGGCCTCGACCAGCGTTTCGAACCCGGCCTGGATCAGGTGGGTGATGCCGCCGCACAGCACGGCCTGCTCGCCGAACAGATCGGTTTCGCACTCTTCCTTGAAGTTGGTCTCGATGATGCCCGAACGGCCGCCACCGACACCCGAGGCATACGCCAGCGCAACGTCATGCGCGTTGCCGGTCGCGTCCTGGCTGATCGCGATCAGGCAGGGCACGCCACCGCCGCGCACGTATTCCGAACGCACGGTGTGACCCGGGCCCTTCGGCGCGATCATGATCACGTCGATCTCGGCGGGCACTTCGATCAGGCCGAAGTGGATGTTCAGGCCATGTGCAAAGGCAAGGGCGGCACCGGGACGGATGTTGTCCTTGATGTCGTTGTCCCAGATCGCGGCCTGGTGTTCATCCGGCGCCAGGATCATCAGGATGTCGGCCCACTTGGCCGCTTCGGCATTGGTCATCACCTTGAAGCCGGCTTCCTCAGCCTTCTTGGCGGTGGCCGATCCGGCGCGCAGTGCGATGGCGACGTCCTTCACGCCCGAATCGCGCAAGTTCTGGGCATGGGCATGGCCCTGGCTGCCATAGCCGACGATCGCGATCTTCTTGCCGGTGATCAGGTTCAGATCGCAGTCGGCGTCGTAATATACCTTCATTTGTTCAGTCCTTGCTCAATGCGTCGTCCCGGGTCGAGCCTGGGGACGACGGGTAAGTTCTAGGCCGCCTCGGCGCCCCGTATCATTCCGACGATGCCGGTCCGTCCCACTTCGACCAACCCCAGTTCGCGCATCAGCGCGACGAAGCTGTTGATCTTGTCGGGCGCGCCGGTCAGTTCGAACACGAAGCTGGAGGTCGTCGTGTCCACCACCTTGGCGCGGAACACATCGGCCAGGCGCAGCGCCTCGACCCGGTTGTCGCCCTTGCCCGAAACCTTGATCAGCGCCAGCTCGCGTTCGACGTACGGGCCGACCTCGGTCAGGTCTGTAACCTTGTGCACCGGCACCAGCCGTTCGAGCTGCGCGCGGATCTGGTCGATCACCGCGGGCGGGCCGTGGGTGACGATGGTGATCCGGCTGACCTGGTGGTTCTCGGTGATGTCCGCCACGGTCAGGCTGTCGATGTTGTAGCCGCGCGCGGTGAACATGCCCGCGATCCGGGCGAGGATGCCCGCCTCGTTATCGACCATCACGGTCAGCACGTGGCGTTCGGACGCCTGTTCCTTGATCTTCATCACAATAGGTTTCCCGGAGTCTTGCTGGATCGAGAAGCGGCGTCAGACCAGCGCCTTGGCTTCGTCGTCGAGCGTTCCCGCCACGACATCGCCGTGCAGGATCATTTCGGTGTGCGCCGCGCCCGACGGGATCATCGGGAAGCAGTTGGCTTCCTTCGACACCAGGCAATCGACGATCACCGGCCCGTCATGGTCGATCATCGCCTGGATGCCCGCATCGAGATCGGCTTCCTGCGTGATGCGGATGCCCTTCCAGCCATAGGCTTCGGCCAGCTTCACGAAATCGGGCAGGCTGTCCGAATACGAGTTGGAGTAGCGGCTTTCGTAGGTCAGTTCCTGCCACTGGCGGACCATGCCCATGTATTCGTTGTTGAGGATGAAGATCTTGACCGGCAGGCGATACTGGCTCGCTGTGCCGAGTTCCTGGATGTTCATCTGGATCGAGGCTTCGCCGGCGATATCGATCACCAGCGCATCGGGAAAGCCCAGCTGCGCGCCGATCGCGGCGGGCAGGCCATAGCCCATCGTGCCCAGACCGCCGCTGGTCAGCCACTTGTTGGGGCCCATGAAGTGGAAGTGCTGCGCCGCCCACATCTGGTGCTGGCCGACCTCGGTCGTGATGATCGGGTCCTTGTCCTTGGTCAGGGCATAGAGCCGTTCGACCGCCAGCTGCGGCATGATCTCGGTCGAGCTCTTGGGATAGAACAGACTGTCGCGCGCGCGCCAGCCGTCGATCCGCGCGTACCATTCGGTCAGGTCGTTCTTGTCATGCCCGGCGGCGTTCCATGCGGCGATCAGCTGCGCCAGCACATGCGCGCAATCGCCGATGATCGGCAGGTCGACCGCCACGGTCTTGTTGATCGAGGCGCGGTCGATGTCGATGTGGATCTTGCGGCTGTCGGGCGAGAACGCATCGAGCCGACCGGTGACGCGATCATCGAACCGTGCGCCGACGCAGATGACCAGGTCGGCCTTGTTCATCGTCAGGTTGGCTTCGTAGGTGCCGTGCATGCCCAGCATGCCCAGCCACGCCGGATGATCGGCGGGGAACGCGCCCAGACCCATCAGCGTGGACGTCACCGGCGCGCCGGTCATCTCCTGCAGTTGGCGCAGCAGGCGGGTTGCCTCCGGACCTGAATTGATCACGCCGCCGCCGGTATACAACACGGGTGCCTGCGCCGCCGCGATCATCGCCACGGCATCGGCAACGTCCTTGCGCGAACCTTCCAGCTGGGGATTGTAGCGGCTCTCGCGCTGCGGCGCGCGGCCATCCCACGTCGCCGAGGCGACCTGGACGTCCTTGGGAATGTCGACCAGCACCGGGCCGGGGCGGCCTTCGGTCGCGATGCGGAACGCCTCGTCGATCGTGGCGGCGAGTTCGGCCGGGTCTTTCACCAGATAGTTGTGCTTGGTGCAGTGGCGGGTGATGCCGATGGTGTCGGCTTCCTGGAACGCATCGGTGCCGATCAGCGCGGTGGCGACCTGTCCGGTGATGATGACCAGCGGAATCGAATCCATGAAGGCGTCGGCAATGCCGGTGACCGCGTTCGTCGCGCCGGGGCCGGATGTGACCAGCACGACACCGGGCTTGCCGGTGGCGCGGGCATAGCCTTCCGCCGCATGGGCCGCGCCGGCTTCGTGGCGCACCAGGATGTGGCGGATGCGTTCTTCGCCGAACAGGGCATCGTAGATCGGCAGAACCGCACCGCCGGGGTAGCCGAACACGAATTCGACGCCCTTGGCGACCAGGCTTTCGACCAGGATTTCGGCGCCGCTGCGCTCGGTGGTCACGTTGCTCATCCTTCGTTCCGCGCTCGCTGGCGCCATCTGAATACCGGGCCTGGATTGCCGGGCGAAAAACCGCTGGTGGGCAGGCTTGAACCCGAAAAAAACGGGGCCCGGCGCAGGGTTGGCTGCCGCCGGGCCTTCTCTCCCTTTCCGGGCACCCGGCGTACCGGGCGGTTGTCAGCTCGCTAATAGACAGATTATGGCATGTCAAGAGCTAAAGTTGAAATAAAGAAACAAAATCACCCTCTGTGATGGAATTTTCGGATGAATGTCGCGGCCAATCGCTTGGCGGCTGATGGCGCATCCAGGTATATTGGCGCTTGGCGTACTGGCGGGTGGCCAACTGCCCGGTTGCCAAAGCTCCATCCCGATCCAGTTGCCCGCCCAGCAGCGCCGCGATCTCGCGCACGCCGATGGCGCGCATCGCGGGCAGGGCGGGGTCGAGGTGGCGCGCGAGCAACGTCTCGACTTCTGCGATCGCGCCGCTGTCCAGCATTGCCGCAAAGCGCGCGTCGCAGCGGGCGAACAGTGTCTCGCGCGGGGGTAGCAGCACCAGCGGCAGCAGATGGTGATTGTCGCCCATGCCGCCGTGGCGCTGCAACTGCCAGTGGGACAGCGACCGCCCGGTGGACCGCACCACTTCCAGCGCGCGCGCGACGCGCGTGGTGTCGGCAGGGGCAAGGCGTGCGGCACGTTCGGGGTCTTCGCGTTGCAACGCGAGGTAGGCTTCGGCCACCGGCATCGCCCGGACAGCGGCGCGAACCTCAGGGTCGATCGGCGGCACGGGCGCGATCCCGTCCAGCAGCGTGCGGATATACAGGCCCGTTCCGCCGACCAGGATCGGCAACGCCCCGGCGGCCTGTGCGGCCTCGATCTCAACTTTCGCCGCCGCCGCCCAGTCCGCCGCCGAACAGGCTTGCGCTGCATCCCACGTGCCGAACAGCCGGTGCGGAACCCCCTGCATCTCTTCATCGGAAGGCCGGGCCGACAGCACGCGCAAATCGCGGTAGACTTGCGCGCTGTCCGCGTTGATGACCACCGCCGGGCAGCCCCGCGCCGCGCTGGCGAGCGCCACCCGCACCGCGAGATCGCTCTTGCCGCTGGCGGTCGGCCCTGCAATGAGCGCCAGCCTTGGCCGCCCGTTACCCGATGCGCTGCCGGTCGATCGAGGGGAATCCACAGTGCTCATTGCCAGGCTGATAGCAGAGCCCGCCACGGTTGCAGACAGTCTCGCTGCGGCAACGCGCATGCTGGCCGATCGCGGCATGCCGATTGCCGGCGCGGGCATGCTCGAATTTGCATCGCACGTGCTGGAACTGGAACTGCCGGGCGATGACAAGGCCTTGCTGCGCGACGTGCTCGACGCCTGCTTTGCCGGCAGCGACGGGCTGATCTCGACCCGGCCGATCAAGGCACCGCGCCTGTTCGTGTCCGACATGGATTCGACGATGATCTCGGCCGAATGCATCGACGAACTGGCCGACTTCGCCGGGCTGAAGCCGCAGATCGCCGCGATCACCGAACGCGCGATGCAGGGCGAACTCGATTTCGAGAGCGCATTGCGTGAGCGGGTGGGCCTGCTCGCGGGCATGCCCGAAACCGCGATCGCGCAATGTCTGGCGACCCGCATCGCGCCGATGCCGGGCGCGCGCGAACTGGTCTCGACGCTCAAGGCCAGGGGGTGCCACACCGTGCTGGTCACCGGCGGTTTCCACAGCTTTGCCGATCCGGTCGCGGCGCAGCTCGGGTTCGAGCGGGTGGTGGCCAACCGGCTCGGTGTCGCAGACGGCAAGTTGACCGGCGGGTTGGTCGGCGGGATCACCGACAGCGGCGTGAAACGCAAGGTGCTGATGGAGGAAAGCGCGCGGATCGGGGCAGGGGCGCCCAGCTTGGCCACCGGTGACGGCGCCAACGACATCCCGATGATCGAAGCGGCCGACTGGGGCATCGCCTATCACGCCAAGCCCAAGGCACGCGCGGCGGCGGATGGCTGGATCGATCGTGGCGACCTGACCAGCGTGCTCGATCTGCTGGGTATTCCGCGGCAAGCGTGGGTGATCGCGTAGAATATTGACACTTATGTAAGTAGTCGGCAGTATCGCGAAGAAATGGACAACGCATCAGCCTCATTCGCAGCCGAATCCAGCCTCGATGAAGACTGGGCCGAGCCGCATTCGCTTCCCGATCTGCCGTTCGAGGCACCGGGACGCGTCCGTGCGAAATGGCGGCCGATCAAGGCGCTGGGCCATTTTCGCAACCTGATCCGCAACAAGGAAGCGACCGAAGAGGTGTTCCACATCTTCGAATCGCTGCCGCGCAAGGATTTCATCCCGGCAGCGCGCGCGTTCACGCTGAGCGAGCGTGGCCGTGCCTTGCGCGAACGCGAGCCGTTCCTGCCCGCCATCCTCGACGATCACGCCGCCTTGCGCCGCACGCCCGCCGGTTCGCTGGCGCACGCCTATTGCGACTTCATGGAACGCGAAGGCCTGACGGCAGCCGGGCTGGTTTCCGAATTCGACAAGTTCCTGGGCGACCGGCCGGTTCATCACGATCTGCTGAAATGGTACAGCGAACGCCAGCGCGACACGCACGATCTGCTGCATATCCTGACCGGATATGGCCGTGATGCGCTGGGCGAGGCGTGTGTGCTGGCCTTCACCTATGGCCAGGATCCCAGCCCGGCGCACTTGTTCATCGCCTATCTGGCAGGCGGGAACATCCGCAAGAAAACCCGCACGCAGGCTCCGGTGTTCGGTGCCATCCGCGAAGCACAGAGGTTGGGCCGGGCTTGCCCGCGCATTGCCGAGCTGACGATTACCGACCTTCTGCCGCTTCCGCTCGACGACGCGCGGCGCCAGCTGGGGGTCACGTCGCCGCAAGTCTATGCGCAGGCGCATGCATGCTTTGCTGCCGAGGGCCGCAATCCCTACGAACTGCTGCCGGTTGCCGCCTGAGCCCGGATCGGGGAGCTAGCCCCGCAATTCCTTGCGGATCATCAGTTTCAGGCCCGACCAGACCGCGTCCACCGCGCAGACCTTCACGTCGACCCAGCCTGCTGGTAGGCACACCGCGCGGATCGCATCCTCGGTGATGTCGGTCGGCACTTTCGCGGCTTTCTTGGGCCAGCTTACCCAGACGAAACCTGTGGGGGCGATCGTATGGCGCAAGGTGCCCGGCAACCGCTCCATCTCCGCGCGTTCGGTGACGAAGATGTGCGCGGCGTCGAGGCCGGCAGCGGGAGACGCCAGCTCGGACAGCCCGACCTCGCCGATTTCGGCGCGAACGCTGGCGGGCATGGCGTGGAACCATGCGGTGAGGCCGGGTTTGAGTGACAGCTTCTTGGCCAGCGGCGTGCCCGAATAACCGGCGCTGGCCCCCGTTTCCGCCATCGCGTCAGTCATCCATCCAGTCGCGGAAGAACGCCTCGTTGGCTTCGCGCAAATCGGCGAGCGACACTTTGCTTTCGCGGCCACCCTCGACCCAGCGGAACGCGCAGTCCCGGCCGCCGGTCATGCCGATCGGCACTGCGGCGATGCCGGCGGCCTTGGCGCGCTCGATGATCGGGCCGACGTCGGCGGCGGTCACCACGTAGCGGCCCTGGTCCTCGCCGAAATACAGCCCGGCGAGGTGGGGCAGGTTGGGAGCGATGCCGCTGAGGAAGCCGATGTCGGACGCCAGCGCCATCTCGGCCATGGCGACGGCGGCACCGCCGTCGGAACAATCGTGCACCGCGCTGACCAGCCCGTCGTTGATGAGGCCGCGCACCAGTTCGCCGGTCTTGCGCTCCATCGCGAGGTCGACGGCAGGCGGCGGACCTTCCTCGCGGCCATGAATTTCGCGCAGCCACAGCGTCTGGCCAAGGTGGCCTTGCGAATGGCACAGCAGGACGATCGTCTCGCCTTCGGCCTTGAACGCGATCGTCGCCATCTTCTCGTGATCGGCCATCAGCCCGACCCCGCCGATCGCGGGCGTGGGCAGGATGGCCGAGCCGCCACCTGTCGCCTTGCTTTCGTTGTAGAGGCTGACGTTACCGCTGACGATCGGATAGTCGAGCGCGCGGCAGGCGTCGCCCATGCCCTCGAGCGCGCCGACGATCTGGCCCATGATCTCGGGTCGTTGCGGGTTGGCGAAGTTGAGGCAGTTGGTGATCGCCAGCGGGACCGCGCCCACCGCGCAGATGTTGCGGTAGGTTTCCGCGACCGCCTGCTTGCCGCCTTCGTAGGGGTCGGCAAAGCAGTAGCGCGGCGTGCAGTCGGTGCTCATCGCCAGCGCTTTTTTGGTGCCGTGGATGCGCACGACGGCCGCGTCGCCGCCCGATTTCTGCATGGTGTCGGCACCGACCTGGCTGTCGTACTGTTCCCAGATCCACCGCCGCGAGGCGAGGTCGGGGCAGGCCATCAGGGTCTTGAGGTCGCTCGCCAGATCGACGGTTTCGGGCACCTCGCCCAGCGGCGCGGGCTTGGGCGTCGGCACGTGCGGCCGGTCATACAGCGGGGCATCGTCGGCCAGCGGCGCGAGCGGGATGTCGCACACGACCTCGCCATCGAATTCCAGCACCATGTGGCCCCCATCGGCAAGGGCTTCCGTCACTTCGCCGATGATCGCGAAATCGAGCTCCCACTTGCGGAAGATCGCCTCGGCCATGGCTTCCTTGCCGGGCTTGAGCACCATGAGCATCCGTTCCTGGCTTTCCGACAGCATCATCTCGTACGGGGTCATGTGCTCTTCGCGCACCGGCACCATGTTCATGTTGAGCCGGATGCCTGCGCCGCCCTTCGACGCCATCTCGACGCTGGACGAGGTCAGGCCCGCCGCACCCATGTCCTGGATCGCGACGATGGCGTCGGTGTCCATCAGTTCGAGGCAGGCCTCGATCAGCAGCTTTTCGGTGAACGGATCGCCGACTTGCACGGTCGGGCGCTTGGCTTCCGAATCCTCGCCGAAATCGGCGCTGGCCATGGTCGCGCCGTGGATGCCATCGCGCCCGGTCTTGGAGCCGACATAGACGATCGGATTGCCGATACCGGTGGCGGCCGAGTAAAAGATCTTGGACTGATCGGCCACGCCCACGGTCATCGCGTTGACCAGGATGTTGCCGTCGTAGGCCTTGTGGAAGTTGGTCTCGCCGCCGACCGTCGGCACGCCCACGCAGTTGCCGTAGCCGCCGATGCCCGCGACCACGCCTTGCACCAGGTGCTTCATCTTGGGGTGGTCGGGCCGCCCGAATCGCAGCGCGTTGAGGTTGGCCACCGGGCGCGCGCCCATCGTGAACACGTCGCGCAGGATGCCGCCGACGCCGGTGGCGGCCCCCTGGAACGGTTCGATGTAGCTGGGGTGGTTGTGGCTCTCCATCTTGAAGATGCAGGCCAGTTTGGTGCCGTTCGGGCCATCGCCGATGTCGATGATCCCGGCGTTCTCGCCCGGTCCGCAGATGACCCACGGCGCTTCGGTCGGCAGCTTTTTCAGATGGATGCGGCTCGACTTGTACGAACAGTGTTCGGACCACATGACCGAGAAGATGCCGAGTTCGACAAGGTTGGGCTCGCGACCCAGCGCCTTGAGCACGCGGGCGTACTCGTCGTCTGACAGGCCGTGGGCAGCCACGACGTCGGGGGTGATGCTGTCTGGGGTGATTCCGGGCATGGCCGCGCCTTAGCGAGCGAGCGCCGGCTGCGCTAGTCGGTGAAGCGTAGAACCAGCCACGTGGGGGCGGTGCTGGCGATCATCGTGGCGAATGCTCCCCAGGCAATGTCGATCAGCGTCACCTGCAATGGCCAGCGGACCATCGTCGCCTGATTGGTCAGGTCGTAGGTCGCGTAACACAGCGCGCCGAGGATCGCGCCGTTGAGCGCCGCTGCGCCTGGCCCTGCGGCCAGTCCCGGGCGGATCGCGAACCACACCATCCCGCACAGGTAGGCAACGTAGAACACGATGGCCGGCCCGCCGCGAAATGCGGGCGCGAGCAAGTCGCCCAATGCAGGTCGGTAGAGGTTGGGTCCGGCCCAGCGCAGCCACAGCATATCGAGCCCGCCGAACACCACGGCTGCCGAAATAAACGCCCAAACCATCCGCATCGACCGTTCCTTGCACCAGCGCCTGCGGTCCATGCTTGACCCCCGCGACACGGCGGGTCAATGCTGGCAGGCCATGGCCACCCAGACAGACATAGCCGCGCTCAGCTTCGAAGAGGCGCTCAAAGCACTTGAGGACGTCGTTCGCCGGCTGGAAAGCGGCGAGACGCCGCTCGACGAATCGATCCAGCTCTATTCGCAGGGTGACGAGTTGCGGAAGCACTGCCAGGCCCGGCTCGACGCGGCGCAAGCCCGGATCGAGGCGATCGTGACCGATCGCGAAGGGCGGCCCACCGGCGTACGGCCATTCGATGACAGCGGGGCGCTCTCGTGACTGGTGACGACGTGACGGGTGAGAATGTGACGACCGAGACCGGAGTGCCCGTGGCCGATACGCTGCTCAAATCCGCACTGGCCGACATCGCCGCCGAAATCGACGAGAGCTTCGACCGGCTGCTGCCGCTGCCGGGCGATCCGCGCGACAAGCTGTACGCGGCGATGCGCTATGCCGCGATCGGCGGCGGCAAGCGGGTGCGGCCCTTGTTGCTCACCGCCACGGCGGGGATGCACGGCGTCGATCGCGAGGCGGCGATCCGCGCCGCGACCGCGATCGAGGCGATCCACGTCTATTCGCTGATCCACGATGATCTGCCGTGCATGGACGACGATGCGCTGCGCCATGGCAAGCCCACGGTCCACTGCCAGTGGGACGAGGCGACGGCGGTGCTGGCGGGCGATGCGCTGCATGCGTTCGCGTTCGAAGTGCTGGCCGATCCGGAAACCAGCGGCGATCCGTTCGTGCGCGTCGAACTGCTGCGCACGCTGGCGACGGCGGCGGGCGCGCAAGGCATGGCCGGCGGCCAGATGATGGACATCGTCGCCGAAACATCCAGCTTCGACCTTCCCACGGTGACCCGGCTGCAGCAACTGAAAACCGGCGCACTCCTCGCGGCGGCGGTCGAGATGGGCGGGATCCTGGCCCACCTGCCGGTCGAAATGCGCATCCCGTTGCGCGGATATGCGCGCGACATCGGTCTCGCGTTCCAGATTGCCGACGACCTGCTCGACGCCGAAGGCAGCGAGGAAGCGGCGGGCAAGGCTTTGCGCAAGGATGCCGATGCGGGCAAGGAAACGTTCCTGTCGCTGCTCGGCGCCGATCGCGCCCGCGATCAGGCGCGGATGCTGGTCGAACAGGCGGTCGGCCATCTGGCAAGCTATGGCCCGGAAGCGGATCTGCTCCGGGCACTGGCCCGGTTTATCGTGGCACGCGACCACTAGAGTCGCGCACCAAGGGGGAGTATTTTCGAGATGGCGGCACGCATCGGAGTCTATCCCGGCACGTTCGATCCGATCACGCTGGGCCATCTCGACATCATCCGTCGCGGATCGAAGCTGGTCGACCAGCTGATCATCGGCGTCACCACCAACCCGTCGAAAGACCCGATGTTCACGCCGGACGAACGCATGGCGATGGTGGAGCGCGAGATGGCCAGCCAGGGCATCGCCAATGTCTCGGTCGTCGGCTTCAACGCGCTGCTGATGCACTTTGCCGAAAAACAGGGCGCGACGGTCATTGTGCGCGGGCTGCGGGCGGTCGCCGATTTCGAATACGAATACCAGATGGCCGGCATGAACCAGCAGCTGAACGCCAGGATCGAAACGATCTTCCTGATGGCCGACGTCTGCCTGCAGCCGATCGCATCGCGGCTGGTCAAGGAAATCGCGCTGTTCGGTGGCGAGATCGGCGATTTCGTCACCCCGGCGGTGCGCGACGACGTCGTCGCGCGGGTCGAACTGCGCGGCCGGCTCGGGGATTACTGAACGCCTGGCGAGCGGGCCGATGGGGAGCGCCTGCGCCCCATCATTCCCAATCGTTCATTGCATGGACAGCGACCGGGCCCTATCGGCGCGCAGTACAGTCGGAGACAGTCATTTCCATGGTTTTGCGCCTTTTCGTCTCGCTCTCGCTCGGCCTCTCGCTGATCGCCGCCGTCCCGGCCGTTGCGCAGAGCGCGGCCGGCGCACCGCCAGCGCCCGTTTCGCCCGCCCCGGTTCCGCCCGAAGCGACGCCATTGCCCGCGCCTGAAGCGGCTCCCTCGCCTGCGGCTGAAGCGGCAACCGAAGCTGCGCCTGCGCCCAAGCCTGAAAAGCCCAAGCACGGCAAGAAGGCGAAAGCCGAAGCGGAGGCCGATGTGAAGCCCGCCGCACCCTCCGCGCCGATCCAGTATGCCGTGAACGCTTCGCTGGCCGAAGATCCCGACAATATCCTGGTGCTCGACCTGTCCAACGGTGGCCGCGTCGCCATCCGGCTGATGCCGCAATGGGCGCCGCACCATGTCGAACGGATCAAGCTGCTGGCCCGCCAGGGTTTTTATGACGGCGTCATCTTCCACCGCGTGATCGACGGCTTCATGGCGCAGACCGGCGATCCCACCGGCACCGGGCAGGGCGGGTCCAAGCTGCCCGACCTGCAGGCCGAATTCAATTCGGTTCCGCATTTGCGCGGCACTGTGTCGATGGCGCGCACCGAAGCGCCGGATTCGGCCAACAGCCAGTTCTTCATCGTGTTCTACCCGCGGTTCGCGCTCGATCACAAATACACCGTGTTCGGCCGCGTGATCGCCGGGATGGACTATGTCGATGCGATCCATCGCGGCGAGCCGCCGCAGGACCCGACCAAGATCGCCCAGGCCTCCATCGCCAGCGACAACAAGCCGCGCCCGGCACCCGGTGCGATCGCCGCGCCGATGCCCGCCACCGCACCGGTCACAGCGGCCGACTTGTCCAATTCGCCATCCAGCTGATCGCGGACAGGGACTAGGGCCGCCGCGATGCAGGTCGAACTTTTCGATTTCGAGCTGCCGCCGAAACGCATCGCGCTGCGTCCGGTGCGGCCGCGCGATTCGGCACGGATGCTGGTCGTGCCCGGCACTGGCGGGTTCCACGACTTCACCGTCCGCGATCTTCCGCAACTGCTGCGCAAGGGCGATGTACTGGTGTTCAACGACACCCGCGTCATCCCTGCACAGCTGGAAGGCCGGCGCGGCTGGGCGCGGATCGGCGCCACGCTGCACAAGCGGATCGACTTGCGGCGCTGGCAGGCGTTCGTGCGCAACGGCAAGCGGCTGCACGAGGGCGACACGGTCGATTTCGGCGCAGGCGTGACCGCCACGGCCGAGGCGCGGCACGAGGACGGCAGCTGGACGCTGTGTTTTCTGGGCGACGAGCCGGTCGAGATTCTGCTCGATCGCGCCGGCAAGATGCCGCTTCCGCCGTACATCGCTTCGAAGCGATCAGCGGATGCGGCCGACCAGATCGATTACCAGACGATCTTCGCCACGCGCGACGGCGCGGTCGCGGCGCCGACTGCGGCGCTGCATTTCACCCCGGCCATGCTCGGCGCGCTGGAGAAGGCCGGGATCGGGTTCGAGGCGCTGACGCTGCATGTCGGGGCGGGCACGTTCCTGCCGGTCAAGGTCGAGGATACCGCCCAGCACAAGATGCACGCCGAATGGGGGCGCATCGGGCCGGCGGCTGCCGCGCGGCTCAACGCCGTGCGCGAACGGGGCGGGCGGATCATCGCGGTGGGCACGACCTCGCTGCGCCTGCTCGAAAGCGCGGCGGACGCGCGCGGGCGGATCCTGCCGTTCGAGGGCGACACCTCGATCTTCATCACGCCCGGCTATCATTTCCGGGCGATCGACGGGCTGCTGACCAACTTTCACCTGCCGCGTTCGACGCTGTTCATGCTGGTCTGCTCGCTGATGGGGATCGAGCGGATGCAGGGCGCGTATGCCCATGCCATCCTCAACAAATACCGCTTCTACAGCTATGGCGACACCAGCCTGCTGTTCCCCGACAGCGATTAATTCTCGCCATTCGCGGCAGACGACTTGGCCGAGAGGCCCTCGGGTCCGCCCCAGGCCACTTGCTCCAGCGCGTCGCAGGCGGGGGCGTATTGCGCGTAGATCGCCTTGAACGCCTTGTCGCCATCGGTCTTGGCAGCGGCGGCGAACGCCTTCACCAGCACGTCGGTGGCGGTCTGGAAGTCCTTGTTCGTGGCCTTTTCGCCGCCCGGATTGGCCTTGCTCGCCTGGGTCAGCCACAAGTCTCCGGCGGTGGAATAATAGACCGTGGCAGGCTCCTTGAGGTGCTCCTCATGCTCGCCCGCCAGCATCACCGCCATGAACCCGTCGAATGTCGCGCAGCGCAGCGCGTCGGGATAGGCCACCGGCGCCGGTCCCGCAGGCTTGGCTGCGAAGGCGGGGGAAGCACTCGCGAACAGCGCGGCAAGCGTTGCGAAGGCAGCACGAAGGCGATTCAAGGGCCGTTTCCTTTCGGCAGGGGCGACGATACGATCACGCCGCCCACCGCATGACGTTATCCGGGCACAGACATGCTGTCCAACCCGGCGATCCTCCTCACCCCGCGAACCAGCCCCAGACCAATCGCGCGGTCAGCGCGAGACTGGCGCTCACCAGCAGCGGCCGGATCAGCCTGGCGCCGAACCGCGCGGCGCTGTGCGAACCGAGCCAACCGCCCAGCATCGCGCCAGCGGCCATGCACAGGCCGAGCAGCCACAGGATCTTTCCGCCCGCCGCGAACACGATCACGCTGGCGATGTTGCTGGTCACGTTGAACAGCTTGGTGAGGCCCGTCGCGCGGGTCAGCCCCAGGCCGCGCAGACCGACCAGCGAGGCGACGAAGAACTGGCCGGTGCCGGGGCCGAAGAACCCGTCGTAGAACCCGATCGCGCCGCCGACGGGGGCATAGCCGCGCGGCGACAGGTGCGGGTCGCTGGCGTGGTCTTCCATGCGCGGCGACAGGATCGTGTAGAGCGCCACCGACATCAGCAGCAGCGGCACCACCAGTCGTAGCGCACCCGCATCGACGCGCGAGATCACCATGGCGCCGATCGTCGCCCCGGCAAACACCACGGCCACGGTGGTCAGGTTGGGCCTGATGTCCACCAGACCCTTGCGGCGATAGTTCCACGCCGCCACGGCGGTGCCGCAGGCCGACTGGACCTTGTTGGTGCCCAGCACGACATGCGGCGGCAACCCGGCATACAACAGCGCGGGCAGCATGATCAGCCCGCCACCACCGGCGATGGCATCGACGAACCCGGTCAGCACCGCAGTGGCGGTCAACGCCGGGTAGAGCCAGGGTTCGATCATGCGGGGATCGCCCTGCCGTTCCGCCCCGGCCACGGCAAGCGCGATCTTCAACCCCCTTGCCCGCTGCCCCGCAGCAGCATTTGCGCGCCGCCCGGTTTGCGCCTAGGCGCAGCGCGGCCATGACACGCTTCGCCTTTTCGATCCACGCCACCAGCGGCAAGGCGCGCACCGGCACCATCGCCATGCAGCGCGGCACCATCCGCACGCCCGCGTTCATGCCGGTGGGCACCGCCGCCACGGTCAAGGCGATGAAGCCCGAAAGCGTGCGCGCGACCGGGGCCGACATCATCCTGGGCAACACCTATCACCTGATGCTGCGCCCGGGGGCCGAACGCGTCGCCCGGCTCGGCGGGCTGCACCGCTTCATGAACTGGGACCGCCCGATCCTGACCGACAGCGGCGGCTACCAGGTGATGAGCCTGTCGAGCTTGCGCAAGATCACCGAGGACGGGGTGACCTTCGCCAGCCATCTCGACGGATCGCGCCACCTGCTCAGCCCCGAACGCTCGATGGAAATCCAGCGGTTGCTCGGCTCCGACATCGTCATGGCGTTCGACGAATGCCCGCGCGCCGACCAGCCGCGCGATGCCATCGCCAAGTCGATGGCGATGAGCATGCGCTGGGCCCAGCGCAGCCGCCATGCGTTCGATGCCGGAGGCGACCATGCCGCCGCCGCCGCGCTGTTCGGCATCCAGCAAGGCGCACTCGACGAAGGACTGCGCCGCGAAAGCGCCGATGCCCTCTCCGCCATCGGCTTCGATGGCTACGCGATCGGCGGGCTGGCGGTGGGCGAGGGGCAGGAGGCGATGTTCGCGACGCTCGATTTCGCACCCGACCAGCTACCCGCCAGTGCGCCGCGCTATCTGATGGGCGTGGGCAAGCCGGATGATCTGGTCGGCGCGGTGGAGCGCGGGGTCGACATGTTCGATTGCGTGCTGCCCACCCGGTCGGGCCGCAACGGGCAGGCGTTCACCTGGCACGGCCCGCTGAACTTGCGCAACGCGCGGTTCGCCGAAGACACCGCCCCGCTCGACGATCGCTGCGGCTGCCCGGCGTGCGGTCACTATTCGCGCGCCTATCTGCATCACCTGACCAAGTCGAAGGAAATGCTCGGCGCGATGCTGCTGACCGAGCACAACCTGTGGTTCTACCAGCAACTGATGGCGGCGATGCGCGACGCGATCGCCGAAGACCGCTTCGCCACGTTCGCGCGCGATTTCCGGCGCGATTATCTTGCACCGTAACATTCTATCCATTGCGGCTGCATAACCCTCGGCCTCTCGCCATGAGCGAAAAAAGAGGTTACCCTTCAATGTAATAGCAGTGGGGATGGGCATGTTGAAAGCAAGTTTGGTATTGGGTGTCGCGACGGCTGCGCTGACTTTGACAACGGTTGCCCGCGCCGACGATGCGCAAACCCTGGCCGAAAAGTTCGGCGCGCGCGAAGCCATCCTCGGCATCAGCCTGTCGCCCGACGGCAGCCATATCGCGATCATCGCGCCGGCCAGCCCGCGGGGCGAAGCCTTGGTCATTGCCGATCTGGTTGCAGGCGGTGCGCCCAAGCCTGTGCTGGGTATCACCGGCGAAGGCGAGAACCTGCACGATTGCGGCTGGTCCACCGACACCAGGCTGGTTTGCAGGGTCAGCATCGCGCAGCAGATCGCGGGCGACAACACCGTCTATACCCGCCTGTTCAGCGTCAACAGCGATGGCAGCGACATGAAGCTGATGTCGAAAAACGCCGGAAGCCAGGCGTTGGGGTTCAACTGGAACGGCGGGTCGGTGATCGATTTCAGCGGCACCGGCAAGCCGGGTACGGTGTTGATGACCCGCGAATTCGTTCCCGAAGCGGAAATGGGCAAGCTGATCTACCAGAAGGATGCGGGGCTCGGCGTGGAGTCGGTCGATGTTGCGACATTGTCGCGGCATACAGTGGAACTGGCGCGCCGCGACGCCGCCGAATACATCAGCGATGGTCAGGGCAACGTGCGGATCATGGGCACGATGCCCAGCAACGGGAACGGATACGACCGCACATTCATCGACTATTCGTATCGCAAGCCCGCCTCGCGCGATTGGCAGCCGCTGGGCCGGCTGGCCTTCAATCCCGGCGGGACGACCATGGGCTTCAATCCCGTGGCGGTCGATAGCCGGATCGACGCGGTCTATGGGTTTGAGCCGCTGGAGGGCCGTGCTGCGCTGTATCGGGTCAAGCTCGACGGAACGAACGCACGCGAGCTGGTGCTGTCCCGCCCCGATGTCGATGTGGACGATCTGGTCACCATTGGCCGCAGTCGGCGTGTCGTCGGTGCCAGCTATGCCACCGAGTTCCGGCAGGTCGAATTCTTCGATCCGGAACTCAAGTCGCTGTCGCGCGCGCTGCAGGCCGCGCTGCCCGGCAAGCCGGCGGTGGGCATCGTCGATGCCAGCGCGGATGAGGCGCGCTTGCTGCTGCGCGCATCGAGCGACGTGCAGCCCGGCCAGTACTATATTTACGACAAGGCGAGCCACCACCTTGAGGCGGTACTGCCGGAACGACCGCAGCTGGTCGGGCAGGCGCTGGGCGAAATGCACGCGATCAGCTATCCGGCCGCCGACGGAACGATGGTCCCGGGCTACCTGACGCTGCCGCCCGGCAGCACGGGCAAGAACCTGCCGGCCATCGTCATGCCGCACGGCGGGCCCGGCGCGCGTGACGAGTGGGGCTTCGACTGGCTGTCGCAGTATTTCGTGGCGCGCGGGTTTGCCGTGCTCCAGCCCAATTTCCGGGGGTCGGCCGGCTATGGCAACGACTGGTTCCAGAAGAACGGCTTCCAGTCGTGGCGCACGGCGGTGGGTGATGTCGATGCGGCGGGCCGGTGGCTGCAGGCACAGGGCATTGCCGCTCCGGGCAAGCTCGCGATCGTCGGCTGGTCGTACGGCGGCTATGCCGCGCTGCAATCGGGCGTGCTCGACCCGGGGCTGTTCAAGGGCATCGTCGCCATCGCGCCGGTGACCGACCTGGAACAGCTGCGCACCGACCATCACGAATATACCGACTACAATTTCGTGAGCGGGTTCGTCGGCACCGGTCCGCACATCGCCGAAGGGTCTCCGGCGCGCCATGCCGCTGCGTTCGTTGCGCCGGTGCTGATGTTCCACGGCGATCGCGACACCAACGTGAACATCGGGCAGTCACGATCGATGGCGGACAAGCTGCGGTCCGCCGGAAAGTCGGTCGAACTGGTGGAGTTTCCGGGGTTGAATCACCAGCTGGACAATGCCGCCGCGCGCGCCCGCCTGCTGGCCGCGACCGATGCGTTTCTGCGCAAGGCGCTGGGGATGTAGGGAACTGACTCCAGGTTAGTTCAGGCCGCGATTTCCTGCTGCGGGGCGTGGGGATGGGGGAAGTCCTCGTCGGCCCGGGTTTCCAGCCGCGTGCCGGGATACTGGTAGAACGCGCCGCTGCGCGCCTCGAAAAACCCGGCGCCGATGGCGGTTGCCTGCCGCTGTGCCAACAGCAGTTCGGGGTACCATTTGCCGCGGCGATGCGCGGTGACAAAGCGGAACATCTGCATGACCGGATAATCGCACCGATGCGCTTGCGTTCCCGTGCGCGACGTCACTGGCCGAAATATTTTGCCGGACCGGGCCCGGCGTGCGGCCGATTGCAGCATGGCGCGGTAAAACACGAAAAAGGCGGGATTTTCGTCCCGCCTTTTCCAATTTCTGCTCAATTTGTACGGCGTTCGGAAAAACCGATCAGCGCGAATAGAATTCGACGACCAGGTTCGGTTCCATCTTCACCGGATAAGGCACTTCGTCGAGCGTGGGCACGCGCACGAAGGTGATCTTGTCGTTGCCGTCGGGCGCGACGTAATCGGGAATCTCGCGCTCGGGCAGCGTCTGCGCTTCGGCGATCAGGGCCATGTCCTTGGCCTTGGTGCCAAGGCTGACGATGTCACCGGGGCGGATGCGGCGCGAGGCGATGTTGCACTTCACGCCGTTCACCCGGATGTGGCCGTGCGAAACGATCTGGCGCGCCGAGAAGATGGTCGGCGAGAACTTGGCGCGATAAACCACCATGTCCAGCCGCTGTTCGAGCAGGCCGATCAGGTTCTGACCGGTATCACCCTTCATCTTGGCGGCTTCCATGTAGGTGCGCTTGAACTGCTTTTCGGTCACATCGCCGTAATAGCCGCGCAGCTTCTGCTTGGCGCGCAGCTGGATGCCGAAGTCCGACACCTTGCTCTTGCGACGCTGGCCGTGCTGGCCGGGGCCGTACGAGCGGCGGTTGACCGAGCTCTTGGGCCGGCCCCAGATGTTTTCGCCAAGACGGCGATCGATTTTGTACTTAGATGCTTTGCGCTTCGACAAGGCGCTTCTCCAACCTGGCTGTAGCAGGCGACCATCGCCCGCTCATTTAACCCGGAACCGCACCGCCAGACCTGTTGTCTGACGCGGCCGCCGCTTCACCGGGGTGCGGGGCCAATTGCGAAGGGGGGCCAAGACCAGACCCGTAACGCTTTGTCAAGGCCGGGCGTGCTATTCGGGATAAGTGACACACCGCACAGACAAGCAGTGATTCTGCGCACATAGACCTGACTCATGAACGACATGACGCCCGACCCCGATGCCTGCACGACGCTTGCGGAAGTTTTCGCAGCCGTCGATGCCATCGATCGCGCGCTGATCGAGAACCTGTCGCGTCGTTTTGCCTATACCCGCGCCGCCGCCCGCATCGAGCAGGACCGTGCCGAACAGGCCGAAGAACTGCGCCGCAAGTCGACCATCGCCACCGCGCGCCAGCAGGCATTCGATCGCGGCGTGCCTGTGGGGCTGGTCGGCGATTTCTGGGACCGTCTGTTCGACGCCTCGGTCGCCTATGAGCGCCAGGCGCGCGCGCGGATCCACCAGACGAACTGAACCGCAGGCCGCAACCGGCCCGGCTTCATCAATCCTTCGGGCGCGGGGTGCGCCCCAGCGTGGTGAGCACGCCGCGCATCGTGCGCACTTCCAGATGGTTCCAGCCCGGCTTGGTCAGCATCGTGCGCAAGGTGCGCCGCGTGGCCACCGCCCGGCTGTAAGGCTCGAAATACCCGCGCGGCTCCAGCATCGCGGTCAGCTGCGCGAACATGCCCTCGAACTCCTCCTGCGGGGCAGGCGGGAGGTGGTCCTCCACCGTCGGCTGCGCCAGCCTGAGCGACGTGTCGCCGGACGCGGCCTGATGCTTGGACCATTCGTAAGCGCACAGGATCACCGCCTGCGCCAGGTTGATTGAGGCGAAGTCCGGGTTGACCGGCACCGTGATGATCGTGCGCGCCAGCGCCACGTCGTCCGTCTCCAGCCCCGATCGCTCCGGCCCGAACAGGATCGCGCTGCGGCCGCTGGCCTGCACGATGGCAACGGCGGCCTGCTCGGGCGTGAGCACCGGCTTGACCACATCGCGCTTGCGCACCGTGGTGGCGTGGACATGCGCGCAATCGGCCACCGCGTCCGCCACCGTCTCGAACACCTGTGCGTGCTGGAGCACCGCGTCTGCCCCCGCCGCCGCGGGGCCAGCCGAAGGATTGGGCCACCCGTCACGCGGGGACACCAGCCGCAGCTCGGTCAGCCCGAAGTTGAGCATCGCCCGCGCCGCCTTGCCGATATTCTCGCCCAGTTGCGGGCGGACGAGCACGATGACGGGGGCTTTGGTTTCAGATGGCAGGCTCAACTCACCCCCACGTCGCGGACCGAGCTGGCGAATTCCTCGAAATCGCGGGCTTCGGTGAAATCGCGATAGACGCTGGCAAAGCGGATGTAGGCGACGCTGTCGAGCTGGCGCAGGCCTTCCATGACCATCTCGCCGATCGCCTGCGCGGGCACTTCGGGTTCGCCCATGGTTTCCACCTGGCGCTGGATGCCCGACACCAGCTGGTCGAGCCGTTCCTGCGCGATCCCGCGCTTGCGGCAGGCGATGGCGACGCTGGCCTCGATCTTGGACCGGTCGAAGCTTTCGCGCTTCTCGTCCTTCTTGACCACGGTGATCTCGCGCAGCTGCACGCGTTCGAACGTGGTGAAACGTGCGCCACAGCTTTCGCACTGGCGCCGCCGCCGGATCGAGGTGTTGTCCTCGCTCGGCCGGCTGTCCTTTACCTGGCTATCGTCGTGCGCACAGAACGGGCAGCGCATCGTTCACCGCTTCAGGCGGTTGTAGAACGCGATGCCCGCGCCCGCGAGCATGCCCAGCGGGATCGAGACGACCGGCAGCAGTGCGCCCGCGACCGCGCCGACGGCGGTGCCGATCAGCACCGGCTTGGTTGAAGGATGATCCATGCCCTGCTTGGCCATGCCCGAAATTTCGTCCTTCGCGCGGGTGGCGAGATCGTTGTTGTCGTTCATGGAATCACATCTCCGGGTAAATCGGGAAGCGGCTGCACAGTTCCTCGACGCGGTCGCGCACGCGCTGTTCGGCCTGGCCGTCGCCTTCATCGCCGTTGCGGGACAGGCCGTCGACCACTTCGGCGATCAGCTGGCCGATCTTGCGGAATTCGGCCACGCCGAAGCCGCGCGTGGTGCCCGCCGGCGTCCCCAGCCGCACGCCCGAGGTGACGAACGGCGAACGCTTGTCGAACGGAATGCCGTTCTTGTTGCAGGTCAGCCAGGCGCGATCGAGGCCCTTTTCGGCGGCCTTGCCGGTGACATCCCTGGCGGTGAGATCGACCAGCATCAGGTGGTTGTCGGTGCCGCCCGACACGATCGACAGCCCCGATTCCTGCAGGCTGGCGGCCAGCGCGCGGGCATTGTCCACGATCTGGCGGGCATAGGCCTTGAATTCGGGCTGCAGTGCCTCGCCGAACGCGACCGCCTTGGCGGCGATCACGTGGACCAGCGGGCCGCCCTGCATCCCGGGGAACACGGCGGTGTTGAACTTCTTGGCCAGTGCCTCGTCATCGGTGAGGATCACGCCCGAGCGGGGGCCGCGCAGGCTTTTGTGCGTGGTGGTGGTGACCACGTGGGCATGCGGGAACGGGCTGGGGTGCGCGCCGCCCGCGACGAGGCCGGAAAAGTGCGACATATCGACCATCAGCCACGCGCCGATCTCGTCGGCGATCTCGCGGAAGCGGGGGAAGTCCCAGATGCGCGAATACGCGGTGCCGCCCGCGATGATCAGCTTGGGCTTGTGCTCGCGCGCCAGCCGGGCGACCTCGTCCATATCGATCAGGTGGTCATCGGGCCGCACGCCATACGGGATCGGCTTGAACCACTTGCCGCTCATGTTGACCGGCGATCCGTGGGTCAGGTGCCCGCCCGAATTGAGATCGAGCCCCATGAAGCTGTCGCCGGGGTTGAGCAGCGCCAGGAACACCGCCTGGTTCATCTGGCTGCCCGAATTGGGCTGTACGTTGGCAAAGCCGCAGCCGAACAGCTGCTTGGCCCGCTCGATCGCCAGCGTCTCGACCACGTCGGCATATTCGCAGCCGCCGTAATAGCGCTTGCCCGGATAGCCTTCGGCGTACTTGTTGGTGAACACCGATCCGGTGGCCTCCAGCACGGCCAGCGACGTGATGTTTTCGCTCGCGATCAGCTCGATCTTGGTCTGCTGGCGATGCAGTTCGTCGCGGATCGCCTTGGCGATGGCGGGATCGGTCTGCGCGAGGTGGGCGGTGAAGAAGCCCGACGAGCGGATTTCCGGAGCAACGGCAGTGGTCATCGGGTTACCTCGACGATGGGGGGATGGGATAGCTTGTCCACGCGGCCGGCATGGCGCCCGCCGCCGAAAGGGGTGGCCAGGAACGCCTCGACGCAGGCCTTGGCCATGTCGATGCCGGTCAGCCGCGCGCCCATCGCGATGGCGTTGGCATCGTTGTGTTCGCGCGCCAATGCGGCGGACAGCGGTTCGGACACCAGCGCGCAGCGCAGCGCGGGGTTGCGGTTGACCGCGATCGAGATGCCGATGCCCGATCCGCACAGCGCGATCCCGCGCTCCGCATCGCCGGACGCGACGGCGTCGGCCAGCTTGTAGCCGAAATCGGGATAATCGACCCGGTCGGCGCTGTGCGGGCCGAGGTCGGACACGGTGTGCCCCAGCTGGCCCAGCCACAGGGCAAGTTCGCCCTTCAGATCGAAGGCGGCATGGTCGGAAGCGATGGCGATGCGCATGGCGTACTCGGCAGAGGACTCGGTTGACCGCCCCCATAGAAGCTGGTGCGGGCCGAAGCCACCGCAAATCCGGACCATCCACAGCCCTCTCCCCGCTCGGGGAGAGGATAGCGAAAGCTTGCTCCGTCAGGAGCTAGCGAAGCTTGGAGAGGGGATTTTGCCGTCGAGGGGGGCGCATGCCCCTCTCCAACTCCGGCTAGGCGCGTTGCGCCAAGCCTTCGTATCCTCTCCCCGTTCGGGGAGAGGGCAAGCAATTACTGATCCAGAAACGACCGCATCTTGCGTGACCGGCTCGGGTGCTTGAGCTTGCGCAGCGCCTTGGCTTCGATCTGGCGGATGCGTTCGCGGGTGACTGAGAACTGCTGGCCGACTTCTTCCAGCGTGTGATCGGTGTTCATGCCGATGCCGAAGCGCATGCGCAGCACGCGTTCCTCGCGCGGGGTCAGGCTGGCGAGGACGCGGGTGACCGTTTCCTTGAGGTTGGCCTGGATCGCCGCGTCGACCGGGATGATCGCGTTCTTGTCCTCGATGAAATCGCCCAAGTGCGAATCCTCCTCGTCGCCGATCGGCGTTTCGAGGCTGATCGGCTCCTTGGCGATCTTCATCACCTTGCGGACCTTTTCGAGCGGCATCGACAGCCGCTCGGCCATTTCCTCGGGCGTGGGCTCGCGGCCCTGCTCGTGCAGGAACTGGCGGCTGGTCCGCACCAGCTTGTTGATCGTCTCGATCATGTGCACCGGGATGCGGATGGTGCGCGCCTGATCGGCGATGCTGCGGGTGATCGCCTGCCGGATCCACCACGTGGCGTAAGTGCTGAACTTGTAGCCGCGGCGGTACTCGAACTTGTCGACCGCCTTCATCAAGCCAATGTTGCCTTCCTGGATGAGGTCCAGGAACTGCAGGCCGCGGTTGGTGTATTTCTTGGCGATCGAGATCACCAGACGCAGGTTCGCCTCGACCATTTCCTTCTTGGCGATGCGCGCCTCGCGCTCACCCTTCTGGACCATGTTGACGAGGCGGCGGAACTCACCCAGCGACATGCCGGTGGCCGCCGCGATGTCGGCGATTTCGGCGCGGATCCGCTCGACTGGCGCGGCTTCGACGGTGGCGAACGCGGCCCATTTCTTGTCGCGCCCGGCCATTTCGGCCAGCCACGCATCGTCCATCTCGTGCCCGACGTAGTGGTCGAGGAAATCCTTGCGCGGCACCTTGTGACGCTCTGCCAGACGCAGGATCTGGCCGCCCAGCGCGGTCAGGCGGCGGTTGAAGGCGTACAGGTTGTCGACCAGGTATTCGATCTTGGTCGCGTGGAACTGCACGCTTTCGACTTGCGCGGTCAGTTCCTCGCGCAGCGCGTGATACTGCTTTTCCTTGGCGTTGGGAAAATCGTTGCCGAGCCCCAGCGCGTTGAGCCGATCGCCCTGGATCTTCTCGAACTTGCGGAACAGGTCGGTGATCAGCGCGAACTTTTCGAGCGCACCCGGCTTCAGCTGGGCTTCCATCTGTGCCAGGCTGAGGGTGTTGTCCTCTTCCTCTTCCTCGGCAGGACGGCGGGCGCGGCGTTCGACGCCGTCCTCATCCTCGTCCTCGGCATCGGCGGATTCTTCCTCGGGCTCTTCCTCTTCCTTGAACGAAGGGCCGGCGGTGGCTTCGGTGATTTCGCCGTCGGCTTCCTCGCCGTCCTCGGACAAAGCCTCGGGCGCGGGTTCCTTCGACAGCATCGCGTCGAGATCGAGGATCTCGCGCAGCTGCATCTCGCCGGCGTTGAGCGCCTGCGACCACTGGATGATGGCGTGGAACGTGATCGGACTTTCGCACAGGCCCATGATCATCGTGTCGCGCCCGGCTTCGATCCGCTTGGCGATGGCGATTTCGCCCTCGCGGCTGAGCAGTTCGACCGCGCCCATCTCACGCAAGTACATCCGCACCGGATCGTCGGTGCGCTCGATGGTTTCCTTCTTCTTGACGAGGTCGGGACGCTCATCGACCGGATCGGCTTCATCCGCCTCGTCGGGCTGCGGCTCTTCCTGCTCGCCCGCGTCTTCATCGCTTTCGACGATGTTGACGCCCATCTCCGAGATCGCGGCCATGATGTCCTCGATCTGCTCGGACGACATCTGGTCCTGCGGCAGCGCCTCGTTCAATTCGTCATAGGTGATGATCCCGCGACGCTTGGCGCGCGCGATGAGCTTCTTGACGGAAGCATCGTTCAGATCGATCAGTGGCGCATCGCCGTCCGTCTTGTCGGTCATTTAACCTTGTATCACCTGTTCCAAGCGCGCCCAGATTCGGCCCGGAGTTAATCCATCCCGGACCTGGCGCTCGCCATTTGCCTCAAGCGGGCCTCGAAGGCCAGCTTTCGTTCGCGAAGCCTTTGCTGATGGGCAAAAGCATCGTCCGACAGTTCCTTCTCGAAGCGGCGCGTCGCCTCGCCCAGCGCGGCCTCGATGGCCGGTCGCTCGACCAGCAACGACACCGCTTCGGCCAGGTCGTCGGCCGCACTGGTGAGGCCTTCTGCACTGTCCGGACCGGGCAGGAACGCGAATCGCATCCCGGCATAGTCCGCCGCCGCCGGCTGTCGCAGTCGCCGTTCAGCCAATATGGTACGCACGCTCGCACTTTCAAGCGCGTCGGTGCGATCGGCCAGTTCGACCAGCACGTCGATCGTCGCGCCCAGCATCGGATCGGCGGGCACCAG
>NZ_BCTW01000028.1 GCF_001590965.1 Novosphingobium lentum NBRC 107847
TTCATGCGGCAATAGCCCGATCTCAGAGTTCTTCGGCGCCGACCATCGTCGTTTCGAGGCTGTAAAGGCCTCGCAATGTGTTGTGGGCGCGGCGTTCGCTTTTGCCCGTGCGGAAACCAGCGACGACCGGCAGCATAGCCTCGAACAGGATCGAGATTTCCAGCTTGGCAAGGTGCATTCCAGCGCAGACGTGCGTTCCCTGGCCGAAACCAAGATGATCGCCTGCGCCACGCGCGATGTCGAACCGGTCGGGGTCGGGGTAATGGCGGGGATCGCGATTGGCACAGGCGTAGAGCATCAGGGCGCGGTCGCCTTTGTGCAATTGCGCGTCGCCGATGGCGTGGTCGCGGGTCACGAGCCGTGAAAATGCCCGGATCGGAGACTCCAGCCGGATCACTTCGTTGATCGCGGACGGGATCAATGACGGATCTGCGCGCAGCCTGCTCCATTGTTCGGGATGCGCGGCGAAAAGTTCGATCGCCGCACTGGTCGCGTTGATCGTGGTATCCAGCGCCGGGGAAAGGTAGTCGATCAGCATCATGCGGGCAGTCTGTTCGGAAATCCTGCCCTCGTCGGCCGCGAGAAACAGCGCTTCGCCCCAACCTCCGGCGACCATGTTGGCCCGATCCAGCTTGTTCAGGACGTAGTCGATCACCCCGCCGGCGAGCGCGATGCCGTCATTGGTCCGGGCATTGTCTTCGGGTCCGAAGGCGTTGAAGATGCCCATGGCCCAGTCGAGCATATTGTCGCGCCCATATTGGTCCAGCCCGACCAATTCGGTGACGACGGCCAAAGGCAGAAAATGCGCCAGATCGGCGACCGCATCGAAGCTTTCACGTGCGAGCAGTTCCAGAATGCGCTCCTTGGCCAGGTCCTCGAAGCGGCGGCGATGCTCAATGAGTGCCTTCGGTTGCAGCGGCTTGGCAAACAGCCGTCGCATGGCCAGGTGTTCCGGATCATCACTGCACAGCATGATGCCTTTCGTGGCGGTATTCATCGGGGCGTTCATCATGCAACCGCTGGCGGACGAATAGGTCTGCGGATCAAGCAGCGCGGCGCGCACCGTGGCGTATTGCGTCAGCGCCCAGCACCCGTTTGCTTCGAGCCAGACGGCAGGGCCCAGATCGCGCAACTCCCTGTAGACCGGATAGGGATCGAGGATGACATCGTCGCTCCAGAAGTCACGACGGAACGCTGGAATGACGCTGGTTGCGCTCATGGCCGGATATTCCTCTCGACAAACAGGCAGGGATTGTGGCTGGAACGCCGTGGGCGGAAGATTTTGTCGGCCGGTTGGCCATGTCCATCGCGATGCGCTGGCTGCGGAGGTCGAACTTGACGGAAACGATGGAAAGCAGACCCACCAAGGAGGACCACCGGGTCCGCGTAGCGCGGGCTAAGCGCGAAAAGATGCGCGCCCATCTCCTCATCACGGTGAAGGAAATCTACCATGGTGAGCGCGAGGGCAAGCCGATCGTCATCGATGATGTGATCCGCCATGCCGAAGTCTCCCGCGGCACGTTCTACCAGTATTTCAACTCGCTCGAGGAAGCCGTGGCCGAGTGCGGCGCGATCCTGACGATCGAGATGACCGAAGCAATCTTCGACATGTATGATGCCGTTCACGATCCGGTTGAGCGCGTCGGAACCGGGTTCCAGACCTTCCTGATCCGATCGTTGATGGACCACAACTGGGGTGCGTTTCTGACCCATATCGGTGTGTTGGCGGGCGATAACCTGATGATCCACCATATCCGCGAGGACATTTCCGCAGGCGTCGAATCGGGCGACTTCGACGTGCCGTCGATCGATGTGGCGGTAGACCTGCTGGTTGGCGCCAAGATCGAGGCGATCCGCCGGATCGTCGCGGGCGAAGCCGATGTACATTATATCAAGGACATGGCGGCGCTGGTGCTGCGCGGCTTTGGCGTTTCAGGCGCGAAGGCCAGGAAGAAAGTCGACATCGCGTTCCTCAACATCAACCGACGGGGTCCGAAGCTGCTAGGCTGGTGGCGCCCGATCTTCTGACTGGAAGACCGGGCGCCGGCGACCGGTCAGAACTTGACCCGGCCCGACAGCATGATCGTGCGCAAGGCATTAGGGCCTGCCAGATAGGCACCGAAGAATGCGGCGAAACGCGGATCGGCGGAAGGGCTGGCGAAGTCCTGCGAGATCGCGTTCCCCACGTTCTTGGCCACAAGGTCCAATCCCCAGCGATCGTCGCTGGACTTGATCCCCAGCGACAGATCGACGGTTGTCAGCTGCTTTGAGAGAAACATCTCCTGGCGCTGGTTGTACATGCTGCTGCGGTGGCGCATCGACGCGCCGGCCGACCAGTCGAGCGAACGGGACAACGGACCTTCGTATGCTGCGCCGAGGTTTACAATCAGCTTCGGCGCCTGCGATTTGCGATAGCGCGCGAACACGGGATTGCCGCTGGCATCGACCGCGGGAAGACCCGACGCATCGAAAGGCTGTATCACGCCATCGGCATTGGCGTACGTCGCGCCAAGGTCGAGGCGGAAATGCGGCGTCACCTGGAATGCGGACTCAACCTCGACGCCCCGGCTGCGCGCCGGCCCGTTGAAGGTGATGAACCCCAGCGGACCGCCGGTGAAGATCGTATCCTGGAAATTGGTGATCTTGGTCCAGAACGCTGCAACGTTAAATCGCAGCCGCCGATCGAGCAGGGTGGTCTTGAAGCCCGCTTCGTAGCTCCACACCTTCTCGTCGGCAATGAACGAGCCGGCATCGACCAGTGCCGCAGGGACCTTGCCGTTGACCAGCAGCGGCGGTGGAACCGCGATCGTGTTGGTCTCGACATAGCCCCCCGCCTTCGAGCCATGTCCCACCGAGGCATAGGCCATGACATCGCGTGTCAGGTCGTATTGCAGGCTGGCGTTGCCATCGAGAAAGTTGGAATTGTGGTGAAGCGGGGTGGGATCGAACGAGGGGTTGGCGATCGTGTTCCATACGGTGAACGGCGCGGCATTGGTCCGCCCGTAGACGATGTCCTTTTCCTCGCGCGTGTAGCGCAGGCCACCCGTGACGCGGAGTCTGTCACCCAGATGCAGGGTACCCGATGCAAACGCCGAGTAGGCTTTCTGATCCTGCACGAAGCTGTTGAAGAATGGACCGTTGAACAGTTGGCCAGGGGGCGGGCCACCGGCCGGGGGGAAGCCGGGCACTGCCCACAGCTGGCTTTCCTGCGAGTTCCAGTGGCTGGTAAGGAAGAACCCCCCGATCATGTATTCGAAACGGCCGCCGGTCGGCGATTGCAGCCGTAGTTCCTGCGTGAACTGGTGATACTTTTCCTTGCGCAGGAAGTTGATGCTGTCATCGGGCGAGAAATCGAAATCGTCCGTGAAGCCCAGCTTGTAGGCGACATACGACGTCTGCGAGACCAGTTGCACGCTGCCGAGATCGAGATCGGCCTTCAGGTTGGCGATGTGGGAGCGGGTCAGGTGCTCGCTTTCGCCACTTTGCGTCAGGGACGTGAACTGCGAAGTGTGGCCATCGAGCAGACCATCGCCATAGATCGCGGGGATATTGCCGACGAGCTGATAGCTCGCTCCGATCTGCTTGTTGCTGGCATACTGGTATGACCCGGTAACCGTGAGGTTGTCGGTCGGCTTGAGTTTGAGCGTTGCGCGCAGGCCGAGATCGCGCTGTTCCGGCCCGTTGTGGCCCGTCACATCGTTGCGGACCCAGCCCTTCAGATCGTTATAGTGCCCGGCAATCCGCAAGCTGGCCTGATCGCTGAGCGGGGCATCGGCGGCGGCATCGACAGTATAGCCACCGTTCTCGAACTCATAGCCGGCGCGGCCCTCGAATGAAGCGGTGTCACCGGGCTGGCGCGTGACGATGCTGATCGCGCCGAGGCTGGCGTTCTTGCCGAGCAGGGTCGATTGCGTCCCCTTGATGAATTCCATGCGATCAACATCGAAGAACGATGTCGAATAGAGCCGTCCCTTGCCCATGAAGACACCATCGGTGAACAGCGCGACGGACTGTTCGAACGCCTGCGGCCGTGCCTGCGTGCCAAGTCCGCGAAACGTCAGCGCCAGTCCATCGTCCGGCGCCCGGGAGAAGACGACGCCGGGAACCAGCGTGACGGCTTGGAACAGGTCCTTGACGCCTTTTGACGCCAGCGCCTCTCCACCGATCGCGGTCACGGTTACCGGCACGTCCTGAACCGACTGCGACCGTTTTTGCGCGGTGACGACGATGTCGGCGATCCCGGTACTTTCGGGCGTATCGGCAGTTGCGGGTGCATGTGCTGCGCTCACCACCTGGGCCGTTGCAGGAAAGGCCAGCGCCGCAGCCAGCGCGATGGTGGCCGCAGACGCAATCCGCTTGTGACGTTGGTTCATGTGATTCTCCTCCCCAGTGCATGCCAGCCATTGATTTTGCGGCTTTGGCGCGTTTTCCCGACCGTCATCGCTTTCGGTCTTGATCGCCTATTGACTAATAATGAACTCATATGTCAATCTGACAATAATATTTCATCTAAAAAAATATGGGACGGGGAGGCCAGCGCCTTGCAAGCAGACTATGACGTGATCCTGATCGGCTATGGCCCGGTGAGCCAAGCACTGGCGCTCATGCTGGGCCGGCAAGGGCGCAAAGTCGCCGTGATCGAGCGTTGGGAGCAGCGATATCCGTTGCCGCGCGCGGTGTGCATCGACCACGAACTCTATCGCGTATTGCACATGATCGGAATGGGCGAGGTCCTTCCGTCAATTACCCAGCCGGGCCCGGTCTATCAGTGGTTCAACGCCGACTGGGAGGAACTGCTGAGCATTCCATGGTCACTCGATTCGATTTCGGGCGGCCCGGAAGTGAACTTTGTCCACCAGCCGACGCTGGAACAGGCGCTCGATCAGGCGGTCGATGCACAACCGACCGTCGAGGTCATGCTTGGTTATGAATTTCTCGACGCAACGCAATATCCAGAGGCGGCTACAGTTTCGATCGAGAACATCGCCACCGGCGACGTCCGGACCCTGACCGCGCAATTCGTGATCGGCTGCGATGGTGCCAACAGCAAGGTCCGCGAAATCATCGGTTCGACGCGCACCGACCTCGGCTTCGAGGCGGACTGGCTGGTCATCGACGTGCTGCTCAAGGACGGCGTCACGATCGAACAGCTCGGCATCCCGGCGGCAGGGCAATATTGCAACCCGGTCCAGCCGACCACGATCGTGCCCGCCGGCGTCCGTGACGGACGCGTCTTTCGCCGCTGGGAATTCATGCGCCTGCCCGGCGTGACCAACGCCGAAATGGAGGATGAGGCGCAGGTCTGGAAATTCCTCGAGCCGTGGGCTGGTCCTGGCGATATCGAGCTGGTGCGACACAAGGTCTACAATTTCCGGTCGCTGCTGGCGGACAAGTGGCGCGATGGACGGCTGATGCTGGCGGGCGATGCCGCGCATGTCATGCCGCCGTTTCTGGGCCAGGGCATGTGTTCGGGCATGCGCGATGCCTGGAATCTGGCGTGGAAACTCGATCTCGTTCTTGACGGGAACGCTGATGCCGAATTGCTCGACACCTATCAGCTGGAGCGCGCCCCGCACGTGCGGCAGCTGATGGAGATGTCGATCTTCCTCGGCAAGATCATCTGCATCCCCGACGCAGAACAGGCGGCGGAACGCGACGCAGCCTTTGCCAATGGCACACATCCACCGTTCCCGGCCTTCCCGATATTGACCGGGGGCTTGCTGCGCCATGCGCAAGCCAGCGACGCGAGCGATGGCGCGGGCCAACTGTCTCCTCACGTCTTCGTGAGCGATGAAGGCAGGTCCGGACGGTTTGACCAGATTGTCGGTGGCGGTTTCGTCCTGATCTCGCGCAATGGCAGCGCGGCTTGCGCTCTCTCAGCGGGCCAGCGAGCTGCGCTCGCCCCAATCGGGCTGTCCGAAGTCGTCCTGGCCAGCAGCGAACAAGGCGCCGGTTTGCGGGATATCGACGGTCGCCTGCTCACACTCCTGAACACGATGGGCTGGGATGCCATGATCGTGCGCCCGGATTTCTATATCTATGGGGGCTCGTCGGCAGCGGGCGCGGGCGAACTGGTCGATGATTTCATCGCCGACCTCGATCGCGCGGGCGTCCACATCCCGACTGCCACCGTTGCTTGACAGGATTGGAATCAGATGAAACTTGCACGATACGACGCCGGCCAAGGACCTCGCCTTGGCGTTGTCCACAACGACGCCATCATCGACCTGGCAGGTGCCGGGATCGGCGCGACGAACATGCTGCAGGTGATCGAAGGCGGTGACGCCATGCTGGATCGCATCCACTCTGCCATCGCTGGGCGCGCACCCGATCACTTGCTGTCGGACGTTCGGTTGCTCGCGCCTTACCGCCCCGCGAAATACCTCGCGATCGGAATGAATTACCGTAAGCATGTGGCAGAAGCCGAACGGCTTGGCGTGGCCGAACCGCAGAAGCAGTTCTGGTTCAACAAGCAGACCACCTGCATCACGGGTCCGTTCGATCCAATCGAACCGGGTGTGACCGAGATGCTCGATTATGAAGTCGAACTCGGGGTCGTGATCGGCACGGCTGCCAAGTCGGTCAAGGCAGCCGACGCGCTGTCGCATATCTTCGGCTATGTCGTGGCCAACGACGTTTCCGCACGCGACTGGCAGTTTCATTCGCCGACGTTTATGATGGGCAAGTCGTTCGACACGCATGGCCCGATCGGGCCGTGGATCGTCACCGCCGACGAGATTGCCGATCCGCAGGCGCTGGATTTGACGTGCCACGTCAATGGCGAACGGCGTCAGGCCAACAATACCGCCGAAATGATCCACCGGATTGACGCCCAGATCGAATACCTCTCGACAGCGTTCACGCTGGAGCCGGGTGATCTGATCGCGACCGGTACGCCCGAAGGCGTGGGCGTAGGCATGCAGCCGCAAGTGTTCCTCAAACCCGGCGATGTGGTGCGGTGCGAAGTCGCCTGCATCGGCGTGATCGAAAACCACGTCGCCGGCTGAGCATCGACAAAGGGGCAAAAGGATGAGCGTTCAGGGAGTGTCAGGGTTCGCCCTCGAAGTGCCCGATGTGGCGCAAGCCGTACGTTTCTATGAGGATGCCGGCCTGCAAGTTTCGGCTGGTGGGACACTGACGCATATGCGTTGCCCGGGTCAGGATCGTGATGCCGTGACGCTGGTACAAGGTAGGCACAAGCGACTGCACCACGTTGCGCTTCGCGCAGCAGGCCTCGCTGATATCGCCAGGCGGGTGCCGACTTATGGTGGCAAAGTCGTCGCCGCGCCCGAGCATTTCTCCCACACCGGCCTGTGGATCGAAGATCCTCACGGGATGCTGCTCCATCTCGTCGAGCAACCGCGCGAGATACCCTTGCCCGCCGGCAACCGTTTCGCGATCAACGAGCCGGGCAATATCGGGCGGATCAATCGTTCCGCCATCCAGCCCATCTCCCAAAGCGCCGCAGGGATACCGTTGCGCCTGGGCCATGTGTTGGTGTTCACCCCGGACACGATGAGAAGTGTTGAATTCGTCACTCAAGCGTTGGGCATGGGGCTGGCTGATCACGCGCAGGACGTAATCGCATTCTGTTGCGCGCGATCGAACAGCGATCACCATGTGCTGGCCTTTGCTCGATCGCCCGGCATCGGCTTCCATCATGCCAGCTTCCTCGTTCGCGACCCCGATGAGGTCGGCCGTGCCGGGCGCAGGCTGGTTGAAAAGGCGGGCATGGGCGACTGGGGTTTCGGTCGCCACACGGTCGGGTCGAACTTCTTCCACTACATCCAGGACCCGTGGGGGTCATGGTTCGAATATTACGCCGACATGGATTTCATCGACGACTATGCCCTGTGGACGCCAACCAACTATACGCTGGAAGATAGCCTGGCCAACTGGGGCCCGCCGGTACCGAGCGACTTTGTGCATAACTACGAAATGGGTGAAATGACGTCTTCCTAGAAAGGTCAGGATCGTTCAGGTCCGACGTGTCCCGTCCGCCGGGCCGTCATCAGCCACGGTCGCGGTTCCAACCGATCCGTCGGAAAAATGGGCTACATGACACTGCTGTCCCGTATCATGTGCAAGACGACGTGATGCAGCTGCCTGCGCCGACACGGGCGTTGCCGCCGGGCCGATAGCTGCGGCCAGCGCCGCATCAAAGGCCTTCATCATCGACGCGTCTCCTGGTTTCGGTCGAGGGTGCCAAGACTTCGACTTCCCCGCGCTCCGCGCCCGTCCGGGCGGGTGTGCTGCCGGTTACCGGGAATTTTCTCACATGGGCGACGCAGGGTGTAACGATTTGGGCGATCGCGCCGAAACAGCCTATGAAGACTTATGCTGGCAGTCGAAACCGAACTCAGAAGCTGGATGATCTGCGGGCTTGGCGGAGACGCCACGGCGCATACCTTGCTGCTGCGCGCGCCAATCTACCTCAACAATTACCGCAGCCAGCTGCTCGGATGTCTTGAGGACAGCTTTCCGCAAACGCTTGCGTGGATCGGCAGTCACAGCTTTCGCGCTGCAGCGGCCAGGCACATCGCGCGGTGTCCACCATCAAGCTGGACCCTGGATGATTACGCACAAGGCTTTCCCGGTGCCTTGGCCGGCGCGTGGCCGAACGATCCGGAAATCGGCGAACTCGCGCGGCTCGAACAGGCGCTTGCCGACGCCCTCATCGCACCGGATGCAGCCGTTTTGACCGTCGCCGATCTTGCCGAGACCGACTGGGACCAGGCCGCGCTGCGGCTGGCGCCTTCATGCGCAATGCTCGATCTGCTCACCAACGCTGCGGAAATCTGGAGCGCACTGACCGAAGGGATAACGGCACCGGCCTCCGACCTGGGCGATGGCCATCGGGTGGTGCTGGTCTGGCGTCGCGACTGGACCTGCCGGTTCCGGCAGCTCGAACCTGACGAAGCGGCCGTGCTCATTGCCATCGGCAACGATGGCAAACGTTTCTCGACGATCTGTGAACATCTGGTTGGACAGCTGGGCAAACGCGAAGGCATCGCACGCGCAGGCGCGTTGCTCGTGCAGTGGGCTCAGGATGGTGTACTTTGCCCGCCATGATCCCAACTCCGCAAACCCCACCCGTCGTCGCGGTTCCGCTGTCGGGCAGTGAGGCTCGGCGCTGGTGCTTTGTGGTCCCGGGAAGATTGAATCCGATCCCGTGCGAGTGGGACATTGCGCCACGTCACGGACAATCGATGGCGCGAATGCTGTCGCTGCTCGGGTGCGGTGAGGAAGCTGCCTGTCTGTCGTTCGATCGATTGCAACGCATGGCCCCTGCGGCGCATGATGCGCTTGCGGCTGTCGCCCGTGACGAGCGGGTCCATGATGCGCTGCTGCGCGGACTGCTGGCGCGATTGCCCCCGGCCGGACCGAACAGCCGGGCTCTCGTCGCCATGCGCTCTGTCCACAAGGGGCTTGGTCAGGGCGATCCGGGTCTGCAATGTGCCGGGATCGCCGCGCTGGACAGTGCCGTCTGCACACTGCTGAGTGGGATGCTCCGGCGCGGCACCCATCTGCCGTGGCATGGCCCGTTGCGCGCCGTCCTCCGCAAGATTCGCGACGATGAGGCCCGCCACGTCGCTGTGACCCAAGCGATCGCACTCAGAAACGGCGAAACCAATAAGCTGCGTGCCGCAGCCGCCCAGTTGCGCCACGATCTTGTCGTTGCACTCACGCTCGCAGGGAACGATTTCGAGGCGCTGGGCATCGATCCGGACCGAACGCTTGCCGCGATCGCCGGGCTTCCGACGGGACTGTTGCGATCATGACCGACCAGGTCTGGACCCTCCGCCACGAGCTTGCGGTGCTGGGCAGCGGCGTTGCTCTTCCGGGCGCACCGGTAAGCACCGATGCGCTGGTTGCCATGATCGAGCAGCGCTTTGGCTTTGCGCGTTGCAAGCAGGCACTGGCGATCGCCCGGCGGCTTGATATCCGGTCACGCCATGTCAGCCGTGCGTTCGAGGCGCGGCACGAGGACGCCTTGCCGGGCCGGACGAACCCTGATCTCGCGGCAAAAGCGGTGCAGGCTGCGCTGGACGATGCAGGTCTCGCCATCGGCGATCTCGGTTATCTGATCGGGCATACCACCACGCCCGAACAACTGCTGCCCCCCAACATCGCGCTGGTCGCTGATCGACTTGGCTATCGGGGGCCGTTCGTCGAGCTGCGACAGGCCTGCACCGGCTTTGCCAACGCGCTGATGATTGCTTGCGGGCTTCTGGCCGACGCCGGATCCGCCCCGGTCGCGATTGTTGGTTCCGAAACCGGCTCGCTGTTCTTCGATCCGGGCAGCCTTGATGATGAGGCGGGCCAGATCGTCAATCTCATCCAGATGGGCGACGGTGCCGGGGCAGTGATCCTCGGTCCGCGCCGCTCGACCGGAGACGCCATCGTCGCCGGCTGGTTCGGCGCAGCCGGGCTAGGCCGGGAGCCGGGCATCCAGCTCAAATCGGGAGCAACCGAATTCGACCACGATTTCGCTGCCGTCGCCGCGCACGGACCGGCGCTGTTCGAGGCGGGCGCGCAAGTGCTTGCGCGGCTGGGATATCCGCTGGCTGGTTGCGACTGGATCGTGCCGCATCAGGTCAGCGGGAAGATCGGCGCGCTTGCCGCCGATCACTTCACGCTTCCGCCCGAGCGCTTCTTCGGCAATGCCGCGCATATCGGCAACACCGGCTCCGCAGCGATCTGGATCGCATTGTCCGAGCTGCGCCAGCGTGGCCTTGCGCCCGCCGCAACCCTTGCCACGCTGGGTGCCGAAGCGAGCAAGTTCATGCATGGGGGCTTCGTTTATCGTCATGGTTGAGGCGCTGATCGATGTCACCGGACTGGCTTGCAGGCTTGGACGGCGATCGCTGATCAGCGGCGTCACGTTCACGCTCAGGCCGGGCGAAGTCATTGGGTTGGTCGGTGCGAACGGGGGCGGCAAGACGACAACCCTGCGCATGCTGGCGGGCCTGCTTCCTATCGACGCCGGGGTTGGTCACGTGCTGGGTGCCAGGGTCGAAGATCGGGGGCGCCCGTGGCGACAGCTGGGCTACATGACCCAGAAGACCTCGCTCTATCCCGAGTTGTCGGTGCGCGAGAATTTGCGCTTCCGCTGCGAAGTTTTTCGACTTTCCGGCAGTAGCGCGGTCATCGACGCCAGCGTTGCCGAATTTGGCCTCGAACCCGTCATTCATCGTCGGTCCGCGCACCTCTCGGGTGGCTGGGCCAAACGCGTCCAGTTCGCGGCGACGACGATCCATGCCCCCCGGCTGCTGCTGCTCGACGAGCCAACCGCAGGTCTTGATGCCGTGACCCGGCGCGAGCTCTGGCGATGGATCGAAACGCGTGCCGCCGCCGGATGTGGCGTGGTCATCAGCACGCACGACCTTGCAGAGGCCGAGCGGTTGAAGCGGATCATCTATTATCACGATGGGCTGGCCCGGAGCGAATGCGCTCCCTGTGACCTGCTCGCTGCTGCCGGGACGACCAGCCTTGAAGCGGCGATCGTCAAGCTGGCAGGTCGGCCATGATGCCGGCATTGGTCGGCGTCGCGCGGCTCGAACTGCTGCGTTTGATCCGCTCGCCGATGGCCTTGTCGCTGCTGCTCGTCGTCCCGGCGTTTCAGGTCGTGCTGTTCGGCTATGCCATCAGGCCGGGCGAACATGCGATCACGGTCGCGATTGCAGCGCCGGGCCGCGAGGAAGCCGATCGTTTCGCCGAACGCCTGTCGCGCGAGTTGGGCATCCAGGTAGTGGAGCGCGACGTGGCACCGCGCAGCGCTGCCGCTGCGGTGCGTCTTGGCCGCGCACTCGCCGGGATCGACCTTCCCATCGTAAGGTCACCCGATCACCCCGATGCGCCAACTTTGCCGCTGCGGGTGACCGTGGACGGGAGCAACGCGCCACTCGCGCACTCCGCGATCGACCGGATCGAGAAGATCTACTGGCGTGAGCGTGCGCAGCGCGACAGGTTTGCGGATTTGCGCATGGGACTGGCGATCGAACGGATCAACAATCCGCTCTTGCGCGACAGCTGGACGTTTCTGCCCTCGCTGAGCGGCGTGGTCGTGATGATCGCCGCACTGATGCTGGGTTGCCTCGGTGTGGCGCGCGAGCGGGAGGGCGGGACATGGGAAACGCTGCGCACGATGCCCATCGGATCGCTCGAGCTGGTGCTCGGCAAGCTGGCGCCCGGGACTGTCATCGGCACGGTGCAGGGGCTGGCGGTGATCGGATTGGCTCGCGGACTGTTCGGCGTTCCGCTGCCGGCCAATGCGGTCTGGCTGGGGCTGGTGGTCCTGCCGCTGTTCGCTGCGGTACATCTCGCGATTGGCCTCGCCATTTCAATGCGCGCGCGCACCCAGCTCGCAGCACTTCAGGGTGCAGTCGCGTTCTATCTGCCCGCCATGCTGCTGTCAGGTTTCCTCTACCCGGTCGAAACCATGCCACGCTGGGCGCAACTGCTGGGCAACGTGTTCCCGTTGACGCACTACGTCCGCGCCGCTCGACTGGCGTTGGTGCAAGGTGGTCGTGCAGAGGCAGTTCTGGCCACTGCCGCGCCGATTGCGGGATTGCTTGTCGTGGCGATCGCACTCGCTGTGCTGGGACGCAGGGTCGCGGTGGACGATTGATTGTAACCGAATGCCAGATTCCGCCGAATGACTGGAACTGATCCGGAGAATTCACCATGTCACGCCTCGCATTCACCTTGGTCTTCGCTACGGCGATCGTTGCTCCCGTCGCGGCTCATGCGGCAACCCGTGTACCCTTCGAACAGGCGAGCTTTGCCGCTGCGCAAGCCGCCAACAAGCCGATCCTGCTCGAAGTTCACGCCTGGTGGTGCCCCACATGCGCTTCGCAATCGCGCACGATCGAAGCGGCGCTTGCCGATCCGCGCAATCGCGATCTGGTGGTGTTCCGCATCAATTACGACAAGCAGAAGCCGCAGTGGCAGGCCTTCGGAGTTCATAAGCAAGGCACGTTGATCGCATACAGAGGACGTCACGAGACCGGTCGGCTCGAGTTCGTCACCGACAAGGCCGCGATCAATGCCCTGATCGCGCGCGCGACAAGCTGATCGTGGCCGGCGCGCTCAATCCGTTGCTGGGGTTTGCCGCTGGCGGCCTGACGATCCTGTCGCCATGCGTCCTGCCGCTGGTGCCTGTGGTGCTGGGCAGCGCCGCGCAGGCCAATCCGCGTGGTCCACTCGCGCTGGCGGCGGGGCTCATCCTGTCGTTCACGCTGACCGGGCTTGCTGTCGCCACGCTGGGATCGACAGCAGGGTTCGACCCCGATGTGTTGCGGAACGGTGGCGCGGTGCTGCTCATCGGCGCGGGAGTCCTGTTGGTCGTCCAACGGCTGCAGGATTGGCTGACACTGGCAGCTGGCCCCTTCGCTGCGTGGGCCCATGCGCGCCAGGCAGGTTTTGCGGGTCGGGGTCTAGCCGGGCAAGCGGCGATCGGCGTGCTGCTCGGGCTGGTGTGGAGCCCGTGTGTCGGCCCCACCCTCGGCGCGGCGATCGTTCTGGCTGCGCAAGGCAAGGATTTGCTGAGCGCGGCGACGACGATGGTCGCCTTCGGCCTTGGCATCGCCGCTGTGCTCCTTGTCATCGCCTATGGCGCGCGATCGGCTTTTGCACGCCGACGCTCGGGGCTGATGATGGCCGGAAAGGTCGGCAAACGTCTGCTGGGCGGCGTTCTGGTCGCCATGGGCACGCTCATCGTGACGGGCGGAGACCGGCTGCTCGAAGGCGTGATCCTGTCGCACCTGCCCCCGGCACTGGTCGACTTCAGTGTTCAGGTATAGCGGCATATGTCTGCTGGTTCGAGGAACCGAGCGAAGATCAAGCACGCGAACGGCTTCTGCCTGAAGCTGACCATCCTGCTGCCGCTCCTGGCTGCCGGATTCAGCACAAGCTCCGCCTCTCCGGCACCTCAAGGGCATGGTCTGCAGGTGGTGGAACTGTTCCAGAGCCAGGGCTGCTCGTCCTGCCCGCCGGCCAATGCCAATGTCATGGCGCCGGGTGGTCGACCGGACGTGCTCACCTTGTCCTGGCAGGTAACCTACTGGGATTACCTTGGCTGCAAGGACAGCTTTGCCCAGCCGGTTTTTACGCAGAGGCAGCACGAATATGCCCGCGCATTGGGGCACGACGGGGTGCGGACTCCGCAAGTTGTCGTAAACGCGCGCGGCGACGTCGTCGGCGCAAACCAGGGCGAACTCGACGGCGCGTTGCGCAAGTCTGCTCGTGGCGGCGATGCCATCAGCCTCGTTCTGGGCCCGGGCAAGGTCGTCCTGTCCGGGGCCGCGACCAGCCCCGACCAGCCGCATCGGCCGCAAGGCCATTGCCGCTTACTTCTCACCGGAGATGTCACTTGCGATGCACGTCTGCGCCAGGAAGCAAGGTCTCAGTCTTCAGGCGCTGATGGCCGAAGCTTTCGATGCCGTGTTGCGCAAATATGGCGAAAGCCCGATCGGTGGGTGATGCCCCGATACTCGATGTCGCCAGATTTTCCAGATGTACGCATTGAATGCGTATACGCCTTGAAGGGTGGTCTCGATTGCTGTACGTTATAAATGAGTACAGAAAGGAAGCAATGATGCCCCGCGTTGCAGTTCAGGATAGCGAGCGCATGAATCTCCGCGTGAAGTCGGATCAGAAAGCCCGACTGCTGCGTGCGGCGAGCCTGCGTAACACCGATTTGACGGACTTCGTCCTGCGGTTGGCGCTCCGTGAGGCGGATGCCGTGATTGATGAGGCCGAGCGGCTCAATGTTTCGCGTCGGGACCAGGCGCGTCTGATGGATTTGCTGGAAAATCCTCCTGCACCGAATGACAAGCTGCGTGCGGCGGCGGCGGCTTTACCCCGGTCCATATGAGCCTGCCCGAATGGCATGAAGAGCCGATCGCGAAATCGCACGATCGGAAAGGTTTCGATTGCGGTGATGTTGAGCTCAACACGTTTTTCCACAAGCACGCTCGCCAGAATCACGACGCAGGAAGTTCGAAAACTTTCTGTGCGATCAACGGTGCCGATCCTAGGCGGGTGCTCGGGTTCTACAGCCTGGCACCCGTCTCGATCGGCCATGGCCGACTGCCTGCCTCAGCAACCAGGGGCCTGGCGCAGCACGATGTCGGTGGTTTCCTGCTAGCGCGGATCGCAACGCATAGGGAGTACCAAGGGCAGGGGCTTGGCGGCCAACTACTGCTGGCTGCCGGCAAACGGTGCCTACGTGTGGCAGCCGAAGCAGGAGGCATTTTGCTCGTCATCGATGCCAAGAACGAGCGGGCAGCCACCTGGTGCGAAGGCTATGGTGCCGTGCGATTGCAGGATATGCCCCTGAAGCTCGTGCTTCCGCTGACGACAATACGCCTTGCGCTCGAAGCGGCGGGCAAGTTCTGATCCGCGGTTGCGCTTTCGCGTATGGTCGCCGCGATCGTCATGGCATCGCCCGTCGATCCGTCAGACCTTCTGCGATGGTCGGCTGGACGGCTCGAACCCAATGCGGTGCCGACCTACGTCCAGGTCGTGCCCGCCATCCCCAAGACCGCGTCGGAGAAGCCGCAGGAGCGCTTTCGCGTCGCGATGTTTCAGGATCGGGCTGTGCCCATCCACACCATCGAAGGAGCCAGACCATGACCGATCCGCAAGTCGTCTTCTACGGGGCCAGCGGCTACACTGGTGAGCATGTGATGCGGAAGCTGGCAGAACGCGGCATCCCATTCATCGCTGCGGGCCGCAACAAGGCCAAGCTGGAACGGCGCATCCCCGGCGGGGCGCAAATCGAGTTTCTGCGTCCAGCCACATTCGGGCTGCTCCGCCAATGCGACGATGGCATCGGTGATCACATCCGGCTCAATCTGCCCCGGCTGGTGGCCGATGATGCCGTCGATGATCAGATGCGCGACATGAACGCCCTGCGGCCAGTAGGCACGCGACAACGATTGCACCAGACCGCCGGGTGGCCGGCTGTCCGCCAACGGCTGGAACCGCATCGTCCGCGCTGTCAGGCGCATCAGGATCGCCCTCGGCCGCCTCGTCGATCAGCAGGTCGATCTCGGCCAGGCTGAACCCGGTGAGCTCGACGTCGAACTCGAGCTCGACGAGCGCCTGCAGTTCGATGGCAAGGATCTCGCGGTCCCATCCGGCGTTGAGCGACAGCATATTGTCGGCCAGCACGTAGGCGCGGCGCTCGGTCTGAGAGAGATGCGCCAGCGCAATGTCGGGACCAACTTCCACCCAAGAAGTTTGGCTGCCTGCACCCGGCCGTGGCCGGCGATGATCACGCCGTCTTCCGCCACCAGCAACGGGTTGTTGAACCCGAAGCGGCTGATCGAGTCAGGGGCATGCCAAACACTCAGAGCGCTAATGTCGCGCCCGATGTCAGCTGCTCGGTGACCACTGTGCGGGCGTCATCCGCCCCTGAAGCCATCCGGTAACAGTCAGCCGGAGAGGAACGCTGTTCTCCACCCTTCGCTGTCGGCAACCTGGCGATAGTTTTGCGTCGTTACGTCTTCGACCTGCTCCACGGTACGCCGAATCACATGTGGCGACCGGGATAAACCCATGTTCCGATCGGCCACTTCAACAAGACTGACGGCCTAATGTTAATTTGGAAAGATTATTTTTAAATCTGATCGTTGACTCTGGGGCATCTGGCAGAACTTTTGCTTAGTTATCGCCGTAGGAGTAGCGTGTAGTGGCTAGTATATTGTAATTAATAGTAAAAAATAGTCCTTGAGGCTCTCTGGACTTGGAGGCGAAAGAGCGCACTTTTGACGAGCCGCGACCTCTTGACATCAGCCTAATCACGGTTAGTTTAAGGGATCGAAAGACGCCTCGTTGAGGGCGCGTCGTAATCGGGGAGATGGTGATGAATGTGAAAAGGCAGCTGGCTTGCGGAATAGCGAGCATCGCGTTTGTGACCGCGATGCCGGCATTCGGTCAGAGCGCTCCGACAGCAGATACGGAAGCCAAGGATGCGACCGACGCCGTTGCTCCTGGAGAAATCATCGTAACGGCGCAGCGGCGTTCGGAATCGCTTTCCAAGGTTCCTGTGGCTGTGTCCGCGTTCAACGCCGAGACGCTGGCAGCGCGCAATATCACAAGCGAGCAGGGCCTCGCTTCACTGGTGCCCGGCCTCGTCGTCAAGAGCGGCCAGAATTCGAACCAGCTCAATTTCACGATGCGCGGTCAGACGCTTGACGCATTTTCGGGTTCGAGCCCGGCCGTTCTGACATATGTCGATGAGGCCCCGGCGACCGAAGGCAACACCTCGACCGCATTTTTCGACTTCAGCTCCGTTCAGGTGCTGAAGGGACCGCAGGGTACCCTGTTCGGCCGCAATGCGACCGGCGGTGCGATTCTGTACGAGACGACCAAGCCCGGTGACAAGTTCGGCGGGTATCTGACGGTCAAGGGCGGCCAGCGCAATTACGTCCAGGTTCAGGGCGCTGTCGATATTCCGGTGTCGGATGTCGTGCACGTCCGCCTCGCGGGCGACTACAACAAGTCGGACGGGTACATTCACAACATCAAGACCGGCAATACGCTGGGCGATACCGATGCTCGTTCGGGCCGCATCACCGTCGTGATCGAACCGTCGTCGGGCTTCAAGATGACCACCGTGGGCCAGTACAGCGATTTTCGCGGAAGCGAAGGCGCCGGCGGCCTGTTTTCCTATTACAAGGTGGGCGAAAAGAACAACGGCTTCGCTTTGAACACTACGCTGGACACGTTGTACGGGCCGAACAGTCCGTTCGCCCCCACGCTCGGCAACGGGCCGATCGGCGATGGCACCTGGCCGGGCGCGGTCGCGGGCTATCTCGCGTTCCAGCAAGCCAATCCCTACAAGGTCTATCTGAGCTACGACCTGCCGCACAAGGCGCACACCGCGTTCGTGATCAATACGACGCAGATCGAGGTCGCCGATGGCGTGATCCTCAAGAACATTGCCAACTACGCGGAAGCTTTCGCGCGGACTCCCGGCATTCTGACGGGTTCGCCGTTCGGCTCGCTCGACCTCTATAATCGCTCCGGACTTGGCAATGGCCCTCCGGGTGGCGAAACGTTCCAGACTAAGCGGCTGTCGGACGAACTGCAGTTGCAGGGCAAGTCCGGTCGGCTCGACTATATCGTCGGTGCGTTTTATTCGTCGACCAAGAAAGATGAATACATTCCGGTTATCGTCGGCGCAGAACTCGCGACGCCACTCGCCGATATTGCCTACAATTATCAGACTGGCGACATATCGAAGGCCGTGTTCGCACAGCTCAGCTACAAGCTGACCGATCAGCTGACCGTGACGGCGGGCGGCCGCTACTCTTGGGAGCGCGTGAGCCTTCGCCAGAAGCCGGGCAGCCTGTTCAACCCCACTGGCGCCACGCCGTTCCGGGAAGAGGCGAACCTCAAGGACCCGAGCTGGACCTTCAACATCCAGTATCAGATCAACCCCAGCAACATGGTGTACTTCGCGCAGCGCGGCAGCTTCCGCGCGGGCGGTTACAACGGGGCGGTTGCGCCGTTCAACAATGCCAACTTCTTCGGCAACGAAAACACCCACGATTTCGAGCTGGGCTACAAATTCAGCGGCAATTTGGGGACGGTGCCCACACGTTTCAATCTGGCCGTCTATCGCCAGATCGTGTCGAACGCGCAGCATTCGATCTTCGCCGATCTTGGCGGCGGGCCCTCGGCATTCACGGTCAACGTTCCGCAAGAGCGGGTCCAGGGCGTCGAAGTGGAAGCAAACTTCAAGCCGTCGACGTGGCTCGAACTGGGCGTTTCCGGCGCCTATACCGATGCCAAGTTCACCAAGAACATCGTCGATCTCAGCCCGCTGGGTGGGCCGGTCATCCCGTTCGACACCTATTCGGACGCGCCGAAATGGGCAGGCTCGGTCTTTGCGGAAGTGACGTTGCCGGTGCCGGAAGACATGGGCAAGGTGAAGTTCCGTGCCGATGCCTTCGGCCAGACCAGGATCTTCTTTTCGAACAACGAGGGCTCGTTGACGCCGCGTACCCATCTTTCGGGATACGTTACTGCCGATCTGCGCCTGAGCTGGAACCAGATCGCGGGCAGCGGCATTTCGGTCGCGGCTTACGTCAAGAACGTCACCGATAAACTCTACTACAACTCCGGATACGTCGAAGGCGGCAGCGGCGGCTTCAACACCGCGATCTGGGGTGCGCCCCGGACGGTCGGTGGCGAAGTAACCTTCCGCTTCTAGCGCCATCGGGTGGCGGGCAGGGCCACACCTGCCCGCCACTTTCGCGGCTGGCCGGGCAGGCGGCCGGATCATATCCGCAGGCTTTCCCGGCGCGATCCGGGCACCGGTTTGCTGCGCGTGACCGCGCACCATTGTATCAGATTTCGAGGGCGACATTGACATGACGACAGAGATGACCCCCGACTTTGACGCTGTGGTCATCGGTGCCGGCGTGACCGGCATATACCAGGCCTATCTGCTCGATCAGCAGGGCATGAGCGTGCTGGGCGTCGACACGGCAGAGGACGTTGGCGGCACCTGGTACTGGAACCGGTATCCGGGGTGTCGGCTGGATACGGAAAGCTATGCTTACGGCTATTTCGCGCTCACCGGCATACTTCCCGACTGGACGTGGAGCGAGAATTTCGCCGCTCAGCCCGAAATGCTGCGCTATGTTCAGGCGGCCGCCGACAAGATGAACATACGGCGGCTGTACAAATTCAAGACGAAAGTCGTCTCTGCGATCTATAACGATGCCGGGAACGTCTGGGATGTCACGCTGGATGACGGATCAGCTCTGTCATGCCGTTATCTGATATCGGCCACCGGCCCGCTTTCTGCCTCGAGCATGCCCGACTACAAGGGCCTGAATACCTTCAAGGGCGAGGCGTTCCATTCGTCTCACTGGCCCCGAGGGGCGGATGGCACACCCAAGTCCATCGACTTTACCGGCAAGCGGGTTGGCGTGATCGGAACCGGAGCCACCGGCGTCCAGATCATTCCGATCGTGGCGGAAACCGCACAGGACCTGTACGTTCTCCAGCGCACGCCAAACTGGTGCACACCGCTGGGAAATACGCCGCTGAGCAAGGACGATATGGACCTGATCCGTAATCGCTTCCCGACCATCCTCGAATACGTCAAGACAACGCCGACGTCGTTTCCGTATCATCGCGACACGCGCAAGGCGAGCCAGGTTTCGGAACAAGAGCGGGGCGAAATCTTCGAGGAGCTTTACAACCAGCCCGGCTACGGCATCTGGCTGAGCACCTTTCGCGATCTGCTGCTGAGCAAGGAATCGAACAAATTTCTGGCCGATTTCGTCGCTGGAAAAATCAGGCAGCGCGTCAACGATCCGGTCGTGGCGGAAAAGCTGATCCCGGTCGATCATCCGTTCGGGGCGAAGCGCGTCCCGATGGAAACCGGTTATTACGAGACGTATAACCAGAGCAACGTCCACCTCGTGGACATCAAGACGACGCCGATCACCGAGTTCGTCGAAAACGGGGTGATGATCGGTGGCGAGCTTTACGAACTGGACGTGATCGTCTTCGCCACGGGCTTCGATGGCATAACCGGCTCGCTCGACCGGATCGATATCCGGGGCCATGACGGTGTGCGGTTGATCGATGCCTGGGTCGATGGTCCTTCGACCTTTCTCGGTCTGCAGGCCTGCGGTTTCCCGAACTTCTTCACGCTGGTCGGCCCGCACAACGGTTCGGCATTCTGCAATGTTGGCGTTTGCGGGGGACTTCAAGCAGAGTGGGTTACCAACATGCTATCGTACATGGAGGCTCGCGGGTTTACGTATTCGCAACCCACACAGGCAGCGGAGAACCAATGGACCGACGCTGTCTATGCCGAATTTGCGAGAACGCTCATGGCTGATACCAACGCCTGGTGGATCAAGGTCACGCACAAGCCCGACGGCAGCATCGTTCGCCGTACGCTGGTTTATGTCGGCGGCGGTCCGGAATACCGCAAGCGCTGCCAGGAAGTGGCGTATGGCGGGTACGAGGGATTCGAGCTCGCCTGACCGGTTTGATCCGGCGACAACGCTCGTCGATCAGCCTCGAAGCTCGATCCCGTTGCCTTCGACGTCGCGCAGATAAATCGTCTGGGCGTGCCCGTCGAAGCCATAACGCTCGGCGGGAGGATCGCTTTCCACCCCGTGAGCGGCAAGTTCGGCCCTGACCGTTTCAGCATTGAATGCCTCGACCCGCAGGCAGATGTGGTCGAGATTGCGGCCCGGCCCGGCGGCGCCGGGGGATTGCACGCCGAGCGTTCCGGCGCGATCGACCAGATCGATGAGCGCGTTTCCGGCCTGGAGATGCACCAGGCCGATGTCATCCTGGCGGTGCTTGACCCGGCAGCCGAGCACGGTGCTGTAAAACTCCGTCATCCGGGCCAGGTTCGATACCAGCAGCACGACGTGGTCGATCCCGCCGATCTTCATTGCGCATTCCTTCGCCCGAGAGCCTGCACCGCTGACGGCCAGACTAGAGCTTTACCGTTGCAGACGGTACCAGCCCGCTCCCCGCCCGACCACCCAAGCCATTGTATGATATGGGTGGTCGGGCGGGGGAGCGGGCTGGTACCGAACCGACGTACGTCGGAATAACTCTAACGAACCGAAATCAACCCCCCATCGACAGGCAGGAGCTGGCCCGTGATAAACCGCGAACCATCACCGGCCAGGAAGACCATCACCGGCGCGAGATCGGTGTCCGCGTTGCCGAACTTGCCGCCCAGCGGAATCTGTTCCGCCGTTGCCTTGTCGTGCGCCGCAAGATCCTCATCCGACAAAGCCTCGCGAAAGCGCTCGTACATCGGCGTGACCATGTAGGGGAGCACGGCGTTCAGGCGGATGCCCTGCTTGCCCCACTCGCGCGCAACGCTGCGCGTCCAGGCGTGGACAGCCGCCTTGGACGCGCCGTAGACGGCATTGTTGATTTCGGCGGTCAGCCCGGATTCCGATCCGAAGTTGATGATCGAACCACCCTGCGGCATGTGCCGGTAGGCCGCGCCGTTGGTATAGATCGTACCGTTGACGTTGACATTGAACAGCCACGCCAGGGTTTCATCAGGCACATCATGCGTCGCCGCATGGCGGTGGACGCCTGCGACATGCGCCAGCACATCCAGCCCGCCCAAACGCTTCACGGCCGCATCGAACGCCGTATCGACTTCGGCCCGATCGCCCACGTTGCATCGGATGAAGAATGCGGAGCCCGGCCCATCGAGACCGGCCAGAGCGGCTTCGCCTTTGTCCGTATCGACATCCATTGCGGCCACTTGTGCGCCCGCCGCGACATAGGCGCGAACGGTGGAGGCTCCGATGCCCTGAGCCGATCCGGTTACGATGATCTTCTTGTTGCGCAATTCCATCAGAGAATGCCCTTTCGTTCGGTAAGCCTTTGGCTCAGCTGTAATTTTTACTTGATCAGCGGCCTTGCCACTGCGGCGCCCGGCGCTCTTTCCAGGCCTGCGATGCTTCGCGGAAGTCCTGCGTCGCTGCATAGGCGTCGATTAACGGATAGCGTTGGCCCACCGCCTGCTCGAGGCTGGCTTCGAGGCCTGTGAGCGCCGCCTGCTTTCCGGCCTGCGACACCAGCGGCGAGCAGGCCAGCAGTTTTTGCACCCACCGTTCGACCGTGTCGGGCAAGGCGGCCATCGCGGCGATCTCGTTTACCAGCCCGAACTGGAACGCCCGCTCGGCGTCGAGCGGCTCACTGGCCGTGATCATCGCCATGGCCACCCGATAAGGAAGCTGGCGGATCGCGCGATGAACCGGGCCGCAATGGTCGATGAAGCCAGCCCGCGCTTCCGGCAGGCCGAACCGGGTATTGTCCGCAGCGATCAGAATATCGCAGCACGCCGCAAGCTCGAAACCCAGGCCAAGGACATGGCCATGAACGACGCCGATCAGCGGCTTTTGCAGGCGCACCAGCCTGCCGCCGAGGCCCGTGAGCCCTCCGCCCAGCGAGAGGCCGCTCAGCGAGAGGCCATCCTGTGAACCCGGCAGGTCCGAAAGGTCACCGCCGGCGCAAAACGCCTTGTCGCCAGCGCCCGCCAGAACCGCAACCCGGATGTCGGGGTCGCTGTCGATGCGCGCCCAGGCTCCGCCCAATGCGACCTCCATCTCCGCGTTGATCGCATTGAGGGCGGACGGGCGATTGAGCCGAACTTCGGCTACGTTTCCGCGAACTTCAAATTCGATCAATGGCATGGCAATCCGACTCCGTCAGACTTAATGCGCCAGCATGCCAGCATCGACGAGGTGCTCCGCCCCGGTGACGTACGAGGATTCATCGGAGGCGAGGAACAGCACGACGTTCGAAACCTCGATCGGCTGGGCAATGCGCCCGAGCGGGATCTGCGCGAGCGCTTCGCCGCCGACTTCGTCTGTCGCCTCGACCATCATCGGCGTCTGGATGAAGCCGGGATGGACGGAATTTACCCGGATGTTATGCTTGCCGTATTCCATCGCCGTGGCTTTGGTCATGCCGCGCACGGCGAATTTGCTCGCGACATAGGCCAGGCTGGGAAAGCCGTAGTTCGCGGCCATGCCGGCGATCGACGAGATGTTCACGATCGATCCGCGCGCGGCCTTGACCATGACCGGCAGCACCGCCTTCATGCCATAGAAGACCGAATGCTGGTTGACCGCGCAGACCAGGTCGTAGCCGTCATTGTCCAGTTCAGCGGTGGGCGCCATCGGGCCCAGGATGCCGGCGTTGTTCACCAGGATGTCGATGGTGCCATAAGCCGCCACGGCTTTCGCCACGACGGTCTCCCACGATTCCGGCTTGGTCACATCGTGCGCCACAAACATCGCGTTGTCGCCAAGCTCTTTGGCAAGCGCCTCGCCACCGGCGACGTTCAGATCGGTCAGAACAACCCGGGCGCCCTGTTCCACAAACAGGCGGGCGTGCGATGCCCCCATGCCGCGCGCGGCACCGGTGATGATGGCAACTTTTCCGCTCAGGCGACCCATACTCTCTCCTACCGTTTGGCTCACTGGCCTAATTACGATTACAAAACGCTTGGTGGACAAGAAAGTCAAGAGTTGCATGCACTGGCGCGTGGTTTCACCGCACCAAATTTGCCGCGCGGAAGATAATTAAATATATAGTACAATGTGTTAATTGATTATGGCTGAGCGCGAGCAAATGGCGGAAAGATGTGCAGGGCCGGGCCTCAGATTCCAGCTTGCAACCGCAGACTAATTATGATTAGGTTGAATGACGCGCGGGAAGGCGGATGCCTCGCTGCCGCCACCGTCAAGGCGGCAAGCCCCACCCCAAGTCGCCACGAGAGGAAAACAATGCTCGGTAAAGCTGCGGTGCTCGTTGGAAAGAACCGGCTGGAGACGTGGGACGTCGAGGTGTCAGCGCCGGAGCCGGGCGGCGCCGTTGTGCGAACCATTCTGGGCGGCGTTTGCGGCAGCGATGTGCACATCCTTACCGGGGAAGCAGGCGAAATGCCGTTCCCGATCATCCTCGGGCATGAGGGCGTGGGCGAGATCACCCAGCTGGGGGCCGGCGTATCCACCGATTATGCAGGCGTGCCGGTCAAGCCCGGCGACTTGGTCGTCTGGTCGCCCATCGCGCTGTGTCACCGCTGCTATTCATGCACCATTCTCGAAGAGACGCCGTGCGAGAACAGCCAGTATTTCGAAGATGCCGCAAAGCCGAACTGGGGCAGCTATTCGGAGTATGCGTGGCTGCCCAACAACATGCCGTTCTATCGCTTGCCCGACGGGGTGCAGCCCGAGGCGATTGCGGCGCTTGGCTGCGCGTTGCCCACGGTCCTGCGGGGGTTCGATCGCTGCGGGCCGGTCCGCTTCGGCGATTCCGTTGTCGTCCAGGGCGCTGGACCTGTCGGGCTATCAGGCGTGCTTGTCGCGGCGCAGGCGGGAGCGCGCGAAATCATCGTGATCGACGGCGCGCCGGCCCGGCTGGAGGCTGCGATCAAGCTGGGCGCGACGTCGACGGTTTCGCTGGGCCTGCCCGCCGAAGAGCGCAAGCGGATGATTTATGATCTGACCGGAAAGCAGGGACCGGACATCGTGATCGAGGCGGCGGGCGCGCTGCCGGCGTTTCCCGAAGGCGTGGACATCAGTGGGATTCATAGTCGCTACATCATTCTGGGGCTGTGGGGCGCGATCGGCACCCAGCCGATTTCTCCCCGCGACCTGACGTTGAAGAACCTGACCATCGGCGGCGCGTCGTTTCCGTCTCCGAAGAACTATTATCAGGCGATGCAGTTCGCGGCGCGGGTGCAGGACCGCGTGCCGCTGGCCGACCTGGTCAGCCATCGCTTCGGGATTGGTCAGGCAGCCGAGGCGCTTGAGGTCACAAGGACCGGCGTCGCCACCAAGGCCGTCATCGATCCCACCATGAACTGAGCAAGGGCACTGGCATGAACACCGATACGATGGCGCCGCCATCTGCCAAGCACCGCGTGCCGGTTCCGGCCCACGTTCCGGCCGACCTGGTGCGCGAAATCGATATCTACGCGCTCGACGGTATCGAGGAGGGCGTCCACGAAGCGTGGAAAAAGGTGCAGCAGCCCGATACGCCGCCGCTCGTCTGGACCCCGTTGACCGGCGGCCACTGGATCGCGACGCGTGGCGTGCTGATCGACGATATCTATCGCAGCCCCGACCGTTTTTCGAGCCGGGTCATCTGGGTGCCGCGCGAGGCGGGCGAAGCCTATGAAATGGTGCCCACGAAGATGGATCCGCCGGAACATACGCCGTACCGCAAGGCGATCGACAAAGGCCTGAACCTCGCCCAGATCCGCAAGGTCGAAGGCGACATCCGGGCGGTGGCGATCGAACTCATCGAGGGTTTTGTGTCCACGGGTCAGTGTGACTTCGCCAGGGATTTTGCCGGCATCTTCCCGGTCAAGGTCTTCCTGGCGATTGCCGGCCTGCCAATGGATGACGCGGCCGGGCTCAATCTGCTCGCCAAGGAAATGACCCGCCCGTCGGGGAATACGCCCGAGGAACAGGGCAAATCGCTGCAGACGGCGAATGCCGGGTTCTTTGCGTATGTCGCCCCGATCATCGCGGCGCGACGCGGTGGCACCGGCACCGATCTGATCACGCAGATGGTCAACAGCGAGATCAACGGCGCGCCGATGGCCGAAGACAAGTTGCTGGGCCTAGTGTCGTTGCTGCTGCTAGGCGGGCTCGACACGGTCGTCAATTTCCTCAGCTTCATGATGATCTACCTCGCGCGCCATCCCGAGACCGTCGCAGAGATGGTGTCGGACCCGATGAAGCTGCAGCGGGGCGTCGAGGAGATGTTCCGCCGCTTCGCCGTCGTGTCCGACGCGCGCTATGTGGTCGAGGACATGGAGTATCATGGCACGCAGCTCAGGGCAGGGGATCTCATCCTCCTGCCGACGGCACTGCACGGCCTTGACGATACGCAGCACGAGAACCCGATGAAAGTCGATCTCTCGCGCCGCAACGTCGCGCATTCCACGTTCGCGCAAGGGCCGCACCGCTGCGCGGGTATGCATCTGGCCCGGCTGGAAGTCCTTGTCATGCTGCAGGAATGGCTTGCCCGCATCCCGCGCTTTTCGCTCAAGGACGGGGCTGCACCGATCTATCACGCCGGCATCGTTGCGGCGGTGGAAGATATTCCGCTCGTCTGGGAGGTTTGACAGCGCGCATGTCCCTCGCCACCGACGCCGCAACGTTCCGACAGATACTGGGCCATTATCCCACCGGCGTGTGCGCGATAACGGCCATGCCGGACGGCGGCTCACCCGTCGCGATGGTGGTCGGTTCGTTCACATCCGTTTCGCTGGATCCGCCGCTGGTGGCGTTCTTCCCGGACAAAAGTTCGTCCAGCTGGCCCAAGATCGAAGCGTGCAGCGGATTTTGCGTGAATGTTCTGGCGGATGACCAGGAAGCGCTGTGCCGCACGTTGGCGTCCAAGGATCCGGACAAGTTCGATGGCGTGCCGCATCACCTGTCTGCGCGCGGTGCGCCGATCCTGGATGGCGCGCTGGCATGGATCGACTGTTCGTTCCATGCGATCCACGAAGCGGGGGATCATTACATCGCGATTGGCGAGGTTCACGCGCTCGACATCCACCATCCCGGCGCGCCCCTGCTGTTTCACAAAGGCCGCTACGGGAAGGTGGCATCCCTGCTTTAAGCGGGGTTCCGGGTTCTATTCCGCCAAGGCATTTTCGGTGGCAACGTTCGGACCGCGCAACGGCACCCGATTGATCACCGTCAGGCCAAATCCTTCGAGCGCCGCCAGCTTCGCCTTGCTCGACGTGAGCAAGGTCATCTCGCGAACGCCCAGGTCGAGCAGGATCTGCGCGCCAATGCCATAATCGCGCGTGGCGTTCACGTCGTGATAGGACTTGCGCCCCCCCAGTATCCGCTTCGAGATTGAGTCCGGGCTGGGATCCCGAACAAACACGGCAACGGCCTGGCCATCGTGCGCCGCCATCGCCTGCAGCGCCTGCGGCACATATTCGGGATGCGCCTGCGACCAGCCGAGCATGTCGGTGGTCATGTCCACCTGGTGTACGCGCACCAGCGTATCGCGATCCGGGCGCACGTCGCCTTTGACCAGCGCCACGTGTTCGCCGCCGTCGACTAGGTTCCGGTAGACATGGATCGTGAGATCGCCGCCGTAAAAGCTGTGAAACGGCGCGCTGGCAACGCGTTGCACCAGTTTCTCGAACCGGCGGCGATAGGCGATCAGGTCGGCGATGGTGCCGACCTTCAGCCCATGTTCCTTGGCGAACACCAGCAGTTCGGGAAGTCGCGCCATGCTGCCATCGTCGTTCATGACCTCGCAAATGACCCCGGCCGGCGTCAGTCCGGCCAGACGCGAGATATCGACCGCAGCTTCGGTATGTCCGGCACGCACCAGCACGCCGCCGTCGCGCGCGATCAGGGGAAAGACATGACCCGGCGAAACAATCTCGGCCGAGGTCTTGGTCGGATCGACGGCCACCGCAATCGTGTGCGCCCGGTCCTGCGCCGAAATTCCCGTCGTCACCCCGTCGCGAGCCTCGATCGACACGGTGAAGGCCGTGCCGTGGCCGGACTGATTGTTGACCGTCATCGGCGGCAGTTTCAGCTGTTCTGCACGGGCCTTGGTCATCGCCAGGCAGATCAGCCCGCGGGCATGCTTGGCCATGAAGTTGATCTGGCGCGGCGTGGCGAACTGGGCCGGGATGATGACATCACCTTCATTCTCGCGGTCGTCGGCATCGACCAGAATGTAGGGGAGGCCGTTGATCGCGTCCTGAATGATGTCCTCGATCGAGGAAATGCCCTGGCTGCTCATGATCGATCTTTCCGTGTCGTGGACGCCAGCCTGCTCATGCCGCGCCCAAAGGCGCAGCGAGGTGGGCCAGCGCCATTTCCTTCAAAACGTTCTTCTGCACCTTGCCCGTGCCCGTCTTGGGCAGGTCATGTTCCGCGATGAACCAGATATCGCGCGGAAGTTTATACCCCGCGACCTGTGGCTTCAACCAGGCAAGGATCTCGTCCTCAGCGATGGTGTATCCCTCCGAGCGGACGACCCATGCGCTGCCGCATTCACCCCACCGATCGTCGGGCATCCCGATGAAAAATGCCTGCGCGATCGCAGGATGGGTGGTGACGAGTTGCTCCAGTTCCTTGGGCGACACCAATTCGCCACGGCTCTTGTACAGCTCCTTCGATCGGCCTGTCAGGAACAGGTTCCCATCGGGCCGGAACTGCCCGAGATCGCCGGTGCGCAGCCATCCTCCGGGGAGGAACAGTTTTTCCGTTTCTTCCGGGCGGCGGAAGTAGCCCAGGCTGTTCATCGGCCCCCGCGTGCACAGCTCGCCCGCGCTTCCGGGCGGCAGATCGGCACCCGTCACGGGATCGATCGTCTTGAATTCGCAGATCCGGCCATCCTGTTCAGGAATTCCCGCAACACCGGCCTGAACGATGCAGCCCTGTGTTTCTGCAACGATTTCTATGGGGTCGCCGGGCTGGGTGCACACGATCGTGGCCGTGGCTTCGGTCTGGCCATAGCTGGTGAAGATCTCGCTGCAGCCGAACGTTTGCTGGATTTCCCGCCAGACCCAGCTGGGTGTGGGCGCGGCGGCGCTGTGCACCGCGGTAAGCGAGCCCAGATCGTAGGCCTTGATTTTCGCGCGCTCCATCATGGCGATGGTCATGGTGGGGACGCCCATCAGGTACGTGGCACGATGACGCTCGGTGGCGGACAGCAGCGCATCGGCATCGAAGCGGAGCAGGGGAACGATCGATCCGCCTACGATCATGCCGGACAGCAGGCCGACAACCAGTCCGAAGCCATGATACAGCGGGAGCGAGAAAACCGCTCTCCGCCCTTGCTCGAACGCCTGATGATATGCGCCGGCATAAGCCGCTCGCAGCAGGTTGTCGTGCGTCTGCATGACCCCTTTGGGCGAGCCGGTCGTGCCCGACGTGAACATGATGACGGCAGGATCGTGAGGTTGCGCTTGCTGCACGGGCGGTTCGCCGGTGGGAAGCGCGGCAAAAAACTCCTCCGGCGCTTCAACGTCATAAACCAGACCGCCGCGCAGTTCCGGCATCGTGGGGCAGTCACCGGTTCGCCAGCCGGGAATGAGCGCGTCCAGTTCCAGATCGAACCTGCGCGAACCGAAGCGCGCCATGCTGATGACGAGATTGCATCCCGCCTCCCGGATCACGTATTCCAGTTCCTTGGGGCCGTAGAGAGTGTTGATTGCCACGGCGATTGCACCGGCCCGCCAGATCGCAAACATCAGCGGGACCGTTATCGGATAGTTGGCCAGCACCACGCCGACGCGGTCGCTGCGGCCGATGCCAAGCCCCGCAAGTGCGGATGCAAAGCACTCCGATTGGGTATAGACTGCAGCATAATCGAGCGTCTGCTCGTCGGTTATGACCAGCGGTTCGGCCGCAAAATACCGTTGCGCATGCTGGAGATAGGCGTCGAGAGTCATCTCCTCCCAGACAGGGTGCCGGTCCGACATGGCCTGACGCCGCGCAGCTGTAGACTCGATCACCTCTGTGCCTCTCCGTACCCTAATTATCATTAGCATGACAATTTCGTGCTTTTGCGTCAAGTGTGATGCGTTGCGCCTGCGCGTTGCCGCACAAGTCCAAGCTATTCCGGCGTGAGGCTGCGTCGCTGTTAATAATATGAATTAAAACGAAAGAATGTTACAAATGCCGCTTGAATCAAGGCTTGAGCGGCGGGGTCTCGCCGTCACGGAGCGCGCAAAACGTTTTGAAGGGCTTGCCATATTGACCTAATTGCTATTAGTCTAAATTTGAGCAGTCGCAGTTTGGAGGCATGTATGGATGTGGGCTTGGGGCTGACGTTCCAGAATCTGAAGGATCAGGTCAGCGATATCGAGGTGTTCCGGCACGAACTGGCGTTGGCGGCGAGCGCCGAGGATCAGGGTTTCGACTCCGTGTGGACGCCCGAGCACCATTTCACCGGGTACATGATGACACCCAACGTGCCGCAGTTCCTGTCGTGGGTCGCCGCCAAGACGTCGCGGATCAAGCTGGGCACCACGGTCACCGTGTTGCCGTGGCAGAACCCGATCCGCATCGCCGAGAGCTTTATCCTGCTTGACCATCTGTCAGAAGGGCGCGCCATTCTGGGCATCGGCCGGGGGCTCGGAAAAGGCGAGTTCGACGGCTTCCAGGTGCCGATGGGCGAAGCACGCAAGCGGTTCCGTGAATATGCCGAAGCGCTGTTGCAGGCGCTGGAGACCGGCGTCATGGAATATGACGGCGATTATCTGCAGCAACCCCGGGTTGAACTGCGCCCGCACCCTTATGCCAGCTATCGCGGCCGGGTCTTCGCGTCGGCCGTGTCGCCTGAATCGGTAAAGCTGATGGCCAACCTCGACGTCGGCTTGATGATCATCGCGCAAAAGCCGTGGGATCGCGTGGCGGAAGACGTCAAAAGCTATCGTGACCGCTTCTTCGCCATGCAGGGCCGGCCGGCGCCGAAGCCCGTCGTCGTTGCCTTCGTCGCGGTCAACGAGGATGCGGCCAAGGCGCAGGAAATGCGCGACAAGTACCTTGTGGAATACGCCCGCTCGACCTCGGCCTTTTACCAGTTCGGTAACAAGGAGTTCGAGAAGATCGAAGGCTACGAATATTACGGTGCGCTGGCCAACAGCGTGGAAAAGCACGGCATCGAGAAGTTCAACAATTTCCTCGCAGATCTTCAGATCTGGGGACGTCCGGAAGAGGTCGTGGAAAAGCTGAAGGCGATGGTCGATCGCTTCGATGTGGGAAGTTTCATCATCTACACCCAGTTCGGCGATATGCCCTTCGACGTCGGTCGGGAAAATTTCGAGCTGTTCGCGCGCAAGGTCCTGCCGCATCTGAAGGACATCGACGTGTCGGCGCCGGTAGCGGCACCGGCTCCGCTGCAAACGGTGGCCTGAAGGACACTGCGTGAGAACAAGTCTGCGGCGCCGCGAAAGATGGCGCCTGGGCGGGAACGAGGAAGAGCATGGCAGATAGCGAACAATTGGTGCTCTACGAAGTGCGCGACGGCACGGCGTGGATCACGCTCAACCGTCCCGAAAAGCGCAATGCGTTGAGCGAGCCGCTGCAGGAGCAGCTCCATGCCATGCTGTGGGCAGCCGATGAGGACAATCGCGTCCACGCCGTTGTCCTGAAGGCGGCTGGACCCGACTTCTGTTCCGGCTACGACCTGCAGAAGTACGACCAGCCCATTCCCGGCCAGGTCGAACACAAGCGCGGCCGTGCCAAATTCGATGACGACAGCTGGCATCAGGAAAAAGCGCAGCGGCTGCGCATGGCGTTGTTCGACATGCACAAGCCGGTGATTGCGCAAGTGCATGGGCGTTGCCTCGCCGGCGGGACCGATCTTGCGCTGCTGTGCGACATGGTGATCTGCACGGACGATGCGCTGTTCGGGTTCCCGCCGGCGCGTTCGCAAGGATCGCTGCCAAGCCACATGTGGCTCTACCTCGTCGGCCCGCAGTGGGCGAAGCGGTTGCTTCTCACCGGCGATTCGATCCGCGGCAACGATGCAGCGCAGATCGGCCTGGCGCTGAAGGCGGTTCCGGCCGATCGGCTCGACGCGGAAGTCGCCGCGCTGGCGGCGCGCCTTGCGCTGATCGACCCCGATCTGCTCAGTGCCAACAAGCGGATCGTCAACATCGGCCTGGAGCTGATGGGCGCGCGAACGCTGCAGCGCATGGCCGCCGAAATGGATGCGCGCGGGCATCTGGCGGGCAGCCGCACCCGCTTCAATGAAACCGTGCGCACCGAGGGACTGAAGGAGGCCGTGCGTCAGCGCGACGAGCCGTTCGGCGACCCGGTGGTCAAGCTGTGACGACAAGGCAGGATGGAACTATGATGCAAGGTGAAGGCTGGCGCTGCCTGTGGGATGCCAAAGCTATCCTCGGCGAGAGCACGATCTGGGATGATCGCGATGGCTGCATCTACTGGGTCGATATCGAAGCGCCGAGCGTAAACTGGTTTCATCTCGACAGCGGGAAAACCGGAACCTGGGCGGCGCCTGCCTGGATCAGCGCGATTGCGCCGCGCGCCAGCGGCGGATTTATCGCGTCATGCGCGGACGGGTTTGCCCACGTCGATCCCCGCAAGCAGATTTACGCACCGTTCATCCATCCGATCCCCAATCCCAAGATCGCGCGGCTCAATGATGGCGTGACCGATGCCAAAGGGCGGTACTGGTCCGGCTCGTGCGATTCCAGCCAGTGGGACGAGAGCACGACGACCGATGACAAGGAAAGCACCCTCGGCAATCTCGACGTACGCAATACCGGCGAACTCTATCGGCTTGACGCCAACGGCGCTGTCAGCACGCAGGAACGCAACATCGTGACCGCTAACGGACCGGCGTTCAGTCCCGATGGCCGCACCGCTTATGTAAACGATTCCATGCCGTTGGTCAGCTGGGCGTATGACGTTGATGGCGACGGCGTCTTGTCCAATCGCCGGGACTTCCTCAACTTCAAACCGGACGACGGCTATCCTGATGGCATGGCCGTCGATGTCGAAGGCTGCATCTGGATGGCCTTTTACGAAAGCTGGGTGCTGCGTCGCTTTGCGCCGGACGCCTCCTTGCTCGAGGAACGCCGGCTGCCGGTACGGCGCGGCCTTCGCCCGGCCTTTGGCGGAAGCGACTTTTCGCGTCTCTTCCTGATTACCGGGTCACAGGGCTTTTCTGCACAAACATTTGCACAACAGCCGCTTGCCGGTGGGCTGTTCGAAATTCTCGCTCCACCCGCGCCAGGCGTGCCTAACACGCCTTATGCCGGATAGTAGAGCAGGACAGGCTGGGGACTGTCTTTACGATATTTTCCGGTTATGAGGGCGCATGGCAAACCCAGATAACGGCCGAACGCGCATTCTTGATTCCGCCGCAACAATCCTCCGACAAAAAGGGCTGGCCGGCGCAAAACTGAGCGAAATCGCGAAGGGGGCCGGCATGCTGGCGCCCAGCATCTATCATCATTTCCCGTCCAAAGACCACTTGGTCGAGGAAGTCATGATGGAAGGAATCTATCACAACAGCCGCCATATCGTTGCGCGCGTGGAGGTGCTCGGGCCGGGCGCACCACCGCTCGTGCGGCTCCGGGCCGCGATCGTGGCCCACATCGAGTTCCTGCTTTCGGGCGATGACTATTCTTCAGCCGTTGCCCGCGTGTTCGAAGATTTGCCGGGCGAAATGAGAAAGCGGGTCCTGGCTGCTTATTCGAATTTCGATAACTATTGGCGCGATCTGATCGTGGCCGCTCAGGCCGATGGCAGTGCCAGCAAGGCGCTGGACGCGACTGTCGTACGCAAGTTCCTCATCGCCATGCTGGAGTCCTGTTCATCTTGGTATCGACCCGGGAAGTTGGGGCCGACCCAGATCGCGGAACAGGCGGCAGACCTGCTCCTGCACGGGTTTGCGATCAGGAGTTCCACCGCGCTTTAGCGCGAACCGATCCGATCACGTGGGAGGCGCTCCCGCATTTTATCGATTTGCCGCGATGGCAGATCAACCTGCTGGATTTCGCTTGAGCACAACGAAGAAGAGCGGGAATACCTGTTTCCCGCTCTTCTTCGTTGTCAGTCGGTTCAGGCGACTGAGATCAGGCGACGGCCACGGTTTCCGTCACGGCTGGCTTCACGCCGGGCAGCTTGACGCGGGGCGCAACTTCCTTGGCGATGAGTTCCAGCGAATTCCACCACGGCGTTGGGTCGTCGTAATAGTCGTGCGATTCCACCTGCAGGGTTCCCCACCCGCCACAGGATTCGAACAGCGTATTGAGCTTGTCGACCACGGTGTCGGGCGATCCGACCACGAACACGTTGTCGACCAGATATTCCAGATCGATGTCCGAGGGATCGATGCCGCCGTCCTTGGCAAAGCCGTTCATCATGCCGAACCGCTGCCAGATCGGAATGAGATAGCGATCGAAGCAATACCCGATGGGACCTTCCATCACCAGTTTCTTGGCTTCCGCATCCGTGTCGGCGCAGAACACGGTCTGCGACACGGCATGGCGCTGCCGGTCGGGCGTGAACCCGGCCTTGATGTTGGCTTCCGAGTAGATTTCCCAGTGGCGCTTGAGCGCATCCTTGCCCGAGTAGATCGACACCGGTTTGAAGTTGCGCTCGCCGGCCAGTTTCATGGACGGTGAGTTTTCGCTGAAGCCGGTCACGGCGATCTCGGGGAACGCGCCCTGGAACGGGGCGAAGTTGGCGAGCATGTGCTGCTCGTCTTCTTCGGTCTCGGCTGGTGCCTCCTCGGGGAAGCCCGCCTTCCAGTATTTGCCTTCGTAGAAGAACGGCTCGCGCTTCCAGATCTGTTCCATGATGTTTAGCGATTCACGCACCATGTCGTTGAGCATCTGCGGCTCTGCATCCTTGATGCCGTGCATGTACGATGCTTGCGGATACGCACCGGCACCGATGCCCAGGAAGTAGCGGCCTTCCAGAATCTGCGAAAGCCAGCCAACCATGATCGCGACCTTCGTCGGATGCTGGTGCGGCAGGATGTGCGCCATCGGGGCGAACCGGATCTGGCTGGTCTGCAGCGCTGCGGCGGCCATGATCAGCTCGGGGTTGGGGATGTTTTCCCAGATCTGCGAGGCATGTTCGGAGATCATCATCGATGTGAAGCCCGCCTTGTCGCAGGCCACGGAGTTCTGCACGCCCCATTCGAACGTTTGCTTCGCCGTACGTCCGGGACGCATGTACGGGTGAAAGATGAGGCCGGTTTCCATCGCCATGAGCGTCTCTCCTTGAGCGTTTATTGCATCGGACCGCGCCTGATCGCATTGTTGCGTCTGGCTCCGGCATTTTGCTGCCTAATGACGATTAGGGTGATAAGGCCGACTCCCATTTTAAGTCAAGTGTAAACTGACGCTGTTACGCAAAAGCGGGCATGGCGGCGAACGAGAGACCGGATTGACGATCAGGTTGGCCGCGAAGCGGCAAAAACCTTGAGATTCTGGCCGCTTTCTGCAACATCGGGGAACATAGCGCCAGATGTGCAGTTGGCCGATCACCTTTTCGAGCCTGCGCGACAGCGGAAACTTTACATTTGTTTTAGGATAACGTGTTGGCAAATCTGACAGTCGAAGCGGAGGAAGCGCATCCGGCTGAAAATGTCGGCGGAAAAACGCGCCTCATCCTCGCGGGCGAACAGTTGTTTGCCAAAAACGGAATCAACGGCGCTTCGATGCGCGAGATCGCCGCCAAGGCCGCGCAAGGCAACCACGCTGCGGTGCAGTACCACTTCGGTTCGCGTGAGGGCCTGGTCCGTGCAATCTTCGATTATCGGATGGAGCAGATGGAACTCGCGCGCGGTGCGATGTTGCATCGGGCACGGTTGGAAGGGCGGCTGAGGGATGCGCGAACGATACTGGACATCATCCTCGTTCCGCAGCTCGATCTGCAGGATGCGGACGGCAATCACTCCTATGCCAGTTTTCTCAGCCAATACCTGTTGCAAAGTCGATCTCCGAAGTTCGGCGACTTCAGCGGATCCGAGCCGCCCAATCTGACCGAAGCGATGCGGCTGCTGCGTGAGCGGGTGGATTATCTGCCGTCCTACGTGGCACAGCGGCGCCTCATCAGCGTCAGCCTCATGTTTCTCAACATCCTCGTACGCCACCACGGAACCGACGTAATGGCGTTTGGCGAAACGTTCACGGACGCCCTGGAAGATACTATGGAACAGATCGTCGACGTGATGTGCATGCCGCTTCGACTGCCCCCGTCATCGTCGACCGTTACCACGGGGTGATGTGGGCCGAGTGCACATTGCTTGAGGTTTTTTCCCTTTTGGGTGCGTTCACGATTAGGGAGTCGATCTCTCGGAGGCGCTGAACGTCGAATTTGCTGGCGCAAACTACCATCAGCCCCCGTTATGCGGCACTAAATAATCCTTCGCTTGCGCTGACGTTGGATCATTGCCCATA
>NZ_BCTW01000029.1 GCF_001590965.1 Novosphingobium lentum NBRC 107847
GCCGCTTCCAGCCGTGAGGCTGTCACAAAACTGCCGCATGAAAAAGCGGTAACGAGGCGGGCAGCAGCCTTGACAGCGGGGCGTCCGCAAGCGACCTCCGCGGCCCATGGACAGCCTTACCATCACCGCGATCCTCCTCGGCATTGTCGAGGGGTTGACCGAATTCATCCCCGTGTCATCGACCGGCCATCTCATTCTCGCGACCGAGATCTTCGGCTACGATGCGCAGCAGTGGTCGCTGTTCAACGTGGTGATCCAGCTTGGCGCGATCCTGGCGGTGGTGGTGCATTACTGGCGCACGTTCTGGGCGGTGGGCCAGGGCCTGCTGCGGATGGAGCGGATGTCGCTGCTGTTCCTGCGCAACCTGCTGGCCGCGTTCCTGCCTGCGGCGGTGATCGGCCTGCTGTTCAAGCACCAGATCGAAGGGCTGCTCGGCAACCCCCTGGTGGTGTGCTGGGCGCTGATCGTGGGCGGCATCGCGATCCTGGTGGTAGAACGCTTCGCCAAGGGCGGGGAGCCCAGCGGTATAGCGCAGCTGCCGCTCAAGCAGGCAGTCGGCGTCGGCTTCGTCCAGTGCCTGGCGATGATCCCCGGGGTCAGCCGATCGGGCGCGACGATAATGGGCGCGCTGGCCATGGGCATCGAACGCCGCACGGCGGCCGAATTCAGCTTTTTCCTCGCGATTCCGACGATGCTCGGCGCGTCGACGATCGAACTTCTCGGCAAGCGGCACGAACTGGCAGCGGGCGCGATGGGCGTCGGCTGGTTCCAGATCGCGGTCGGCTTCGTGGTGGCGTTCGTGGTGGCGCTGGGCGTGATCAAGCTGTTCGTCAGCTATGTCAGCCGATCGGGCTTCGCGCCGTTCGCGTGGTACCGCATCGTGGCCGGGCTCGCCGCGCTGGTGTGGTTGACGCTGCGCTGAACCCGGCACCAAACCGCGACGCCGGCAATCCGGTCCGATCATCGAAATTGGCGGAAATGCGTTAGGCGTCGCACATAGTATCAACGGTTTGCCGCAAATCAGGAACCAAATGACGCCCGCCGGATTTTCGGCTGCAGACTCCAGTTAAAAGGGACTTTGCAACATGGGCCTCATCATTCTTCTGATCGTCGGCGGCATTCTCGGTTGGCTGGCAAGCATCGTCATGCGCACGGATGCGCAGCAGGGCATCTTCCTCAACATCGTGGTCGGCATCGTCGGCGCTCTGCTGGGTGGTTTCCTGCTGGCTCCGCTGATCGGCGGCGGCAGCATCACGGCGGGAATCACGGCCAGCACGCTGATCGTCTCGTTCCTCGGCGCGGTTATCCTGCTTGCCATCGTCAACCTGGTACGTCGCGGTTCGGTGCGCTGAGCCAGCGCTGATTTGTTTCAACCCAGGGGGTGGTACGCAAGTCCCACCCCCTGAATCATAAAGGGGAAGTACGAATGAAAAGCATTATGAAGGGCGCGATGATCGCTTCTGTCGCCGTTATGGGCCTCAGCCTCGCCGCTTGCGACAGCAAGAAGGACGAAGCGGTCGAGCAGAACGCCGATGCCATGAAGTCGGCGGGCGATGCCACCGGCGACGCGATGGATGCCACGGCTGCTGCCATGGACGCCAGCGGCGCGCCGGAAGCGTCGGTCGCTGCGGTCGAGAACAAGGCCGATGCCGTTCGCGACAAGGCGGACAAGAAGGCGGACGCCATGGAAAAGGCCGGCGCCGACGCAATGGATACCAAGAAGAAGATGTAATTCTTCTTGTCGGTTTCGACTCTCGCTGCAGGGTTGAACGAGGGCCGGGGCGATCCCCGGCCCTTTTTCGTGCGCGGCTGCTTGGTGCTCGCGCCGTGTTGCCGCCGACCCCTGCGTGACCGGCGACAGCGCATCCAAGGCGGTAATCTCCCGCCAATCCGGATGATTTTGTAGTGGTTAATACCTTTTCACGGGCGATGGACCAACCAGATTACAGTCGCTAGGAGGTGCATCACCACGTTTTGGAGGAAATTCTGTCTCATGAATAACAGTGATCTTGCCGACAAGCTTGCCGGCGACAATGGCCTGACCAAGGCCGATGCTCGCAAGCTGGTCGATGGCGTGTTTTCCGCCATTGCCGATGCCGCCGCTTCGGGCGACGAAATCTCGTTGAACGGCTTCGGCAAGTTCAAGGTTAAGGCAACCCCTGCGCGCGAAGGCCGCAACCCCTCAACCGGCGCGACCATCCAGATCGCTGCCGCAAAGAAGCTGACCTTTGCACCCGCGAAGGCGGTCAAGGACAAGCTTAACGGCTGATCCCGGACCGGCGCCCCGGCAGCCCGGGGCGCCGAACTCGGCCTGCCGCACAGTTGACTGTTCGACTGTGCAATGCCCGACCGGCGGCTCAACCAGCCGGGATCTTCACGCCAGCATCCCGGCCGGAATGACGATCGTGTTGAACGAATCGCCCGGCAACGTGGGCCGGAACAGCTTGCCCCCGATGCTAAAACCGATGCCCAGCGGCTCGGCGGTCTCGTTCTCGACCACGATCACCAGGTCGCCGTTGGGGTTGCGGAACGCCATCTGGTTTTCGTAACCGAGGAAGCTGGTCGCGGGCACATAGCGCGCACCCGGCGCGACCAGCGCCGAAACGTGGCGCAGCACCCAGTAATCGTTGGTCAGTTCGTACGTGCCGCGCGCGGTGTCGACCGAGACCAGAGCGTTCTGCGGCCAGCCCCAGCCCGACATGCCCCCCAGCGGCATCGCCATGTTCCAGTAATGCCAGGCACGCGCCCCGGCCGCGAAATAGCGGCGCATCGTGGTCCAGCAATAACGCGCGTAATGCCAGTCGTTGGTGCCAGTGCCGCATTCCTGCTCGCTGCCCCAGATCGGCAGTTGCGGAAACTGGCGCTGGATGTCCTCGAGCGCGCCCTTGCCTGCCCATTGCACGCCCACGCCCTTGATCAGCGGCCCGGCCTGCGGATCGGCCAGCACTTTGGCCAGGAAATCGGCACGCGGGCGCTCCAGCGTGCCGAAGAAGATGCCCGTGTCCACTTTGGCCATCTCGCGGCCCAGGAACGGGATGAACCGTGCCAGCCCTTCGGGCGTCCAGGTGCAGCTGGGGAACGGTTGTGCAGAATTGAATTCGTTCTGCGGCATGACCATGCCGATGCGGATTCCCGCCTTGCCGTATTCCTCGACATAGCGGCGGAAGTATCGGGCATAGGCATCGAAGTAGCGGTCTTCCTGGATGAACGTGTTGCTGCCTTCGGCGCGGATCTGGTCGGGCCGGATGCCGGTGTCCGGCTGACCGGGCCAGGCGGGGGCACACGAATAAAACCGGTTGGTCTTCATCCACGTCGGCGGCGACCACGGCGAGGCCCACAGGCTCAGCTTGGGCTGGTGCACCTGCGCCGCCTTGATGAACGGGATCAGCGTCTCGCGATCGTTGGCGACCGAAAAGTCCTTGAGCGCAAAATCGCCGTCGGTCTCGTCATAGCTGTACCACTTGCGCGAAATGTCGTTCGCGCCCAGCGGCGTGCGGCACACGTTGAACGCCGCGCCGCCGGCGCCGAACAGCGCGTCCAGCGCCGCGTTACGCCGCGCGGGTGACAGCGCGGACAGCGCCTGCCAGCCCTTTTCGGTAAACGCGCCGCCGAAACCGTCGATCGGTTGCCGCGGCTGGTCGAGCGAAACCTGCACCTGCTGCGCGAACAGATCGGCGGACAGCGGTGTCATCGCGGGCGCAAGCAAAGGCTGCCAGCGCGCGGTCTGGGTCGAGGAATACCAGCGGATGCCAGAAGCAGCCGCGCCTGCCGCAACGGTTTGCGCGCGCGCGATCGGTACGCCAGCGGCCACCGCGCCGGCACCGATCAGGCCCAGCGCCGCGCGGCGGGAAAGCGTATCATTTGTCATCATTCACCTCGATCACGATGCGGCGGTAGCGGGTCAGTGCGGGGTGGCCGTTGTCCGTCACGGCCAGGATCACGTGCGCCTGCCGCGTTGCCGGGCAGGGAATTTGCGGCAATTCGAGCCACGCGGGCGCGCAGCGCCGGGTCACGGTGAGCGTGGTGCGCGCGCTCGCAGGCGCTGACAGCGCGACTTCGGCGTTGGCCGCAGTGCCGTCGCCGCCTGCCTCGGGGTAGGCCATCCAGCGATAGGCCAGCGCATTGCCGTCAGGGTCGCGGCTGACCGAAGCGTCGAGCGCGATCGTCGTCCCGGTGTGCGCAGGCAACTGCAGCGGCGCGTCGCCGCCCTGCCGGTTGACGACCACCACCGGCGGATGGTTGGCGCGCGCATAAGGCAGCAGCGTCCAGTCGATCCGCGCGGCGAAATCGTTCTGGAACGCCTCGCGCCAGCGCCAGATCGTCGCCTGGTCGGACGTGTGGCCATCGACGGTATCGGCCGAGGTTGCGCGGAAGAAGCTGTCGCCGCCTTGCGTCCAGATCGGCCGCGTCTCGCCCGGCGGCTGTCGCAGCACGTACCGCCCGCCCCAGCCGCCCCAGTCGGGACGGACGCCCGCCTGCAGCCCGTTGGGGATCAGCCCGAGGATCGACGGGGTGTCGCCTTCCATGATGAACAGGAATTTCGGGTAATGCGCCCCCAGCGGGCCCTTGCGAATGTTCGTGTCGAGCCAGGCGTTGGTGACGGTGGTGAAATCCGCGCCCTCGCCATTGCGATAGAAACGGTCACCCGAAATCCCGGTCCAGGTGGCGCGGGCATAGTCCGCACCATCGGGATTGGACGGGCTGACGATGTAGAACAGTTTGGGAAATTCGCGGCGGATCCACGGGCCGGCATCGTCCTGGTCGCTGATCGAATAGACCCGCAGGCGCGCGACGAGCGCGTCGAACCGGTCCTGCGACAGCGTCCGCCGCGCGTGTTCCAGCGCTTCGGCCAGCACGCTCGCCCCGCCCCAGATCGACACCCACAGCGGTTCATCGGATGACGTTTGCGCCGCCGCCAACAGGCCGAGCGCGCCGGGCGATGGGTGGTCCGCGTCGATCGCGGCCAGGCCATAGCGCGGAATGCCGGCCAGCACCCGTGCGTGCAGCAGTTGCGCATCGGGCCACCCGCTCGCGTTCTGGCGCAACATGGGCAGCGCCTGCGCATAGCCGTCGATCACGCCGTGCGCGATTTCGGGGGCGATCTTGGCGCGCTGCCAGGTGCTGGTCACCGCGACGATGGCCTCGATGTCGATCTCGTTGGCGTACAGCAGCAGCCGGACCAGCGACATCTGGTCGTCGGGCTCGTTGCCGATGTCGGTCAGCACCACCACGCGCGGGCGGGCGGCGACCGGCGCTGCGCTCGATGCCAGCATGGCGGCGCCCAGCAGAATGCGGACGATCCACGCCGGCAGGGCGGTCACCGCGCCGGGCCGACCGAGGCGCGCTCGACGATGCGATAGCTCAGCAGCAGTTGTGTATCGGCGGGACCGTTGCGGTGGCGCGCGATCAGCATGGTGGCGGCCTCGCGCGCCATTTCGTCGATGGGCTGGTACACCGTGGTCAGGTACGGCCAGACCGACATCGCGATCCAGCTGTCATCGAACCCGACCACCGAAACGTCGCGCGGCACCGACAGCCCCATTTCGGAACAGGCGACGATCAGGCCAGCCGCCATGTCATCGTTGGCGGCAAAGATCGCGGTGGGGTGCTTGCGTGCCGACAACAGGTCCCGCCCGCCCGCGATCCCGCCAGCGAAGCTGAAGCCGCCGAAAGCCTCGGGCACGATGATCTCGGGGTTGAGTTCGCGCAATTTACCCAGAAATCCGGCGCGACGGGTGCCGGCTGCGCCATGCTCTGCGGGGCCGTTGATCAGCCCGAAGCGGCGATGGCCGTTGTCCCACAGCATCGTTGCGACGGCGGCCGCCGCCCCGGCATCGTCGATCTGCACCGACGCCGAGCGCCCCGGATCGAGCACCGGTGCGATCCGCGCGTAAGGCACGCCGCGCTGCTCGAGGAACTCGAGCACCAGCGCGTTGTCGGTCAGCGGCGGGGTCAGGACGAAGCCGTCGCTGCGGCTGTGGCGCAAAATTCCGTCGAGCTGGCTGCGCACACCATCGCTGTCCCGGGTCGAATCGATCGAGTCGATGCGCAAGTGATAGCCGTTGTCGACGCACGCGCCGTACGCCCCGTTCATCACTTTCATCGTGTAGTTCGGGCTGGGATTGTCGAACAACAGGCCGATGGTGAAGCTGCGCGATCCGGCGAGCGATCGTGCGGCGGTGTCGGGAACATAGTTGAGAGCCGCGATCGCTGCCTCGACCTTCTGGCGCAGCTTGGGCGAGACGTGCGGCTCGGCGTTGATGACCCGCGACACGCTCTTGTTGGACACGCCGGCAAGGCGCGCGACGTCGGCCATCGTGGCGTGGCCGGGCGCAGGCAGGGACGGGTCGGACAGGTTCATGGCACGTGTTTAGCCGTATGTATCATAAATGACAGGTTCGTTCATATTTTGACAGCGGTGTCTTGACTGCGATGTCAATTGAAGTCAACGGTCGTATCGCGATCGATTGCACAGGTCGCGATAATGGCGGGGAGCTTAGATTCCCGCAGGTTTTTTGGGAGGGAATCGATGAAGAAGCTGCTTATGGCCGGCACGGCCATACTCGTAACCATGGTTGCCTCGCCCGCTTTCGCACAGGACACCGCGCCGCAGGATGCGCCGCAGGCCAACACGGCCCAGTCCGTCGACAAGGGTGAGATCATCGTCACGGCCACGCGCTCCGAGACGCGCCTGTCGAAGACTCCGGTCGCCGTCTCCGCCATCACCGGCGACGCGTTGCGCAGCCAGGGCATCACCAGCCCGACCAATCTCAGCAAGGACGTGCCCAACCTGTCGATTGACCGCACCAACGGTCTCCAGATCACGATCCGCGGCATCACCAGCACCGACGGCACCGAAAAGGGCGATCCTTCGGCCGCGTTCCTGCTCGACGGCGTGTACCTCGCCCGGCCGCAGGAAGCCGATGTCAGCTTCTTCGATGTTCAGCGTGTCGAAGTGCTGCGCGGGCCACAGGGCACGCTGTATGGCCGCAACACCACGGCGGGCCTGGTCAACGTCATCACCAACAAGCCGGAACTGGGCAAGCTCGGCTTCGGCATCAACGGCGGCTACGGCAACTACAAGGCCTATAACGCCGACGGTTATGTCAACGTGCCGCTGGGCGATATCGCCGCGCTGCGCGTGGCGGGCAGCTTCGACCAGCGCGACAACTACTTGCGCGCGCTCCCGGGCGATCCGGTGTCGATCAACCCGTTCCGCAAGAGCTACGCAGGCCGGGTACAATTGCTGATCAAGCCCAACGACCGGCTCAGCATCACGCTGCGCGCCGACTACGCCCGGCTGAAGGGCACGCGCATCACCAACGTGCGCAAGGAGAATTTCTTCAAGGCCAACCCGCTTGGCGGCGATCCGCTCAACATCAGCCAGGGCGTTCCGGTCAACACCCTGCTGACCCGCAGCGCGTTCACGCCGCTCAATCCCGGTGCCGTCCAGTTCGGCGCGGGCAACAGCGCGACCCAGCAGCCGACGATCAACAACAAGGCCTACGGCTTCGAAGGCGAGCTGAACTACGACTTCGGCCCCGCGACGCTGACCTACATCGGTTCGTACCGCCGCTACTTCGCCAACGAGAACCAGCTCCTCGACTTTGCCCCGGGATTCTCGCTGCCCGATGTGTTCAACGGCAACTACAAGCAGCAGCAGCATGAAGTCCGGCTGACGGCGAACGACCTTGGCCCGCTCAAGCTGCAGGCCGGTTTCTATTACTTCAAGGAAGACTCGGCGATTGCGCTGTACCTCTTCAACTTCGTCCCCGGCGTGCCCGTGTTCGGCTTCCCGCAGGCGACCAAGTCGCATTCGACCGCAGAATATGTGCAGGCGACGTATGCGATCACCCCCACGATCCGCCTGACCGGCGGCGCGCGCTACACCAACGATTACAAATTCCGATATGGCCATACGGTTGACCAGCAGACGCTCACCTTCAATCCGGCCACCGATCAGCGCTTCCAGAACTCGGCGACGATCGCGCGGATCAAGCACACCAAGTTCACCTTCCGCGTGGGCCTTGATGCCGATCTCGGTTCGACCGGCCTAGTCTATGCCTCGGTCGCGACGGGCTACAAGGCGGGCGGCTTCAACGATGGCTGCGAAGCGGGGACGACCACGTCGGGCGAGGCCTGCAACCAGGCGCGTCCGCTCAGCCAGCTGTACTACCAGCCCGAAACGCTGACCGCCTACGAAGTGGGCATCAAGGACCGCTTCTTCAACGACATGGTCCGCGTTTCGGCTGATGTGTTCCACTATGAATACAAGAACCTGCAGCTGAGCCAGATTGCCCCCGCACCCGGCGGCGGCGTCAACCAGGTCACCCAGAACGCGGCCAGCGCGCGGATCACCGGCCTCGAATTCGAGGCCACGATCAACCCCAGCCCGCGCAACAAGATCGACATCGCCTATACGTACACGAAGGCCAAGTACGTCGCGTACTGCCCGCTCGGCTTTGCCGCCGGTTCGACCACGGCGTGCAGCGGTCCGAACTATGCCGGTCGTCCGCTGGATCGCACCCCACGCCAGACGGTGAGCGCCGGATACACCTACACGCTGCCGTTCGAAAACGGGGCCAACGTGCAACTGGGCGGTCACATCAAGTTCTCGGGCCAGTATGTGCTCACCGACTTCGGCAGCGCGGTCCAGTACCGCAATCCCAGCTACCACAAGTCCGACGTCAGCATCACGTTCAACGCGCCGGACAACCGGTTCTACGTGCAGGGCTTCGGATCGAACCTCGAAAACGCGATCACGCTCTCGGCGATCGATGGTTTCGGCAACGTCGTGCCGCAGGATCCGCGCACGTACGGCGTGCGCGCCGGCTTCAAGTTCTGATCGCCGTCGTGTCCGCGCCGATCCGCAAGGTCCCGGCCGGACCGAACTGACAACGACGGGGCGGGCCCGGTCTCCGGACCGCGTCCGCCCCGATCGTTTTGCAAGATACGCATCGAAATACACCGAGCCGCACAAGACCGAGCCGAACAGGGCCGGAATTTGGGAACAGAGGATCACATGAAGCACAGTCTTTCGTTGTCCGCCGCCATCGTTGCCATCGCGATCGCCGCCCCCGCTGCTGCAAAGCCCGCCGCCGGTCCCGCCGGTGCCACCTCGCCGCAGGCCGCTGCCGCCGCGATGGATGCCGCATCGACCCGCGCCGCGCAGACCGTCGCCAAGATGACGGTCGATGAAAAGACGGTGCTCACCCACGGCATCATGCCGCTGCCGTTCGTCGAGAACGGACCACCGATCCCCGCCGAAGCCGTTCCCGGCGCGGGCTATGTTCCCGGCATTCCCCGGCTCGCCATCCCGGCGCTGACCGAATCCGATGCCAGTCTGGGCGTGGCGTACGTCGGCGGCCTGCGCAAGGACGGCGCGACAGGGCTGCCGTCGGGCGTGGCCCAGGCAGCGAGCTGGAACCCCGAAGTGCTGCGCAGCGGCGGGGCGATGATCGGGTCCGAAGCGCGCGCCAAGGGTTTCAATGTGCTGCTGGCGGGCGGCACCAACCTGATGCGCGATCCGCGCAACGGCCGCACGTTCGAATACCTCAGCGAAGACCCGCTGCTGTCGGGCATGCTGGTCGGCGCGGCGATCAGCGGCATCCAGTCCAACCACATCATCTCGACGATCAAGCACTACGCGCTCAATGGGCAGGAAACCGCGCGGCAGTTCGTCGATTCGCGGATTTCCGAATCGGCCGCGCGCGAAAGCGACCTGCTGGCGTTCCAGATCGGCATCGAGCAGGGCCAGCCCGGATCGGTGATGTGCTCGTACAACCAGATCAACGGCCACCACGGCTGCGACAACGACTGGACGCTCAACCAGGTGCTGAAGCGCGACTGGCGCTGGAAGGGCTTCGTGATGTCGGACTGGGGCGCGCTGACCGGGCTGGACAACGCGCTCCACGGGCTCGACCAGCAATCGGGCGCGCAGCTCGACAAGGCGGTGTGGCTCGGTGAGCCGCTCAAGGATGCCGCAGCGAAAGACCCCGCCTATGCGGCGCGCCGCGATGACATGAACCGCCGCGTGCTGACCGCGATCTATGCCACCGGCCTCGACAGGAACCCGGTCGCGCCGGGCGGTAAGATCGATTTCGCGAAGAACGGCGACGTGGCCGAGGAAGCCGCGAAGCAGGGCATCGTCCTGTTGCGCAACACGGACGGCGCGCTGCCGCTGGCGAAATCGGCCAAGCGCATCGCGGTGATCGGCGGCTATGCCGACGGCGGCGTGCTGTCGGGCGGCGGATCGAGCCAGGTGCAGGGCGAAGGTGGCCCGGTCGCGAGCATCCCGGTGGTCAGCGACAGCCCGTTCGCGGCGCTGATGGCGCAGAATTTCCAGCGCTCCTCGCCGATGAAGGCGATCAAGGCGCAGGCGCCCAACGCGGTCGTGACCTTCCGCGACGGTCGCTACATCGCCGAAGCGGTGGAACAGGCCAAGCAGGCCGACGTGGCGATCGTGTTCGCCACGCAATGGGCGACCGAAGGGCTCGACCAGCCCGACCTGTCGCTGCCCAACGGCCAGGACGCGCTGATCGCGGCGGTTGCGGCGGCCAATCCGCACACCATCGTCGTGCTCGAAACCGGCGGCCCGGTGATGATGCCGTGGCTGGACAAAACCGCCGCGGTGATCGAGGCGTGGTTCCCCGGCGCGCGCGGCGGGCCGGCGATCGCCTCGGTGCTGTTCGGCGAGACCAATCCGGGCGGCCACCTGCCGATCACCTTCCCCGCCAGCCTGGCCGACCTGCCCCGCCCGCATCTCGATGGCAGCGACACGCTGGAACCCAACTTCATGGGCGGCCCGCCGACCCCCGACGCGAAACTTTCTGCCGATTACACCGTCGAAGGTTCGGATGTTGGCTATCGCTGGAACGCGCGCACCGGGCACAAGGCGCTGTTCCCGTTCGGCTTTGGCCTCAGCTACACCAGCTTTGCCAGCAGCGGACTGGCGGTTGCGGGCACCGCTGCGAGCCTGACGGTGAAGAACACCGGCCAGCGCGCCGGGGCTGCCGTGGCGCAAGTCTATCTCGTCTCGCGCGGCGGGAAGGCCAGCCAGCGGCTCGTCGGCTTCCGCCGGGTGGAACTGGCGCCCGGTGCGTCGCAGAAGCTCTCCATGGCCATCGACCCGCGCCTGCTGGCCGACTGGACGAACGACGGCTGGTCGATGCCGGCGGGCAGCTACAGCTTCGCGTCCGGCAGCGATGCCGAGCATTTGGGGCCGGTCGTGACGGTGCGCATGCCGGGCAAGACGTGGAAGGATTGAAGGCAATGCGGATGCCGGGGATGCGGATGGCGTTGCGCGTGCTGGGGATCATTGTGGCCGGTGCGCTCGCATCCGGCCCGGTGACTGCCGCCGCGCAACAGGTGGCCACCGGCAGTGGCCCGGTGCACGGCGTCACCACCGGCGCGGTCACGGCGTTCAAGGGTATTCCTTATGCAGCGGCGCCGGTCGGTGCGAACCGCTGGCGCGCACCGCAGCCGGTCGCGCCGTGGCAGACGGTGCGCGACGCGAGCCGTTACGGCAGCGATTGCGCACAGGCGCCGTTTCCGCCTGACGCGGCGCCCATCGCCACCACGCCGTCGGAGGATTGCCTCTACCTCAATGTGTGGAAACCTGCGTCCGCTCGCAGCGGGGCGAAACTGCCGGTCATGGTCTGGGTCCACGGCGGCGGTTTCGTCAACGGCGGCAGTTCGCCGGCGGTCTATTCGGGTGAGAACTTCGCGCGCGACGGAATCGTGCTGGTCAGCCTCAACTACCGCCTCGGACGGTTCGGGTTCTTCGCGCATCCCGCGCTGGTGGACGAAGGCTACGGCGGCAATTTCGGCTTCCTCGACCAGATCGCCGCGCTGCGCTGGGTTCAGGCCAACATCGCGGCGTTCGGCGGCGACCCGGCGCGCGTGACGGTGTTCGGGGAAAGCGCGGGCGGCATGTCGATGCACATGCTGCTGCAGTCGCCGCTGGCCCGCGGGCTGTTCAGCCAGGTCGCGATCGAGTCCGGCGGCGGCCGCGACGCGACGCTGCCGATGCCCACGCTCGCCAACGCCGCCAAGGCCGGCGAGGCGTTCGCGCCGGGTGCCACTGCCGCCGACTTGCGCGCGCTGCCGGTCGAAAAGATCACCGGCAACTTGTCGATGATGACCATGGCCCAACCCGGCTATTCAGGGCCGATGGTCGATGGTCGCACGATCATGGGTGCGCCGGTGGATGCCGCGCAGGCCGGGCTCGACGCGCCGGTGCCGGTGCTGATCGGCGCCAATTCGGCGGACGGCTTTCCGTTCGTGACCGACAAGGCGAAGATCATGGCGGACTTCGGCGCCGATGCCGACAAGGCGCGCGCGCTCTACGATCCCGCCGGGACCGCCAGCGGCGATGTGCTGGCGACGATGACCAGCGCCGACCGCATGATGATCGAACCTGCGCGCGCCGTCGCCCGCGCGCTCGCCTCCCGGCAGCAGGTGTGGCTCTATCGCTTCGCCTTCGGGCACGGCAAGTTTGCCGACATGCTCGGCGGCGCGCCGCACGCGTCCGAGATTCCGTACGTGTTCGACACGGTGGGCCACCGCAAGGACCCGGTCGCGAACGCGGCGGACGTTCCCGTGGCCACGCTGATGCACCGCTACTGGGTCACCTTCGCCACGACCGGGCGACCGGATGGTGAGGATCATCAAGCGGGGGCGAACCTGCCCGGCTGGCCTGTCGCCACGGCCGACGATTCATCGGTCCAGTTGATCGATGGCCAGGGCGCCGTGCACGTCGCCGACCCGATCCAGGCGCGGCTGGATTTTGCGGAGCGGCGCGCGCACTGACAGCCACGGCGCGGGTGAACACGCGCATTCAGCCGCGATAGCGCAACGCCTCGACCACTAGCGCGAAGGCGGGGGTGGGTTGCCGTCGGCTGGGGTAATACAGGTGATACCCGGCAAACGGCGGGCACCAGTCATCCAGCACCCGCGCCAGCCGCCCGGCGGCGATATCGTCGCGAACCGCGTCCTCCATCACCATGCACAGGCCCAGCCCGTCGCGCGCGGCATCGAGAACAATCGGGACATTGTTGAACGTCAGCGCGCCGTCGACCCGCACGTTGAGCTGGCGCGTGCCCTGTTCGAACTCCCAGGCATAGATCGATCCCGAACTCGCCATGCGCAAGTTGATGCATCGATGATGGGCCAGGTCCTGCGGTACGCGCGGCGCGTCGCGATGCGCGAAATAGGCGGGCGCGGCGACGCAGGCCATGCGCAGTTCGGGCCCGATGCGCACTGCGATCATGTCGCGTGCGATCGCCTCGCCCAGCCGCACGCCGGCATCGAAACGCTGTTCGACAATATCGACGAAGCCGCCGTTGATGTTGAGTTCGATCCCGATGTCGGGATAGTCGGCCAGCAGCGGCTTCAGCGCCGGCCAGACGATGGATCGGGCCGCGTGTTCGGACGTGGTGATGCGTACGGTGCCAGCCGGCTTGTGGCGCATTTCGTTCAGCGAGGTCAGCCCTTCGGCGATGGCGTCGAACGCGGGTCGCAGGCGCTCGAGCAGGCGCTCGCCCGCGTCGGTCGGGGACACGCTGCGGGTGGTGCGGGTCAGCAGGCGCACGCCCAGCCGCTCTTCCAGCCGCCGCATCATGTGGCTCAGCGCCGATTGCGAAGTCTCCAGCCGCACGGCGGCACGGGTGAAGCTGCGCTCTTCGGCAACGACGATGAACGCGTTGAGATCGGGAAGTTCGGCGCGGTCCATGGCGATCAGATCCTGCGTGCGACCGCGCCGGGTCGCAAGCACGCCACGCTGGCCAGGCAGGCGATGCCGGCCGCCGCGATGACCAGCCCCAGCGGCCGCGGCGTGCCGTCGGCAAGGAGGCCGACCGCCGCCGACCCGGCCATGCCGGATCCGTAATGAATGGCGCCGACGATCGCCGACACCGCGCCGGCGCGATCGGGAAAGTCGGTCATTGCGCCGGCGATCGAGTTGGCCATGATCAAACCGCTGGCGCACAGATAGGCCATCAGCGCGATCGCCAGGCCGGCCAGGCCGCCGAAGTCGGTCATCGCGACAATGGCGGAGACGACGCCAGCCGCTGCCGCCAGCACGCCGCCCAGCCGCAGCATGTGCCTGCCGCCCAGCCGTGCGACCAGCCGCGCATTGATCATGTTGCTGCCGATGATCCCGGCGACGCCGGATCCGAACAACAGCCCGAAATAGCGCGGCGGAACATGGTGGTACGTGATGAACGCCAGCGGCGTGCCCGCGACATAGGCAAAACTTCCGGCAAAGAACGCACCGCCTGCCAGCGCGGGCACCACGATGCGGCGATCGCGCAGCAGGGCGAAATACTGCGCGATGGCACGGCCCGGCGGCACCATGCTGCGGCGTTCGCGCGGCAACGTTTCGGGTATCGAAACAAGCGCGGCCATGATCACGACGCCCACGCCCACCAGCAGCCAGAAGATCGCGCGCCATCCCGCCAGTGCCAGCACCTGCCCGCCGACGATCGGGCCCAGCAGCGGCGCGATCCCCATCACGGTCATCAGGGTGGAGAGCATCTGCGCGGCGCGGTCGCCGGCATAAAGGTCGCGCACGATCGCACGCCCCAGCACCACTCCGGCGCAGGCGCCGAGCGCCTGCAGCACGCGCGATGCGATGATCTGGCCGACGCTGGACGACAGCGCGCACCCGGCCGATCCCGCCACGAACAGCGCGATGCCGACGGCGATGGGTCGTTTGCGGCCGAAGCGATCACCGATCGGGCCCCAGAACAATTGCCCGATGCTGAAACCGGCCAGGTAGCTCGAGACGGTCCACTCCATCGGACCGGCACCGGCATGAAGCGCCAGCCCCATCGTCGGCAGTGCCGGCAGGTAAACGTCGGTGGAGATCGAGCCGAACCCCAGCAGCGTGCACAGCACGGCCAGCAGCCTCCACGCCGGGGGCGACCCGCGCGCATCCTCGTGGGCATCCCCGACGTCGGGTTGCACCAGTCCTGCCGCCGGGGTGACCGCCTCCACCTAGCGCCCGACGGCAGCCATGCCCTGCGGCGAGTAGCGATCACCCGTGACGCCGATCTCGGCGGCGGCGGTTTCGATCTCGGCCAGCTCGGCGGCGGTCAGTTCGATGGCTTCGGCGGCGATGTTTTCCTCGACGCGGTGGAGCTTGGTCGAACCCGGGATCGGCACGATCCACCGGTGCTGCGCCATACCCCAGGCCAGCGCGATCTGCGCCGCGGTCGCTGCGCGCGCATCGCCGATCCGCTTGAGCAGCGCGACGAGCGCGAGATTGCTGGCGATCGCATCGGACGTGAAGCGCGGCAGCGTCTTGCGGAAATCGCCGTCTTCGATTTGCCCGGCGTCGGTGAACGTGCCGGTCAGGAACCCTTTGCCGAGCGGGCTGTAGGCGACAAAGCCGATGCCCAGTTCCTCGCACGCGGCGAAGATGCCGTTGGTTTCGGGCCCCCGCGTCCACAGCGAGTATTCGTTCTGCAGCGCGGTGACCGGCTGGACCGCGTGCGCCCGGCGCACGGTCTGCTCGCCCGGCTCGGACAGGCCGAAATGCCGCACCTTGCCTTCCGCGATCAGGTCGCGGACCGTGCCCGCGACATCCTCGATCGGCACGGCGGGGTCGACGCGGTGCTGGTAGAACAAGTCGATCACCTCAACGCCGAGCCGCTTGAGCGAGGCGTCGGCCACCTTGCGGATCTGCTCGGGCCGACTGTCCAGTCCCTGCATCGCGCCGGTCTGCGGGTTGATGTCGAAGCCGAACTTGGTGGCGATGACCACCTGATCGCGCACCGGCGCGAGCGCCTCGCCGACCATTTCCTCGTTGGTCCATGGCCCATAGACTTCGGCGGTGTCGAAAAAGGTCACCCCGCGCTCGTGCGTCTGGCGGATCAGCTTGACCCCGTCGGCGCGGCTCAGCTTGTGCGCGTAGCCGAAGTCGATGCCCATGCAACCATAGCCGATGGCGGAGACTTCAAGCCCGCTGCGGCCCAGAATTCTTGTTTTCACGTTGCGACTCCTCGAACTTCACGCCCGTCCGATCGCACCATAGGAGCGCTCGCCTGACAGCTGTAGATCATAAAAGCGGGATGAGCTGATGAATCGAGCGCATGAAATTAGGATGTTTTGCGACCTCGGGTGGCTTCAGCGGTAGGACAGGCTCAGCACCGCTTCGGGCAGGCGTAGGCCTTCCACGGTCATCCCGGCAAATTCGCTCTCGATCCGCGCCATGTCCTGCGCGGTCAGGTCGATCTGTGCCGCGCCGAGGTTTTCCGCGACCCGATCGAGCCGCCGCGTGCCGAAAATGGGGACCACAAAGGGTGCGCGTGCCAGCAGCCACGCCAGCGCGACTTGCGCAGGCGTACCGCCCTTGGCTGCGGCCACCTTGGCCAGCAAATCGACGATCCGCTGGTTGGCATCGCGCGCACCTTGCGAAAAACGCGGCGAATGCGCGCGGAAATCGTCGGCTGCGAACTGCGTTGCGGTATCGATCTTGCCGGTGAGATAGCCGGCACCCAGCGGGCTCCACGGTACGAACCCGATGCCCAGTTCCGCACACAGCGGCAGCACGTCGGGCTCCGGATCGCGCGTCCACAATGAATATTCGCTCTGAATGGCGCTGACCCGCTGCACCGCATGGGCACGGCGGATGGTGGCGGCACCGGCTTCCGAAAGGCCGAAGTGCCGCACCTTGCCCGCTGCAATCAGGTCTTTCACCGCGCCGGCGACGTCCTCGATCGGCACGTCGGGATCCACCCGGTGCTGGTACAGCAGGTCGATGTGATCGGTGCCCAGTCGCGCCAGCATGGCGTCGGCCACCCGCCGGATATGGTCGGGACGGCTGTTGAGCCCAGGGCGGCGCTCGCCGGTCAGGGGGTCGATGTCCCAGCCGAACTTGGTGGCGATGACCACCTCGTTGCGGATCGGGGCGAGCGCTTCGCCCACCAGCACTTCGTTGGTCCAGGGGCCGTAAGCCTCGGCGGTGTCGAAGAATGTCACCCCCAGATCATGCGCTCCGCGGATGACGCGCAGCGATTCCGCGCGATCGGGCGCTTGCCCATACGTCGAGGCGAAGCTCATCGTGCCAAAGCCGATTTCGGAAACGGCGAGTGTTCCCAGCATGCGTGTCTTCATCGGGTGACTTTCGAACGGAGGAGCGGGAGTCCGGCATCGGCGAGGCGCTCCTTGCCGTTGCGCGCTCCCGGCACGGGCGGTTCTCCTTCGCCACCCGCTGCAGCAGCTGGAATAGACCGAAGCGGTTCTGTCGATTAGCTGCATAATACTGAATGCGCTTATGCTACAGATTCATGAATGGATGGTCGGTTAGCCCCACGGGCTGGGCGCGCAACACTCATGGCCATGCGCAGACCACACGTCCGCATCGCCGGCTGATGGCCGCCGCCAAGAGAACATGTGATTTTCATGAAAAAACCTGGAGCGGGCGAAGGGATTCGAACCCTCGACCCCAACCTTGGCAAAATATTTCGGCCACTTTTCCCAAACTTTCCCAAGTACGATTATCTACGCTAAATCATATATTTATGATGTTCCCCTTTACGATTGTCTCCGCCCATAATACCCTCGAAACGCTTAAATCTGGAGACAATATGGAGACAAGGCACCCCTCTGAAATCTTTGTCTCCAAATGGAGGGTCAAACATGCCGACAGCGAAGTTGAACAAGCGCAATGTGGACGCATTCGCGCCGCCTAAAGATAAACAGGCCGTCCTGTGGGACAGCGAGATTCGGGGTTTCGGCTTGCGGGCGCTTCCGTCGGGGCTCAAGACCTTCATCGTTCAGTACCGCAACATCGAAGGGATCAAGCGGCGCATCAATCTCGGCCGCTATGGTGTTATCACGACGGAGCAAGCTCGGGATCTGGCGAAGATCAAGCTTGGCGAAGTTGCCGGGGGTCAGGACCCAGCAGAGGCAATTCATCAGGCCCGCAGTGGCATGACGGTCGCCGAGATCTGTGACTGGTATCTGGTTGAAGCCCGCGCCGGCAACATTCTTGGCCGCAAGAACCGTCCAATCAAGGCCTCCTCGCTCGCGATGGATGAGAGCAGGATTAACACTCACATCAAACCGATTCTTGGCCATCGCATGGCGAAAAGGCTGACAATCGCGGATGTCGAGCAGATGCAGGCCGATGTCCGGGACGGTAAAACTGCCAAGGCTAGAGGTAAAGGCCGTGGTGGTCGGCCCGCTGGCGGACCTGGCGTCGCGTCGCGATGCCTCGGGTCGCTGCAAGCGATTTTGGGTCATGCCAAGCACAAGGGGCTGATTGCGGAACACCCAACTAGAGGAGCCAAGAAACTCGCCATCAACAAGAAGACGAGACGGCTGAGCACTGCCGAACTCGTCGCGTTCGGTAAAGCCATCGCCTATGCCGAACGTAATGGCGAAAATCCGACAGCACTTGCGGTGGTACGGACACTTGCGCTGACAGGATACAGACGGGAAGAGGCGCAGTCGATGAAGCGCGCCTGGGTGCATGCGGAGGGCGGGTTTGTCTCCTTCCCGGATACCAAAACCGATGCTCAGGTCCGCTCGATCGGCCCAGAAGCACTGAAGGTCGTTCTCGCTCAACCCGAGATCGTTGGTAACCCCTACGTGTTCCCGTCAATGACGGGCGCTGGCGCATACCAGGCTGCACCAGCCTGTTTCCGGAGAGTTTGCCAGTGGGCGGGAATTGAGGGCGCCACACTTCATACCCTTCGCCACACTTTCGGCAGCATCGCGGGCGAACTCGGATTCACGGAACTGACGATACGGGCCATGCTCGGGCATGCTTCGCAGAACGTCACCCAGGACTACATCCATATCGATGAAGCGCTGAAGTTAGCGGTGCGCAAAACGTCAGACGAGATCGCCCGGCTGCTGGCCGAGGGCGCTGAAGCATTGCGGCCGATCAGATCGAATGGCGCTGTTGATAATTAACCTTAAAGATGTACGGAGAATGGCAAGAGCCTGATCGATGTCGTGAAGGCGTCGTTCGAGAAGGATTGAAGGTGACCCAGACACGGATTCATCCCGAGACCGGCCAGGTCCTCCGCCGCGACGCTCGCGTGCAGTCGGTCAGCGTTGGGTCGATGTCGCGCGAAGTCGAGGTGCCGGGCTGGTATCCCGAGGACGATAGTGATTCCATCCATTCAGGGGCGGAGCTGCAGGCTCTGGATCAGGCCCATCTCGAACTGCGAACGGCTTACGCGGCGCGCGTCAAGGCTGTGCGCAAGAAGCTCGGCCTCACCCAGGAAGAGGCAGGCCGGATTATCGGTGGCGGACGGCGCGCATTCCAGAAGTATGAAAGCGGGGCCACACCTCCCAGCGAAGCCGCAGTAGGCTTGATTGAGATTCTGGACCGCCATCCAGAGGAACTGGAAACCCTCCGCAACCTGCGCAGGCTCGCCCCGCGGGAGGGTGTCGGCGACCGCCTCACGCCGACCAGCAAGAGACAGACACCGGCGAAGGGCGTTTGAAGTGCTGCGGCATGAGCCCAGCCCATGCTTCCTTGCGCAATGCGAACTCCAGCGTATGTGATCGATTCAAGCGAGAGAATTGGCAATTTCTGTGGTCGATATTCCCCAGCCAAAAAGGGTGATCCAATTGAACGGTCAAAGACGCAATACGACCCCACACAAAATCGACTTGGTGCGCCGGGCGGAAATAGCGGCTGAGAAAAGAAATCGCACAAGGGCGCTGATCTTGGTGGCCGCGTTCCGGCTGATTGGTGAAGAAAGCGGCCAGTTTCAGCGGGTGGAAGATTTCTGCAGTGCCGCACAGGTTTCCCGCGGGACGTTTTACAAATATTTCACCGGAATTGCCAATCTTTACACTGTTCTGGCTGACGAGTTGAGTGCGGACTTTGATGCAGCTGTCCATCAAGTCATGGATGTGAAAGTTACCTCGGCAGCACGCGCCTCTGCTGCGGTTCGCTATTACCTTCGTGCTGCCATTGAAAACCCCCGATGGGGCTGGGCAATGGTTCACACCAGCATGGGCCGGGAAATTTTCGGGCCAGACGTTTCGGCAAGAGCGAAGGCGACAATCGAAGACGGAATTGCATCGGGCGAGTTTGGCCTGAGCGAGGCCGAGATGGGCAAGGCTTTGTTGCTCGGTGCCTGCCTCGGCGGGACGCTCGACATTCTTTATGCGCGGGCGACGACGGCTTATCCCGAGAAAATGGCCCACCGAATTCTTCTGGGATTGGGTGTGGAGGCGCAATTGGCGAAATCCGTTTCACAGGAGCCGCTGCCGGCCCTCCAGTCGCTGCGCATCGATACGGGCGCCAGTCCGGTAAACTACTGGGCCGAACTCCCTTAAGGCGGCAACTGCCGATCTGCGTCCTGAATGTGGGCGGGCATGGTGCAAAGCTGCACACTACCGCTTGACCAGCAATTCCACCCAAGCTACATATCGAAATGACATTTAGTCACCATGACTTAAAGTCGGACATATTCGTATGTGGCTAGCGGCAATGCACCGCAGCTGTGGGAGTGGATCATGACATATATTCGGAACGCATGGTACGTTGGCAGTTGGTCGCACAAGCTTGAGGCTGGCGTGCCGCTGGCGGTGCAGATCCTCAATGATCCGGTGGTCATCTTTCGCACGCAGTCCGGCAAGGTGGTGGCTTTGGCAGACCGTTGTTCGCATCGTCTCGCGCCATTGTCACTGGGGCGGTGCGAAGGGGAATCGATCCGCTGCATGTATCACGGCCTCAAGTTTGAAGGCGATGGATCGTGCAGCGAAATTCCGGGGCAGGACCTGATCCCCGCCAATTCCAGGGTTCGCAGCTATCCGGTGATCGAGCGGCACGGCTGGATCTGGGTGTGGATGGGCGACACCGACGCGGTTGATGAGGAGCTGATCCCGCCGATTATCGGACCCGATGAAGGCACCTATCTGCTGGGCAAGGGCGATATCGACTATCAGGCGCAGGCCTATCTTATCTGGGACAACCTGCTTGATTTCTCGCATCTGGGCTATGTCCACCCGACCAGCTTCAATTCCACCGAAACATGGGGCGAAACGCGCCCGGTGTTTACGCCGTTGCCGCTTGGCGTGCGAGCAGACCGTTGGGTGCTCGATCAGCCGCCGCTGTTCGGTGATCAGCGATCGGATCAGTGGTTTACCTATGATTTTCTGGTTCCGGGCATCCTGATCCTGACGACCAAGACCTTCCCCGTCGGCAAGGCTGAGGAATTCGGCATGACGACACCGCCGGACGATGCGGCATGGATTCAGAACAGCTATTCGGCGCACGCAATCACGCCGCTGACGGACGGCACGGCGCGCTATTTCTTCACTTTCGGCCCGCACGCCGATGGCGGGACCGAGGCGGGGCGCGATGCTTTTCTGGAACTGGCCTTTACCGCCTTTGCCGAAGATCAGACATTCATCGAAGCCCAGTCGCGCATTATCGCGCAAAGCCCGGGAGCCCAGATCATGCCGACCAGCGCGGACAAGGGCATCACCTTGTTCCACCGTTTGACCGACAAGATGATCAAGGCGGAACGCGAAAGCAAACTGGAGCCAGCCGCCTGAGCGGTGGCTGGCTCGCCGCTTCCGCGCGGCAATGTCCTGCATAAAATTTCGCACCGTTTGCGCTCTTGACCGGGCTTGACACTCCAGTCATCTGCGTTATGTCGAAATGACATAAAGTCGATACGACTAATAGTATATTCTAGGGATAGGATGATATGAACGGGCCGGGCGCTACCCAGGCAGATCAGCAATCGCCGATTTCGAGCGATGACGCAGCCGCCATTCATGCGCTGCACGCCGCCTATTGGGCGCGCACCGATGGCACTGACGATGGTGCACCCGAAGACCTGTTCAGCGACGATGCGCTGTTCATCCTCGGCAGCCTGACACTTTCGGGGCGGGCTGAGATTGCAGCATTTTTCCGCCGGCGTCACGCTGCTCAGGCTGCGAGCGGGCGGGTCACGCGGCACATCGCGGCTCAGTTGCAACTTCGCGGTTTGGCGAAGGACCATGTGGCGACCAAATGTATCGTACTGGCAATGGCCGGTCACGGCGCATTGCCAATTGCCGCATCGCCGCCATCGGTGGCGGACTTTGACGACATCTGCGTGCGCTTGCCGGGCAATATCTGGCGGTTCGAGCGGCGTGTGGCCAATTCCGTTTTTGCTGGCCCCGAAGCGCCCGCTTTCGCGCGCGATCCTGCTGCGCCGACACCAGAACCAACAAGGAAAGACGAATGTTGAACGCATCAAACGGGGTCGGTGCAAGTCCCGCAGCTTCCAGCGTGTTTGTCGCGTGCGTTCCGCATGTGCCGTTCGTCAAGTTGCAGGATCGGAAACTGCTGCCCGATTTCTGGCACGCCTACGATGCGCTGGTGGCGCAATTCCGCGCCTTCGATCCCGAACTGGTGATCGTGTTCGGCGCCGATCACTACGATGCGTTGCACCTGAAGCTGATGCCATCGGTCCTGATCGGCATGGAAGCAGAGGCGATGGCCGATACCGGCGGCTATCCCGGCAAGCTGAATGTCGCCAGCGATCTGGCGCTTGCCTGCGCTGAATATCTGGTCGAGCATGATTTCGATATCGCCACATCCTATGCGATGAGCGTCGATCACGGGTTCAGCAATGTGCTGCACAATTTCCTCGGCGCGATCGATGCTCGGCCGATCATCCCGGTCCACCTGAATGCGCTGTGCCATCCGCGCCCAACGCTGCGCCGGTGCCGGCAGATCGGGGAGGCGATTGGCCAATTCGCTGCCGGTTTGGGCAAGCGGGTAGCCATTCTTGGATCGGGCGGGCTGTCGCACGAAACGTCGATGATCTTCCCGCAGTTCGATACCGCGCCCAACCAGACGATCCGCGATTTCATCGTGCATGGCGGAACCCACGGCGACATCACGATGGATTCCTGGATGGGTGATATTCAGGCCGTGATGGTCGAACTCGCCGGGCCGGTGGCGGATGGTAGCCATGTAACGGGCAAGCTCAATCCTGACTGGGACAAGCGCTTTCTGGCCGCCATTACCAGCGAGGATATGACCGCGCTGGATGACTGGCACGATGCCGATTTCATCGAGGAAGCGGGCAGCGGGGCGGGCGAAATCCGCCAGTGGGTGGCGGCTGTCGCGGCCGCCAGGGCAGCCGGAGCGGGTGTGCCGACGCTGGATTATTACGCGCACGACACGCCGATCGGCGTGGGCGCGGGCTTGATCCATGCATCGTCGCCGCCGGTCGGTGGCTGATATGGCACGACCAGCCAGCCTCCCCATCGTGCTGCTGCATGGTTGCGGCGGGTCTGCCGCCGAAACTTACGTTAGGACCGGCTGGGTTGAGCGGCTAGCCGCGAGTGGCCGAACCGTGGTGCCTGTCACCTTGCCGGGGCACGGCGTTGGCGCTTCGCATGATCCTGCCGCCTATGCCGATCTGGCCGGTGCGGTGCTGGCAGACCTGCCGCCGCAGTTTGACGGCATCGGATTTTCGCTCGGCGGCAAATTGCTGCTCGAAGTCGCTGCGCGCGCGCCTGATCGTGTCGGAAGGTTGGTGATCGGCGGCGTGGGAGACAATGCCTTTGCCCCAGAGAAATCTGGCGAGGCCAGCGCGGCTGCACTTGCAGACGGGATCGGCCCGAACTCGCCGCCGCCGCTGCGATCTTTCTATGCTTCTTGCATCGCCAGCGGCGTCGATCTGCTGGCGATTGCCGCCATTCTGCGCCGCTCGCCCAATCCCGTGCTCGATGCCGACCGTCTCAGCCGGGTGACGGCACCCGTGCTGCTGGTGAACGGCGATGCTGACCCCATCGCCACTCCGGCTGGCGCGCTGATGGCAGCCTTGGCGCAAGTGCAGCCCGTGACCCTGCCGGGCATCGATCACCTTTCCTTGCCAGCAAACGCGGATTTCCTCCGCCATGCGCTCGCTTTTCTGGAGGACAGCAAGTGAGATTAGCTACGGTCAATCGCAATGGCGACGCCCGCCTGTGCACCGCGCATGATGGGGTATGGGTCGATGTCACCGATTTCGTCCGCTCGATCATCGGCACGGGCGCTGATGATAATATGATCGGCCTGATCCGCAAAGGGCCAGCCGCGCTCGATAGCCTGCGCGGCGCGCTCGCGACGGGCAATGCGGCGAGTTTCCAGCGGATCGACATCGATCAGGTCAGTTGGCTGCCGCCGGTCACCGCGCCATCCAAGATCGTGTGCATCGCGCTCAACAACCGTGCGCTCGATGCCGTCAAACTGCGCGCGCCCACCGACCACCCTGCGTTCTTCGTCAAAACCCAGACTGCTCTGGTTGGGCACGAACAGCCGATCAACCTGCGCCGATCCTTCGGGCTAACCCATCCGGAGCCGGAACTGGCCGTCATCATCGGCCGCAGGATCAAGGACGCATCGCCGGACGAGGCGCTGGCGGCGGTGTTCGGCTACACCATCATGAACGATGTCACCTCGGTCGGGATGCGGGAGGAAGATTCCTTCACCTTCCGCTATTTCCGGCCCGATCCTGGTGGCGGCGAACCGATCGCCAGTGAAGGCCACACCACTTACCCGGGCCGCTACAAGGGCAGCGACGGCTTTGCGCCGCTAGGGCCTTGCATAGTGACGCGCGACGAAATCGCCGACCCGGACAATCTCGACATCCGCTGCTGGTTGGGTGACCAACTCGTCGCGTCGGACAACACTCGCAATTATGTGTGGAGCGTGGCCAACGCGCTGTCGCACGTCAGCCGCACCATGACGCTGCTGCCCGGCGATGTTGTGTCGATGGGCACTGCTGTCGGCGGCGATCTGGATGATGCGGACCAACCGGCCATCCCCGGCATCACCAAAGCCAATCTGGTGGATCATCAAGGTTCTGTCTCGGTCGAAGTGGCTGGTCTGGGCCGCCTGTCCAACCCTGTCAGCACATCAGACGGGCCTTACTGATCCCCACCACACATCACCATCAGGCACCAGCATAAGGTGCCGAAAAGAAACATATTTGGGAGAATTGACATGACCTGCAACAGAAAATTCAAGGCCACTTGCAGCTTCCTTGCCATCGCCGCGTTCGCTCAGTTGTCCGCTACATCGGCGCTGGCGCAAACAGCCTCACCGGATGCTGCTGCGGATCAAAGCGACAGCGGTATCGCAGTCATCACGGTTACCGCCCAGCGGCGCGAGGAATCGGTTCAAGACTCGTCTCTCGTGGTGGACGTGATCTCGGCTGATCGGCTGGACCGTGCTGGCGTGACCCAGCCGCAGGCGCTGATGAGCATTCTGCCCGGCGTGCAAATCGGCAATGTCGGCCCGACAACGCAGGTCTATATTCGCGGGGTCGGCGATTTCGGATCGACCGCGATCAGCAATCCTGCGGTCGCGTTCAATGTCGATGGCGTTTATGTCGGCCGGTCCCAATCGCTGGTGAGCGAGTTTTACGATATTGAACGGGTCGAGGTGCTTAAAGGTCCGCAAGGCACCTTGTATGGCCGCAATGCCTCGGGCGGCGCGATCAACCTGATTTCGACCAGACCCAAACTCGGCGATTTTAGCGGCGACTTTTCCGCCGAGTTCGCCAACTTCGATACTCAGGTCTTTGAAGCGGCCATCAACGTTCCCGTGTCGAATACGCTGGCGCTGCGGGCATCGGGCCAGATTGTCTCGAAGGGCGGTTACACCAGCGAGGGCTTTTCGGATGATGAACATCAGTCCGCTCGCCTGAAAGCCTTTTGGGAACCCTCGGCAGACTTCTCCCTGTTGCTCAGTGGCAGCTATGGACATGTCGGCGGCAATGGCGCTGGATTTGTGCTGCTCAACCGGCTGCCGAACACCGACAAATTCCTCGACGCTACCAGTCCGCAAGCGCGTGCTTTTATCGAAGGCAACCAGTTCTTCGCGCTACCGCCAGGCTCGGTGACAGCACCATCGCCAGCCGACGCAGTGCAGGATCTCCAATTCTGGAATGTCTCGGCAGAGTTGAACTGGAATCTGGGTTTTGCCGAACTGACGATCCTTCCAGCCTATCGCGACGCAAGCATGCGCAACGCAGTGATGCCGACATTCCTGTTCGACACCGGCGCAGCATTCGGCAGCTTCCCCGAACGCCCCGAAACCTCGCACCAGACCTCGCTGGAAGTGCGGCTTTCGAACAATACAGATCAGCTGAATTGGGTCGCCGGTGCATACTACTACAATGAGAGCCAGTTCGTGCAGAACAGGGTCTATGCCGGGTTGATCCAGGATGTCGGGCAGGTGTCCAATCTGGATACGCGCAGCTATGCAGTCTTTGGGCAGGCGACGCTGAGCCTGACCGATACCTTCCGCCTCATCGGCGGTGCGCGCTACACCAGCGACCGCCGCAGTTTGAGTAACGGAGCAACCTATGCGATCAATCCGACCTTCGCAGGGGCAACTATCCTTGCGCCGCCGTGCCTGCCGCCAAATCCGGCCACGACCTGTTTGCTGGAACAATATGAAGGTGTTCGGACATTCTCGAATGTCTCATGGAAAGTCGGGATTGAAGCAGATGTTTTTGCCGACAGCTTGTTCTTTGCCACCGCAAGTTCGGGCTTCAAGGCGGGCGGCTTCAATCAACTTGGCGCCTTGACTGCTGCGCCGGGCAGCAATCAGGCTTCCAGCTTCGAACCTGAAAAACTCACCGCTTTCGAGGTCGGCATCAAGAACACATTCTTTGATCGCCGACTACAACTTAACGTCGAGGGGTTTTACTGGGACTATCGCAACCATCAGGAAGCCCATGTCGCGCTGAGCGGCCGGGGTGTGGTCGGTCTTTCCTTTGAAAATGCGGGCAATGCAACGATTTATGGCGCCAGCGCGGATATCGTATTCAAGCCCTCCCGGAACGGCACTTTCCACGCCGGGGTGGAATTTGCCCACTCGCGGTATGACAAATTCGCGTTCCTCCAGAATGCGGCATTCCTGTTCCCAGGCAGCACGGGTTGCGCGGTTCTTCCTACCGCCATTGTCGGACCGGCTGGGCCGGTGGTCACCGTGGATTGCTCTGGCAATCAGGTAACCCGCTCGCCGAAATGGTCCGGGGTTGCGGGATACTCCCACCGGTTCGAATTGGCTGGTGGCGGCGAGATTGAAGCCAACGTCGATCTGGTGTTCGCGTCAGCGCGGTGGCTGGCGGCCGATTTCCTGCCGATTGAACGCGCAGATGGCTACGCAACAGTAGATGCCTCGATCTCCTACGAAGCCAGCAAGGGCTTCAGGTTGACGGCATTCGGCAGGAACCTGACCGATGAAGCGGTGTACACAGGCGCTCAGCAATCGCCTTACTCACCGGGGGTTGTGGTATCGAGCGTAGGCTCGCCGCGCACATACGGGGTGCGTGCTGAGGTCAGTTTCTGAGATGAAGACCCGCGCCGCCGTTGCCTTCGAAGCCAAGCAGCCGCTCGAAGTCGTGGAGCTTGACCTCGAAGGGCCCAAAGCGGGCGAAGTGCTGGTGGAAATCATGGCCACCGGCATCTGCCACACCGATGCCTACACGCTGGATGGGCTAGATTCCGAAGGCCTCTTCCCTTCGGTGCTGGGCCATGAAGGCGCGGGCATTGTGCGCGAGGTTGGGCCGGGGGTGACTTCGGTGAAGCCGGGCGACCATGTGATCCCGCTGTACACGCCCGAATGCCGCCAGTGTAAGTCATGCCTTTCAGGCAAGACCAACCTGTGCACCGCGATCCGCGCCACGCAGGGAAAGGGGTTGATGCCCGATGGCACCAGCCGCTTCTCCTATAAAGGGCAGACGGTGTTCCACTACATGGGCTGTTCGACCTTCTCGAACTTCACCGTGCTGCCGGAAATCGCGGTGGCGAAGATCCGCGAGGACGCGCCGTTCCAGTCCGCCTGCTATATCGGCTGCGGCGTGACCACGGGCGTGAGCGCTGTCACCAACACTGCCAATGTGCAGGTGGGCGACAATGTGGTGGTATTCGGTCTTGGCGGCATCGGCCTCAACGTCATTCAGGGCGCGCGACTGGCGGGTGCGGGCAAGATCATCGGGGTGGATATCAATCCGGACCGTGAGGCATGGGGCCGCCAGTTCGGCATGACCGACTTCCTCAATTCCAAGGGCCTGAGCCGTGAGGAAACCGTCGCCGCCATTGTGGCGCTGACCGATGGCGGGGCCGATTACACCTTCGACGCCACCGGCAATACCGAAGTGATGCGCGCCGCCCTTGAAGCCTGCCATCGCGGCTGGGGCACCAGCATCATCATCGGCGTGGCCGAAGCGGGCAAGGAAATCGCCACCCGCCCGTTCCAGCTGGTGACCGGCCGCAACTGGCGCGGCACAGCATTCGGCGGGGCCAAGGGTCGCACCGATGTGCCCAAGATCGTGGACATGTACATGACCGGCAAGATCGAGATCGACCCGATGATTACCCACGTCATGGGTCTGGAGGAAATCAACACCGCGTTCGACCTGATGCACGCGGGCACGAGCATCCGTTCGGTCGTGGTGTTTTGACATGCCCGGCATTCTCGTAACGACACGTAAAGGCGCAGAAATCGCAATCGAGGCAGCCGTGGGCCTCACCCTGATGGAAGCGATCCGTGAAGCGGGCATTGATGAGTTGCTGGCACTTTGCGGAGGCTGCTGCTCCTGCGCGACATGCCATGTGTACGTCGATCCCACATGGGCAGTAAACCTACCCGCCGCGAGCGAGGATGAAGGAGATCTGCTCGACAGTTCCGATCATCGATCCGCGTATTCCCGACTGTCGTGCCAGATCGTCCTAGACTCTTCAGTGGCAGGATTGCGGGCTACGATCGCACCAGAGGACTAATCGATGGTTGGGCTTGTTTTTGATGTGATCATCGTGGGCGCCGGACACGGTGGTGCCGCGGCGGCGATTGCGCTGCGTCAGAACGGGTTCGAAGGATCCGTCCTTGTCATTGGCCGAGAGAGCGAACTGCCGTACGAGCGACCACCACTTTCCAAGGAGTATCTCGCTAAGGCGAAGCCGTTCGAACGCCTGCTTATTCGCCCGGCAGCATTCTGGGGTGAGAAGGATGTCTCGTTCTGGCTCTCGATCGAAGTGATAGCGGTCGATCCTGCAGCCAGGGTTCTGACTCTAAACGATGGGCGTACCGTCTCGTATGGCAAGCTGATCTGGGCAACCGGTGGCGATGCCCGCAAGCTAGCCTGCTCCGGGGCTGATCTGGCCGGCATCCATTCGATCCGTAACCGGGCTGATGTTGATCATCTCGCGGCTGAACTTGATCGTGGCAGCAAGCAGGTGGTGGTGATTGGCGGGGGCTACATCGGCCTCGAGGCCGCAGCGGTGCTGACCAAACTGGGCTGCTCGGTGGTCCTCCTCGAAGCGTTGGACAGAGTTCTGGCCCGTGTTGCCGGCCCGCAGTTGTCGGCCTTTTATGAAGCGGAACATCGCGCCCATGGCGTGGACCTGCGCACGGGCACCAACGTTGAACGTTTGATCGGGGTGGATGGGCGCGTCACCGGCGTTGAGCTGGCCTCAGGCGAGATCATTCCGGCAAATATTGTGATCGTGGGAATTGGCATCATTCCGGCCACTGCAGCCGTCAGCGCCGCTGGCGCACATGGTGACAACGGCGTCATGGTCGACCGCTTCTGCTGCACCTCGCTGGCAGACATCTATGCGATCGGTGACTGCGCAGCTTTTGCTTGCCGCTACGCGGGCGGGGCATCCATGCGGATCGAAAGCGTGCAAAACGCCAACGACATGGCCGCCACAGTGGCCCGCTCCATCTGCGGGATCGAGCAGCCATATGATGCCCTGCCGTGGTTCTGGTCCAACCAGTATGATCTCAAGCTGCAGACCGTCGGATTGAACATTGGTTACGATCACGCAGTGCTGCGCGGGCGACCGGAAGAGCGCAGCTTCTCGGTGATATACCTCAAGGATGGAGTGATCGGCGCGCTCGATTGCGTCAATGCGGTCAAGGATTACGTACAGGGGAGGAGACTGATCGAGGCTAATGCCGTGGTTGATCCAGCGAAGCTGGCCGATGTTACGATCCCTCTCAAGGCTATGTTGGCTTAACTATCACGATCTAGCAGGCTCAACTTACGGCTATGCCGAAGACAAAATAAAATATCCCATAAGAACAATATGAAATATTTCCCACCCTCTCCTATTTCGTGGAACCCAACCCCAGCTTTGCCACCAATCTCGATCCGGCACGCTACCAGTCCTTCGGCCTACGTTTCGATCTCAAGCGCTCACGTGAGACGATTGGGAACTTCAATCGCCGCAACAATGTCGAAGGATACGCCCGTCATTTTGTCTCAACTGATGCGCGATGAATTGCTGACAAATGCTATGGCCCCGCCCGGAGGCGGGGCCGTCGCTGGTGCTTCAGCTCGGCGGGTTCCAGATGATGACCTTCTTTGAAGGATCATCGCCCGGCGCGTTGGCGATATTGCCGTAAATCGTGCCAAATTCGGGAGCCGAGAGCGAGACCGAGACATATTCGGCGCCGGTGTTCTGCGAGAAGCGCTTCCAGCCTGCGCCCAGTTCGAAGCCGTTCTTGCGGCTGACGATGCGGTAGTCGGGTTCGCTGTCCTTGGTCTTGCGGTTGTTGGGGATGATGGCGATCGGTGCGGAGACGGTCAGCGTTGCGAGGTTGCCTTCGAAGCTGTCGTCGGACTTCACGGTGAGGTTTGCGATGGTAGCCATGTCGTTTCTCCTAAAGGTGGTCGGGGACCATCCCCGATGGCGCCAAAAGAAGGGGCCGGGAGTCGCCGTCACCGCAGCGTCAGCGAAGGGCGAACCCCGCACGGGGTTGACGGCATTAGGCGTGACGAGACCCGCAGACAGGCGACAAAGAGGGGTGGTTTTCGCGCCACCGGAGAACGAATGTAATTCGGCAATCGCCGCTTTCGTCGACCAAAAGTCGGAGGCTTCCTCCCCGCCGGATCACTGCCTTGAGCGCAGCAGCAATCATGCCTCACACGCGGCCACTGGCTGATCGACAGGCGTCGTTGCCTTGGACAGCGGACGGGTAACAGCGGAGGGCTCTCGCTGCATTACGCAGGTCGCAATGTGCAATATCAGCTCTCATGTTGACTTTTGTGCAGAATATGAGCATCATGAGGCCATGAAAGGAAGTGCCGATATGGGTATCCAAGCTGCAGCCAAAGCGCCTGCAAAGGGACTTGATCGCAAGGATCTGACGGGGCCAGCCCTGCGGACATTCTTCCGCATTGCCGATGCCTGGGGCCTGAAAGAGCAGGAGCAGATGCGCTTGCTCGGTCTGGAGAGCCGCTCGACCTTCCAATCCTGGAAGCGCGGCATGGTCGCGGCGCTGCCCAAGGATGCGCTGGAGCGGATTTCCTATGTCATGGGCATCTACAAAGGCCTGCAGATACTGTTGCCAAAGACGGCCGATGAGTGGGTGCGTAAGCCAAATAAGGCGCAAGTCTTTGGCGGCGCCTCGGCGCTTGACCGGATGATGTCGGGCAATGTCGCCGATCTCTATGTCGTGCGCCAGTATGTTGATGGGCAGCGCGGCTGACCCGTGGACATTCCCACGTCTAAAGTCCGCTGGACGCCCTGCTACCGCATCATCCCGAGCCGATTTCCGCCAATCTCGCTGTTCGAGGCAGTTGCCGATCCTGCTGATCTTGAAGCGGTCTACGCCATCGAGGCGATGACCAATGATCGTCTGCGCGACGAGGCAGGCGAGCTGTCGCTCGTGCCGCCTGAGGACCGCGTTTCCGGCCCCGGTACGTCGGCAATCATGGCAGCGTTCACCCACCTCAATCCGGTCGGCGACCGCTTCACCGACGGCAGCTACGGCGTCTTCTATGCCGGACTGACACTGGCAACCGCAATCGCCGAGACCCGGCATCACCGCACGCACTTCCTGGAGGCTACCGACGAACCGGCGCAGGAACTCGACATGCGGGTTTATGCCGTCGATCTCGACGCGAACCTTCACGACATCCGTGGACAACGTGAAACGTTGGCAGCTCTATACCATCCGAGCAGTTATGCCGTGTCGCAGGAAGCAGCGCGGACCTTGTGCGATGCAGGCTCGGACGGCATCGCTTACGAAAGCGTCCGCGATCCCGGCGGCGAATGTGCCGCTGTGTTCCGACCACGATTGTTATCGAACTGCCGCCAGGAACGGCATCTCTGCTATGTCTGGGATGGGCGCGCAATCAGTACGGTCTATGAGAAGAGGTTGTTGGACAGTTGAAGTTTTGGCTGTCTTGCTCCCCAAAGTCAGTCGCTCCACCGCTGAAAAATTTCTCATAAGCTGCCGTCAACGCAGTCGGCTTTCGGCTCAACGGAAAGGCAAAATCTGGGACTTTTCTGCCGTTCACGCATGATGAATGGAACGGCAGGTCTGGTCAGGAACCGACATTCAACGATTGCATGAAACAGCCCTCAATCCGGTGGAGTCCTGAACGTTGATACAGCGTCAAGCAGGTTGCTAGTCCGCTAGGGCAAGCCACGCGCGAAATAACGAGCCAAGCATGACTGGCGTTTGGGCTAGATTTGCGTAGCATGAGTCTTAGATGTGCATCGTTAGGGGTAGAAATTATGCTTCTTTGGTTGCTCGCATCGGCCGTGGTTTCGTCGCCCGCATGCTCCGCGCCGGTGCCGGTAAGATCGGACAAGGTACGCAGAGTGAGCGGCCACCTGCCAGGCCGAAACGAGCGTGTCGTGATGGGTATCGAGGAAATGGAGGACGAGAACGCCCAACTTAGGGTGTTCGTCCGACGAGGGTCCGGTTGGTTCGAGCACACTGTCGGAGACAGTCAGGAAGTCACGACTTCCTACACCACGCCCTCCAATCGGCGAATCATCTTCGGCTTCCACCTAGCTGAGGGTCCTGGTGAGGAGTTCTACGGCTTGGTCCTAGATCCTGTCGGTCGCGCTTTGGCGTGCCCGGTTCTGGAATTCCCCGCCGCCTTGAATCGCGACGAACAGACCGGCGAGCGTTCATACAACATGGAGTTCCTCGAGTTCAAAAGCCTCACCGTGAACAGGCGCGGCAAGGGAACGCTGCGGGCCAGCGGAACGATCGAGGATCGAGGCGTGCAGCGGACACTGCGCTACGAGTATTCCACTGCCGACGGAGGGCTCACCTGGACCGGAGCTCGAAAGGTGTCCTCGACTATCCAACGGTAGCGAGGCAGACGATGAGCCCGGCATTTGCTCGTGTCGCTGGGACAGATTGCCCACTCAACAATTCGCTTGGCATTTTCGCAAGTTTCCGCCGTCGCGAGCAGGTGCTCACTCCGGTTGAGGGAGGAGCACCAGCGTAGCGCCTAGCTCATGCTCGAGGCTCTCGTCAGTGGCTTGGATCCTTTGATAGGGATTGGCGACGTGCACGCCCGAGGCGACGCGTCGTGGAGTCCCCCAAGTTCTGCCACCGTCCATTGACCGGAAAAGGTAGCGGTGGGTGGGTAGCGGAGCGCTCCCGCCGTTGTCTGTGTACTCGCCGATTACTTGAGCATTCCGACCAGTTAGGCCGAACTCCTTCACCTCAAACAACACGTCTTGGAAGCTGCGCCCACTTGGCAAAGGTGGTGCGTCGAGGTTGGAGCACGTGAGGTTAGACGCGTTTGTGCCGGCGACCATGACTCCGGCGAACTCGGGTCCGGCGCCTCCAACCGTCACAGCGCTCCAGTACACGGTGTCTTTGTGGGCGTTCTGGAATCCGGCTACGACCATTCCAGGCGCGGAGATTGTTCGGCCGGTCCACTGACCGGCATGCCGGGTGTATAGCATGGCCGCATCTCGTAGCGGTGCGTTGGCCGCGTCGTCGTCGTTCATGACCGCGGTGTCGTAGCCGACAGTGAACGCCACCGCGGCGTCGCCATTCGCCAGGCGAACGGCTAAGTGCAGCGGCGAGCCCTCGAGCATGGTCCTGGTAGCGTTCATATATGGTTGGCAGCCGCGCTGCACTCCCGAGGCCTGCGATCCGGCGGTTCGGGCGGGGCTCGCGAAAGCAGCGCCCGAAACTAGCACAGAAGCGATGCTCGCGATGATGCAAGCAGGAAGTGCGAAGGGGGCGTTCATGCGGTAGTCCCTTTTCAACAATAATCACGGTAGGTCGAGCGGGCGAATGCCCCTCGCGCCCGTCCGAATGAGCTATCCGGGAGGCGCCGCGGGCTGGTAGGGCGTCAACATCGGAGGTGGGGACTTCAGCGGGGCGACGGCGGGCATCGGCGTCGCGAGCGCGTCCAGGCATGACCAGTCCAGTTGCGATGCGCCGGACAACCGCGAGATTACGCTGCGAGCGGTCCTGACCCGCTTCATTTGATAGAGGACCACACCCGCGTTGGAGCGCTTCTGGGACAGCGTCGGGTCGGAAAGCACGTGGCACATGCTGGATGCGCCGGGGGCGAGCCGGAGAGCGCGACCTGTCACGTTCTCCAAGTCGAGCCCGATTACCGCCAGCGCCGTTCGCTCATTCGGGCTCCAGCCCGGGTAGGCCGTTTGCACGCGGAATCGCCAGCCCTCTACCGCATCCCTCAAATACTTGGCGTGGCTGTCCATCAGCAGGCGCTTGGTTTCTTCACGGGAAAGGAACGCGTTCGCGGTCGAGCCGTCCACAGCGAACCACCTGTTCTGTGTATCGACGTCCCAGGTCCGGATGGGCCGGCGGTAGCCGTAACCTCTTCGATCCATTCCGCGCAATCCGGGGAACAACACTGTCGCCATGGTGCTTGCCTGCGGATTGGTCGAGCCGAAGTCGAGCTGGCGGACGCCTGTGCTGATGCCGGAATTTTCAAGAAGTGCGTCACCGACGGTGAAGTTGGCCGCCGAAAGGCGATCTCCGGGAGGCGCGGCTTCGTTCAGCTCGATTGTGTCGGAGGCGAGGCAGACCAGCTCCACGCTGGTCGGAGCGCAGTCGTGTCCGAGCGCTGCGAGTAGGCTCTGCCGCAGGTCTGCACGCCGGGGCCGCTTCCCGGTCGGCATGCCGATGTTGAGAACATTCAGCCGATAGTAGCGGAACGCCAAGTCGAGGTATGCCTCTGCAATCCACCGACGGCGCGCCGACCCTACCGGCTCCGCCTGGAAGGCGGCGTTGTAGCTCCTCGTGATTGCCTTCAGCGAATCTCCGAACCGGGGCCGGAAGATCCACAAGAAGCGGGCCGACGGATCGGCGTCCTGGACGTAGCGCCTGCGCTCGGCGCGGGGATCGAATGAGATCGCGAACCTCTCGCGATCAACGGTCGCCCGCACTATCCCGTCGGAGAGCCTTTCGATCTTGGGCTTATAGACGATCGGCTGGATCGCGTTGCAGTGCCGGTTGGGGTCGAACCCGGGAATGTTCTCAAGTCTGACGCCAAGGACTGGCGCGTCTTGTATATAGCGGCCGGTCAGCCCCGCGAGTGAGCTTACGTCCCGGGAAAGGTCCAGCTTTAATGTCTGAGCGTCGTACAAGCTGGGAGTGCTGGTGTTCGGCAACGCGGAGCTAAGCTCCGCGACGGGCTGCTGCTCCGCTTCCTCCACGGTTGGTGGCGGTGGCTGGTTGTCTACTGATCCCGCTTTTGTATTGCATGACGCCTGAACTGCGGCTGGGCTCAGCACGGCGAGAACAGCGATAAGCAGAGTGCACGTCTTCATCCGAAGGCCCC
>NZ_BCTW01000030.1 GCF_001590965.1 Novosphingobium lentum NBRC 107847
CGGGTGACATGAACAACGCGTCTGACGGCCATCTCTAAGATCGGCCATCTCTAAGACCGTCTATTCTACTGTCCGGTAGACCTCCAAGACCCGGGCAGGATGCAAATCCTGCCCGGGCTTTTTCGTGCGCAGACGGTTGGACGATGCAGCGTCGGCTTGTGGGCGAGCTGGTGAGCGCGGTGGGTGGGTGAGGTGTCTTGCGCAGCGGCAGGCAGACGGTCGCGCGACAGCCGCGATGACCGGAAACACTCGGCAAGACCGGAATGATCACCCTGCCCGCAATGGGCAGGACTCCTTCGGTCAAGCCGGAATGTTCCCGTTCTTCAGAGCGTATGGAACGCGCGCCCTGCGGAAACGGTGACTAAGAGAAAGTTATAAACGAAACCTTTCGGCAAGCAACGCATGACCACGGTGTTTGATCCGATTTGACCCGGCTTGTGCGATCCCGCACCGGTTTCTACAGGTCGCCGCGCGCCTTGCGCAGCGCGAACCATTTGGCGACGTTGGCATTATGCTCTTCCAGTGTTGCCGCAAAGGCGTGCCCGCCGGAGCCATCCGCCACCATGTACAGCGCTTCGGTCTTTGCCGGGTGGAGCACTGCCGCGATCGATTCCTTGCCCGGGTTGGTGATGGGCCCCTTGGGCAGCCCCACCATCGAATAGGTATTGTAATCGTTCACCGCAGCGATTTCCGACTGGCGGATGCGGCGGCCGAGCGGCTTGCCCTGCGTGATCGGATAGATGATCGTCGGATCGGCCTGCAGCAGCATGCCCTTGCGCAGCCGGTTCGAATACAGACCCGCCACCATCGGGCGTTCGGATGGTTTGCCGGTTTCCTTCTCGACGATCGAGGCCAGCACCAGCGCTTCCTCGGGCGTCTTCGCCACGGTATCGGGGCCGCGCTTCTTCCACAGGTCGGCCAGCGTCTTCTTCATCGCCGCCTGCATCCGGCCCAGCACTGCCGCGCGGCTTTCCCCGCGCTCGAAATCATAGCTGTTGGGCAGGATCGAGCCTTCCGCCGGCATCGGGATCGGGCCCGACAACAGCGGCTGCGCCATCAGGCGTTCGTAGACCATGATCGAGGGCATGCCTTCGGGCACCGCCACCAGCCGCCGGATCACTTCGCTGCCCTGCAGGATCGCCAGGATGCGCGCCGGACTGGAATGCGCAGGCAGCATGAACTCGCCTGCCTTGACCGGCTTGGCCCCGCCCAGCAACCGCGCACGCAGCCGGAACCCCGAGGCCGAGGATATCGCGCCCTGCTGCTCCAGCTGGCCCGCCACGCTGCCCAGTGTCGAATGGTCGGGCACGATGAACGCCGCGTTGTTCGCCAGCGGCCCGGCGCCGTACCAGCCGTGCAGGAACAGCCCGCCCGCCACCAGCAGGACGAACGCCGCGGCCGCCGCGATCAGGCCGCCCTTCGCGCGAAGGGCCATGGCGCTCAGACCTTCTTCAGCACCAGGCTGGCGTTGGTTCCGCCAAAGCCGAAGCTGTTGTTGAGGCAGGCGCGCACTTCGCGCTTTTTGGCTACATGCGGCACCAGATCGACACCCTCGGTGCCCTCGTCCGGGTCATCGAGGTTGAGCGTTGGCGGCACGATCTGGTCGCGGATCGCCAGGATGCAGAAGATGGCTTCGACCGCGCCCGCGCCGCCCAGCAGGTGGCCGATGGCGGACTTGGTGCTGCTCATCGAAACGCTGCCGATGGCATCGCCGAACAGACGCTTGACCGCGCCAAGTTCGATCGTGTCGGCCATCGTCGAGGTGCCGTGGGCATTGATATAGTCGATGTCCGACGGCTGCATGCCTGCCTTCTTCAGCGCCATTTCCATCGACCGGTACGCGCCGAAACCGTCCGGATGCGGCGCGGTGACGTGATAGGCATCGCCCGACAGGCCATAACCGACCACTTCTGCATAGATCTTCGCGCCGCGCGCCTTGGCATGCTCGTATTCCTCGAGCACCACCACGCCCGCGCCCTCACCCATCACGAAGCCGTCGCGGCCCTTGTCATAAGGGCGGCTGGCCTGCTCGGGCCGGTCGTTGAACGTGCAGTTGAGCGCGCGCGCCTGCGCGAAGCCGGCGATCCCGATCGGGCAGACCGTGCCCTCGGCACCGCCTGCGAGCATGATGTCGGCGTCGTCGTCGCGGATCATCCGCGCGGCATCGCCGATCGAATGCGCGCCGGTCGAACAGGCCGTCACCACGGCATGGTTGGGGCCCATCAGGCCGTACTTGATCGACACCTGCCCCGAAATGAGGTTGATCAGCCGCCCGTGGACGAAGTGCGGACTGACCCGGCCCGGCCCTTTTTCGGCAAGGATCAGCGATTCGCTTTCGATTCCCGGCAGGCCGCCGATGCCCGATCCGATCGAGCAGCCGGCGCGCAGGCGGGTCGGCTCGTCCATCTCGGTAAGGCCCGCATCTTCCAGCGCCTGACCAGCGGCATCGATGCCATAGATGATGAACGGATCGACCTGGCGCTGGACCTTGTGATCGACGCGCTTGTTGGGGTCGAACCCGTATTCGTGGTCTGCCGGCTTCACCTCGCAGGCGATGCGGCACTTCTGGTCCGAAGCGTCGAACTTCGTGATCGGACCCGCGCCGGACTTTCCGGCGATGAGGTTCTTCCACACGGTTTCAACGTCAGCCCCCAGCGGGGTGACAAGCCCAAGTCCGGTTACGACCACACGGCGCATGCAACTCTCTCCAACAATTCACGGGACCGGATCGGATACCGGTCCCATATGCCAACAGGCCCAGCCCCCGATCGGGCTGAGCCTGTCGTGGTCCCGATTTGCCCTTTGGAGAAAGCGGCTGACCGCCGAAAGTGGCGGTCTACCGGTCTTTCAGGACACGATACGAACCTGGCCATCGGGCCCAGTCCGTTCGGGATCTGGGGCGGTTCAGCCCTTGTTTTCGTCGATGTATTTGATCGCGTCGGATACGGTGGCGATCTTCTCGGCCGCATCGTCGGGGATCTCGACGCCGAATTCTTCTTCGAACGCCATGACGAGTTCGACGATGTCGAGGCTGTCTGCGCCCAGATCATCGATGAAGCTTGCATCCTCGGTGACCTTGTCGGCTTCGACGCCGAGGTGCTCGACGACGATCTTCTTAACGCGGTCGGCGGTATCGCTCATGAAATGCCCCTTCGAAGGAAAGCGGTTATCGATCAGGTTGCGCCCTAATGAACGCAATGCAGGCTGGCAAGTGGTCCCAATGCGCCAAGCGGCGCTTCCGCCTTACCCTTTGCTCGGTTCGACGAGCCGGATATGCAGTTCGCGCAGCTGTTTGAGGCTGACGTTACCCGGCGCGCCCATCAGCAGGTCTTCGGCCTTCTGGTTCATCGGGAACACCACCACCTCGCGGATGTTGGGTTCATCCGCCAGCAGCATGACGATGCGATCGACCCCCGGGGCCGATCCGCCGTGCGGCGGCGCGCCGAACTTGAACGCGTTGATCATGCCGGCAAAATTGGTGTCGACATCCTCGCGGCTATAGCCCGCGATCTCGAACGCCTTGTACATGATGTCGGGCCGGTGGTTCCGGATCGCGCCGGACGACAGTTCCACGCCGTTGCAGACGATGTCGTACTGCCACGCCTTGATCTGCAGCGGATCCATGGTTTCCAGCGCTTCGAGCTCGCCTTGCGGCATCGAGAACGGGTTATGGCTGAAGTCGATCTTCTTGGCGTCCTCGTCGTATTCGAACATCGGGAAATCGACGATCCAGCAGAACTTGAAGCAGCCCTGCTCGATCAGCTTGAGCTGCTCGCCCACGCGGGTGCGCGCCAGCCCGGCCAGCTTGGCGGCCTGCAGTTCCTTGCCCGCGGCGAAGAACACGCCGTCGTCGGGGCCGAGACCCAGCGCTGCGACCAGCTTGGCCGTCTCCTCCGGCCCATGGTTCTTGGCGATCGGCCCGGCGGGCACGCCCTCCTTGATGTTGATGTAGCCCAGCCCGGCATGGCCCTCGCCGCGCGCCCATTCGTTCATCTCGTCGAAGAACTTGCGGCTGAGCTTGCCCGCGCCCGGCGCCGGGATCGCGCGCACGCGCCCGCCCTCGCTGGCGATGCGGTCGAACAGCCCGAAGCCCGAGCCCTTGAAGTGTTCGGTAACGTCGGAAATTTCGATCGGGTTGCGCAAATCGGGCTTGTCGTTGCCGTACTTGAGCATCGATTCGGCATAAGGAATGCGCGGGAAGCTGCCCGATGCGGTCACCGACTTGCCGTTGGCGAACTCTTCGAACACCCCGCCCAGCACGGGCTCGATTGCGTTGAACACATCGTCCTGCGTGACGAAGCTCATCTCGAAATCGAGCTGGTAGAACTCGCCGGGCGAACGGTCGGCGCGCGCATCCTCGTCGCGAAAACACGGAGCGATCTGGAAATAGCGGTCGAAGCCGGCGACCATCAGCAGCTGCTTGAACATCTGCGGCGCCTGCGGCAGCGCATAGAACTTGCCCGGATGGACGCGGCTGGGCACCAGATAGTCGCGCGCGCCCTCGGGCGAGGACGCCGTCAGGATCGGCGTCTGGAATTCGGTGAAGCCCTGGTCGACCATGCGGCGGCGCAGCGACGCGATGACCTGCGACCGCAGCATCATGTTGGCGTGGACCTTCTCGCGCCGCAGATCGAGGTAGCGGTACTTGAGGCGGATATCCTCAGGATACTCCTGCTCTCCGGCCACCGGCATCGGCAGCTCCTCGGCGGCAGAGCGCAGCACCACGTCGGCGGCGCGCAGTTCGATCGCGCCGGTGGGCAGGCTGGAGTTCACCGTATCGGCAGTGCGCGCCACAACCTTGCCGGTGATCGTCACCACCGACTCAACCCGCAGGCGTTCGAGCTGCGCGAACGCGGGGCTGTCGGTATCGACCACGACCTGCGTGAGGCCATAGTGATCGCGCAAATCGACGAACAGCAGCCCGCCGTGATCGCGCTTGCGATGGACCCAGCCGGACAGGCGGACGACGCTGCCGACATCGGCGATGCGGAGCGCGGCGCAGGTGTGGGTGCGATAGGGGTGCATCGAAGGTCTTTCCAAAGGCTCTGGCCAAAGTCGCCGGGATATTGCAGGGGAAGCGCGCGGCTAACAGGCCATGACGCCCGCTTTGTCAACCCGCGGGCCCTTACAGAAATCGGCAATGAAGATACACCCTCTGATCACCACCACCGCAGCCCTTGCCGACTTGTGCGACCGGCTGGCCAAGGCCGACTTCATCACGGTCGACACCGAGTTCATGCGCGAGAACACGTTCTGGCCGGAACTGTGCCTGGTGCAGATCGCCGATACGCAGGAAGCCGCCGCGATCGATCCGATGGCGCCGGGGATCGACCTGACCCCGCTGCTCGACCTGCTGGTGAATAACGAGGACGTGCTCAAGGTCTTCCACGCGGGCGGGCAGGATGTGGAAATCATCTACAACCTGACCAAGAAGACCCCGCACCCGATCTTCGACACCCAGATCGCGATGATGGCGGTGAGCCAGTCCGAACAGATCGGCTATTCCAACCTCGTCGAAAGCTGGCTCGGGATCACGGTCGACAAAGGTGCGCGCTTCACCGACTGGTCGCGCCGCCCGCTGACTGAGCGCCAGATCGAATACGCGATCGGCGACGTGACGCACCTTGCCAAGATTTTTCCCAAGCTGCTCAACCGCCTGCGCAAGACCGGGCGCGGCGAATGGCTCGACATCGAGATGGAAAAGCTGGCCGATCCGGCCAACTACAAGTCCGATCCCGATGCGATGTGGCAGCGTGTGCGCGTCTCCACCCGCAACGCCGGCGTGCTGGGTCGGCTCAGGGCCGTGGCCGCCTGGCGCGAGGTCGAGGCGATGGACAAGAACATCCCGCGCGGCCGGATCATGCGCGACGAGACGCTGGCCGACATCGCCGGGCACCCGCCCAAGGACCAGGCCGACCTCGCCAAAGTGCGCGGGCTGTCCTCGGGCTGGCGCGAGAACGAGATCGGGCGGCGGCTGATGGCGACGCTGGCCGAGGCCAAGCCGCTGCGCGACGACGAAATGCCGGCACGCGCCCCGCGCGGTGCGCCGCTGGGCAAGGAAGGCGCACTGGTCGCCGACTTGCTCAAGCTGCTGCTCAAGATCCGCAGCCGCGAGATCGACGTCGCCTCGCGCCTGCTCGCGCGCAGCGACGATCTGGAAGCGCTCGCCGCCGGGCAGCGCAAGAACCTCGCCATCCTCGAAGGCTGGCGCTTCGAACAGTTCGGGCGCGATGCGCTGGAGCTGGTGGAGGGAAAGTTGGCGTTCGCCGTGGTGGGCGGCAAGCTGAAGATGGCGCACATCGACGATATCGGCGGCAACGGCGCCGGCGGCGTTGACGTGGTCGCGCATGTCGATCCCGAACTGCCCGCCGTGTTCGACGATGCCGACTTCGTGGTCCCGCTCGACCATGACGATGCGCCGGAACACGACGAACCCGTGGCCGACCCAGTGGCCGATAACGACGAATAGCATGGCGCCCGCCCGGCCATGAGCACGTACCTGCCCACGCTGAAGCAGCTGCAATACCTCGTGGCGCTGCACGAGCATGGGCATTTCGGGCGCGCCGCCGACAGCTGCTTCGTCTCGCAGTCCACGCTCTCGGCGGGGCTGCGCGAGCTGGAATCGCTGCTCGGCGTGACGCTGGTCGAACGCACCCGTCGCGTGGTGCGGTTCACCCCGCTGGGCAACCAAGTGGTGGCCAAGGCGCACCGCCTGCTGCGTGAGGCGGAGGAGCTGTCCGAACTGGTGCAGTCGCACGGCGCGCCATTGGCAGGCGAACTGCGGATGAGCGTGATCCCCACCATCGCGCCGTTCCTGCTGCCGCGCATCCTGCCGCGTCTGCGCCAGGAGCGCCCGCAGCTGAAGCTGTTCCTGCGCGAGGAGCCGAGCGGCGCGGCGATCGAATCGCTCCACCACGGCCGCGCCGATTGCGTGCTGCTCGCGCTGCCGTTCGCCACCGGCGAAGTCGAAGTCGAGCATCTGTTCAGCGACCGGCTGCTGGTCGCCTTCCCCAAGGACGACCCGCGCGATCCGCCTGCGGTCATCCCGCCGGGCATGATCGACGAGAACCGGCTGCTGCTGCTTGAAGACGGGCACTGCCTGAAGGACCACGCGCTGGCCGCGTGCAACCGGCCCGAACTGCGCGCGAGCGCGACGATGATCGGCACGAGCCTGCACACGCTGGTGCAGATGGTCGACAACGGGCTGGGGCTGACCATGCTGCCGCAGATGGCAATCGACGCGGGCATTCTGCACGACACCCAGATCGTCGCGCGGCCGCTCAATTCCGATCACGCCAGCCGCGAAATCGCGCTGGTCTGGCGCAAGAATTCCCCGCGCGGCGAGGAGTTCAGGCTGCTGGCGGCGGAACTGAAGGCGGGGTGACCCGAACGTTCAAAGCCGGGCGAGAAGTTCGGCTTTCTTGGCTTCGAATTCCGCAGCCGTGATGATGTCCTTCTTGCGCAGATCGGCCAGACGCTCGATCCGCGAGAATATCTCGTCGTCTGAAATAGTTATCGCAGGATTCGCGACCACGTTGACAGGAGGCGGCGCCGGAGCAGGATGAGCCTTCGGCACCGCTTGCTCGGCTGCCGGGGCCTGCGGTTCGGGCGCGGTTGCTGGCGACGGCGAAACGACGGCGAGGTCCGCCACCCGCACCAGACCGTGCTGGCTGGTGAAGGTAATCGACTGGTCGCCGCTCTGCTGCTGGGAAAACCCGCTGATCCGGTGGTCGGCAGTGTCATAGACCGTGACGCGCCCGCGCTGGTCGATGGCGAGGCGGTGGGTGGCAGGGAACACCGCATAGTGCAGGTCGTTCTGCGATCCGGTCGACGCCGGGGCGCCCAGTTCCTCCGGCCAGCGGCTGCCCGATGGTCCGGGCACGAACAGGCTGGACCCGCTGGTCGCGCCGATGCCGCTCGCCCCGTTCGACTGGCTTTGACTTTGCGACGACTGCGGCGGAACCACGAACGGCGAGGATGCCTGCAACGCCGCCGCCAGATCGTTGCACAGCGCATCGACGCGAAACTTCAGGCCGTTGTTGAACATGTCGCCGACCATGATCATCCCGCCTTGCGACCATTGGCCCATGCCACCCAGATCCGGATGATGGAACTGCGCCTGCCGCCCGCCGCCGGCGGCGATCGCCATCAGCAGCTGCGTCACGGCATCGGTACTCACGCCATGGCGGCTGGCCATCGCCTCGACCAGTTGCCGCCCATCCTCGGACAAACCCTGCATGTCGTGATCCTGTTCGAGTCGATGGACCGGCGAACGACCGGTCTTGCGTCCAAGCGCGCCTAACACATCCTGCGCGCATTCGCATGTCGTTGCGTGTGGCCGGCGAACCATTGACGTCCGCAAATATGCGCATAAGCATACGCATCAAAGGGCAGGAATCCGATCATGCAACACCCTCACGACGTTACCGGATCCGCGCGCAAGGCGACCAACGTGTCGCTCGACGTCGAACTGGTAGGCGAAGCCAGGCGGCTTGGCCTCAACATTTCGCGCGCGTGCGAGGCCGGGCTTGCCGACCAGATCGCGCGCGAAAAGGCGCGCCAGTGGAAGCTCGACAATGCCGGCGCGGTTGGCGCGTGGAATGGCTGGGTCGAGGAAAACGGACTGCCGCTGTCCGGCCACCGCCCGTTCTGACCACCGCAGGATGGCCAAATTCGACGTCTACCGGCAGGTCGGGACCGGCCCGCTGGTCCTCGATTGCCAAGCCGACCTGCTTGATGGACTGACAACCCGGTTGGTGGTCCCGCTTCTGCCCGAAGCGCATGTTCCCAAACCGATCGCCCGCTTGCATCCGGTCTTCGCTATCGACGGAGAGCGGCTGGTCATGGCCACCCACCTCGCGAGCGCAATTGCGGTGCGCGAGCTTGGCGCACGGGTCGTTTCGCTGCTGCCGAAACAGGACGCGATCGGCAATGCACTCGACATGCTGATCGCCGGGTTCTGACAGTCCCGCCCGATCAACGGAATCCCGATGCGTCGTCGCTATTGCACCGTCGCGTCGAAATACATCGTGCTGGTGGCTCCGCCCGCCAGATTGGCCAGCGACGCGCTGACCGTTCCGCTGGCGTAGCTGCCTCCGGTGCTGCCGTTCCAGGTGCAGACCCCGTTCGATGCGGTGCCGTTGACCCGGATCGAATTGGCGACGTACGTCAGGTGCAGTCCGGTCAGCGGGTCAGCCACGGCTATCCCGGTGGCGGTGGGATTGCCGGTCAGATTGGCGACGATCACGCAATAGCGCACGGTCGCCCCCGGGATCAGCTTGGGGTTGGTGGCGCCGTTGACCGGGTCCGACATCACGGTGTGCACTTTGGACACGGTGATGTTGCTGGTGCTCAGCGAAGTCACGCTGAACGACGTGATCTGGTGGAAATTGGTCGCGCCCCCGGTGCTCGAAGCGATGCCGACCCGAAGGTAGGCCGGGAGTGCCCCGACCTGGGCGGACGCGTTGAGGCCCGAGACATAGGTTGTTCCGTCGATCGCCACGCTCAGCGATCCGGCTGCCGTCATCGAAATCGTGTACGTATGGCTGGTCGCCTGCTGCCGCGTCGAAACGTTGCTCCATAGCGAGAACCCGGGAACCGCGTGGGTGATATAAGGGCTGGCCGCACTGGTCAGGCCGCGCACCGCCACGGCATTCTGGGTCAGTCCCGGTCCGCCGCTGCATCCGCCACCGCCGCAGCCGGGGTTGGAGAAGTTGCCGTATTCGTCGATTCCGACACCCATGAACCCGCCCGCGATATTGACGTAGCCCAGGCTGCCACCGATGTAGCCCAGCGACGCCGGCACCCCTTGCGAGGCATCGAGCAGGAAGAATGAGATTCCGTCGGCCCCGCTGCCGCCGTAAGAAACGGCGTTGAATGTCACCGTAAACCCGGCCGAGCTGGGGAAACTGTTCAGCGAGATGATCCCGCCGACGTCGCTCTGCACCGCCCGGGTCAGCAGCAGCGCACCCTGCCCGCTGGAATCGGGCACGTTGCCGGTATAGCCGCCCGTGCTGCCCGCCGCACAAGCCGGGATGCTGCTGCCGCCGCTACCGGCCGTCAGGCAGGCACTGCCATAGACTTGCCACGCCAGCGATGAGTTCGACCCGGTGAAGTTGTCCGACAGCACTTGCGTTCCGGCCCGCGCCGCCGGTGCAACCGCGAGCGCGCCGATGAACGCCAGCGCCAGTGCGATTACCCACCGTGATCCAACCGCAACCACCAACCAGAACTCCGGAACCGAGGCCTTGCGGCCGCGATTTCCTAGTCGGATCAAGGTTCAGAATATGGGTGGCGATGACTACGCAATCTTGCGTGCGGCAAGGGTCAGGGACCATCGCCACACCGCTGGGCACGCACGCCTTCAATCCATGTGCTTCAGGCCCACGCGCAGGTAATCCCAGCCCGTGATCAAGGTCAGCGCGGCGGCGGCCCACAGCGTGATGAGGCCGACGGTGTGCGGAATGTTGATCACCAGCCAGCCGATCGAGGCGTTCCACCACGGCGTGGCGTTGCCCAGAATCAGCGCGCCGAGCGAGACCAGCTGGAACGTGGTCTTCCATTTGGCCAGCTTGCTGACCGGAATCGATACCTGCAGCCCGCCGAGGAATTCGCGCAGGCCCGACACCGCGATCTCGCGCATCAGGATCACCAGCCCGGCGATCACGTGCATGTCGCCCACGAACGGCCCACGCAGGATGCCTTGCGCGCTCAGCACCAGGATGACCGCGGCAACCATGATCTTGTCGGCGATGGGATCGAGGAAGATGCCCAGCCGCGACACCGCTCCGCTCGACCGTGCGATATAGCCGTCGAAATAGTCGGTGATGCCCATCAGGCAGTACAGCGCGAACGCGATGCCGTAGCCGAACGCCCAGTCGGGCCACCACAGGAAGAAGGACAGCAGCGGGACCGCGACGATCCGCGACAGGGTGAGCATGTTGGGCAACGTCATCATCACGGGGCGCCTTACGCTCCCTGACGGCTGTGTGAAACCGTTCGATGCCCTCTTGTCCGCCCCGGCCATGCCGCTAGGGTCTGCGCCGTAACGGGGATGCTGGCAAGGACCGAATGACCACTCAGACGCATCTCATCCATTCGCGCCGATTCCTGCCCCTGTTCGTCACCCAGTTGCTCGGCGCGTTCAACGACAACCTCTTCAAGAACGCGATGATCCTGTACGTAGTGTACAGCATCTACAGTTCGGAGGCTGAGGAAGCGCGCTTTTCGGCGATCGCCTCGGCCTTGTTCATCCTGCCGTTCTTCCTGCTGTCGGCGCTGTCGGGCCAGCTGGCCGACATGCGCGACAAGGCGCGGATCATCCGCATCATCAAGGCGTGCGAGATCGGCATCATGCTGGTCGGCGCGGCCGGGCTGGTGCTGGCGTGGAAGGGCATCGGCGTGCACACGTTCGCGATTCCGCTGATGCTGCTCGCGCTGCTGGCGATGGGCGTGCACTCCACCTTCTTCGGCCCGATCAAGTACGCGATCCTGCCCCAGCACCTGCACGAGGATGAAGTGCTGGCGGGCACCGGACTGGTCGAGGCGGGCACCTATATCGCGATCCTGGCCGGCACGATCCTGGCGGGCTGGATCCCGGTGCAATGGGCCGCCATCGGCGTGGTGCTGACCTCGCTGGTCGGTTACGCCACCGGGCGGCAGGTGCCGCCGGCCAAGCCGCTGATCCCGGCCCAGCCGCTCGATTTCCACCTGATCCGTTCGTCGATCACGCTGGTCAACAACACGCTGCACCACCGACGGGTGTTTTTGGCGATCATGGCGATCAGCTTTTTCTGGACGATCGGCGCGGTGCTGTTCATCCAGTTCCCGCCGCTGGCCAAGAACGTGCTCGATGCCAGCAAGGAAGTCGCCAGCGTGTTCCTGGTGGTGTTCTCGATCGGCGTGTCGATCGGCTCGATGTCGGTCAACGCGCTGCTCAAGGGCAAGGTCTCGGCGCGCTATTCGCCCGCTTCGGTGGTGGTGATGGGGCTGTTCATCGTCGCGTTCTACTTCGTCTGCCGCGAATGGACGCCGCACCCCAGCGCGCCGCTGATGGACGTGCCCACGTTCTTGGCGCAACGGCTGGCGATCCCGCTGCTGCTGTCGCTGCTGGGCATCGCGATGGCCGGCGGCATGTTCGTGGTGCCGCTTTACGCATTCCTGACCACCACGGTCGACAAGTCAGAAACCGCGCGCACGATCGCGGCCAACAACATCGTCAATTCGGGCGCGATGGTGGTGGGTTCGCTGCTCGCCATCGGGCTGAGCGCAGCCAACGTGGCGATCATCAACCAGCTGTTGCTGGGCGCGGCGATGTGCCTGTTCGCGTCGTGGCTGGGAAAGCTGCTGTACGCGGCCGAGCTTGAGGCCGAGGCCGAGAAGCAAGCGGGCACCGCCGCCTGATGGTCACGCCGCGTCAGGCGATCCACACGCTGACGGCGATGAAGCACGCGCAATAGGCGAGCAGGAAGTCCTTCAGATCCTGCCGCGTGAACTTCCACGGGCTGACATCGGGTGAACGCAACGCGGCCAGCGCAGCGCGCTGTTCCGCCGCAATCACCTCGGGTTCGAATGTGGGCAAAGGTCGCAGCACGCGCGGCGGGAGCGAGCGACGGAACGGATGGCCAGCCGGTTTGCTGGCAGAGGCGGGGTGATGCGACATGATCCCTTCTTAACGAAGGATTCACCATTGTGGCACCGGGGGGCCGGGTGGTTTTGGCCGGGCGTTTCGTCGCGGGACATTAACCTTTAGAGCGGACCTCTCCCCAACGGAAAAAGGGCCGCACCCCGTCAGGTGTGCGACCCTTTTGTTGCGGGCATGGAACGCGCCGCAATACCGGTTGGTGTCAGACCTTGTCGCCCAGCGCGCCCTTCACGTTGCCGCTGGCGTTCTGGAGCTTGCCCTTGGCATCCTGCGCCTGGCCCTTGGCGGTCAGCGAGGCATTGTCGGTCGCCTTGCCGACGGCTTCCTTGGTCTTGCCGGCGGACTGGTTGGCGGCGCCCTTGGCCTTGTCGATCAGTTCACCCATGAACAGCTCCTTCGTGCGAAACGGCGGGAAAATCGCGCCATGTGAAGGAGATATGCACAAGGCCGCTATTTCGTTCCCGGCAATTTGCGCTTTGCCATCTCAAGGATGAAATCCCATTCAGACGGTCGCACGCCCGACACGGACAGGCGCGACTGGCGCAGCAGTTCCATATCCGCCAGTTCGGGCGTGGCCTTGATTTCCTTGAGCGTGATCGCGCGCTTCAGCTTTTTTACCGGCTTGACCTTGACCGCAGCCCACTTGCCGTCGGGATCGGTCGGGTCGGTCATCCCGGCCTTGCTGATTTTCATGATGCCGACGATCTCCAGTCCGATGTTGGAATGGTAGAAGAACGCCAGATCGCCCTGCTTCATCGTGCGCAAGTTGCGCGCGGCAAGGTGGTTGCGCACCCCGTCCCACGTGCCTTCCTTCTGCTCGACCAGATCGTCCCAGCCGTACACGTCGGGTTCCGACTTCATCAGCCAGAACTGCGGCTCGGCATCGATTTTGGTCATGAAAGCAAGTCCGTTTGCGGTTACAGCGGACCCCATAACCGCAATTTGCGAACAGGAATACGATGAACCTCCCCAACTCGCCGGTGCTGACCCTTCCGGTGCTCTCGCTCGAAAGCGATCCGGCCACGCTGGCCCGCGATCTGGGTGACAGCTTCCAGACCTTCGGCTTTGCCATGGTGCGCGATCACGGCCTCGATCCCGCGCTCGTCGCGCGCGCCTGGGAGCTTACCCGCCAGTTCTTCGCGCTGCCCGAGGCGGACAAGCGCGCGTACCTCATCCCCGGCCAGGGCGGCGCGCGCGGCTACACCGCGTTCGGCACCGAAGTGGCCAAGGGCGCGACCGCGCACGATCTGAAGGAATTCTGGCACGTCGGGCGCGACCTGCCGTCCGGGCACGCGCTGGCGGCGTCGATGCCGCCCAACATCTGGCCGGCGCAACTGCCGCAGTTCCGCGAGACGTTCGAGGCGCTTTACGCCGCGCTCGACCACGCGGGCGCGCGCATCCTGGCGCGCATCGCGGTGTGGCTGGGGCTGGACGAGCGCTGGTTCGATCCTGCGATCGACGACGGCAATTCGGTGCTGCGCCTGCTGCACTATCCGCCCGTGGCCGACGCCGCTGAATCCGGTGGCAGGGGTGGTGCGATCCGCGCCGGGGCGCATGAGGACATCAACCTCATCACGCTGCTGCTGGGGGCCGAGGAAGCCGGGCTGGAACTACTGACGCGCGAGGGCCAGTGGCTGGAAGTCGCGCCGCCACCGGGCGCGCTGGTGGTCAACATCGGCGACATGCTCCAGCGGCTGACCAACCACGTGCTGCCCTCGACCACGCACCGCGTGCGCAATCCGGCGGGCGAACGGGCGACGCACAGCCGCTATTCGATGCCGTTCTTCCTGCACTTGCGCAGCGATTTTGCGTTCCACACGCTGCCGCAATGCGTCAGTGCGGACCATCCCGATCGCTATCCCGTTTCGATCACCGCCGACGATTACCTGCAGCAGCGCCTGCGCGAAATCGGCCTGAAGAAGTAAGCTCCCTCAAGCCGCGAAGGCGAACATCCAATGCCGCATGCCAGCAATATCGTCCAGTGCACCGGCCCCGACGCACCGCACGCGTTCGACCTGATCGCGCAGCAGCCGCGCAACGGCGCGCTCGATGCGCCGTGTCCGGTGTGCAAGGGGCACGGCCAGTGGAACGCAGAGATCGATCTCGTCAGCTTCCGCGCCAAGCGCGTCAACTGCGACCGCTGCCATGGCGAAGGCTGGGTCGAAACCGGCAGCGATCCGGTGGTGATCGACGATATCGAGATGGGCCCCGACGGCCACGCCCGCTGGTTCACCCGCCCGCTGGCGGACGATGATCCGGCCATGCCCGAGGAGCCCGCACCGCATGTCGGCCCCGCAGGTCCGATCGGCTGAGCGCCAGCGGAACGTCACGTCCGATCGCGAAACGCCGCGCCGGTCCATGCCGGTTACCCTAGCCCACCTTCTCCACCGGCGTCACGTTGTACCGCCGCACTTCCTCCTGGCTGAGGCAGTAGCGCGTCGAATGGTTGGTGTTGGTGGCGACGGCCTGCTGGCGGTACATCACGTCGGTCAGCAATTTGCGGCTGATGCCCATGCGGATCAGGAAATCGTTGTCCTCGCTCGCCAGCAGCGCGCTCGACTGTTCGATCTGGCCGATCAGCTTGACCGTCTCGTCGCTGCCTTCCTCGACCGACAGATCGATCGCGTCGCGATCACCGGTGTGCGTGAACATGTGGACCATGAAGATCCCGCCCGGATCGACGAAGCGCCGGTCGCCGCCCATGAACACGAAGTTGCACGCCGAAAAGCACGTCCAGCCCGCCGGAATGCGCGTGGCCATGCCGGGGTACGACCGGATCACCTTGCCCGCCTCGTTGCCCGCGTGGGCGTCGCCGCCCCGGCTTCTGAGCCACACTTCCTCAATCCGCTCGTCACCGTCGAGCGCGGCCTTGATCCGCTGCGGCAGCGTCGCGTCGATGATCCCGTCACCGATCAGCACGTGCCGACCGCCGCGATCGGCGACCGACAGGCTCATGACCTTGGGCGGGCCCCAGTCGGGCACGCCGGGGCATGACGGGTTGTCCTTGTCTGCGCCCGAAGCTGCTGGCGCCGGCGCTTTTGCGCCGACCAGCAGCGCGGCGGCGGCTAACAGGGCAGCAGCCTTGCGCAGACGCACCATGGATCAGGCCATCAGCGAATAGCGCGCCGAGCCCGGCGGGCGGCACATGCGCTTGTTCGCGGTGGTTTCCTCGCCATTGACGATGATCACGTCGCTGACGGTGATGCACTTCGCCCCCGTGGTCCTGTCATCGTTGCGCGCGACGACCGTGGAGGTGCCCGAGACATTCTCGCGGGTCTGCGAGGTCCAGGTGGACTTTGTCCCGACCTTGTCGCCACGCGTCGCTTCCAGCGTGGCGGCGGCGGCCTGCTTCTGTTCGGCGGGTTCGAGCTTGCAGGCGATCGCGTTGGTCAGCGTATCGGCGACCTCGGCCATCGGCACGAAGCTGGAAATGCCCGCGCGGCTGGCGGCGCGGCCCACGGTCTGGCCGATGATGCTGCCCATGATCGACGAGCCCGTGCTCTTGCTCGAACCCTTCGGGCAGCCGTCGGACGAGCGCGCGTTGGCGTTGTTGCTGCTCGACGTTGAGGACGCGCGCGGGATCGACGGCAAGCTGAACCCGCCGAACTGCGCCTGCGCGGTCGAAGCGGTGAGGCAGCCGATCGCGATCAGGCCAAGCCCTGCCCCGGCCTTGCGGAATCCAGTCTCGCGGATGTGGCGGAGCACCGAATGGGGGAACATCAGATGGGTGAACATCGGGTCGGGCATCTGCACTCTTTCCCTCGTAGCAAGCCGTGCGACCGATCCTGATCGGCGGGCCCGGCTGCACTGGCTTGGCAGCACGGCCATGCCTCCTGCTCTCTCGCCTTTGCCGCAGGAATCTAGGCCTCGCTGTGATGTGCGTCAATCGTGCGCGACAGACGGTGGCTCTCGAAAGGCACGCCCATGATCCGGTAATGTGAGCTTGGAACGATGGTGGAGCCTAGCGGGATCGAACCGCTGACCTCCTGCATGCCATGCAGGCGCTCTCCCAGCTGAGCTAAGGCCCCATAACCATCAAGCGCGCCGTTGGGTTGCGCGCCATCCCGGTGGCGCGAACCGCCGGGGAGCCGCCCCTTAGTCAAGGGCCGGGAAACTGGCAAGCCCGATTTTGCGAATCGGGGGTGGAGGAAGGCATGCCGCACGTTCAGGCCTGATGCCTGCCCGAGTCTGTTTTCCAGCCTCACCGCTGGAAGCGGCACCGGACTGAGTCTCTATCCAGCCTTACGGCTGGGGCGGCACCGGCCCGCTCCCCCAATAGCCAACTGGGCCCGACCACCCCTAAGGTACTCTGTCGGGTGGTCAGGCAGGGAGAGCGGGCCGGTGCCGTGCAATGTCATGCGATCAGCATGACCGAACCATGCACCTCAATGCTCGTCGGGTTCGCCGTCGCCTTGACCGGGGACGCCCAGATCATCGTCGCCGCCGAGATCGACGTCGTTGTCCGGCGAATCGCCATCCTCGTCGATGTCGAGATCTTCCTCGGCCAGATCGACGTCGGCCACCGCCTCGACCTTCTTGACTTCCTCATAGGGGATCGGCTGCTTGGACTTGAGCGTCGGCTCGGGGTTCCACGCATAGCCGCATTCGACGCAAGTGACCGGGTCCGACTTGCCCAGGTCGTAAAAACGGGTGCCGCACTTCGGGCAGCCATGCTTGGCGCCCCACTCTGGCTTGACCATAAAAATCCTCACGTGCGCCCGCACCGAAACGGTGGCAGGCCAAAAAAAGTCCGGTGCGTCATATGGTGACGGCGTCGTGCGATACAACGCTGCGCCCATCCCAGCGCGGGCGCGCCTTGCCATAGCGCGCCCGCGCTGTCAAAAGCCGCGCGCCTCGCTGCACCCGCAGCATGGGCCTCCCTCGCGCCAGAGACCATCCGTGACCGCTGCCGATCCTTCCTCGATGCGCCCTCGCCGCTTCCGCGCCACCGGGCCGCTCACCGGCCGCATCCGCGTGCCGGGCGACAAGTCGATCAGCCACCGCTCGATCATGCTCGGCGCGCTGGCGGTGGGCGAGACGCGCGTGACCGGCTTGCTGGAAGGCGAGGACGTGCTGTCCACCGCCGCCGCCATGCGCGCCATTGGCGCGCACATTGAACGAACTGCCGCCGCTGAAAGCGGCGGTGGGCGCGCCATGGGCGCCGACGTGCAGCGCACTGGCGAAGGTTCGTGGACCATCCATGGCGTGGGCGTGGGATCGCTGCTGCAACCGCGCACCGCGCTCGACATGGGCAACAGCGGCACCTCCACGCGGCTGCTGATGGGATTGGTCGCGAGCCACCCGATCACCGCCACGTTCATCGGCGACGCCAGCCTGTCCAAACGTCCGATGGGCCGGGTGATCGATCCGCTGTCGACGATGGGCGCCGATTTCACCTCGGCCCCCGGCGGCACGCTGCCGCTGACGCTGCGCGGCATCGCTCCCGCCGTGCCGATTTCGTACCGCCTGCCCGTCGCCAGCGCGCAAGTGAAGAGCGCCATCCTGCTTGCGGGGCTCAACACGCCGGGGATCACCACGGTGATCGAACCGGTGCCGACGCGCGACCATTCCGAAAGGATGCTCAAGGGCTTCGGTGCCGATCTTCAGGTGGAAGTCGAAGCCGACGGCACGCGGATCATCCGGCTGGTCGGCGAGGCGGAGCTGAAGCCGCAGGTCATCGCGGTGCCGGGCGACCCCTCGTCCGCCGCGTTCTTCGTGGTCGCGGCGCTGCTGGTGCCCGGCTCGGACCTGGTGATCGAGAACGTCGGGCTCAACCCCACCCGCGCCGCGTTGTTCGACGTGTTGCGCGCGATGGGCGGCAGCATCGAGGCGCTCGACCCGCGCGAGGTCGGCGGCGAGCCGGTGGCGGACTTGCGCGTGCGCCATTCGCTGCTGACCGGGATCGAGGTCGATCCGGCGGTGGTGCCGAGCATGGTCGATGAATTCCCCGTGCTGTTCGTCGCCGCCGCGATCGCCCAAGGCCGCACGGTGACGCGCGGGCTGGAGGAACTGCGCGTGAAGGAATCGGACCGCATCGCGGTGATGCGCGCCGCGCTGGAACTGGCGGGCGCGACCGTGACCGAGACGGCGGACGGCCTGATCATCGACGGCACCGGCGGCGATCCGCTTTCCGGCACCGGCGCCGAACCGATCGCCACCCACCTCGACCACCGCATCGCGATGAGCATGGCGGTGGCGGGCCTGGCCAGCCGCGCGGGCGTGGAAGTGGACGATTGCCGCCCCATCGCCACCAGCTTCCCCGCGTTCGAAGGCCTGCTCGACGGCGCGATGCCTGTGGCCGACCGCGCATGACCGGTGCCCAAGCCGACGCCATCGGCCTTGTCGGCAGCGCGGTGTTCATCGCCGCATTCGCCTATTCCAACGTGGCCAAGACGCTCGACAAGCTGTGGTTCAACCTGGCGAATCTGGTCGGCGCGGTGCTGCTGCTGACTTCGCTGTCGGTCCACTTCAACCTCGCCGCATTTATCCTCGAGGCGGCATGGGGCGCGATTGCGCTGATCGGCTTTGCGGTGGAACTGCGGCGGCGGGTGCGCGCGTGATCATCGCGGTCGATGGCCCCACCGCATCGGGCAAGGGCACCGTGGCCAAAGCTCTGGCGGCGCATTTCGGGTTGCCGCATCTCGATACCGGGCTGCTCTATCGCGCGGTCGGGCGGCAGGTGTTTCTCGATGGCGGCGATCCCGACAATGGCGGCGATGCACTGGCCGCCACGACCTTTCCCGAAGGTTTGCTGCTCGATCCCGAACTGCGCTCCGAGGCGAGCGGCGGGCTGGCCAGCCGCGTCTCGGTCCACCCTTCGGTGCGCGCCGCGCTGATGGAGCGCCAGCAGGCGTTCGCCGACCAGCCCGGCGGCGCGGTGCTCGACGGGCGCGACATCGCCACGGTGATCGCCCCGCACGCCACCGCCAAGCTTTACGTCACCGCCAGCGTGCCCGCGCGCGCGCTGCGGCGGTGGAAGGAAATGTCCGCGCGCGGCGAGGATGTGTCGCTGGCAGAGATCGAGGCGGATCTGGCGGCGCGCGACGACCGCGACCGCAACCGCGCCGAAGCCCCGCTGCGCCAGGCCGACGACGCGGTGCGGCTCGACACTTCGGAGCTTACGCCCGAGACGGCGATTGCGGCGGCGATTGCGATCGTAGAGCGAATCGTCAAATACGGCTGATCCCCCGCTAAGGCGGGGGCCTCGGGCGTCATGAAGCACCCCGTGTGCTCAACCGCCTGAGGTCCCCGCCTTCGCGGGGACGCACACAGGCCCCCTCCCCAAATTCCTTGCTTTTCCGGGGCATCGGACGTATGGGCGCGCCTGTCCGGGCGGCCTGCGTGCTGCCGGGATGTTCGCCACGGCATTCGGCCCGGCGGGCACATCGGCCCTTTTGGCCCGCGGACCGGCATGGTGTCGGCTTGCGGAGAAAGACCGGCGGAAACAACCGCCTGGCCGGCATACTGCATACGGGAATCAACTGAATGGCCACTATGGCACCCAACAATCCCACGCGCGACGATTTCGCCGCGATGCTCGACGAATCGCTTGGCGGTGCCGCCAACGGTGGCTTTGAAGGCCGCGTCGTCAAGGGCACGATTACCGCAATTGAAAACGACAAGGCCGTCATCGACGTTGGCTTGAAGAGCGAGGGCCGCGTTGCCCTGCGCGAATTCGCCATGGCCGGTCAGCCGCACGGGCTTTCCGTGGGCGATGAAGTCGAAGTTTATGTCGATCGCGTCGAGAACGCCGACGGCGAAGCGATGCTCAGCCGCGACCGCGCCCGCCGCGAAGCCGCCTGGGACAAGCTGGAAAGCGAATTCGGCGAAGGCAAGCGCGTCGAAGGCGTGATCTTCGGCCGCGTGAAGGGTGGCTTCACCGTCGATCTCGACGGCGCCGTGGCCTTCCTGCCCGGTTCGCAGGTCGATATCCGCCCCGTGCGCGACGTGACCCCGCTGATGGACATGCCGCAGCCGTTCCAGATCCTGAAGATGGATCGCCGCCGCGGCAACATCGTCGTCTCGCGCCGTGCCGTTCTGGAAGAAACCCGCGCCGAACAGCGCTCGGGCCTGATCATGAACCTCAAGGAAGGCCAGATCATCGACGGCGTGGTCAAGAACATCACCGATTACGGTGCGTTCGTGGATCTCGGCGGCATCGACGGCCTGCTCCATGTCACCGACATGAGCTACAAGCGCGTCAACCACCCGAGCGAAGTCATCGCCATCGGTGACACGGTCAAGGTGCAGATCATCCGCATCAACCAGGACACCCAGCGCATCAGCCTGGGCATGAAGCAGCTGGAATCGGATCCGTGGGATGGCGTTGTCGCCAAGTACCCGGTCGGCGCGAAGCTGCACGGCGTGGTCACCAACATCACCGAATACGGCGCGTTCGTCGAACTGGAAGCCGGCATCGAAGGCCTGGTCCACGTTTCGGAAATGTCCTGGACCAAGAAGAACGTCCACCCCGGCAAGATCGTTTCAACCTCGCAGGAAGTCGATGTGCTGGTGCTCGAGGTCGACAGCGACAAGCGTCGTATCAGCCTGGGCCTCAAGCAGGCACAGCAGAACCCGTGGGAAGCCTTTGCCGACAAGCACCCGGTGGGCAGCCATGTCGAAGGCGAAGTCAAGAACGCCACCGAGTTCGGCCTGTTCATCGGTCTGGATGGCGACGTCGACGGCATGGTCCACATGTCCGACATCGCCTGGGGCATCTCGGGCGAAGACGCGCTGGCGCTGCACCGCAAGGGTGAGCAGGTTTCGGCCGTCGTGCTCGACGTGGACGTCGAGAAGGAGCGCATCAGCCTTGGCATGAAGCAGCTTGAAAAGGGCGCTCCGGCAGCCGGTGGCACCAGTGCCGCTTCGGCCGGATCGCTGCGCCGTGGCGAAGTCGTCACCGTAACCGTGCTCGAAGTCCGCGATGGCGGGCTCGAAGTGCAGGCCGGCGACGATGGCGCGACCGGCTTCATCAAGCGCTCGGACCTGGGCCGCGATCGCGACGAACAGCGTCCCGACCGTTTCCAGGTGGGCCAGAAGCTCGACGCGCTGATCATCGGCTTCGACCGTTCCAAGAAGCCCAACTTCTCGGTCAAGGCCCGCCAGCTGGCCGAAGAGAAGGAAGCTGTGGAACAGTACGGTTCGTCGGATGCCGGCGCTTCGCTGGGCGACATCCTGGGCGCCGCGCTCAAGGGCAAGAACTGATCCGAAGCCGCGCCAGGCGCGCAGCCTGCGGGCTGCCGCCTGACCGTGTAACAGCAAAGGCCCGTCCGCTCACCCGAGCGGGCGGGCTTTTGCTTTGCGGGCGGCGGGCTTAGAGTCATCCTATGGACATTCCGGCGCGCGCTTCCTGCAACACCGCTCGTCCTGAGCCTGTCCCGAAATCAACCAGCAGGAGGCCATGACAATGAAAGCCCGCTGCCAGTGCGGCCAGCTCGGCGCCACCGTGCCCGGCCCTGGCGACCAGATCGTCGCGTGCCATTGCCTGGCGTGCCAGCGCCGCACCGGCGCGCCGTTCGGGGTGATCGCCTATTACGACCGCGCCGTGGTCACGCTGACCGGAGAAGTGCGCGAGTACAGCCGCGTGGCCGACAGCGGCAACAGCTTCACCACCGGGTTCTGCCCCACGTGCGGCTCCACGCTGTATGCCCGCGCGGACAAGCATCCGCAGATGATCGGCATCACCGTGGGCAGCTTTGCCGATCCCGGCCATCCGCCGCCGCACCGCGCGGTATTCGAGGATACGCGCCACGGCTGGTTTGCGTTCGCGGCCGAAATGGCGCATTTTCCCCAAGGGCGCACCTGACCGCAGCCCGTCCTGTCATCACGGAATGCCCATGATCGAAGTCCACCAGTTTCCCTGCCTGTCCGACAACTACGGCTACCTGCTGCACGATCCCGCCAGTGGCGAGACCGCGTGCATCGATACGCCCGATGCCGAGGCCTATATGGATGCGGCGATCGACAAGGGCTGGCGCATCACCCAGATCTGGAACACGCACTGGCACCCCGATCATGCCGGCGGCAACGTGGCGATCAAGGCGGCGACGCGGTGCAAGGTGTTTGCCCCGCAAGCCGAACATGGCCGGATCGCCGGGGTCGATGTGGCGGTGCGGCAGGGCGATATTCTGTCGCTGGGCGGCTGGCAGGCCGAAGTGATCGACGTGGGCGGGCATACGCTGGGCCATGTCGCCTACCACCTGCCCGCCGCCGCCGTGGCGTTCGTGGGCGATGCGCTGTTCGCGCTGGGCTGCGGCCGGATGTTCGAGGGGACGCCGGAACAGTTCTGGACCAGCCTCTCGCGGCTGAAGGCCCTGCCGCCCGAAACCACGCTGTTCTGCGCGCACGAATACACCGCAGCGAATGCGCGCTTCGCGATCCACGCCGATCCCGACAATGTGGCGTTGCACGACTACGTCGCCGAGATCACGCGGCTGCGCGCGGCGAACGAGCCGACCGTGCCGATGCCGCTGGCCCGCGAGCTGGCCACCAACCCGTTCCTGCGCGCGGACGATCCGGCGATGCAGGCGCGCTGGGGCGGCGGCGATGCCGTGGCGACGTTCGCCGCGCTGCGCAGCGCCAAGGACAGTTTTTAGGAAGTTGTCGGCAAGCGAAACGTCGTCCCGGGCTTGACCCGGGACCGCTGACCATCAAGAGCCTGACCGCCGGAGGTCCCGGGTCAAGCCCGGGACGACGCGGAAATGGAGGCGGTGCGCGGTCGCGCGAGCCCTCGCCCGGACGGCAATCAGTGCTTGGCGAGGTCCGCGATCGCGCCGTCGACCAGCGCCTTGTCGGCGACCGCGCCGTGGTTGGCGGCGATCAGCGTGCGGGCGGCATCGGCGGCGGCATCGGCGGCGCGGGCGCGCAGGCCATCGACCGCAGCGCGTTCGGCAGCACCGATCTTGTCCTGCGCCATCTTTTCGCGGCGGCCGACCATCGCGGTGGCATCGACTTCGGCCTTGGCGACGATCGCATCGGCTTCATGCCGCGCGTGATCGAGCATTGCGGCGGCGTCTTTTTCGGCGTTGGCGATCTTGGCGGCATATTCGGCGCGCAGCTTTTCGGCCTCGGCGCGCAGCGTCTTGGCTTCGTCGAGCTGGCGGCGAATCGCGTCGATTTGCTTGTCGAGCCCGCTGGTGACGACCGCCGGGACTTTCTTCCAGATCAGGATGGCGATGAACACCGCCATCGACAGCGCAACCCATGCGCCGGGATTGAGCCCCAGCGCCACAGGCTCGACCTCGTGGACATGTTCCTGCCCGGCAAGCGCGGTGGTCTTGTCGGCCTGGTCGAGCTTGGTCATCTCGGTGGCGTTGGCGGCATTGGCGCCAGCAGCAAGGATCAGCATGTTAGCCACGGGCGAATGCTCCCTGCACCGCGCCACGGGCCTGATCGGCGGTGACCGAAATGCCCGCGATGCGGTTGACGATGTCCTGCGCCGCCTCGGCCGCAACGGCCTCGACTTCGCCCAGCGCCGCGCTGCTGGCGGCAGCGATGCGCGTTTCGGCTGCAGTCACCGTCGCTTCGATCCGGGCGGATGCCGCGGACAGACTGGCTTCGGTGGCCTTGGCCGCATCGACCTTGGCCGCCGCGATCAGCCCTTGGGCTTCGGCGCGCTGCTTGTTGGCCTGGGTGCGCCAGGCCGCTTCCTGCGCATCGGCATCGCGACGGGCGCTTTCGGCGGCGGCGAGATCGTCGGCAATCCGCTTGTCGCGGCTTTCGACGGTCGCGACCACCTTGGGCGCCATGCCCCGTCCCACGAACACGAACACCGCGCCGAAGATCAGCAACAGCCAGAAGATCTGGCTGGAGTAGGTCGCGGCGAGTTGAGAGATTTGTGGCATCTCGGTGTTCCGGTCAGGCGGTTCGGGAGCAATCAGGTGGCATCACGCGCCGCTGCCCTCCCGCGAGCGGAAGGACCAGCGCCGCGCGACGCCCGATGTCAGGCGACGAAGATCAGGATCATCGACACGACGAACGCGAGCAGGCCGAGAAGTTCGGCAGCCGCGAAGCCGATGAACAGACGACCCTGCTGGCCATCGGCCGCACCCGGATTGCGCAGCGCGCTCTCGAGGAACGAACCGAACACGTTGCCGACGCCGATGGCGGCCATGCCGGCACCAATAGCAGCGAGACCAGCACCGATCAGCTTTGCGCTTGCGGGTTCCATGATAAAACTCCTTTTCAACTGTCTGAATTAATGACGAAAAATGGTGGCGAATTCAAAACCGGTCAGTGCAGATGCTCGGCATCGTTGATGTACAGCGAGGTCAGCAGCGCGAACACGTAGGCTTGGATCCCGGCGACCAGGATTTCCAGCGCGCAGATCGCGACCATCAGCACGAAGCTGGGAATGCCGACGAGCACGCCGAAGCCGAGGCCGGCGTTGGTCCCGCCGATCACGAAGCTGGACAGCACTTCGAGCAGCACGTGCCCGGCCATCATCGCGACGAACAGTCGCAGGCCCAGGCTGAACGGGCGCACCATGAAGCTGACCAGCTCGATCAGGAAGATCAGCGGCAGCATCAGCAGCGGCGTGCCGTGGGGCACGAACAGCGAGAAGAAGTGGAAGCCGTGCTTCCAGAAGCCCACCACCAGCACGATCGAGAACGACAGGATCGCCAGGATCCCGGTCACGGTGAAATGGCTGGTGAAAGTGAACGGATGCACGCCGACCAGGCCGAGCGGCATCAGGCCGAGGATGTTGGCGAACAGGATGAACATGAACAGCGAGAACACGTAAGGCAGGTACTTGCGCCCTTCCTTGCCGACGTTGGCGGCCAGCATGTTGTCGATGAAGCCGGTGAAGCTTTCGACCGCCATCTGCCAGCGGCCGGGCACGAGTTCGCGCTTCATGCCGCCGAGCATGAAGGCGTAGAGCGCAACCGCGGCGATCACCATCCACAGCGCGGAATTGGTGAAGGCGATGTTATGGCCGGCGATGCTCCAGTGATCGGTGCCGAACATCGGCTCGATCGTGAACTGGTGCATCGGATCGACTTTGGCTCCAGCTGCCACGGACAAGATCCCACTCAAGTGCTATACGAAAACAGCGCTCCGCTTGCCCCCACAAGGGTTCAGTCGGAACGCCGGTTCGAGATCCGGAAGATGTTTCTGAAGGCCACGATGATCCCGAGGAACATCATCACCAACAGGCCCCAGTGCGTGCCTTTGCCGATCAGCCAGTCGATGACCAGACCAATCGCGACGCCGCCGATAATTCCCCCCAGCAACTCCGCAAGAACCTTGTTCGCGGAATCGTATCCCGCGTCCTGTCCCTGCTGGGGTGAACGGGTCCGTTCCGCCTCGCGTTGCCGGGCGGCATCAAGCCGTCCGTCGAGCGATACGATTCGGGCGTCCTCGCCGAGTGGGTCCTGTCCGGAAGGTTCGTCGACCAAGCCAGCCTCCTTTGCGCGAGCGCATCGAAACAGCCAGCCGCAGGCGACGCTCCACCCCGTCTAGGGCGCGGTCCCTTTAGGAAGCAGTGCCCCCCAAGTCAACCGCGCCTGCTGCGCTGCGAAAAAGCACCGGAATGCAAAGCAATTTCCCGGCCGCCCGGCCGGGCGCGCGCGCGACCGCTTACGGGCAGCGCGAATCGCGCAGCGGCGGTGCGCTGGTGCGGGTCTGCCAGCTGCCATCGGGCGCCTGGTACTTTTCCCCGGGCGAGGTCTGCCGGATCAGCAGACAGCCCGAGGTCAGCGCGTATTCCTCGACCGTGGCGTGGTTGGCCTGCGCCTTTTCGGCATAGACCGCCTTGCGCTTGATGTTCACGTCCTCGACCACGGCGCGCAACGCGGCGCTGGGCGTGGAGACATAGCCGAGGTAGCCGTCCATCTTCTCGCCCACCTGCCCGGCAGCGCGCGCGGCGGCATAGGCCGGATCGCGGCCGCCCTGCGCCAGCACCGGCACGGCGGCGCCGAGCAGCAGAGCCGCGCCAAGGCCGCCAAGGGCCAGCTTGCGGCGGAAAGTGGTATTCAGAAAGCCAGTCATGGTCAGAATATCCCCGGATTCTTGTCGATCGTCTGCCCGGCGTCCTGCGACAACCGGTAGACGACTTCCTGCTTGATGTTGATGTTGAGCTCGATCACGATCGGCTTGTCGGGTGCCTTCACGGTCACACAACCGGCCATCGCCATCGCTCCCAACACTGGCAACGCAAGCAAGGCGCGCTGCCAGGTCATCCGCCCCCCGTTATCCGAGATTGTCGTCCCCGGCATCGCTCGATCCCCTTCGGGTCGGATGCTTGCAGGGAACGACGTGGCGGTCAATTCGATGCTCTTCATGGCATTGTCTCGCTTGCTGAAGGCTGAATATCGGGAAGGACGATGTGCGGCGGGGTCGTGCCCGCCTGCCGCACCACGGCGCGCCCCTGCGCATCGACCAGGCCGAGCGTGCGCGGATCCTTGACGTAGGCCGGATCGTAGAGCGCCTTGACCGAGGTCACGAGCTGGTAGAACGGCGCGCGGATGTTGACGTTGAACTGCAACGGCAGCTTGGCGAAGCTGCGGGTGACGAAGTTCTTCTTGGCGGCGGTGCCCTGCTTGACCCCATCGAAGCGCACGCGGGTGACGATATCGCCTTCCAGCGCGCCGTCCATGCCGATGGTCATCGTCCGGTAATCGAGCGACTTGAGCGCATCGAAGGCGAAGTTGGCCATGGCCGAAAGGTTCTTGTAGGTCAGCGCGCCGACGTAGGACACCGTGCCCCCCGGCGGCCGCGAGGTGAGCATCCCGCCATCGATGCGCCCGCCGCTGTCGGTGAACACCAGCGGCAGCCGGCCATCGAACGTGCCGGTGGCGTTGAGGTTGCCCAGCTGCATCTTCTCGATGAACTTGGCCGCATCCAGCCCGTCGATCACCAGAATATAGCGCCGTTCCTCGCTGACCCCCAGATTGAGCTTCACCGGTTCGAGGTGCAGCGTGCCGCCCAGGAACGGCCAGGTCGCGTTCGACAGCGCCAGCACGTTGCCCGGCAGCATCGTGAACGCGATGTCGCCGTCCGCCACCTCGATCCCCGGGTTGATCGACGCGACCTTGAAGTGCTGGTCGGGCGCGGTGACCATGCCGAGCAAGTCGGTGAACACCAGCGCGCCCGACAGTCCCTTCACCGGGCCGAACGCGGCGGCAAGGTCGAGGTCTTTCGTGGTGAAGCGGCCGCCGCTGGTGACCCCCGCCGGGGTCCAGTCGACCTGCCCGGTGCCGTCGATGGTGCCCGCGACATTGGCGACCGTGCCCAGCGCCAGCCGGGTGAGCGTGTCGGGCTGGACCGCCTTGTCGAACAACAGCTGGTTCACCGCGAGGTCGGCATGGCCGTTGCCGCTGCCAAGGTCATGGCGGATCAGCGCGCGCACCACCGCCCGGCCCGACCGGGGTTCGCGCAGCGTGGCGTCGGCGTCGATGCGGTTGGCCAGCAGCGACAGCGTGGCATCACGCGCCACCAGTTTCTCGAACCGCGCCGGGCTCTGCCGGTCGGTCAGGTCGAAGGTGGCATTGGCGATGGTCAGCTTCTGCGCGGCATAGCGCCAGTCGCCGCTGGCGTTCGTGAGATCGAGCGGCACCGCCGCCAGCCGCGCCTCGATCCCGCCGAACGTGCCGGTCACGTCGCTGCCCAGCCTCGCGCGCAAGTCGTTGAGGCGGAACTTCGTGGCGGTGGCATCGGGGCCGAGCGCCACGTCGATCGCGCGCGCCTGCAGGTATCCCGGCCACGCGAAACCGATCGGCCCGGTGGCCAGCCGGATCGGAGTCTGGCCCAGCCGTCCCGACAGCGCGAGCGACGGGGCGCCCGCCGCGATGTGCAAGCCCCCGCTTCCGCCGCTCCGCACGATCGCCGTTCCGGGCGGCGGGCACAGCGTCAGCGTGCGGCGGTCGAGCACGACTTGCGCGATGCCCAGGCTGTCGAAGCTGGCAGTGGTGCAGCGCCGCCACACCGCAAGGCCGCCGCGCGCGCTCCAGTTGCCATCGACTGGCAGCGCCAGATTGCGCGCGAAGCCGCCGGGGATCGCGCCGGTCAGCCGCGCCGCGCCGACGAAGCCGAGCGCGCCGTCGGCCGCCTGCGCCACGCGCATGTCCGGCACCGCCAGCGAATTCCCGCCCGCAACGTAGGGCGCCATGTTGAGATGCAGCACAACCTGGCGGCCCGCCGCCTGTTCCATCCGCCCGGCGATGCGCGGCAGGCCGGGGCCGCCGGTGGTGAAATTGCCCGACAGGCGCGGCGTGCCCGCACCGCTCGCCAGCTGGAACCGCGACAGCGCCAGCAGCGTCGCCCCGCTGCCGCCGCGCAACTGCGCCTGCGGCACCACCAGCGTCGCAAGTCCGCCCGGCTGCTGGCGATAGTCGAACTCTGCAAACAGGCGGCTGCCGCGCCGCTCGCGCGCCAGTGCGGCGCGCACCTGCCCCAGCATCGGCGCCACCAGCGTGCCTTCGGCGCTGCGCTGGGTCGTGGCGAGCGCGGCATCCATCGCCGGTCCCTGCGACACGCCGCGCCCGTCGAGCGTGCCCTGCACCTCGACCCGCCCGAAGCCATCACGCGCGCGGACCATGCCGTCCAGCGCCAGCAGCGCGATGCCCGCGCCCGCTGTCGAAACCCCGCCCGCGTCGCCCTTGACCCGCCCGGTCAGCGCGCCGCCGCGAAACGCCAGCCGCCCGTCGAGCGCCAGCGATTCCGCCGTGGTCGATCCGTAGCGCAGCCCCGTGCCGCGCAGCCGGGCATCGGTTTCGACCCCGGCAAAGCCCTTGTCCGCCACGGCATCGAGCGCCACGGCGGTCTGGTCCAGCGCGATGCCGGCACCGTCGCAGCGCAGCCGCGCCAGCCGCACCGGCCCGACAAAGCGGGGTTGCCCGGCGCTGGTCGTCAGCCGGCCATAGGCGCTGGCCCCGCTCGCCGCGCAACCACCCAGAGCCAGCGTCGGGGCGATGGCGGCGAGTGTTCCGGCAAAGCCATCGCGCAAATTGCCGCGGCCTTCGGCTTTGACCCCCACCGCACCGTAATCCGTCAGCAGTTGCGCGCGGCCATCGACCAGCGCGATCAACAGGTCGGGCAATTGCGCGGGCGCGGTGCTCTTGCCGCCGAACAGCACCGGGTCGAGGCTGCCGAAGCTGAGCTTGCCGCCGGTGTACCGCCCATACAGCCGCGGATGTTCCAGCGTGACCGTGCCGATGCGCGGGAAGCCCAGCGTGTAGACGATGTCCACCGACGCGCGATCGATGGTGAGGTCGGGATGCGCCGGATCGCCGACCTTGATGTCGCGCAGCACTTCGGTGCCGCCGCCGATGCTCTCGATGCGATACGTTGCAGGCAGGCCAAGCTGGCGCAGCTGCGATCCGATGACGTTGGTGGCGATCTTCTCGCGCGACAGCCACGCCACGCCCACCGCCGCAACGAGCACCAGGCCCAGCGCCGCGCCCGTGCGCAGCGCGATTCGGCGGCCCCGGCGGACGCGAATTTCCCCCGGCTGGTCGGCCGAATCGACGTCGATCGGTTCGCGCCCGGGCGCCTGTTCGAAACTCTCGGCCATTCGCCCCCTTCTTGCGCATCCCCTCGCGCAAAGGCAATGCAGGCAAACCAACGCATCAACCCGGCGAAAGGTGCCCGATCCGCGCGATGCCCGACCAAAGCCGACTGTTCCCTGAACAAACCCCGCAGGCCGCGCCCGGCAGCGACGCCAGCGGCCACCGCGCGCGGCTGCGCAAGCGGCTGCTGGACGGCGGTTCCGATGCGCTGGGCGATCACGAGGTGATCGAATTCCTGCTGATGGGCGCGATCCCGCGCCGCGACGTGAAGCCTCTGGCGCGCGTGCTGCTGCAGCGGTTCGGCTCGCTGGCGGGCGTGCTCAACGCCGATCCGCGCAGTCTGGCGGCGATGCCCGGCATGGGCGAAACCAGCGCGGCGGCGCTGCTGGTGGTGGCGGTCGCGGCGCGGCGGATGGCGCTGCAGCAAGTGCGCGACAAGCCGGTGCTGAGCAGCTGGCAGGCGCTGATCGACTATCTCACCATCGACATGGCGCACCTGACCAAGGAGCGCGTGCGCGTGCTGTACCTCAACAGCCACAACATGCTGATCGACGATCACCACGTCGGCGACGGCACGATCGACGAAGCCGCGATCCACCCGCGCGAGGTGATCCGCCGCGCGCTGGACCTTGGCGCGGTGGCGCTGGTGGTGGTTCACAACCATCCCACTACCCCCTTTTAGATCACGTTGGATCACGCTCGATACCGCTGAAACATCAGCTAACTAGCCGGTTTTTCTGCATTGCGTACAGGGGGCGGTTATGGCAAATTGGGGGCGGTTAGAGGGGTTGAAAACGGCTTTCCGATCCCAGCAAACGATCCCCGTTTCTCCTCGACCGATCCCAGTTGCGGGACCAGGAGGAACGCCATGCCAAGCCTGACCGACACAGCAATCCGACATGCGCTGAAGCGCGTCGAGATGAGCCAGAAGCAAGAAAACCTCGCCGACGGCGAAGGGCGCGGCACCGGTCGTCTTGTCCTCGTCCTCAAGCCCATGCCGAAGCGCGTCACGGCCGACTGGATGGCGCAGCAATGGCGCGATGGGAAGCGCACCAAGAAGAAGCTCGGCGCCTACCCATCAATGTCGCTGGCGCAAGCGCGAGAAGTCTTCAAGCGCGACTTTGCTGACGTGATCCAGAAGGGCCGAAGCATCAAGATCGCGACCGACACGCGCCCTGGCACTGTGGCCGATCTCTTCGAGGGCTACGTCGCGTCGCTCAAGGCTGCGGACAAACCCTCCTGGAAAGAAACAGAAAAGGGGCTGAACAAGATCGCCGACACCTTGGGGCGCAACCGCCTCGCTCGCGAGGTTGAGTCCGAGGAAATCATCGAACTGATCCGCCCTATCTACGAGCGCGGCGCGAAGTCGATGGCCGACCATGTGCGCTCCTATCTCCATGCAGCCTTTAGCTGGGGCATGAAGTCCGACAACGATTACCGCCAGCAATCCTCTCGCCGGTTCCGCATCCCTTTCAATCCGGCCACGGGCATTCCGACAGAGCCCAAGGTCAAGGGCACGCGCTGGCTCGATGAGGATGAGTTCGTCCAGCTTTATCGCTGGCTCGAATGCCCCGACACTCCAGTCCATCCCTCCTACCCGCGCGCCGTGCAGCTCATTATGCTCACCGGCCAGCGCGTCGAGGAGATCGCGCGCCTTCATATCGATCAATGGGACGCGAAGGAGCGCGTCATCGACTGGTCCAAGACGAAGAACGACCAGCCTCATGCCGTTCCAGTGCCCATGCTCGCGGCCGAGCTGATCGAGTCCATCAAACCCAACGAATATGGCTGGTTCTTCCCCTCCGCCAAAGACCCGTCGAAGCCCGTCGGTCACGGCACACTCTATAGCTTCGTCTGGCGCCAGCGGGATCGCGGCGTGATCCCCTATGCGACGAACCGCGACCTGCGCCGAACCTTCAAGACGCTGGCCGGCAAGGCGGGAGTGCCGAAGGAAATCCGCGACCGTCTGCAAAACCACGCCTTGCAGGACGTTAGCTCGAAACACTACGACCGCTGGCACTACATGGTCGAGAAGCGGGCCGGCATGGCGAGGTGGGACAAATTCGTCCGCGCCATGCTGGCGAAGAAACGCCTGAAGGCGGCCGCATGACCTCTCACCCACCCAAACGAGCCCCTCGTCGCGTGAAGGCCACCGCCGCAGCCGGGATCGAACCGCAGAGCTATGCAGCCTTCGTCAGCGACCTAAAGCAGAAGATCGCCGAGG
>NZ_BCTW01000031.1 GCF_001590965.1 Novosphingobium lentum NBRC 107847
GCTTCAAATCCAAGATCAGTGCCCGAAATGGCCAAATGCCCCTCCTGTTTCCAAAGCCTTGGGCCTTTTGGCGAAAGAAGGCGCAGGCGGCAATCCCGCGACTACTCAAACAGGATCCACGGTGTAGATTGAGACTTGATGACCTCCAACGCCGGTTGGCACTGATCCCGCCGGACCCAACAGACTCTTTCCGAAATCAGCAAAGCGAATATGGCTGGGTTAGTTCGAGCAGCTGTGAACTGTAGAGCACACCGTACGCGACAAATCGCAGGGTTCATCTCTTTGATAATAATGTAAAAAATGGCAATTTTGGACGATGGTCACTTCTCAATCACTTCAAATCGACTGAGGTGACACCATGCGCACATACATTGCTTGTTAAAATACCCTATATATTTCAATGCTTTGATGTGAGTTGACTCTAGAATGGAACATATGTAGAACGATATTGCCTTTCGCGGTGCAACCAGGCTCCCAAGTATTGGAGTCTGTCATGAACAGAAACATATCGGTCCAAGCATACCTCCCCCAGCACATTGTTGCGTGGCTGGATAACCAGGCAAAGCAGGCCCAGGTTAGCCGAAGCCACTGGGTTTCAAGCGTGCTGCTCGAGCTCTTCCAGGGTCAGGATTTGCGAGAAGAGGCACGCGCGAATGCAGTGCGGATACAGCGGCAGCTGACCTTCGCCATGTGCGCACTCGATGGACTGCTTGACGGCCACCCCGACCCGACTTTGCGCGAGCGCGTCCATGACGGTAAGCGTCCGGGCTATGGCGTTTTTTGAGGAGATTTGCCGGTCGGCTCTCGACAAAATAGCGGACGATGACTGCCCCCATCATTCGTTCGGAAAGCAATAATCCGGCAAATTCTTTGGATCGATGCTGGAGCACCGTTCCTCCGCGTTTAACATCACCCAATCATTTCCGAGTTGAGTGAATACCTTTCGCCGGAGCTGCCACGGTCCGAACTCTGTTTCGCCGAACTGCCGAACACGGATCTCATATTTGCATGCAAAATGTCGAAAAGCGCTCTTTGCACATGAAATACCTGCAAGCTCTACCTTCGGCGTCTTTAAAGCGCCGCTAGGCTCAAACTTCCAAGGTTGAGCGAGACTCAGCCGTTCTATATCACTTATTGTCTGGGCGGACGGCGGTTCGGGTATGTCTTGGGCAGTCCCAGCATCAGGAATAGGGCCAACGATTGGTGGCTTCATTGACGAGGCGGTCGTTCCAGCGACAACTGGACTTGCCAGAAATATGTAGGCTGCGAGAAGCATTCTGAAATAATGCTGGAAATCATTGTCTGTGGCAATGCGCTTGAACAGCCGGTCCGCTTCTCAACCCGCAGCCGGTCAGCCTTCTGCATTCCAGTTCCAAGGCAGCAACTCGTCCACCCGGTTGATGGGGTGACCCTTGCCGATGCGGCCAAGCACATCGGCCAGCCATTCCTGCGGGTTGACGCCGTTGAGCTTCGCGGTCTCGATCAGCGAATACATGGCGGCAGCGCGCTCGCCGCCACAATCGGCACCGGCGAACAGCCAGTTCTTGCGACCGACGCAGATACCGCGCAGCGCATTCTCGGCGAGGTTGTTGTCGATCTCGAGGCGACCGTCGTCGGTATAGGCGAGGAGTTGCGGCTTGAGCTTGACGGCATAGCGCAGGGCTTCGGCCAGCGGTGAACGTGCCGATGCCCGCGCCAGGATGTCATCGGCCCAGACGAAGAAATCGAGAATTTTGAGCTTCGACAGCTTGCGCGCGCGTCGCCGGATCTCGGGCGGCTCGGCAGCGATCGTGCGCTCGATTTCGTAGAGTTTCTTGATCTTCTCGATCGCCACGGCGGCGACCGAGGCGTGATCGGCCTTGAACACATCGTAGAGCTTGCGCCGGACATGTGCCCAGCAGGCCACGGGTGCGATGATGCCGGCTTCGCGGGTCGGATCGTAGAGCCGTTCGAACCCGGCATAGGCATCGGCCTGCAGGAAGCCAGCGAAAGTCTTGAGGTGTTCGCGTGGCCGTTCGCCCTTGCGGTCGGGACTGTAGCGGAACAGCGCCGCAGGCTTGTCGTTTGGGCTCCATCGCCGATTATCGCGCAGGTAAACCCACAATCGCCCGGTTGCCGTCTTGCCGGTTCCGGGTGCCAATACCGGAACCGGGGTATCGTCAGCATGGAGCTTGGAACTGGCCATTGCATGGTAGGCGATGCGATCGACCAAGGGCCTGAGCAACCAACTTACCTGGCCAAGCCAGTCGGCTAGGGTGGAACGGCTGAGATCGACGCCTTCGCGGGCGTAAATCTGCGACTGGCGGTAGAGCGGCAGATGATCGGCGAACTTCGAGACGACAACATGGGCCAGCAATCCCGGCCCTGCCTTGCCGCGTGGCACGGGCAGCGCGGGAGCGGGGGCCTGGCTGATCGCATCACAGCACGAACAGGCGAGCTTGGGGCGGACGTGGCGCACCACGCGAAAACTGCCCGGCACATACTCGAGCACTTCGGTGACATCTTCGGCGAGCGCCGACATCGCGCCACCGCAAGCTGTGCAGCCATCCGCCGCCGGAGCGGCATGGATCACTTCATCGCGCGGCAGATGCTCGGGCAAGGGCAAACGGCGGGGCCGGCTGCTTGGTGCCTTCGGCTCCCGGTCCGGCAGTTTGCCTTCGATGACGCACTCGGCATGGGCCTGCTCGGCTTCCAGTTCTTCGAGCGTCAGTTCCAGCTGGTCAGGTTGGCTCGCCATGCGCTCGGACGACTGACCGAACTTCATGCGCCTGAGCTTGGCCAGGGTAGCCTTCAACTTCTCGATCTGGAGCGTAGTCAGAACGACCGCGTTCTTTGCCGCAGCCAGTTCGGTGCGCGTGGCGGCCAACTCTTGCCGTTCGGCTTCCAGCGCCTGCTCCGATGCAGCAAGCCGTGCCTGCATCTGCTCCACAAGGGCGCGCAGATCATCGGGATCGGAGGGTAGTTCAAGCTGCTCGGGAGACACGGTTCCCGTTAGCAGAATCGGCGAATCCGGCCAATCGAAAAGCGCGCAAATCCACGCAAAATCCGGGCCATCACATCTGCTCGGGCAGCCTTGGCGGATCGGGACTGACCGTCCGCCGCCAGTCCATCGCCTCGATCAATAGGGCGAACTGCGCGGGCGTCAGGATGACTCCGCCGTCGACCAGCGGCGGCCAGACGAACCGGTGCCGCTCGAGCCGCTTGGCGAACAGGCACAGCCCGGTGCCATCCCAATGCAGCGCCTTCAGATACGTCCCGCTCTTGCTGCGGAACAGAAATACATGCCCGCCATAGGGTTCGACGGCGAAAAGCGGTCGCACCAGTGCGGCCAGGCCATCGAAGCCCAGGCGCATGCTGACCGGCTTGCTCGCAAGGTAGACCTTCGTGCCTGGTGCCAGCGCAATCACGACGCCTCCCGCAATGCGCGCAAAACCCGGGCCAGCGCCTTCTCGTTGACATAGCTGTCCACTGCCAGGCGTATGCCGTTCCTCAGGTGGATATCGATCCCACCAGGCCGCGCGCCGGGATAGGGACGGACCAGTTCCTCGGCCAGCGTCGGGCCTTGTGGCACCGCCGGTGCGGCGGGGATCGGCGCTGATACTGCCGGGGGAAGCGCGCACGCAGGCTGTTCCGGCACCGCGCCGTAGGGAATGAACTGCATCGGCTCGCTGGCGATCTTCTCCGCCTCCCGGCGCAGGCGCCTCCAGTTGTGGATCAGGCTTGGCGAAATCCCCAGAAGCTTTGCTACCCCCACGATCGTCGCGCCCGGCTCATCGCACCGCGCCAGCACCGCCGCCCGCTCGGCATCCGAATACCGCCGCCGTCGCTCGACCCCCGTGATGATCTCGATCCGATCCAAGCCACTCTCCTTCGGCAGTGCCAAAGGACACTCCTGAGGAAATGCTCATCGCGGCAGGGCACTGCCCGCGCAACACGCCGGAGCCCGGACGCTTACCCATGACGCTTACCGCCGCAAGGTTGAACGCGAACGGTTGGGAGCGGGCGAATGATCCGGAGAAATGGTCAAAGCGTCAGCGGCGCGGCCCAATTGTCGCTGCCCTATGAAAACGTCAACGAGCGGGGCGTATCGCGTCAACTCGAACCACTCACCGTTCGAATCCCCGATGCCATCCGGCTCACTGGAATTTGCCGGTCCAAGCTTTACGAGCTGATGGCTTCGGGCGACCTCGAAACCATCAAACTCGGTCGCAGCACGCTGATCCCGGTCGATAGCCTGAAAGATCTCATCGAACGGGCACGCGCGGGGCTACTCTGATACCCTGCGCTTGAACACTGGGCGGACGACCTTGCCACCCTCGCGGAGCTGGTCGAGGTAGTCCGACCAATGCTGCATCATCTTCACCCGCTCATTCCAATGCTCTCCGCGCGCATAGGCGCGTCGCACGCCATTCGTTTCGACGTGCGCTAACTGCCGTTCGATGGCGTCAGGGTGCCACATGCCCATTTCATTGAGCAGCGTGGAGGCCATCGCGCGGAAACCGTGTGCTGTCATCTCGTCGGCAGAGAAGCCCATGCGGCGAAGGGCCAGGTTGATCGTGTTCTCCGACATCGAGCGCTTCCACGTGTAGAATGACGGGAAGAGGTAAGGAGCATGGCCGGTCAGATCGTAGAGCTGTTCGATCAAATCGCATACCTGCCGTGACAGGGGCACCTTGTGAAGGCGGCGCATTTTCGTCCGTTCGGCAGGTATCTGCCAAATCGCCTTGTCGAACTCGATGTCGGCCCATTGGGCCAGACGAAGCTCGCCGGGCCTCAGGAACACATGGGGGGCGATCCTGAGGGCCATGCGGGTGATCTCGTGACCCTGGAACGTCTCGATCGCCCGCAGCAGGTTTCCTGCTTCTATCGGCGTTGTGATGGCAGCAAAGTGCTTCGTCTGAGGCACGATGAAGGCACCACGAAGGTCAGACGCGGGATCGCGGTCAGCTCGTCCCGTGGCGACTGCGTAACGAAAAATCCTGCCGAGCAAGCTACGTAGCCGCCGTGTAGTTTCATGACGGCCAGTCGCTTCGATCTTACGCAGGGCAATGAAAAGCTCCGGGCTGCCAAGCTCGCCAATCGGCCGCTTCCCAAGAACTGGATAGATGAGCGATAGCAGCCATCGGGTCTTCGCAATCGTTGCGTCTCCCAAACCTTCCTTTTCCCGCTTCTCCAACCATTCTTCGGCGACGGTTCGGAAATTGCTATTCCGGTCCATCATGGCGTTGAACTTGCGAAGCTGCTTTTCGAGTGCCGGATCGATACCATCATGGACCTGCCTACGCATCTCGAGGCCTCGCGCTCTTGCGTCGGCCAGCGAGATCATCGGCCAGGGTCCGATCGTGATTGCTTTTTGCTGTCCTTGGAATCGGTAAGTCAGCCGCCAACTTTTGCCGCCTGCAGGGGAGACGTAGAGGTAGAGGCCTTCACCGTCGAACATCTTGTAGCCACGCTCACGCGGCTTGGCGTTTTGAATCGCCGTGAATGTTAGTTTCATGTTCGCGCCTTTCGCTTTGGCGCCGAAGCGCCGAGGGAAATCCGGCGGAACAATGATGGAACACTATGCCCACATTATGCCCACATCGCGGTCGGACGTGTGAGTACCAATCCGGATTTGAGCGAACGATTTTAGGGATAAAAACCGCAGAAATCCATGCTTCCAGCGGATATGGACGGACGTCTCCGTACCATGAATTTGGTGCCCAGAAGAGGACTCGAACCTCCACGCCCTTGCGAGCGCCAGCACCTGAAGCTGGTGCGTCTACCAATTCCGCCATCTGGGCACGGTGCATCATGCAAAGGCGCATGATGCGGGGTAGGAGCGGGCCGATAGCGGGGGGGCGCGGTGGTGTCAACGCGGATTGATGGTCGCGCTGCCGGTCAGGTTGATGGTTGCGGCGATGCTCGCGGCGACGTGGCACAAAATGGCTGTCGCCTTGGTTGCCCTGGGGCGGGCGATTGTGCCAAGGGCGGATGGCTGCGTCGCGGCGGGATCGGTGGCCCGTGCGGACGGATGCGGCGACACGAACGGAGCATGCCCGGCCATGGCAAGAGATTCGAACGATACGCTGAGCGGCAAGCTGGTCGCCCTCGTTGGCGGCAGCGGGTTTTTCGGAGCGCATGTGGCGCAGGAACTGCTGGCACGCGGCGCGCGGCTGCGGGTGTGCAGCCGCCATCCGGAAAAGGCCTACCGGCTCAAGACGCTGGGCAACCTGGGCCAGGTGCAGCTGTTGCGGGTCGACGTGCTGAAGCCCGAAACGCTGGGCGCGGCATTGGCGGGCTGCGATGCGGTGGTCAACCTGGTCGGCGCGTTTGCCGGCGATCTCGATGCGCTGCAGGGCAAGGGCGTGGGCAAGCTGGCCGAGGCCGCGCGCGCCGCCGGGGCAAGCGCGTTCGTCCATGTCTCCGCGCTGGGGGCCGATGCGCATTCGCCGATCCCCTATTCGCGCACCAAGGCCGAGGGCGAGGATGCGGTGCGCGCAGCCTTCCCCGCCGCCACGATCCTGCGCCCGTCGGTGCTGTTCGGTGACGATGACAGCTTCATCACGATGTTCGCCGGGCTGATCGCGGCGTTTCCGGTGATGCCGGTGTTCGGCCCGCAGGCGAAACTCCAGCCGCTGATGGTCGATGATGCGGCGGCCGCGGTCGCCAATGCGCTGGCCGATCCGCAGGCGCACGCCGGCAAGACGTACGAGATCGCGGGGCCCGAGCAGATCGCCATGGGTGACCTCAACCGCCGGATCGCCGCAGCGCAAGGCCGCACCCGCGCGTTCCTGGAGCTGCCCGACGCGGTGTCGGGCGCGTTCGCGACGCTGACCGGCTGGCTGCCGTTCGCACCGCTGAGCCGCGAGCAGTGGGCGCTGCTGAAGGACGGCAACGTCGCATCGGGCGCGCTGCCGGGGCTGGCCGAACTGGGCATCACGCCGCGACCGCTGGGGCTGTTCCTCGACCGCTGGATGGTGCGCTTTCGCAACCACGGGCGCTTCGGGACCAAAGTGCGCCCCGCCTGATTCGCCCCGCCCGGTTCGCCCCGCCCGGCTCGACCTGGAGCCAAGGCTTCCGAAACCCGCAGAAATGCGTCGAAGTTGACGAAGTTTACACACCCCTTTTGCGCGATCGGGCCCGCCTCCGGCCAAAGTGGAAATCGCGTTTCAGCGCGGCTGGGCGTTTCAGCGCGGCTGGGCAAGGCGGCGGGCATGGCGTCCGACCTAACCGTTCCGACAGGCTGTAGGACAGCGCAAAGTCGCCGCAACGTGATGCCGGCATGCCATCGTCCCGGGCTTGACCTGGGACCGCTGGCGATCTGACGCTTCCCGGCCAGCGGTCCCGGATCAAGTCCGGGACGACGCCAGCCCCCGCGCCTCAGGCGTTCACGTCGGCGTAGTGGCTGGGGGGCTGGATCACGTCCATGCGTTCGGACAGCAACGGGCGGAAGCTTGGGCGGCTCTTGAACACCGAATACCAGCCGCGCGCCTGTTCGTGGTCCGACCAGTCGATCCCGCCGAGATAGTCCGCCACCGAAATCTGCGCGGCGGCGGCCAGATCGGCCAGGCTCATCGTCGCGCCTGCCAGCCACGGGCGGTTGTCGATCAGGTAGTCGATGTAGTCGAGGTGCGCGTCGGCCATGCGCATCGCCTCGCGCAGCGCGCGGCTGTCGACCGGCTGGCGCAGGAACAGGCGCTTCTTCATCTTTTCGTGGAGCAGCGGCCCGGTCACGTCGGCGAAGAAATTCTCGTCGAACAAGGCCACCAGCCGACGGATTTCGGCGCGGTTGGCGGCGGTGCCGTTGATCATCGGCGCCTTGTCGACGGTTTCCTCGAAATATTCGCAGATCGCCCGGCTATCGACCAGCGTGATGTCGCGTTCGGTGTTGTGCAGCGCCGGGGTGCGGCCCGCCGGGTTCAGGCGCATGAATTCGTCGCGCTGATCCCACGGATTTTCGCGCCACAATTCGTAAGCGATGCCCTTTTCGCTGAGCAGCAGGCGGACCTTGCGGCTGAACGGACAGAGCGGAAACTGGTAAAGCTGCCACATGGCCCGGGTTCATGGCGCAGCGCAGGCGCGGGTGTCCAGCGCTTGCGACGCGGATCGGACGATTTTCCGGTGGATCAGCCAGACGGCCGCTAAAGCTTTTGTGTTCAAGACGGCACCAGCCCGCTCCCTCACCCGGCCACCCAAGTCATTGGATAATATGGGTGGCCGGGTGGCGGAGTGGGCTGGTGCCAACCCGACGCAAGTCGGAAAAGCGCTAAGGCGCGACGATGACCTCGCTCGCGCTGGCGCCGATGCCCGCTGCCAGCCGCGCGAGACGGCGTGCCAGCGTGGTGTCGGCGAGCGGAGCCAGGTCCGCAGGCACCTTGAGTTGCAGCACTGCGCCCTCGCGGTGCAGCGCGGTGCGCCGCAGCGCGCCGGGGGCACCACCCGATATGCGCTGCGCCAGGCGGATCGCATGGCCCCAGCCGCGCGCCTGCAGCGCCTCGTCGGGGCCGAGCAGGCGGTCGAGGATCGGCGGCGTGTCGCTGCCGCCCATGCCGACGTACAGCGCCAGCGCGATCATCGCGCGGTCCGATGGCCCCACCCCGATCCAGTTGCCGTGCAGCGCCAGTTCCTCGCCCCCCAGCGCGCGGAAATCGGGATTGCTCGACCAGCCGGTGCCGCGCAGCAGGCAGGCGGCATGGCGCAGCCGGCGCCAGTGCGGCGCGGCATCGGCGAATGCACTCTCGAGCCAGTCGTTGAGGCTTTCGGCGTAGCCCGGCACTTGCTGCTGCGCCGCCACCAGATAGCGCACGCCCTCGATCAGCGGATCACACGCGCGCTGGTAGGGAGTGAGCCGCTGGTACAGCAGCCCCTCGCGCAGGCCGAGCGCGGAAATCGCCACGCGATCGGGTCGCACCACTTCGACCAGCGCCGACAGCAGCCCGGCCCCGTCATCGAGGTAGGGAATGCGCGCGGCCTTGATCCGGGGGATCGCCTTGATCGTGGCGCGGTCCATCGCGCGCACCGCTTCGTACAGCGGCCGCGCATCGGTTGCGGCGAACGTGTAGTTGCCGATGACCGGCAGCGGGAAATCGGACAAGTGCATGTGCACGCGCGCCAGCGTGCGCCACGATCCGCCGACGAGGTAGATCGGCTTGCCCGCGCATTCGGCCAGCCAGCCCAGCCCGGCGAGCGAGCTGACAACGTGCTTTCTGAGCTTGCCCGCGCCGTTCGCGCGGATTGCGGCGATGCGCAGCGCGCCCAGCGGGAACGAGGCGCGCGCGGCGATCTCGCCGTCGCGCACGCGCACCAGTTCCAGGCTGCCGCCGCCCATGTCGGCAACCAGTCCATCGGCGTTGGGCTCCCCCGCGATCACGCCATAGCCCGATCCGGCGGCCTCGGCCTCGCCGCTCAGGATGCGGGCGGGCAGCCCCAGCGCCTTGACCTGTTCGATGAAGGCGACACCGTCCTCGGCCTCGCGCACGGCGGCGGTGGCGACGACATCGAGCGAGGCCAGCTCCATCTGGCTGAGCAGCGCGGCAAAGCGGCTCAGCCCGCCCAGCGCGACCTCGACCGTGGCGGGATCGAGCCGGCCGCCGGCGACCACCCCGCTGCCAAGGCCCGCCATGATCTTTTCGTTGTACAGCACCACCGGCGCGCGCGGAGCGCCGCCGAAGATGACGAGGCGGATCGAGTTGGACCCGATATCGATGATGGCTTTCGGCCCGGCGGCAGTGTTCACCGGCGGCGTTTTAGGGACAGTTTGGGCACAGCGCCAGCCGTGTCGAGCGCGGCACCGCGTCCCGACAGCGAAGGGTTGGTCATGAAGTAGCGGTGCAGGTTGAACGGCGGGTTGCCCGGCGCCGCGCGGACATAGCTGCCGTCTTCCTGCATCAGCCAGCTTTGCTCGTCATCGAGCAGGTTGGCGACCATCACCTGATCGAGCACCTGATCGTGCACCGTGGCGTTGCGCAAGGGCAGCGCATATTCGACCCGGCGTTCGAAGTTGCGGCTCATCCAGTCGGCCGAGGAAATGTACACATCGGCCTTGCGGCTGGGCAGCAGCGCGCCGTTGGCAAAGCACCAGATGCGGCTGTGTTCCAGGAACCGGCCGATCACCGACTTGACCGTGATCGTGTCCGACAGGCCCGGCACGCCCGGCCGCAGGCAGCACACCCCGCGCACTACCAGCGTGATCGGCACGCCGGCCTGGCTCGCTTCGTACAGCTTGTCGATCGCGGCGCGGTTCGACAGCGAGTTCATCTTGGCCCAGATGCCCGCCGGCCGCCCGGCGCGCGCGTTCTCGATCTCGCGGTCGATCAGCCAGAACAGCTTCTCGCGCAAGTCGATCGGGCTGACCGCCAGCAGTTGCAGGTCCTGCGGCTCGAGGTAGCCGGTGATGTAGTTGAACACTTCGGCGGCATCGCGCGCCGCCTTGGGATCGGCAGTGAAGAACGACAGGTCGGTGTACGTGCGCGCGGTCACCGGGTGGTAGTTGCCGGTGCCAAAGTGGCAATATGTGCGGATCGCCTTGCCTTCGCGGCGCACGACCAGGCTGATCTTGGCGTGGGTCTTCATCTCGATGAAGCCGTAGACCACCTGCACGCCCGAGCGTTCGAGCTGGGCGGCCCACTGCAGGTTCTGCTCCTCGTCGAAACGGGCTTTCAGTTCGACCACGGCGGTCACCGCCTTGCCCGCTTCGGCCGCATCGCACAGCGCGCGGATGACCGCCCCCTGCTTGCCCGCGCGGTACAGCGTCTGCTTGATCGCCAGCACGTCGGGATCTTCGGCGGCCTGGCGCAGGAACGCCAGCACCACGTCGAAGCTTTCGTACGGGTGGTGGACGACGATATCCTTCTGGCGGATCGCGGCGAAGCAATCGCCGTCATGCTCGCGGATGCGCTCGGGAAAGCGCGGCAGGTAGGGCGCGAACTTGAGGTCGGGCCGTTCGAAATCGACGATTTGGCCCAGGTCCGAAATGCCGAGGAAGCCTTCGGTCTCGGTCACCACGGCATCGTCGCTGCCCAGTTCGTGCGCGATCAGCCGCGCCAGTTCGGGCGGGATCGCGCTTTCGGCCTCGAGCCGGATCACCCGCCCCCGGCGGCGGCGCTTGATCGCACTGCGGAAGTAGCGGACGAGGTCTTCGGCCTCTTCCTCGATCTCGATGTCGCTGTCGCGGATCACCCGGAACGCGGCCGATCCGACGATCTCGTAGCCGGGGAACAGCCGCTCGCTGAAATGGCGCAGCACCGTTTCCAGCGGCACGCAGCGGTGCCCTTCGGCAAACACGAAGAAGCGGGGCAGCGCGGCGGGCAGCATGATCAGTTCGCGGATCGCCTCGCCATCGCTCTTGCGGCGAAGCTGGAACAGCATCGACAGGCCCAGGTTGGGGATGAACGGGAACGGGTGCGCCGGATCGAGCGCCTGCGGGGTGATCACCGGGAACAGCTGTTCGCGGAAGAACGTGGCCAGTTCCTCATCGGCGGCGGCGTCGATCTGGTAAAGCGCGAGCACTTCCACGGCGGCAGTCGCCAGTTGCGGGCGCAGTTCGCGCCACAGCGCCTGCTGCTCGGCCATCAGCCGGTCGGCTTCGGCGGTGATCAGCGGCAGCTGCTGGCTGGGGGTGAGCCCGTCGATCGAGGGATCCTCGATCTTTTCCATGACCTGCCCGCGCAGGCCGGCGACGCGGACCATGAAGAATTCGTCGAGGTTGGCGCCCGAGATCGAGAGGAAGCGCAGCCGTTCGAGCAGCGGGTAGGCGGTGTTCGCCGCCTCTGCCAGCACGCGCCGGTTGAACTGCAGCCAGCTCAGCTCGCGGTTGAAATAGCGCTTCTCCGCCGGATGAGCCGTATCCTCGACCGGGAGGGGGGTCGCGGTGCTGAGCGGTTGCAGTGCCATAATCCCCAGACGGTAGCGCCAGCCTAAGACAGGCGGCAAGCCCCATCGTCCCTAACGCGCGAATTGTTTCAATTGCGTGATGCGCGGCGGGATGCGGCTACCCCTCGACCAGTTTGCGCTCCACCCCGGTCCACAGCCGCGCCAGTGCCCGGCCCGGCTCGCTGGCGCCGGCAAAGCTGCCGATCGGCGCGCGGCGGGCGGCCATCTGCTCGATCTGGCTGGCCATCGGGATGATCGGCCAGTCGGGCAGTTCGGCCACGGTATCGCGGTGCAGCTTGCGCCGCATGTCGACCATCGACAGCACCGGCAGCAGCGGCGGGTGCTTCTTGTGGTGATAGGCCAGCTCGCCCCGGATGGCCTCGAGCGCCCGGCGCGCAAGCGGCGAAGGCGGCAATGGCACCACGATCAGCGTCGCGGCGCGGATGATCTGCGCGCTCAGCTCGTTGAGTGCGGGCGGGCAATCCAGCACGATGCGTTCGTAGCGCTGCGACAGGATCTCGGTCAGCCGCGCCAGCCGCCGCCGCTTGCCGATCATCGCAAACAGCGATTCCAGCCGGCGCAGGCTGTCGTCCGACGGGAGCAGGTCGAGCCGGTCGTACGGCGTGGGAACAATCAGCTGATCGGGTTCGAGATCGCGGGTGAAGATCGAGGCGGCGCGGCTGCCGTTGGCCGCATCGCAGCCGGTCAGGAACGCCGCCGCGCCCTGCACGTCGAGATCCCACAGCAACGTCTGACGGCGCGACAGCGTCGCCGCGCTCCACGCCAGACTCGCCGCGATCGTCGATTTCCCGACCCCGCCCTTCACGCTGTAGACTGCAACAACTGCCATGGCCCGATGCCTAACGCATCGCGGCGCGAGCGCAAAGCTCCGCCACGCAGCCGTCGCAATCCGGTCAGAACGTGCCCTTGACCTGGAACGAGAAGATCGGCCCGATCAGGCGGTTGCGTGCCTCGATGAAGGCGATCGGGCTGGTGTCGCGGCGGCCGGTGTAGACGATCCGGTCGCGCTTGCTGCGGGCGTTGATCACATTGCCGACTTCGGCATGCACGGTCAGCCCGAACACGTCCTTGTTCTCGACGAACAGCGAGGCGAACACCGGCCCTTCGTACCGCCGGTCGATCTCGCCCAGCCGGTACGCGGCGGTCTGGTGCGAATACTGCACGCTGGAACCCCACGCCCATTTGGTGCCGGGCACGTCCTGCCGCAGGTTCAGTTCGAGCAGCTGATCGGTGATGTCGCCATAGGCGATCGGCTTGCCGGTGAGCGGGTCGGGCAGGCGGGTGTACTGGTACAGGCCATGGATATCGAGCTTGGCGCCCTTCCAGCCGATCGGATCGAACTGCAGCGTGGTGTTGCTTTCGATCACGCGCACCCGCGCGCGCGGCACGTTGCCCACCGATTCGCCGGTGAGGCCGATGGGGATGACCGTGACGTAGTCTTCCACCTGCCGCCCGGTGAAGCGCAGCTTGGTCGATCCCCACGCGCCGAAGCTCTTGTTCGCCTCGATCTCCAGCGTCCAGTCCTGCTGGGGCACAAGCTCGGCATTGCCGGCATTGGCATTGCCGTTGTCGAGGAACTGCCGCGCGAGGAAATCATAGAACGACAGCTGCCCCACCCGGCGGCGCAACCGCACGCTGAGGTCGAAGCTGGACGACGGCTTCCACGCCAGCGACGCCGATCCCTTGGGCCGGAAGAAGCTGCGGGTGAGGCCGTTGGCGCCGGTCTGCATCAGCGTGGACCGCTCGGCCCCGACGATCAGCTGAAGCGTTACTTTCGGGCTCAGCGGCTTGCTGGCGCTGAGGCTGGCGTCGTAGCGCTTTTCGCTGACCCCGCCGGTGCCGCCGGGGAACGGCACATCGACGAACTGCCCCGTGGCATCGAGCGAGGCAATCGCGGCGACGTTGCGCAAGGTGTTGAACGCGCCCTCCCCCGCCAGCTGCCAGTCGGCGCCCAGCAGTTTCCAGTTGTATTCGGCGCGCGCGATGCGTTCGGACAAGTCGCCGGTCTGCGCGAAGCGGTCGCCCGTGGCCGGCGATCCATCGACCGGGCGCACCACCACCGTTTCGGAAAACGGCTCGTGGCTTTCGTGGTTGAGGCCGATCAGCTTGAGCCGCCCCGGCCCCAGCCGGAACTCGACGTCGCCGCCCAGTTCCCAGTTGCCGTCGCGGTTGCGGTCGTCGAGGAAATAATCGAACGGCGTCCCCGCCACCGGGGTGCGAAGCCCGTGCAGGCCGTAGTGATCGTAGATCCGCTGCACCGACACATTGATGTTGGCGACCGAGCTGCCCGGCCCGTCGATGGTGAACTTGCCCGAAATCTTGGGCTCCTCGTAATCCTCGGCCCACACATCCTGCCGGGTTTCGATCACCGCGCCGCTGCTATCGAGGATTTGCGTCGGGCCACCGGCGGCGCTGTGGTTGGCAAGGTTGGCGATGCTCAGCGTGTATTCGAGCCAGTCCTTGCGCCCGCTCACCGAGACCTGCCCGCGCGTAAACATCGGGTGGGCGTAATGCGCGCGGAATTCAGGCTCCCACGAGAACTGGCCCGACAGCCCTTTCGATGCCGCGACGATGTTGGCGACCTGGCCCGACAGACCGGGAATATCGAGCGTGGCGGCATCGACCAGCTCGATCCGCTCCACCGTGGAGGCGGGAATGCGCGCAAGCTGGGTGGCGATGTCGTCCGACTTGGATGACAGCCGCCGCGAATTGACCAGCACGTTGCCGCTCGCCTGCCCCAGCCCGCGCGCGGTTTCGGCGTCGCGGATCGAGAAGCCGGGCAGCTGCTTGAGCATGTCGAGCGCGGTCTTGGGCGCAAAGCGGGCAAAGTCGGCGGGGGTGAACACCGCCTTGCCTTGCGCGGCGCGCGCGCCGGGTGGGGCCACGGTCGTCGTCGCCACCGGGGCGGGCGCCACGGCGGGATCGGGGGGAACGGTAGCTGTTGCCGCCGGCGCAGTCGCGGGCGCGGCGAGGACCGCCTGCGGACTTGTCGCAATGAAGGCCGCAGTCAGGAGCAAGCGCCGGTGCAATATCATCCCCCGCCCTTGGCGCATGCCATTGCAACCATGGCGGTCCGTTCGACGAGCAGGCGATGCTGCCCGACCAGCGTATTACAATTGAATACAATTCGCGTCCCGCCGTGCTTCCCCGCCTTCGCGGGGAAGCGGCATGCCGGATGCAAGGCAGGGCGACTGACGCGTGCGGCGCCTCGCGCCCGCTCAACCGACCATGCTGCGCCGCATGGCCTGGCGGATTTCCTCGAAATCGCGGCGGATCGTCGCCAGCCGCTCGGCATCGAAATGCACCGCGCTGTCGAGCACCGACCGCCGCGCCGCGCCGTACAACTGCAGCAAGGCCTCTCCCGTCGCGCCTTCGGGGGCGACGCCCATGTGCAGCGCGGTGAGCGAGGCGACCGCGCGGGTCAGCGCCGCGCTTTTCATCGCGTTGTCGCCCGATTGCGCGGCGAACAGCGCCCGGTCGAGCGAGCCGGTCAGCTGCTCCAGGCACAAATTCACCAGTTCGCGGGCATCGGCGCCGCTGACGCGGGCGTCGAAATCGACGCGGCGATAGGCTTCGCAAGGGTCACGGCGCAGCAGCATCAGTTTCCGCTCTTGTTCCATACCGCGATCTGGCCCTGGATGAACGACAGGGTCGAATGCGACTGTGTGATGTTGGAATCCGCATGGGCAAAGCGGGTCGAAAGGCTCAGCCGCAGCTTTTCCTGGTCGGCGGCGATAGTGGTCTTGGTGGTCGCCAGCTTGGCTTTCTGCGCGGTGTAGCGCGTGATCGATCCGCCCAGCGCGTTCGGATCGCTCGCCGCCGTGGCCTTGCGCGCCAGCGCGTCGACCGTCGAATAGACGCCGTACAGCCCGTTGGTGAACATCGCTGCCGCCGCCGCCGGGTTGGATTTCAGCGTGGCGGTCAGCCGGGTGGTATCGAGCGTGAACGTGCCGTCGCGGTTGGTCGCCAGCCCGAGATCGCTCAACGTGCGCGGCGTTCCGGCAGGCGCATTGGGCATCACCACGGTGCCGGCCAGCGCGCCGAACGCGCGCTTGAGCGTGCGCGTGCCGCTGTCTTTCGACAGGTCGCCGCCGGTGGGATCGCTGTCGGTCGCGATTTCGGCCATGATGTCGTTGAGCGCGGAGGTCAGGTCGGTCATCGCGGCGGTGATAGCGCTGGTCGCGTCGCTGAACCCGATCTGCGTCGGCGCGCCGGGGTTGGTGCCGGTGAGCGCGAGCGACAGGCCGGGGGCAACGTCGGTCAGCGTGTTGGTCGGGCTGGTCATCGCCACGCCGTCGAGCTTGAACGCGGCGTCGGCGGACCGGGCGATCAGCTTCGCCGGCGCTGCGGCGGGGGTCCAGGCCAGCGCCGAGAGGCCGGGGTCGCCGGGGGTTTCGCTCGCTTCCAGGGTGAAGCCGTTGGCCGCGCCCTGCTGGCCCTTGAGCACCAGCTGCGCGCCGTTGGCGGTGTTGGCGACATACGCCGAGACGCCACTGTTGCTGCCGTTGATCGCCGATGCGACATCGGCCAGCGTCGCGCCTGCGGCAATGCTGAGCGGCACGGCAGCGTGGGCGGTGTCCTCGGTGAACGTGGCGCCGGTGCCCGTGCCCGCAATCGTGCCGAAGTGCAGCGTCAGCGTGCCCGAGCCGACCGGGGTGGTCGATGCGGCGAAGCTGGAGGTGGTCAGCGTCTGGCTGGCGGCGAGGCTCGTCACCTCGAGCGAGTACGATCCGGTCGTGCCGGTCAGCGTGCCCCGGCTGGGGGTCGCGACCGCGGTGTTGGCGATGCTGGGCAGCGGCGCGAGGTCGCCCGTCCGCACCCGGTCACCCAGCGCGGTCGACAGCCCGAGCAGCTTGCTCTTGATCGTCGAGGCGGCGGAGATTTCACGATCGAGCGTGGCGCTCTGGTTGTCGATCTGGGCGTTGCGCGCCGCGAACTGCGCGACTGAGAGGTTGGTCGCCAGCGCCTGCATGTCGATGCCGCTGCCCCCGCCCAGCGCCGAAACGAGCGACGAGGTGGTGGACGCGGCGGTCGTTGAGGTGGTCGAGGTTACCATGGCAGTGAGGACGTCCGCTGGCGGGGGGAGTTAAGCGGCTTTTCGCGCATCGGGCCGGCCTTCGGCATCGAACCGCAGCGCGGTGGGCACCTCGACCAGCGGCGGCGGGACGTGATCGCCGCGCTTCAGCGACAGCACGAACGCCAGCACCGCCGCCACCGCGCCGTACAGCTCTTCGCGGATCACCTGGTTCTCGCGCGTGGTGAAATAGACCGAGCGCGCGAGCGCGGGGTATTCGAGCACCGGCAGCGCGCGTTCGGCGGCGAGTTCGCGCATCGCCAGCGCCTTTTCCCCGCGCCCTTTGGCCAGCACGATCGGTGCCTGCGCGCGCAACGGGTCATACGCCATGGCGACCGCGAAGTGCGTGGGGTTGGTGATGACGAACTGCGCCTCGGCCATGGCGCGATGCACCCCGCCCAGCGCGAGTTGGCGCTGCCGCCCCCGGATCGCGGCCTTCTTTTCGGGCGAGCCTTCGGCTTCCTTGCTTTCGTCGCGCAGTTCCTGGTGGCTCATCCGCAGGCGGAAGAAGCGGCGGACGAACTGGATCGGAAAGTCGATCATCGCGATCAGCACCAGCCCCGATCCCAGCGCGAACAGCAGCGAGGTAATCGTGTCCCACGCGAACGCCAGCTGCGGCGTGACCGGCCCTGCGCCCAGCCCGATCAGCCCGGCGACCCGTCCGCGCGCCCATTCATAGGCGATCGTGCCCAGCAGCACGAGCTTGGCCAGCCCCTTGGCCAGTTCGATCCAGCCGCCCGTGCCGAACACGCGTTTCAGCCCCGACAGCGGATTGATGCGCGAGGCCTTGGGCGCAAGGTTGGCGGGCAGAAACTTGCCGTTGCTGAACCCCAGTTGCGAGCCGACCACGGCGATCGGCACCAGCACGCCCAGCACCAGCAGCGGCGGCAGGACGCCCTTCAGCGCCTCCAGCAGGGTGCGGCCGGGCGAAAAATCCTCGATCGCGCTGCGATCCCACGTCAGCCCGGTGCGCAAGGTGTCGGACATCGCGCTCAGCATCCACGGCCCCGCCAGCCGCAGCCACACCGCGCCGACCATCATGCCCACCGCCGTCGCCAGTTCGCGCGAGCGCAGCACGTCGCCGTTTTTCGCCGCGTCGGTTTTGCGCTTTTCGGTTGGGGCGAAGGTTTTTTCGCCAGAGTCCTCGCTCATCGGGGGGCCTCGCTCATCGCTACATTCCTATTTCGCGACCAGCGCGGCGGCCTGCGTCACGGCGGTGGCGGAGACATCCGCGAGCCGGTCGGACAGCAGCGGCGCGGCCGCGATCAGCGCGGCGAGCCCCGCCAGCACGCCGGCGGGCAGGCCGAGCGAGAACAGGTTGAGGCTGGGCGCCGAGCGGCTGATCACGCCGGTCGCCAGCTGCACCAGCAGCAGGATCAGCGTGACCGGCAGCGCGATGGCGATGGCAGTGACGAACATCGACGAGCCGAAGCCGGTAAGCAGGGTCAGCCGGTCGGGCGCGAACCACGCCGATCCGGGCGGAAACGCCTCGTAACTGTGGACCAGCAGCGCGATCCAGTTGAGCTGCGCGCCGGTGCCGAGGAAAATCAGCGTCAGCACCACGCCGAAGTACTGGCCCAATGCGGGCGAATGCGCCCCGCTGCTGGGATCGGCGGCGGTGGCGATGCTCATGCCCATGCCGCCGCCGATCAGTTCCGCCGCGATGGTCGGCGCGGCGAACGACAGCTGCAGCACGAAACCCAGCGCCAGCCCGATCGCCACCTCGTTGGCGGTGGCGAGCAGGCCGGGCAGCGACAGCAGTTCGGCCGGCGGCTGCAACGGCGTCCATGCGCAGACCAGCACGGCGATGGCGCCCGCCACGATCACGCGCAGCTGCGCGGGCACCGATGTCGCGCCGAACAGCGGGGCGGCGAACAGCGCCGCGCCGATCCGCGTCATCGCGAACAGCAGGCGCCAGAACTCCGCCTCGACCGGGCCGAACCCGAAGTTCAGGCTGATCATCGGGTGTTCCCCGCAGCCATCATCGCGTGATCCCGGCGATGGCAGCGAAGATGTCGCGCATGAAATCGCCGACCAGCGCCAGCATCGATCCGCCCAGCACCACCAGCACCAGCGCGGTGACCGCCAGCTTGGGCACGAACGTGAGCGTCTGTTCATTGACCGACGTCGCGGCCTGGATCACGCCCACGACCAGCCCGATGACCAGGCTGGCGATCAGCACCGGCGCGGCAACCAGCATGGTCACCCACAGCATCCGGTCGGCCAGCGACAGCAGCGAGGCAGAGTCCTCCATCAGCCGAAACTCGCCGCAAGACTGCCCATCAGCAGCGACCAGCCATCGACCAGCACGAACAGCAGCAGCTTGAACGGCAGCGAAACGACCGTGGGCGACATCATCATCATGCCCAGGCTCATCAGCACCGACGACACCACCAGATCGATCACCAGAAACGGCAGGAACAGCATGAACCCGATCTGGAATGCGGTCTTCAGCTCGCTGGTGACGAACGCGGGCAGCAGGATCGAGAACGGCACGTCGGCGGTGCCGGCGAATTTGGGCGCGCGCGCCATGTCGGCGAACATGTGCAGATCGTGCTCGCGCGTTTGGCGGATCATGAACGCATGGAACACCCCGCCGCCCGCCGCGATCGCCTGTTCGGCGTTGATCGTGCCGGCGGCGTAAGGCTTGATCGCGGTGGCGTTGACCGTGTCGAGCGTGGGCGCCATCACGAACAGCGACAGGAACAGCGACAGCCCGATCAGCACCTGATTGGGCGGCGATTGCTGCAGGCCCAATGCCTGGCGCAGGATCGACAGCACCACCAGGATGCGGGTGAAGCTGGTCATCATCAGGATCAGGCTGGGCAGGATCGTGAGCAGGCCCATGACCAGCAGCAGCTGCAGCGACAGCGACAGGCTGCCGCCCGACTTGCCCGCGACTTCGCCGAACGCGCGGTCGAGCGCGCCGGGCACGGCAGCGGGCGCGACCACCGGGGCCGCGGCGTGGGCGATCGCCGGGATCAGCAGCAGGGCGAGGAGCAGAACGGCGACGGCGGCCTTGCAGCCGCTCCTCTTCAGAGGAGGGGTTGGGTTGGTGACGTTCCCCAAACGCCGCGTCTGCCGAGAGGCACCACCCCCAGCCCCGCCCCGGAAGAGAAGGAGAGTCAACGACATCGTGCTCACGCCGCGTCCCCCTCGACCCGCGCCCGTGCGGGCGCTTCGGCCAGCCGCACCAGCCCGCCCTTGCTGGCCGAGACGAGGATTTCGCGGCCGTGGAATTCGATCACCGCCAGCCGCAGCGTGGGCGACAACATTTGCGTTTCAACGATGCGCACCGCACGCGGGCCTTGCGCCGCCGTCGCACGCACCTGCATCCGCCGCGCCAGCTTCAGGCTGCCCCAGGCGAGCCCGGCGATCAGCGGCAGCAGCACGGCGAGCTTGAGGAGATACCACAGCATCAGGCGGTCCGGTCTTCGGCAGCCGCATCATCGGCGCGCGGCACCCCGATCAACTCGACGATGCGCAGCCCGAAACGGTCGCCTTGCGCAACCACTTCGCCACGCGCGATCAGCTTGCCGTTGACCATCACGTCGAGCAGTTCGTCGGTCAGCCGGTCGAGCGTCACGACGCTTTCCTCGCCCAGCGACAGCACGTCGCGCAGCTTCATGTCGGTGCGCCCGAGCTCGACTGTCAGGCGGACGTCGACATCCTTGAGGAAATCGAAGCCGCGGGTGTGGAATGTCATCAAAAGTCCTCTCGGAAAATCAGGAAATGTGGGTGATCTGCACGGCGACGCGATCGTCGACCGCGCCGATGGTGCCGCGCGCGACGGCGCGGTCGCCGATCCGCAACGGCACGCTGCGCGCCACCGACACCGGCAGGATCTGTCCCGGCTCGAGCGCGGAAATCGCCGACAGCGGCATCGCCATGTCGACCAGCAGCGCGATCATCGGCAGCGGCATGTCGGCAAACGGTGCGCTGGCCGGATCGGCCGCGCGCTGGTTGGCCAGCCGCGCGGCGGGCGGTCGTTCGCCATGGCCGAACAGTTCGCCCAGCGTCGCCAACGGAAACGCCAGCGCCATCGTCCACGGCGCGCGTCCGGGCTGGCTGATCGTCAGCACGATCGTCGCCAGCCGCGTCGCCGGGGCAAACGGCGCAAGATGGGCCAGGCTGCCGTCGCGGCGCAGCGAGCGGATCGCGCCCTCGCGGTCGGCCCCCAGCGCCGCCGCCAGCCGCGCGGCGATCACCGCTTCGAGCCGGGCCACGATCAGGTCGGCCGACACCGGAAATTCCTCGGGCAAGGGATCGGGTGCCTCGCCCGGCCCGCCGAACGCGCGATCGACCAGCCGCAGCACCGCGCCGGCATCGACCGTGGTCAGCAGCGGCGCGGCTTGCGCACCGGCCACGAGCAGGCTGTTGGCCGCCAGCGGCGCGATCGTCGCGGCGAAATCGGCGTAAAGGATCTCGACCGGCGCGCTGCAGTCGATCGCGGGCGGGTCCCCGCCGAGCAGCGGCACGAGCGCGGCGCGCAACGCGTGCGCCAGCCGCTCCCCCGCGCGGGCGAGCGCGGGCAGCAGCTCGGCCGGGCCGGGACCGGGCCGCAGCAGCGCGGCGCAGTGCTGCGCGATCGCGCGTTCTGCAATGAAGTGACGTTCGGGTTTCACGCAACCGGCTTCACTGCACCAGGAACGACTTGAAGTAGACCGCGTCGATCCCGCCGAAGCCTTCGGTTTCGGTCAGCACCTTGTTGATCGCCGCCGTCAGCCGCTTTTGCAGCCGCTCCTTGCCTTGCGAGCTGTGCGCGTCTTCCTCGGGCGTGTCGGCCAGCACCACCAGCATTTCCGAACGGATCGCCAGCTCGTGCTTCTTCAGCCACAGCAGCACGCGCCCGTCGCGGCGGGTGGAACAGGCCAGGCTCACCTGGATCAGCGCGGTGGAGTTCTGCAGGTTGGAGGTGAATTCTTCGGCGAAGCCATAGTACACTGTGCGGTATTCGCTGCCGCCATCGCCCTCGACATCGGCGGCGCCTTCGCCTTCCTTGCCGCCCTCGGCCTTGGGTGCGAACGGATCTTCCTCGCCCTTGCGGATCAGCTTCGGGCGGTTGTCTTCCTTGACCGCGGCCTTGCCGCCGCCGACCATGCCAGACTGCACCATCGCGAACACCCCGCCGCCGCCCGCGCCGACCAGCCCGAGCGCCATCGCGATCTTGATGATCATGCCCTTGCCTTTCTTGGGCTTGGCCTCCTTGTCCTTCTTCTCGGTGCTCATCGTGGTTCCCCTGCTGTAATCTGGTGTGCGCGATCTGGTGTCGGTTGGTTCGGTCGAATGGGATCAGGCAAAGATGCCGCGCTCGCTGGACGGACCGGCACTTGCGCCGGGCGCGGCGCCCTCGTTGCGGTCGGTGGCGACCGACCCCGGGGTGGACCGGCGCGCCGTGCCGCGCTCGCCATCACCCATCGCCTGTCCGGATGAGGACGAGCCCGGGGACGAGGACGACGGGTTGGAGTTGGGATTGGCCGACATGTTCAGCGATGCGCTCGACTGCTGATCCGGTTCACGCCGGTCCGATCGGGTTTGATCCAGCAGGGCGGCGGTGGGCGAGGAAGCAGCCACGGCGCGCGCAAAGCCGGGGTCGGCGCTGGCCATGGCCACGCTCAGCCCGTCATCGTCGTGGCGAAAGCGCAGCGACACCGCGCCGAACTCGGCATGGGCGAGCGACACGCTGACCGAATGCGGCGCGGCATGCGCGCGCGCGCGATCGATCGCATCGACCAGCGTGGCGAAATCGACCGGGCGCGCAGCCGACGGCACCGACGCGGTGGCAGCGAACGCGGGATCGGTCTGGACCAGGGGAGCCGACGCGGCGAAGACGGCACCGGATGCGTCGCTGGCCCGATCGCCCGCAGGCGGCGCGGCTTCGACCACACGTCCGGCACCGCGAGCCGATCGCATCGCCGCGGCGACCGCAGTGGTTGCGACAGGCGCCGCCGCATCGGGCACCGCGCGTGACTGCTGCGCGAAAGTCTGGCCGGACAGGGACTGTGTCACGGGCGCAGCTGCGTCGAGCAGGACTCGCTGCGTCGGCACAGCTTGAGGCAATGCGCCGGACGATGCCACCAGCGGCGTAGTGGACGGCAGCGCGCGGTCCGCCTCGACCAAGGGACGCGTCAGCACGGCGGCCTGCGCCAGCGCGACGGCGGACGCCAGCCCGGCGGGACGGCGCGATGCCGGGGCCGCCGGGTACTCCGGGGTGGGGGCAGCGCGCTCACCGACTGCGGCCGGATTCGGCATGGCGGCGCGTACATCGGCCACCGGCTGGCGCAACTGCGGCTGACGTAACTGCGGTTGGCGCGTGGCGGCGGCGGAGACCGAATCCCGTCCGGCGGGTGCTGGCACTGCGGCCTGCGGCGCGTCGCTTGGCGTTGCAGAGGTCGCGGGCAAAATCGGTGGAAGGGGCTGCGCCAGCAGCGCGGCAATGGCCGGATCCGGCGTAATATCCGGGCCCGACGTATCCGCCTCGTCCGGGGTGGCAGGCCCGTCGATGATTGCCCGCACGGAGCGGCCTACGCGCGCCGGGGCGGCTTGGGCGACGGCCAGCCGCTCACCCCCGAGCGGAGCGCGAGCGCGCGTGGCGCCGCTGTCGGTCGGTGCGGAGCTTGCGGACTGCTGCGCAGCGTCGTCTGGCGCAAGCGGGTCAGGGGCGACGGTCCCTGCAGCCAGCGGCGTCGGCGCGCCGGCAGGCGGCGTTGGGAGCAGATCAGCAGGCACGACCGAAGCCACGACCGAAGCCACGATGGGGGATGCGCTTGCCGGTTTGGTTGCTGGAGTGATTGCCGGTGCGACCGGGGCTGCGACGGCAGACAGACCTGTGGTCGCGATCCGGGCGGCAACCGGCAGGATCTTGCCGCCGGGCGGCAAAGGGTTTGCCGGTACTGCCGCATTGCCCGGCAGGGACGCGATCGCTCCGAGATCGGTCACCGCTGCTGGCGCCACTGCCGGACCTTGCGCCGCCAGCACCGACCCGAACGCCACGGACGGGGCGTTCCCGGCGGCTTGGGGCACCGCGACGGCGGCGATCACCGTGGCGGCGATGGCCGATGGGCTGGACAGGGCGGGCAGGTCGATCATGCGCATGGGGTCCTTCGGAGCAATCCTTGGACCTAGCTATTCAAGGGCCGTGCCAAGTGCCTTGCGCGTGCCCGAAACGGGCGTCTGGGCTGCCTTGCGCGCGATGCGGCGCGCCTGCTCGATCATGCGGTCCTCCACCGCGCCGCGACGGCGTTCGGCGGCGGCGGCTTCGGCCGCGCGGGCATCCGCCACACCGCGTGCCTGTGCGACATCGGCGCGGGTGCCCGTGGCGATGCGATCGAGCCCGTGGATGAACGCGAACTGGCGGCGGAGCGCGGCGGCATCGCCCGCATCGTCGCGCGCGGCATAGTCGCCCGCGAGCCGCGCGGTGCGGTCGGCCAGCGCCTGCAACTGCGCCAGGGTGCCTTCGGCGCGACCGGCTTCGGCCAGCGCGGTCTGGCGGGCGATGGCGCGGATCTTCTCGAGCCGGGTCAACCTGGCCAGCCGCGCGCGTTCGGCTTTCATGGCGCGGCGCGCCTCATGATGCGGCGGCGCCGCCATCGCCGAGCAGCGCGCCCAACGCGGCGATGCTGGGCGCGAGCGGCACGATCTCGGCCGCCGGCTGCGCGAGGAAGGCCGACAGCGCATCGTGCATCATGATGGCGCGGTCGAGCACCGGATCGGCACCAGATCGGTAGGCGCCCATCATCACGAGGTCGCGGTTGGCCTCGTAACTGGCGACCAGCGCGCGAAACTGGCGGGCCAGCGTCTGGTGCGCGGGCGTGGTGATGTCGGTCATCACCCGGCTGAGCGAGGCGGCGATGTCGATCGCGGGATACTGCCCGCGCTGCGCCAGATCGCGCGACAGCACGACATGACCGTCAAGGATCGAGCGCGCGGTATCGACCACCGGATCGTCCTGGTTGTCGCCGTCCGCCAGCACGGTGTAGAGCCCGGTGACCGAGCCGCCGCTGGCCGCCGAATTGCCCGCACGCTCGACGATCTTGGTGATCGTGGCCAGCGCCGACGGGGGATAGCCGCGCGCCGCGCCGGGTTCTCCCAGCAGCAGCGCGATCTCGCGCGCGGCGTGCGCCACGCGGGTCAGGCTGTCCATGATCAGCAGCACGCGGCGGCCCTGGCTGCGGAAATATTCGGCCAGGCTGGCGGCGAGCAATGCGCCGCGAATGCGCAAGTTGGGGGCATGATCGGCGGGCACCGCCACCACCACACTGCGCCCGCGCTTTTCCCCCGCCATGTGACGCTCGACGAAATCGGACACTTCGCGCGCGCGTTCGCCGATCAGCCCGACGATCACGATCTCGGCCTGCGCGCCGTGCGCCACCATATCGAGCAGCACCGACTTGCCCACGCCCGATCCAGCCACGATACCGATGCGCTGGCCGACGCCGAACGTGGTCAGCGCGTTGAGCGCGCGCACCCCGGTATCGAAGCTTTGCCGTACCGGGCTGCGATCGAGCGCGCCCGCGCGCACCCCGCCCGACGGCCATTGCGCCTGCGCGCGGATCGGTTCGCCACCATCGATCGGCAGCCCCTCGCCATCGACCGCGCGACCCAGGAACGCCTCGCCCACCGGCAGCATGCCCGGCCGTCCTTCGGGCCGCACCCGCGCGCCGGGGCGCAACAGCACCGGATCGCCGAGCAACATCATCAGCGTGTTGCCGTTGCGAAAGCCGATCACTTCGGCGCCCAGCGCAGCGCGGCCATCGGCGCCGGGATGGCCGATGCGGCACTGCGCGCCGATCGGCACCGACAGCCCGCTGACTTCGAGCAAACCACCGTCGCAGGCGGTGAGCAGGCCATAACGGCGCGGCGCCAGATCGATGCGGCGGCGCGCAAGGCCGTCGAGCTGCGCGTCCAGCGCGGTCAGCATGCGTCGAGCGCCTCGACGATGGCGCGGCGCCACTGGTCGGGACCGTCCTCGACCCCGCCCTGCCCGCCTTCGACGCGCAGCGCGCCGCGTTCGAGCGCGGGATCGGGTTCGATTGCCCAGCCCGCGGGCATTTGCGCGGCGATCAGCGCCATATCCTCGGGGTTGAGCCGGATGACACGGGCATCCTCGGCGCGCGCCAGCATCGCAGCGGCGATGGCGACGCGGCGCGCGAGGGCGGCATGATCGAGCGCGGCGGGCGCGATCGCGGCCTCGCACAGCGCGATCACGGTCGTGCGCAGGCGTTCGGCCAGTTGCGACGTTCCGGCCTCGTCCAAGCGCGCCAGAGCCAGCGCGATGGCACCGCGCGCAGCATCATCGGCGTCGGCCTGTGCGGCGCATTGCTCCAGCGTTTCGGCGCAGCCTGTGGCGTGGCCGCGCGCGAACGCGGTGGCGACGGGGTCCTCGGCGGGGCGCGGAACGGGTGGTGCAGCAGGGTCGGCTGCGGCAAACCGGGCGTCGCGGGCAAAGCCACCCTGAACGACACCCAAGCCGCCCTTGCCGCCACCGAACCCGCGCTGGAAGGTGCCGGGAGACGGTCCGGGCGCGGCACCGGCGAACCGGTCAGACATAATCGTCGTCGCCCGCGCCGAACACGATCACGCCTTCGGCCGCAAGTTTGCGCGCGGCGGTGACGATCGCCTTCTGCGCCTCGACCACTTCGGCCATCTTCATCCGCCCGCGCGCCGCGATCTCGTCCTTGATGCCATCCGCGGCACGGCTCGACATCGCGCGCAGGAACGGCTCGCGCTGGTCGTCGGCAATGCCCTTCAGCGCCGAGATCAGCGTGTCGTTCTCGACCTCGCGCAACAGCGAGCCCATCGACTTGTCGTCGAGCACGTACAGATGCTCGAACTTGAACATCTCGTTCTCGATCTGCTTGGCCAGCGCTTTGTCCAGCCGGGTGATTTCGGGCATCACGCGCTTTTCCACCGCGCGCGCCGAGGCGTTGATGATGTCCGCCGCCTCGCGCGGGCCGCCCATCGACAGCGCGGCCTGGCCGTGGAATTCGCCGATCCGTGCGGCGAGCAGCTCGTCCAGCATCGCGATGGCATCGGGCGTGACCGGCCCCAGCGTGGCGATGCGATGGACCACTTGCGGCTGCACCGCATCGGGCAGCGAATGCAGCACTTCGGCCGCGACTTGCGGATCGAGCTGCACCAGCAGCAGCGCGATCGCCTGCGGGTGTTCGCCGCGCACCAGCGGGCCGATCACTTGCGAGGTCAGCCAGCGCGCCAGTTCCAGCGTGGGTGCGGGCGCTTCGGGCACGATATGCTGCATCAGGCTGTCGGCCTTCACTTCGCCCACCGCGCGCGTCATCAGCGAGCGTACGTGATCGACGCGGCCATGGGCGTCGATGCCGTAGCGGTCCGCGCGATCGACGAATCCGGCGATCGACTGCGCGATTGCCGCCGCGCCGATCTCGCCCAGCGCGCACATCCGTTCGCCCAGCAGCCGCAGTTCGGCGGGCTCCAGCTTGGCGAGGATCTCGGCGGCTTGCGCATCTTCGAGCAGCATGACCATCACCGCCGCGCGGTCGGCATCGGGAAAAGTTTCGATCTCGCTCACAGCGCAGCCTCGCCTTCGGGAGTCTTGAGCATCTGGCGCAACGCGGCGAGCGCGCTTTCGGGCTGTTCCTGCACCATGCGCTGGGCCAGCCCGATCTGCTGGTTGAGCAGCGCGGTATCGACCGCGCCGGTCACCGGATCGACCGGCGGCGACGCGTTCGCTTCGCCATCGGATGCGCCCTCTTCGCCCGCCGCACCCTCGTTCATGGTCGCAGCCGGATCACGGCGCAGGGCCTTGATCAGCGGACGCACGCCGAGCAGCAGCACCAGCAGCACCCCGATCAGTGCCACCGCGTTGCGCACCACCATGGCAAACCACGGCGCGGTGTAGAACGGCTCGGGCGCCAGCGTTACCGGCTCGAACGCGCGCACCTGCACCGCGACCTGATCGCCGCGCGTGGTATCGGCGCCGACCGCCGCGCTGACCAACTGCTTGATCTGGTCGATATCGGCGGGCTTGGCCTTCTTCATCGTCGCCGCGCTGAGCGCCACCGCGACCGACAGCCGCTTGACCTTGCCGGGGCTGGCGTTCGACACCGCAACTTCGCGGCCGAGCTCGTAGTTCTTGGTCGAGGAGGATTCGCCGTTGGCGGGCGCCGCGCCCGATGGCGCTGCGGTCGGCGTCCCGGTGGGGGCGCCCGGCTGCGCGGTGGTGGCGGGCGGCGGGGTGTTGGACAAGACGCCCGGCACGCCCGAGGCGCCTGCCGCCGGCGATGTCGATTGCGACTGCGCCTGCGTCTCGCTGCGGACCACGCCCGCCTTGTCATAGCTTTCGCGCGCCGAGGTGACCTGATCCATGTCGAGTTCGACCTGGATCTCGCTGGAAAAATTGCCCGCGCCCAGCATCGGGGTGAGCAGCTGGTCCAGCTGCTGGCGCAGCTTCTCTTCCATGCGCGCCTGCAGTTCGAGCCGGTCGTTGTCGCCGCCCCCCTGTGCCGACAGCAGCCGGCCGTGCTGGTCGATCACCTTGACCGCATCGAGGTTCAGCCCCGGCACCGATCCGGCGACGAGGTTGACGATCGCGGTGGTCTGGCTGTCGGACAGCTGGCGGCCCTGCTTCAGCTTGAGCATGACCGAAGCGGTGGGCGGCATCGCATCGCGCACGAACACCGACTTCTGTTCTTCGGCCAGGTGGACGCGCACCGCCTCGACCCCGTCGATTTCGGCGATGGTCAGTTCCAGCTCGCGCTCGCGCGCGGCGCGCAGGCGGTCGCCCTCCATCGTGCGGCTGGCGCCCATCGGCAGCTTGTCGAGCATCTGCAGCCCGGTTTCGGGCGTGGCGATCGCGCCGTCGGACGCAGCGAGCATGCGCGCCTTGTAGAGATCGTCCTCGGCCACGGTGATCGCGCCGGTCGAATTGTCGATGGTATAGGCGATCGCCGCCTTGTCGAGCGCGCCGGCAACTTGCGCGCGTTCGGAATCGCTGAGGTCGCTGTAGAGCATGCGCTGCGGCGCGGGGTGCATGGTCGACCACAGCAGCGCGGTCGCGCCCATCGCGGCGACGCCGCCGAACCACGGCAGCGTGCGGCGGATCGCGGGCTGGGCGCCGAACGCCTTGAGCCGGGTCAGCGCGGACCCACCGCCCGGATCGGACAGCGGGCCAAGCAGCCCGGCCTGCGGTTCGGCCAGCGTGCCGGACGACATGAGATCGCTCATCTATCAGACCCCCATCCGCATGATATCCTGGTACGCCGACAGCAGGCGGTTGCGCACCTGCAGCGTCGCCTCGAACCCGACGCCGGCTTCCTGCCGCGCGAGCATCACCTTGGCGACGTCCATCGTCTCACCCTTTTCATAGGAGTCGGTCGCCGCATCGGCGCGGTTCTGGCTGGCGTTGACCGTATCGAGCGCCGACTTGAGCGCGCCGGTGAAGCCGCCCGCCGGGGTCGCCGTGGTATCCTGCGCCGGCGCGGTGCCGGAAGCGGCCCCGGCCCCGCGCAAATCCTGCAGCAGGCTGGACCGGTCGATGATCTGCTGGCGCAGCGCGATGATCTGCTGGAGGCCGGCCGCACCGCCGCCCGCTCCGCCGACTCCGCCGATTCCCCCGAATCCGCTCATCGCCGGCCGCCTGCCATGGCAATCCCGGCATCACGGAAGCTCGCCAGGCGATAGCGCAGCGTGCGTTCGGAAATGCCCAGCCGCCGCGCCGCCGCCACGCGGCTTCCGCCGCACGCCTCCAGCGTATCCATGATCGCGCGGGCTTCGGACAGCTGGACGATGTTGCTCAGCTTCGAGCCGTCTGCGGTCGCGGTTTCGGCCATGGTTGTCGTGGTCACGGTATCGGTCATCAGCCGCGCCGGGCGATCGAACGCGATATGTTCAGGCGTGATCAGCGTGCCGTCGCCCACCAGCAGCAGCGCGCGGCGCACCACGTTCTCCAGCTCGCGGACATTGCCGGGCCAGGGATGCTGCGCCAGCATGGCCAGCGCGGCATCGTCGATCCACGGCACCGCGCGATCCGCCGGGCAATGGCGCAGCAGCAGCGCAAACGCGAGCGGGGCAATATCCTCGCGCCGTTCGCACAGCGCGCGCAGGCCCAGCGGGAATACGTTGAGGCGGTAGAACAGATCGGCGCGGAACCGGCCCTCGGCGACTTCGGTGGGCAGGTCGCGGTTGGCGCAGGCGATCACCCGCACATCGACCTTGATCGGCTGGGTCGCGCCCAGCGGCAGCACTTCGCCTTCCTGCAGCGCGCGCAGCAGCTTGGCCTGCAGCGCCAGGGGCATCTCGGCAATCTCGTCGAGCAGCAGCGTGCCGCCGTCGGCCGCGCGGAAGAACCCTTCGGACGCGGCATTGGCGCCGGTGAACGATCCCTTCTGGTGGCCGAACAGCAGCGCTTCCAGCATTGTTTCAGGCATCGCCGCGCAGTTCACGCCGATGAACGGCTTGTCGCGGCGGGGCGAGCGATCGTGGATAAACCGGCTGAGCACTTCCTTGCCGGTGCCGGTGGGGCCGTTGATCAGCACGGGGATCTCGCTGGCGGCGAGGCGCTCGGCCAGCGCCAGCACCGACAGGCTTTCGGGATCGGCCGCAATCGGCGCGCCGGGCCGGGTCGAGCAGGCGAGCAGCGCCGCCAGCGCCGCCGTGCCCGCGCCATCATCGTACCGCAGCGTGAAGCGGCGTGCGCCGTCGCGCTCGATCGCGGGCCCGGTGGCGGCGTTGCGGTGAAGGGTAACGACGGTGCAGCGCGCTGCGGCGGGAGTGGGGTTACCACCATCGCGCAACTGCACCGGCGCTTCCTGCCCGAAGGAATCGATCACCGCAGCCATGCGCTGGACCAGCGGCGCGTGGCGGCGATCGGTGCCCTCGGCGAAAATCAAAGCGCCCCGCGCGTTGTCGCGCCCATTCTCGTTCCTGGCATTCTCGTCCCTGGAAATCGTCATTCTGTGGCCCCCGACTTAACCATTCCGGCTGCCCCCTTTTCGCGCAGAAACCGTCAAGCCCGCCGAAACTTTAAGCTGCGCGCTAATGCTAAGGGTAACTGCGTAGCGGCGTGCCCGTTCGCGAGGGGGAAGAGCTCCGTGCTGGCGGGCCCAAAATCAAACGGGACTTAAACCCGGCGGCGATCTGCCGATCTTGGCTGTGGCAGCTGCGTCGGATTGACCGGCTTGGCGGGCCTTTCGGGACACATCCACGGGAGCTTTCACATGACCGTTATCAATACCAACATCAGCGCACTCAAGGCCGCCAACGCTTCGAACATGGCCAGCAAGGCGCTCGGCGCGGTACAGGAACGCCTGTCGACCGGCATGCGCATCAACTCGGCCAAGGACGATGCCGCCGGCCTCGCCATCGCCACCTCGATGACCTCGCAGGTTCGCGGCATGAGCCAGGGCATCCGCAACGCCAACGACGGCATTTCGCTGGCGCAGACGGCGGAAGGCGCCGCGTCGGAAGTCACCAACATGCTGCAGCGCGTTCGTGAACTGGCCGTGCAGTCGAAGTCGGGCACCTATCAGGCGTCGGATCGCACCGCGATGCAGTCGGAAGTCACCAACCTGACGCAGCAGGTCGGCGATGTGCTGGCAAACACCAAGTTCAACGGCAACGCGCTGTTCAGCACGACCGCTGGTACGGACAAGACGTTCGACATCCAGACCGGCGCCAACACCGGCGATGTGGTCACGCTGACCAGCAAGGCGATCGACGGCACCAAGATCAGCGCCACCGCGCTCGATGTGACCGACGCGACCAAGGCCAGCACCACGATCGACAACGTCGATGCCGCGATTGCCGACGTCACCGCCAACCGCGCCTCGCTCGGTGCCGGTCAGAACCGCCTCGAATCGGCGATCAACAACCTGACCAGCAACGTCACCAACCTGTCCGACGCCCGTTCGCGGATCCAGGACACCGACTACTCGACCGAAACGACCGCGATGGCCAAGGCGC
>NZ_BCTW01000032.1 GCF_001590965.1 Novosphingobium lentum NBRC 107847
CTCCGACAGCAACTCATCCAAGAACTCAACATCGTCGAATAAGGACTGAACCGATGCGCTTCATCATCACCGGGGCGGCGAGCGGCATCGGCCGCGCCTGCGCGGAACTGCTCGCGGACGGCAGCGCCATTCCCGGCGCCCACCAGATGCTGCTGGCCGATCGCGATGCGGCCAACCTGACTGCGGTGGCCGATGCCATCGGCGCGAGCGCAGCGACCGCCGTGGTCGATTTGTCCACGCCCGATTGCGGCACGCGCATCGTTGACGCCGCCATCGCGCACATGGGCGGGATCGACGCGGTCATCTCGAACGCCGGGATCATCATGGGCGGCGCGCTGGTCGATCTGGCGGTCGAGCAGTTCGAGCTGATCTATGCGATCAACACCCGCGCGACCTGGCTGATCGGCAAGGCGGCGCATCCGTATTTGCGCGAAAGCCACGGCGCGTTCATCGCCACCGCCTCGATGTCGGCGACGCAGCCCACCCCCGCGCTGGGCTTCTATTCATCGAGCAAGGCAGCGCTGCTGATGCTGATGCGCCAGCTTTCCATCGAATGGGGCCCGGACCGCATCCGCTGCAACACGGTCTCGCCGGGGCCGACCTATACCCCGATGACCAAGGCCGGCTACGACGACGAGGTACGCCGCCAGCAGCGCGAATCCTCGATCCCGCTGGGCAAGCTCGGCACCGCCGAGGACGTCGCCCGCGCGATCCTGTTCCTGTGTTCGCCGCAAGCCGGCCACATCAACGGCATCGATGTGCTGGTCGACGGCGGCATGTCGAACATGTTGATGCCAGCTACCGGGAGCGGGACCGGGCAGTCGAAGTAGCGCGGCGCTTCCATCGGGCGTAAAAAAGGCCCCGCGCTTCAACCGCGCGAGGCCTTTTTCGTTGTTGCTGGCGTTGCCGCCCGGCCCGATCAGGCCGGTTCGACCACCTTGTTCTCGATCGCGCCGATGCCGTCGACCTCGCAACGGATCACGTCGCCAGGCTTGAGGAACACCGGGGTTTCCATACCGGCGGCGACACCTTCGGGCGTGCCGGTGGCGATCAGGTCGCCCGGCAGCAGGGTGAACGCGGTGGTGAGGTAGGCAATCTGCGCCCACACGTTCGCGATCATGTTGCCGGTGTTGTTCGACTGGCGCAAAACGTCGTTCACATAGCAGCGCAAGTCGAGCGCGTGCGGATCGGGCACTTCATCGGCGGTGATGATCCACGGGCCCATCGGGCCGTGGGTGTCGAACGATTTGCCCATGGTCATCGTGTTCGAATGGAACTGCCAGTCGCGCGCCGAAACGTCGTTCAGCACGAAATAGCCGAACACATAATCCTTGGCGTCGGCTTCGCTGACCTTCTTGGCGGTCTTGCCGATCACGACGCCGAGTTCGACTTCGTAATCGAGCTTTTCGGTCACGCCCGGATCGATCGTGTCATAGGGGCCGGCGATGCAGGTCGTCTGCTTGTTGAACCACACCTGGTGGGCAAAGCGCGGCACGCCGAGGCGGTCGGCTTCCTCGAGGTGCTTGGCATAGTTCATGCCGATCGCCAGGAACTTGCTCGGCCGTTCGATCGGGGCGAGCAGCGTCGCATCCTTGAGCGCCAGCGCATCGGCGCCGGTGTCGAGCACGCCCCGCGCGGCAGCGAGCGCAGCGTCGCCGCCCTCGATGATGGCGTGCATGGTGGGATAGCGGTCCGCGATGGGCGCGAGCGACACGATCGCCTCGCCGCGAACCAGGCCAAGGCGGGGGGTGCCGCCGTCATCGTATCGAACGAACCGCATCGAAAACTCCTCATGCAGACAGGTGTGCCGCCTCTAGATGCACGCGGGGCCGTCGCGCCACCTTTCTTTGGATGGGTAAACGCGAATGCATCGCTGCTGCGGTAGCCCGGAAAGCAGGATTCGGGGTGGACGCGCCGTACCTACCCCGCCATCCAGCCGCCATCGACCGGCAGCATCACGCCGTTGATGTAATAGGCCGCGTCCGATGCCAGGAACAGCGCGGCGTTGGCGATGGCTTGCGGCCCGGCGGCGCGCTCGCACAGCGCCATGACCGGCCCTGCCCGCGCCAGGCCGCGCGGATCGAATGCCTCCAGGCCGAGGCCGCCGGTGATGTTGGTTTCGATCGCGCCGGGGCAGATGCCGTTGCAGCGGATGCCTTCGTTGGCATGGCTCCACGCCACGCTCTTGGTCAGGCCCGCCAGCGCGTGCTTGGCGGCGACATAAGTCGCGCCCGCCGCGCCACCGCGCAAGCCCGCCTCCGACACGGTGTTGACGATGGCGCCTTTGCGCGCCGCGCGCATGTGCGGCAGCACCGCGCGCATCACGAAGAACTGGCCGGTGACGTTGACCGCGAACACGCGGTTCCACAGTTCGGTGGACACGTCCTCGACGAACTCGATCTTGTCCATGATCCCGGCGTTGTTGCACAGGATGTCGATCTTCCCCCAGTGCGCCATGGCATCGCCGACAAAGCCGGCCACCGCGTTCTCGTCCGCGATGTCGGACACATTGGCCGCCGCCTTGCAGCCCGCGGCTGCGATCATCGCGACGGTTTCGTTCGCGCGGTCGCCGATGATGTCGTTGACCATCACTTCGGCGCCGCTGCGCGCGAGCGTCAGCGCGATCGCGCGGCCGATGCCCGATCCCGCGCCAGTTACGATGGCGCTGCGGCCGGTGAGATCGACTTTGCTTTCGGGCCGGTCGTCTTCCTTGATCATGGGCATGGTCCTCTCGAAATTGTGCGTCACCCGATCCATGCGGTGGCTTGGTCGCGGCGGCGTGTGTTGCGCAAAAAGAACGGGACGAACCTGCCGCGTGACCTGCCCGGCGGTGGGGAACCTTGTGCTGGCGCTGGTCCATGAACGCCCCGCCGCCATTGTGCGCACACAAACTGCGGCATAGACTTTCGCCAAGTGCGCAGAACGATAACGGATGGGATCGTATGGAAGGATCGGTAAAGCTGATTTCGCTGCTGCGCCCCGCACAAACGGGCGCGGCGTGGGAGGCATTTGTCTCCGGCCAGTTGGCAGCGGGCGTTGCCGGGTTGCAACGTCTGGTGTTCAACGAAGTGCTGCCGGTCGACGTGCGCGGCGGTGCCGATGCGCCGCCACCGTTTGTCGCGATCATCGAAGCGTGGTTTGCGGATCGCGCCAGCGCCGATGGCTTTGCCGCCAGCGTGCGCGATCACGGCGGAACCGTACAGCTTTACGTCGATGCCCTGCTGATCAACGATATCGGCCGCCGGCCCTTGCCCAACAAGATCATGGTCACGCTGAAACGGCGCGCCGATCTTTCGCGCGCACAGGCGCAAAAACACTGGCGCACCCGCCATGTCGAGGTGGGGCTGGTGGAACACAACGCCGCCGACTTCCTCCAGCTCTATTTCCAGAACCACGTGTTCGACAGCGATCAGGAAGCGGGATCGGCGTGCGATTTCGATGGCATGCCGGAATTCTGGGTCGATCCGGCGGATCTGGCAGAAGTGGGTGCGGATTCACCGGTGATGCGCGCCATCGCCGAAGACGAGGTGCTGTTCGTGGATCGCACGGCCATCGTCACGATGATGGTGGCGGAGCGCGAACTGTTCGTCGCGCCAGGCACCGAGGGCGGCTGGCCGGTGCGCGAATCCTCGCTGCACGAGGTTGTGCGCGCCGGGTAAGGCACGCCGGTTCGGGACGTTCGCCCGATATTTCCGCGCAACTGGCACGGCGTGCCGCAACTTGGTAGGCTGACCCGGTGACCGACGATCCCCCTCCGACGCGACCGCGCGGCACGCGCGATCCCCTGGCCACCATCCGCAAGATCCTGGAAGCGGCGCGCGAGGAATTCGGCGCCAACGGCTTCGACGGCACCAAAGTGGAACACATCGCCCGGCGCGCCGGGGTCAGCAAGCAGATCGTCTACTTCTACTTCAAGGGGAAGGACGAGCTGTACTGGGAACTGCTCAAAGACATCTCGATCACCACGAACGCGCGATTGCTGCAGATCCCGTTCGAGGACCTGTCGCCGGTGGATGCGGTGCGCACCTACCTTGAGGGTGTGTACGACGTCTATGCCGAAGATCCCATCATCGGCATGGTCTCGCTCGACCAGAGCCTGCATGACGGGGCGCAGCTGCGCTCGATCAACGAGATCCGCCTGCTGCAAAAAGCGCTGGCCGATCGCCTGGCCGAAGTGGTCCGCCGGGGGCAGATCGAAGGCGTGTTCCACCCGGATATCGACAGCACCAAGATCGAATTCATGACCGTGATCATCACCGTGGGCTGCCTGTCTTCGTCCACGATGCTGGAGCGGTATTCTGGGCGCAACTGGCAGCAGAACCCCGCCGATACCCGCGCCTTCGCGCTCGATTTCATCATGCGCGCGTTGCGCAAATAGCGCCGGAATCGGTTCGGGGCCAGACGACCGATAGGCGCGACTCGATGGTTGCGCGCGCATCGGAGCCTTGCGGACACAACATCGATGCAAAGTGAAAGTCGGGTCATGACGGAAAGACTGAAAGGCAACGCGGGGGGCATGCTCAGCTTCCCCAGCCTCCACATGCACCAGATCGCGTATGTGACGACCGATCTGGACGAGGCGCTGCGCCGCCTCGACACCGCGTTCGAACTGGAACGCTATCACATCATGAACACGCGCGAAAACCAGACCCACCCCAACCAGCCACCGCTGCGTATCGCATTGGTGCGAACCGCCGGGACCGAGCTGGAAGTGATCGAGCCGCTGGGCCCCGGCGCCGAAGTGTGGTCGGACCCTTTGCCCAGGGACGGCTCGTTTGCGATGATGTTCCATCACATCGGCACGACGGTGCGCGGCACGCTGGCAGACTTCGAACGCTATCGCGCGACATGGGATACGCAACAGCACCCGGTGGTGGTCGATGGTTGGGCCGGTGATGACGTGCGCTGGTTCTACACCGACGAACGCGCAACGTTGGGCCACTATGTCGAACACTGCTGGTTTTCAGACGAGATCACCGCGTACATGGCCGGCCTGGTGCCCAAGCTTTCGTAACGGAAAGGACGCCGCAAGGTTACCCCAGCGGCGTGAGTGACGAAGCCTCGGGCGGTCCGGCAAGGACGGCCATGATCGGGGCGAAGGCGTCCTTGCCGAGCAGCTTGCCGCCCGCCTTGTGGGCATCGGCCGAAGCCCAGCGTTCCAGGAACACGAACTGGCCGGGCTGTTCGGCATCCTCCAGCAGTTCGGTGCCCTCGCAGCCCTCGATCGGCCGCACTTTCGCTGCCAACGCCGCGAGCGCATCGCGCAGCGCACCGCCTTCGCCCGCACGTGCCGTCATCCGGTAAAAACGTACAAAGGCGGCCATGGCGGGTCTCCTGACAATGGCAAAAGGTTAGGCAGGCCCGCGATCAGCAGGACCTATCGACAGGCAGGGGACGCGTGGCGGACGGGCGGTGCAGGGCGCGTGCGCACGGCCCAGCCGCAGCATTCCCACCCAAGCCGGAGTAGTTTCAGACATGCCCACGCTCATTGTCGCCAAGCGCGACGGTTCGGAACAGACCGTCGATGCCGGCACCAACATTTCGGTCATGGAGATCGTCCGCGATGCCGGGTTCGATGAATTGCTGGCGCTGTGCGGCGGATGCTGCAGCTGCGCGACCTGCCATGTCTATGTCGATGACAGCTTTGCCGACAAGCTTCCCGCCATCACCGCCGACGAGAGCGACCTGCTCGACAGTTCGGATCACCGGCAGGCCAATTCGCGCCTGTCGTGCCAGATCACCTTCACCAGCGCGCTCGACGGCATGCGCGTGACGATCGCGCCGGAGGACTGAGGCGCGGCGCCCGGTCAGGCCTGCGCGACCAGCCCTGCCGCAGCAATCCCCGCCAGCGCGCAGGCCTCGTCCTTGTCCGACAGGTCGCCCGAAATGCCGACCGCGCCGATCGCGAAACCGGTGTCATCGATCACGATCACGCCGCCCGCCGCCGGGACCACGCCGGCGGGCGCGATCGGGCCGAGCGCGGTGACGAACGTCGCCCGCTCGACCGCCATCTCGCCGATCTTGCGCGACGACACGCCCAGGAACAGCGCGCCCGCCGCCTTGCCGGTTGCCACCTGGAGCCGCCCGGTGGAGGCGCCGTCCTGCCGCTGGTAGGCGATCAGGTGCCCGCCCGCGTCGAGCACCGCGACGCCGAGCGGCTTCAACGCCAGCTCGCGCGCCTTGTCGAAAGCGCCGGCGATGATGGCGTTGGCCTGGTCGAGGGTGATGCGGCTCATGGCAATATTCCTTTCGTTGCGAGATGACCGGGCGCGGGCGGCACCGGCCAGCAGGATCGTCACGTCCTTCGTTGCGCGCGCTACCGCTGCTCCCGGGTTCTGTCACCACGCATTGGATTTCGCCCGCCGACAAGCGCAACGACCCCGCTTGCGCGGGCCTGACGGTCCGAGCATTTCCGACTGACCGTCAAGCGGTTGCGGATGCACGGTCCGGGTCGATCATGATACACCGCGCGCAATGCCGGATCGGCGACAACGAACACGGAATGGTGGGGAAGAGATCAGATGGACCCGAAAGTTCTCGAAACCATGTACGCCGAGGTCGAAAGCGAATTCCAGCGCTCGACTTATCCCGCAGGCTTTCCCGCGCTGCCCGATCTGCCGGCCGCACGCTATTTCGATCCCGAGTTCCACCGGCTGGAAATGGACCACGTGTTCCGCAAGACCTGGCTATGCGTCGGCCATGCCAGCCAGCTGCCGCAGCAGGGATCGTACCGCCTGTTCGAACAGTTCGACCAGTCGATCATCCTCAGCCGCGGCAGCGACGACACGATCCGCGCGTTCCGGAACGCGTGCAGGCATCGCGGCTCGGCGCTCGTCACCGAGACCGAAGGCGTGGCGAAACGGTTTATCTGCCCGTATCACGCCTGGGGCTACTCATCGGAAGGCGAACTGAAGTCGGTGCCGGAGGTGCACAACTTCGCCTGTCTGAACAAGGCGGACAAGCCGCTGCTGCAGGTGCGCTGCGACACCTGGCACGGGTTCATCTTCATCAACTTCGATGAACAGGCCGGCCCGCTCGCCGATTTTCTCGGGCCCTTGACCGGCCAGATCGACGATTTCCCGATCGACCAGATGGTGGTCAAGCGCACGCTCGACGTCGAAATCGACTGCAACTGGAAGACCGCCTACGACAACTTCCTCGAAATCTATCACGTGAACACCGTCCACGCGAAAACGCTGTCGCCCTACCTCGAATCGAAAAGCTTCACGATCTCGCTGTTTGAAGGCGGCCACGCCCGCTTCGTCACGCGCAAGCGCGGCGGCCAGTCATTCTTCTCGGCCGGGCACGATGCCGCCGCGCCCGACGATTTCACCACGCGGTTCAAGGACCACGTGTTCGCGCTGCCGTGCTTTCCCAACAGCTTTACCGCGCTCGATCCGGTGGGCTTCAACTGGCAGAGCTTCTGGCCCAAGGGCCCGGACAAGATGGTCATGTCGAACATGTTCATGGGCTGGAAGCGCGATGACGATGACGATCGCGCGTTCTGGGACGGGATGATGGCCAACCAGAAGACCGTGCTGGCCGAAGACATCGGCCTGTTTCCCACGATCCAGCGGTCCTACCAGCAGGGCGACATCCGCGATGTCGTGCTCAGCTTCCAGGAACAGTTCATCTACTGGTACAACGAGGAAATCGACCGCCGGATCGGTGTCGACAATGTGCCCCCGGCGCTGCGCGTCCAGCCGCTGCTGGCGGCGCATGTGAAGGGCTAGACGCCTCGCTCAGTCGTTGGCGCCGAAGCAGTAGGCGCAGATCTTGTTGCCGTCGGGATCGCGCAGATAGGCGCCATAGGCGTGTTCGACCGCGCCGCGTGGCCCCGGCGCGCCCGCATCGCTGCCGCCATTGGCCAACCCGGCGGCATGGAACGCGCGCACCGCCGCGCGCCCCGGCCCCTTGAAGCTGACCGTCCCACCGTTGCCGGCGTGGGCCGGCGCGCCGTCGAGCGGGCGCAGGATCAGCAATTCGGCCGCCCGGTGGCCATAGCCGATGCCCTGGTCGAGGAAATCGCCGAGGTTGTGGATGCCCAGCGGCGTCAGCACGGCGTCATAGAAACGCCGCGCGCGCGCCAAGTCGTTGGTGCCGAGGCAGATGTGCGTGAAGATGCTCATGCCCCGATGATCGACGACGGCACGCGGCGCGTATCCCGTCCGATGGCAGGGGTCGCCTCCCCTATCGACCGGCAGATGCCGCCGATCAGCACGAGGCGAGGGTGCACGCCGGGATTGGACGGGAAAAGCTATGCCGGGATCGACTGCAAGAATGGCCCTGCTGATCGCGGCGCTGCTGGGTCCCATGCTGGGCACTGCGGCCGTCGCACAAGCACAAGCCGATCCGGGCAAGGCCGTGTTCGAGGCGCACTGCGTCGCGTGCCACGACAGCAGCTTGCGCGGATCATCGCACGGCCCGGCGCTGACCGGGCCCGCGTTCGTCGCCGAATGGCGCGCGCGCAGCAGCGACGATCTGGCCAAATACGTCAAGACGATGATGCCGCCGGGATCGCCCGGCACGCTCACCGACCGCGAGACGGTCGCGGTGGCGAACTACATTCTGGCACAAAACGGCACGGCGGCCGCGCATGCCGGGCACGCCGACCCCACCCCCGTGATCGGCGCCAGTTCGCACGCCGATTCGCCCGAGAACGCGGCCTTTGCCCAGCTGATGGCGACGTTCGCGGTGCGCAACCGCCGGGTCGAACCGTTCACCCCGGTGACCGAGGCGATGCTGACCACGCCGCCGCCGGGCGACTGGCTCAACTGGCGGCGCACCCGCGACGGGCATGGCGAAAGCCCGCTGGCGCAGATCGACACCGGCAACGTCGGCACGCTGAAGCTGGCCTGGGTGATGGCGCTGCCGGATGGCACCAACGAGCCGACGCCGATCGTGCACGACGGCGTGATGTACATGCTCGCGCCCGGCGGACAGGTCGAGGCGATCGATGCCGCGACCGGCGATTTCATCTGGAAATACCGCTACGAACGCGCTGATGGCACGCCGGTCGCGCTCGGCCCGGTGCGCAACATGGCGATGTTCGGCACCAGCCTGTTCATCGCCACGCAGGACGCCGCGCTGGTCGCCATTGATGCGCGCAGCGGCGAGGAACTGTGGCGCACCCAGCGCGCCGATCCCGCGGACGGGTTCACCCAGACCGCCGCACCGATCATCGCCAATGGCGTGCTGGTGGGCGGCATCAATGGCTGCGAACGCTTCAAGACGACGCCGTGCTTCGTCGCCGGATACGACCCCGCCACGGGCAGGGAGCTGTGGCGCACGCCCACCGTGGCGCAACCCGGGCAGCCCGGCGGCGATACCTGGGCGGGCCTGCCTGCCCAATTCCGCGCCGGTGGCGACGGCTGGATTCCCGGCAGCTATGACGCCACGCTCGATACGTTCTACATCGGCACCGCGCAGGCCAAGCCGTGGGTCGCGGCCAGCCGCCATATGTCGCCGCGCGATGCCGCGCTCTACACCAACTCCACGCTCGCGCTCGATCCGCGTACCGGCCGGATGAAGTGGCATTTCCAGCACATGCCCGGCGATCCGCTCGATCTGGACAGCGTGTTCGAGCGCGTGCTGGTCGATGTGGACGGGCGCAAGGACTTGCTGACCATCGGCAAGGACGGCCTGCTGTGGAAGCTCGATCGCCAGACCGGCGCCTACGTCGACGTCGCCGAAACCGTCTATCAGGACGTCTACGCCAAAGTCGATCGCCATACCGGGCACCTGACCTACCGGCCCGACATCCTGACCGCCAAAGTGGGCGATACGGTCCGCACCTGCCCGACGACGTTTGGCGGGCATGACTGGCCGGCCAGCGCCTTCGACACACGCCACGGCACGCTGATCGTGCCGCTGCTGCAGATGTGCGGCGGGATGAAAGGCACCGACGTGGAGTTCAAGATCGGCGGCGGCGGGCTGGGCGGCGCGAACGCGATCGAACCGGGCGGCCGGACCGAAATGCCGGGCAGCCACGGCAATTTCGGCAAGCTTGCCGCCTATGACGTGCGCACCCTGAAGCAGGTGTGGGACTACCAGCAACGCACCCCGTTCACCACCGCCGCGCTGACCACGGCGGGCGGGCTGGTGTTCGTCGGCGATGCCGATCGCATGGTCCGCGCGTTCGACAGCGCGACGGGCAAAGTGCTGTGGCACACCCGGCTCGGCGCGGCGGCCCACGGCTTTCCGATCAGCTATGCCGCGGGCGGGCGGCAGTACATCGCCGTGCCCGCCGGACCGCTGGGCGCGTGGGCGGTCGTCACCGGCCAGATCGGCAACATCTACCTGCCGTCGACCGGCAACGCGATCTATGTGTTCGCGGTGGATCCGCCCGCCAAGCCGTGACGGCGGTTGGCGCGTTCTGATTCCGGGTGGCGCAGATCGGTGGCGATCAGGCTTCGGCCGCGCGCGCCTCATAATCGCGCACGAGCCGCTCCAGCGTCGGGCGATAATCACCCAGCCCGGGGGGTAGCGCGATGACGTTGCCGTCTTCATCGACGCCGGCGTTGGCGAGAATCTTGCGCCGGACCAGCATCACCGCCGCGCCGATGACCGCCTGGTTGGTTTCGACATAAAGATCGAGCGCCTGTTCGCGCGAAAGACCGCGCTTTTCCAGCATCGCGATGATGTTGGTGGCATAGGCCACTTCGCGATCGGTCTTCTCCCCCCCGATCAGGTTGCCGATCATTTCGGGTTTCGAATTGAACATCGCAAAGCACAGCGCCGCGTGTCCGCGCAGCACTTCCTGCCACGTGCCGCCATAGTTGTCGGGTATCGCCCGCGATGCCATCCGTTCGGCGACGAGTTCGAGCAGATGGTCGCGGCCACGGACATAGCCATAGAGCGTGGCGACGCCGGTATTGAGCTGTTGCGCGACGGTGTTCATTTCCAGCTGTTCGATCCCCACCTTGCAGGCAGCATCGACGATCGCGTCGAGCGTCAGGCGGCGAGGCCGGCCCACGGCGCGTTTGCCGGAAAGGGCATGGTCGGCCTGCGCGCAGGGCCGCTCGTCGATCCGAACCGGTCCGCTGTTCACGATCATTGGCGGCTCCTTCCCATCGTCACCCGCAACTGCGCCTTGTTCAGCGCTTCCCGGCAGACTGGACCGTCTCGGACGTGCGCGCAAGGCCGCCCTTGACCGCTTGTTCCACCGCCATCAAGTTAATTTCCGAATCGCTATCGACAATCCCCCCGGCGATCGGTATTTGACCCAAATGGCGGGCCAGCCCGTCACCCATCGTATTGAAACAGTGGTGACTGACATGAAACTTCATTCCGTATTCGCGCTGGCCCTCGGCCTTGCCATTCTTCCCGCCGCAGCGCACGCTGCAGACCCTGCACCGGCTGCTGCCGCTGCTGCCACTCCCGACATCAAGGGTGGTGAACTCGTGTGGTCGGCCGACGGTCGCCGGATCGGCCGTGTCGATCGGGTGCGCGGCGCCGCCGTCGTCGTGATCAGCGACATGAAGATGGTCTACATCCCCGTCGCCACGATCAGCAAGAACGACCATGGCCTGGTCAGCACGCTGAGCCGCAAGGAAATCGACCGCCTCTGATCGCGTGCGAGCCCGCGCCCATTCAACCGGCGCAGGCGGCATACTTTCTCCGAATCATCACGCCGTCGAGGCTCTCGGCGGCGTTGTGATTCGGGCGGCGGCTCCGCCCGGTCAGGCGTTCAGCATCTCACCGGCAATCTGCGCGTGGATGGCCGACGGATCATTGCCCGCGTGCGCGCGTGCGGCATTCAGATCGAGCCACAGCTGGGTCAGCGGACCGTCGCGCTGGATGCCGCGCCCGCCCAGCAACAGCATCATCTCGTCCACCAGCATGGCGATGCGGCGCAGGTTTCCGGTCAGTTCCGCGCGATAGAGCAGCGCCTCGTCCAGCGGCAACGCCCGGTCGCGCGCGACATGATCGGCCAGCCGGGCGAAGTTGTCGCGCAACTGCCGCTCGACCGTGTCGATCTCCACGCGGGCGCGCCCGATCGCCGACAGGTAGCGGGGATTGTCGCGCGATGCGCCCGATCCGAACGCCCCCTGCCGATCGCGCGTGACCGCCGTGAACGCGGCAAGCGCCCCGCGCCCCGCGCCGACCGCGAGGTTGGAGATCGACGAGCCGAACACATACAGCCACGGCAGGCGATAAAGCTGCGACAGGCCCGATGTTGCCGGCAGCGGCAGCAGCCCGGCATCGGGCACATACGTGCGATAGGCCGGGACGAACGCATCCTCGATCACCAGATCGTTGCTACCCGTGGCGCGCAGGCCAAAGGTATCCCACACCCGGTCGATCCGGCAATCGCCCATGGGCACCAGGAACAGGCGCATCTGCGGGGCGGGGCGCGCCTCGTCCGGCGGGACCATGCCGCCCACGACGGCCCATTGCGCGTGGCTGCTGCCGCTGGAAAAGGTAAAGCGCCCGGCGATGCGATAGCCGCCTGCGACCGGCGTGACTTGCCCGACCGGCGCGAACGACGATGACACCAGCGCGTCGGGATCATCACCCCATACGTCGGACTGCGCCAGCGGGTCCATCCGCCCGAGCATGAACGACTGGACCGACAGCACGCCGAACACCCATGCGGTGGACAGACAGTGTTCGGCGAACACGTTCTGCAGATCGAACACATGGCGCGGATCGAGTTCCAGCCCACCCCAGCGGGCCGGCTGGAACGCGCGCAGCAGGCCCGCCGCCTGAATCGCGGCGATCGTTTCGGGCAGCACGTCGGCTTGGCGGTTGGCTTCGTCGCGCGTGGCGATCACCTGCGGCACCAGGGCGCGCGCGGCATCCAGCAGGTGCTGCGGATCGGTCCGGTCGGGCGCCGCGTGCACCGTGGAAGTAGCCATCTGCCTGTCCTCTTGCCTGTTGTGTGGCAGCTTGGGCTGCCAGGGCGGCATCCGGGCCTTTCGAACGATAGGAGGTTGCGCCGATTGCCGCGCCGTTCACCCCTGGGGCGTGGCGCCCGGGATTTCACGGCGCAGCGCGTGCGCCGCGCGCAAGTAGAGCACGATGGCCAGGATCAGCACCGCGCCGGCCGCCATCATCGCGTGCTGCAAACCTTGCGCAGCTGCCAGACCGCAGGCGCGATCCACGGCATGGTGCGCGCATTGCACGCGATAATCACCCGCATACGCCTGCGCAGCGAGCCGGTCGCTGAGCCAGCCGAGCGCGACCGAGCCGATGCCCAGCCCCGCCACGGTCTGCCCGAACGCGTGGAGCGCGGCGGCAGAGGCGCGCATGCGCGGCTCCACCAGCCGCTGCGTCACGGTCATGATCGCGGGCAGGAACGCATAAAGCGTGGCGGCGGCGAAGAACATCAGCACCATGAACCACCGCCAGTCGGATTGCAGGATCGCCAGCAGGTACAGCGGCAGCGCGACCATCAGCAGCAGCGCCGGCGCGCGCCCGAACCAGCCGATGTCGCGCCGCCCCAGCCAATCGGCGGCGCGGCCCCCGGCATAGTTGCCGATACCCATCGACAGGCTGAGCGAGATCGCGAAGATCAGGCCGGCTTGCGCGATATCAAGGCCATAGCGGCGTACCAGCAGCGGGATCATGAACAGGTTCAGGCCGAAGCCGACCATGCCCACCAGCCCGCTCGCCGCGGTCAGATAGAGGAACGCGGGCGAGCGGCCGACGCGGCGCAGCACCGCGCCGAACGGGGGCGTCGCGGTCGCTTCGCCGGCGTTGCGGCGCGGCGGTTCGGGAATCGTCAGCTTCAGCAGCAGCGCCAGGATCAGGCCCGGCAGGCCCAGCGCGAGGAACGCGGCGCGCCAGCCGAAGTTCTGCACCACCCAGCCGCCCAGCGTGGCGGATATCGCCGCGCCGATCGGCACCCAGATGGCGATGGTGGAAAACGCGCTGGCGCGGCGCTCCTCGGGAAAGCGATCCGAGATCATCGAGACGAGCGCAGGCGTGAACCCCGCCTCGCCCACGCCGACACCCATGCGGCACAGCAGCAGTTGCGCAAAGCTTCCCGTCGCGCCCGACAGCGCGGTCATCACCGACCAGATCGCGGTGACCGCAGCGATGATCCCCACCCGGCTGCGCCGTTCCGCCAGCCGCGCCAGCGGAATGCCCAGCGCGGCGTAGAACAGCGAAAACGCCAGCCCGCCGAGCAGGCCGAGTTGCAGGTCGGTGAGGTCGAGATCACGCCGGATCGCTTCGCCCGCGACCGAAACGATCGTCCGGTCGACGAAGTTCATCATGTAGACCAGCCCCAGCAGCACGATGAACCAGCGCTCGCTGCCGGCGGGGGCCGTTTCGCCCGAACGCGCTTCGGTCATGCCCCTGCTCCACGATAGACGAGATTGACGGCGCGAAGATCGAGCACGACGTCGCCCGCGCCATTGACCATGCGATAGGCCTGCGTGATCAGCCCGCGCCCCGGATCGCTGGCCGACGGACGGCATGCCACGATTTCGGATTCCAGCGTCAGGCTGTCGCCCGGCCGCACCGGCAGCCGGAAGCGCACGTCTTCCAGCGCGACGCCGCAATAAAAGTCGATATCGCCGTTGAGATCGTGATCCATCCGCCGCCACAGCGCGATCAGATGCGCGCCACTGGCGATCAGCCCGCCGAACGCCGATCGCTGTGCCGCCTGCGGATCGACGTGGAACCACTGCGGATCGAAGGCTTGCGCGAAAGCGATTATGGCCTGCTCGTCCAGCACCAGCGGCGCGGACCGGCGGCGCTCGCCCACCTGCAGATCGTCGAAACGGCGGCGTTGCGTGCAGTCCATCATCGGTTGCGACTGGCGCGCGGGGGCCATCGCGTCAAGCCCTTGCCCTAAGGGTGTCCTGCGGCTGCCCTGGGGCCCTATCGTCAGGGAGGGGTTCGCCGACAGTGGCCGTGTCAGGCGCGGGATCGGCTCGAACAGGCAAGGAACCCGGCAATGGCGCAGTATCTCAGCGTGGAACAAGGCCGGGCGGCCACGGGCCTGCGGCTGGTCGTCACCGCGCACGTTCCGGGGCTGTGGAGCGAGGCGTGCAAATCGCTGTTCGATGCCAAGCAAGTTCCTTACCAGCTGGTCGAACAGGTCGTCGGCGGCGAAAACCTCGCGCTGCTGGAATGGACCGCGCAGACATCCGGCCCGGTCGCGGTGTGGCACGACGAGCGCCCGCGCTCCACCTGGATCGAACAGCTTTACCTCGCCGAACGCATCGCCCCGTCGCCGCGCCTGATCCCTGAGGACATGGACGATCGCATCGCCATGTTCGGGCTGTGCAACGAACTGTGCGGCGAAAACGGCTTCGGCTGGAACCTGCGGCTGCGCATGACGCATTGGGGCCTGAACGCTCCCGATCCCGGCGCCATGGCCCGCGCGATCATGCCGGTGCTGGCCGCGCGGTATCACTACGATCCCGCCGCCGTCGCACCGGCGCGCGTGCAGCAGAAGGCCATCGTCGCCCGGCTGCGCGATCGTCTGGCCAGCCAGCAGGCGCAGGGCCGCGATGGCCTGATCGGCGAAAGCCTCAGCGCGCTCGATATCTACTGGGCGGCGATGGCTGGCGCGATCGAGCCACTGCCTGTCGAGCATTGCCCGAACATGCCGCCGGACATGCGCGCGGGCTACACCGATCCGGAATTGCGCGAGATCGCCGGCGACGCCCTGTTCGCCCACCGCGACCGCATTTACCGCGACTGGCTCAAGCTGCCGATGGACTTCTGACCCGCGAAGGAACGCCCGATGATCGAACTTTACGCCTGGCCCACGCCCAACGCGCAGAAGGTTTCCATCCTGCTCGAAGAGCTGGCGATGGCTTACGCGGTTAAGCCGGTGGACATCACCAAGGGCGGCCAGTTCGATCCGGCGTTCCTGCGGATCAGCCCGAACGGCCGCATGCCCGCGATCATCGACACCGAAGCGCCCGGCGGTCCGCTGGCGATCTTCGAATCGGGTGCGATCCTGATATATCTGGCTGAAAAGGCCGGGCGCTTCCTGCCGGCGGAACCGCACGGGCGCTTTGCCGCATTGCAGTGGGTGATGTGGCAGATGAGCGGCCTTGGCCCGATGTTCGGGCAGGCGTTCCATTTCCGCAACTACGCGCCCGAACCGCTGCCCTACGCCATAGACCGCTATTCGCGCGAAGCGGACCGCCTGATGGGGGTGCTCGAACGGCAGCTGGAGGGGCGCGAATTCATCACCGACGCCCTCTCCATCGCCGACATGGCCTGCTATCCGTGGACGCTGGTGGGCGGAATGCTCGGCCTCGACATGGCATCGTTTCCGGCGCTGACGGCGTGGCAGGTACGCATGGCCGCACGCCCCGGGGTGGTGCGCGGCATGGCGCTGCTGGAGGAACACCGCATGACCTCGCCCAAGCTCGACGAGGAAGCGCGCCGCAACCTGCTGGGCAGCACGCGCAACTAGACCGGCGGCAGCAATCCCTCGCGCTGCCAGCGCCGGAACCACGCGCGCACCCGTTCGGGCGTATCCTCGCAATCGGCGAAGCCGGCCTTGCGCAGCTTGATCGTGCTGAGCACGCTGGTGAGGCCGGAGGGCAGCGCGAAATCGAGCAGGGCGAACGATTCGCCCAGAAATTCCCGCAGGTCCGTTGGCGCGACAAGGCCGTAGCGCGCGACCGCATCGGCCCACGTCGGCGCCAGCGCTGCGGCCAGCGCGATGCACGATTGCCCCGGCCGGTCCGCGCCCACGGTCGCGCCGCAGGCTTGCGCGATCACCGGCCACAAAGCGCGCCACTGGGTCACGTCGCCGTTGGAGATGTTGAAGATCTGGCCGCGTGCGCCCGGTGCGTCCGCCGCCCAGACCATCGCCCGGCCAAGCAGGTCGGCGTCGATCACCTGGAACACGCCTTCGTCCGGCCCGGCGAGGAAATCGAACCGCCGCCCTGCGATCGCGGCGAGCGAGGCGATCACGCCCAGCGCGAGGAAGTTGCTGAGATTGGTGCCGATGCCCCCGCCCAGGATGATCGGCGCGCGAAACACCGTCCACGACCAGTCCTGCCCCGCCGAACGCGCCGCAACTTCGTCTTCGTGCGCGAAATAGAAGTTCTCGTGCTCGAGCCGGGGCTCGTCCTCGCGGTGGGGCACGGTGAAGCGATGATGCGGCAGGTGGACGCCATAGGCCTTGCTGCCGTGAACGATCGCGATGTGGCGAAAGCCGGGCGACTCCGCCAGCACCGCGTCGAGCAGGTTGGCCAGCATCGCGCGGTTGCGATCGACCTGGCCCGGATCGGTCCACTTCTCCACCAGCGATCCCGGCGCCTCGTTGATCGCGCAGAACGCGATTTCGTCGACCGGGCCGGTCGCCTGCGCCAAGGCGCGGCACGATGCCGGGTCGAGCAGGTCGGCGATGTGATGGCGCGTCCCCGGCAGGCATGTTGCGGGCGGACGGCGCGAGGTGCCGTGCACGTCCCATCCCGCTGCGGCAAACGCCGCGACCGTGCTCGCCCCGGTCACGCCGGTGCCCCCGGCCACGAGCACGCGCCGGGTCGCCACCGAGGTCACAGCCACAGTCTTGTGACGCGCATTCCCGCCTCAGCGGCGGCAGACATCGATGATGGCCTGCTTCACGTAATCCTTCACGTGCGCGCCGATCGCAGATGGCTTGCCCACCGCTTCGCCCAGCTCATTCGCCAGCGTCAGATCCTTTTCGCCGATGCCGGCCTGAACGGCCATCAGGTCGCGCCGGGTCTGGTCGCCGGGATTGTTGCGGAAGGCGATGAAGCCGTTCATCGGCGGGGTCATCACGCCGTTGCGCTGCATCACCGCGATCAGCTTGTCCAGCGGCACCCCGGCCGCCTCGGCCATGTCCATCGCCTCGAGACCCAGCTCGATCTGGCACCACGACACCAGGTTGTTGCAGATCTTGAGCCCCATCGCCGAGCCAAGCGGGCCGACCAGCATGGTGTTGGTGGAATAGGCATCGAGCACTGGCTGCACGCGCGCCATCGTCGCCTCGTCGCCGCCCAGCATGCAGAACACGAACGGGCCGTCGTTGCCCATTTCGGTGCGGGTGACCGCCGCGTCCATCAGCTCCACACCGACGGCCGCCGCACGTTCCGCCAGCGCTTTGGCCGTGGCGGGGCGGATGGTGCTGTGCACGAGGATGACCGAGCCGGGCTGCATCGCCGGGATCAGTTCATCGCAGCATTCGGTCACCTGCTTGTCGTCCTGCACGCAGATGCCCACGACATCGCAGGTGCCCAGATCGGCGATGCTGCCGGCCAGCGTGGCCTTGCCGCGAAACGGCTCCATCGCGGCGGGAAACTTGTCGAACACGGTGAGCGGGAGTGACAGCTTGGCCAGTTCGCGCGCCTGGCACCCGCCCATGCTGCCCAGCCCGATGAACCCTACTGAACCGATTGCCTGCGCCATTCCTCAACACTCCTGATCCGGATTTTGCAGGTTTCATAGGCGATCGCCACCCATGCCGTCACCGCAACAAGCATTCGCCGCAGCGCCAATACTAGTGTCGTCGTGCCGTTAGGATGGTTCTGTTGGAGCGGGCTGGTACCGAACCGATGCCAATCGGAAAAACTCTATGCCGCGGCAGGCCGCAATGCATCGTTCGGGCCGTCGCTGCGGCCGGTGCCGTTGCGCTTCACCTGCCGCGCCGCCAACGCGAACTGCATCGCCGCCAGGGGATGGCACAGCAGCATGATCGACAGCGCCCAGCCCAGCGAGTTCGACCCGCCGATCATGTCGCTGAGCCGACCCACCAGGAACGGGGCCACGCCAAAGCCCAGCAGCGTGGCGCCAAGCTGCAGCAGCGCGATGGTAAAGCCGCGGACTTGCGGCGGCACCACGATCAGCAGCAGGCCGTTGGCCGGACCGTTGTAGCTGTTGAAGAAGAAGGCATAGCACGCCACCAGCACCAGCGCCGGGACCGTGGCCACGGTCAGCAGCGAGGCTATACCCAGGAACGTCGCCGCCAGCGAGGTGCCGGCCGCGATCATGCCCGACCGCCACGGGTTGGCGCGCGGATCGCGGCGGCTGCTGCGGTCGGCCAGCCAACCGAAGAACGCTCCGCCGATCGCGCCCAGCAGCCCGGTGGTCAGGCCCACGGTAAGTCCTGCTTCGGACAGCTTGAGCCCGTGCTGGCGCACCAGGAACGAGATCGACCACGTCGAATACGACGAGATCGCCGCCGCCGTCAGCAACACGCCGAGCAGGATGTGCACGGCCGCCGGTCGCGCCCCGATTTCCGCCAGCGACCGGGAGAACGACAGTTTTTCGGGTGCGGGTGCGTGCGGCACGAGGGCGGGCAGGTCGTCACTCGCCCCGCGCACCGGTTCGCGCACGACGAAAAACACCACGACCGCCATCACCATGCCCGGCACCCCGGCGAGCATGAAGGCCGTGCGCCAGCCATACGTCGCGGCGATCATGCCCCCGACGATGAACGTGACGATCGATCCGATCGCCGATGACAGATACCACAGCCCCACAGCGGTCGAGCGTTCGCGTGCGGGGAAGTAATCCGACAGCAGCGAGAGGCCGGCGGGCGATCCGCCCGATTCGGCCAGCCCGACCACGCAGCGCGACACCAGCAGCATCGTCCAGCTCGAGGCGAGGCCGCACACCGCCGTCGCCGCGCTCCACAGCGCCAGGATCACGGCCAGCGCGTTCTTGCGCACCGACCGGTCGATCAGCATGCCCATCGGCAGCACCGCCGCGCCATAGAACAGTCCATAGCCGAGGCTGGAAATGAGCCCGAGCTGGGTGTCGGTCAGATTGAACTCGTGGCGCACCGGCTCCATCACGATGCTCACCACCATGCGGTCCATGATGTGGCAGCTGTGCGCCAAGGTCAGGACCAGCAACACGATCCACCGATACCCGGAGGCGTTCTCCGTGGCTGCGGAACCGGCCATGCTCTCCCTTTCGATGTTGTCGTTCGCGCTGCTGCCCGGTTTCGCACGGGGCAGCCGGTCCGCACCGTGGGTCAAGCGAAACCATGCAACGCGAACCCGCCTTTGGATAGGCTCCGGACTGTCGTGCGCGGCGCATGGGTTATGGGCAAACCGCAGACCGGCGACGAATATCGCGGCGGCGGCAATGGAAGAATGGAAGGCACGTTGAGCATGACCGATACCGCGACCAGTCCGCAGGCTCCCGCGCGGGACATGCGCCATTGCGCGCTGTTCGATCGCCAGATCATCTATGACAACCCGCACGAAACGATCATTCCTGAAATCCATGCCGGGCCGGCGGTGTTCTATGCCGACAATGTCACGCTGAACCAGCCGGGTTGGGTCGTCCGCCGCGCCGAGGACATGCGCAAGATTTACGCCGATACCGAGAATTACCACAAGCGTGGCAACACCGGTTTTGCCAAGATGATCGGCGAAGACTGGGACATCATCCCCACCGAACTCGATCCGCCGGTCCACACCGCCTATCGCTCGGCACTCAACCCGCTGTACGCTCCCAGCCAGATGATGAAGCTGGACGTGAAGGTCCGCGAACGCGCGCGCGAACTGATCGCCACGTTCAAGGACAAGGGCGAATGCGAATTCGTGCAGGATTTCGCGGTGCTGTTCCCGATCACCATCTTCCTCGAAATGATCGACTTGCCGGTTGAACGGCTCGCCCAGTTCCTGGAGTGGGAAAACCAGATGCTTCGCGGCACCGATCGCGATATCCAGATCGCCAGCGTGCGTGCGGTCAAGGAACTGCTGACGGAAACCGTCGCTGATCGCCGCAAGAACCCGGGCGACGACCTGATCAGCAGGACCATGACGCTCGAAGTCGATGGCCGCAAGTGGAACGACAGGGAAGTGTTCGGCCACTGCTTCAACCTCTACCTCGGCGGGCTCGACACCGTGACCGCCAACCTCAGCCTGCAGTTCCGCCACCTTGCACAAAACCCGCAGGACCAGCAGACGATGCGGACGAACACCCCGTCACAGAACGTCGTGGCGGTGGAGGAATTGCTGCGCGCTTATGCTGCGGTATCAACCCAGCGCATCGTGTCGAAGGAGCACCAGATCGACGGGCAGACCCTGCTGCCAGGCGACGTCGTCAGCATGTCGACACCGCTCGCCGGGCGTGACCCCGAAGCCTTTGAAAATCCGCAGGAAGTGCAGTTCGATCGCAAGCCTGCGCACCTGACGCTCGGCCACAGCATCCACCGCTGCCTGGGCCAGCACCTCGCCCGGCGCGAATTGCAGACCGCGATCGAGGAATTCGTGAAAGTGATGCCGATGTTCAGCGTGCAGGACGGGTTCCGCGTGCCGTGGATGACCGGCAATATCATCCAGGTGACCGAACTGCCGCTCCGCTGGGGCTAAGCGGGCTGAGGCTAAATGGCTGGAACTGATTAAGAAAGCAGGCAATGAATCTGGGCATCGCAGGACGCACCGCGCTCGTTCTGGGCGGCAGCAAGGGCATCGGCCGGCAGATCGCGCTCGATCTGGCAGACGCGGGCGCCAACGTCATCGTCGTCGCGCGGGGCCAGACAGCGATCGACGAAACGGTCGAGGCCGTGCGCACCAAAGGCGTCCGCGCCGTCGGCATCAGCGCCGACCTGCTCGATCTCGCCAGCTACCGGCGCATCCACGACACCGCCGTGGCCGAACTCGCCGCGCCCGACATCGCCATCTACAACCTCGATCCGCCGCCGCCCGGCACGTTCGCCGAAGTGGACGAGGACATGCTGGCGCAGGCCTATCACAGCGTGGTGCTGTGTTATGCCCGGATGCTGCGCGTGGTCCTGCCGCATATGCAGCAGCAGCGCTGGGGCCGCGTGGTCACCATCGGATCGGGCACGGCCAAGCAGCTGGTGCGCAGCGGGCTCAATTTCGGCTACGTGCTGGCGAACAGCACGCGCGTGGCCGCCAGCGCGCTGGCCAAGACCGTGGCGGGCGAAGTGGCGGCGCAAGGCGTGACCATCAACACCATCGGCACCGGCTATATCGACACCGAAGCCAATCGCGCGTGGACCCGCGAACAATCGGCGGCGGCGGGGATGAGCTTCGACGATTTTCGCGGCAACATGGTGCAGCACATCCCCGTCGGGCGCGCCGGGCAACCGCAGGAAATGGCGGCGCTGTGCCTGTTCCTGTGCTCGCAGGCGGCCGGTTTCACCACCGGCGAAACCATCCTGTGCGACGGCGGGCAGACCAACTCGATCCTGTGACCCGGCAGGGTCGCGGTTACAGGTCGGATTCGAACGCCAGGATGCGGAAGCTCGAGCCGGTTTTGCGCAGCTCGGCATAAGGGCGGTATTCGTCCGATGCCATGAACGCGCGGATCGCGGCGAGCGACGGGAAGCGCGACACCGTGACCGTATCGGGCACGTCCAGGATTCCCTCCAGCAGTTCGGGCGCCGCGCCGTTGGCGATATATTCGCCGCCGAAGCTGGCGAAGATCGCGGGAACCGCCGCGATGTATTGTTCCATCCACCCGGCATCGCGCGTGTCGGTGAATGCGACCATGTACGCTGCCATGCGTGATCCTTCGTTCAGCCGGTGTTATCCGCCAGCCAGGCCTGCCTGGTGCATGATCGTCGTGTCGAAATACTCGGCAATCCGCGTGATCTTGTCGCCTTCGACCGTGGCGACCAACAGGAACGGCGTTTCGATCACGCCTTTGGCCGTGTCCCCGACCAGCGTCGCCTGCTCGACAAATCCGCCGGGATGCAGGTGCACGCGCATATCCTTGTAGCGCTGGTTGGAGAACGTCGTGGCGCTGGCATCAAGCATCCCGCGATAGGCATCTTTCGGGTGCTCGGTGTCCGGCTGGAAATTGTACCAGACCACGGCGTGATCGGCGAGATGATCGACGATCCGCGCGTTGTCGAGCGAGCGGCACGCCGCCTCCCAGCTTTTCGCCACCGCGCCAACGCGGTCGAGTGCAGCTTGGGTCATGCGGCATCTCCCGCCGAATTTCCCCACGTGTTGGCGACGTGCGCCTCGAACTGGTCGCGGTTGTCTGCGACGTGGGCGAACGCCTTGCTCACCCCGCCGTCGACGCGCAGGATTTGCCCGGAAACGAACCGCCCGTCGTCGGACGCGAGCAGCGCCACCATCGCCGCGATATCTTCGGGATAGCCCAGCTCAGGCGTCAGGTGGTGGCGCTCGACCATCCGGATCAGTTCGGGCTGGTTGGCGCGCGAGGTGGCGGTGGGCACCATGCCGGGCGATATCGCATTGCAGGTCACGCCCTGTTTTCCATACTGCGCGGCGACATACAGCGTCAGCGCGTTGACCGCCGATTTCGACGCGGCATAGGCGGTGCGCGCCAGATCGCCCAGCAGCGACGCGCCCGAACTGACATTGATGATCGCGCCGCTGCCCGATGCGATCAGCGCGGGCAGCGCGTGCTTGATCATCAGCATCGTTCCGCGCGTGTTGACCGCGAACGTGTGGTCCCAGACCTCGATCTCCATTTCGCCGGCCGAGCCATCGCGGTTGAGGAATTCGGATTGCGTCGCCGCGCCGTTGTTGAACACGACGTCCAGCTTGCCGTAATGCGCCAGCGTATCGGCGATCAGCTGTTCGATGCTGGCCGGATCGCCCAGATCGAGGGGCAGCGCGATGGCGTCGCCGCCTTCGCTGCGGATTTCCGCCGCCAGCTTTTCAGCGGGCTCCAGCATGATGTCGGCGATCACGACTTGTCCGCCCTCTGCGCACAGCCGCCGTGCGGTGGCCGAGCCGAGGCCGCCGGCGCCGCCGGTGACGATGCAGGTTCTTCCCGTAAGTCTGCCCATGGCCTTGTTCCTCAGTTCTTGTCGGGCTTGTAGGCATCGACGCCGCCGCGCGTTTCCGCGACATGCGGGAAATGCGTGGAAATGCCGCCATCGACCGGGATGATCTGCGCGGTGATGAACTTGCCATCGTCCGACGCCAGCAGCGCGACCATCGCCGCCAGATCATCGGGCCGGCCCAGCCGCGGAGTCAGGTGGTGGGCCAGGTACAAGTCGAGGTTGTGCCCCTGGTTCATCTCGGTGTTCTCGGTCACCACCAGCCCCGGCGAGACCACGTTGCAGCGCACGCCCTTCTTGCCATACTGCGCCGCGACATATTCGGTCAGCACGTTGATCGCCGCCTTGGACGAGGCATACGCCACGCGAAACAGGTCGGCACGCAGCGACGCGCCCGAACTGGTGTTGATGATCGAACCGCCGCCTTGCGCGATCATGTGCGGCAGGGTGTGCTTGATCATCAGCATGGTGCCGCGCGTGTTGATGCGGAACACGCCGTCCCACAAGTCGGCGTCCATGAACTCGACCGCCGCGTCGTTCAGCATCGTTTCGTAGCGGGTGTCGGCCGCGTTGTTGAACAGCACGTCGATGCGGCCATACTGCGCCACGGCATCGGCGATCAGTGTCTTGATGCTCGCCTCTTCGGCAAGGTCGAGGTAATGCGCCACCGCCTCGCAACCGGCATCGCGCACGGTCTGAGCCGTCCGTTCGGCGCCTGCCAGGTCGATGTCGGCGAGCACCACTTTCGCGCCCTCGGACGCCAGCCGCCGCGCGGTCGCGGCGCCGATGCCGCCGCTCGTGCCGCTGATCACGGCGACTTTGCCTTCCAGTCGTCTCATAGGGTCTTCCTTCAAGCTGAGCGGCATCACGCCGTCTCGAGCGGGCCGTCCACCAGCATGTCGACCTGGCTGCGATCGACCTGCTGCACCAGGATCGGCGCGCCGTTGATGATGTCTTCGCCCATCATGAGCCCGTCGGCATCGAACCGCATCATGGTGACGTTGGGCCAGCGCACCAGATAGATGCCCTCGGGATCGACCGGTTCGCTGTGCCTGGTCAGGAACACGCCGGGATAGATCGCGCTGAGGACGGCATAAACGACCACGCCGTGGTCATCGAACAGCACGCGCTCGTCATCGAACGGGCCGGCCATCCGCACCCCCAGCGCGACGACGCCATCGTACATCGCGCGGGTGCCGGCGCGGTCGACGATGCTGGCCATGCCGCCCTCGGGCATCATGAACGGGTGGCCGTCAAAGCTGTAGGAAATCGGGCCGTGCGACATCGTGTCCATGACCATGTCGACATCGTTGATCACTTCGCCCCACCAGTGATCGCGGTGGACCGTCAGCCAGCCTTTGCGCTGTGCGTCGGGTTCCGCTGCGATGCGGGCGTCCAGCCGGGCCAGGCTTTGGCGGGCGGTGGAAAAGCTGGGCATCCTGTTGTCTCCCTGCCGCGTCGCAGCGCAGCTTTGGTGGCGATCGTTGGCGCACCGTGCCACGAAACGATCCTACCCGCGGGCAGGATCAAGTTGCCGGTGCGTCAGGCAAGAAACTTGGACTCGGGCGGTGAACCATGCATTCTCCGGCCCCGGGAGAGTTCCTGACGAGTCACTGCAGGAGAGGCCAATGCCCTACAGAGTAGACATCCCCGAAGACCGCGAACCGCTGGTCCACATCCTCAACCACGTCGGCACCGAAAAGCTGCTGGACACGCGCCAGCGCATGTTCCGCACGATCTACGATGCGCCCGAAACCACGCTGACCGCGCGCGAGCGTGAGGGCATGCGGATCATGGGTGCGGCGCGCACCAATTGTCCAATCTGTTCGGGCATGCGGTTGTGGCGCGACTGGCCCGGTTTCGCCGGCGGCGAGATTCCCGAGGAATTCTACCAGAACGCCATCGACTGCAATTACGCGTGGGAAGGGTTCACCCCGCGCGAGAAACTGCTGATCGAATATGCCGACCGGTTCGAGCGCGATATCGAGAGCATCAACGGCGACGACGTGCTGTGGGACCGGATGCACGCGCTGCTGACCGAAGCCGAGATCGGCGACACCAACCTGATGCTGGGTTGCTGGGTCGGCACCGGCCGCGTGCTGAAGGCGATGGGCATCGGCAGCGTCTGCGTCGTCCCGCCCAGCCCCGAAACGCTGGCCGCGCTGCGCAACGATCAACTGAGCGAACGCGCCGATCTCGTTCCGGCAGAGTGACCTGACCGCCCTGCTGCCGCCGATCAGTCCTTCGGGGTAAAATCGATCGGCGGCAGCGACATGCCGTCCATGTATTCGTCGCACCGCGTGATCTGCTGGCCGCGCGTGTGGAACACCATGGCGAACGGCACGTCGTTGCGCGATCCGGCGCCTGCGATGGTGATGTCGCCCAGGCACTGCTGAAGCACCGTGTCGTTGCTCATCGGCGTCAGGCGGATGTCCTTGAACTGGATCTGCATGACCTTGAGCGCTTCGACCAGCATGTCGAATTCCTCGTCCTTGGTCAGGTTCTTGCGCACGGTGGCGTGCCACTGGATGAAGTCGTCGGCGGCAACGGTTTTCATCCCTTCGAGGTCGCGCGCGCCCCAGAAGCCGTTCCACCGTTCGACCGCGATGATCGAATCCGGTTTTGTCGCAGTGCCGGTCATGGTTCGGATCCTTTGCTTGACGGGAAGGCGGGAAACGCGCGGCTCCGCCTCATGCGAACGCCGTTCCCAGCGAGGCATCGCGCCACGCGTCGAGATCGTGCCTGACGTTGTCCAGCTTGGCCAGGATGCCCACGACCGCATCCGCGCCCAGCGCCAGCCGGCGCGGCGGGTTGCCCGCGCGGATGACGTCGATGATCGCCTGCGCGCCTTTCACCGGATCGCCCGGTTCGGTCCCGCTATAGGCCGCCGCCCATTTTTTCGCCTCGCCCGCCTGCATCCCGGCATAGGCATCGACCGATCCTTCGGCGCCGTGCATCGACCGTCCGGCAAAATCGGTGCGGAACGCGCCCGGCTCGACGATGAGGACATCGACGCCGAATGGCGCCAGTTCCTCGCCCAGTGCATCCGACAGCCCCTCGAGCGCGAACTTCGAGGCGCAATACGCGCCCGCCCCGGCGAAACCGACCTGCCCGGCCATCGATGAAATCATCACGATCGTGCCGCCGCTCGCGCGCATGGCCGGAATGAACGCCTGGGTCACGCGCAGCGCACCGAAGAAGTTGGTTTCCATCACGCTGCGCACTTCGTCGAGCGCCAGCGCCTCGATTGCGCCGACCATGCCGAACCCGGCGTTGTTGACCAGCACATCGACCCCGCCGAGCCGCGCGCGCGCCGCTTGCACTCCGGCTTCAACGGCGGCCTGATCGTTCACATCCATCAGGATGGCACCGATGCCCTCGCCGGCCAGTTTCTCCATTTGCGCGGTCGTGCGGACGGTGCCCAGCACCTTGTCGCCCGCTGCTACGACCGCGCGCGCCAGTTCGCGACCGAACCCGGTGGAAATGCCGGTGATGAACCAGCGCCGTTGCTGAACTGCATCCATCGGATTCCCCTCCTCGCCCATGGCAGCGCCCGGTGCCTGTCGCCCGGTGTCGCGCGATGGCCGAGACTAGCGAGCAAGCGCCACACAGGCCCTGCCCGATGACAGGTCGATGGTCCGCATCGCCGCGCCGGATGCGTGCGGAACCCTCCGGCGGATAGGAACCGTCGGGTCGATCGGGCGATACGACACTCCGAAAATCACAACGGGAGAATGCACATGCGCAGGCTTGAAGGAAAAATCGCGGTCATCACCGGCGGCGCGGGCGGACTGGGTTCGGCCACGGCAGAGCGCTTCGTGAGCGAGGGCGCAACCGTGGTGGTGGCCGACGTCGTCGACGGCCGGGCCAAGGACACCGCCGCGCGCATCGGCGGAGGCTCCATCGGCCTGCATTTCGACTGCGGCGATCCGGCGTCGATCGAAGCCGGCATCGCCGAGGCGATCCGCCGGTTCGGCAAGATCGACATCCTGTTCAACAACGCGGCGGCCACGTCGATGGAGGTCAATTCGCAGGATCGCACCGCGGTCGATACGCCGATCGAGATCTGGGATCTGGTCATGAACGTCAACGTGCGCGGCGTGATGCTCGGCTGCAAATACGCGATCCCGCACATGATCGCGGCCGGCGGCGGCTCGATCATCAACACCGCATCGGATTCCGGCCTGATGGGCGACAACGTCCGCATCGCCTACGGAACCTCGAAAGCCGCGGTCATCGGCCTGACCAAGTACGTTGCCGCGCAACACGGGCGGCAGGGCATCCGCTGCAACGCGATCCTGCCGGGGCCGATCATGAACGACAGTCTCGGCGCTTACCCGGACCTCGTCGCGCGCATCAAGCGCCAGTCGCTGACCTCGCGGATCGGCATTCCGGCGGATATCGCGGCGATGGCGGCGTTCCTGGCGGCGGACGAATCCGCATACATCACCGGGCAGGCTTATTCGGTCGATGGCGGACACCTCGCTCACCAGCCGCAAATGGCGGACATGCGCGAACTGGAAGCGCCCGAACTGCCGCCCGTGGACACGTTCTGAAGCCGATCCGGGGCGCTTGGGGAGAGAGAGACGAACATGGCCGAAACCTATGACGTGGTCATCGCCGGCGCGGGGCACAACGCGCTGATCCTGGGCTGTTATCTGGCCAAGGCGGGGGTCAAAACGCTGATCGTCGAACGGTCCGACCGGGCCGGCGGCAGCGTGGCGACGCGCGAACTGACCGGGCCGGGCTTCAAGCAGGACGTGTGCTCGGTCAGCCATTCGCTGATCATGGGCAACCCCCTGATCCGCAACGACGAACTCCAGCTGCTGTCCAAGTATGGGCTGCAATACAACCACCCCGAACGCATTTCGGCGCTGCTGTTCGACGATGGCACCGTGCTGGAATTCTGGAGCGATCTGGAGCGCACCGCGGCATCGATCGCCAAAATCAGCCCGAAGGACGCCGACAACTACCGCCGCTTCGTCGATACCGTCGACAAGACGCTCGACATGCTGGTGATGGGCATGTTCAGCGTGCCGCCCGACCCGGGCACGCAGGCGATGATGATGAACGCCTCGCCCGAGGGGCAGGAGCTGATGCGGCTGCAGGCGATCAGCGCGTGGGACCTGATCTGCGAATGGATCGAACACCCCAAGATCCGCATCGCACTGGCGCGCTATGCGTCCGAAACCATGATGGACCCGTTCGACAACGGCACCGGCTTCGGGTTTTATCTGATCCTGCCGTACATGTACAAATTCGGGCTGGGCATCGCGGTGGGCGGGTCGGGCGCGCTGGCCGATGCGCTGGTGCGCTGTTTCGAGGACCATGGCGGCACCATCCGCCTGAATGCGCAAGTCGAACGCATCCTGCTCGAAGGCCAGACCGCGCACGGGCTGGTGCTCGACGACGGGGAGGTGATCCGCGCCGACAAGGCCGTGGTCGCCGGGCTCCATGTGGCGCAAGTGTTCCCCCACATGGTCGAAGGTGCCGAACTGCCACCCGGCTTCCTCCACCGCATCGACGTGCTCAAGTACGCCGCGCTGCAGCCGATGACGGTGCACCTCGCGCTGAAGGAACCAGCGCATTTCACCGTCGGCCAGGGGATCGACGATTTCTACTGGGTCGAGACCGGTCACGCCGATGTCGACGAATTCGCGCAAGGGTTCCAGGACCTCAAGCGCGGCATCCCGCGCGACGATTTCGCGATCTATGTCCAGCAGTTCCGCGCCGATGCCACGCGCGTGCCCGAAGGTATGGCGCAGCTGCACATCTACGCCTTCGTCCCGCTCGACCTGAAGGATGGCGGGCGCGCGAAGTGGGACGAGATCGGCGAGGAATGGGCCAACCGGTTCATCGCCAACTTGCGCAAGATCGCGCCGAACGTGACGCCGGACAACATCCTCGGCATGCACTTCATGACCCCGCTCGACATCACGCGCTACAACACCAGCCTGGTCAACGGCGACATCCAGCACCTCGGCTTCTACAGCTGGCAGCTGGGCGGCAACCGCCCGGTGCCCGGCTGGGGCCAGTACCGCATGCCGATCGAGCGGCTGTACCTGACCGCAGGTTCCACCCACCCCGGCGGCGGCGTGACCGGAGGGCCGGGGCGGAATGCGGCGCAAGTGCTGTTCGAGGATCTCGGCCTCGATTTCGACAGCGTCACCGGCTGACCGGCGCTTATGCCTACCGCCTACCGGGCGAAAGGCCCGCGCGGGGTGGGCGGCTCATACCCATGCAGGTTCGGGAATGCGGCATGACGTGCAGATGACAGGGATGGTTTCGGGGATGACGGAGTTGGGTGCGGCGCCCAGTGTGCCGGTGGGTGTGCCGGTGGGTGTGCCGGGCGGCGTG
>NZ_BCTW01000033.1 GCF_001590965.1 Novosphingobium lentum NBRC 107847
GCCGCTTCCAGCCGTGAGGCTGGACAACGATTCCGTGAGGCGGGAAACAACACTCCCGCTAACCCGGCAGCAACCGCCCGCGCTCCCGCGCGACCAGCCCGGTCAGCCAGTCCTTGAACGCGCGGACGCGGGCGAGCTGGTGGGTGTCCTTGTGCGTCACCAGCCAGAAGCTGCGCAGGATGCGGCGTTCGGGGAGCACGGGCACGAGGCCCGCGTCGGCATCGCCGATGAAGCAGGGCAGCACGCCGATCCCCGCGCCCGCCGCGATCAGGCGGTGCTGCGCATTGATCGAGGAACTGCGCAGGCTGGCGACCAGCCCGGGGTGGATTTCGGCGAGGTAGCGCAGCTCGGGCGCATAGACCATGTCGGGGATATAGCCGACCAGCGGGTGCCCGTGCGCCAGGTCGGCGGGTCTTTCCGGCATGCCATGCGCGGCCAGATAGTCGGCCGAGGCGTACAGCCGCAGCGCGTAGTCCGACAGCTTGCCCGCGATCACCGGCCCGGCGCGCGGGCGCGACAGCGTGACGGCAAGGTCCGCCTCGCGCTTCGACGGGCTGAGGAAGCCGCTGTTGGCGACAAGATCGAGCACCAGCCGGGGGTGGCGCGCCATGAAATCGCGCACGTTGGCGGCCACGATCCATGTGCCGAAGCCCTCGGACACGCTGATGCGCAAGGTGCCGGTCGGGCCGCTGCCTTCGCGCGTGCTTTCGGCAATGCGCCCGGCGGCTTGGTCCATCGCCTCGACTTGCGCGAGCATCGCCTCGCCCGCCTCGGTCAGCACCTGGCCCTCGCGCGTCTGCTCGAACAGCGTCTGCCCCAGCCGCGCCTCCAGCCGACGCAGGCGGCGGCCCATGGTGGTGGCATCGACCCCGGCCAGTGCGGCGGCGCGCGACAGTTGCCCGCTGCGCGCGATCATGAGAAAATCCTGCAGGTCGCTCCAGTTCATCGCTGTTGTCCCGGTCCCGTCGTGTGTGCAGTCCGCTGTCGAACGTGCGCCACCGACCTGCAAATTTGCAGTCAAGCATTGCATGGACACGGCTTGCCTGCAATCGCCCGAGGGTGCACAGTGCCGTCACAGAATTGTAGTGAGAGGATACCTGTCCGCCCGGCCTGCCACATTCGTGGTGGCTTGAACGGCTGTTCCTCGCCAACGCACGAGGACAAGCAAAATGGCTACCGCGCTCAAGTTTGAACAGTCCACCGAAGCCGAAGAGATCGCCGCGCTCGTCGCCCGGTCACGCGCCGCGCAGGCGCAGATCGCCAACTACACGCAAGAGCAGGTCGACCAGCTGATCCGCGCGATGGTGTGGTCGGTCGCGCGCGAGGACGTGGCCGAAAAGATCGCGCAGCACACCGTCGATGAGACGCAGCTGGGCAATTACGACGGCAAGTATCTCAAGATCTTCCGCAAGACCCGCGCGACGTTGTACGACATCATCGACGACAAGTCGGTCGGCGTGCTCGAGGAAGATCCCGTGCGTAACATCGTCAAGATCGCCAAGCCGGTGGGCGTGATCGGCGCGCTGTCGCCCTCCACCAACCCGGAAGCGACCCCGGTGATCAAGGCGATTTCGGCGATCAAGGGCCGCAATTCGATCATCGTTGCGCCGCACCCGCGCGCCAAGCTGACCAACAAGCTGATCTGCGACCTGATGCGCGAAGCCATCGTCAAGATGGGCGCGCCGGCCGATCTGGTGCTCAGCATCGACATTCCCTCGGTCGAAAAGACCAACGAACTGATGCGCCAGTGCGATCGCGTGCTCGCCACCGGCGGTTCGCCGATGGTCAAGGCAGCGTACTCGAGCGGCACCCCGGCGCTGGGCGTGGGCGTGGGCAACGCGGTTATCACCGTGGACGAGACCGCCAACCTCGATGACGCGGCCGAAAAGATCCGCATCTCCAAGACGCTCGACCTTGCGGCATCGTGTTCGTCGGACAACGCGGTGATCCTGGTCGATGCGATCTACGACCAGATGCTCGAAAAGCTGATCCATCAGGGTGGCTACGTCGTGACGCCGGAAGAAAAGGCGCTGCTGCAGGCGACGATCTGGGTCGATGGCCACATCAACGCCAACGCGGTGGCGCAGCCTGCGGAAAAGATCGCGGGCATGGCCGGGTTCGGCCTGCCCGAAGGCAAGATCTTCTTCATCGTGCCCGAAACCGGCACGGGGCCCGAGCATCCGTTCTCGGGCGAGAAGATGACCGTGACTATGGCGCTCTACCGCGTGAAGGACATCGACGAGGCGATCGCGCTGACCAACACGATCCAGACCTATCAGGGCCAGGGCCATTCGTGCGGCATCTATTCGCAGTCGGACGCCAACATCATGAAGCTGGCCAACGGCACGCGCACCAGCCGCGTGATGGTCAACCAGCCGCAGTCCGCCTCGAATTCGGGCAACCTGTGGAACGGCATGCGCCAGACCTTCTCGCTCGGCTGCGGCAGCTGGGGCGGCAACGGCACCAACAACAACATCACCTGGCGCGACCTGATCAACGAGACGTGGGTGTCCAAGCCGCTCGCCACGCCCAAGGTGCTGCCCAGCGACGACGTGCTGTTCGGCAGCGTGATGGCCAAGCTGGCCTGATCACGGACGGGGCGCGGACAGCGATGCTGACATCCGCGCCCTGCGGTGGCCGTGCGTCGTCCGGCGATCCCGGCTCAGGCGGTAGCCTGTTCGGGCAGCGCGTCGCGGCGGCGCGTGGCGACGGCCTCGAACCGTTCGTGATAGCGCGGATGCTCGGTGCCCATCAACCGGTCCCACCAGGTGAAGTACAGGCCGTAGTTGTATTTGCCCTCGGTGTGGTGAAGGTCGTGGTGGGTGGTCGTGGTCATCCAGCGGGTCAGCGGCGAGCGGGTGAAGCCGCTCCACGCCAGCTCGAAGCCGGCATGGCCGAAGGCGTTGCGCGCGATCTGGTGGCCCATGACGATGAACGCGGCCCACGGCTCGATCGGTGCGACCAGCGAGACGATCACGAACATCGCCGGGATGTAGATCGATTCGGCCACCGCTTCGCCCCAGGCAAAGCTGTACGCGGCCCAGCTGGTGGGCGTGCGGCTGAGATGGTGCGTGGCGTGCGTCGCGCGGAACAGCGCGGGGCGGTGCAGCGAGCGGTGCATCCAGTAGAACCAGGTGTCATGCATCACGGTCATCGCCACGATCTGCGCCAGCAGCACGCCCAGGTGCGGTTCGCCGCGGTTGAGCGGGATCAGCCCTTTGCCGATCATGGCAAAGGTGATGAGGTTGACCACCGAGAACACCGCGATCGCGCGCACCGACTGGACGAATTCGCGGCGCCGGTCGGCATTGGTGGCTGCGCGGTTCTGGATGCGGCGATGCGCGATCGCGTTGCGGACCAGGTAATACAGCACCGCCACCCCGGCCGCGCCGGCCATGTAGCGCGCGAACTCGATCTGCACGCTGTGCAGCATGTGTCCGGCCACCAGCACGATCGTATCCATCTGCACGGTCCTCCAAGGCTATCCGGCCCGACGCGGTCGCTACCGTATGGCGCAAAATTGTTACGCCGCAAATCGACACATGCCCTCTGGGCCTCGACCAACACCATCGCTAGGACGCCGGCATGAACCAGTTTGCCCTGACCGAAGACCAGCTCGCCATCCAGGAGATGGCGCGCCGCTTCACCGCCGATGCGATCACGCCGTTCGCTGCGCAGTGGGACGAGGACCACACGTTCCCGCGCGACACGATTCGGCAGGCCGCCGAGCTCGGCTTCGCGGCGATCTATGTCAGCGAGGAATCGGGCGGGATCGGGCTGGGCCGGCTCGAATCGGCGCTGATCATGGAAGCGATGGCCTATGGCTGCCCCGCGACCAGCGCGTTCATCTCGATCCACAACATGTCGGCGTGGATGATCGACTGCTTCGGCGGTGAGGGCGTGAAGGCGAAATTCCTGCCCGGCCTGGTCACCATGGACCAGATCGCCAGCTACTGCCTGACCGAGCCGGGCTCGGGATCGGACGCCGCCGCGCTCAGGACCACGGCCAGGCTGGATGGCGATCATTATGTCGTCAACGGCACCAAGCAGTTCATCTCGGGCGGCGGGGTCAACGACATCTACGTGACGATGGCACGCACTGGCGTGGACGGACCCAAGGGCATCAGCTGCCTCGTCATCGAAAAGGACACGCCCGGCGTCAGCTTCGGTGCGCCCGAACGCAAGCTGGGCTGGAACGCCTCGCCCACCGCGCAAGTGATCTTCGACAACGTGCGCGTGCCGGTCGAGAACCGCGTCGGTGCGGAAGGCGACGGGTTCCGCTTCGCCATGGCCGGGCTCGACGGCGGGCGGCTCAACATCGGCGCCTGCTCGCTGGGCGGGGCGCAGCGCTGCCTCGACGAGGCGATCACCTATACCCGCGATCGCCAGCAGTTCGGCCAGTCGATCGCCGATTTCCAGAACACCCAGTTCACGCTGGCCGACATGGCCACCGATCTCGAAGCCGCGCGCGCGCTGCTCTACATGGCCGCCGCCAAAGTCAGCGACAACGCGCCCGACAAGACGCGCTTTTCGGCCATGGCCAAGCGGCTGGCGACCGACAACGGCAGCTCGATCGTCGACCGCGCGCTGCAGCTGTTCGGCGGCTACGGCTATCTCAAGGACTATCCGATCGAACGTTTCTGGCGCGATTTGCGGGTGCACTCGATCCTCGAGGGCACCAACCAGGTGATGCGGATGATCGTGGGAAGGGACCTGTTTCGCCAATGACCCAAGATGTTCTGGTCCACCGCGACGGGGCCGCCGGCCTGCTGTCGCTCAACCGCCCCAAGGCGATCCACGCGCTGACGCTGCCCATGGTCCACGCGATGACTGCCGGGATGCTCGGCTGGAAGGACGATGCGGGCGTGGAAGCGGTGATCATCGATCACGCGCTGCCCGCCGATGGCGATCCCAAGCTGTCGCGCGGGTTCTGCGCGGGCGGCGACATCGCGTTCCTGCGCAACTCCGCGCTGAACGACGATGGGGTTTCGGGGCGCAAGTTCTTCCACGACGAATACCAGCTCAACCATCTGATCTTCACCTACCCCAAGCCCGTGGTGGCATTCATGGACGGGATCACCATGGGCGGCGGCGTGGGCATCTCGCAGCCCGCCAAATTCCGCGTGGCGACCGAGGCGACGCGCTTCGCCATGCCTGAATCGGGCATCGGGCTGTTTCCCGATGTCGGCGGCGGCTGGATCCTGTCGCGGCTCAAGGGGCGGCTGGGGCAGTACTTGGCGCTCACCGGCGCACGGCTCGATGGCGCGGACTGCCTGTGGGCCGGGCTGGCGACGCACTACCTGCCCGGCGCCGCGCTGGCCGAGGCCAAGCGCCGCATCGCCGCCGATCCGCATCATGTGCCGGATATCCTGGCCGAACTGTCGGTCGCGCCCCCGCCCGCCAAAATCGCAGCCCACGCCGCCCTGATCGCGCGCACGTTCGCGTCGGACAGGCTGGAGGACATCCTTGCCGCGCTGCAGGCCGAAGGCGGCGAATGGGCGGACAAGGAACTCGCCACGCTCGCCACCAAAAGCCCGCAGACCTGCAAGGTCGCGCTGCGCCAGCTGGCCGACAGCGCGCGGATGTCCAGTTTTGCCGACAACATGATGATGGAATACCGCATCGCCAGCCGCGTGCTGACCCGCCCCGATTTTGCCGAGGGCGTGCGCGCGGTGATCGTCGACAAGGACAACGCGCCCCAATGGAACCCGGCCACGCCCGAAGGCGTGACCGACGCGCTGGTCGATTCGATTTTCGCTCCTTTGCCTGCGGGCGAGGAATGGCAGCCGCTTTGATGTAACGCGTTACGCGCGTTTGGAGAGAACCCATGGCAGACTACGAAACCATCCTCGTCGAGCAGCAGGGCGCGGTCACGCTGATCACGCTCAACCGCCCGCAGGCCTTGAACGCCTTGAATTCGCAGGTTCTGGAAGACCTCGTCGCTGCGTTCGGCGCGTTCGAGGCCGATCCGGCGCAGCGGTGCGCGGTGCTCACCGGCTCGGGCGAAAAGGCCTTTGCCGCCGGCGCCGACATCAAGGAAATGGCCGACAAGCCGGCGTCCGATTTCTATGCCGAAGACTTCTTTGCCAAGTGGACCAGCCATCTGGTCAAGGCCACGCGCAAGCCGTGGATCGCCGCAGTCAACGGCTTTGCGCTGGGTGGCGGTTGCGAGCTGGCGATGATGGCCGACTTCATCATCGCGGCCGATACCGCCAAGTTCGGCCAGCCCGAGATCAAGCTGGGCGTCGCGCCGGGCATGGGCGGATCGCAGCGCCTGACGCGCGCGGTGGGCAAGGCCAAGGCGATGGAAATGTGCCTGACCGGTCGCATGATGGACGCCACCGAAGCCGAACGCTCGGGCCTTGTCGCGCGGGTGGTGCCGCTGGCCGGGCTGGTCGAGGATGCGCTCAAGACCGCAACCACGATCGCCGGGATGCCGCCGCTTGCCGCGATGATCAACAAGGAGATGGTGAACGCCGCGTTCGAGACCGGGCTCGACCAGGGCCTGCTGACCGAACGCCGCATGTTCCAGATCCTGACCGCGACCGAGGACAAGGCCGAAGGCATGAAAGCCTTCATCGAAAAGCGTCCCGGGGTGTGGACGGGCCGTTAGGCATTTTTTGGCCCTCACCCCTTCAGGGGAGAGGGTTGGGAGTGGGGGCAGACAGACGCTCCCCTCTCCAACTTCGGCTAGGCGCAGACGCGCCAAGCCTGGGTATCCTCTCCCCCGACGTGGCGAGGACACAGGAGAAAGCACAATGAAAATCGCATTTATCGGTTTGGGCAACATGGGCGGCGGCATGGCCGCGAACCTCGTCAAGGCGGGCCATTCGGTCAACGCGTTCGATCTCGCGCCCGAAGCGCTGGCGCGTGCCAAGGACAACGGCTGCGCGCCGTTCACTTCGGTCAAGGAGGCGGTGCAAGGTGCCGATGCGGTGGTGTCGATGCTGCCCAACGGCGCCATCGTCAACAGCGTCTATTCGGCCGACGTGATCGGCCACGCGCCACAGTCGGCGTTGCTGCTCGATTGCTCGACGATCGACGTCGCCACTGCGCGCACCGTCGGTTCGGCAGCCGATGCGGCGGGCTATGCCATGGTCGATGCGCCGGTCTCGGGCGGGATCGCGGCGGCCAACGGCGGCACGCTGACGTTCATGGTCGGCGGCAGCGACGATGCGTTCGCGCGCGCCGAGCCGATCCTGTCGGCGATGGGCAAGACCGTGATCCACGCGGGGGCCAGCGGCGCGGGGCAGGCGGCCAAGATCTGCAACAACATGCTGCTCGGCGCCTCGATGGTCGCCACGTGCGAAACCTTCGCCATGGCCGAAAAGCTCGGGCTCGACCTGCAGACGTTCTACGACATCTCGTCCAAGGCCTCGGGCCAGAACTGGTCGATGACCAGCTATTGCCCGGTCCCCGGTGTCGGCCCGCAGACCCCGGCGGACAACGGCTACCAGGGCGGTTTCGCGACCGCGCTGATGCTCAAGGATCTGAAGCTGGCGATGGCGGCGGCCAAGGACGCCGGGGCCGACGTCCCGATGGGCTCACGCGCCGAGGAACTTTACGCGAAGTTTGCCGAAGCGGGCAACGGCGGGCTCGATTTTTCGGCGATCATCAAGACTTTGTAGGGATGGGAAGCTTGGCGGCCTGAATGCCTTGCCTCCACCCGCTCATCGCGAGCCCATCGACAAGCTCTGGGCTCGACACGAGCGGGGTGGAACAGGTTCCCCGAACGTCGTCGGCTCTAGTCCGTCACCCGCGCGATGATCTGGCCGATCGGATCGTCGTTGCGCGCGCGGGCGGTCTTGGTAACCGGGCGCGGCGCGTCCCACGATTGCGCGGTATAGCTGCGCACCGGATAGGGCTGCGCCGGATAGCTGCGACTCGCGGCGGGTGTGGCCGAATAGGATAAGTTGCGCGTTGCCGGGGTCATCGCCGGGCCGCCGCGCGCGGTCTCGGGCACGATGCCTTTGAGGAAATCCGATCCGATGCGCGATCGCGCGGGCATTCCGCTCGCCAGCGCGGCGGTGCGCGGCGAAACTTGCGCCGATGCCAGCTGCACGCCTTCGCCGATCTGGGCCTTCTGCGGATAGATGAAGCCGTTGACCGGCCAGCGCGTGGTGCCCAGCCCCTGAATCGGCGCGAACCACACGCGCACTTCGCTCCAGTCGTTGGCGTCCGAAACGTCGACCGCGCGCACGTTGTCCTCCACCTGGCCGCGCCGCCCGTTGATCGGCGACCAGTTGGCGTGGCGCAGCAGCACCGTGCGCGAATCGAGCACTTTGCTGACCGCTGCGACATGGCCCAGCACCATGCTGCCATAAGGGCGGAAGCTCATCACCGCGCCGACGCGCGGCTGGTTGCCGCGGGCATAGCGGCCGGCGGCCTGGCCCCACCAGGTGTGCGCATCGCCGAACAGGTTGATGCCCGTCACTTCGCGGGCATAGGGAACGCATTGCAGGTAGGGCAGTTGCTGGATGGTAACGTCGGGCGCCTGCCCGAAATCCAGATTCGCCGGGGCCGCCTCTGCACCCGTGGCGAGGAAAATGGCTAACGCCGCGATATTGCCGGTCCAACCCTTCATAGCGGCACATATCTGCCGTTCGGGTTAGTTTAGCCCTCACGGGACTGGTTAACATTGGATAAGGAAAGACCTTACAATCGTTTTATCGCGTGCGCGGCATATGCTTCGCGCCTTGTAATCGATGCCGTCACAGGCCACGGGGGGCCATGCGCCCGCAGGTAATCATCATCGGCCGACCCAACGTCGGCAAGTCCACGCTGTTCAACCGTCTCGTCGGCAAGCGACTGGCGCTGGTGGACGACCAGCCGGGCGTCACGCGCGATCGCCGTTTTGGCGAGGCAAACCTGCTCGGTTTGGAGTTCACCATCGTCGATACCGCCGGGTGGGAGGATGACGATGCGGCCAGCCTGCCGGGCCGGATGCGCGCGCAGACCGAAGCCGCGCTGGTCGGCGCCACGCTGGCGCTGTTCACGATCGACGCGCGCGCCGGGCTGACCCCGCTGGACGAGGAAATCGCCCGCTGGTTGCGCGCCAGCAAAGTGCCGGTGGTGCTGATCGCCAACAAGGCCGAAGGCCGCGCCGGCGATCACGGCCTGTTCGAATCGTTCAAGCTGGGCTTCGGCGATCCGGTCGGACTGTCGGCCGAACATGGCGAGGGCATGGGCGACCTGTTCGAGGCGCTGCTGCCGCACCTTGAAGGCACCACGCCCGAGGAAGAGCCCGATTTCGAGGAAGACGATCCCAAGGCGCCGCTGAAGCTGGCCATCGTCGGGCGGCCCAACGCGGGCAAGTCCACGCTGATCAACCGGCTGCTGGGCGAAGACCGCCTGCTCACTGGGCCCGAAGCGGGGATAACCCGCGATTCGATCGCGATCGACTGGCAGTGGCGCGACCAGAAAACGCGCGAGCTGCGCGACGTGCGGCTGATCGATACCGCGGGCATGCGCAAGAAGGCGCTGGTCATCGAAAAGCTGGAAAAGCTGGCCGTCGCCGATGCGCGCCACGCGGTCGATTTCGCCGAAGTGGTGGTGCTGCTGCTCGATGCCACGCGCGGGCTGGAACATCAGGATCTCAAGATCGCCTCGCTGGTGCTGGAAGAAGGCCGCGCGCTGATCATCGCGATCAACAAGTGGGACATCGCCGAAGACGCCAGCGGGCTGTTCGCGGGCGTGCGCGCCGCGCTGGAAGACGGGCTGGCGCAAGTGCGCGGCGTGCCGCTGATCGCGGTTTCCGCGCGCACCGGCAAAGGGCTCAACGAACTTATCTCGGCCGCGTTCGACTTGCGCGTGTCGTGGTCCAAGCGCGTGCCCACGTCCGCGCTCAACCGCTGGTTCGACGATGCGCTGGCCGCCAATCCGCCGCCCGCGCCCGGCGGCAAGCGGATCAAACTGCGCTACATCACCCAGGCCAAGACCCGGCCACCCGGCTTCGTATTGTTCGGCACGCGGCTGGACCAGCTGCCCGAAAGCTATCGCCGTTACCTCGTCAACGGCATCCGCCGCGAGCTGGGGTTCGATGCGGTGCCGATCCGGCTGACGCTGCGCAGCGCCAAGAACCCGTTCGCGCCGACGTAGCATCTGGGTTGCCGGCTAGCGTCGGAGCCGTCCAAAACGGAACGCGCCTCACCACTGCTTGATGATGCTGTTGCGCAAGTCGTGGATGCTGATCTTGTCCAGCCCGGCTTTCTTGCGTGCCGCGTCCCAGCTGCCGAACACCGAGTTGAACGGCTTCCGGGTCTTGGGGTTGATGATCATGTGCGAACAGTCGTCGGCGCGCGGCAGCTGCTTCAGCACTTCGATGGCGGGCGGGGACAGCCGGATTTGCGTGCCCTTGGCCAGTTTACCCGACGGAATGACCCACAACTGCAGCGGCCAGTTCACGTCTTCCCACTTGGCCGCGAGCAGTTCCTGGAACCGCGCACCGGTAAACACCACCAGCGCGACGATGAATTTCAGCTGCGTATTGTGGCTGTCCTCGACCGCGCGCTTCAGGCGATCCCACTCGTCGGTGGTCAGCTGGCGGTGGCTGTAGTTCCCGGGGTTGAGCAACGACAGGCTCTGCAGCGGATTGGCGGCGGAGAACAGGTCCTGCACCTTGCGATGGATCGCTTCCGCCCGTGCGCCGGGTCCGCTGCCGCCAGACGCGCTGCCTCCGGCCCCGCTGCCGCCAGAACCGCTGCCGCCAGAACCATTGCCGATCGATCCGGGGCCGCCGCCCTGCCGGTCGGGATGGGTCAACTCGCCGTCAAGCAGCGCTGCCGAAGTCTGCGGCAGACCCAGCGTGTTCGACAGCATCTCCACCGTCACGGCATTGGTGGGGTCCCAGATGCGCGACGCGCCGGTATCCGTCGAGGGCGATAGCCCGTTCTTCGACAGCAGGTATGGCGATACGCGGTGGCTGGGCGACAGCCCGCCGAGCCCGTCGCTGATCAGCGGATTGACGAATTCGATGCCGTGGCCGCGCCGGTGCAGCCGCCGCACGGTCGCGACGACCAGCTGGCATTCGCCGAAATCGACGATGATCTGGGTGCCCATCGGAACGTCGATCAGCCCTTCGACCAGCGCGCCCGATTCGGACAGGTTGCGGATCAGCACCGGGTGGTAATAGCAGCCCAGGATGGCGCCGGCCTTGCGGTACATCGAACGCCGGTCGCTGCGGTGGCGGGCAGGGCCCTCGGGCGGGATCGACCAGTTGCCGCTTGCCAGCTGCTCGCACAGCTCGTCATTGGCAATCGCCTTGCTGTAGACCCAGCCCTGGATGTGGCTGACCCCGAGTTTGCGCATCAGGTCGAGCTGGTCGAGCGATTCGATGCCCTCTGCCGTCGTCTCCATGTCGAGAGCGCCCGCCAGCGCGACGATCGCGGCGATGATCGCGCCGTTGCGCGATCCCGGCAGCGTTGCCCCGCGCACGAAGCTCTGGTCGATCTTGATCTTGTCGAACGGCGCGGTCTTGAGATAGCCGAGCGACGAATATCCGGTGCCGAAATCGTCGAGCGCCAGCCGCACGCCGATGTTCTTGAGCGTGGTGAACATCGTATCGGTTTCGGTCGATTCGCTCAGGAACACGCCTTCGGTCAGTTCCAGTTCCAGCCGCGCGGGCAGCAGGCCCGAATTGGCCAGCGCGGACATCACGATCCTGGGAAACGCCTCGTTCGCGAACTGGATCGGCGATACGTTGACCGCCACGCGGATGTCGGCGGGCCAGCTGGCGGCATCGTCGCACGCCTTGCGCAGGATCCATTCGCCCAGGTTTTCGATCAGGTTGGCTTCTTCGGCGATCGGGATGAACAGCGCCGGCGAGATCGGGCCGCGCGTGGGATGATGCCAGCGGATCAGCGCCTCGACCCCGGTGACCCGGTTGGTCGCGGTGCTGACGATCGGCTGGTAGAACATCGCCAGCTCGTCCTTGACCAGCGCATCGCGCAAGTCTTCCTCGAGCACGCGGCGGTCTTCGGCCGTCTGCAGCAGCTCGGTCGAAAAGAAGCGGTAACAGCCGCGCCCGCTGCCCTTGGCGGAATACAGCGCCAGATCGACGTTGCGCATCAGTTCCTCACTGGTGCGCCCGTCGGCCGGGCCCACGGCCAGCCCCACCGATGCCCCGATGACGCAGCGGCTGCCCTCGACCGAATACGGCTGCGACAGGCTGGCGATGATGTTGTGGGCGATTTCGCCCAGTTCGCCACGGTCTTTCACGTCGGGCAGGATGATCTGGAATTCGTCGCCGCCCAGCCGGAAGATCTTGGTCTTGTCGCCGATGATCTTGAGCAGCCTGCCCGAGACCTGCACCAGCAGGGCATCGCCAGCGGGATGGCCCAGCGAATCGTTGACCTGCTTGAACCGGTCGAGATCGACCAGCAGCACCGCGCACGACCGCCCGGGAAAATCGAGCGTGAGCAGGCTCTCCTCCAGCCGCCGGGACATGCTCAGGCGGTTGGGCAGCCCGGTCAGCGCGTCGAACATCGCCAGCTGCGATGCCGATTGCGAGGATTGCAGCTGCTCGGTCACGTCGACCGCGTAACCGAGGTAACCCCGGAAATGGCGGTCGGCATCCATCTGCGCGCGGCCCGAAACTTCCCACCAGCGTTGCTCGCCGGGGTTGACGGTGCGCAGCGTCAGCTTCTCGAAACTGGAGTGTCGGCTCAGCACGAACGGCAGCCGGTCGCGCGCCGATACCGCGTTCTCCGATGGTGCGAACAGGTCCGCGAACGGAGTCCCCAGAACCCTGTCGCCGATGTCGCCGAACAGGCTGGCGACGCTGTCGGACAAATAGGTCAGGTTGCCGACGCTGTCGGTGGCCCAGAACCAGCCCTTGTTCGAATTCTCGAAGTTTTCGAACAGGGAAATTTCCAGCCCGCCGACCGGCGCAGGCGCTGGCCCCGGCAGGCTGGCTGCGGCCTTCGTCGGGAGAAATTTCAGGAAACTGGGTCGAGACATCGCGTGGCCGAACTCGATTCCTGAAAGTCATTGCCCATCGACGACCAAGGGCGGCACTGGTGCCGCTCCCGATCACCGTCGAGTACAGACTATACGGTTTCTTGGTTGCTGAAGCGTAAATGCCCCTAGTCTGCCTGAAACTGAGAATACACACCGACAAATCGCCGCAAGCCTGGTCGCGGTCTTGCAGTATTCACCGAAATGGATGTTTCGCGCGGAGCAAAAAATCGCCGCAATTCAAAGCTGTCGGCAGGCTGGTAGGGCTACAGGAAGTTGTTGGGCCAGATCATCGTGCGCCACATGTGCGCGCTGGGCGAGGCATCGAAGCCGAGCCCTTCGGCGGGCTGGCGGAAGTGGCGGGCGATGATGCCGCCGAACACCTCGGGATCGACCGGTTCGTAATCGTCGAAGAAATACGTGTCGTACAGCGTGACCAGCCGCGCCGATCTGTAGAACGGATGCGCCATCGCGACTTCGGCGTCGCGGCGGATGTAGTCGGGCACCGCGTAATCGGGCCCGAAGAAGCGGTGGTAGCTTTCGGGGTAGGCGTATCCGGCGGCGGGATCGGGCGTATAGCGCAGCGCCTGATGGTATTGCACTGCGAAGGCCACTTCCTCGCTGACGTAGGGTGCGATCAGTTGCGCGCTCCAGTAACCGTGGTCGCAGCGGATCAGGCAGCCGTTGGAAATGTCGTGCAGCAGGCAGGCGAGCACCACCGGTTCGGGCTGGTCATCGTCGAGCGCGCGCTTGGCGCTGGTGTACAAGTGGCGCACGGTGAGGTCGCCGAACCGGCAGCGGAAGAAGTCGAGCAGTTGCGGGCGATCGGGCATGCGCGGCAGGGCGGGATTATCGCCCATCATCATCACCGTCTTGGGGTTGAGCCGGGCGAGCAGCTCCATCTCGTCATCGACGAACGCGGTGCCTTTCCAGCCGACCGGCGAAGGATAGATCTGCCGCTCGCGCCCGGCTTGCGGGTAAGGGCGGTCGTGGGGTTGCGGTGCGTCGGCCATGCCGCGCGTCATACCGCCTCTCCGCGAGATTGTCGAAGCGAACGACGGGAACCTCAGTTGGGCGCCACCACAATCGAGATGCGGCGGTTGCGCGGATCGGCGGGGTTGTCCTCGATCAGCGGTTCGCGGTCGGCCACGCCCTCGATCCGGCGGAAACGCGTTTCGCCGATGCCGGTGCGCATCATCGCCTGGCGCGTCGCCTCGGCCCGTCCGGCGGACAGCGACCAGTTGTTCGCGGTCATGCCCGGTCGCCATGGCAGCGCATCGGTGTGGCCGCGGATGGTCAGCCCGCCCGCCTCGGGTGCCACGGTCTGCGAGATCGCGCGCAGCAGCAGCGCGGCATCGGGGGTAAGCAGGGTGGTGCCCAGCTGGAACATCGAGAAATCGGCATCGTCGACCAGATCGATCCGCACGCCTTCGGTGGTGTCGACCATCCGCACCTGCCGCGCCAGCTTGCGCAGCTGGTCGCTGGCTTTCAGCTTTTCCTGCAGGCGCGACTGCATCGATTTGATCGTGCCCGATCCCTCCTTGGGGCCGCCGGTGGCATCGCGCGGGATCGTCAGCGTCTTGGTGCCGGTCTGCCCGGCGCGGTGCGCGTAGTGATCGGCATCGGTGATCGACGATCCGCCGAGCAGCCCGTTGGACCCGGCGCTGTTCTGCCGCATCTTGACCAGCGTGGGGGTGAAATAGTCGGCAATGCCCTTGCGCTGCTTCTCGGTGGTCGCGCCCAGCAGCCACAGCAGCAGGAAGAACGCCATCATCGCGGTGACGAAGTCGGCATAGGCGACCTTCCACGCGCCGCCGTGGTGACCGCCGGCGACGATGGTCACCTTCTTGACGATGATCGGGGCAGGCGGCGGGGCGTTCTTGCCGGTCGGGGACTTGGCCATTGCTATCGGTTCCTGATGAAGTCGGCACCCGCCCGCTCCCCCGCCCGGCCACCCAACGAGTGTAGCCTGGGGGTGGCCGGGTGGGGGAGCGGGCTGGTGCCGCCCCGACGGCAGTCGGACGCCATCATCTCCCGCGCATCGCGTCGAGCAGTTCCGACAGGCCGGGGCGGAACGCATGGCCCAGGCCGGAGCGTGCGCTTTCCACCACCAGCGGCTGCGGCCAGCCGTGCAGGCTCGCGATGATCACCTGCTTGACCGCGTGGAAGATCATCTCGTCCTGATCGACGATCTGCTTGAGCCGGCCCGACAGCGGCGCGACGATGCCATAAGCCATCAGCACGCCCATGAACGTTCCGACCAGCGCCGAACCGATCATCCCGCCCAGCACCGACGGTGGCTTGTCGATCGAGCCCATCGTCTTGACGATGCCGAGCACGGCGGCGACGATGCCCAGCGCGGGCAGGGCGTCGGCCAGGTTCTGCAGCGCGTGCTGCGGCTCGATCATCTCGTGGAACGTTGTCTTCATCGCCGCGTCCATCACTTCCTCGACCGCGTGGACTTCCAGCGTGCCCGACGACACCACCATCAGCGTCAGCGTATCGGCGATCAGCGAGATCAGCGGCTTGTTGCTCAGCAACCGGGGGAATTCGGCGAAGATGGTGGAGCTGGCCGGATCGGTGACGTGGCTTTCCAGCGCGACCGGGCCGTCGCTGCGCAGCACTTTCATCAGCCGCGTGCACAGCAGGATCGCGTCGATGTGATCCTGCTTGGTGTGCTTGGGCCCCTTGAACACTTTGGCGAAACCGCCGCCGATGGCTTTGAGCTCATGCATCGAGTTGCCGGTGACGGTGGCGCCGATCGCTGCGCCGCCGATGATCAGCATCTCGTGCGGGATGGCTTCCATCACCGGCCCCAGCGCGCCTCCGGTGATGGCGAAGCCGCCAAACACCATGACGAGCAGAATGACCATTCCGATGCCAGCAAACATGGTAAATTTCCTCAGGCAAAAAAAGGGCGCGGATCAGTGCAGCACGTCGAACAGCGACAGTGATGACAGCTTGGCGAAACTGGCCTGGCTCGCCTGCAGCACCAGCATCGTCTGCTGCAGTTGCGCCACGGTGGAAGCGATGTCGGTGCCGCCCAGCGTCGATTGCTGGCTGGAGCGCGCCTCGGACACGACCTGGCGGTGCTGCGTGGTCTGGTCGATCCACGCCAGCCGAGAGCCGACCACGGTCTGGCTGGTGGTGACCGAATCCAGCGCGGTCTGCAGCGAACCCAACGCATTCTTGGCCGCAGCGGGCGCAGCGGTGCCGCCAGCCTTCAGTGCATCGGCCAGCGTCTTGACCACTTTCATCAGATCGGTCGAGGTGCCGCCTGCGGTGAACGACAGGAAATCGGGGCCGGTCACGCCCTTGCCCACGACCTGGCCCTCGCCGAGCGACACCTCGCCCGCGCTGGCGGTACCGGCGTAGACCGCGTTGCCCGTGGCATCGAGCGTGTAGGCGTCGCCCGCCGACTGGCCGCCGAACAGCGCATGCCCCGCCGAGTCGCGGCTGTTGGCCAGCGCCACGAGATTGCCGTGGATCTGGCCGAGCTCGGTCCCGATCCCGGCGCGCTGCGCGTCGGTCAGCGTGCTGCTGGCGGCCTGCGTCGCCAGTTCCTGCACGCGCTGGATATTGTCGCCAAAGCTGGTCAGCGCGTTGTCGGCCAGGTTGAGGTCGGAACTGGCACCGTCGGCTGCGGTGGTATCGATGGCCGACAGCGTGGTGGCGCGGGTCAGCTGGCGCAGCTGCGATGCGGCCAGCGGATTGTCGGACGACTGGGTGAGCTTGGCGCCCGTCGAGATCTGCGACTGCAGTGTGTTCGCCTGCGTGCGCAATGCGTTCATGTCGATCGTCGCGCGATCGTAGAATGCGGTGGTGCTGGTGCCGATGATCGTCATGCCGCGCTACCTTATTGCCAGCAGGGTGTCGAAAAGGGTGGAGGCGACCTGCATTGCTTTTCCCGAAGCCTGGAACGCCTGCTGGTACCGGACAAGATTGACCGCCTCCCGGTCGAGATCCACGCCCGATTGTGCATCGAGCGAGGTCTTGGCCGTGTTCGCAATGGTGTTGAGCGCGTCGCGCGTGACCGTGCGGCCCGCCACCGTGCTCGAGATATCGTAGAGCAGCGCATCCATCTTGCCCGCAGGATCGGCGCTGGCGATGGCGCTGCGCATGGCCGTGAGGTTGCCGGGGTCGCGGCTGTTGGCAACGCTGCCGGCCGGAGCCGTGGCGATCTTGCTGCCATCGCTGGTGGTCAGCGCGATCGTGCCCGCAGTGTTGCCCGACAGCAGTGGCTGGCCCGGTGTGCCGTCGAGCGCGACACCCGTCGCCTGCGCGGCGTTGACCGTGGTCACCACGGTGTTCGCCAGGCTGTCGAGCCCGGTCTTGATGTCGGCGAGCTTCGACAGCGCCTGGCCCTGCCCTGCGAGCGAGCCGCCGCCCAGCGTCACCGGCGCGGCGCCGATCGCGAATGAGGGGATGCCGGTGGGACCGTTGGTCATGGTCAGCGTGGCCGATGCGCCGCCGGTGACGAGCGCGGGCCCGGCCAAGCCGCCCAGCTGCACGCCGACGGTGCCGTCGGCCGCGAAGGTGGTGGTGACGTCGGCATAGCCGCTCAACTGCTGAAGCAGCTTGTCGCGCTGATCGAGCAACGCCGACCGGTCGCTGGTGGCGTCGCCCGATCGGGCGAGGCTGAGGTTGGTGCGCGCCAGCTGCTGGCCGATGGCGTTGACCTGGGTCACGCCGTCGCTGGCCTGGAATTGCAGCCCCGACTGCGCCGAGCCGAGTTCCTGCGAGGCGAGGTTCAACGTGCCGACCAGCGTGCGCGCGCTTTCGAGCGTCGCGGCGCGCAGCGAGGGATCGACCGGATTGGCCGAAAGCTGTTGCAGCGCGCCTTCGAACGCGGTGATCGAAGGGTAGATGTTGGCCTGCTCGACCGCGCTCTGCACGTTCTGGAGGCCGTCGACCTCGGCTTGCGCGCGCGCGGCGTCGCTGCCGGTGCGGCGCACTTCGGACTGGCGGAACGGATCGGCGTTGCGCACCACGCTGGCCAGCCGCACCCCCGAAAGCGACACGTCGCCCGACTGCAGCGCTCCGCCCGATGCCGCGACTTCAGCCAGATTCGCGGTGCGCCGGACGTAACCCTCGGTCGAGGCGTTGGCGATGTTCTGGCCGGTGATGTCGAGCGCGATGCGCGCGGCCTGCGCGCCGCTGCGGGCGATCGAAAGAAGGTCGCTGGCCATGGCTCAGATCCCTGCCGGGGTGATGGATGGGGACGCGGCGGGTGCCACGCGCGCGCCAAGCTGCTGCTCGATCGTCGCGGCAAGGCCCAGCGCGCCTTTTTGCGCGGCGATGTCGGCAAAGCGTTCGTCGCGCATCTGCGCGAACGTGTCGGCTTCCTGACCGCCGCCGAACAGATCGGCCCCGCCCAGCTTGGCCGCGCGCGCCGATGACAGCATCTGGCGCACGAAGATCGCCTCGAACTGCTTGGCGGCCGCGTCAAGTTTGGCGCGGTCACCGTTAGCGGGCGTGGCGGCGTGCGCGGGGGACGCGGGCGTTGCGGCCCCGGCCATGGTGAGGGGGGTGGCGGAGACGGCCATGCCTATGGGGGGAATCATATCACCACCATCTCCGCCTTGAGCGCGCCAGCTTCCTTCAGGGCCTCGAGTATCGCGACGAGGTCCGAAGGGCTGACGCCCAACTTGTTGAGCGCATCGACCAGCGAGGACAGCGATGCGCCGGGCTTGAACAGCGCGACATGGCTGCCGCCCTCGTCGAGCGAGATCTTGCTGCTGGGGGTGACCGTGGTCTGCCCGCCGCTGAGCGGATTGGGCTGCGACACTTGCGGCTTTTCGTCGATGCGCACCACCAGCTTGCCGTGGCTGATCGCGGCGGGCGACAGGCGCACCGCGCTGTTGATCACCACCGTGCCGGTGCGGCTGTTGACGATGACTTTGGCGGCGGCTTCGGCCGGGACCACGTCGATCATTTCGATCCCCGCCATCATCGTGGCGCGGTCGTCGGTGCTGGCGGGCAGCTGCAGCGCCAGCGTCACCCCGTCCTCGACCTTGGCGCAGTCGGGGTAACGCCGGTTGATCGCGTCGCGAACGCGCGCGGCGGTGAGGAAATCGGCGGTGAACAGGTTCCAGCGCAAGGCAGAGGCACTGTCGAAGCCGGTGGCGACGCTGCGCTCCACGCTGGCGCCGTCGTCGATCCGGCCCACGGTGGGCACGTTGACGGTCAACTGCGAGCCATCCTTGGCCGAAATGCCCAGGCCGCCCACGGCCAGGTTGCCCTGTGCCATCGCATAGATCTGCCCGTCCGCGCCGTACAACGGGCTGAGCACCAGCGCGCCGCCGCGCAGGCTCTTGGCCTTGCCGATCGCGGATACGGTGACGGTGATGTGCTGGCCCGGCTTGGCGAAGGCGGGCAGGTCGGCGGTGATCAGCACCGCTGCTGCGTTCTTGAGGCCCGGGGAGACGCCCGCAGGAAGCTGCACGCCCAGCCGGCCCGATACGCCGCGCATGGCCTGCGTCAGGTATTCCAGGCTGTCATCGCCGGTGCCCTGCAGCCCCACGACGATGCCGTAGCCGGTCAGCTGGTTGGTGCGCACGCCCTGGAACGCGCCGAGGTCGCGCACGCGTTCGGCAAAGGCCGGCGCGGGCGCGACGCCGAGGATGGCGACGGTGGCGACAAGGATGAGGAAGAACAGGCGCATGGGCATCACTCAGAACGGGGTGATCATGTTGAAGAACTTCGACAGCCAGCCTTCGCGGCTCGATTTCTGGATCGATCCGTTGCCGGCATATTCGATCCGGGCATCGGCCACGCGGGTCGACTGGATGCGGTTTTCCGGGTCGATATCGCCCAACCGGACGATCCCCGAAAACTGCACCCATTCCTGGCCCTGGCTGAGCAGCAAGCGTTTTTCCCCTTTCACCAGTGCGGTCCCGTTGGGGCGCACTGCTGCGATCGTCACTGAAACCTCGCCGGAGAGCGTGCTCGTCTGCGTGGCATTTCCGTTGCCATTGAACGACGATCCGCCCGACGCTTTAAGGGCGTTGGGGTCGAGGAACGACAGCGGCCCGGCCGTCGGCGGGACGATGTTGAACGATCCGGCGCGCTGCGTTTTCGATCCGGCGGCCTTCGAGGTGGAGGTCGTTTCGACCAGCACGATCGTCAGCGGATCGCCCACGGCGTGCGCGCGCCGGCCCTCGACCAGCCCGGCATAGCCTGCCGAAACGTTGAAGATGCTGCCGTCGGGGCTGCGCGGCGCGATTTCGGGCACCGGTGCTGCCGGTTCGAATCCGGCCGGCGGCTTGTGCGATCCGAACAGCGGCTTGGCCTGGGCGGGAGCAGCCAATAGCGTGAGGGCGATCAGGGCCAGCGATCCGCGCAGCGCGATCACAGCGTCTGGTTCGCGTTCTTGAGCATCTCGTCGACCGCGGACACCATCTTGGAATTGACCTCGTAGGCGCGCTGGCACTCGATCATGTCGACCAGTTCCTGCACGACGTTGACGTTGCTCGATTCGAGGAAGCCCTGCTTGACGTGGCCACGCCCGGCGTCACCTGCGGGCCCGATCTGCGCCGCGCCGCTGGCGGCGGTCTCGGTCAGGAAGTTGTCGCCGCGCGCCTGCAGCCCGCCGGGGTTGGCAAAGCTCGCCACGGTGATCTGGCCCAGCTGGGTGGGCTCGGTCGCGCCGGATACGACCGCCGAAACCGTGCCGTCTTCCGCCACCGCGATCGAGGTCGCGCCTTCGGGAATGGTGATTGGCGGTTGCACGGCAAAGCCTTGCGAGGTGACCAGGTTGCCCTCGGCCGATCGCGTGAAGTTGCCTGCGCGGGTATAGCCAAGCTGCCCGCCGGGCAGCTGGACCTGGAAAAAGCCGTCGCCGTCGAGCGCGAGGTCGAGCGCGTTGCCGGTCGATTCGAGCGACCCTTGCGTGTCGATCCGCGCGGTCGCCTGGATGCTGACGCCGGTGCCCAGGTTCAGCCCGGTGGCGTAAGTGCTTTCGCTGCTCGATTGCTGGCCGGCCACGCGCGCGTCCTGGTAGGCGAGCGTGGCGAAGCTGGCGCGGTCGCGCTTGAACCCGGTGGTGCCGACGTTGGCAAGGTTGTTGGCGATGACGCGCATGCGCGTGTCCTGGGCTTCGAGCCCGGTGCGCGCGACGTGCAAGGCGGATGTTGGCATGAATTGCGTCCTTTAACTGGTGATGCGCATGAGGGCGGCGCCGCCTTCGTCGATGTCCTTGGCGGTGCCGACCAGCTTGGTGCGCATGTCGAACAGGCGCTGCGCCTCGACCATGTCGACCAGCACTTGCGTGGCATCGACGTTCGATTGCTCGAGCGTGCCGGTCTGGACTTTGCCATCGGCGTTGTCCGGCAGAACGCCGCCGCCGATGACGCGGAACAGGCCGTCGAGCCCTTTGGCGATCTTGCTGCCCGCCGGGCTGGCCAGCTTGAGCTTGTCGACCGGTTGCGGCGGCAGGTCGGGCGTTTCGGGATTGGCGACGAGCACGCTGCCGTCCGGCCCGATGGTCACTTTCGATCCCAGCGGCACGGTGATCGGCCCGGCGTTGCCGATTACCGGGCGGCCGTCACCGTTCTGCAGCACGCCGGTCGCGTCGATCGAAAGATCGCCGCGCCGGGTGTAGGCTTCCTCGCCATCCTGCGCCTGCACCGCCAGCATGTCGTCGCCGGTCAGCGCGATGTCGAGCGCGTTGCCGGTCTCGATCATGGTGCCCGCCTTCATGCTGGCACCGTGGACTTCGCCGTCGGTCATCGCCCGCGCTTCCACGCTCGGCCCCTTCAGCGTCATCGGCGTCGAGGTGATCGTCTCGGCGCGAAAGCCGATGGTCTGGGCGTTGGCCATGTTGCTGGCGATCACCCGCTGCCGGACCATCGATCCGCTCACCCCCGAAAAGGCCGTATAGATTAGGCGGTCCATCTATCGTCCCGATCAGCTGTGGATGTTGATGATGGTCTGCGAGATCTGCGTGGCGGTATCGATCGCCTTGGCATTGGCCTGGAAATTGCGCTGCGCGGTGATCAGCCCGACCAGTTCCTCGGCAATGTCGACGTTCGAGCGTTCGAGCGAACCCGACAGCAGGCCGCCGAACTGGCCGGTGCCGGGCGCCCCATACGTCGGCGCGCCGGACAGGCCAGTCGCCGCCCAGTCGGATGATCCCAGCTGCTTGAGCCCGTCGGGCGCGATGAACGCGGCGAGCGCGATCTTGCCGACCACGGTGTTGGTGCCGTCGCCATACGAAGCGGTCACGGCCCCGTCGAGACTGATGGTCACGCCGGCAAAGTTCGATCCGGCGGCGTTGGTCTGGGGAATCACCGCATCGACTTGCGTGTTCGACGTGATCGTTCCCGTCGCGTCGGTCGGGAACAGCTGCAGGCGATCGCCCGAAGCGCTGACCACGTTACCGGTGCCGTTAACGCTGAAGCTGCCGTTGCGGGTGTACTTGGTCTGCCCCGACAGTGGCGATTTGATCGAGAAGAACCCGTCGCCGTTGACGGTAACGTCCAGCGCCGAACCGGTCTGCTCGATCGGGCCGAGCGAGAACTCCTGCGAGATCTTCTGCACCGTCGCGCCGATGCCCTGCGTCAGGCTGGGGTTGGTCAGGATCGACGTCGCCACCACATCGGCAAAGGCCACGCGGCTTTTCTTGAAGCCGGTCGTCTCGGAGTTGGCGATGTTGTGCGAAATGACGTTGAGGTCGGTCTGGGCGTTCTTGAGCCCGTTGAGCGAAGTGTAGAAGGACATGGGTTTGCTCCGTGCTGTTCGGTCAGGCCGAGGGGGTGGTTGCGGCCGTCGCACCGGTCGTGGCTGCCGTGGTCTTCGCGGCGGTCTGCTGGGCCAGCACCGCGTCGAGCTTGGACGAGATGTCTTTCAGCGTGGCGCCCATTTCGGTGATCCCCGACAGCGACGAAAACTGCGCCATCTGCGCCAGCATCTGGCTGTTATCGACCGGCGAGGTCGGGTCCTGCTGCTGCAGCTGGGTGGTCATCAGCTTGAGGAAATCGGTCGCGCCCAGCGATCCGAGGCCCGACTTGTTGGCAACGGTGGTGGCGGCCTTGGTCGCCGTGGTGGCGGCGCTGTTGAGCAGGCTGGAAATCGAAGTGGTCATCTATTTCATCCTCACGGTATCGAGCATCAGTTGCTTGGCGGTTTGCAGCGCCTCGACCACGTTCTGGTACTGGCGCGAACTTTCCATCATCTCGACCATCTCGGCATTCTCATCGACCGGGGCGGACCACACGTCGCCGTTGGCATCGGCGAGCGGATGGTCCGGATCGTGTTCGCGGATCGGCGTGGCGCTGGAGCGATAGACGCCCGCGACTTTCACCGTGGACAGGCCCGAAGACTTGTCGAGTTCCTCGGCAAACACCGGGCGCAGCGGGCGGTAGGCGTCCTGCTCGCTGCCCGAGACGGTGCCGGCGTTGGCGAGGTTGGAGGCAGCGGCGTTCATCCGCACGAGCTGCGCCGACATCGCGCGCTGGGCGACGTCGAACAGGCTGAGGGGGGCGGTGCCGGGCATCGTCATTCGCCCTTCAGCGCGCGGGTCACGGTTTCGACCCGGCCGCGGATGAACTGCAGCGTGGCCGAATAGCCCACCGCGTTTTCGGAAAATGCGGTCTGCTCGGTCGACATCTCGACCGTGTTGCCATCCAGGCTGGGCATCACCGGCACGCGGTACTGCGTGGCGTCGGTGATCGCCTTGCCGGCGTCGGCGCCGGCGATCTGCGATTTCAGCGCGGCGGCAAAGTCGATGTCCTTCGCCTTGAAGCCGGGCGTGCCGGCGTTGGCGATGTTCGAGGTGATCAGGCCCATCCGCTGCGCGCGCAGTTCCAGCGCGATGCCGTGAATGCCGAACAGGGTGTCGCTCATCGCCATGGTTCCAGGGATGCAGGTGCAGTCATGCCCGATGGTTCAGCAAAGGGCGTGCCAGTTGGCGCGGGCGGCAGCATTTGCGGGGGATTTCTGCTGCATCGGGGCGGCACAGGGGCGCAATCTGGCGGCAACAGGGCGGCAAGTGCTTGCCGACACCCGGCAAAAAAGTGCGCGCCGTCGCTTAACATCGGTCGGTAGCGGGCCGTTCTGGACTGCGTGGAGGACGCATCAATGCCGATGAACCCGTTTGCCTTGCTGGATGCCCAGTCCGCCGCGATCGTGGTGGGGGGAACGCTGCTCGCCACCGTGCTGCGGTGCGGGGTGAGCGATGTCGCGGCATCGGTGCGCGCGGTCGCGGGCCTTGGCCGCCGTCGCTTCCGGTCCGAACAGGCGCGCGCAGACTTGTCCAGCCAGGTGCGCGAGATCTGCGCCGATGGCCTGCTGCGCGCCCATCCGCGCCCGATCGGCGACCGTGAATTCGACGATGCGACCGGCGCGCTGATCGAACAGCGTTCGCTCAAGGGCCTGCTCGATCGGCACGAGGCGCACAAGGCGGGGCGGCTGGCGGTGGCCGAAGTCGCGGCACGCACGCTGGCGCAGGCGGCCGAACTGGCGCCGGTGTTCGGGCTGGCTGGCACGCTGACCGCGCTGAGCCAGCTTCCCGCCAACGGCCTGGATCACGGCGCGCTCAACGGCGCGATTTCGATGGCGGTGATCACCACGCTGTACGGGCTGCTGCTGGCCAACTTCGTGTTCGCGCCGCTCAGTCGCATGGTCGAACGCCGCGAGGAAGCCGAAGAGCGTGAGCGCCAGGACGTGATCGACTGGCTGGCGTGGCAAGTCTCGCCGGTCTGCCGCGAACCCTCCAGCGCCCACCCGGCGCAGCGGTTTGCCGCATGAAGGCGCGGGCGGGCAGCGGCTGGCAATGGGCGCTGGCCGATCTCTCGCTGATCCTGTTCCTGCTGACCGCGTCGGCGCTGTCGCAGGCCGGACCGGCGACAAGGGCCGAGGCCAGGCCGGTCCCCGCGCGCGCCGCAGGAACTTCGGTGCCGCTGAGCGAGCCGGTCGCGGTTTATCGACCCGGACCGGACGCACCGCCGATCGGGCGCTGGCTGGCCGAAGCCTCGTCCGATCCGCGCCTGCAGCTGACGATCACGGTCTACGCCAATGCACCGGATCGCGCCGCCGCGCTGGCGCAGGCGTCCGCGCTGGCCGATGCCGCGCAAATCGCCGGGCGACCGGCGCGGATCGTGGCCGAGCCGGGTGATCCCCAGCCGATCGTCGCGACGCTCGCCTATGACGCTGCACCGACGTTGGCGCCGACATTGCCGGCTGCCGGACCGACTTTGGCACGGCCCTTGCGGGATACCGGGCACACGCCCTGATCCATAAGGAACGCAACCCCGTGTCCATATCGCGCATTCCCCTGCTGGCGCTATCCAGCGTCGCCTGCCTTGCCCTGGCCCAGCCCAGCCGTGCCGCAGCGCCCGGCTTTGCCGATCTCGCCGCCGTCGACAGCGCGGTGTCCGCGTTTACCGGCACGCCGATCGGGCAGTCGGGCGGGGCGATGCTGCCGGTCGACCGGCGTTTGAAATTGAGCCCGTGCGACGACGAACTGACGCTGTCATGGCGCACTGCGGGCCACCAGACGGTCGTGGTCAACTGCCCCGATCCCGGCGGCTGGCACTTGTTCGTGCCGGTCAAGGCCGCCGCGTCCGAGACCGGTCCGGCGGCGGCGCCTGCCGTCGTGCGCGGCGATGCCCTGACGATCGCCGCCAGTGGCGACGGCTTCAGCGTGTCGCAGCCGGGCGAGGCGCTGGAAGGCGGCCCGGTGGGCAGCTGGATCCGCGTGCGCGCGGGCGAAAAGGGCGAAGTGCTGCGCGCGCAGATCGTGCGCCCCGGGCTGGTCCTGCTGCCGGTAGACTGAGCGCGTCTGGGGCTGTTGTCGCAGCCATGACGCCCGGTAAATCCTTACCAAACTCCCGGCAAAATCGCGCCGTTGCCCCTTAAATCCGGAATGCGCTTGCCGTCCTGCTTCATGACAGAACTTATGGAGCAGGCGTCATGCCCCCGATCGAAATCGGACCGACGCGCCCAGTTGGCGCGGTCCAGACCAACATTGCCAGCGCACGTGCCGGGCAACCGGTGGTGCCGGCCCGCTCGCAGCCAGCCGCCCCGGCGGTCAGCACGGCCAGCGCGACGACGGCCGCCGCTGCGACGCCGCAGGTGCAGCGCAGCGCTGCCCTCAGCGCCGGTGCGCCGCCGGTTGATACCGACCGGGTCTCGCTGATCCGAAGGGCGATCGCGACCGGCACATATCCGATTATCCCTACCCGCGTCGCCGATGCGATGATCGCGGCGGGCATGCTCTTGAGGAACCAGGAATGATCGCCACTGCCCCCTTGCGCGATACGTTGCGGCAGATGATTGCCGTGCTGCAGGACGAACGGCAGGCGCTTGCCGGGCTCGACGTCGATACGATCATGGGCTGCGCGGTGGACAAGCGCGCGCTGTGCGGCTGGCTCGATCCGGTCGACCCCGACACGGTTGATGAGGAATGCCGCGGCCTGCTCGACGCCGCACGGCGGCTCAATGAAACCAACCGGCAAGTGCGCAACCTGGTCGCCGCCAACGTCGCGGCGCGCCTCGATGCGCTGACCGGCAGCCCCGCGCTCTACCGCGCTGCGCCGCAGCTGGCGGTGATGGCCCGCCACCGCTGAAGTCTGGCTTTCGCTGACGCCCAGGACGCGCGCCGGATCACTTGGCACGTCTTTTGCTGAACCTGCCTGCACAGCCATCGCCCGGCGATGCGCAGGAGGAGCAGCCAGTGAGTTCGCCGCGAGTAGCATCCGCACAACCGGTCGGCACGCCGCAGGTCCGCACCGCGATCGCGCGCGCCGCCCAGCAGACCGGGGTCGATTTCGACTACCTTCTGGCGCAAGCGCGGATCGAATCCAGCCTCGACCCCAAGGCCCGCGCCGGCACGTCGAGCGCGGCAGGCCTCTATCAGTTCACCAACGCCACCTGGCTGTCCACGCTCGATCGCCACGGCGCCGCGCACGGGCTGGGCTGGGCGCAGGATGCGATCGACGCGAAAGGCGGGGTCAGCGATCCGGCCACGCGGCAGGCGCTGATGGCGCTGCGGATGGATCCTGCCGCCTCGGCGATGATGGCGGGCGAGCTGGCCAGCGACAATCGCACCGCGCTGACCACCACGCTGGGCCGCACGCCCGACAATGCCGAACTGTACCTTGCGCACTTCCTCGGGCCGCAGGGCGCGGGCCAGTTCCTGACCGCGCTCGCCGCCGATCCTGCGCAACCGGCGGCGGCGCTGCTGCCCAAGGCGGCAGGCGCCAACCGATCGATTTTCTACGACGCTGGCGGAAGCCCGCGCTCGGTCGGCGCGGTGATGCAACTGGTGCGCGGACGACTGGGCGCGGCGATGGAAGGTGCTGGGGACGGTGCTGGGGACGGCTCTGATGCGCTGGGTTCCGAGTTCGGCAGCGGCGCGGCGTGGGCCGTGCAGGGCGCGATGCCAGGCGGTGCCGCCACTGTGCCCGCAGCCCGGTATGGCGGCCCGATCGCGCAGGAATTCCACGCGGCTGCTGCCCCGCAAGGTTCGGCGGATGCGGCTGCCACACCCCGCGCGTCGATGGCCGACACGCTGCTGTCCGCCTTTGCCGGCAACGGCGCCGGCGCGGTGCCCGACGGGGTGCGCGCCGCGTATGGCCGGCTCAGGGCGTTCGGGCTGTGACGGGCCTGTTCAAGAAATTCGGCAGCCCCGGCGCGCTCGCGCTTCCGTTCGGGATTCTCACGCTCATCAGCCTGATGATCGTGCCGATCCCGACGTTCATGCTCGACGTGTTCTTCGTGTTCAACATCGCGCTGTCGGTGGCCATCCTGATGGCGGCGATGAACGCGCAGAAGCCGCTCGATTTCTCCAGCTTTCCCTCGGTGCTGCTGTTCGCGACGCTGTTGCGGTTGTCGCTCAACGTCGCCTCGACGCGCGTGGTGCTGGTCAACGGCCACACCGGCGCGGGCGCGGCGGGGCGCGTGATCGAGGCGTTCGGCGCGTTCCTGATCGGCGGCAACTTCGCGGTCGGGCTGTTCGTGTTCGCGATCCTGATGATCATCAACATGGTGGTGGTGACCAAGGGTGCGGGGCGCGTGTCCGAAGTGTCCGCGCGGTTCACCCTCGATGCCTTGCCGGGCAAGCAGATGGCGATCGACGCCGATCTCGCCGCCGGGCTGATGAACGCCGACGAAGCCAAGGCGCGCCGCCGCGAAGTGGCGACCGAGGCGGATTTCTACGGCTCGATGGATGGCGCCAGCAAGTTCGTGAAAGGCGATGCGATCGCCGCGCTGCTGATCCTGGGGGTCAACATCATCGCCGGGTTCTGCCTGGGGATGATCACCCACGGGTTGAGCGCGGGCGACGCGGCGCAGAAATACGTGACGCTGGCGGTGGGCGATGCGCTGGTGGCGCAAGTTCCGTCGCTGCTGCTGTCGATCGCCGCCGCCGTCATCGTCACCCGCGTGTCCGACAGCCGCGACCTTGCGGGGCAGATCGGCGGCCAGTTCGCGCAGCCCGGCACCTGGCTTCCGGTCGCCGTGATCCTGGGCGCGATGGGCGCGATCCCGGCGATGCCGCAAACGATCTTCCTGCCCGCAGCGGGGCTGGCCGGCTGGCTGTGGTGGTCGCTAAAAAAGCGCGCCCAGCGGCCCGAACCGGTCGCCGCCGCAGAACCGCCGCCCGATCCCGCGCGCATCCTGCTGTCCGACGTCAGCGACCAGACGCTGGTCACGATCGAGCTGGGCTATGGCCTGGTTCATCTCGTCGATGACCGGCGCGGATCGCCGCTGGTCGCGCGGATCACCGGGGTGCGCAAGCAGCTGTCGCAATCGTTCGGTTTCGTCGTGCCGCAGTTTCGCGTGCGCGATGCGATCGAACTGCCACCCAACGACTATCGCATCCTGCTGGGCGGGGTCGCGGTCGGCAGCGGCAGCATCCACGCCGACCAGGTGCTGGCGATCGATGCGGGCGAGGCCAACCCGCACCACGGGCTGAAGGGTGAGGCGACGCGCGATCCCAGCTTCGGCTGCCCGGCGCTGTGGATCGATCCGGCGCAACGCGACCATGCCATCGCCCAAGGGTTCCTCACCGTCGATGCCAGCACGGTGGTGGCGACGCATCTCAACCAGGTGCTGGGCGAGCGCCCGCAGGCGTTGCTCGGCCCCGATGAAGTGCGCGGCATTCTCGATACGGTGAAGGACCGCTCTGCCGGGCTGGTCGAGACGATCCATCCCCAGCCGCTGTCGCTGGGCGCGATCACCCGCCTGCTGCGCGCGCTACTGGAAGACGGGCTGTCGATCGCCCACCCGCTGCCGATCCTCGCCAGCCTGAGCGAGGCGGTGCAGCAGTCCACCGACTTCGACCGGCTGGTCGACCTGCTGCGCGCCGATCTGGGCGCGATGATCGTGGGACGCGCCTGCGCGCCCGACGAACGTCTGCCGGTGGTCACGCTCGACGCCTCGCTCGAAGGGATGATCGTGCAAGGGTTGCACGACCCCGTCACCGGCCAGCCGGTGATCGAACCCGACCTGGCCCGCGCCATCGGTGAACGGATTGCCGACATCATCGCCGAACGCGGTGCGGCGGGCGCACCCATCGCGCTGGTGGTGCAGCCGCGC
>NZ_BCTW01000034.1 GCF_001590965.1 Novosphingobium lentum NBRC 107847
TGGCGGGTGTGCCCGCCGATCCAGCCACCGCCATGGATGTACATCACCAGCGGGTGGGGGCCTTTGGTGGCGGGCACATAAATGTCCACGACTTGCGGGATGTAGCCGGGCAACTGCTGGTAGGCGACATCGCGATAGGCTTTGACCCCCAGCGGAAACAGCACCGGCTGTTCGGGGAAGCGGTCTTCCGGGACCGGCTTGTCGGCCACCGCGAACACGCGCGGGGCAGGGGCGGCCTGCAGGGCCGGGCTTGCGATCAACGCGCCGGTCATGGCGGCCAGGGCAATCGTCTTGCGCATCATCATTCGCTCCGTCCGTCGAGAAATTCGGGTTTGTGGCGGGCTTGCGCCGCCAGCCGGATCGGCGCGTTGACCGCGCCGTATCCGGCATAGTCGCGCCGCTCGACCAGTTCGAAAAACACCCGCCGGGCAAACGCGCGGGTGTAGAACTGGAAGTATTCGGCGTCGCCATCCCGGTCGTACAGGATGTCGCGCGCGGCCATGGCTTCGATCAGCTCCGGGTCTAGCCCCCACCGCGCTTCGAGGTCGTCATAGTAGTTACGCGGAATTTCGAGCCGTTCGACGCCCCCGGCGATCGCGGCGTCGGCGGCGGCGAAGATGTCGGCGCAGGCAAAGGCGATGTGCTGGACCCCGGCGCCGAAGTAGTTCTGGATGAAGCGCGATGACAGCGACCCGGTGGCCAGCGAACCGTTGAGCGTGAACCGCACCGATCCGTCAGCGCTTTCCACCGCCTGGCTTTGCACCAAGCCCATCGGATCGGCGATTTCGAGCTGCGGAGTCTTCGTCAGGTCCAGCAGGCTGACGTAGAACAGCAGCCAGCTCAGGAATTCCTCGAACTGCATGGTCTGGGCGATGTGATCGATGCCGCTGAGCAACGCCGGTGCGGCGGGTTCGAGCGGGACGGGGAATTCGTGCGCCCACATCGCCGCGCGGCTGGCGGCATCGACGAAGTAGAGCAAGCTGCCGCCCACGCCGCGCACGCTGGGAATCGGCCATTCGTCCGGTCCGATCGCCTGTTCGAAACGCTGCACGCGCAGCGCATCGGCGCGCGCCATTGCACCGGCCACGTTGTCCACGGTCAGCCCGATCGCGCAGACCGAGGCGCCGTGGACGATGTCGAAACTGTGGGCGAGCCCTTCCGGTTCGCAATTGATCACCAGGCTGATCGGCCCTTGCGTCCAGCGGGTGACGTCCTTGCTGCGATGGCGAGCGGTGGGTCGAAAGCCGAGCGGGCGCAGCATCGTGCCCAGCGCTTCGGCTTCTTCATGGCTGGCGGCAAATTCGATGAACTCCACGCCGCGCGGCACCGGGCGTGGCGGCAGGCTTGCCGCCGTGATCGCCGCCGATCGCCCGATACCGCCTTCGAGCAGCCGCAGCGAACGATAACCGTCGAGCGCCACGCCTTTGGCCGATCCGGCGCGGAAGCGGTCGTTGAATATCTCGAGACTCCAGTAGCCCTGGTATCCGATCCGCCGGATCGCATCGGCCCAGTCATCGAGCGGCAGGTCGCCCTGTCCGGGCATGCAGCGAAAATGCCGGCTCCAGCCAAGGTAGTCCATCTCGAGCAGCGGGGCGTCGCCGACCTGCACGATGAATAGCTTGTCGGCGCGGATGTCGCCGATGCTGCTCGACGGGATGCGGCGGGCGAGCGAGTGAAAGCTGTCGAGCACCAGGCCCAGCGCCGGATGATCGACATCGCGCACCAGGGCCCACGCATCGCGATGGTCGTTGACGTGGCGGCCCCAGGCCAGCCCTTCGTACCCGATGCGCAGGCCGCGCGCGGCGGCGCGTTCGCCGGCCTCATGCAAGTCGGCCAGGATGCGGTTGCGGTCGCCCAGGCTTTGCGGCGAACAACTGGAGCACAGCAACAGCAGATCGGTGCCGAGTTCGGCCATCACATCGAACTTGCGTTCAAGCCGGTCGAAGGCGCGGGCACGCAGCGGCTCGGGCAATCCCTCAAGATCGCGGAACGGCTGGAACATCGTGCAGGCCAGGCCCAGGTCCCGCATCAGCGCGGCGATTTCGCGCGCGCCCAGATTTGACGACAGCAGGTCGTTCTCGAAGATCTCGGCGCCATTGAAGCCGGCTGACGCGATGGCCTGCAATTTGGCGTCAAGCGCCCCGCTGATCGAGACCGTCGCTATCGAGGTCTTTACGCCCGGCATCCCAATCCTCTCGCCAGAATGCATTCGTCCGGTCACTGGAATCGGGTTTTAACACTGCCGTGCCATTGACAAAAGCAAAATGTTAGGAACTAGTTCGACCCATAAATATGGGATGGATGATGGGCCTTGATCTGCTGACGGCAGCGGCAAATGGCGGTAACGCACTTGCGTGCGCGCCCTTTGTGGTGCGCCGTGCCGCAGTTGTCGGGCCGCAGTCATTGGAGAGTCCCAGTTGAACCATCCTGAAAAGCTGAGCCATCCCGAAAAGCCGCCGCGCCGGTCTCATGCCGAAGCACGCGAACAGGCGATCAACCAGATCATCGACATCGCCACGCAGGAATTCGTGGAAAAAGGCCTGGCCGGCGCGCGCATCGACGAGATCGCGGGCCGCGCCACCAAGCGCAAGATCTACTATTACTTCGAAGGCAAGGACGACCTGTACCGCGCGGTGCTGGAGCGCGCCTATCGCCGGGTGCGCGAAAGCGAGAGCCAGATCGATGTCGAGCAGGGCAGCGCGGTCGAGGCGCTGCGCCACCTGATCGAACACGACGTGCGCTATCATTCGCAGCACCCCGAGCTGGTGCGGCTGGTGATGAACGAGAACATCCACCGGGCGGAACACCTCAAGCAGATTCCCAACCTGCCCGAAGGCAACCGCAAGGTCGTGGAGATCCTCGGGCGGATCATCGCGCGGGGAGAGGACGAGGGCAGCTTTCGCAAGGGCATCGACCCGATCAAGTTGCACATGAACATGACCGCATTGAGTTTCTACAACGTCTCCAACCAGTTCACCTTTGCGCACAATTTCGGTCTCGACATGACGAGCCCCGAAGCCGTGGCGCAGCGGGCGATCGAGGTTGCCGACATCATAATCGCCTGGGTGACGCAGCAGGACTGACCCGCCGCGCGGGCGCCAGCCTGCCGGATGGTCCTGCTGTCGTTTCCCAAGGCCGGGACGAGGAAAAGGACCTATGGCAGCCATACCGCTGGATTCGACCGCGCACGCGCCAAACAACTGGACCACGCGCGCGATAGCCATCGTCGCGCTGTGCTTTGCCATCAACATGGCCGACGGGATCGACGTGACGATCCTGTCGTTCATCGCGCCGCGCATCCAGTCCGACTGGACGATCGGGCCCGATGTGATGGGCCGCCTGTTCAGCGCCGGATTGCTCGGCATGGCGATCGGCGGGATGTTCATCGCCCCGCTGGCCGACCGGTTCGGGCGGCGCAAGGTCATCCTGACCGCGCTGGCGCTGATGTCGGCGGGCATGCTGGCCAGCGGTCAGGTCGGCACGGTGACGCAGTTTTTCGCATTGCGCGTGCTGGTCGGCATGGGCATCGGCACGGTGCTGGCGGCGATGGCCGCGCTGGCGGCGGAAAGCGCCCCGGCGGAGCAGCGCAATCTGGCGGTCGGGCTGGTGCAGGCGGGCTATCCGTTCGCGGCGGTATTCACCGGCCTGCTGGCGGCGCGGCTGCTGCCGCAGCATGGCTGGCATGTGCTGTTGACCGGGGCGGGCGCGATCACCGTCGCGCTGTTCCCGCTGGCCTGGGCGCTGCTGAGCGATGCGCTGCCCGCGCAGGATGGTGACGCACCACCGCGCGGCGGCGTGCGCGGGCTGTTCGGCCCCGAGCTTCGGGCGCGCACGATCGCGCTGTGGGGCGCGGTGTTTTTCGGACTGATGGTGCTGTATTTCATCGTCAGCTGGATCCCCAAGCTTTCGATCCAGGCGGGCCTGTCCGAAACTAACGGGATCTACGCCGGCGCATTGTACAACCTGGGCGCGTTCATCGGCACCGTCGCGATGTCGGTGCTGGCGGTGCGCCTGCCGCTGGGCCGGCTGGTGCCGACGATGCTGGTCGGCGCCGGGGCAGCGATGCTGTGGTTCGGCTCGGTCAGCATGTCGGTCGCCGCGACGATGGGCACGGCGTTCCTGATCGGCATGTTGCTGCAGGGCGGCTACAACGGAGTCTGGCCCTTGGCGGCAGGTGCCTACCCCGCCCGGGTGCGGGCCACCGGCGTGGGCTGGGCGATCGGCATCGGCCGCGCCGGGGCCATTGTCGGCCCGTGGATGGGTGGGCAACTGATGGCCGCCAAGGTCGCGTTGCCGGTCCTGTTCGGCGTCTATTGCCTGCCGTTGCTCGCGTGCGCGGCCTGTGCGTTTCTGGTTCAGGCCGGACAGGCACCGACCGCTGCGCAACCTGAATGAATTGACAGGAACCAGTTCGTACCATAAATGAGCGTCGATGAAGCCGGCCACCAAGGCATCGGCTCGGGAGGGATACTGATGCGTAGGATTGGCTCGCGCCTTGCGATTTCCGCTTCGTTGCTGTCGTTTTCGATGGCTTTGGCCACGCCTGCGCTCGCGCAGAATACGCAAGCACCGGCGGCCCCTGACGCTCCGGCGGAAGACGATTCGGCCAAGCAGCCCGTCATCGTCGTCACCGGCTCGCTGATCCAGCGCCCCAACAACACCGCCGTCAGCCCGATCGTGACCGTGGGTGAACAGGCGATCAAGGAAAGCGGCACCTCCAACCTCGAGGATTCGCTCAACCAGTTCCCCAGCTTCACCACGGCCGGCAACGCCGCCACGGGCGGGCAGGGCACCGGCGGTCGCGCGCTGGTCAACCTCCACGGGCTCGGCACCAACCGCAACCTTGTGCTGCTCGACGGCCACCGCCTGCCCGCCTCGGACGTGAACGGCAACGTCGATATCAACATCATCCCCGAAGCGATCATCGGCGGCGTCGATGTGATCACCGGCGGCGCGTCGGCCGTCTATGGTTCGGACGCCATGTCGGGCGTGGTCAACTTCAAGTCGATCCGCGCCTTCGACGGGGTCAAGGTCGACCTCATGAACACCATCAGCGGACAGGGTGACGGCTACAAGTTCAACGGCAGCCTCGCGTTCGGCACGCACTTTGCCGACGATCGCGGCCATGTGATCGCCGCGTTCAGCTATGCCAAGCAGGACCCGATCAACGGCAGCACGCGACCGTTCTTCGCGGACAAGACGCCGTCGTCGTTCATCGGCACCGGCACCTACATCCCCGGCACCAACGCCCCCAGCGCGGCGGCCGAAACCGCCCTGTTCGCCAAGTACGGCATCGCCACCCCGGTCGCCCCGACGTCGGTGCTGGGCTTCAACAATGATGGCTCGCTGTTCACCCGGCAGCTGGGCGGGCTCAACTACAAAGGCCCCAACGGGTCGAGCGGCTATGCCATTATCGGCAACAACGTCTCCATGCCGGTGGGACAGCAGATCGATTTCATCAACGGGCTGAAGCGCAAGACCGCGTTCGTGAAGGCCGATTATGACCTGACGCCGAGCCTCAACCTCTACGGCCAGTTCATGTACGTCGATCTGACGGTGCACACCGCCAGCGGCGGCAGCCTGACGCAGTTCCCCGCGACCACTACGATCCCGGTGACCAACCCGTTCATCCCCGCCGATCTCAAGACGCTGCTGGCCTCGCGCGCCAACCCCGGTGCGGCGTTCAGCTGGAACGGTCGCTATGTCGGCGTGCCGTACAAGAACTGGGACGAAAACTACATCGTCCAGCAGTATCTTGCGGGCGTGAAGGGTGACATCACCAGCGGCTGGACGTTCGACGTGTTCGCGTCGTACGACGAATCGCACCACCAGCAGACGCTGCACAGCGGCGTGCTGAAAAGCCAGGTCCAGCAGCTGCTCAACGCGCCCGATGGCGGGAATTCGCTGTGCGCCGGCGGGTTCAATCCGTTCGGCGATGCCAACGCCCGCTCGCTGTCGGCAGCCTGCGTCGCGTTCATCACCAAGGATGCCAACAGCACCGAAAAGCTGGGCCAGACGCAAGTGCAGGCGCAAGTCAACGGCAAGCTGTTCGATCTGGGCGCCGGCCCGGCGCAGATCGCGTTCGTCGCGGACTACCGCAAGAACACCTATTCATTCGCGCCCGACGCCGATCTGGTCGCGCCCAACGCGTTCAACATCTTCGCGCCGACCAACACCGCCGCCAACATCGAAGCGGTGGTCAACACGCTGCCCGTGTCCAAGAAGTCCATCACGGTCAAGGAAGCCGCCGCGCAGATCGATATCCCGCTGATCGCCGACAAGCCGTTTGTGCGCGAACTGGGCATCGGCGGTGCCGCGCGTGTGTCGGATTATTCGACCTCGGGCTCCGTGACCAGTTTCGAGGCCGACGCCCGCTGGCGCCCGGTCGACTCGCTGCTGTTCCGCGGCAGCTTCCAGCGCGCGGTGCGTGCGCCCAACATCGGCGAGCTGTTCTCGCCGCCGCAGGGCACGCAGCTCGTGCTGGGCACGCCGCCGGCCTCGCTCGGCGATCCGTGCGATGTCCGCTCAAACGCTCGCACCGGCGCCAACGGCGCGCAAGTCGCCACGCTGTGCCAAGCGCAGGGCGTCCCCGGCTCGCTCGTCAGCAGCTATCAGTTCGGCACCACCGCCACCGGCCAGCTGGTGACCGGCAACGTCGGCCTGACGCCGGAGCGCGCCAACACGTTCAACATGGGCTTCGTGTTCAACGCGCCGCGCGGCAGCGGCATCCTGGGTGATTTCACGTTCTCGGCCGATTACTACAACATCAAGATCAAGAACGTGATCTCGACCGTGCCGGGCCTGACCTCGCTGTCGAAGTGCTACAATCTCGACGGGTCGAACCCCGGCTACAGCGCCGGCAGCATCTATTGCGCCGGGGTCACCCGCGATCCGGCAACCGGCCAGCTGCTCACCGTGGCGACGCCGTACCTGAACCTGGGTGGCCTGCGCACCGACGGGATCGAATTCCAGTTGGCCTGGTCGATCCCGGCGCCGTTCATGGCGCGGTCGGGTCGCGTGTATGTCAACTCGGCGGTCGGCTATACGCACAAGTTCAAGGTGCAGCTGTTCCCGGGTGCGCAGTTCCTCGACTACACCGGGATCAGCAACGGCGGTTCGCAGCCCAGCAGCGTCCCGCCGCGCGCCACCCCGACGTGGAAGGGCCTGACCACGTTGGGCTATCGTTCGGACGCGTTCGGCATGGGCCTGCGCTGGCACTACCAGAACGCCATGCGCGACATCAGCGCCGTCAACACGCCCAACAACGTGGCCGTCGGCGTGGCCGCCTATTCGCTGTTCGACCTGTTCGCCTCGGCCAAGGTGGGCGGCAAGTTCGAGCTGCGCGCTGGCGTCAACAACCTGACCGACAAGGCGTTGCCGTTCGTCGCCAGCTCGCAGAACGGCACCGACACCGCGCTGTACGACCCGATCGGCCGGTCGTTCTACGTCGGCGTCAAGTTCGGCTTCTGATCCACCCCTGCCGGCGCCGTCGTTCGGGCGGCGCCGGATTTTTTCCCAGCAGGATGGCAAAATGATCCGTTCGGGCCTTTTCGGCCGCGCCATCACCGCCTCGCGTTCCCCGTGGCTGCACGAACAGGAAGCGAAGGCGCAGGGGCTCGACCTCCACTACGAACTGTTCGACTTTACCGAGCGTGGGTTGCCCGACGATGCGCTGGGGCCGCTGCTGCGCCAAGCGCTGGCCGACGGCTTCAGCGGGGTCAATGTGACGTTCCCGTTCAAGCAGGCGGTGCTGCCGTTGCTTGACGAAGTCGCCGACAGCGCCGCGCTGGTCGGCGCGGTCAACACCATCGCGATGCGCGACGGGCGCCTCGTGGGCCACAACACCGACATGTCGGGGTTCAAGGAAAGCATGGAGCAGGGCTTGCCCGGCGCTGCCTTGCACCATGTGCTCCAGCTTGGCGCGGGCGGTGCCGGAGCGGCGGTGGCCAGCGCGCTGCTGTTGCTGGGCACCGACCTGCTCGAGATTTCGGACGTGGACCCGAGCCGGGCGCAAGCCCTGGCCGCGACCCTGCAGGCGCGGTTCGGTACGGACCGCGTGCGCGCCAGCAACGGCAGCGGCCTCGATACCGCGACCGTCGATGGCATCGTCAACGCCACCCCGATGGGCATGGCATCGAAACCCGGCATGTCGATCGATCCGGCGCTGGTGCGACCGCACCACTGGGTCGCCGATATCGTCTACTTTCCGATCGAAACCGAACTGCTGCGCCAGGCGCAGGTCAAAGGTTGCGCCATCCTCGACGGCAGCGGCATGGTCATCGCGCAAGCGGCGCGTGCGTTCGAGATCATTACCGGGCACCCGGCCGACAAGCAGCGCATGCGCGCAAGCTTTTTCGCGGCGTAGACCAACCAAAAGGCCCCCGCCGGAGCGGGAGCCCTTCGTTAGACCGGCAAGGGAATCGCGTGTCGATCCCCGCCGTGGTCAATAACCGCGATGGTAGTCGTTGCCGCCGGCCAGCGCGCCGCCGATGATCAGGCCGATCACCCCGGTCGCGATTGCGGCCATCACGACATCGCCGTTGTTGTCGCGATAATAACGATAGCCGCGACGGGGCGCGGGCAGGCCATACTGGCCGTAATCGCTGACGACATAGCGGTCCTGATTGTAGTGCGGATAGCGCTGGCCGGTGCGCCAGCTGCCCTGATAGCCGTTATAGCCATAGTTGCCGCCGTAGTAGTGCCAGCGCTGCTCCTGCCCGCGGTCGTGTCGGCGGTCGTCGCGTCGATAGTTCCTGCGGTCGTCACGGCGATCGTGCCGGTTGTCGCCGCCGCGGTCGTATCCGCCATCGCGACCCTGGTCGTGGCGGTCGGACCTGTGCTGCCAGTCCTGCGCCGAAGCCGGCACTGCGATACCGCTGGCCAGCACGCCCAGCGCCGACAAGGCGCCGATGATCTTCCTGTTCATGGTAACATCTCCTGACCCATATGCGTGTGCGCATGATGGCGCGACCCATCGGGCACTCGGACCAACAACGTGTCAGGCCACCAAGTCGTTCCACGATGCGCTTGTGGGTCTTGTCGGCGATGCTGCGTGCAGGTCAGCCGACCGCCGTGGGTGGCGGCGGCAACCGGAACGACAGCGTGATGCCCCGGTTGGCCTGCTCGGCCGCAGCGATGCGAAAAATGTCGCGCGGCGTCCGCAGGTATTCCCGCGGAGTCATCCCGATGAATTCGCGGAAGTCCCGGATGAAATGCGATTGATCGAAGTACCGCTCATCGAGCAGTTCGGCGAACCGCGCATCGGGCTGCATGCGGATCTGCCCCAGCGCGTCGAGGAAGCGCTGGCGGCGCAGCAGCCGCCGGGGGTTGAAGCCGAACAGGTACTCGCACTCGCGATGCAGCGTGCGCGAGGTCGTGCCCATCCGCCGCACGAAATCGGCGACGTCGGTGGGCTTCGATCGCAGGACTTCATCGAGACGCAGCGCCACTGGCCGCAGCGGTGCCGTCTGCGCCAACGCAGCGAGCAGCAGCGCATCGAACCGTTCGAACACGGCATCGTCGCCCGGCGCCTCGATCAGCTCCTCGCGCAGCCGCCGGGGATCGACACCGAATTCGCCGTCGAGCGGGCGGATGCGATTGGCGAGCGGCCTGGCGCTGCGCGCAACGAACCGCGCCCAACCCAGCGGCGTCAGCCCGAACCCGGCGATCCGGCCGCCGGTCGAACGGATCGTGGCGGCGCGGTCGGTGGGGCCGAACAGCGTTGCCAGCTGGAGCCCGGGTTCGTAGCTGCCCGGCATTTCCGCCACCATGTCCCCGTCCAAATTGAAGCGCACGTTGCCCCATTCGGGATACAGGAAGTCAGACACCGGCCCGGCGGCCTCAACCACATAGGAGAACGTGACATAGCCTTCGAGCGGCGGCGGCGGCGGACTGATCCGGACGTGTACGTCGCTGGTGCCTGCCGCGACCGCCGTGTGGTCACCGGCATCAGGGTGGGTGGGCTGCGGTTCGTCGAGTGGGCGGTCGGCCCCCGGATGCTTCATGGCAGACCAAAGACTGGAAATAGCCGGGAAAATCAATCCAATAAATCATGCTCAACCGACTTACCTGTTGCGCTGCAACAAAATCTGCCGGGCTGACGGCGCGGCCGTCATAGTCCGCTCAGGTCGATCACCGGGGGCCGTCGCATGAAGTCAGGCAGGATCTCGATCCGCTTCTCATCCAGGCGAAAGCGCCGCGGCAGGGTGTTGTGGCCAGCGGGAGCGAGCGTCGCGTAGCGGACGAGGTCGCTGAATTGCGCTGGCTCGGCCAGCGGTGCAGGCGTCGGGTTGCTCGCTGGTTTTCCTGCAACGAACTTGAGCCCAGGCTTGGATGGCGTACGGTACGGCGTTGTGCTTTGCTGTTCTTCGCGATCGCCGTTGCGCCCCATCGCCGCGCACAGAGCGCTGGAGAACCACGCGCGTGCCGGAACTGATTGAGATCAACGACCTCCACGACCCCCGCATCGAAGTCTATCGCGACATACAGGAGCGGGACTTGGTCGGCCGGGCGGGCCTGTTCGTAGCGGAGGGCAAGGTCGTGGTCGAGAAGCTGGCGGACAGCGCCCTCCACCAACCGCTTTCACTGTTGATTGCCAGCAAGCGGGTCGATGCGCTTGAGCCGGTCCTCTTGCGGCTTGCCGATGAAGTGCCCGTCTACGTCGCCGCCCAGGGAGTGCTCGATGCGATCGCGGGGTTTCCGTTGCATCGGGGGATTCTCGCGATCGGCCGCCGGACTGACCACCCCACGGCCGACGACCTGCTTGCGGCGATCGGAGCAAGCGCAACGGTCCTCGTGCTTTGTGGCATTGCCAACCACGATAATATGGGCGGCATCTTTCGCAACGCGGCTGCTTTCGGGGTTGATGCCATTCTGCTCGATGCCGACTGCTGCGATCCGCTGTACCGCAAGGCGATCCGCGTGTCGGTCGGCGCGACGCTGCTCGTGCCGTTTGCGCAGATGGTGCGGCAAGACGACCCCATCGGATTGCTCGAACGTCACGCATTCAGCCCCATGGCATTGAGCCCCGCCGGTGCGTGTCTGCTGAAGGATTGGCGTCCTGAACCGCGTACCGCCGTCATACTTGGCGCAGAAGGGCCGGGGCTCTCGGCCGACGTGATCCGGCGCGCGCAAAGTGTGCAGATCGCCATGAGCGCGGGATTCGATTCGCTCAACGTGGCAACCACGTCGGGAATCGTCCTGCACCATATCGCTGCGTATGCTGCGACTTAACCGGGTCACAACCGGCGTTGTCATTGTGCCGCCGGCGCCGGGCAGGTCAGGAACGGCCTCCCATCCGCAATGATGGAGGCAGACCGGCCATTGTAGATCCAATGAAGCCATCGTCTGACGGCTGCGATTTTGGATCTCTGCTAGCTTTGACATAATATTCCCAACACGACGCCGTCGTTGATGGGCAGAACTTGGCCAAAGCCAATTGTGGAGATAGTATCCCGGCGAAGCCCGATTCTGTCGGAGATGCCGCAATGCCTGAACCATTGCAAACCGGCACAACCGTTCCAGACCCCGGACCACCGATCCGGCGTCAAGCGGTCGTGGTCATCCACGGCATCGGCGAGCAGCGCCCGATGGCGACGCTTCGCGGGTTTGTTTCCGCAGTAATCCCCCCCGGCGATGGCGGTCTTGCCAGCTATTACAACAAGCCGGATCCGCATGGCGACAACTATGAGCTGCGCCGATTGGTTGGCGCCTCGGGACGCCCGAAAACCGACTTTTTCGAGTTCTACTGGGCGCACCTGATGCCCGTTGCGACGTGGCAGAGGATCATCGCCTGGGCGCGCCTGCTGGTGCTGCGACCACGAACGGCGATCCCTGTGCAGCTGCGTGCGCTGTGGTGGATCGGCTGGGCTGCCATCGTGGCCGCCGGGACGGTCATTGCGACGATGTCGGTCTTTGCGCTGGCGCCGGACCTCAAGCCTGGCTGGTGGCCGGCCACCGGCGTCGCGCTCACCGCAGTTCCAGCCATCGCCCTGCTTCTGGGCCTGCTGCAAGGGCTGTTCCTGTCTTATGTCGGCGACGCCGCAATCTACCTGAGTGCCCACCCCAGGACGGTGGAGGCACGACAAGACATCCGGCGCGCCGGGATCGCGCTGCTCGAGCGACTTCACGAAAGCGGCGAATATGACCGCATCGTGATCGTCGGGCACAGCCTGGGCAGTGTGATCGGATACGACCTCGTCCGGCTGCTGTGGTATCGCTTGCGCGACAAACACGGCAAGCCCGACCGGCCCGATACGACCGCGCTCAAGGCGCTGGAGCTGTTGTTGGCGCAACTGCGCGATGACAAGCTCAGCCTTGAACAACAACGGCCTGCCATAGCGGCCTATCGCGATGCCGTTCACGAACTTTGGCGCGAACAACGCCGGCAAGGCAGCGCGTGGCTGATCAGCGATTTCGTCACTCTGGGCAGTCCGCTCGCCCACGCCACGCTGCTGCTGGCTGACGGGCCGGACGACTTCGCCGCCCTGAAGCGCCAGAACGAATTGCCAGTATGCCCGCCCGATCCCGATCACGATGGAGATTTGACCTACCCGTCGAACTACACGCTTCCTGACGGTTCCCTTCGCACGACCAAGGTGCTGGTCGATGCCGCTCCGTTCGCAGTGGTTCGCTGGACCAACCTGTATTTTCCGTGCCGCGCGATCTTTCACGGTGATGTCGTCGGCGGACCGCTGTCGCCCCTGTTCGGCAACGGGGTGAAAGATGTTCGTGTCGCCACGCGGCGACGGCGGGGTTTCCTCAGCCACACCTGCTACTGGTCGCCGTACGAAGCCGACACTGGGCGGGCAGGCGCACCGGTCCCGGCGCTGAAGGTCGCGCTGGCGCTTGAACGCGGCGGTCGGCCAAAGGTGCGCAAGGATGGCTGAACTCCAGCTCTGCCTGCACCTGCCAGGGGTGCAGATCCTCGAGGAGCGCACCGCTTTTGCCGGTGGTGAACTGCTTCATCCGGACTTCGACACGTGGTACCGGATCGACGGCACGCACGAATATGCCGACAGCAAGTATGCGCGCACCCGGCCGCTGTTCTGGGAAGGGCCGCTGTTCCGAGACGGAAGCGACGATGTCCGCGTTGCGACCCAGGCCGTTCCGGTCCAGGCCGTTCCGACTCAGGCCGATCCCGTTCAGTCTGATTTGCTTCGGGCCGGCCGGACGCAGGCGCGTCAGCTGCATCGCTTGTTCCTGCTGCACCCATGGGCGCCAGCGGTGGTATCGCCCTTGCTGTCGACGTTCTACATCGGAGTGCACCACGACGGTCGCGGCACCTCGTTCCCCTGCGTGGGCTACGCCGAGCGCGAGTGGATCGTATTCGGCGGGGTCCCGACATTTCAGTTCGAGGCCAGCGACCTGACGATGATCGCCGACATCGCCGAGCTGATAGATCAGGTTCCGGAAAACAGTTGGCCTGGCCCACTCGTAGCGGCGCTGGATACGCTTGAGCGCACCGCCCGCCCCGAATATGGGTATGACGTCGGCGCAGGCAGTGGGCTTGCCGCCGCGTTCGTCGCTGCGATCGCCGCTTGCGAGGGCCTCGTTTCGGGCCACCCGGCATCGCCTAACGCGAGCCTGACCGATGCTTTCGCCCAACGGCTTGCTGCCCTGATTCCGTTTGGTGATGACGATCACGAGGTGCGCAAGGCGGAACTGGCTGAAATCTACCGGCTGCGCAGCCGGTTGGTACATGGCCGACTGGCTCTGACCGAGCTCGATCCAGCCCAGCAGGCCATGTTGCACGGCGGGCGAAGGCTGCTGCGCGATGCCTGCATCGCCACGCTCAGCCACTTGGGGGACGGTTGATGGCGTCGCCTGCGGAACCTGTGCTGACGCTTTACGGTGCACTGCGCGGTGCCAGCTTCGACAGCGACTCTGCCGGGCTCGTGTCCGATCAGGTGATGGCCTATATCCCGTATGACGAGGAATGGATGGCCATCGAGCAGAGCGATGCGCATCGTGCTGCGCGCCAGCTTTCGCCGACCGGTTACGTTGCTCCGCCGCTGTGCCTGGTAGCGTTCGCGGACGAAGCGGCGGTGGGAAGTGTCCATGAATGCCGTATCCGGCAAGGTGCGGCGCTGGTTCAGTACCTGGTAGATGCCGTTCACGCCTTGCGTCTGGCCAAGCCCGGCTGGTTCGCCGATCCCGTGCAAGTGGCGCTGACGTTCGCGATCAACGCCGCGGGCTGGCGAATCGAGCGGATGCCCGGTCCTTTTCGCCAGCTCCAGGCCGGACCGGGCGATACTCCGCTGCCGCCGTATGCGCTGTCGATTTCCGATCTGGGCACGGCGTCGAGTTCGGGCTGCGTCCATGCGATGGGCCAACTGGTGCGCCAATACCGCGAACTGGCGCCCAACGCTGCGGTCGACATCGCGTTGGGTGAGTTCAGCCGCGCGCAGGGTCCGTCACTGACCCCTGACGATCGCGCCGCCATGCTGTTTACGGCAATCGACGCGATGTTCGCCGGTATGAGCGCGCGCCGCATCGGTCGCGTCGCGCTGCGCCGGTTCGGCTTTCGCAAGCGCGTTGCCACCGCCCTGCTGGCCGTTGGCATGGAGCCGGCAGCGGCCGACGCGGAAGCGGCCTGGCTCGATTGGGAACACGGCGGACGCGGGTGGCGCAATGCCTTGGCCCACGGCGACCCATCTCGCCAAACGACAGCTGGCAGCCGCACCGACCTGTTGCGGCTCCTCGAACTGGTCCGCGCGCTGCTGCCGGGTTTTGTCAGCTTCGCGATCCGTTGGCAGTTTGAACGTGACGATTTGACAACCGGGTTTGGGTTGCCGCCAAACGCCGGCCTTACTGCCGCCTTCAACATCGCATTGGAACGTGGCGAAGCTCGACGCGTGACCCTGCCGTGGCTCGAAGGGCCCGTTTGACTTGGGCTGCGGATGGATTTTCGATGCAACAGCATTGCTCGGACAGGACGCAGTCCGTATACGGATATGGCGGTCAGCCCGTCGGAACGAGCACGATCAGGTGCGCGCTGCCCGGAACCATGTCGGGGCGCTTGCCGGCCTCGGCGGGCAGGAACCGCGCGGTGGGCAGGTAGATGCGACCATCCGGGCCGATCGCACCCGTCCGCGCGCCGATTTCGGTCGGCACGGGCGCCAGCGGCGTGATCGCTCCGTGGCGATTGAGCGCGAACACCGACAGCGTGGCGCTTTTGCCGCAGGGCACCAGGAAGCGGCGGCGCGCGGCATCGTAAAGCGCGGTATCGGGACCGGCACCGATCGGCAGCAGCTTGACCAGCTTGCGCGTGCGCACATCGACCAGCGCGGCCTTGCCGTTGGCGCAGGCGCTGAGCAGCAGGTTCGCATCGGGCGCAAAGGCGATGCCGGTCGGCCCTTCGCACCCGTTGAGCGCGATGGGGGCGAGCGCGACGCCGCGCGTCAGATCGACCAGTTCGATCTCGTTGGCATCCTCGTCGTTGATCGCCATCAGGCCGGGGGCGATCATCACCGCCAGTTCCAGCGCGGGCTTGACCGCGATCGACGTCTCGACCCGAATGGCGACCGGATCGACTACCGAGACGGTGCCGCCCTTGGCGTTCATCACCACGATGCGCCGTGCCGCAGGGTCCCAGATCGCGGCGTCGGGATCGTCGCCGACGGGGATCTTCGCGATCTCGTGGCCATCATCGGCATTGAGCAGGCGCAGAGTGTTGTCCTTGCCGCTGGTGACCGCGATCGTGTGCGTCCCCGGCACCGCCAGCGCCGCGTGGCCGCGATCGATCGCGCCGATGCTGCGCGCCGTGCCCGTCGCAATATCGACCACCGAGACGCTGTCGCCGCGCGCGATCACCACGCGCCGGTGATCGGCATCGACGCTGAGCAGGTCCCACCGCCCGTCGGGCAGCGGGATCGAGGCCTCGGCACGATAGGTCATCGCCGGTGGGGCGGGAGCAGCAACAGCCACGTTGGCGGCGCCCGTGATGGCGCCAGTGATTGCGACCGCGAGGGCAAGGGCGGAACAAAGCGAAGTCATTCGGCGCATGGGACATCTTTCCTGGGTGCCGTGGCGGTATTCACGGAAAACCGCCCGTGGCGAAGTGACAACGGGGTAACGATCGTAATTGCCGCCCGAGCCCGCCTGTCATGGTGGTCGCTGATCCCCGCTCCGGCCCGTGAGGGAGGGGGGCGGGCAGGGATCATCGGTAGTCCGCAAAAGCCGCCATATGGCAGTCGCCGATCGACGAGCGGCCGTGCTGATTGCAGAAAGCGCGGCGCGGCGAGCCTGCCGCGACAGCGGGAACGACGACGCAGGGCGCGGACAGCGAACAGCCCATACGAACCATGATAAGGGCATGACGTCGAGCGCGTGAATATGCGATGTATGGCCGATGTGGTTCTCGATCCTTTTGCCCACCCTCGACACCAGCCACGCGATGGGCCGATTGGCCAAACTCCACGCAAACGTCGGCAGCCGGCTGGAGGCGGGCGATGTGTTCGCAGACCTGTCGATCGATCTCAGCGCCGGTGTCGCACGCGATTGTCCGCCGGTGATGACGTGCCGCATCATCCTGCAGGAAACGGTTTGGCTGCGCGACGTGCTGATGTCCTCCGCGGCCGTGTTCGCCGGGGGGAGCCTGCTTGCGCTGGTGTCGACCGACCCTCGATCGTCGCCGGAGGCACCGTGCCGGAGCGTGCGCACCACCATGGCGGTTATACTTCATCATGAGGAATGGTGGGTGCCGCGACCATGAGCCGGACCGGACTGCGGCTTGGCGCGATCGACTGCGGCGGCTTCGAGCTGTTCCGATCGGGCGTACGCTGGCTGCGGCCGGACGGACATGACTGCCGCGCCGGCGAAGCGGTCGCCTTCTGCAACATTGCCCTGGCGGGCAGCGACGCACCGTTCGGCGCTGAACGGTTTGACCTTCAGGTCACGCTGGCCCCAGGCCGCACAGGGCGGTTGCGCCATGGAACCGGCGTCTCTCGCGGCGGCTATCTCGATCGCCTTGCCTCTCTGCCATGGCTGGCCGGGGATGAGTGGGCCTTTCTCGAGCATGCCGGGCCCGGCGTCGGTTCTGCCGAGGATGAAACGATCCTCACGTTTTATGCCGGTCGCCGTTTCACCGATGTCGCCGAGGATCATTCCGGGCTGCTGGCGGGATGGCACGATCGCGTGCGCGCGTGGACCGGCGACGCGGGTAGCGCGACCGTGCTGGGTGCGGGCACGTGCGAGCTGGAGGCGATCTTGCGCGGTGAGGACGGTTCTTTCGCGGCGATGCTGGCAGGCAGCACCGGTCCGGTGCAGATTGCCGTCTGCGACGATGAGCCGCTGGTCCAGAGCGCGGGTGTGCTGGCGCAGGGGCTCGCGCGCACGCCGGCAGATATCGCTGCCATCCGCGGGGACATTGTGCGCAGTTTCGGCGCCGGCGGCCCCGCGCCGACGGGACGCGACTGGGCATTCATCGGTGCGCTGCTCAATGGACTCGAACAGTCTCCCCTCAACGACTGCTACGATCAGCTCGGCCGCTCCGGCTTGCGCACGGCAGGGCCCGCCGTGGCGGTGTGCCTGTCGCTGACGACCGAAATGCCGCCCACCGCGCGGCACCGGACGTTGGGCTATATCGTGACCATGCACGGCTACCGACTGGCCGCGCTTTCGCCCGCCGTGCGCCACTGGCTGCAACACGATTTCGAGTTTTTCACGCGCTCGGTCGACGACATTGCCCGCGACTATGCAACGCTCGCCGCCGGTTCGCGCCAGCTGTTCGTGGTCAACTGCATGTCGATTTCCCGCATGGACACGGTCCAGAACTACAGCCTGCTGGACGACCGCACGCTGGCCATGCTGAGCAGCGTGCGCGCCAAGGAGCTCAACCTGATGCTTCACGACCTTGAACGATCCAGCGGGATTGCCGTGATCGACGCTGATGCCATCGCGGCCGACCTTGGCCTGCTCGCCCACTTTCCGGATGGCTTCCACGCCACCGGCCCGCTGATCGCCGAAATGCGCGCCGAGCTGCTGCACCAGCTGGCGGCGTACGGTATTCCGGGGTTCTGCACCAAGCGGTAGCCGCGTCAGCCGATCAGGAAGTCGGCGGCCATCGCCTGCTCGCCTTCGGTCAGCGGCTCGTCGATGTTGTCGCTCACCAAGGCCAGAAGTCCGCCCAACGGGCACCAGCTTTCGGCGTCCACGCGCCGTTCGCGCATGATCCCGGTTTGGTCGGCGCGCACCTCGATCAGCGCCTTGTGCGTCTCCAGTTCGACCAGCAACGTACCGGCCCGCAGCCGGTCGCCTGCCGCGACATGCCATTCCAGCACCCGCACTTCGGTATTCTGTTCGATCGTCAGGGGCACCGTCAGGCGGTAGATCATGACGCAACGACCCGGCGCTGCACCACGGCCGCCACGTCGAGAATGCCGCCGTGCCGCCGCGCCGCGGCCTCCTGGATCGGGGCAGGGATCATTTTGTCCATGTTTCCCGCCAGGATCGCGGCGGCAATCGCATGTCCGCCCAGTTCGGCGGCATGCGGCCCCAGGCAGCGATAGTCTGTGCCCAGTGCCCGCGCGCCGCACAGCGCGAACAGCCGGTCGATGTCGACGATCTCGATGCCCGCGCTGCGTGAAAGATACATCCCCATCCAGTTGAGGCGGCGCAGGCGCTCGATCGTGATGCGTCCGCCGGGTGAAGGGGGCACGTGGCGAAACAGCGTGGACAGCAGAATGCGGGGCTTGCCCGGATACGACCACCGCTCGATCCGCGCCAGCCAGCGCCGGGCCGTCGCGTCGATGTCTTCCTTGCGCGACACGTCATCCATCAGCGAGGCGATCCAGATCTGGCCCGCAGCGTTGCCGCGTTCAGGATCGACCCGTTCGATCGAGACGGGCCAGGTGCGCCCCAGCGCGGCACTGACGGCTGCCGCAAGCTGGCGGGCCGCAGCCACAACCAGCGGGCGTTCGTCGTCGCCCACCGCGACGCAAAGGGTCAGCGCGCTGCTCATCCCGGTGCGAAGAACGAAGCGGGGGAGGCATCGGCCGCAAGCGCAGACCAGTAAGCCTTGAGTTCGGCGACGGGTGCCTCCGCATGCGCTGCCACAAAGCTCCGTTCCCACCCGTCATCCTGCAACGGATCGCGCCAGCCGTCGCGATGGGTAAGATGATAGCTGCGCGCGCCATCGACGGGCACAAGCCGCGCGCCCGACCGGCAAAGCCGATAGGCGAGTTCGCGATGCTCGTTGATGTCCATGCCGGGGTGGAAGCCACCGGCCGCAACGAACCGGTCCCGCGCCAGCGAGAGGTTGCTGCCGCTGGCCGCAGCCCAGAGCCTGTCGCTATCCCGGTGCGACTGCAACGCGGCCATCTCTGCATCGTAGAGCCGGCGGGGATGGATGCCCGGATAGATGGCCGGTGCCGCGCGCGCAGCGATGGAGTCGAACCCGTGGCGAACCTGCCGTTCCGTGACGCACATGGCGGCTCGCTCGGACTCGCTCAGCGCCGCTTCGCGCGCCCGCTCGTGCGGCCAGAACGTGGCGGTCTGCGGGTCGCTGAGGAAGCGCGTGCAGCGCAGATGCCAGGTTTCACCCCTGCCCATGATGGCCTCCGGGCCGCGATGGGCCTCCAGGTGTCGCGCTACCAGTCCCGGCCCGGCCAGCGTGTCGCCGTCCAGGAAAATCAGCAGCGCGCCGGTTGCCGCCGCAGCACCGGCATTCGACGCGGCCGAGCGGCCCCGGGGTGCAGCGTGATGCAGGCTGCGCAACGGCAGGCGCAGCTTCGCTGCGGCAAGGACGTCGCCGGTCGCGTCGGTCGAGCCATCGTCGACGACGACCACTTCATCGAGACCTTGCTGGTTTTCCAGCGAAGCCAGCGTCAGGCGCAATCGCGGCGCCTCGTTGTGGGTCCGGATGACGACGCTCGCGGTCACGCAGCGTCCGCCCGCTCGAACGCACCGATCTCCTGCAGGACGCCGGCCACTTCCTCGGCGACGAGACGACAACCTTCGGCCGTCAGTGTCGCCGGATCGATTTTAAGGCGCTCGGCACCGGCACTGGCCACAACCGCATCGACGTCCACGATGGCGATGCCCAGCGAACGGGACAGATCGATCAGTGCCAGATTGAAGCGACGGATGCGTTCCCCCAGCGTCTCGGGCAGACCGCGATAGCATCGCACCCGCTCCCACGGGATGGCTGCGGACATGTTGAAGATCAGGATATGCGGCTGTCGTCGTTCCCGAATGCGCGCGACGATGCGTTCGAGGTTGCGCATCGATTCGTCCGGCCCCAGCAACGGAACGGGCGCGTAATGATCGACCAGCCATTGCCGCGCCTCGTCCGGCCAATCGCCAAGATCGTAGGCGTAGAGCAAATGCCGATCGTCGCGATGGCGGCACAGCGTGTTCATCACGTCGGACTGGATGGACAGGACGACGACATCGGCGGCCCTTTCGAACAGGTCTCCGGCAAACTGGCTGCGCACGGAAAACGGATCTGCGGGGAAGGGCCGGTCGATCAGACCCACGGGCACGGTGCCATCGCTGGCCAGTATGGCGTCGCTGCGCGTGACCGTGCGATGGATCACGCGGGCCGACCAACCCTGGTTACGTGTCCGCAGGACGGTGTTGATGCCATTCCAGGTGACCGCGCCGTTCTCGCGCAGCGCGTGAAGGCAATCGCGCACATCGCCGTTTCCGGCGGCCAGTATCGTCATCCGGGGCACCAGGCATTACTTGCATGAGGACGAACCGACTTGCAATCAGCGGCCTGTTGCGCCGGACGGGCATTTGTGGCGGATATCGCCATGGCCCGCACGGTCGTGCAGGAACCGCGCCAATCCGTGGTCGGGGCAACGCCTGAAACGGCCTTCGAGGAGCTGGAGCAATGATCAGCTGCCTGATGGTTACCCGGCCGACCGCCCGTCGCATCGCTTTGGCAAAGCACAGCATTGCGGATTACTGTCGCCAGACACATACCGACAGGGAACTGGTGATCGTCGTCGATGGCACCGCTGCCCCGGACGACGTCGCCGCCTTGTCGGACTTCGTGACGGCGCAGGGCCGTCCGGACATCCGGGTGCATCTGCCGGCGGTCACCGGTCGGCTTGGCGCCTTGCGCAACCTCGGTGTCGCGCTGGCGGCAGGCGACGTGATTTGCCAATGGGACGACGACGACCGCTACCATCCGCAACGTCTCGAAGCCCAATATGCCAGGCTGAACGCCGCCGACCATGAAGCGGTCTATCTGCAGGAGGTCATGCAATACTTTCCGGATCGCGAGGCGCTGTATCTGACCAACTGGCGCTCGACCCCGGCAGGGGGGCATCCCGGCACTCTGATGGCGCGGCGAACAGCAGCGATCCGCTATCCTGAAGTCGGCGCCGAAGCGGAGCTGGGCGAGGATCTGGCAGTGGCCCTCGCGCTCAAGGCGCGCGGTCGCGTCGGTTATCTCGGCGGAGAAGCACATCTCCACGTTTACGTCAGCCACGGCGAGAACAGCTGGGATCCGGGCCACCACGCGATGCTGGCTCGCGAACTTGGCGTGTCGATCGCGCTGCTCCGGCGCAACGAGGCCAGCATCCGATCCGGGCTCGCGCCGTTCGCGTTCCGCGCCGACAGCATCAACGTAACCGGTCACAACGGGATCGCGTTCCGGATCTAATCGAGCAAGCGGATGAGGTCGGCGTAGATCGGTCGCCCGTCAAGCGCTGTCAGCGCGATTTCGACGCCGCCCGCGGTCGCGGTCTGCAGCATGTGCCATTGCCGTGGAATCACGACGCCCGGTGCGCCCGTAAACGAGAGCGGCAGCTGCTCGGTGACGAGGCGGGCGTCGATCCGGCCGAAGAAATGATCCCGCCAAACGCGATCCGCTCCGCCGCCGGAAAGATCCCAGCCAAGGAAGTCGACGGGGGTCCAGCCGCGATCGGCGCACCAATATTCGGCCCAGAAATGCGGCGTCGGCGCGTGGCGGTACAGCAGGTACCCGCCGTTGATCCGCGCCGGAATTCCCCGGGCCCGGCACAGCGCGACGAACAGCGCCGCACCGAGCCGACAATCGTAGGCGCCCGTATCGAGCAGCCCGTCGCAAGGCGCCGCCGGATCGACCTTGTCGTAATGGATCGGCACGCAGACGAAGCGTTCGATCAGGAATGTCCAGAAGGCCCCGACCGACCCGGCCGGCGTGCTGCCGGGCCCGGCAAGGCTGCGCGCAAGGTCGTGGATGCGCTCGCTGACCACGACATGCCCCTCGCGCGGGCGCAAATAGAGGTTCCGGTCGTCACCGATGGACGTGTCGCGAGGGGCAGCGAAGCCCAGGCGGGCAGCCAGCGCGAGAGTCCTGGCCCACGGCGCACACCGCAACTCCAGCCGGTCCGGATGGATCGTGATCGCCTCCCGGTCGATGCCCTCGTCAAGCAAGTCGATCGACCGCTGCCCATGAACGCGTTCCAGCGGAAGCGGCAGGCGCAAGCGCAGGCGTTGGCCCGCCGCCCGGGCCGCCAGATGGAACGTCCGGCGGATATCGAGGCGGAATGGCCCGGTCGGCTCGGTCGATGCGCGGTCGCTTGCAAGCCGCCGTCCGGTCGCCACATACCGTTGATGGAAGTAGCCGTCCTCGCCCGCGCACCCGAGACGCTTCATGGTGACCCAGACTTCGACGGGATCGAACAGCCGTTCACCGGCATCGGTCTTGCGGCACGGCAGGCCGAGTTCGACCCAGCCCTGCAGAACGGCGGCCGCTCGCGGCGCGACAGCGGGATCATCAAGCTGATGGGCCCAGCCGGCCAAGGCGATCATGGCGATGATGCGCGCTTCCGGCACGGTCCGATAACCATCATCACCGTCCGGTGTCGCAGCGGGGAAGGAACGTTGCCGCATCACGGTTCCAGAACCGCGCTTATGGCGCCATCCCGCGTTGACCGGCACGGCCTCAGGTGCCACCGCCTACACGCCGCCGAGGTTGCCCAGGTCTGCAAGGCGGCTGGTGTAGCGATGGCTTCCGACATGGATCAGCTCCATCCAGGGGCAGAGCCAGACTTTCATGCCGGCTTCGCGCACCCTGCGACAAAATGCATAGTCTTCCGAGAAAAATTTGCCGCTGTATGGTTTCATCGTGGCATCGCTATCGATGAAATCAACAAGTTCTGCTGCCGTAGAGGCGGGATTCAGGCGCGCAAACTCTTTGATTTCGTCGGAAATATTCGAATATTTATCGTCGAGCTCGGTATCGAAAAAGGCATGTATTGTCCTTGATTCTTCACCGAGCAATTTGTTGTAGTTGACGTAGTAGGTTCTGGTGGGATGGAATTTCCGAAACCGCTCGAATGTTTCGCGCTTTATCATCATGAAACCCGTTCCCGCGTGGCTCACCTCGACGGGCTGGTGCAGCGGAATGGTGGTGTCATGGGCCGGGTTAATCAGGATCGCGCTGGCATAGCGCGCGAGCAGGCCAGAATCCTGATCGGCAAGGCCGCGTTTCGCGGCCAGCATCACCTGGTCCCAGGCGATATGCTTGACCGGGTAGGGTGCGGCAAGAACATCGAACGCCTGCCCCGCATCATCGATCTGCATGGCGAGCAAGCGAATGACGTCTCCGGCATCAAAGCCGATGTCCGCGTCGATGAAAATGAAATTGTCGGCGTCTGATTTCAGGAATACGTCGACCGTTATGTCCCGGCTCCTGGTAATCAATGCGTCATGACAGGAGAAATAGACATAAAGTTCGATGTCGAGCCGGGCGCACAGCGACGCCAGCCGGACAACGGAAAAGGTGAACTCCGAATGGCATTTCCCATCGTACATGGGCGTGCCCAAAAAGAGCTTGCGGCCTTTCAGGCGGTCCAGGTCCAAATCCAACATCGCTGCGTACCACTCCGTGGCATAGGCCGGGCCTGATACGGTCACTTTGTCGAATGGCCGCCGTTCGTCAAGCCGGGGATCGCCGCTCGCGGCTTGCTGTCAAACTCAGCCCATGTCCAGAATGGTGTCCCGCCGGCCAGAATGTCGTCCTGCCGAAAAGACGGGTTGCGCCGGCGGCCCGCGTAAAGCTGCCATTGCCAGCGACGTGGTTGATCAGGCCCCTGCCGCTGCCCAAGCCGACCTACCGATACCCCCGCCACTCATCAGAGCCACGGAAAGGCACCCGCGTCTGCCATGGCAGGCTGGTGGGCGCCAGCCAGGAATGCGCGAGACGGACGAGGTGCTTCCCGCGCCCCACACCGCTGGCCGCGACGCCAGAAAACCTTCATTTTACACAGAAATGGCGGACGACGGAGAGATTCGAACTTGGTGCAAAATTGTCCGAAATTTCAGCAGTTCTGAACAGGATTTGATCTCGCGACCCTAACGTTAGCCCTAACTGCTCGGGCGCAGTCGTGCACCTCAGAAAGCGACTGGTCAGCTCTCTCGTTGATTTGTTATTTGGCGGTGTCCGCCACGGCCTTGCAATCAATCACATAATCCAAATTCTGTCTGCACCTCCAGAGCGTACCAACCTGGACCATCGAGCATTGATTTCGTTCGTTCACGTGGATGTGGTAGCCTGATCGCCCTAATGCTGGAAGATGCGGGTCATGGAGCGAGAGTTTCGCGCCGTCATTATCGGTATCGAGGACTATGACGATACTGAAAACTGGAGGAAGCTGGACGGCGTTCGCGCAACCGCTGCCCGTGTAGCCACGGCGCTTGGGACGCAGCCACTTCTGCTGCCCCACGGCGGACGAAACGACGAGGCTCCCAGAGCACTGCGGGAGGCCATCAAAGCCATTCCCGAACGTTCGACATTGCTTCTGCATTGGATCGGGCACGGCGTGACGACCGGCGACAATCAACATTATCTCATCTGCAAGGATTCGCCCGGCCCGGATGAACTCGATGGCTTCGCTGCGATTCCGTCGGGCGAACTTGGGCGAATAATAGCGGCTTCGAAGGCTGAGCGCATTGTGGTGATCCTCGACACTTGTTTTTCGGGGGAGGGCGCAGGGAACCTCGCTCAACGATACCGGGACAGCCTCGCCAGGCAGCTGGATCGTGACGGGTGGGAACGGGTCGCCTGCGTGATCGCGTCGTCCCACCCGCTCGACAAAGCTGTGGCCGGGCGTTTTTCGCAAGGAATGGCGGAAGCACTGGAGCAACCTGACCGTCACTTGATGTGGACGAGAGCGGAGCAGTACATCGATCCCGAAAGACTGGCGCTCGCGGTGCGCGGAGTCCTGGGCGAGGCCAACAAGGCCGTCTATCCACGATACTCGAAAGAAGGATTCGGGCAGGATATCCTGCCCAATCCCCTGTTCGTGGCCGAGGCCGGCAACAGCGACATCGAAACCCGATCGCGATTGGAAGGCGTTTTCGGCGATCGGGCGCATTTCAACATGTCGCCGCGGGGCATCGATACGGGAGTGGTCGGCTATTTCTTCTCGGGCCGTCGCAAGATCCAGGAACGGATCATTCGGTGGCTCGGCGGGTCAGGTCCGAACCTTGCCATCGTCACCGGTCCGCCGGGTTCGGGGAAGTCTGCCTTGATCGGACGGATCGTGACGCTGACGGTGCCGGAGGTTCGCATGGCCATCGCCAAGGTCGGCGGACTTGCCCCCGGCGACCCGGTCCCGCCCGAAAATATCGTCGACGTGTCGATCCATGCAAAAGGCAAGACTGTGTTCGATGTCGCCTCCGCGATCGGCAATGCCATCGGCCTGTCCCGCAGGGTCGTGGATCAGCCGGGCATCGCCGATGTGCTCGAAGCCATCGATGCCGCGGGGAAGCGGCAGACCATCGTCATCGACGCCCTCGATGAGGCCGTTGCCGGACACGCCGACCGGATCGCGAGCGAACTGGTCCGGCCGCTCTGCGCCATGGCGCATGTGCGCCTTCTCCTGGGAACGCGCCGCAGCCTTGACGGCCAGCTCATCCCCGATGGCGAAGCGCGGCATTCCCGCCTTGTCACCGCGTTCGGTTCCGGCGCGTTGATCCTCGATCTGGAGGACGAGCCGGAAACGCAGGCCGACATGGCCAGTTTCGTCGCCAAGCGCCTTCGTGCCGCCCCGGTGGAGACACGCGGCAGCGAATCATGGATCGAGAACGCCGGCGGGAAAGTGGCCGACGCCGCCGATGGAAGCTTCCTGTTTGCCAGCCTTGTCGCCCGCAGCCTCGAGGGGACGCCGGACGCGGCGGTCGATCCGTTGCCGGCCGGAGCCAGCGAAGCGTTTGTGCAGGATGTTGCCGGCCGCTTTCCCGAAGACGTCATCCGCGTCACCGAGATGCTGCGCGCGCTGGCCTTCGGGCTGGGCCTGGGGTTGTCCCGCGCGGTATGGGCGCCCATCGCCACCGCGCTTGGTAACGCCGGTGTCGTGTACGGCGATGAGGATATCGTGTGGATGTTGCGCCACGTCGGCTCGTACATCGTCGAAACGACGGTGACGACCGATGGCATGGGCCAGGCCGTCTACCGGCTGATCCATCAGGCGCTGGCCGATCATCTGCAGAAGCAGGCGCTGTACGCCTCCACCGCGATCGTCGAAACGCTCATCCGTGGCATCGAAGGCGAGGCCTGGCTTCGGGCAGACGCCTATGTCGGCCGACACCTTATCGACCACGCCCGGCTCGCGGACCGCGAGACTCTCGGCCAGGTCGCAGCGCACGTCATCGGCGTTCCATTCGACACGATGGATCCCGAGAGTCGCCGGGGAGCAGAGCTGGAGCTTGCCCGTTACAGCACGCTCGAGCGGCTGGTGATCAACCCCGGCGTCCTGGCGATATCCGATCCTGCGAACGTGCTGGCATCACGACCATTCCTCCCGTCCGATCGGGCGAGGCATGTCGTCGGGCTCTACATGCTGGCCGCTTCCGATCTTGCCGCACGGGCACCGATCGAACGCTGGTCGAGCCTGCATCTGGTGATGCAGATGCAGGGCGAAGCCGAACTGTCCGAGCAATTCGCTCCGCCCGCATCGGCTCCGTGGCGGGCCGAATGGGCGCGTACCCGGGCTGTGACGCCTCACCTGATTTTGCGTGGACACGTGGGCGGAGTTTACGAGGTTGTGTTGGGATGGGTTGCGGGCCAGCGAGTATTGGTCTCATCCGGTGCTGATGGAACTGTCAGGTTGTGGGATCCTGAAACTGGCGCGCCGCGTGGCGTACCATTTGTAGGGCATGACGGTCCGGTCCTGTCAGTCGATTTGGGCCGCGCTGCCGGGCGCGACGTGATAGTTTCTGGTGGCGAAGACGGCTCAGTGCGGATGTGGGATCCTGTAACAGCCACACCCATCGGACAACCGATCGGCCGTTACGAGAGTTACGTAATCGCGGTCGCGTGCGTCACACTTGACGGTCGTGAGGTGGTCGTTTCGGCCAGTGGCTATGGCGCCATAAAAATATTTGATGCGGTTAGCGGCGAGCCAATTGGAGGCCTGAGTGGCCTAAACTTGGATGGA
>NZ_BCTW01000035.1 GCF_001590965.1 Novosphingobium lentum NBRC 107847
GATCTTGCTCTGGTCCTTGTCGATGCAGACCACGTCGTGACCGAAATCCGCCAGGCAGGAACCCGACACGAGGCCGACGTAACCCGATCCAACCATCGCAATCTTCATGTAATATTCCTCGCTGGATCAGCGTCTTCCGGTTCGATTGCGTCAATCGAGACGGATGACCGACGCACCTGTGCTGAAGGACTGCGATGTCCGTCACAGGTCCGTGTCGGTGAGCTCAGGTCAGGCCGAGGCCTGCGCCTGATACTCGCCGGACTGTCCGACACCGAGATTTCCGATCTCGACGCCGTTGTTGACCGCCCAGATGGCCGCCTGAGTGCGGTTCTGGACATTGAGTTTGCGCAAGATCGCCTTGACGTGAACCTTGACGGTTGCCTCGCTGATGGCCAGACGGTTGGCGATCACCTTGTTGGGCGAGCCCATCAGGAGATGCCGCATGGTATCCAGTTCGCGTTCGGACAGAAGTGCGGCAAGGTCGGGCGTGATGACGGTCTCGTTGCTGCCGTTGAACATCTTTTCCGACATGCCGAGCGCCAGTTCGCTGGGCATCACCTTTTCACCCATGGCGACCAGCTTGAGCGATTCAATCAGCGGCGCGCAATCTATATTCTTCACGATATAGCCATCGGTACCGGCGACGAAGTCGCTCGCCATGGCCACCAGGCGGAACGATTCCGCCAGTACGACGATGCGTGATTCCGGATAATGCTGACGCAGGCGACGCACTTGGTCCGCCGAACTGTCCATCGACTGTTCGTCGATCACAATCAGATCGGGTGCGGGCGACGTCATCGAAAACTCGATCATCGCAGTGGCGTTGTCGCAAGCGCCAACGACTTCAAAAGGGTCGACATCCAGGATTCGACGCAAGCCTTCGCGAGCCAGAGTTTTTTGGCCAACCAGAAATATCGTTGTCGACTGTTTCATGTTGCGTACCTCACATCGGATTCGTGGCGCACGCGACCCCTTCATTTTGAAATTCTTTTTGGGTAAAATATGGCCGGGAATTCCCCGTATCGACGTCCCGTGCCCCTACTCCGAATGGGCATTCAACGTCGTTCCGTACCTCCACCTTTCAAAAGCTTACAGAAACCTTACACCGAATTGAACCGTTTTTTGTGACGTAGATCAATTTGGGACATAAGGCACAGATTCCAAAACGTAGTATACCTCGAATGGGTGGCCCGAACGCGATCCAGGTTAGCCAAATCGATCAGTCTCAGCCAGACTAATGAACACATAATGCTGAAAATCAAACATAAGTGTAGGGTAAAAGCCTGCTGGTATATGCCCTAAATAAAAAAAGACGCCCCGATTAGATCGGTCAGTATTTTATCGGAAAAGCTTTTAGTTGCAATTACTTACAAATTGCGGGAGCAATGTTTTTTGCCAGTGGGTGCAACTTTAACCAGGTTTCCATTGAAAAAACTTGGCGCGAACTGCTCAGTGGCGGGTCCCTGTGCTTGGCAAGGGGTGCAGCAACTCTTCGCATTCGCACAGATCGAATTGCAGCCTAGACGGTCCATCGCAATAGCCGAAATTGCCAATCATTCGATCTGACGGATGACCATGAAGGCCTCTGCCGAATCGCGATAGACGGCCGCACCGCGCAAAGTCGCCAGCGCCTCGATCGCCCTGATTGAGCGCTCGTCTGGAAAATCGCGCACCTGGCTGGAGAAACAGCGGAATGCTGCAAGCTTTCGGTCAATCGTTGCGGAGATTTCGATATAAAGATTCGGCAGGAATGCCGGTGTGATGCCGGGGGCGTACCAGTTGGTTTCCGATAGCGTCTCGTAGGCGAATATTCGCAGCGGGATCGTAGCGTTCCGAGGTCTGGCCGCCACCATCGCGCCGGTAAACGCCAGTTGATGATCGGTATGGATGTCGCCGATGAATGGAACGAACATGGTGTCGGGCTGGATGTCCCGCACGAGGGTGTCGAACGCCGAATTGATCGTGGCGCCGGCAAGCGTGTCCATCGCGGCGGCCGGCAGATCGAGAAATCGTACTTCGTTCACCCCGATGACATTGTGCGCTGCGGCCAACTCGTCGCGAACCTGCGCGACGAATGCGGGATCGAACGCCGGCGCCTGCCCCTTGGTCACCACGGCCACGACGACCCGATTGCCCGCATCGGTCAGTCTGGCCATCGTTCCGCCGCAGCCCAGGATTTCATCGTCGGGATGCGGTGCGATAACCAGCACGGTCCCGAAATGCGCCAGGTCAGACATCGTGGCGTCCAAGCAGTGAATGGCTAAGTGGTGCGTGCCCTTTGTCGCAGTACCATTCATCAATACGCAGCAAGCCGTCGCCGGTCTGGACCGCGAGGTGCCCGTCAGAGATCGAGACGACCTGACCGGGCTGCGCATGCCAGCGAGTGGGTCCATCCATCGGAGCAGACTGCCATATCGTCAGGCGTTCGCCCTTCAGACTGGTGTACGCCCCGGGATAGGGCCGGCCCACGGCGCGAACGAGGCGGTCGATCTCACGCGCGGATCTGGTCCAGTCGATCAGGCCATCCTCGATCGTGCGACGGGCGCAATAGGTGGCGCAGCTTTCGTCTTGGGCCTGCGCTTGTACCTTATCCGCGGCCAGTTGACCCAGCGCGTGCGACATCATGTACCGCAGCACATCCATGTGTTTTGCATAAAGCGTGCCGGCGGTCTCGTTGCGCGCGACATGAAAGAATTGCTGTTCAAGAATTGGCCCGCTGTCGACCCCACCGTCGATCCAGAACAGCGTGCCGGCGCTGATCGGTTCGTCGAGCAGGATGGTCCAGGGGATGACGGCCCTGCCGCGCATTCGCGGGATCGGCGCAGGATGGTATCCGATGGTCCGGCCCGGCGCGATGCCGAGAAAATCGGGTCCACAGATCTGCGACCAGCCAATGACGAAGATGTAGTCGCAGGGCGTGCTGCGAATGGCATCGATCGTGGCCTTGGCATTCACCTGCTTCGTCAAGTGCACTGTGCCCTTCGCTCTCGCGACGTTGGGTGCCAGATCGACATAGTCTGAATGGCGCTGCGCGCAGTTGGACGGGAGTGTGACGACCAGCGGCAGCTGCCAGCCGGCATCGGCGATCGCCGCAATAGCAACGGCCGTGCTTTCGACTGCCCCGACGACGATGGCGCGCATGATCTGCCCTTATTCCACTGCCGCGGGACCGGGTTGGCGAACCGCTTGGTGTGGTCGAACCCATGAATACCGGGGGGCATTCACGGGGGCCTCGGGCGCACACGATACGACCAGGTCTGACATCGTTCCGAGTCCCATCTCACCGATCAACTGCTGATTTACGAGGCGGACATCGTAGATCGATTCCGCCATCTCGCGCGATCGCTTCCCCATCCGCTCGATCACGTCAGGGTGTTCGATCAAATGGGCCATCGCGGCTGCAAGGCTGTCGGGGTCCCGCGCTGGGACGAGTATGCCGTTTCCGCCGTTCTCGATCGGATCGCGACATCCCGGCATGTCGGTCGTGATCACGGGGCGGCCGGTTGCCATTGCTTCGAGGATCGTCCGCGGCAGACCTTCCCGGTAGTACGATGGCAGGACGAACACGCTGGCATTGCCCAAAAAAGGCCGGACGTCGCGTGTTTCGGGAAGGAATTGGACGGGATAGGCTTGGCCGAGCCGTTCGATTTCCTCGGCATTTACGCCTGTCGGATTGCTCGTTTCCGGGCGTCCCAGCACGCGGAATTCGATGTGCGGATAGCGGGTGACGATGATCCGTGCCGCTTCGAGATAGTCGTACAGCCCCTTGTCGCGCATCAGTCGCCCGATCATCAGAAAACTAATCCGGCCGTCCGGCATGGGCTGCTGGACGAAGCGCGTGGTGTCGATGCCCGATCCTGGCACCTGCACCACCTTCTGGCCCGAGGCGATGATGCCCGCATCAATCATGTCGCCGCGATCGTCGCGATTGAAGACGAAAATGTTCTCGGCCCGCCGCACGCCTTCGCGGTAAAGTCGGCAAGACAGCGCGCGAAGCCACGGCCGGCGATCGGCCGCCGGGCTGAACAAGTAGCCCAACCCGGTCATAAGCGCGTGGAACCGGATGTTGCCGCACAGCCGCGCCGCCAACCCGCCGTAGATGATCGGCTTCTGGGTATAGGCCAGCACCACATCGGGTCGCTCGGCACGGAATAACCGGCAATAGCCGATCAGGGTCATGGCGTCACGGGCCGGGTTGGTGCCGGTCCGGTCCATCGGCACGACGGCCATGCGAATGCCAAGCAGCGACAGGGCGCGCTCCATCGTAGCATCACGATCCGGTGCCACCGCGACGACATCGTGACCAGCGTCCTTCAGCTGTGCCAACAGCTCACCACGGAAATTGATCAGGGAATAGGCAAGGCTCGACAAGACTACGATCTTCACCTTGGCCTGCCTTCCTTGAGAATGGACCGTTGCCATACAGGCACTGGCTTCGTGCGTTGTCCGACGATCCACCCGATCGCGGCGGCCGGCCGCATTGGATCGGCCGGCTGATGGCAAAGCGCACCAAAGTCCCGCCAATCCGCCCTTTTCAGTTTCATTATCCGGAACATGGCGGAACTTGGCCGGCAGGCAACGCGCATTCAGGCTGATATCCGTTTGGTCAGTCCCATAACCCGGAAGGCTCGCGCGCACTGCTCAACGGGTCAGCAAGCGCGGTCCATCCGAAGTGACCGTAATTCCTCCTTGGCGACAACGACCGGGCTCGAACCATTTTGGCTAGGCCAGCTTGCGCACGTTCCGATGCCCTTGATCACCGATACTATCGCCACCGAGAGGTCGGCAGGCTCCCGTTAAGGTGCCGGTCAGATGGCCCTTCGGTGTTCCAACGATTTTGGCAGCAGCATATGACCCCTTCATCCAATCTGGCGGCAGTGCCTATCGATGTACCGTCCGATCCGACAGCGCCGGAACGCCCCGTTCGGGTGCCCGATGCCCGGGAATTGATAAACGGGCTGGGCCTGCTGCTGGCCACGCTGTTCCGGCACCGCATGGAAACGAGGCCGTTTTGTTTGCGGCGCGTGATGCGAACCGCGGTGGTTCTGGCACTCGACTTCAGCGTCATCGCGGGCACAATGGCCTTGTTGACTATCCCGCTTCAGGCGCAAACTGCGGGTGCGATCGAAATCGGGGTACGCTTCACGATCCTGTTTTCGGCAACCGCGACACTCATACTGTATCTGTCGGGTCTTTATCGCCGGAACTGGCGCTTCGTTTCGGTCGCCGACTGCGGGTTTCTAGTGTTCACGATCCTGTGGGCGTTCGGCTTGAGCTGGGCGTTCACGCTCGGCTTTTCCAAGTTGCGGCACAACGGCCTGCAGTTGTTGCCGTTGGCATTCGTCCATTTCTGCATGGCCACGCTTTCAATGCAGATGATGCGAATCGCGCGCCGCGCGTGGCGCGAGCTGGCGATGCGCCGCGCGATGGACAAGGACATGGCGGCCCGCCCCGCTGCAGCGCGCCGCGCGCTGCTGATCGGCGATCCGGAGTGGGCGGTTTCTGTGATCGAGCTGGTCAAGGCCGACAAGGCCAGTCCCATCAATATCGTCGGCGTATTGCTCCCCCAGGCCGACGATACGATCGGGCAACTTGCCGGTGTGCGCGTGCTGGGCGGCCACGACCGGCTGGGCGAAGTGGTTGAGCGGATGGCGGAACGCGGCCATCGCCCGACCAACGTGATCGTTTGCGATGACGGCATGAATTTCAGCCCGAAGGACATCGCCAAGGTCATCCATCGCGTGCGCGATCTCGGCCTCGAGCTGTCACGGGTCAAGGATCCCTGGAGCAAGCTGCTCGAAGCCAAGCCCAAAATGGAGATGGACGATATTCCGGTCAGTGAGCTGCTCGGCCGCAACGAATTCGACATCCAGAGCAATGCGATAAGCCGGCAGATTTCGGGCCATTGCGTGCTGATCACCGGGGCGGGCGGCAGCATCGGGTCGGAACTGTCACGCCAGGTCGCCAACTTCAAGCCGTCGCACCTCGTGCTGCTCGATAACTGCGAATTCAACCTCTACGCGATCGAGATGAAGCTTCGTGAGGCCTATCCCGACCTCGATATGCATCCCGAGCTTTGCGACATCCGCGACGCCACGGCGGTGCGTAGGCTGTTCGAACGTCACCGCCCCGCGATCGTCTATCATGCCGCTGCGTTGAAGCACGTGCCGATGGTCGAGAAGAATCCCTGTGCGGGCGTCCACACCAACATCATCGGCACGCGCAACGTTGCCGATGCAGTCTGCGAATTTTCCGCCAGGGCGATGATCCAGGTATCGACGGACAAGGCGGTAAACCCTGTGGGCATGATGGGCGCGACCAAACGCGTCGGCGAGCTTTACAGCCAGTCGCTCGACCTGTGCGGTGTCGACGATGGGGACTCACCGCGCTTCATGACCGTGCGGTTCGGCAACGTGCTGGGTTCCAGCGGTTCGATCGTGCCGCTGTTTCGGCGACAGCTGCTCGAAGGCAGGCCATTGACGGTAACTCATCCGGACATCGAGCGGTTCTTCATGTCGGTGCGCGAAGCGGTGCATTTGATCCTCGAATGCAGTTCGCGCGCGCTGGAAGCCGGCAACACGCGCGGCAACATCTTTGTCCTCGACATGGGCGAACCGGTGAAAATCGTCGATCTGGCACGGCGCATGGCACGACTTTATGGCCTTGAGCCGGACGTCGACGTGCCGATCCAGTTCGTGGGCCTGCGGCCGGGCGAAAAGCTGTACGAAGAGTTGTTCGACAGCTGCGAGGAGCAGGTGGACTCTGGCATTCCCGGTCTGTTCGAGGCCTGCTCGAAGCCGATCCCGCTGCCGCTGATTTCCAAGGCGATCGATCACCTTGCGAGCGCGATCCAGCAGGGTTCGCACGTTGAGGCATGCCAGATCACCCACAACCTCGTGAAGCTGCCGAGCAGCGGGGTCGACATGATCGGGCTGTTTTCAAGGTCGCCCGCCATGTGGCGCGGCCCGTGGCCCAAATTGACCCGGGACGCCCAGGCATGAGTGCTCGCATGGCAAAGCCCGAGCTTTCTGCGGTAGGTCCGCGCGCAACCGGCAGATTGCAATCTTTGTGGCCGCGCCACGATGACGACGAGATCGATGCGGTGGTCAAGGTGTTACGCAGCGGCCGGGTGAACGCGCTGGTCCATGGCGATCAGTGTCGCAGTTTCGAGCAGGAATTCGCCGATTTCACGACCATGCCGTTTGCGATCGCCGTGGCCAACGGCACGGTTTCGCTGGAACTGGCCCTGCGCGCGCTGGGGGTGCGTCACGGCGACGAGGTCATCGTTCCGGCCCGCAGTTTTTTCGCTACCGCCAGCAGCGTTGCAGCGGTCGGAGCCGATCCGGTGTTCGCCGACATCGTGCAGGAAACCCAGAATATAGACCCCGCCTCGATCGCGCGGATGATCGGTCCGCGAACCCGGGCAGTCATCTGCGTGCATCTTGCGGGGCGGCCATGCGATATGGGTCCGATTGTCAATCTGTGTCGCGAACAGGGTCTGGTCCTCATCGAGGATTGTGCACAGGCCCATGGCGCGCTGTACCGGGGCCAACCGGTGGGGTCGTTTGGTGACGCTTCGTCGTTCTCATTCTGCACCGACAAGATCATGTCCACCGGCGGCGAGGGCGGCATGGTCTTGTTCCGGCAGGAGGAAGCCTGGGCCCGGGCGTTCGCCTACAAGGATCACGGCAAGGATCCCTACAAGATGCGCACCCCCGTGCCATCTCTGCCCGGACAGTTCCGCTTTCTGCACGACAGCTTCGGCACCAATTTTCGCATCACCGAACTGCAGGCCGCCATCGGCCGTGTCCAGCTGGCCAAACTGCCCGGATGGCTCGACCGGCGGCGGCAGAATGCAGCTACGTTGGCGAGCGCATTGGAAGGCGTGCGCGGAATGATCGTCGATCCGGTCCCCGTTGATGTCAATCCGGCTTGGTACAAGTTCTATGCGCGCTATGACTCCATATCCATCCCCGGCGCACCTTCGCGCGATGCACTGATCGCCGCGATGCTGGCGCGCGGGATCGCGTGCGGTAGCGGATCATGTCCCGACATGAGCCGCGAGAACGCGTTTGCCCAATATCCGCCACGTCGCGACGGCGATTTGCCGGAAGCGCGCCGACTGGGGCAGACCAGCCTGATGTTCGCCGTCGACCACTTGTTCGAACCGGCCGACATGGAACACGTAGGAGAGCAGGTCGAAATGGCCTTTCGGGATTGCCTGGCATGATGGCGGGCAGGATCGAGGACTTCCAACCCGAATTCATCGTGATCGGTGCGGTAAAAGCGGCAACGACATGGATTCAGAAACAACTGCAGGCCAACCCGGCGCTGTTTTTGCCCGACGTGGAGCCGCACTATTTCAGCAGCGAGTTCGCGCGCGGTCCGGGCTATTACCAAGACCTGTTCAGCGCATCTTTGCCCGGCGCTTGCCTTGGTGAGAAGTCAGCGGACTATCTTGCCCATCTCCTTGCACCTGCCCGTATCGCGTCGGCTTTGCCGGACGCGCGCCTGATTGCCCAGTTTCGCAACCCGGTCGATCGCGCCTATTCCGATTACAAGATGCTGTATCGGCGCGGCACGATCACCGGACGGCCCGAAGAATACCTCATCTCGCCTGACAATCCTCAGCCGCGTTTCCTCAATGATGGCCGTTACGCGTACCACCTTTCGCGATGGCTCGATCATTTTCCCGAAGAGCAACTTCTCACTTTCCTTTACGAAGACGTAAAGGCCGATCCTTCAGGTACTATCGAGCGCGTCTCGCGCCATATCGGCGTCGATCCGGTCTATGACGCGCAGCAGGGCAGTCGGCGCGAAAACGACAGCAGCGAGAACTTCCTGCCGCTGCCGGTGCGCAAGGTTTTGGCGCCGGTCAAAAGCAGCGTCGCACCGTTGCGGGGAATGCGTTGGTTCGAAGCGACCCGATCGCTTTTCGCCCGCCAGATCAGTTATCCTCCGTTGAGCCCCGACCTGCGCCGCCGCCTGACGGATTTCTACGCAAGGGACGTGGAAATGTTGGGAGCGATGATCGGGCGCGATCTGTCACGCTGGCTGGACGCTCCACGATGCTCGTCGGCCGCCTGACCGGCATAATGCTGAATAGTCAGTGGGCTAGCCGTATGGGCGGTGATCGTATGGCCGGTTTGACGCTAGGTTCGGGGTCAGTCCGTCGAACGGTGTTAGACCATTCAACAGGTCCAGGAGGGTAGACATGCGGTGGTTTGCAAAGTCGGCATTGGCGATGCTTGCGCTGCCACTCAGCACACTTCTGCTGGCAGGTTGCGCCGCGCCGACATCGGGCATGCAGAAGATTCAGGCCGCACAGTCGGACGAATACCACGTCTCTGTCGGCGACAAGATCCGCGTCGTGGTGCAGGATCTCAAGGATCTGGACAACGACTATGTCGTCGACGAAACCGGAGCGATCTCCTTTCCGATGATCAAGCAGGTTTCGGTGCGCGACAAGACGTATCGTGAAGTCGAATTGGCGGTCGAGGATACGCTGCGAAATCAGAAGATCCTGGTCAATCCCAAGGTCAGCGTTCAACCGCTCGACCTGCGGCCGCTGTACATCCTTGGTGAGGTCAACCATCCCGGCCAGTATGCCTATCGCCAAGGCATGACGGTGTTTGCGGCTGTCTCGGCGGCAGGTGGCTATACCTACCGCGCCAAGTCGGGCGAAGTTGCCGTGACCCGCAATGTCAACGGACAGCCGCTTACCCGTTCCGCGCGCGAAGACAGCATGGTTCTTCCGGGCGACCAGATCCGCGTCTACGAACGATGGTTCTAATCGACGCTTGGCGTGCCCTTGCCTCGGTCACGGCGGCGTGTTGCGGCGTGTCGGTTGCTGCTGGCGGAGCGCGCGCGCAAACTGTCAGCGAAACGGCACCGGCCCTTAACGTCAACGATGCCGAATATCGCAATGTCGGTATCAAGTTCGGCACGGTGATGGTGTATCCCGCCGTGACCGCGCGAATGGAATACGACAACAACGTCTATGCGGACCCGACCGGGAAAGAGGGCGATCTCGTGTTTGTCGCGGCCCCCAGAATCGCCGCAGCTTATGCGCACAACAACGTCGATTTCCACGCTCAGGCCGAAGCGACGATCACGCGGTATGCCCGTCTGACCAACGAGAATTCAACGGCATTCTCGACCAAGGCCGAACTGGGCATCAACCCCAGTGCGGTTGATCGGCTTTCGATTGCCGGCGGCTTTGAACGCATCGTCGAGGATCGCGGTGTATCCGAAGCGCGCACCGGCCGGACTATCGGCCCCCGTCTCCAGCGATCCTTTTTCGGGCAGGGCCGTTATCACCGGCAGCAGGGACGTTTTCTGTTCGACATGCAGGGCGAAGCGCGCACCTATCGCGGCCAGAAGCAATTCGACGCGGACCGGGACTTCAACGCCTACAGCGGCAGCATGACGGTCGGTACCCGTGTTGCCGGGTCGCTTCTGGCGACAGCGACCGGCTTTGTCGTCCATCGTGACTTCGTCTTACCCGGAACTGCAGTCAAGCCCAGCCGCGATGCGACGACATACGGCGGCCGCATCGGCTTCGAGGTATCCGGTAGCGCGTTCCTTGAAGGACATGCCAGCGTGGGCGTATTCCGGTTCGACCCCGCCGATGCTCGCCTGCCCGGCCGCACAGGGCTGTCGATAGATGCGTCGATCACCTACCGGCCACGACGACGGACCGCGATCACGTTCGACGCATTCAGGGGCGATGTCGCCACATTCAGGCTTGGCGCGCAGGCCCGGACCGATACGCGCTTCGCGTTGGGAGTGCAGCAGGAACTGCACCATGACGTGTACGCCTCCGCAGGAGTCGGCTGGCGCGAATCGCGCTTTATCGGCCAGTCAGTCGTCGAGCGAACGGCGACCGTGCAGGGGGAACTCGAGTGGCTGGTCAATCGGTCGATCGCGGTTTCGGTCGACGCGACGTTTGCCAAGCGCACCAGCAACGATCTGAACAAGCGCTACGACCGATTCCAGATGGGAACCTCGGTCAGATTGCGCTTCTGACCGCCTGGATGGGCTCCACGCCATGCGCAGGTTTGGCGTCCACCATCGCCAGTTCATCATAAATGGCTGTGATCAGTGCGACGTGGCGTTCGCGCGCGAAGCGGCTGCATGCATCGGATTGAGCGCGCGCAACCATCGCCGCGGTCGCTTGAGGATCGGCAATAACCTGCAGGCAGCCCTTGGCCAACGCCACGGCGTCGTCCGCTGCGACCAGCACACCCAAACCCGGAAGGATCGCTTCGGCATTGCCGCCCGAACTGCTAGCGACCACCGGCGTTCCGACCACCATCGCTTCGACCAGCGTGCGTCCCAGCGGTTCGTCGATGGCGGGAACCACCAGCACGTCGCATGACGCTATCCAATCGTGTCCCGGCGACCGGAAGCCCATCAGCCGGATACAACCTTCGAGCCCCTGGGCCGCGATGCTGCGGTGCATCGCGTGTTCGATCTCCGGATGCTCTGCCTCCCCGAACATCACGCCCACGACCGGCTGGTCGAGCGTCCGCTGCAGCAGCGCGACCGTATCGATGAACAGGAGCGGACGTTTGCGGGCGATGAAGCTGCCGAAAAAGCCGCATATCAGCGCGTCGTCAGGCAAGTCCAACTCCGCCATCAGCTGCGCGTGCATGGCGTGGCGATCCACTGTGACACGCGTATCGAACGGGCTGAACACGACTTGTGCCGCCCGCGCAGCAAGCGAACGCGCTTTGCGGGGCAGGGAAAAACGGGAAACGGACACGATCCGGTCGGCAACCAGCGGTGCAAGCCAGCGCAATCCTCTGGCATCGGGATCAGCCCGATGGTGCCACAACAGGCGCGCACCGGCAAACTTCGCCGCCAGCGACCACGTGGCGTGGCTGCGTCCGTCATTGGTGTGTACGATGGCCACGTTATGTTCGCGCAGGAACTTTGCCCGCTTGCGCAGCCCTGTCAGTGTGCTCAAAAACTTCAGTGGGCCGAACGCACGTCCGGCGGCAAAGGCGCGACGCGGCGCGGCCGGATCGAGCACGGTTTCGAAGCCGCGAAAATGGCGCGCAATCCGCCCATCGGCGCGCTCCGTCACCAGCAGCACGCGATAGCTGTCCGGATCGAGTTGCTCGATCAGGCCCAGCAGCGACACGTGGCTACCGCCAAGGCTTTCACCGGCGAGCGGGAAGCAGACGGTGATCGGTCGGCGAGGCAGATTGTCGATCATGGTGTACCGCTCACTTCGTCGCTCGCGAGTCGAGATCGTCAAGGAAGGCGTCCAGGTTGGAAATTCCATCGCTGTCAGCGTCGGTCCAGGGATCGGCCTTGGCCGGGTTTGCGCCATGGGCAACTTCCCAGCGATCGTCCATCCCGTCGTTGTCGCGGTCCGGAAAGGGTGTCCCTTCGGCGATCGGCGGTATCACGCCGGGCTCTTGGACGATCCGTCCCCTGCGGTTTTGTACGTCCGCCACGACCTCGCGATCAAGGTCGTCGCGCGGCCAGGCGCCGGCGGTCTGGAGGACGTGTGCGGTGGCTTGTGCCGCGGTAACTGGCGCGATCGTCAGGGGACAGGGGATCGACGTGCGCGCGATGCCCTGCGCCAAAGTGGTAATATGCTCGAAATCACCGTCGAACGTGTTGTCGGTCATATAGATCGATCCAAGGCCGCGGCTGCCCGTGACCTGCCGGACGATCCCGACCGCGTGGCTGGTCGTGTTCGGACCTGCCTTGAAGAAATTGCCGATGATCGACACCGGCGTGCCGCCATAGCTCTCCCAAACCTCGGCAAATTCCGACTGGGCATCGTAGAACACGTTGTTCAGCACCTCGACGCACGAACCGGGGGAGAAATTGATGTCGGGATTGCGGTCGCCGTTGAACGCGCACAGATTGCCGATGAAGCTGAAATGCTCGGGCCGGGTCGGATCGCTGCCCAGCAGCGCGCATTTGTCGTGCTTGGGAATGCCCCAGGAAAAGATCGAGTTGCTGATAGTGATGTAGTCATTGTCGCCGTAGCCGTTGATCAGTTCGTCGCGCGCCCAACTGGCGCTGACATGGTCGATGATCACCCAGTTGCTGTTTTCGATGGTGATCGAATCCTCCGATCCGCGCTCGCCGCCGATGCGATCGTTGCGGATGCGCACATGGCGCACGACGATGTCATGCGTGTCCTTGATCAGCAACGGCGTGCGCCCATCGGGGCCGCCGCCGTGCGCCAGCGTGATGCCGCCGCCCGGCGCGGTTTCGCCGGCGATGGTGAGGTACGGGTTGCGGATAACCGGAGGGCGTTGGGTGAACCGGATTACGCCGCTGACGCGGAACACGCATGTCCGCGGGCCGTCGCGCTCTACGCAGGCGCGCAGCGAACCGGGACCGGCGTCGGCGAGCGTTGTCACCGCCACGACCGCGCCGCCGCGCCCGCCTTTGGAACGCGCGCCATACCCGATCGCCCCCGCAAAAGCGCGCGGGCCGGAAGGGCGTTGGTCGGCCAGCGGCACGGTCGATTTGCGCCCTGGCGGCGGCGACTTGGACTGGTGGTGGTGCAGAATGCCGGTATCGTCGTTAGCACGACCCTCGTCAGAGGCCGAGCAGCCCGCGACGATGCAGGCTAGGCAGACTACGACTTTCCATCTGAAGTCGCTCCGCCCGCACAATGCCACAGGCCTGTCTCCTCAGCGTCGTGATATGGCCCGGCAAGTCCGCACCAATTCAGACCGATGCAAGCGAAGTCATAGTGTTCGCGGGACATCGTCGGCAATGTCTCTTTGGTATAGGCGCTGCGACCAAAGTAATGACACCATTCGCATAATTTCCGTCACGGTGCCCCCGACTGGCCTTTGCCTGATCCCGGTCGATCTTACAGAGTGCCGACGTGACCCGACCAGCCACCGCCTTTCCGACGCCGATTCCAGGTCGATTTGCGCCCGATGGATCCACCCGCGCACGGACGCGCGAGCAGCGCGTTCTCGACGGGCTGATGATGGCCGGGGCGTTCTTCCTGCCGATGCACATCCTGCGGCTCGGCCCGATCAATTTCACATTTGCCGATGCCGCGTTCTCGATGGCGTTGCTCATTCTTGCAGCGCAGATGCGCCTCAATCACCTTCCGTTTGGCCGGCTCACGTTCCTTTGGTGTGTTGGCCTCTCGCTATTCCTCGGCGGCCTGTTCATCAGCTCGGTCATCAATGGTGATCCCCTGCGCTGGCTCAACATTGCGGCACAGTACGTTTTCGCCTGGCTCCTGTTGCCGATGATCGTGATGAGTCAGGATCGCGCCTTTGCGCATCGCTGCCTGCTGGCGTTTGTGGTCGGTGTCGCGCTGTCGGAAGCCTTCGGAATTCTGGTAAGCCACACCCTGAGCTACACCAAATCGGCGCAGCTGTTCGGGCCTGGCTTCGTCATCGGCAACGGCCGGCTGGGCGCCATGAGCAGCGAGGCAAACTGGAATGCCGCCGTCGTCGCCTTTGCTTTGCCCGTCCTCATCAACCTCATACAGGCCAGGGTCGTGCGCCTGTGGCAGGGGATCATCCTGCTCATCGCACTGCTATGGGGGCTGCTGGCCAGCGCAAGCTTCACCGGCTTCGGCGCGGCGGTGATCGCAGTGATGATCATGTTTGCGATCTCGAACGCGGCCAGTCTCGTAAAGTTCGGGCTGCCACTGGTGGGCGGCGGAATGCTGTACATCATCACGGGCATGCCACTGCCCGCCGTGTTCGCACATCGGGTGGGCGGCGCGCTCCAAACGGGTGATATCGACGAGGCCGGGACGTTCCTCGATCGATCGGCGCTGATCGGCGAGGCATGGCACATGGCTGGCAAGAACATCATCGTCGGTCTAGGGGTGGATCGTTACCGAGACGTCAGTGCCTTTGGCGCGCCAGTGCACAATTTTCCGCTGTTGATCATCAACGAAGGCGGCATCGTCGCATTTGCCGGACAGGTTACCGAAATCGTGCTCATGTGGGTGCTGGCCATCAGCGCCTTGAAAGTGAACCGTCGCGATGGCGCGATGGCGATCGCGGTCTTGGCGGTGTTCACGGTGTTCATTTCCTCGATCCCGCACATGTATTCGCGGCTGTGGACGGGTCCGGTCATGCTGGCACTTGCCGCAAGCTATGCGCGCCAACTGTCCGATCGGCGCGGTCCCGGACGATGGATTGCGGCACGGCCAGCCTCTTTGAACGAGCCGGCAGGATCGACGTCGCGCCGAAATGGAGCCAGAATGGCGGTGCCCGGTCGATGACACCCGATCAGACCACTCGTGACGGCACGGTCATTTCGCGTTATCGGCGGCGCTGGCAGCACAGCACTGTCCTGAAGCCGCGACTTATCAGCATCGGCCATTTGCTGTCGGGCAATGGTGCCAACGTCGCCATCACGGCGATCAGCACGGCCATCGCGGCGCGTTCCATCGGCGTGCAGGCATTCGGCGTTTTCGCGCTGGTGCTGTCGATCGGCAGGGTCTGCGAGCGGTTGATCCGCTTTGAATCGTGGCAGCCGCTGATCCGCTTCGCTGCGCAGCCCGACGTCGAATCCGACAAGCGCCGGCTGTCGGAACTGTTCCTCGCCGGGCTGTTGCTCGACGTGGGCAGCGCGCTGGTCGCGGCGCTGCTGACGGTCGTATGCGGCTATCTCCTGATGCCCGTGCTGCACCTGGAAATGCGGTATTTACCGCTGGTCTGCATCTACGCGGCCGCAATCGCGATCAACATTCGCGGCATGCCCACCGCATCGCTGCGGCTCAACGGCAAGTTCCGCCTGCTGGCTTACGTGCAACTGATTTCAAGCCTGATCCAGATCATCATGTCGGTTGTCGCGATGTGGATGGGGCTGGGACTGATGGCGTTCGTGGTCATCTGGACGGTCTGCCAGATGATCGATTCATCGCTGTTCCTGTGGCTCGGCTTCCGAACGCTGAAGCACCTTTGCATTCCCAGTCCGCTGCGGTCGCAATGGCGCGGGCTCATGGCGAAGTTTCCCGGCTTCATCCGATTTGCGCTTTCGACCAATATTTCGAGCACGCTGCGGACGCTCACTCAGGAGGCCGACACCATTCTCGTCGGTGCGATCGTCGGCACCAGTTCGGCGGGCATGTATCACATTGCCAAACGCTTCGCGAAAATCGCGCAGCAGATTGGCCAGCAGATCCAAACGGTCATTTATCCCGACATGGCCAGGTTCTGGGCAAAAGCCGACCTTGTCGCGTTCCGCAACATCACGGCGCGGGTTCAGGTGGCCTTGGGTGCCGTGGGTCTCGGTATTCTGGGCTTGACCGTCATTTCGGGCAAATTCCTGATCGATCTGGCATTCGGGGAAGAATTCGCCGCGACGTATCCGCTGCTGATGACGCAACTTGTCGCGGTCGTGCTGATCATGCACGCGGCGCCGTCGCGTTCGGCCCTGCTGGCGATGAACCGGCCGGGCTTCGTCATGGCTGTGGCGGTTTTCTCGACTATGCTGTTTTTCGCCGTCGCGTTCGCCGCAATGCCGACTTATGGCGCGATCGGCGCCAATTATGCTCACATCGCGTTTGCCGCCCTCTCCGCCGTGGCGATGGACATCGCCTGGTGGAGCGAGACCGGCATGCGTCTGAAACGGTCAAGATTGGCATGACGATGGACAATCCCGCGAGGTGGTCATCATGATGCGCCTGGACGAACACACCGTGCTTCCCGGCCTGGCAGACTCCGGTCGCTTTACCCGACCGCCCCGGCGCGGTCCCGGCGAACCGTCGCCGGGCGACGGGCCGTTCTCCAAGAGAACGCTTGGCCGTGCACCGACCATCATGTTCGTGCTGCCCGCGCTCGGGGCCGGCGGATCCGAGCACGTAGTGACGTTTCTCGCCAATCGGCTGGTCGCCTGCGGATTGCGTATCACCATCGTATCGTTCGAGGATGGCTCGGCGCCACCCTACTATCGGTGCGACCCGGAGGTCTCGATTACATATCTCGGCGTACCGATCGGTCGCCGAGGGAAGGTAAAAGGTCTGAACGCTTTCGCAGCGCGCGTCGCAGGCTTGCGCAGCCAGATGGACGCGGTCCGCCCCGATCTGGTCATCAGCTTCCTCACGCGGACCAACGTCATCTCCGTACTGGCCGCGCGCAACTTGCGCATCCCCGTGATCGTGTCCGAAAGGAACAATCCTCAGCGGCAGCGGCCGCCATTGCCATGGCGTGTAATGCGTCGCCTCGCTTACGCGCGGGCGTACGGACTGGTCACCATGACGCAGGGTGCGTTGCAATTTTTCCCGCGCTCGATGCGGCAGCGCGGCTGGGTCATTCCCAACATGGCCGACTGGCAGCATTTCAAGCCTCGTTTTACCAACACCATCAGGGTGCTCACAGCAGTCGGGCGCCTGACCGACCAGAAAGGCTTCGATCTGCTCCTGCAGGCGTTTGCCAAAGTCGCCGACCGGCACCTCGACTGGAAGTTGCGGGTTTGGGGGAAGGGACCGGATCGGGATGCGCTGCAGGCGCTCGCCGCGAGCCTGGGAATTGCCGATCGCGTGGAAATGCCGGGCGTTTCGTCACAGCCCGGAAGCTGGATCGTGGATGCGGACGCCTTCGTGCTGAGTTCTCGTTACGAGGGCTGGGGCCTCGTGCTGGGCGAAGCTATGGCCGCTGGATTGCCTTGCGTCTCGTTCGACTGCCCGTTCGGCCCGGCAGAAATGATCTCCGACAAGGTCGACGGCCTGCTTGCGCCCGACGGAGATGTGCCGGCACTGGCCGAGGCGCTGTCGAAGGTCATGGGCGATGCCGGCTTGCGCGACCGGCTAGGTGCGAACGCCATCCGAAAAGCCCGACTGTTCGAGCCCGAACGTATCGGCGGATTGTGGGAAGCGATGATTTTCGACGTTCTAGCCAGCCGGCTCCCGACCGCATGGATGCCGGAGCGCAATTCTCATGCGGTTTGAACCCTTGCGCAAGCTGGCGCGCCGCATGCGCCGTGCGCGCAATGACGCGTTGCTGGCGCGGCGCGTGCCCGATGTAAGCGCATTCCTGGTGTCTTATCCCAAGAGCGGTCGCACGTGGCTGCGGTATTTGCTGTCGTGCTATCTGGCGCGCATCGGCGGGCTCGACTTCGAACCCGATCTGTCCACGACGTTTCGCGTGTTGCCCAATTTCGACATTGACCCGGTGCGCGGACTTCCGGGATGCGTGGTGATGCAACTGGGCACGCGGATACCTTTGATAGCGGTCAGCCACCGCCGGTTCGATGCGCGCTGGTTTACCTCGCACCCCGTGATTTTCCTGGTGCGCGACCCTCGCGATGTGTGCGTGTCGGCGTATTTCCACCAGACCCGGCACAAGCAGCGCTTCGACGGCGACATGGCGTCGTTCATCGAGGACGCCGAGTTCGGCATCCCCTCGATCGCGGCCTATCACAATGGCTGGGCGGCGGGGCTGTCGGCCAAGCGCATGCTGGTCGTCAGCTACGAGGAGATGAGCCGCGATACGCACGCGGCGGTCGAACGCATCTTGCGGTTTCTCGACGTGCCGATCGACGAAGCGGCACTCGACTACGCCGTAGCCAGGGCGCGGTTCGACAGCATGAAGCGCGACGAGCTGCGCACCGGGCTGCCCGGCCACTCCTACAACCGCGACGACGATGAAAGTGTGCGCATGCGCAAGGGCAAGGTCGGCGGGTTCGATGATTACCTGTCGTCGCAGGAGGCCGATCGCATCGCCGAGCTTTGCAGCAGCATCCTCACCCCAGAGGCGGTGAAACTCTTTGCCCGCTGCGATTGCGAGACTGCTGCCGAACGGGAGATCGAACCTTGCGTATCTGCTCTGTCCTGACCAGCCTGACCTCGGGCGGTGCGGAGACGCTGGTCACTAGCCTGAGCGCGGAATTCACGGCCAAGGGCCATGCCAGCGACGTCGTCACGCTTTGCGATGCCGCGCAACTTGGCAACAGCGCCGATATGGAAGCGCACTTGCGCGGGCAGATCGAGGCGAGCGGGGGGCGCGTGATCTCGCTTGGACTGGGACGAAATCGCAATCCGCTGGCTGGTGCCGTCGCCATGCGCCGCGCCCTGCGGACGCTCAAGCCGGACATCGTTCACGCTCACACCGCGCGCGCACTGCCCATGCTCGCCTTTCGAGCGGGAAGGTGCCCGATCGTACTGACGCACCACAACAGCAGGCTCAGTTTCCGGCCTGTGCTTTTGCGGCTGTTCGAACGACAGGTTCGGGCGTTCGTGGCCATCAGTCATGAAACGCGCGACTTGTTCGAGCGCGGCGTCCGGACACACGTTGCGTACATTCCCAATGCCGCGTCGCGCAACTTCGATGGCGGCGTGCCGCGTACGCGTGTCGGGTCGCCGGCCCGCATTCTTTCGGTCGGGGCGGCCACGGCGCAAAAGAATTACGACCTGCTGATCGACGTTGCGCTGGCGATGCACGACCTGTTTTCCGCAGAGCAGAGGTCAGTGTTCGAGATTGCGGGCGGCGGACCCGACCTCGACCGGCTGCGCTTGCGTGTGCGAACACTCCGGTTGGAGGATCATGTCCGGTTCTTGGGAGAGCGTTCAGATGTTGCCCGGTTGATGGAACGGGCCGACATCTATCTCAACACGTCGCACTACGAGGGAATGCCGATATCGTTGCTGGAGGCGATGGCGATGGGCCTGCCCATTGTCGCCACCAACGTCCCAGGAAATCGCGAGCTGGTCGATCATGGCAAAACCGGCGTCCTGGCGGCGAATGGCGATCCGGCGGGGCTGGCACGCTCCATTGTCGATCTTGCTGGCCGACCCGACACCTATGCGCGGCTTTCTGCGGAAGCCCTTCGCAAGGCCGGCGACTTCGAAATCGGAACGGTGGCAGCCCGGCACCTCCAGCTTTATGCAGACTATGTGCAACCGTCGCCCTTGAGGGATGTCGGCATCGCCAAAAGGGTTAGCCTGAATAAGTATTCGCAAGTCTCCCAATAGCTTTTGTCAGCGCGCCGACGACGAGCCTATCGTCGTTGGTGATTGACATGGAATCTTGCCGACCAAGCGGGACCCATCCCGAACAGGGAGTGCGTTGTGAGCCAACTCGTAGCCCAGACCGACGGCGGGGCCGTTGCAGGTCCACCACCGGCCTATTTTGAGGCGTATCCACGCAGCAACAACGACATTCCGACATCGGAACAGTTCGGACTGCATGACCTTGCGCGCATTTTCGGGCGGCACCGGCTGTTGATCCTGCTGGTTATAACACTCATCACGGTGGCAACGGCGACGTGGCAGCTGCTTTCGCCGCCCCAATACACCTCCACAGCAACGATCCAGGTCCAGCTGATCGACGACGTCGGCGCCAATCAGGCCGACATCCTTGCCCGCAATGTGCAGCGCATCACCAACGAGGTGAAGCTCTACCGCTCGCTTTCGGTCGTCCAGCACCTGGTGCGCGATGTCCACGCGCTCAATCGCCCCGATTTTCAGGTCGAGATGGGCAACATGACCGGCAAGACCGATTCCGATAAGATGTCCGCGGCGATCTCGGCCGTGCTGCGGATGTCGGCAGTGAAAGCGGATGAAGGTTCGGACCTGATCGAGCTGAGCGTAACCAGTCGTTCGCCGCAGTTGTCGGCCATGCTGGCCAACGCCTTTCCGGCAGCGGTACGTGCGATGAAGAACGATTTGAACGCAGGGCGAAGCGACCAGCTGCTTGCGACGCTCAACGCCGAGCAAGCCCGCCGCGCGCAGTTGGCCGCAGACGCGGCAAAAAATCTGGTCGATTTCCGCCAATCGCGCAGGATGCTCGTAGGCGCGGGCAGCCAAGAGGACCTTCAGCAGGTCAACCGGATCGCGACCGAAGCGGCGTCCGCTGCGGGTATGCGCGCCGGATCTGCGGCGCGGGCGGGCGGCGTGGCCGTGGCCGAATCGATCCAGACGACTGCGGGGGCAAGTTCGCCGGTGCTCGAGCAGCTCAGGCGGCAGGATGCCGAGTATTCCGCTGAATATGCCCGGCTCTCCCAAACGTATGGCAGTGGCCATCCCGACGTCGTGCGAGTCCAGGGCCAGCTTTCCGAAGTTCGCGACGGCATAGCCCGCGAACAGGCCAAGGCGGTTGCCGTGGCCAGTGCGGTGCAGGGGGCCGAAGCTGCCCGGCAGACCCAGCTGGCACGCAGCGATTCATCGCGCGACGCGGCACGAGCCGGGCAGTTGCAAGCGATTGTCGGTCGTTTGACCGGCGAGGCGTTCGAGCACACTGCCAACACTGTGAAGCTTGAGGAGTTGGATCGCATCGCGCAGGCCTCCGCCAGAGCCTACACCGAGATCGCCGACAAGGTTTCACAGGTCCGCTCACAGATGATGGTCGAAGGCGTCACGTCTGCGGTCGTGTCACCCGGCGTTGTCACGGCCCAGCCAAGCTGGCCCGAGCCGTTCAAGTTCACCGCACTGGCGTTCCTCGGTTCGGGCTTCCTCGGTCTGCTCCTCGCCTTTGCGCGCGAAATCGTGGACAACCGCCTGCGCACTGTGGATCAGGTACGGCGGCTGTTCGGCAAGCCCACGTTCGGGATGCTGCCGATGCTGGCCGGCGGAATTGGCGAAAAGATCAAGGAAAGCCCGGTCATCAGCGACCCGCAGTCGATGTTCGCCGAAGTGGCGCGCTCGACGTATACCGAGGTCAGTGCCCTGGGTCGCAAGGGCGTACCGCTGTCGATACTGGTCACGTCTCCACTTCCGGGTGACGGCAAGTCGGTCGTTACGCTGACGCTTGCCGCAGCCGCCGTAGCGATGGGCAAGCGCGTGGTCATTCTCGATCTTGATTTGCGCAAGTCCGGAGTGCTCCAGAAAATGCAGCACGAGCAGGATTCGCCTGAGTTGCTTGAGATTCTTCGCGGACAGGTGGCCATCGACAAGCTGCTTGGCCCGCCGGAGCATCGCGCCCCGGTTCAACTCCACTATGGCGACGATGAGGAGGTCGATCTGTCGAAGATCACGCTGCTTAGCGCGTCTCATCCCGTTGCAGAACCCGCCGCGCTGCTCTCGTCGCAACGTCTGCAGTTCTTGATGCAGGATCTCAACGCCCGATTCGATCTGACCGTGGTCAATGCCCCTGCAACGCTGGCCGTCCGAGACGCCCGGACGATGTGCGAATTTACTGACCACACTGTAGTTGTCGCACGCTGGGGAACGACCACGATCGACCAGATGCGCGCCACGCTCGAACTGTTGGGATCGGAAAACGTGGCCGGCGTAATCTTCGATCAAGTTGACTATGCCGAACATGCGCGCCGCAGGTACGGCGACTCGATCCAGTTCTATTTCGAATCGGCCGGCTATTACAGCAGCCCGGTGCCGGCGCGACTGACCTTGCTTGGCCAGCTGAAGCGGCTGTTCGGGCGGCGTCCGGCTTATGCCTGAACTACTTGCCGGCAGGCTGGACCGGGTTGGCCGGAGGGGGGCGGCCTAGTGATGCGGATTGCGGTGATCAGTGACATCCATTCGGCCCGCGCGCCGTTTGCCGCAGCGCTTGCCGATGCCCGACGCGAAGGCTTCGACCAGCTCGTCTTGCTGGGCGACATGTTCACGTACGGGATCGAACCCGAAGCCTGCGCAGACTTGGCCGCAGCGGCAGTCGCGCGCGACGGCGCGCTCCTTGTGGGCGGAAATCACGACGTGCTGTATTGCGAACTCGCGGACGGCGTCAGCACCTATGCCGACAGCCTTCCCGAATGGATCCGGGAATCAATCGACTGGACGTTCCAAAGGCTGGGGCGGCGCTGGCCGGATGAGCTGGCGTGGGTCGATCAGTGGGCATGGGACGGGATGCTGTTCGCCCACGCCAATCCGTTCGGATTCGGCGACTGGACACCGCTGGGCGATGAAGCGGCGCTGGAGGCTGCGACGTGTCGGCTGGAGGAGCGCGGCTTCCGCTGCGGCGTCTTTGGCCATGTGCATAGGCCAACCCGACATTGCAATGCCGCCGGAATCGAAAGCCACGTTGTGGGCTCGATCGGTCAGCCGCGCAATCGCGAGGATCCCGCGCCGCAATGGGCGATGATCCACGCGGTTGCCGACCAGATCACCGTTTCGCAGCGACGGGTCACATTCGATGCTTGCGCGTATCGTGCGGGAATCCAAGCCGCGTCGGCCCTTTCATCCCGGACGCGGGACCAGCTTTGCAGGTATTTCGCATGACGCGGGTGATGGTGACGGGTGCCGGCGCGGTCTTGGGGCAGGGGATCATCAAGTCTCTACGGGCTGGGTCGATGGATGCTAGGATCATCGCGCTCGATCCCAGTCCGCTGGCGCCGGGCCTGTACTGGGCCGACGAGGCCCGGATCATCCCGATGGCCAGCGACCCGGGATACGCCGCCGCCATGGAAGCGCTGATCGAGGACGAGCAGCCCGATGCGGTGCTGGTGGGCACCGACGTCGAACTCGCCATTTTTGCAGCAAGGCGGCGAGAGTGGGAAGCACGATACGCGACCCGTATCGTCGTCAGCGACAGCCGCGTGGTGGCGATCGCGGACGACAAGTATGAAACCGCCGGGTTCCTGGCTGAGCATAGCCTAGAGTTCCCCCTGTCCGCTTTGCCGGAGGATGGCGAGGCGCTTGACGCGCTTATTCGCGAGGTCGGCTTCCCGGTCGTGGTAAAGCCGCGCCAAGGGGCGCGTGCGGTAGGCGTTTCCCTGGCAAACAACCGGGACCAGCTCGCCGCGGCACTGGCGGGTCGCAATGGGCTCGTCGTGCAGCAATGGGCCGGTCCCGACGATGCGGAATTCACAGCGGGCGTGCTGTTCTTTGATGGTGATGTTCAGGCGTCGATCGTGCTCCGCCGAGACTTGCGCGATGGCAACACATTTCGAGCCTACGTTGATGACTACCCCGAATGCGATGCATACGTCCGCAGCGTCGCCCGGGCGCTCAAGCCGCATGGCCCCGCCAACTTCCAGTTTCGCCGAGACGTATCGGGGGTTCACCGTTTGTTCGAGATCAATGCGCGCTTTTCGGGCACGACCCCCATGCGCGCTCTTGCCGGGTTTAACGAAGTCGATATGACGTTGCGCCACCTGCTGCTGGGTGAGCCAGTGTGCCAACCCGATTGTCGCAAAGGTGTGATCCTTCGTTTCCTGCAGGAACAGTTCGTGGAAAATGCGTCGATCACGCAATTCGCCGTCCCGTGAAGCCGCGTACGATCGCCATTACCGGTGCCAGCGGGGCGATCGGCAGCAAGCTTGTCAAGGCGGCGCGCAACGGTGGGCGCACGGTAATCGCACTGTCGAGGCGGCGGCCCGCCGATCTGCCGGGCGATGTCGTCTGGCGCGCGCTCGACTTGTCGGATCCCGGACCAATCCACGACGTCCTCGAAGGGGCCGACACGGTTATTCACCTCGCCACGGTCATATGTGGGGAAAGCCCGGATGACACGACCGCGCAGGATCTATGGCGTGTGAACGTGCTCGGTACCAGGGCGCTGGTTGCGGGCATGGCCGCCGTCGGCATGCGGCACCTGGTACTGGCCTCTACCGCCAACTTCTATTCAACCGATGTGGCAGTGGCGACCGAAGATACACCGATCAGGCCCACCAGCCGTACGCTCTATCTCGGCTCGAAGGTCGCTCAGGAATGGGTCGCCGCCAGCCGGTGCGAACAACTCGGCCTCTCGTTCGGGTCGCTGCGTATCGCCTCGGTGGTGGGCACGGGACGCAGCGTCATCGATCTTTTCGCGCTGCGCCTCCAGCGGGGCCAGCCCGTGACGATCAGCAGCAACGGAACGTTCGGCGCAGATTTTGTCGATGTCGATGATGTGGTGTCGGGCCTGTTGCTGGCTTCCGACCATTCGTTGCAGGGAAGCTGGAACCTGTCATCAGGGCGGCGAAGACTGCTGATCGACGTGGCCAACGACCTGGCCAAGCTGGCAGGATGCAGCGACAAGTCCATCGAGGTCACCGAGGCAGGTTTGCCGGACCACGGCTTTCCCGCCATCAATTGCGACAAGCTGCGTGCGGAAGGATACCAGCCCACCGCCTACGCCGATACGCTGGAAAAGCTGAACGGCAAGGCAACTGCTGCTTCCGCCACAATTACCTATCGATTGGCCAGGTCATGAGCACCGCCCTGCAACGGATCGCGGCCCTCGTGCTGCTGGTGGCAACTCTGCCTGTGCTGGCGGTAATTGCGGCGTTGGTGATGGCGTTGCAGGGGCGACCCGTGCTCTTCCGGCAGGTACGATCGGGCAAGGACGGCGTCCCGTTCAGACTGGTCAAATTCCGGTCGATGCGCGATTTGCGCGATGCCGTCGGCGTGTTGTTGCCGGACGATCAGCGCGTTACGCCGATCGGGGCGTTCTTGCGGCGCTCCCGATTGGACGAGCTTCCCAGCTTGTGGAATGTCGCAGCGGGTGAACTTACGTTCATCGGCCCGCGCCCGCTGTTGCCGCAGACGATCGCCGACCTTGGCGATCGGGGCATCGATCGCGGCAAAGTCGCGCCCGGATTGACCGGATGGGCGCAAGTCAACGGCAACACGCTGCTCACGCTCGACCAAAAGATCGATCTCGATTTGTGGTACGTTGCGCACCGTAACATCGTCACCGATGTCAAGATCCTGATGCGGACGGTGTGGGTTATGGTTGCCGGCGAAAAGCAGACGCTTGCCGTGGGCAAAGTGCGTTAAGCTGCGGCAACGCGTTTCCGACATCGCGTCGAACTGATTGTGGCCAAGGCGCCCAATCTGCTGCACCGCGGACGCCGCCGGGGGTGACGACGGCCGCGGCTTTGCAGCACGCCGCAAAAGGCCGAGCGGCGGTCTGGCAGCCGGAAGGACCATTCTGGAGACGCAAGGTCGAGCCCTTTCCAGCCGGTGGAAGTCCACCTCATTTCCGGATCCCGTTCAAGCGGGGTATCCTGAATGCAAGCCGATCTCTACCGATGCCCCAAGCCTGCCTGCAAATCCGGATAATCCTATCGGATACAGGGCGAATATGCAGACGTGGCGAAGGCATCGATCCGCTGTGCCGGATCGCATGAAGGATCGCGCGGCCGGGTTCGGTCGCGCGATCCATTCCTCTTGCCTCGCAAATGTACCTAAGGCTCAGGCTTCGGGGATTCCGCAATTCACGGCCGGGATCAACCCCGTACCGGTACCAACGCGCGTTATGAAGGTGCCCGAAGTGTTCTGATCGCCTGCCAACTCGTTGAGGAACTCCTCCAAGTTGGTGTAGCCGTCGCCGTCGGCATCGCCCTTGGGATCAGTGATCCCGTGTGCGGCTTCCCAACGATCATCCATTCCGTCATTGTCAGCATCTGGATAGGGCGTACCCGCAGCCAAGGCCGGCCAGCCGCCGACTTGAGTTGGACTATCGATGACCTTTCCGCTGCAAGTCCGGAATTCGTTGACGACCCGCGCATCTGCCGCATCGCGCGGGAACGCACCACCGAACGTCAGGATGTCGCGAACGCCCTGCTCTGCACTACTGTATATCTGGACCGAGAGCGTGCCGATGACCTTGGGAACGATGAAATTCCAGTTCGACGGATCGAAGAACAAGTTGTCCCCCATCCCGATCGCCTTGCGCCGCCCATCGATGTTCCCCGCGACGAAGAACGCCGCATTGCCCGGGCTCGTCGACATCGGAAGGTCGTAGAAACCACCAAAGATCGGCGTGCCCCGGATCGAGCTTGGTCCCATGGACACCCAGTTGCCGATGACATTGGCCTCCCGCTTCACGCCGGACGTGAGCGAGCTCTGTTTTTGCAGCATCGAGAAGTATTGATGGGCTTTCTGAA
>NZ_BCTW01000036.1 GCF_001590965.1 Novosphingobium lentum NBRC 107847
GTTTGGCGCTGCCCGGTGCTGCTGATCTCACCCTTTCTCGCGCCGGGCCCGGCGCGGCGGTCGGCGCGTTCCTTCGGTTCAGCGATGCCGATGGCCGCGAGTTTCTTGCTGCCCTCCACGACGAGCATAACGCGATTGCAGCCGAGTGCTTTACCAACGGGCTGCCTGTTCTTATCGTCGCATACTTGCCCAAAAGGAAAGACAAAGCGCGACCTGCCTAAAGATGGGAACAGGGCATTATATTTTCTGCGATGACCTGCTGAAGTGCGGATGGCTCAATGGGGCGAGAACTCGAGGGCAAGAGGGTGTGGAATGGGTTGCTTGCAAAGCGAGTTGCTTCGATCTTCATCACCGGTCGCCGATCGGGTGGAAGGACACCAGCATCTGCTGATCAAGCAGGTGGCATTCGAATGCGGTTTCAGGAGTTTTGCCGCATTCGCTGCGGCGTTCCATCGCAGCACCGGCCGATCGCCGCAGGAATTCCGGTCAGCCAATTGTTGTCGATGAACTATGCAAAGCAAAGATCGGCGACCCTGCCGCATCGCACGAACGCATCTGGGATAAACAATCTGCGGTCCGGCAACGTCTCGACCATATGACGGCGATATCCGCCAACTGCTAACCCTCGCGCCAAGATCGAAACATACGGAGTGACCTCGTGGGTTTGAGAGAAGAAGCGATCGCGCTGGAATTCATCGGCTATTTTCGGGACAGCTGGCCCGATGATCTGGATGCTCCGCTGCAGCTGGTCGCGGAAGACTGCTATTATCAGAGTATCGTTCCAACCACCGATCCGATCCGGGGCAAAGCCGCGATCAAGGCCAAATGGGAGCGGATCAAGGCCGACTATGGCGACCAGCGCCACGACATGAAGGGCGTAGCGTCCAGCGACAGCCTGGTCTTTACCGAGCGGACCGACTGGTCTCACACCAACGGGAAATGGGTATCGATCCCGCTCGTCGCCGTGTTCGAGATCGGCGCGGAAGGAAAAATCGTCGCCTGGCGCGAATATCTCGATGGCGGGAATGTCGCGCGTCAGATCGGCATGAGCGTCGAGGATCTGGAGCAATCGCTCCGCTCCGAACCAACGTGATACGGGCAGCGGCCCCGATCGCGCGGGCAAGTCCCTGCATCTCCCAGGAAAATGGATATTGGCGTTGACCAGACAAGAAGAGATCGTGCTGAATTTCATCGCCGCCTACCGTGAAAGTTGGCCGGTCGATCTCGCGGCCGCGCTCCAGCCGTTGGCCGAGGACGCCTACTATCAGATCGTCGTGCCGACGATTGCCCCCGTCGTGGGTCGGGACAAGATCCTCGCCGAACATCTGCTGATGAAGCAGAAGGCCACGGAACAGCGCCATGACATGAAGTCGTGGGGATCGAACGGCAATACGGTCTTCACCGAACGCGTGGATTGGTCGCGGCGCAACGGCAAATGGTCGGCCGTGCCGCTCGTGGCCGTATTCGATCTGAACGACGCCGGTCAGATTATCGCGTGGCGCGAATATCTCGATCTGATCAATATTTCGAGGTCGCACGGCATGACCGCCGACGCGTTGATAGAGTCGCTCGACCTTGACGCCCACGCCGGACCCGGCGCCTGAACAACGCAACGCGCTTTCGCCAATAGCGGGTGTGGCTGGTTGCTCTCGCAGTACCGCTGCGCAAACGGGCCATCACGACGCCCACCGGCAGAGCGAACTGGCACAGTGCCATTTCCTGGCCGATCTCAAGCCGCTGGAGGCTGCGCTTCACGCATCCGGGGTTGCCCCGGTGCTGATCAGCCGAAGCCAGCTGCCCCCGCTCAACAGCTGGATGCACGACTTCGACAGGCCGATCACGAAGAAGGAGCGCTGCACCCTATGGATTCACAGCGTGTACCACGGCCGGGACAACGACCGTCGGGGCGCTGCCGATTTGCCGAAGATCGACGTTGCCATCACCCTGGCTGGATACTCGAAGCGGGAGTAATGGGGCGTGGGATCAGGCGGGTCCTCAATCTGCGATCTGCAGCACGATTTTCCCGCGTGCATGCCCCGTCACCACCATTTCCAGTGCAGCGCGGAATTGGTCGAGCGGATACGTTGCCGACACGATCGGCCTGACTTCACCGTCCGATACGACCTTGACCATGTCCGGGAATGCGCCGGCGCTGGCCGGCCCATTCGCGACGACACAGCGCACGCCTCTTGCCGCCCATCTTTCCGCGAAATTGCTGCCCGTTAGACCGCGCAGCGCAACATAGGTTCCACCGGGCCGGACCAGTCCGCACAGGGTTTCGGCATTGTTGCCGTCCGCAGTATCGAGCACGCCGTCGACTGGACCCGTGATGGCGAGAGGAAGGGTATAGTCATACGCTTCGGCACCAAGCTCTCGAACCATATCGAGATTGCTCGCCGACGACGTCCCGATCACACGCGCACCCCGCCACCGCGCGAGCTGGACCGCCATGCTCCCGATTCCCCCTGCGGCGCCGTTGACGAGGATCGTCTGGCCGGGCTGCAGATCCATCCCGCTCGTCATGGAAAACAGCCCGTCCCATGCGGCCATGATGACGTTTGGCAGCGACGCCGCTTCGATATGCGACAGTGTGCCAGGCTTGATGGCGGCGCGCGACGCCGGGATCGCAACAAAGTCCGCGAAAGTGCCGTCGGCATCCGCTGCGGATTGACCGAAGACTGCGTCGCCAACCGACAGCTCCTCTACCTCCGGTCCGATTGCGGCCACGATCCCCGAAAAATCCCGGCCAAGCACGGCGGGGAGGGTGAACCGGACGTAGGCGTTCACGTATCCCGACACGGCATAGCAGTCGAAAGGATTGACGCCGGCAGCATGGATGCGGACCAGAATTTCGCCGGTTCGCGGCACCGGAATTGGCATGTCTTCCAGCCGAACACCGTCAAGCCCCAGATAGTCGTGAAAGCGCACCGCCCGCATAGTCGATCTCCGGTTCGATGTGACCCGGTTTAATGCCCCCGAAGTTGCCACCCCCTGCCTTGGGGTAGGACAGCCGTTTCCGACGGAACGCATATTGTCAGTAATTAGATAGCCGGAAGGACATTCCTGTGGTTGATTTCGAGGCCATTGTTCGTGATTTCTGTGCAGCATGGGGTGAGGGCAAAGTAGAGCAGCCCGATGCCGGGCCCATCGCGGAAATGTTCGCCGTTGATGGCGAGTGGCAGCTCTGGGTGCCCGGCGGTGAGGTGATCAAGGGCCGCGAGGTCATCCGCAAGGAGATCGAGCGGCAGGCCGGATTTTCGACCTTTATGCAGTGCGGCATCGAGAAGCTGATCGTATCGGGCTCGACGGTGATGACGCAGCGTGTCGATCATTTCACGATGCGCGGAGTCCGCGTCGAGCATGCGCTGGTCGCTGTTTATGAGCTCGATGAGCACGGCAAGATCCTCAGCTGGCGTGAATACTTCGACACCGCCGACATCGGCCGGCAGCTTGGCCTGAAGACCGAAGAACTGATGGCAGGATGAGCCTATTGCGGACCGATGAGGAAACGCGGCTCGTCGCACAGATCGAGACGCTGACTCACGGCGAGGTGACCGCGATCGAGCGCCAGCCAAGATGGCGCAAGGCCTGGTACGCCACGGTGCGCCGGGAGGGTGCCGAGCTGCCGCTGTATATCCGGGGCGACAAGCAGATCGATGCGGAGCCTTATCCCGGGCTGGACCGGGAGGCGACGGTGTTGACCCTGCTGGCGAGCGGCGGGCTGCCGGTCCCGCATGTTTACGGAATGGCGCGCGACCCGATCGGAATCGTGATGGACTGGGTGCCCGGCGAGCGGGATGTCGCGGCGGCGGCCGACGATGCCCAGCGGCAGCGCGTCGCCGAGGAATATATCGAGCTGCTGGCCAGGATGCATGCGCTCGATATCGCGCCGTTTGTCGCGGCGGGGATTGAAAAGCCCGAGGGTGCGGCCGGGGTCGCGTTGTCGTATTTCAACGCGCATCTTCCGCTATACGAGCGAACGAAGCGTGGCCCGCAACCGCTTGTCGAATGGGCGTTGCGCTGGATCCAGCGCAACGTGCCGCTGCATCGCGAAGTGCCGCGGCTGATCCACGGCGATCCCGGCCAGTTCCTGTTCGAGGATGGGCGCGTCACCTGCCTCTATGATTTCGAGGCGACGCATATCGGTGATCCGATGCATGATCTGGCTGCGCTTCGCCTGCGCGCGGGGACCGAACCACTCGGGGCCGATCCCGATCACCTCGTGCGGCACTATGCCCGCATCACAGGGGTCGAGATCGATGCGGGGGTGCTCAGCTTTCACACCGCGGCTTTCATGCTGGCGGCGGTGATGTCGATGGCGGGGCCGCTGTACGATCCGAGACCGGCCGACATGCAGCTTGAGTATCAGATCTGGGACGTGATGTGCCGCCGCGCGATGCTGTGGGGAATGGCAGAGGTAATGGGGGTGGCGATCACGCCGTCGGCACCGATCGTGATGCCCGAAGGACGATCGTCCATGATCGCCAAGGTGCTCGATGCGACGATCGAGCGCATCGAGGTGACCGATCCGGTCGCGGCGGGCAACCGGCAGTCCGCGCGCGCTCTGGCGCAATGGGCGCGTGCCGAAGCGTTTGCCGGCGTCATGCACGAGGCAGGCGATCTTGATCGCGTGGCGGAGATCATCGGCTTCCGCCCGTCCACCTGGCACGATGCGGATGAAGCACTGGAGCAGTTTGTCCTGCGCGCCGGACCAGAGCACGACGCCGCGTTGTTCGCATATTTCGCGCGGCAGATTGAAGACCGGGTCGCAGTCGCGTTGCCGGTCCGCGACAGGCTGGCACATTATGCGCTGACGCCGGTACAGGTGTGAGCACGACGCCGATGAAAAGTCCGCTTCCCGCTTTCGACAATCGCATCACGCGTACGCTCGGCGTGGCGGTTCCCATCGCCAACGCGCCGATGGGGACGGTGGCGAACCCGGAACTCGTTTCGGCGGTTACCGCTGCAGGCGCGATCGGGCTGGTTCCGGGGTCTATTGGAGCCACGCGCGCTCGAGCGTTCCTGGAGAGGATGGCAGAGACGACCAATCGACCGTTCGGCGTGAACATCCCGGTCTCGTTTGCCGATCCCGGCATGGTCGATATCCTGCTCGAACACGGCGTCCGTTTCGTCACGACGTCGAGCGGTCCGGTTGCACCTTACACCGCGCGACTTCGCGAGGCGGGCGTAACGGTCTTCCACGTGGTCACCTCGCTCGAAACGGCGCAGCAGGCGGCTGACGCAGGCGTCGATGGCCTGATCGTGGAAGGGAGCGAGGGCGGTGGCTTGCGCGGTGCCACGGAAATTCCGCTGATGGTTCTGCTACCGTTGATCACGAGTCGGATCGACCTTCCGGTCATCGCTGCGGGCGGGATTGTGGACGGGGTATCGATGGCCGCGGCATTCGCCCTGGGGGCCGAGGGCGTGCAGATGGGGACACGCATGCTGGCTTCGGCCGAGGCCGGCGTCCACGCCAACCTCAAGCAAGCGGTGGTCTCTGCCTCGGAGGCGGAATCGATCATGATCAATCGCCACAATCAGCGCCCCCTTCGCGTGCTGCGCACGGCCACGACCCGGAAGTATGAGGCGCCCTCCCAGCTCGACGCGTTCCGCGATCTGATCCGCGACGTTCCCCGGCTTTACGAGGAAGGTGACATGGAGGTCGGCTTTGCCAGTGTCGGTCAGGTATCCGGTCGCATCGATCAGGTGTTACCGGCAGCCGAGGTCATCCGCCGTACCGTGGCGGAGTTCGGCGAAGTTATTGGCCGCCTGTCGCGCGATCATTTCAAGGGATAGCATCCGCCGTTCGATTGCTCGCAAGGTGACGCGATCCCGGTTGTCGCCCTGCGGCGGGGACTTTTGATCTCCGAAAAACGAGGGGCGCCGTCGTGAGCAGACGTTCCGTTCTGGCGGGACGGCGACGCTTTGTCGCTTCTGCCAAAGCAATTGCGCGGGCCATTTTGCGGCGCACCACCTATCCTTGTTGCAATCTGGTGATCGAGAGGACGATGCATGACCGCCGTTGACGAACTGATTGCCTACGCCAACACAGCCGATCCGTTTCGCAACGCGCCCGATCGCCTGGCGCAACTGCAGATGGAGGCCGTGCGCGAACGGTTTGCCGAACGGCGGCAGCAGATCAAGGTGCTGGACAAGCGGGCGAGGGAAACGGGCATCGGTTCGATCGACACGCTTGAAGATCTGGTCCCGCTGCTGTTCGCGCACACCAACTACAAAAGCTATCCCGAGGCGTTCGTCGACAACGGCCAGTGGAAGCACATGAACATGTGGCTGGGCACGCTGTCGACCTATCCTACTGGCAACATCGACGTATCGGGGGTCAACGACGTCGACGACTGGATGGATGCCTGCCACGCTGCCGGGCACTACATCTACGCCTCCAGCGGCACGTCGGGCAAATCGTCGTTCCTCAACCAGACCCTGCAGGATCGCGAACTGTGCGTGCCGGCCTGCCTTGCCGCGTTCGACCTTTCGACGCGGGGCTTCAAGCCCAACCACGACCGGTCGGTGTTCACGATGATGCCGACCAAGGGCACCCACAAGATGACCGAAGTCAGCACCCGCCACTTCGAGCGCTGGGCCGCGCCGGGTGAGCTTCACCGGCTGAGCAACGACCCGATCCGCGCGATGGATGCGATGCGCCCGGCGCAGCTTCGCCGCATGCTGGCGGCGGGCAAAGTCGGCCCGGGCGAGGTCGCGGCCTACGAAGACCGGGTTGCAGAGCGGCAGGCCCGCCGCGCGGTAGAGCTGGATGCCTGGATCGACACGCTTGCGGACCGCCGTCACCGCCCGATCTACCTGGGCGCGATGTGGGGCGTTCTGTGGCAGCTGGTCGAGGCGCTGCGCGCGCGGGGCATCGAGGATGGCGATTTTCATCCCGAGATGATCATCTCGACCGGCGGCGGCACCAAGGGCGCCAAGGTTCCGCCCGACTACCGCGAACAGGTCCTGCGCTTCTTCGGCGTGACCAGGGATCGCCTGTCGAACAGCTATGCCATGGTCGAGATGAGTGGCTTCTGCGCGCTGATCCAGCCGCATGACGTCTATGCCACGCCGCCCTGGCTGGTGCCGCTGATCCTCGACAAGGCGGGCGAGAAGCTGCTCAATCCGGCCGACGGCAAGGGCACTGTCGAGGGCCGCATGGCGTTTTTCGACGTGCTGGCCGATGGCCGCTGGGGCGGGATCATTTCCGGCGACAAGGTCGTCGTCGAATTCGGTGCGGGCCTTGATGGCGTGAAGACGCCGATCGTCCGCTCGATCAACCGCTACCAGGATCTGGATGAGGGTGAGGACAAGCTCACCTGTGCCGGGTCGATCGATTCCTACGTCCGTGGTTCGATCACGGTCTGAGCGAGGGACCATCCGATGCTGCATGAACCGGTTGAAGGCGGGCGCATTCTCGTTCCGCATGTGATCAAGGGCGAACCGATCATCGACGCGGCGGTCGAACACACGTTACGCGCCACCGGCGATGTCGTGATGACCCCGGCGATCGACCTCGATTCCCTGATCTGGTCGCGGCGGGAGCCAGGACCGGCGTTCGACACGCCGATCGCCGAGATCGTCGACTTCCTAGTCGAGGTGGGCAAGGCGCTCGATTTCGACCGCAATCCGCACCTGCAGGAAGCGGCGGTGCGCAATTTGCGCTGCAACACCCTGGGCGCGCGCATCCTGGAAAACTGCTATCGCGACATCGCAGGCTTCTTCGCGCGCGATGCGGTGGAGGCCGAGGCCGAAGGGTCGCTCGGCTCGCTCGATACCGTCGATGGCTGGAACACGCGCGTGGTGCGCGGCCAGCGGGTCGATATCCGCGCCTTCCCGCCGCGCGTGGTTCATATTCTGGCCGGCAACGCGCCGATCGTCCCGCCGATCACGATCGTGCGCGGCGCCATCAGCAAGGGCGTTCATCTGCTCAAGATGCCTTCGAACGATATGTTCACCGCGACCGCGCTGTTGCGCACGATGGCGGACGTCGGCCCCAACCACCCGGTGACCCGGTCGTTCTCCGCCGCCTACTGGCGCGGCGGCGATGCGGCGATAGAGGGCAATATCTTCCGCTCGCAGTACTATGACAAGCTGGCGGTATGGGGTGGGGACGCTGCCGTGCGCCACGCGATGAAATATGCCGCGCCCGGCTTCGAGATCATCTCGTTCGACCCCAAGGTCTCGATCTCGCTGATCGGCAACGAAGCTTTCGCCGATGCCGGGACCGTGCGCGACGTGGCTGCGCGCGGGGCGGCCGATGTCGTGGCGTTCAACCAGGATGCCTGCAGCTGCGCCCGTTTTCAGTTCGTGGAGGGCAGCGACGACGAAGTCGATGCCTATTGCGCGGCGCTGGTCGCCGAAATGGCGCGCGACAGCCACTATGGCACGGGCGAAGGCGGGCCGGTGCCACCGGCACCGGTGCTCGAGGAACTCGACATGCTGGGCCTGCTCGAACCCATTTACCGCGTGTTCGGCCAGCCCGACGGGCGCGGCATGGTGATCCGTTCGGGAGAGCCGGTGGCGTTCAACCCCGGCGGCAAGCTGGTGAATGTCGTGCAGGTCGCTTCGCTGGCTGACGCGCTGCAACACGTTACGGTCGCAACCCAGTCGGTCGGCGTCTTTCCGCCCGCCCGCATCGCCGATCTGCGTGACAGGCTGGCCGGCGCGGGGGTGCAGCGCATCGTCGGGTTGGGCAACATCAATTCCGGAAAATTCGGCGGCACGCCGCATGACGGGGGCTGGCCCGTGCATCGCATGATGCATTGGGTGATGACCGAGCATCCAGAAGGATAAGCGATCGATGACCACTGCACTTTCACTCGACAGCTACCGCCTGCTCGGCCGTTCCGGCCTGCGCGTATCGCCGCTGTCGCTCGGCACGATGACTTTCGGCGAGACATGGGGGGCGCCGGAAGATGAATCGCGGCGCATTTTCGACGCTTATGTCGATCGTGGCGGCAACTTCATCGATACCGCAGGCTATTATGCGCAAGGCCGGTCGGAGGAACTGACCGGCAAGTTCGCCGCGGCCAAGCGGGACAGGCTGGTGCTCTCGACCAAATATTCGCTGGCCGTCGGCCCGGGCGATCCGAACCGGGCCGGCAATGGCCGCAAGAGCATGATCGGGGCGGTGGAAGACAGCCTCAAGCGGCTGCAGACCGATCACATCGACCTGCTGTTCCTGCACGTCTGGGACAATTCGACCCCCGCCGACGAAATCCTGCGCGCGTTCGACGATCTCGTCCGCCACGGCAAGATCCTCTACATCGGCATTTCGGATACGCCGGCATGGCAGGTGGCGCGTCTCCAGACGATGGCCGAACTGCGCGGCTGGACCCAGCTGGCGGCGTTGCAGGTGGAGTACAGCCTGCTCGAGCGGACCACCGAGCGCGATCTCATCCCGATGGCGCAGGCGCTGGGGCTGGGCGTGATGCCGTGGTCACCGCTGAAGAACGGGCTGCTTTCGGGCAAGTATGCGACCGGCGCGGTCAATCCCGCCGATCCCGACGGCGGCCGCCGCGCGATGATGGAAGCGATTGGCTATGTGAACGAACGGACGGTCGGCATTGCCGATGCGGTCAAGCGCGTTGCCGACGCGATCGGCGCCACTTCGGCACAAGTCGCGCTCGCCTGGACGCTGGCCAATCCGGCCGTCACCGCGCCGCTGGTCGGCGCGCGCACGCTGCGCCAGCTTGAGGACAACATCGGCGCGCTGGCGGTCGAGCTCGATGCCGAGCACCTCGCCACGCTCCATGCCGCCAGCCGGATCGATGGTGGCTTCCCGCACGATTTCCTGCAGATGGATTTCATCAAGGCGGGGCTGACGGGCAGTACCAGCGTGCGCGCTCGCTGACCCCGCCTGCGGCGGGAGGTAGCCCGCACCAAGGTCCGATTATCCTGCCAGCGCCTCCAGCATGGCGCCGTCGGCGGTTTCCACGGTCACCCATTTGACCATGCGGCGGACTGGTTCGATGGCATCCTGCTTTTCCATATTGTGCTGCATCGTCGCCGCCCCGCCCAGCGACACCAGCCGCTGCGCGCCCTGGAAGGCTAGCCGGTCGCACAGCGCTTCCTTCAACGCTTCGGGGAAAATCCCGATCGTCTGGGTATATGCGTTGACCGATCGCACCGCCGTTTCGAAGGAGTCGATCGGCACGATGTTGCCGACGCGGCAGGCGAGCATGCGCGAAAAATCGACCGGATAGTCGTCCTGGCTGACGATCACGGCGCCTTCGTTGGTCTTGCCGCCATATACGCGATAGTCCTCGTCCTGCAGCCGGGCTGCGTCGATCTCGGACTTCAGCGCCTGGTCGAACGCCTTGTGCGGCGTGCTCAGGTGTGGCGGGAGCGACTGGAGCGCGGCGAACGTCAGTTCGCCCAGCCGGTTGGCCCGCGCCACGCCGTCCGCGTCGGTGCCGGATTCGACGTAAATCACGCGCGCGCTGACGCAGCCTTCCTGGTTCTGCGCGCCGACATCGAGCGCCAGCCGCCGCGCCACCGAACGCAGCGTCGCGTCGTCGGCAAAGGCTTCCCTGCCGATGATCGTGCCGCTCATCTTGGGATCCTGGGTGATCAGGTCGATGCCGGGCTGCAGGTACTTCGTGATGTGCTTGACCGAAGCGAAGCCGCCCCAGGCGATGATCTTCTCGACCCCGCGCGGATCGTAGATCGCCCGTTCGACCGCATCATCGCCGCCCTTCCAGTAGGCGACCGAGATATGCCGGGTGATCGGATGGTCGGGCGCCATTTCCACCATCGTGCACACCAGCGCGACGGCGGTGAGCGGATCGTTCGACGGCAGCTTGATGACCGCGTCCGACCGGGTGAGCGCATTGCGGATCACCGTCAGGATGCTGACGATCGGCGCGTTGCCGGCGATCACGTGGATACTGCGCGCACCGAACGCGCGAGTGCGCGCGGTCAGGCCGGGGACCATGCCCGGCCCCTGATCGACCCAGCCTTCGAGATAGTCCACGCCGCAGCTGCGCTCGACCATCGCGCGCATGCCGGCGCGGTTGAACATCGTGCCGAGCCGCGCGTAGTGGAAGCGCAGGATGCTGTCCGACAGGCCGGAAGTGATGCACGACAGGCGGAACGCCTCGCGGACGTGCGGGTTCGTGTCGAAATCGAGCCGCGTCCCCAGTTCAACCAGGTAATCGAGAATTTGCTCGAAGCTGAGTGTATAAAGGTCCGCCATGTGCGACGGCGTGCGCAGCGTCAGCTTGCCGACGTGCCGGGCGATGTCCGGGGCACGGAAGCTAACACCGCCGCGCCGACCGCCGTGTTCCACCGCGGCATCGTCGATGATTTCGCCGCGGATGATCAGCGGAACGCGGAATTCGTCTGGCACCGCCGCCCCCTTACATCGACAGTTCGGCGAGGAATTCGAGCGCGCGGTCATGCGCCTCGGGCGCGCCCGCGCAGACGATGCGGTCATCGCCGCCCTCGGCCTCGCTGTAGCGCCGGATTTCCGGATGGACGTAAGGCCCGGTCCGGCCGCAGGCGCATGTCGTTTCCCAGCCCGACATCCGCACTTCGTCGCCGGTGATCAGGCCCGCCCAATACGTGTTGGGCATCAGGTCCAGCCCGGCAAAGCGACCCACGGTGCCGTCCTTGCGCGGCAGGGGTACGCCGGTCTGCGGATCAAGCAGGAACGGCACGATGACCGGCGGCACGTGATAGTGGTCGTACTCGCACTTGATGCACAGGCCCATCATCTCGCTGGTGGCGTACATCTCGTAGAAGTTGGTGAAGCCCAGGAACTCCAGCACCTGGTCGCGCCAGTTGTCGGGCATGTCCTTGCCCTTCTTGCCGCCGCCGGTCAGCAGGACGCTGTCGGGACCGAAGATGTTCTTGATGCCGCGCTTCAGGCCTTCCTCGGCCCAGTCGAACAGGATCGCCCACATCGCGGTGACGTAGACGTCCTTGCCGCCGAAGCGCCGCTGGGCCTCTTCGAAGAAGTGGCGGACGTCCTCGGGCCGGCGCTGTTCGAGTTCCAGCAGCGATTCGCGGCGATCGAGCAGGATCTGCGGAATATCCCCGATGCCGGCCTCCCCGCGCGCCTCGGCCGCGCGCAGGCGACCGGCGAGTGAGGCGACGTCGGCGCTGAAACGGGCGTCGGGATACATGAACAGCGCGTTGTCCTCGCCGCCCGCGTAAAGATCGACCTGGATACCGTTGCCGCGCTGCGCTGCCGCCGCGCCATAGCGGTAGCCGGGTATGATGATCGGCATCTTGTCCTTCAGGATGTCCGGTCCGCTGCCATGCCCCCACCAGTCGCGGATGATCGTTGCCGAATGGACGATCGTCTGGCGCCACTGTTCCTTGGTACGCGGCACGAACGAGAGCTTGCCGGTGGTGCCCGAGGTATGGGCGACGGTCAGCGGCGTTTCTGCGTCGAGCAGGTCCAGCCAGTCGTCGATCGATTCGATACCGGTGGCGTCGATGTTGCTGATGTCGGTGGTGGTCAGCCCGCCCAGCCACTTCGTCAGCTTGTCGAACCGCGCGCGTTCCAGGTAGCTCAGCGGATAGGATTTGTAGACAGTGTGCGGGAACAGCAGCGGTGCAATGTCGTCGATCGTCTCGATCGCCTCGATGCCCTGCTCGCGTGCCAGTTTGTCGAGCACGGACAGGCCGGGCCGCAGTCCGATGAACCGCTTGCGCGCGCCTTCCAGGTGCAACTGCCCGATCTGTTCGATCGTCAGCGTGAAGGCTTGGTCATAGGGGGCATCGTGGAAGGACGTGGGGTCCTTAAGCAGCCGCTTGAAATAGTCGCTCATGATGTTTTTCCGCAAAAACTGTCGCCGGCCAAGTGTGGCGTCGGCGATGCGGCGGGTAAATGCGGGCAACCGCTGTCAGAGCGACCGACTATCGCCCAACCGCCAGAAAACGCCGGTAAGGCTGTCGCTAGTACCCGCCATACAGCATTTCCTCGCGGAAGCGGCGGGGGCTGAGGCCGGTAGCCTTGCGGAACGCGGCGCTGAACGCGGCGGCGCTCTGAAAGCCGCAGTTGCCGGCCACCACCTTGATCATGGCGTTTTCCTCCGCCAGCTCGCGCTTGGCCTGCGCGATCCGGGCGTCGGCAATGTAGCTGCTGATCGTGGTGCCGACCGTGTTCTTGAAGGTGCGCATCAGGTGGCGCGAACTGAGCCCGCATTCCTGCGCCAGGTCGACGATGGAAAGCGGTCCGGCCAGTCCGGCCTCGATCCGTTCCTTCAACCGGCGCAGGCGCCAGTCGGCCATGCGCGCGTTGATGCTTTCGTCGGGTTTCTGCGCGGTCTGGAGATAGCGGCACAAGTCGATCACCAGCGACAGGGCAATCGTCTCGACCATCATGTCCTGCGCGAACCCGGGGTTGCGCACTTCGTCGACCAGCCGGGCCAGGCCCTGCCGCACCCAGGGTGCCCGCACGTCGAAGCAATGGGGTAACGAGGTGGTCAATCCCTCGCTCTCGAACAGGGTCTCGGCGGCGGCGCTTTCGAATGTCAGGCTCAGCACCCGGTATTCGCTGGGCTCGCACAGCGCCTGGAACTCGGCCCCCTTGGGCAGATAGGCGATTTCCCCAAAAGGAGGCGCGTTGCCGCGGCCATCGGACGACAGCCGGGCACCCCGCGCCCGCGGGCCGAGCGAATAGTCGAGATAGTGGCTGTCCACCTCGAACCGGGCAAGGCAGCGGCGCTCCCACGCGAAGTGGCGGATGTCGGTTCGTATGCCATTGGTGACGATGCTGTTTTCCAGATGGAAATAAGACGCCGTGACAGGCTGGCAGGCAAGACGATCGCCTGCGGACGGCGTCATGAGATACGCATCTGCCATTGCCTCTCCCCTCGCGGTTTGGGCCGCGTCGAATATCGCAATGGTCCACCATCGCGACGCGTGTGTCGAGTCCCGTTGCTGCGCGGCGCGGCGCGGCGCGAGATCGGCTGCGGCGATCGTGGGCGATCGATCCGATGTGAGTCCTTTGCCCCGGGACCGGTCATTCGGTTCGTCAGGAAGGCGGTAAATGCAAAGCGGCTCTCGGTGAGCCTCTTCGGTGCCGGAAGCGACAGCAATCACGCAATTGCGGCGACGCCATTTAGCGCAGCCGGGCCTCGGCTTGACGGCCTCGCCGTTGCTGCCCGTCCGCAAACGACCAAGAGCAGCGTGACTACGCACCAAGAATTGCTACCCAATCCCACGGCGCGTGGTTGCTATGTGGTTGCGGCCAATAGACTCAACATAATCCTGGCAGCATAAGTCATTGAAAACATGGTGCCGGCTGCAGGAATCGAACCCGCGACCCCCTGATTACAAACTCGAGAATCTGAGGTAAATCAAGGGAAATCAGGGGTTATATTGGTTCGCAGAGGCTGAATTACACGACATTTAGGTCAACCTGAGCCGCTCAGAGAGGGCGCGTTTTCGGTGCTCAGGCCGGTACTTTTCGGAGACCTAAATGGCTATCATCAATTTGACCGAAGCCCGCATTCGCGAGCTTCCCTTGGGATCAGGCATCCACCGCGACGAACAAGTGAAGGGGCTGATGGTGGTCTGCCACCAGTCAACCAGGACTTTCGCCGTCCAAGGCGACGTTCGCCGAAATGGCCGCCACGTCCGGACGGTACGGGTCAAGATTGACCGCTGCGACCGTATCGGACTTCGTGAAGCCCGGAATCGGGCCAAGGCCTTGATGAGCCAGATACAGTCGGGCATCGACCCCACAGCTGGCCCTGCCGAAAGCGGCATCACGCTCCAGCAGGCGCTCGAAGCGCACCTGTCGGAACGGACTTATAGCCCGCGGACGGTGGAGGGCTACAACTACCATCTGGACAACTACCTCACGAAATTCCGTAAGCGGGCCGTGACCGACATCACCCGGCAGGAAGTGCGCGACCTTTTCGATACGCTCAAACGGAAGAACGGTGAGACGACAGCCGGAAGCGTGATGCGCACCCTTCGGGCAGCGATAAACACGGCTATGAGGCTCGACGAGACTATCGGAGGCAATCCGGTCGCCGCGCTGCGCGTTCCCACTCCGAAGCGCCGAGAGGTCGATGTGCTCGACTTGAAAGCATGGTGGGCCGATGTGGAAGAGCTGTCTCCCATTCGCCGCGATCTGCACATTGCTATGATGCTGACCGGTGCGCGGCGTTCGTCATTGCTCCTGGTGCTGCGGGATGACGTGGATATTGAACGGGGAATCCTGACGTTCCGGCACATGAAGGTCGGCGGGCAGATGATGTTCCCGATGGGCAAAGCTTTGACCGCCCGACTCAAGGACCGGCTCGCTGCGGACGTGCCGCTCAATAGCGAATGGCTGTGGCCATCGGCGACAAGCGCATCCGGCCATATCGAGGAACCCAAGGAAGCCGGGCTTCCCAGCCCGCACGAGTATCGCCATCACGCCCGCACGCTGTTCATCGCCAGCGGCGTTCCCTATGCCGAAAGTGCGCTGCTGCTGGGGCAAAAACTGCCGGGCGCGTCAGGTGGCTATGTTCACGCCGAGCACCTGGTGGAACATCTGCGGCGGCACGCGCAGGCACTGGAAGACTTTGTCGTCGCGACTAAGGCCTGAGCGCGTCCAGATGAGGGTTCAGGGAAATGAAGTTCGAGCATGCCTCTCGAAGTTCTTTCCCTGCGTGATCCCAAAACACAACATCGACCTGAAACCCATCCTTGATGAGGTTTTCAATCGCAGGGACATAGTCAATATCACCAGAGACAATCGTGAAAACATCACCTTGCTTGGCATTTCGGTATGCGTCGCGGGTCAGTTCCGCCACGATGCCTGTGTCGATTTTCTTTTCCTTGTTCGATGCGTTGCGATCATGCGTGATGACCTCAAAGCCGGCACGTTTGGCGAATTCCCAAATCGCGTCGTTCTCCGGTGGCCTTGACCCAAACAGCATGGCCCGCGACGTATCCTTGGGGTCGTTGCCCGCAACAAACGTGTATAGTTTGCCGAAGCTCATGCGGTACGTGTTGTCCAGGATGCGATTTGCCATCGCATCCCATATATCCAGCGCCATCCCCTGCCGAACGGCGCTGACCCGCTTCCCCTCAATGAAGACATTCGAATTATCGACGTAAATCCAGTCCGCCATGCATAATCTCCATGTCTTGCGAGGGTCATCTCGGTTTGGCGACGAGAGCGGCTAATTTCAAGGCGAAGTGCGCACGATAGTTTTGTTGATAGCTGATTCATCATGCCGGGGTTAGCAAGCCCCAGCCGCGCGATTCGGGACACCCCTGCGAAGGGGTAGCGCGGGCGGTTCTGACCGATACGCTCCCATAATCATAGCTAGTGCATACAAAGTCATCGGTCATTCCCATCAACTGCCGCCTGCGGGCGGCCGTGGAGAATGATCCATATGCAAGACAACCTTGAACAGGTTGTCGAGCGTGCCGTTCGGCGCGCGCTCGACAACTCGACACAATCACCCTGGAAGGACAGCGAGCAGGCGGCAGGATACCTGTCATGCTCGGCGGGAACGCTCAAGACATGGCGGTCGCGGGGCGAAGGCCCAGCCTATCACGTCATCCAGGAAAAGCTGATCCGGTATCACGTCAGCGATCTCGACGCCTTCGTGCGCGGGGAGGTGGCGCGATGAGCGGCAAGCCCGAAGCATTCGCCCCAGGGCAGCTCGACGCCTTCAAGGGTCAGCAGTTCGCCCTCATACCGCTACACAAGCCCGACGATAGGCGTGACGGGAAGCCGGTGGGCAAAGCGCCCCTAAAAACGAACTGGCGAATTGCCGCGCCGATGTCTGTGGATGAGGCCAAGGCCCATATGGAAGTCCGCGGCGGCAATGTCGGCGTCCGTTTGGCGCGCAATCAACTCGTCGTCGATGTCGATCCCCGAAACTTCGCGGAAGGCGAGAACTCGCTGGAGAAGTTGCAGAATAGCCTTGGCCTCGATTTCGACAACTTCCCGGTGGTCGAAACCGGCGGCGGCGGTTGGCACTTCTACATGCTGAAGCCGGTCGAGGCCGAAGTCGTGGGCCAACTCCGAGACTTCCCCGGCGTGGAGTTCAAGTCCGAAGGCAGGCAGGTGGTCGGGCCGGGTTCGATCCATCCCGATACCAAGCGGGCATACCGATGGGATGCCCTTTCCGTGCCCCTGTCCGAGATAGGCGAAGCGCCGGGAGCATTGCTGGCAGCAATCGCCAGGTCGGCTGCGACCGAAGGGCAGACAGACGCTGGCGTTCGCAGCCCCGAAGTGCTGAGCCAGCTTTTGGCGTTGCTCGATGTGGGCGAATTTGCCGACAACAATACCTGGCTCAAGATCATGATGGCCAGCCACCACGCGACAGCGGGTGCAGGTCGGCATGAGTTCATCGAATGGTCCGTCAGCGACCCGGCCTATGCGCACGATGCCGATGCAATCGGGCGCAGGTGGGACAGCCTGAAGTCGGACGGCGCGGCGGCGGTCACGGGGGCTACGCTGTTCAAGGCCATCAGGGATGCAGGCCATGGCGATGCGCTCAATGCCATCATCGCCAGCGATGACTTTGCCGACATTGTGGAAGACAGCCCCCCGTCGCGCCCGGTGCCTCCCAAGCTTACCGAGGTGAATGCCAGGCATTTCACCGTGCTGACAGCGGGCAAGTATCTGGTGGGCCGGGAGTCGGTCTGCCCGCATTTCGGGCATGTCGTGGTGGAATGGTTCCCCGATGTGGCGGTGCAAAAGCATCTCAATGCCAGCACGGTGACGCTGGAGGACGGCGCGCGGCGACCGCTGGGCACATGGTGGATCAAGCACGAAGGCAGGCGGCAGTACGATGGCGTGGTGTTCGATCCTACGCCAGGTGCCAAGCATCCGGGCCTCTACAACTTGTGGCGCGGTTGGTCGGTCACGCCGGTCAGGGGCGACTGGTCGCTGATGCAGCGATTGCTGCGCGATGTCCTGTGCGCAGGCGATCAGGCCAGCTTCGAATATGTGCTCAAGTGGGCGGCTTACATGGTGCAGCATCCCAACTCGCCTGCCGAGGTGGCGCTTGTGTTCAAGGGCAGGAAGGGCATCGGCAAGGGCACATTTTTGCGCGCCTTGAAGGACTTGGCAGGTCAACATGGCCGCCAGGTGGCCCAGGCCGATCACTTCACCGGCAAGTTCAACGAGCATCTGGCCGATACAATCCTGCTGTTCGTGGACGAAGGGCTGTGGGCAGGCGACCGCAAGCTGGAAGGGGCGCTCAAGAACCTCATTACCGAGCCGGTGCTGACGTTCGAGGGCAAACATAAGCCAGTGGTGAGTGGCCCGAACAGGCTCCATGTCGTGATCGCATCGAACGAAGATTGGGTGGTGCCGGCCTCGGACGACGAGCGGCGCTTCGCGGTATTCGAAGCGGACTCCGAGGCGCACCGAAATCTGCCGCCGGGCTTTTTCAATGACCTGCGGCGCCAGATGGAAAGCGGTGGCCTAGCGGCCATGTTGTTCGATCTGGCCGAAATGCCTCTCGCCGGTTGGCATCCCAGGTCCGACATCCCGATCACGCGCGCGTTGACGGAGCAGAAGGTCCAGAGCTTCCGCAGCGACCCCATCGCCTTCTGGTGGTATCGCGCCTTGGAGGATGGCTGTTTGCCCGTTGGCGGTGCCTGGAGTGACGCCCTGGACATCGACAGCGAGGGCAAGGGCGGTCTGGTCCATGCCGTGCAGCATCAGGCCGCAGTGATGAAGAAGCGGGCTGAGTTCACCAAGACAGCCCTGGCGCGGTTCCTTGGCAAGGTCGGCGTGGACGTTGCAGCAAGAGACCGAAAGGGCGGGAAGGTCTGGCGCATCCCGGCCTTGCCCGATGCCCGAGCAGCCTTCGAAGCCTGGGTGGGCGGCCCGATCGGATGGGATGAGGGGGACGAGCAGGCATAGCCGTATACTTCGGGCGCTTTTGACAGCGAAATCGGCGATGTTTCTTCTGTCGTGATTGCGTTCATGCCCGAAGTAGCAATCGGAAATCCTGATAAATTAATCTGAAAGTGTAAAAAGCGTCAGAAGTGTCAAATGCACAAAGTCACCAGGCGCTGGGGATTGCACGCCCTCCAGCGCCTGGTGATCCAATCGGTTCACGATGAGAAAGACACCCTGCGGCGAAGCGGGCGGGAAGCCATCGGCCCCATGTCTTTCATGCCCAGGAACCGCGGCAATACCGCGGCCAGTGATGGCGTCCCGAGGCGCAGAAGCCGCGACAATAAAAAGGAACCGCTGCCGGTGGTGTCCCACCCCTGGTTCGCCGCGCGGCGCACCGCCCATCCGCCAGACCCACTGATTGAATATCAGGTCATCGGCGCAGAAAAGGATAATAAGATTATGCCTTTGAGTGGCAATGATCCTGAAAAGCACAGCGCCGAGCACCGTTTGGTTGAGCAGGAAGACCTGCCCCGCAGCGAAGTGGGGGCCTATCTCCCCACCCGGGCCTGTTCCGGTTTGGCCCCCGACCCGCGTTCGGATCGCAGAAAGTACCTCGTCCCAGACCAGCACGTCGACAAGGTCATCGACGCTTGCCGCCGTGGTGTTTCCGAAGTCCGTATCGCCCGATCCCTAGGGATCAACTACCGCACGTGGATGCGGGTGCGCGATGAAGACGAACGCGTCGCCAGTGCGCTTTCGGAAAGTCGCCAGGTGGAGGAGGACGAGCTTGTCGCCCTCTTGCTCGACAAGGCCCGAGACGGTGAAACGACCTCGCTGATCTTCGCGCTCAAGTCTCGGCATGGCTATCGCGACCAAGGCGCGCCGCAGGCCGCCGCCGATGCCCGCGTTAACGTGGTTATCAATCTGCCAGCCGCATCGGCGTCGGCGGAGGAATACGCCCGCACCATAGACGGAAGCGTGGTGCCATGACGGGCGAAGTCATCGAGCCAACGCCCTATCAGGCGCGGGTTCTCAGCGTGCCCGAGAACATGGACCTGTTTCTCGGCGGCGGACGCGGCGGCGGCAAGAGCCATTGCAAGGCCCTGCTGATCCTGCGGCATGTCGAGCAATACCGGGAACGTGCGCGCGTCCTGTATGTCCGCAAGACCTACAAGGGCCTGTCCGATTTCGAGCTGGTGCTTCGGCAACTGTTCTCGGCGGCCTACGGCTCGGCATCATCCTACAATGCGTCCGAGCACGTTTTTCGGCTGCCCTATGGATACGTCGAGCTTGCCCAGGTCGATTCCTTCGCCGCCTACGACAAGGTCCAGGGCCGCAGCTTCACGCTGATCCTGGTCGATGAAATCACCCAATGGGCGACGCCGCAGGTGGTGGACTTGCTTCGCTCCAACCTGCGCGGGCCGAAGGACATTCCGTTGCGCACGGTGTTCGCAGGTAACCCCGGTGGCGTAGGCCACCAGTGGGTCGCCTCCCGCTATGTCCTGTCGGCGCGGGCGTGGGCGCCGTTCCAGACGAACGCCGGTCGGCCTTGCGTCCACGCGCCGAGCACCTTCCTTGACAATCCGCACCTCGATAGTGCCGACTACCGGCAACAGCTTCTCGCGGCCTGTGCGGGCGACGAGGAATTGTTCCGGGCATGGACCGAGGGCGATTGGGCGGTGGCGCGCGGCGCGTTCTTCGCCGGGTGCCTCTCGCCCGAGCGGTGCGCGGTCGATCGTTGGAAGGCGGTGCCATACGGCTGGACGACATTCCTTGCCCATGACTTCGGTTCTTCCTCGCCTTCCGCCACATACCTGTTCGCACGGTCACCCGGCTCGGCTGGCCCCGATGGGCATTTCTACCCGCGCGGCAGTCTGGTCGCGCTCGACGAACTGGCCACGGCCAGACCGAACCGGCCCACCGAAGGGCTCGGCTGGACGGTTCCGCGCCTTGCCGAAGCGATCCGCGACATGACCGCACGATGGACGGTCCGACCGACCGGGGTTGCCGATGATGCGATCTTTGCACGGGCGCGCGGCCACAACGCGGCGACTATCGCGGACGAGTTCAGCCGGTCGGGCGTGATGTTCCATCCGGCCGGGAAGGGTTCCCGCAAAGCCGGGTGGGAACGGATGCGCACCTTGCTGTCTCAGGCCGGTAGCCCGGACAGACCCGGCCTCTACATAAGCCGAGCCTGCGATTATGCGTGGGACACCTTGCCAGTCCTGCCGCGCGACCCTCGCGACATCGAGGATGTGGACAGCAGCGCCGCCGACCATGCCGCCGATGCGCTACGCTATGGCGTCATCTGGCAACGGCCCTCGGTGACTCAGCGGCCTTGGTAAGCGAGCCGCGAAGTGTTGGTATGATTCCCGCTTGGATGCTGCGAATCGGTCGCCCCTTTTCAGATAGGAGGCAATAATGACCAAACTCGCAGTTACCGCCCGCAAGGGCGACATAGCCATGTTTTCCCGCAAGGCATCGTGCGGCGAAATCCCCGACGAAGCCGTCGCCCCGCTAGCCCTGGTGTTCGCCGCTACCCGCAAGGCACAAACTCTGATCGGTCCCGGCCATTCGCCGCTCGATGCGTTCATGGCAGCGTTGCCCCAGGAGTACGTCAGGAACTGGCTGCGAACGCGCGGCGCCAAAGCCTGACAGGGGAAACGCCGGTCAGCGACCGGGCGAGAACATCGCATTGTAGCACCGACACCTGATTGCAGGTGTCGGTGCCGCGATGGCGGCGAACCGCGGTGTTCCGCCCATGTTCGCAACGTCCCCGCAGCGCGTGATGCATTGCCAGACGAGGTGACCATGATTCAGAATGAAAAGCTGTCGGCCATTTGGGCTTCCGCGACGGAAGTCCTCGAACGCCATCAACAGATGAAGCAACTCCAGGAACGCCAGCAGGCACTGCTCGGCTCGATCGACGGGCGTGTACAGGCCAAGCGGGCCGAACTGGACAACTCGCTCGGCGATCTGACGAACGCCGAGCGCCTTTCCGTTGCCAGCCGGGTAACCGGCGCGTTCCGGCGCGAACTGCTCGACGGCAGCGACAAGGCGCGCACCGAAATCCTGCGCAGCGCCGTCCGCCACATGGACGAGATCAAGGCCATCGCGGCGCACTATCAGTCCGCCATGCAGATGCTGATGCGCGAGAGTCTCGGATCGCAGCGCCGCAGCTTCATCGCCACCCAAATCGAAAATTCCGGTCCGGTCGAGTTGGCGTCGCTCGCCTCGTTCGCCGTCGCTACCCGCGACATGGAACTGGGCGCGGCGCTCTGCGCCCGCAATTCCGGCATCAAGGCCACCATGCGGTCGTTCAGCTCGTCCGAACTGGCCCAGGGCTTGGTTGGGCAAGAGTTCGAGCGCGTCACGGTCGCTATTGCAGAAATCGACCTGATCGGACGCGAAATCATCAACGCCGACCGGGTGTTCCTGACCCGGAGACCCAATCCTGACGCGAAGATGAGCGCCGCGCTGACCCGCGCGGCCCTGCCGAGCATCGATCCCGCAACCGCAGAATGAAGGAGACGCCGATGTCGATCTATATCCCCGAAGGAACTTGCCGATTTGCCCACGAGCACCGGTTGAAGGAGGCGTTGGATGGCATCGGCTTCCTAACCGAACGCGATCTGATCGATCTAATGGGCGGCGATAGCCGCCTTTGCGACGAGCATGACTTAAATCTCGCCAGGGCCGATCTACGCGCCATGG
>NZ_BCTW01000037.1 GCF_001590965.1 Novosphingobium lentum NBRC 107847
GGCACTAACCGAATGAAAGCAGGCGCGGCTCCACCAGGGCCGCGCCATATTTGCGCGGAGCGAGGGGCGCTGGACGCCGCGTCAAGGAATCCGCCTTCGAATTCCATGGGCGATCGTGCATAAGCCGCAGGGATCACCACCGGCGCGCGAAGCGGAACCTGTCAGGCCGCCCTCGTCGGTGACAATTGGATGTTGCGGGCCGGTTCAGCCGACCCTGCTTGGGAGCGCGCGCCAGATGACCGATACGCTGACCGATACGCTGACCTTGCCTGCCGGTTTCGAGAACCTGGCCCCGTTCGCGGCGGTGTGGGGCAAGCTGGCTTCGCAGGAAGAACGCTACCTGCAACGCCAGCACTGCACGATGAAGGAACTGAAGGCGTTCTACGATGCCACGGCGCCCCGCCTGAACGAGATTTTCGATCATCTCGACACGTTTCCGATGGACGCGCTGCCCGAACCCGAGGCGCTGCTGTATCGCACCACACTGGGGCTGACCGAGGCGGCGATGGCGATCGAAGTGTTCAACCAGCCGTGCACGCCTTACGCCCCGTTCCCGCACAAGATGGCGATCCAGTGGAGCGAACACCGCTGAATGCGCGTGCCTTCACAGCGGCGGAGGGCAGCCGGTCAAGCATAACGGAAACTGTTGTCATGAGCCACGTATCACTGCCCGAACAGTTCGCGTTCCTTGAACCGTTCGTTGCCACCTGGGGCGGCCTGAGGTCGCAGGACGAACGCTATCTGAAGCGCCAGGAACTGGCCCAGGGCGAGCTGGAAGCGTTCCATGCGGCGCTGGCGCCGCGTCTGGAGGAGGTGTTCGTCCATCTCGACACGTTCGATCCTGCGGCGCTGCCCGAAGCGGAGGCGCTGCTGTTCCGCGTGGTGCTGGGGCTGACCGAGGCGAGCCAGGCGGTCGAAATCTTCGGCCAGCCGCGCGTGCCCCATGCGCCGTTTCCGCATAGCGTCAACATGGAATGGGCCGGCTATCAGCCGCATTGATCAGGTCCGCAGCCGGGAGAGGGCACCCGCCAAACGGGTGCCGCAAGTGACATGACAGACATCACCGAACACATGACCAAAGCCCGCGATCTGGGGCTCGAGAACGACCGGGTGCCGACGGAGTACTACACGTCGCCCGAATATTTCCGCCGCGAGCAGGACATGATTTTCCGCCGCGCCTGGCTGATGGTCGGCCGCGTCGATGAACTGCCCGAGCCGGGTGATTTCATCGTGCGCGAGATGCCGACGCTGAAGGCCAGCGTGATCATCGCGCGGGGCAAGGACGGCGAAGTGCGCGCGTTCCATAACGCCTGTTCGCATCGCGGCGTCGCGCTGGTCTGCCATGAGCGGGGCAACGCGCTGACGTTCCGCTGCCCGTATCACGCGTGGACGTACGGCATCGACGGTTCGCTGCGCGCGATCCCGGCCGAGCAGGATTTCCCGCATGTCGACAAGGCAACCAACGGCCTTGCCCGCATTCACCTCGACAGCTGGGCCGGGTTCATCTTCCTCAACTTTGCCGACGAGCCCGAGGTCACGCTGCCCGAATTCCTCGCCGGGATCGACGTGATGCTGGAAGGTGCGCCGTTCGAGCAGTTCCCGTTCAGCATCCGCGTTACCGACGAGATCGACTGCAACTGGAAGAACCTCGTCAATGCCTTCAACGAGGGCTATCATGTGGCGATCCTGCACAGCAAGACGCTGCGCGCGGCGGTGGTGCCACGCGAAAATCCGCACCTCCACTATCTCGACGTCAAGCAGTTCGGGCCGCACAGCGCGGGCACGGTGCAGCGCAATTTCGACTACGATCCGCAGGCGCCGGCGCTGACCTGGGTCTATGCGCAGATGCTGCCGACGTCCGCGCCCGATATCGCGGCGATCGAGGAAGGGCGCGCCGGGTTCTACGAACACCCCGGGATCAACCGGATCAAGGTTCCCAACTTCGGCACCGAGACGATCACGATCTTCCCGAACATCTCGATCCAGCCGCTGGCGAACGGGTATCTGTTCTACCAGTTCTGGCCGATTTCTGCAGGCCGGATGCGCACCGAAGTGCGGATCTACAGCCGCCATGCGCCGCGCACGCTGCGCGAGGAATACGCCATGGCCAGCACGCTGGCGGCGACGCGCGACGTGGTGGTCGAGGACATGGCGATGTCGCGCCTGCAGCAGATCGGCTTTGAATCGGGCGGCAAGACATACCAGCAGTTCGGCCAGAACGAACCGCTGCTGCGCATGTTCACGCGCGACTACGAAGCCTATCTCGCGGGCGGCGGGCTGACGAAGGTCCCAACGCAGGCCGAAGCCGCCGAATAAGCGCCGTCACCCTCGCCGAACCGCGCCCTGTCTTCAGGTATGTTCAGTCCGTCCCCGGGTTGTGCATGAATGGTGGCAACAAGGTCTGACAACGGGAGAAGTGGACTATGAGACAGGGAGCATTGCGGTTGGGCGTTTTCGCCGGGCCGATATGGGGGACATTGTTCTTCGTCGCACTGTGGCCGCTGATGCATATCTTTCCGCCGTACAGCCCGAACCTGGGCGCGGCCGAAGTCGCAGCGCATATCCGCAGCCATCAGACCGGATTTCTGGTCGGCGGCATCCTGTTGATGACGGCTTCGGCGATCGTGTGGCCGTTCATCGCCGTGATCCTGATGTTCCTGAAGAAGATCGAGCGGGGCATTCCGCTGTGGACGACGGTGACCGCGCTGGTGTTCACCTATGGCCAGGTCACGGTGTTCCTGTGCGGGCTGGCATTCACCATGGCGGCTTTCCGGCCCGATGCGTCGAACGAAATGATCCGCGCGTGGAGCGATCTGGGGATGTTCCTGCTGGTGATCCCGGCGATACCCGGCACGACGCAATACTTGGCGACCGGCGCGATCATCCTGCAGGATGACCGGCCCAAGCCGATCCTGCCGCGCTGGTACGGCTATCTCAACATCTGGGTCGGCATCCTCAGCGCGCCGGGCGCGGTGGTCGGCCTGTTCAAGATGGGGCCGTTCGCGTGGAACGGCATTGCCGCTTTCTGGATACCCGCCGTGGTATTCGGGGTCTGGATCACGGCCACGCAGCTGATCCTGCTGTCGGCGATCAAGCGAAACGCATTGCTCGACGACCAGCCGTGACCGCAGCCGACAATCGTAGCGAGGCTCTCCGGGGGCATATCCCCGGAGAGCCCGGCTTGTGGGTGCTGATCTTCGGCGACCTGCTGGTGTTCGGCATCCTGTTCGTCACGTACGCCGTGAACCTGGCAACCGACGTGACGATGAGCGTGTCGCAGGCGAAACTCGATCGCGGGCTGGGCCTGTTGAACACCGTGCTGCTGCTGTCGAGTTCATGGTGCATCGCGCACGCCGTGATCGCCGCACGGCGCGGATCGTCGGGCGTGCGGCAGATGATCCTGGCGGCGATGGCGCTCGGGGTCGCCTTTGTCGGCGTGAAAGTGGTGGAATGGGGCGGACACATCGGCGCAGGCGACACGCTGAACAGCAGCAGCTTCTTCACGTTCTACTTCATGTACACCGGCATCCACCTGCTCCACGTCCTGATCGGGCTGGGCGTGCTGACCTGGCTCGCCACGCGCTGCGACACCAATGGCGCCTGGTCGGGATCGCCCGCCACGCTGGAGGGCAGCGCGGTGTTCTGGCACCTGGTCGATCTGCTGTGGGTGATGATCTTCGCGCTCGTCTACCTGTTGCGCCACGCAGGCCCGGCATGACCGCGGTATCGAAACGCCTGACGCTGTTCTGGCTGGTGCTGGTGGCGGTCAGCGTGCTGTCGTTCGAATCCTCGCTGTTCGGAACGAGGGCGGCAGGTGCGATCGTGATCGTGATCGGGCTGACCAAGGCCTGGATCGTGGGGCGCGAATTCATGGAGATCCGCGCCGCGCCGCTGATCCTGCGCGCGCTGTTCCAGGCGTGGGTGCTGGTCCTGGGGACCGCGCTGCTCGCGGTTACGTATCTGCTGGCAGCATGAACGCGACGGACGTGTCGCCCATACCATGACAACGTCGGCGTCGCATCGGCGTGCGGCGCGTATTCCGGCGACTGTGGGGGGCCGCGATCCTGTGCCCGACCGTTTCCGGCCGGGCACAGGATGCAAGCGATGCCTCAGAACGTGTACCGGGCCACCACGCCATAAGTGCGCGGATCACCCACCGCGACCGAATTGACCGGGAAGCTCTTGAGCAACACGTCCGGCGCGGCAAAGTACTTCGCATTGACCAGGTTGCGCGCGAACACGCCCAGGTCGAGCCCGCTGTGCGCGATGTTCTTCCAGTCGAGCCGCATGTTGACCAGATCGTAGCCGGGCAGCTTCTCGCCGTACTGGCCACCGAAATCGGCGGTCATGAAGACATCGCCGTTCAGCACCAGATCGCCATCGGCCGGGTGCACCGGCAGCGTCCAGCTGGCACCGAACGTGCCCGAGAACGTCGGCGAATACCGGTTCACGTCGTTCGCGGTGAACGAGATGCCGGTGACGGCGGGCAGCGTGACCTTGTCCACCTTGATGTGCGTATAGGCACCGTTGAACGAGATCGTCAGGTTGCGGCTGGGGCTGACCGCCGCATCGAGTTCCACGCCATAGATCGAAAGATCGGCGGCATTGACCCCGAACGAGGCGTTGGTGGGATTGTCCGGCGCGTTCGACGGCACGATCGCCTGCGCGTTGAGGAACTGCAGCGCGTTCTTGTACTTGCTGTAATACGCGGCCGCGTTGATGTGACCGGTGGCGCCCGAAATATCGAACGACCACTTTTCGCCCACTTCGACGTCGGTCAGCGTTTCCTTGCCCGTCTTCTGGAACGGGCGCAGGTCCACGCACTGCCCGCTGCCGAAGCCGCAGGTCGGATCGCTGCCGCCGGTGGTGAAGCGGGTTTCGAACAGCGGGGTGTTGATGTTGACACCGCGATAGCCGCGCCGCGTGACCGCGTAGAGCAGCAGGTTCGGCGCCGCCTTCCAGTCGATCCCCAGCGTCCAGCTGGGCGCCGACCCCCGGTTGGTGACGATGCCCACGCCGTCGGCCAGGCCCTTTGCGGCGATGGTGCGGCAGGTGGCATCGGACGCATACGTCGTGCCGATCGTGCCGCCGCACGCCGAAACGCGATCCCAGCTGTACCGCGCGCCGGCGTTGACCGAGACGCTGTCGCTCAGCTTGTAGGTCAGCTGACCGAACGCGGCGTAGTTGGTGTTGCGCACGTTGGCGGTCACCACCGATGCCGGCGCGCCGGGGGTGACGAACGCTTCGAACGTCGAACCCGAAGGGCCATCGGGCGTATCATGGCTGTAGAAGCCGCCGACGATGAAGTTGAACTTGTCGAAATTGCCCAGGAACTGGACTTCGTCGGTCAGGTACTGGCGCTGGATCAGCGCGGCGGCGTGGAACACCGTGAACGGCACATCGACCGGGCTGGCGAACAATGCGCCGGGCAGCGCCGTTGGCCCGAGCGCGGCGGTGTTGATCAGCTGGTCGCTGCGGTTCTTGCGGAAACCGAAGATGTTGCGCAGCGTGAACGCGCCGAACGAGGCCGAGGTATCGTTCGAGATGCCGAAGGCGCGGCGATCGGCGCGGCCCGATCCGGCGCTGTCGGTGAATGCGCCGAAGAAGTTCTGGCGCTGCAGGGCAAGATACCCGGCAGTCTGCGCATCGAGTGCGCCGCCGACCAGCCCGCCTGCGACCGGGCCCAGCGACGGGGCGAACAGGTTCACGAAGCTGAAGTTCTGGCGCAGCAGGTAATAGCCCGATGCCGATTCCTTCGCCTTGAAGTAATCGACCACGGTGGTGTTCTTGAGCCAGCTGTTGGGCGTGAACAGGATCGAGGCGCGGGCGCTGTCCTGATGGATGTTGTTGAAGCCGTTGCCGCCGTTGATCGAATAGATCAGCGGATCGGAGCGGCGGATTTGCCCGGCGATGCGGATCGACAGCACGTCCGGGATGACCGGAAGGTTCAGCGCGCCCTGCACTTCATGATAATTGAAGTTGCCGTAGGTGCCCTGCACATAGCCGCCGAAATCCTGCTTCGGACCTTGCGGGGTGATCAGCACTGCGCCGCCCAGCGTGTTGCGGCCGAACAGCGTGCCTTGCGGGCCCTTGAGCACCTGGACGCTGCCGATGTCGTAGGTCGGCACGTTCGAACCGAGCGAGGCCAGCGGCACGTTGGCGAAATAGGTCACCACGCCGGGGGTCACTTCGCCGGTCGGGATCTGGCCGATGCCGCGCAGCGTGACGGCGGTGTTGTCCTTGCCGCCTTCGGACGAAAACGTCAGGCCGGGCGTGATCGTGCGGATATCGGCGATCGTCTGGACGCTGCTGCGCTCCAGCGCGGCGCCGGAGAACGCCACGACCGAGACCGGGACATCCTGCAGGCGTTCGTCGCGACGGCGTGCGGTGACGACGATGTCGGGCGAAGCGGCGGTCGCGTCATCGGCTTGCGGCGCGGCCGAGGTGTCTGCGGCAGCCTGCGGGGCCGGTACATCATCGGCGGCGCGCGCGGTGCCCGAAACGAGCAACAGGGCGGACACCGCCGTTCCTGCGAGAAGCTGCGCAAATTTGGCACTCATGTAGAAATCTCCCAAAAGCCGGCGCGCAAGGCGCGGCACTCTGAATGGCGGGGCGGTCGGCGATCGCCCGAAGTTGGCCGCCGGTACAGAGGTGCCGCCGGGCCGCGTTCCTATCGTCAGGTAGGGTAACCGGGTGCGCGCGGCACGCGGCCCATGATTTTCAATTACTGTTGCAAATGAGCAACTTGGGACAAAGGCTTCGGCCAGAACGGTCCTGTTCGTCGTGTCGGGTCGGCTGCAGCACAGGCTTAACCGCGCCTGAACTGTGCGTGGGCGGTACCCGCCCCCCGGCAGGTGGTGCGGGCAGCGCAGTCGGTGCTACGATGTTGCCGGCGATGAAAAGCTGCGCCTGCACCGATGAGCGAACCATGGCCCGAGCCCCTGCGCACCCTTCCCACGCCCTGCTCGCTGCACTGGCCTTGCCCGCGCTGCCGATGTCTGCGCTCACGCTGCCGCTGATCATCTACCTGCCCGAATTCTTCGCCCATTCGCTCGGGCTCAATCTGGCGATGGTGGGCTTCATCTTCACCGTGGTGCGGTTGGCCGACCTGCTGTTCGATCCATTCGTCGGCGGGCTGATGGACCGCACCCGCACCCGCTGGGGCCAGTTCCGGCCGTGGCTGCTGCTGGGCGGGCCGCTGGTGATGGCCGGCACCTGGATGCTGTTCATGGCCCGGCCCGGCGTGGGGCCGCTCTATCTGTCGGCGGGGCTGGTGCTGGCCTATGTCGGCTATTCGATGGTGGTGCTGTCGCAGATGGGCATGGGCGCCGCGATCGCGCCGGATTACCGCGGCCGGTCGCGGGTGTTCGCCTGGTGGATGGTGTGCAACACGCTGGGCCAGATCCTGGTCATGGCGATGCCGGTGTTCTTTGCCGACCGGATCGCGCACGACAGCAGCTTCACCGTGCGCACGATGGGCTGGTTCATCCTCGCCAGCGTACCGGTGACGATCGCGGTTACGGTGCTGGTGGTGCGCGAAGGCGATGCGCCGACACCGGCGCACACCGCCCGGCTGCGCGACTATCTCGGCCTGTTCCGGCTATCCTCCACCCGGCTGCTGCTGCTCACGCAATTGCTGGTCGGGCTGGGCCTGGGCATCAGTGCGGCGGTGTTCCTGTTCTTCTTCACCATGCTGAAGCAGGTGCCGTTCGCGTATGTCGGGCTGCAGTTCGTGGCGTTTTACGTCGTCGGCGTCGCCACCGCACCGGTATGGTCGATGATCGCCAACCGCATCGGCCGACACCGCGCGCTGGCGATCGGCTGCTGCGGCTTTGCCGCCTACATGGTGCTGATGATGGCGATGCCGCCGGGCAACATGGTCTATTTCTTCGGGATGGGCCTGCTGGGCGGAACGATGGCCTGCTCGGTCGACATGCTGCCCCGCTCGATGATGGCCGACGTTTCGGACGAGGACCGGCTGGCGTCGGGGCAGGATCGCACCGGCATGCTGTTCGCGCTGCTGACGGTGACGCACAAGTTCGGGCAGGCGATGTCGATCGGCGTCGTCTATTTCGCGCTCGACCTGATCGGGTTCAAGGCCGGCAGCCCGACGAACAGCGGCGCGGCCCTGCGCGGCGTGTCGGTGTTGTATGGCGTGGTGCCGGGCGTGTTGTATATCGCCTCGGCGCTGGTCGTCAGCCGGTTCGGGCTGACCCCGGCGCGCCACGATGCGATCCGCAAGGAATTGGCCGCGCTGGGCGTGACCGATGTTGCGGGCGACCTGCCGCCCGAAGTGCTGCGCGACGAAGGCGGCGCCGGGGTGCCTCTGCCGCTAGCCACCTGACCATTCAGCGCGCGCACCGATGTTGCGTGCCCGCGTCGAAGGCGATGGCGTGGGCCCTGTCGCCGTACTGCGCCGCGACGGCTTGCGCATCGGGCAGGTTGATGTCGGCGACCACGGTGTGCCCGCCTTCGGCCACCAGCCGCGACACCACCGCCCGGCCGATCCGCCCCGCGCCGCCCGTGACCACCGCGATCTTCCCGCTCAATCCCCGCACAGTTCTCTCCCCCCGATGCTGGCCGGGAGGTACGGACTGGTAGGGACCGTCGTACCTGTCGCCCGCCGGGTTTCGCCGATGATGTGCGCGCGCAAGATCGCCCGAAGCATTCGAACGGGAGAACTTGCGATGGCGGACAGGCGCTGGCTGATCACGGGCGTGTCGAGCGGCCTTGGCAAAGCGCTGATGGAGGCGGTCGTGGCGCATGGTCACAAGGTTGTCGGCACCGTGCGGCGCATCCCCGATCCGCTGCCCGCGTTTGCCGGGGCCGCCAACGCCCGGCTGGTCACGCTCGACGTCACCGATTCGGCCAGCGTCGCGCGCGGCGTGGCCGAGGCGGCCGAGTGGCTGGGCGGGATCGACGTGGTGGTGAACAATGCGGGCGTCGGCATGTTCGGCGTGGTCGAGGCGTGTTCGATCGACGACTTCCGCCTCGCCATGGAGGTCAATTATTTCGGCACGGTCGCGATGTGCCAGGCGGCGCTGCCCCACTTGCGCGCCACGCGCGGCACGCTGATCAACGTGGCGTCGATGGCCGGAATGGCCGCCTATGGCGGCACCGCCGGCTATGCCGCGTCGAAGCACGCGGTGGTCGGCCTGACCGAGGCGCTGCACGCCGAACTCGCACCCCTGGGCGTGCGCGTGATGATGACCCTGCCGGGCGGCTACCGCACCGATTTCTGGTCGGCCCGCTCCAACACCATCCGCGACGGGCTGGGCGACGTCTACGGCGCCTACCCGTGCGGGCAGGTGACGCAACGCTCGGCAGAGCACGTCGGCAACGAACTGGGCGACCCGGCCAAGCTGGCGCGCCTGATGATCGGGCTGGTCGAAGGCGAGACGCTGCCGCTTTACCTCGTCGGCGGTGCGGACGGCATGGCGGTGGTCGAAGCCCATAATGCGGAGATCGCGGCGGATATGGAGCGCAACCGGGCGGTTGGTGTTGGGACTGCTTATTGAGGGTGAGATGTCCGAATTTGGTGGACAGCGGTCGTTCAAGAAACCGGCCCGACGCTCTTGAAGGTCGGCTCGCATGAGCGCGGCGCGAGCCGGAACCTAAACTTTTGTGGAGCGCCCTTGGTAACATACCCGATACGGCACCCGAATTTCGAGCCATCCTTAAGAACAACTTGAATGGCGCCATCACCTTCACAAGGTGTTCCCACCGCAAGAGCAAAGCGCTTTGGAGCGTTTTGTAATGGCTGATTGGAGCCACAGATCGTCAACGTAGCGGTTCGAGCAAGTTCCTGCGGATCATCAACGATAAAAATCGACTTCGGCTCTGGAGAACAAGCTCCTGCTACGCCCATGACGAGGATCGCAAGCCAACGCACCTACGTGGTATCGCCTCTCTGCGGAACGTCCGCAAGTGGGCGCAAGCCGTCATCCACCCAAACGCTTGTTCTCGAACGGTCCAATTCCAAAAAAGGGACGCCGCCATCCACTGGCAGCGCCCCCTCCCCCGTTGACCCATCGCGATCAGAGCTTGACTGTCACGGCCTTGACCTCAGTATAGTTCTGGATGGCGTATTCGCCCATCGCGCGGCCCCAGCCCGATTGCTTGAAGCCAATGTCATCTCGTCACCGTCCCGCGCCCGGTCAGCTTGGCGTCAGAGGCGCGGTCGCAGGAACGCCAGCGCGCGTTCGGGCGCGCCGACGATGAACGCGTGGTCGATGTCGGGACCGGCGGTCTCGACATGCCAGCCGAGCGCGCGCGCGCGATCATGCTGCATCGGGTCCATCACGTCGCCGAGGATGCCGAGGTAATCGACCGGCGTAGTAATCGCCTCGCCGCCGTGGGTGACCGGACTGACCATGCCGCGCAACGGCATGTCGCTCATCCGCGCGAGCAGCCATTCCTGCTTTTCGGGCGTCATCTTGTACGGCTTTTCCTTGGCGGCATTGCGCTGCATTTCATCCACGCCGGTGCCGACGGGGCCCTCGCCCGAGCCGAGCAGCGCATCGAGCCCGGCGGCATCCTCGGTCTTCATGTAGCCGATCGCCTCGCCCACGCTTTTGCCGGCGAGAGGCACGATGCCATCGAGATAGACCACGCGGCGCACCCGCTCGCCCGCGCGCGCGACCACGCCCGGCGCGACCGATCCGCCATAGCTGAACGCCACCAGCACCACGTCTTGCAGGTCCTCGAAGGTGAGGACGTTGACGATGTCGGTGACGTGCACGTCATGCGTCACGTCGCGGCTGATGAGGTGCGAGCGCTCGCCGAAGCCGGTGAAGGTGGGCGTGAACACTTTGTGCCCTTCGGCGCGCAAGGTGGTGGCCAGCTCGTCCCAAACCCAGCCGCCCATGCCCCCGCCGTGGAGGAAAACTACCGTCGCCATCGTGCTGCTATCCTTGCTGTATCGTGATCGGGATGTGGTCGAACCAGGGCCTCAGGCGTCCTGAAGCTCGAAGTTGGTGATGAAGTTTTCGGGCAGTGGCGGACCCCACAGGTAGAGCGAATCCTCCACCGGGTGATCGCCGGCCGGCCAATCATGCCCCGCCGGAATATAGTCGATATCGCAGCTGTATTCGGCATAGCTGCCCCACGGATCGGGCACGTAGTGGAAGTAGTTTGCCCCCAGCACGTGCTGGCCAAGGCCCCAGCCCTTGTCGAAGCCCAGGCTGGCCATGTGCGAACCGCCGATGCCGACTTCCTGGATCGTGCCGACGTCCCAGCTCGAATGGTGCATCCCCGGCCCGGTCGATCCGGCCAGCGCCAGCATGTGGTGGTCGCTGCCATAGACGCCGTGCATGAACGCCACCGCGTCTGCCGAGCGGTCGGACAGCTTGAGGCCCAGCACCTTTTCGTAAAATGCGATGTCGCGCAGCACGTCGCTGGTGAAAATGAGGAAGTGCGACAGGCGGCGCGGACGGACCAGCGGCGCCTTGCTGCGCGGGATCGCGGCGCATTCGCCCGGACCGACCGAAGTGGTCAGGAACTGCGTCTTGGTATCGGGCGAGCACTTTTCGGCTTCGACCAACTGCATCGGCATGCCGTCAGGATTGCGGAACCAGATGCCGCCCGCTTCGCTGATCGCAGGCGTGTCGATGATTTCGACGCCGAGGTTCGCGAACTTCTCCCGGAAGCGCTCGATGTCGCCTGCGAACGCACCGAACGAGACATATTCCAGCTTCTTGCGCGCGCCGGGACGGATGACGGCCCAGCGGTGCGGATTGCCGAACGTGTACAGTTCCAGCCCGCCCGCAACATCGCGCACGTCCAGCCCGAATTCGGTATAGAACGTTCGGGCTACGTCCAGATCGGGCACGCTCAGGCAGAAGTGGTCCAGCGAGTGAACGGCGGGGCCGCCTGCCGGTTCGAAGTTGGCCATCGTCATTGTCCTCTCATCATCGGTTTAACCTTTACGCGGCAGATTACAGGACCTGCCTGCCGAAGAAACCCCGCACCACGCGCAGGAAATCGTCTTTACGCTGGAACGCGGCAAAATGGCCGCCATGCGGCAGTTCCTGCCAATCCTGTACGTTGCGATAACTTTGTTCGACCAGCGAGCGCGGCCAGCGGAACGGCTCACCTGCGAACCGCGCAATGCCCGTCGGCACATCGACGACGGCGTGGGCATAAGCGGTGCGGACATTGTTCTCGTGGTACAGCCGAAAGCTGGACCCGGCGGTGCCGGTGAACCAGTAGACCGAGAGATTGTCGAGCAGGTGGTCGAAATCGAACACTGCATCGAGATCGCCGCCATGATCGGTCCAGGCGTAAAACTTGTCGATGATCCACGCGGCCAGGCCGGCGGGCGAATCGTTCATCGCCACCGCCAGCGACTGCGGGCGGGTGGACTGGATGAAGGCATACGCTGAATCCATCGCCATGTGCTGGCCCAGCCGGGCGTATTCGGCGGCTTCTTCCACGTTCAGCCCATCGACCGGGATCGCGGGATTGGTCGGACCGCCGGGCGCCATGTTGACATGCAGCGCGGCAATCCTGTCCGGATAGTCGTGCGCCATCGTGCTGGTCACGATCGAGCCCCAGTCGCCGCCTTGAAGGAAATAGCGCGGATAGCCGAGCGCCTCCATCACGCCGGCGATCATCGCGCCGGCCTTGCGCGTGTTGACGTCCTTGTGCCGGGTGGGTCCGGAAAAACCGTAGCCGGGCAGCGAGGGGACGATGACGTGAAAGGCGTCGGCCGCCTTGCCGCCATGCGCTTCCGGGTCGGTGAGCGGACCGATCAGGTCCAGGAATTCGACGACTGAGCCGGGCCAGCCATGGACCAGCACCAGCGCGCGCGCGGTCGGCACCGGCGACCTTGCATGGTAGAAATGGAGTCGTTCGCCCTCCGCTTCGGCCAGGAACTGCGGGAAGGCATTGAGCCGCGCGGCAAATGCATCGAAATCGAAGCGATCCTGCCAATACGCACACAGCCGCTTGATATAGATCTCGTCGGTGCCGTAGCTCCAGCCTGCATCGGGCAGCCAGTCCGCCCAGCGGGTGCGCGCCAGCCGCGACCGCAGGTCGGCGACGTCGGCCGGATCGATCGATACCTCGAACGGGGTGATGATGGCGGCGCTCACGGAAGATTCCTTGCCGGTCAGAGCGCCATGCCGCCTTCGAGCGGAATGACCGCGCCGGTGATGAAGCTGGCCGCACGGCTGGCGAGGAAGGCCACGGTGCCGCCGATATCCTCGGGCGTGCCGATGCGCTTGCGCGGCACCATGTTCGACATCATCTCGACAATCTCGGGCTGGTCAACCGGGGTCAGCGCCGACGGGAAGAAGCCCGGGGCAATCGCGTTGACGGTGATGTTCTCGGCCGCGAGCCGCTTGGCCAGACCGCCCGACATGTGGTGCAGCGCGGCCTTGGCGGCCTGGTACGAGTAGTTTTCCTTGGGACCGATGCGCAGCCCGCCGATCGAACCGATGTTGACCACCGCCGCATGGGTTTCGGCCGAAGCGGCGGCGCGCAGCTGCGGCAACAGCGCCTGGGTCAGGAAAAACACCGATTTCAGGTTCAGATCAACCACCGAGTCCCAGCCTTCCTCGGTGAAATCCGCGATCGGGGCATCGTACATCGTGCCCGCGTTGTTCACCAGCAGGTCGAGCTTGGGTTCGAGCTGGGCGAACGCGGCGGCGACGGCGCGGCCGCCCTCAACGGTCGAAAGATCGCCCGGCAGCGCGATGCAGGTGCCCGTGGCGGACAGTTCGGCCGCGGTGGCCTCCAGCGTGGCGCGGGTGCGGCCGACGATGTAGGTGCGGACACCTTGCGCCACCAGCACTTGCGCAATCATCTGCCCGATGCCGCTGCCGCCACCGGTGACCAGCGCCGTCTTACCTTCGACCGATAGCAATCCGCTCATGTCCGCTCCACGATTTTACCTGCGCGCGCATCGCGGGCACATTTCGAGCGGTCATGCCCGGCGGCACAGGTGTGGCAACCTTCCTTATGGCAGGGCAGGGCGGGGCCGGCTATTTGACCTCGATCCGCACCTCGGGAAAGCGGTCGTAATAGAATTGGAACCGTTCGCGGATCGCGGCGGGTTCGATCCCGAAATCCTCGCGCAAGTTGTAGGCCAGCTGGCCGTGCTTGCCGCGCTTGTTGGCGTCGATCGCCTGCTGGAACGCGTCACGCGTCTGACCGTCGAACGGGACGCCCGCCCCCTGATAGACCCGCTCGAGCTGGCCGAACGGATCGGCCATCAGTTCGTGGAAATAGAGATCGTACGACTGCGCCGGATCGAGCTGGTCGCGATCGCGCACGCAGGCACGGAGCAGGCGTTCGTAGCGGTCGATCCAGTAGTCCGCGATGCCCTGCATATCCACGCGGGTGCGCGTCAGCCGCGCTCCATAGGCGATGCCGGTGATTGCCGACTGGATCGAGGCGACCGGATCGCGGTGATTGATGACGATGTACGAATCCGGGAACGCGCCCTTCACCGCCAGCAGCTGTTCCATATGCTGCGGGCATTTGCTGACCCAGCGGTTGGGGCCTTTTTGCCAGCTGAGCACCTGCATCGCCTTGCGCACATAGCGCATGACCGAGGTGGCATCGTGCGCGAACTGGTAGTCGCGCCATTCGGGGACGTGGGCGATCCATTCGAAGTAATATCCGCCGAAATCGAGGCCCTGCAGCTCGATATCCTCGGAGATGTGATCGGGCGAAAATTCGTGGATCATCTTGATGTAGGGCATCACCGCGTCCATCTGCGCCCATTCGGCGGCGCAAGTGTCATAGCGGGTGTCCTTGCCGTCCTTGATCCACGGTGCCGCGATCGGCCGCACCGCTTCCCAGTGCGGCAGCGAGCGCAGGCGCGGATCGGCCGACATCAGCTGCAGCGTGTACGTCGTGCCCGAACGCGGCAACCCGGCGATGATCAGCGGGCGTTCGATCTCGATATCGAGGATTTCAGGGTGCCGCCGCACGGTGTCTTCCAGTTGCAGGCGGTTGGAGGCGAGCCGCACCGCCTCGCTGAACAGCGTGCCGCGCCCGGCGGCGCTCAGCTCGGCGTCGGTGTCGCCCGCGTGCATCCACACCGCCAGCCGCTCGCGGAAATCGGGCGCGCCGAAATCGGACAGGCCCGTGCCGGCTTGCGCCGCTGCCAGCACGGCTTCGGATGTCAGGGTGACCGGCTGGGTTTGCGAATACGCCAGCGCCCCGGACTGGATTTCGGTGAGCACCGGGTTGGCGAGATCGGTGAGGCGGATCTTTTCAGCGACGTCGGACATGGCAGCGATCCCCTCTTATGCGGCCGCGCCGGCGTAGAGCGCCTTGCGGGTGTCGATGATGGCGCTTTCCAGCCAGCCGAGTTCGTCGAACACGCGGCCTTCGGTGCGATCGGCGAGCGCCTCGTACACGGCGAGTTCGGTCTCGCGCACCGCGCGGTCCTGCGGCGCGGCGACGACCGCCACCTCGATCAGGTGGAGCGCCTTTTCCGGGTCACCGGCGGCAAGGTGCGCGCGCGCCGTTTCGGCCAGCACGCCCGCGCCGCCAGCCAGCTCGGTCAGTTCGGGCCAGACCGCGCTGGGCGGGGTGGCATACAGTTCGCTGGTGCGTTCCTGCCGGAACCAGCCGGCATATTCCTCCCAGGTGGACCGCACATACCAGCGGACCGGGCCGCGTCCGTCGTTGGTCACCAGGTGCGGCGGCAGCGCGATCGAGGCCATCAGTTCGGGCAGGGTCTTGCCCTCGTTCATCCCGGCCACGGTCTCGTCGTGGACGTACTGCACCGCATCGCGCAGCTTGGTCAGGTGCGCGCGCACCGCGTCGGCACCGACGATCGGATCGTCGTGCCCGGTCACCAGCATTTCAGGCGCCAGATCGATCATCATCTGGCATTCTTCCAGCCAGAACACGACCGACCGGTCGCGATCGCCGCGCGCGGTGTAGAAATTGGGGAAGGCGCCCATGATCGCGCCGGCCCAGTTGCCGAAGAACAGCGTCTTTTCCTGCGGCAGCCACACCGCCAGCGCATCCAGCGTCTCGCCCGACGGGATCGACAGCAGGAGATAATCGCGGCCCGCAACGGTCATGTCGTGCGTATCGGCGAACACGGTCAGCGGTTCGGGATCGCGCGCTTCGAACCAGTAGGACCCGGTCGTGCCCGGCGGGATCAGCGCGGCCAGCACTTTGGCGTTGCGCCGGGTGAAGAACGGGCCGAGCAGCTTGCGTTCCGCGCAGATCCGCTCGAACTTGCGCTGGACCACGGTGTCCACGCCGTCATCGGCGAAATGCTGCCAGCCGCCGGTGTGGTCCGGGTGGCTTTGCGTGAACACGATCTTCACGACCTTGAGCGGCCGGCCGACCAGCGCCTCGAAGTTCTTGCGGATCTGCTCGCCCTGCAGGACCGTGCCGGTGTTGATCACCACGTCGCCGTCGTCGCCCGGGATGAGATAGGCGTTCGACGTCGCGCGGTTCATCGCGATGTGGTCGTTCAGCCATTCGGCCGGGCGATCCGGAATCCACGCGATGGCGGGCATCATCGGATGATCGAGCGTGCGAAAACGGGTCATGCGCCTCTCCTTGCAGAACCAGCGATACGGCGTCCGCTTGTCCTCACGCCTATCGTCAGGATGGTGCCGCCGTCTGGCAAGCGCGCTCACTTGTCACCATGCGCCCAGACTATCGCTTGCCAGCCATGAGGCGGATCGGCCCGCCGTTCTACATTCTATAGAATGTTATTGCCATCGCGTGGTTTCGGGATAGAGGGAGCGCATGTCGATGATTCCAGCACCCCTGCCCACGATGCCGCTTTCGCTCGACCCGGTCAGCGCGCCTGTCACCCGCCGCGCGGCGGTGATCGACAGCTTGCGCGATGGAATCGTGACCGGCGCGCTCGAACCCGGCGCGTTCCTGCGCGAGACGGCGCTGGCGGCGCAACTGGGCGTCAGCGCGACCCCGGTGCGCGAGGCCATGGCGGTGCTGCAGGCCGAGGGGCTCGTGGAAATCGAGGCGCATCGCCACAAACGCGTGACGCCGATCGACCTGCCCGCCACTCGGGACTTGCTCGACGTGCAGGCGCACTTGTGGCGGCTGGGGTACGTGCGCGGCCTGCCCGAAGTGCGCAGCGGACAAGTGCGCGACTTGCGCATGCATGTCGCGAACTATCGCCGAGTCCTCGATGACGCTGCCGAGATCGGACCTGTCGGCAGGCTGGTGGCGATCCGCGCCAGCCATGCCTTCCACACCACCGTGATTTCCGCTGCCGCCAATACCGAACTGCTGCGCGTCACGCTCGATCGGCTGGCGCTGGTCGCGCGGTTCATCCTGCTGCGCGGCGGCGGCACGATCGGCGCGGCGGGCCTGCGCCTGCACGAAGACATCCTCGCCGCGATCGAGCGCGGCGACCGGGACGCCACGCTTGCCCATTTCGATTCGCTGGCCGCCCGCATGATCGCGCTGGCCGATCCTGCCGATGCCCCGGCCCCTTCCACAGGAGACTGACCCATGGATTTCGAACTGCCCGAAGAATACCGTTCGTTTCGTGACATGGTCCACCGCTGGGTCGACGCAGAAGTGCCCAAGGAATGGGCGCGCAAGCTGGAAGCGGACGAACACGCCTATCCGTTCGCGCTGTGGGACAAGTTCACCGAGGCGGGTTTTCACGGCGTCGGCATTTCGGAGGAATACGGCGGCCAGGGCGGCGACGTGATGATGCAGATGCTGCTGGCGCGCGAACTGGCCCGCTCGCTGGGCGGGCTGGCGTGGATCTGGGGCATCACTTCGTTCGCCGGGTCGAAGTCGATCGGCCTCTACGGCAGCGACGAACAGAAGCGGAAGTTCCTGCCGCTGATCGCCGCTGGCGAGCTCAAGGCCGCGATCGCGTTTACCGAACCGGCCGGCGGCACCGATCTGCTGGGCGCGATGACGACCACGGCAGAGCGCGTCGATGGCGGCTGGAAAATCAACGGCGAGAAGATCTGGAGTTCCTCCGCGCATGTCGCCGATTACCTGCTGGTCATCGCGCGCAGCGACAAGGACGCCGAAAAGAAGCACCAGGGCCTGACCCTGTTCTGGGTTCCGACCACCACGCCGGGGGTGAAGATCACCCCGCTCGCCAAGCTCGGCATGCGCTCGATGGGATCGTGCGCGATCCACTTCGAGGACGCCTTCGTGCCCGACGAGCTGGTGCTGGGGGAACCGCACAAGGCTTGGTACATGCTGCTGCCCACGCTCAACAATGAACGCATCATGGTCGGCGCGTTCTGCCTGGGCGTGATCGACGGCGTGCTGGAAGATGCGATCGACTACATGAAACAGCGCAAGGCGTTTGGCGGCATCATCGGCCGGTTCCAGATCCTGCAGCACTATGTCGCCGACATCGCCACGATGCAGCGCACTACCGAACTGATGCTGCTGTACTGCGCCGACAAGCAGAGCCGGGGCGAAAACGTCGGCACCGAAGCCAACATGCTGAAACTGATGGCGTCGGAAAACGCCAACCAGGCCGCCGATCTCGGCATCCAGATCCTGGGCGGCATGGGCTATTCGGCGGAAACCGACATGCAGCGCTACTGGCGCGATTCGCGGCTGTGGCGGATCGGCCCGATCACCAACGAAATGGTGCGCAACGGCATTGCCGAAAGCCTGGGCCTGCCGCGCTCGTATTGACGTCACGCAAATCGATCCCGTTAGCGGAACCTGCCGGCCTATCGGTTGACAGGTTTCGCGATTTGCCGGACCGCGCACCGCGACGCGAACGACCGCGCACCGCGACCCGAACAGTCGCGCCGCCGGTCATCGCAACCGGGGTACGATACGATGACGACAATGAAGGCGCTGCTGCTCGAATCCACCGACGGACCCGAAGCCGTGGCGGTCAGGGACGTGGCCATCCCCACCCCCGGCCCCGGCGAAGTCCGCGTTGCGATCAAGGCGGCTTCGGTCAACCACCGCGAACTGTTCATCGCGCACGGCCAGTACCCGGGCATGACCCTGCCTTCGGTGATGGGCTGCGACGGTGCCGGCGTGGTCGACATGCTGGGCGAAGGCGTGACCGGCGCCGGTGTGGGTGATGAAGTCGTGCTCTACCCCGCGCGCCAGTGGGGCCCGCGCCGCGATACGCCGGCGGCCGACTTCGGCCTGCTCGGCATGCCGTTCCCCGGCACGATCGCCGAATACGTCTGCGTGCCGGTCGAGAACCTGGCACCCAAGCCCGCGTTCATGACGTGGGAAGAAGCGGGCGCGATGCCGCTCACCGCGCTCACGTCGTGGCGCGCGATCATGTTCAAGGGCCAGCTCAAGCCGGGCGAGACGCTGCTGATTTCGGGCATTGGCGGCGGCGTGGCAACCTTCGGCCTGGCGTTCGCCGTGGCGCTTGGTGCCAACGTCTATTGCACCGGCGAAAGCGAGGCCGTGCTCGACCAGGCGCGGCTGATGGGGGCGAAGGACGGCCTGCTGTTCACCGATCCCGACTGGCGCAAGAAGATCGGCAAGATGACCGGCGGCGTCGATGTCGTGCTCGATGGCGCGCCCAGCCCCAGCCTGCCCAACTACATCCGCGCGATCAACCCCGGCGGGCGGATCGTGATCTACGGTTCGACCGCAGGCAACGACATCAAGTTCAACGCGACCGACCTGTTCCTCAAGAGCGCCACGCTGCTCGGCAGCCAGGTGGGCGACATCGTCGATTTCCGCGAGATGCTGAGCTTTGCCGACCAGCATCAGATCAAGCCGGTGATCGAGCGGACGTTCCCGCTGGCCGAAGCGCGCGAGGCGCTGCTGCACTTGAGGGACAAGCACTCGTTCGGCAAAATCGCGGTGGTGATGTAATGGCGCACCAAGCCTTCGCGTCCGCAGGTCTCTTCGACCTGACCGGCAAGACCGCGCTCGTCACCGGCGGCGCGCAAGGCCTGGGCCGGATGATCGCCGAAGGGCTGCTGTCCGCCGGCGCGACCGTGGCGATCACGTCGCGCAAGGCCGACGTGTGCGAGGCTGCGGCTGCCGAGATGGCGGCGCTGGGCCGGTGCATCGCGCTGCCGGCCGACTTGTCCACGCCCGAAGCGGCAGTGGAACTGGTCCAGCGCTATCGCGCGGCGGTCGGTCCCTGCCATATCCTGATCAACAACGCGGGCAAGACCTGGGGCGGCGAGATCGACACGTTCCCCGACAAGGCCTGGCCCAGCGTGATGGCAGTCAACGTCCAGACGCCTTTCACGATGGTGCGCGAACTGCTGCCCGAACTGGAGGGCGCGGGCACGCCCGACGATCCGGCGCGGGTCATCAACATTGGCTCGGTCGCGGGGATGAAGACCGAGCGGCTGCACGCCTACAGCTATTCGGCCTCGAAAGCTGCGGTGCACATGATGACGCGCGATCTGGCCGGCGATCTGGCGGCGCGCAACATCACCGTCAACGCGGTCATTCCCGGCTTTTTCCCGACCAAGATGACCGCGCACTTGCGCGACGACGATGAACAGGTCGATCCTGCGCTGCTGTCGCACATCCCGCTGCGCCGGCTGGGCAGTCCGCGCGACATCGCGGCGGTGATCTTGTTCCTGTGCGGCAAAGGTGGCGGCTATGTCACCGGCGCGCAGATTCCGGTCGATGGCGGCATCGTCGGCTGCGGCTGACCCGCACTGCGCTGTACCCCTCCTATCGACGGAAAGGCCCGCGCGGGGCGGGCGGGCCCTAGTCAATCGGGTTCGGGTCATGCGGATTCAGGGTTTTGGCGCGGCGAGATGACAGGGATGGTTTCGGGGATGACGGAGTTGGGTGCGGTGCCCAGTGTGCCGGTGGGTGTGCCGGGGGGCGTC
>NZ_BCTW01000038.1 GCF_001590965.1 Novosphingobium lentum NBRC 107847
GGGCGCACCCATCGCGCTGGTGGTGCAGCCGCGCGCCCGCCGCGCGCTGTCGGCGCTGCTGCGCCAGCGCGCGCCGACCTGCCTGGTCCTGTCCATTTCGGAACTGCCGCCCGCCCAGCCGATCGAGGTCATCTCGGTGGTCGGCGGAGAAGCACCTCAACCCCTGTCGCCCGCCCATTCGCAGCCAGAAAGCGTTGCCGCATGAAGCATGATCAAGGCAGTTTCAGCCCCCGCAACCGCGGCGCCGCGCAAGCCTATCGCGGCGATCAGGCCGATCGCATCCGCCGCTTCCTGCCGATGGTGCGGCGGCTGGCGTGGCACGTTCACGGCGCGGGGCGCGCGGGGATCGAGATCGAGGATCTGGTCCAGGCCGGGCTGGTCGCGCTGACCGAATGCGCGCAGCGCCACGCCGGCCCGGGCGAGGACGGCTTTGCCGCTTATGCCAAGCTGCGCGTGCGCGGCGCGATGGTCGACCAGATCCGCCGTGCCCGGCCGATTTCGCGCGGGGCGGCGGACCGGCGCCGGATCATCCGCGAGCGCAGCGAGGCGCTGGCCGTGCACCTCGGCCGCGAACCGGGCAGCGCCGAACTGGCCGCCGCGATGGGCATCAGCGAAGGCGAACTCGCCAGCCTGCAGGCGGCCAATGAACCGCTGCGTTTCGAAACGCTCGACGAAAGCTATTCGGACAGCGACATGGCGTTCGCCGATCAGGGGCCCGACAGTTTCGCGCTGCTGGCCGACGCGGAAATGCGCGGGCAGGTGGCTGGCGCCATCGCCGGTCTGCCCGAGCGGCTGCAGACGGTGATCCAGCTCTATTTCGTCGAGGAACTGAACCTGGCCGAAATCGCCGAAGTGCTGGACGTCAGCGTACCGCGCGTCCACCAGCTCAAATCGCAGGCGCTCGACAAGCTGCGCGGTGCGCTGGGCGACGGGTTCGAGATCGTCTGACCCGCCGCCGCCATCGGCTTTGCAGCGCCGTTACAGCGTCGCCATGTCGATCACGAAGCGATACTTCACGTCGCTGCGCTCCATGCGTTCGTAAGCGTGGTTGATCTCGTCCATGCGGATCATCTCGCAATCGGGCAGGATGCCCTTCTCGGCGCAGAAATCGAGCAGCTCCTGCGTTTCGCGGATGCCGCCGATGCCCGATCCCGACAGCCGCTTGCGCCCGCCGAGCAGGAACGTCGTGTGCAGTTCGATCTTGGCGATCGCGCCGACGATGACCAGGCTGCCGTCGCGCTTCAGCAGTTTGAGATAGGGCTGGACATCGTGCCTGACCGGCACCGTGTCGAGGATGAAGTCGAACCGGCCCAGCGCGGCCTGCATCGCCGCATCGTCGGTCGAGATCAGCACGTCGCTGGCCCCCAGCGCCCGCGCGTCGGCGGCCTTGCCCGGCGAGGTGGTGATCATCGTCACCTCCGCGCCCAGCGCCGCGCCCAGCTTCACGCCCATGTGGCCCAGCCCGCCCAGTCCGACCACGCCGATCCGGCTGCCCGGGCCGACGCCCCACTGCCGCAACGGCGAATAGCTGGTGATGCCCGCGCACAGCAGCGGCGCGGCGCGCGCCAGATCGAGTGCATCGGGCACGCGCAGCACGAATTCCTCGCGCACCACGATCGACTTCGAATAGCCGCCATAAGTCGGCGATCCGTCGCGGCGGTCCTTGCCGTTGTAGGTGCCGGTCATGCCGCGCTCGCAATACTGTTCCTCGTGATCGCGGCAGGGCTCACATTCCAGGCAGCTGTCGACCATGCAGCCCACCGCCACCCGGTCGCCCGGCTTGAAGCCCGTGACGCCTGCGCCCACGGCGCTGACCACGCCGGCGATTTCGTGGCCGGGCACCAGCGGATAGAGCGAGCCGCCCCAGTCGTTGCGCGCCTGGTGGAGGTCCGAATGGCACACGCCGCAGAACTGGATGGCGATCGCCACGTCGTCGTCGCGCAGTGCGCGGCGGTCGATCGCCATGGGCGTGATCGGCTGGTCGGCGGCAACGGTGCCCCAGGCGGCGGTCTGTGTCATGTCGGGTTCCTTATGACGGCGAGAAGCGGCCGCCATCGAGATTGCCCAACCTTATAACCGCACCGAAGTTCCGGCGAAGCGATAATCGCAGCCCTGCTGCTGGCCGATGCGGTGCGCGGCGGACTTAGGCCGGACCCGCCCCCGGCGCGGTATTGGCGATGATCGGATCGCCCACGCCGATGCGCTTGCCGTCGGTGATGATCACCTTGTCACCGACGCGGGCCTGCCCGAACAGCTTCTTCGCAAACGCTTCGGGCACCCCGACGCAGCCGTTGGTGGCATAGCCCAGTTCCACCTTGCTGCCGTGGATCGAGACGCCGTCGTTGGTCAGGCGCATGGTGAACGGCATCGGCGCGTTGTCGTAAATGCTGCTGTGGTGATCGGCGTCCTTGCCCAGGATCGGGAACGTGCCGACCGGCGTCGGCTTGTCGCCATACCCTTTGAGGATCGCGGCGGCGCCGATCTCGTGCCCGTCGCGGAACATCGACAGCGTGCGCGCCTGCAGATCGACCGTGATGACGACCGGCCCGGTGGCGGGGGCCTTGGATTCGTCCCAGAAATACTGGCCGAACTTGATCGGCCCGTCGATCTTGAGGATGCTTTTGACGACGAACGGGGAATCGGCCGGCACGGCGGCGGCCAGCTGCGGATCGGGCTTTGCGGCGGAACCGGCGGCGGCTGAAGCTGGCGCTGTGCTGGCCGGCGCGACGGCAACCGATGCCGCCTTCTTGGGAGCGCCGTCGCCACGATCGAAAAAGGTCTGCGCCACGTCCTGGCCGGTGTGGAACGCCAGCGCCGACGCCAGCCCCATCGCGACCATGCCCAGCGATACCTGCACGATGCGCTTCTGAAAAATCGCCAGACCGCCGAAACCTGCCATGTCGAAACGCTCCATTGATCGGCGCAAGATAGCGCACTGGCGCAAAATTGCGAGTGGGGCCTGCCCCCTCGTCCCGCCCCGGGACGTGCGCGCACGCAATCCTTACCCGGCGGTCGATAGACCGGTTTGGTTACCATTTCCGTTGCGTACAGGTTTGTTCGGTCGCCCGGCTTGCGTAGCGCGCGCGTCGCTGGCAAGCGCCGTGCCGGTGACCGATCCTGCTTCCCGTTACGACCTGTTGATCGGTTCCGGCGCATTCTGGACGCGCGCGCGTGCCGATGTCGCCGCCGCCCGCCGCCGCGTGCTGGTGCAGGCGATGACGTTCGAATGCGACACCGCCGGCGCTGCGGTCGCCGACGCGATCGACACGGCCACCGCCACCGACCGGCGCGTGCTGGTCGACGATTACAGCCGCAACGTCATCAACGACACGATGCTGCCGCTGCCCGCGCGCCCGGCGTCGGTGCGGGCAGAAGCCAAGGCGACGCTGGCGATGTTCGCGAACCTGGCCGCGCGCGATGTCGGCGTGCGGATCACCAATCCGGTGCTGGGCAATCCGCTGCGCTACCCGTTGCGCAACCACAAAAAACTGCTGGTGATGGACGATGTCGCCTTTATCGGCGGGATCAACTTTTCCGACCACAACTTCGCGTGGCACGACCTGATGCTGCGCATCGCCGACCGCTCGGTGGTGGACTTTCTCGTCGCCGATTTCGAACGCGACTGGGCGGGACGACCGGCGGGATCGACCGGCACGTTCGGCGATCTCGAACTCATCAGCCTGGATGGCACGACCAACGGTGCGCTGATGCGCCCGCTGCTCGATCTGGTGGAGGGCGCGCGCACCTCGGTGGAGATGATCAGCGCCTACCCGACGATGCCGTTCGTCGAAGCGCTGGCCACCGCCGCGCGGGGCGGCGCGCAAGTCGATCTCTACACGCCCGCGCCCAACAACAAGCCGGTGATCCGCGATTACCTGACCGGCGTGGCGCAGGCCGCCGGCATCCGCCTGCACCTGCTGGCCGAGATGACCCACGCCAAGGCGCTGCTGATCGATGGCCATGCGCTGGTGCTGGGATCGAGCAACTTCAACTTCGCCAGCCACCGCACCAGCAGCGACATCGTCGCGGTGATCCGCAATGACGCACTCATCGCCGATTTCGAGGCGCGGATGATGGGCCCGGCGCGCGCTTCGTCCAGCGATGCCGCAGGGATGGTCACACCGCGCTGGCGCCAACGCCGGGCGAAACTGGCGCTGGGAATTGCCGACGCCGCGCTGGCCCGCCTCGGCCACGGCAGGATCCGCGCGATCGACTGGCCGGTTTGAGGGGCGATTTTGTCTGTTTCAGCTTTGCTGAAACAGTTGCGGCACCGGCCCGCTCCCCCGCCCGGCCACCCGACAGGATATCTTATGGGTGGCCGGGCGGGGGAGCGGGCCGGTGCCGCATCCACGGCAGTGGACAGATTATGTCCGCGTCACCGTGATCTGCTTGTCCATCAGTTCGGCATAACCGTAAGAACTGAGGAAGCTGGCGTCGGCGGCGTCGCGGCCCACGCCGATCTTGGCGATTTCCGCCGGGTTGGCCATGCCGGTGGCATCGACCAGCTGCCAGGTGCCGCCGTTGCCGTCGGGCGCGGCGAGGAACACTTCGGCCACCGCGTGGAAATCCTGCGGCATCACGTCGGGCGCATAAACGCTGACGAAGCGCGCCGGGATCGCCGATGCGCGCGCGAACGAGATCATCACGTGGGCAAAGTCGCGGCACACCCCGCGCCGCTCGACAAAGCTGTCGAGCGCGGTGGTGTTGGCGTCGCTCGATCCGGGGACATAGCTGAACCAGCGCGCGATCCAGTCGCGCATCGCGGCGATGCGCATGCCGCCGGTAAACCCGCCGAACTCGGCCTCGACGAACGACTGGAAGCGCCACGCCGGGCAATAGCGCGAATCCATCAGGTACTGCACCGTCTCGCCGGGAAGCTGGTGCGGCGGCACCGCTTCGAGCATCGAGATGTCGGCCAGCAGGCGATGCACGCTGACGCGCGCGCTGTACGTCGCCTCGAACTTGCCTTCGTGCCGCACCCAGATGCGGTCGCCGATCGCATCCTGCGCGGCCACGCGGGTGAAATGCTCGGTCGGCGTACAGGCGATCGCGGCGTTTTCGATGAACTGTTCGGGAATCATCGCCGCTTCGATCTGCAGCAGGAAATCGGTTGGCATGGCAAAATAATAGGCCAGGCTGGTGTTGATCAATAGCGTCATGGCAATCCGGTCGCGGGGAGAGGGTGTCGGGGATGCAACCGGGCGGGGTCGAAGGCGTTCCCGCCCGATCCGGCCCGATACCACATTACCCCGCTTTAGCCCGGTTTTCTGACAGTTTCGCTCAGTTTAGCGAAAGCTTGGCTGTGGCATGGCATCCGGCGTGACCTCCCTGCGTACCTTCATCAGCCGGTTGCCGGCACCGCCCGCATGGGTCGCGTCGCTGCCGCCGCTGGTGCTGGTGGCGCTGGGGGCGATTGTGCTGGGCATCGTCGGCGGGTTGCTGGGGCGGCGCTTGCCGTCCACGGGCCGCTTCCTGCGCACGCTGGGCAACCTGGGGCTGATCGCGGTGCTGGCGGTGGCCTGCCTGCGGCTGGTGCGGCTCGATCCGGCGTTCGATGCGCTGGCGCCCAACCTGGGCCTGCCCGCGCAGACCGTGGTTGGCACCGAAACCCGCATTCCGCTGTCATCCGACGGGCATTACTGGATCGAGGCCGAGGTCGATGGATCGGCGCAGCGGTTCATGGTCGATACCGGCGCCACGGTTACCGCATTGTCCGACGATGCGGCGCGCGCCGCCGGCATCGCGCCCGATCCGCTGCGCCTGCCGGTGATCGTGCGCACCGCCAACGGCACCATCCAGGCGCAGCTGGGCCACATCGGGACTTTGCGCTTCGGATCGGTGGTGGCGCGCGATCTCGATGCGATCGTCACCGGATCGACCGGCGGGCTCAACGTGCTGGGCATGAACTTCCTCTCGCGGCTGAAAGGCTGGCGCGTGGAAGGCGGCACGCTGATCCTCGAGCCCCGGCACCCGCAGCCGGCGAGCTGAGGCCTGAATCAACGGGGCTCCTCAGGATGAGCGGTTCATATCAATCCCAAGCGGCTATCCGCCACTCACGCCGCCGCGACCGCCGCGGCGCGGTATTCCTCGCGCAGCAGGCGCTTGAACAGCTTGCCGGTCGGCTCGCGCGGCAGTTCGGCGCGAAAGTCGATCGCGCGCGGCTGCTTGACCCGTGACAGCTGCGGCGCCAGCCAGTCGGCCAGCTCGCGCGCGAGCGTCGGCCCGGCCTGCGCCATGTCGGCGGGCTGGACCACCGCGACCACGCGTTCACCCAGATCCGGATCGGGCGCGCCGATCACCGCAACGTCTGCCACCTTGGGGTGGGTGATCAGCAGGTTCTCGATCTCCTGCGGGTAGATGTTGACCCCGCCCGAGATGATCATGAAGCTCTTGCGGTCGGTCAGGTACAAGTAGCCGTCCTCGTCCAGCCGCCCCACGTCGCCCAGGCTGGTCCAGCCGTGCCGGTTGGTCGCCTCGCGGGTCTTGGCGGGGTCGTTGTGATAGCTGAACGGAGTGCCGCCCTCGAAAAACACCTGGCCTTCGGTGCCCGGCGGCACTTCGTCGCCCGCCTCGTCGCAGATCCGCACCGTGCAGCGCAGCGCGCGCCCGACCGAGCCGGGGTGGGTCAGCCATTCGGGTGTCGAAATGAAGGTGAAGCCGTTGCCTTCGGTCCCGGCGTAGTATTCGGCCAGCACCGGCCCCCACCAGTCGATCATCGCCTGCTTGACCGGCACCGGGCACGGCGCGGCGGCGTGGATCGCGCATTTGAGCGAGGTGAGGTCATACCGCGCGCGCACCTCGGCAGGCAGTTTCAGCAGCCGCACGAAATGCGTGGGCACCCACTGGCTGTCGGTCACGCGGTAGGTTTCGATCGCCTGCAGCGCGGCCTCGGGATCGAACTTCTCCATCACCACCACGGTGCCGCCCAGCCGGTGCACGGTCATCGACCAGCGCAGCGGCGCGGCGTGGTAGAGCGGGGCGGGGCACAAATACACCGCGTCGCCGCCGATGCCGAACGCGTCGCTCGCCAGCGCCATCAGCGAATTGCCGCCGCCGATCGCCGGGTCTTCGGGCAACGGCACCAGCACGCCCTTGGGCTTGCCCGTGGTGCCCGAGGAATACAGCATGTCGCGCCCGGCGCGCTCGTCGGCGACCGGCGTGGCGGGCATCGCGTCCAGCGCGGCGCCCAGATCGAGCGCGCCGCTGCCGCCAAGGCGCAACTGCGGCACCGCTGGCGCGAGCCGCGCCACGTCATCGAGCACCGTGGCGAGCGCGGCGGACCCCACCAGCAGGCCGGCCCCGCTGTCGCCGGCGATATAGGCGATCTCGGGCGCGGTGAGGCGGCAGGATATCGCGACATAGACCAGCCCGGCGCGTTGCGCGCCCCAGCACAGCGCGAAGAACTCGGCCTCGTTCTCCAGGCAGAACGCCACCGTGTCGCCGATCTGCAGCCCGCGCGCGCGCAGCAAGTGGGCAAAGCGGTTGCTGGCCTCGTCCAGCTCGCGATAGGTCACGACCCGGCCGCTGCCGGCCATGATCACCGCCGCCCGATCGGGCCGGGTCTCGGCATGGGCCGAAGGGTGGTGGCGCATCGCTGGCAATCCTCTCGCTGCCCGGCCCTTGGCGGCCGCGTCGATGCAAGATTAACCGATCGATTAAAGCGCGCAACGGGAAAGGTGGGGTGGTGGGGTGGGGTGCGCCGCACTGGACCCGCGCCTTCAGGCTCACGCCCCCCAAGCCCACGCCCCAAAGCCCACGCCCCAAAGCCCGCGTCTCCATGCCAGCGCCCCAAACCCGATGCGGCAACATCCGCGAGCGGATTGCGTTCGGGAAGGGTATTCTTTTCGGCTGAGGGGCCGGGCACATCACGCAAGAAGATCTCCATCGTGTAAAAAATATTTGACATGTCCCCCTTGGCAGCCCACTCATGTCAAATATTTTTTACACGATGGAGAGCGGTATGTCGTTCAGAGAGAAATCGGCGTGGGTGATGGGCGCGCTGATGGTGGCAGCGGGCCTTTACTATGTCGATATCGCGTTGGCGGCCTCGCGGGGGATTGGCCAGGCAACGCCACCAGTGTCCCTATTCATCCCCTTCACACTACTGGTAGTTACAGTGTCCGTGGTGGTCCAGGCGGCGATGGCAATTCTCGCGCCGAAAGCCGCCAGTGCCCCTGCCGACGAACGGGAAAAGCCGTTGCTCGATCGGGCTGGGCATTGGTCGGGGATCGTTCTGGGAGCGGGGGCGGCCACCTCGCTGCTGCGCTTCGTCTACCAGCAGGATGGCATTCTGCTGTTCCACATGATCATGGCGAGCCTGATCGTGTCCCAGATCGCTGAATACGCTTTTCAGATTGTCCTGATCCGGCGGAATTCCTGACCGTGGGCAAAAGCCCGCCGATCACCAACCGTGTTCGTGAACTGCGCGAAACGCATGGCCAGATGAGCCAGGCCGCCCTCGGCGATGCCATCGGTGTGACGCGGCAAACCGTTATCGCGATTGAGCAAGGCCGCTATTCGCCCAGTCTGGAGAGTGCATTTCGCATCGCTAGAATCTTCGGTGTCGGTATCGAAGATGTGTTCGGGTGGGATGAAGCGCATCCATAGAGTGGCTGACGATCCTGCTCCGCGACTGATCTCGGGCATTCAGTCCTGTCGATCCACCCCCCCGCCCCCAAAAGAAAAAGGCGACGATTGCTCGCCGCCTTTTTCCTTGCACCCTCTCCAAGATGCAATCTGGTGCCCCGGCTTTGCGCCGGTGGCGAATGTCTGTCAATCGGGCCTGATCAGTCGCGCCCGTTCAGTCGGGCCCGCCGCGACCCTCTGCCGGGTCGTTGCTGGCGAGCAGCTTGGTCTCGCCGCCCTGCATGTAGGGGATGGGGTTAACCGCTTCGCCGTTCACGCGCACTTCGTAGTGGAGGTGCGGGCCGGTCGAGCGGCCGGTGGTGCCGACGTAGCCGATCACTTCGCCCTTGTGGACGTGCTCACCCTCGGCCACCGCGATGCGCGACATGTGGCCGTAGCGGGTTTCGAGATTGCCGCCGTGTTCGATCTGGACATAGAGGCCGTAGCCGCCGAACCAGTCGGCCTTGCCGACGACGCCGTCGGCCGAAGCGTGGATCGGGGTGCCGACCGGGGTGGCGAGGTCGACGCCCTTGTGCTGGCGGCGGCCGCCGAGCACCGGGTGCCAGCGCATGCCGTAACCGCTGGTAAGGTGGACGCCCGAAACCGGCATCAGCGACGGGATCGAGACGCTGCCGCTGCGCGTGACCGGGCTCTGGATCGAGTGGCTGTCGAGCGCCTGCCAGCTGGAGAACAGCCGGCGGAATTCCTCGTCACCGGTGTCGGCCGTGGTCTTCGACGCTTCGGCAGCGCGAAGCGGAGCGGCGATGTCGGCGGAAGAAGCGCTGCTGGCCAGGGCCGGGGTGGCGGTTACGGCAAACCCCGAAGCGGCGATGGCGCCGAATGCAAACTTGAGAAACATGTTTTGCGACATTGAGACCCGACCAACCTTTTTTCGACGCGATCGGGTGGCTTGCTGCACCCTTTGTCGCGTCGCGCTGCATCGCAGCAAAACTTCAGACCACGTGGCCATGCAGGGTATCTGCCGGGCCGCTTGATCGATTTCAGAGTTGGTCGGAACCCCCCGCCATCTCGTGCATTCGGGGTTAGCTGCCTAAAGATTTACAAGGCAAGTACGCAGGCCGAAACCAGCGGCAGACCGGCCCGTTGGCGCGCCGAGTCGTTGAATGGCGGCTTCAGGTCGCCACGAAAGTGCCGTGCGACCAAGCATTTCCAGAAATCGTCAGGCGATTCTCGGCGTTCATCGCACACCATCGCAAAGTGTTTTGTGCCGAACCGCACATGGCGGATTTCATCGTCAAGGATTCGTTTGAGGATGCGCGCGCTGGTCGTGTCGCCCGCCGCCGTGAAGCGCTCGATCATCACCGGCGTCACGTCCAGACCGCGCGCCTCGAGCACCATCGGCACGATCGCCAGCCGCGCCGCAACATCGTGCGCGGTGTCCATCGCGGCGTCCCACAGGCCATCGTGCGCAGGCAGCGCGCCATAGCGGCTGCCCAGCGTGCGCAACCTGCGTTCGACCAGCGCGAAATGCATCGCCTCATCGGCGGCGACCGACAGCCAGTCGCTGACGAACTCGGCCCCGCGTCCTCCGCCGAACCGCCCGGCCATGTCGAGCGCAAGGTCGATCGCGACGAATTCGATGTGCGCGATGGCGTGCAACAAGGCGATGCGCCCGCGTTCCGATCCGCCGCGTCCGCGCCGGGGCATGGCGGTGGGCGCCAGCAGCACCGGTTCGGCGGGCCGCGCCGGCCGATCGGGCATCGCGACGTCGAACCGGAAGGACAGCCGCCCGGCGGCAAAGTCGCGCGCGACCGCCCGCGTCGCCAGCGCCTTGTCGCGCGGTTCCGCGATCATCAGCGCCGCACGGATCGCCGCCGCTACCGAGCCGTCGTGTTCCGCCATGGAAATGGTCAGAGCGCCTGTGCCGCTGCCAGCACCTCGTCGGCGTGGCCCTTGACCTTCACTTTGTCCCACACGCGCACGATCTTGCCGTCGCTGCCGATCAGGTAGGTGGTGCGGACCATGCCCATGTAGGTGCGGCCGTACATCGCCTTTTCGGTCCAGATGCCCAGCGCATCGGACAGGCCGTGGTTTTCCGCATCGGTGGCGAGCGGCACGGTCAGGTCATGCTTGGCGATGAACTTCGCGTGTTTGGCGGGCGGATCCTTGCTCACCCCAAGCACCGCGACCCCGGCGGCGGCAAAGTCACCGGCCAGCGCGGAAAAGTCCTTGGCCTCGGTGGTGCAGCCGGGCGTGTCGTCCTTGGGGTAGAAGAACACCACCAGCGGCTTGCCGGCAAAATCCGCGGGGCGGACGGTGCTGCCGTCGGGCGCGGTCATCGTCCCGTCGGGCATCGTGTCACCCGGACCGAATGGTTCGCTCATGTCTCGTCCTCCAATGCGCTGCCGAACGCCGCGCGCCATGCTGCGGCGACGTCTGCCTTGGCGTGGTCCAGCCCGGCAAGCAAGCCGTCCCAGCTGTCGATCCCGCAAGCCTCGGCCACGATCCGGCGGCTCGATTCGGGCGGAAAGGCGCCATCGGGCGCGACCAGCCGCACCACCACCAGCAACCGCGTGAGCAAGCCGTGCGCGGCGCGCGTCGCGGCGGGCAGCAGCCCGGCGTCTGCCAGCAGCGACACCGCCTCGCCCAGTTGCGGGGTGAGCCCGATGCCGTGGCGCAGTTGCAGCACGTGGACCGCAAACTCCAGATCGACCAGCCCGCCGCGTGCCAGCTTGACGTCCATCGGGCCTTTGGGTGCCTTGTGCCGCGCCATTTCGCGCCGCATCTCCAGCGCATCGGCCACCAGCTTGCCTGGATCGCGCGGAGCGCACAGCACGTCGTCGATGATCGCCTGCAGCGCGGCAATGTCGCCGGTGCTGCCGTACAGGGGCCGCGCGCGGCACAGCGCCATGTGTTCCCACGTCCACGCATCTTCGCGCTGGTAGCGCGCAAAGCTCGACAGGCTGACCGCGATCGGCCCTTGCGCACCCGAGGGGCGCAGCCGCGTATCCACTTCGTACAAAGCGCCCGCCGCCGTGGGCACGCTCAGCGCGGCGATGATCCGCTGCGCCAGCCGGTTGAAGTACAGCGTCGATCCCAGCGGCCGCCGGCCATCGGATTCGCCACCGTGCTCGCCGCTGAACAGGAACACCAGGTCGAGGTCGGACGCGTGGGTCAGCGCGCCGCCGCCGAACCGGCCCAGCCCGAGGACCACGATCGCGCTGCCCGGAACATGGCCGTGCGCCTCAGCAAATTCGGCGATCGCGGCATCGGCCAGGACCGCCAGCGCCGCTTCCGCGACCCGCGCCAAGGCTGCGGCGATTTCCAGCGGATCGCGCGCTGCTTGCTGGCCGTTCTGGCCTTCGATCAACTGCACGCCCAGTGAAAAGCGGATGTCGCCCACGCGCCGCCGCACGGTATCGAGCAGGCGCTGGTAGTCGTCGCCGTCCTCGCCATGCGCGAGCGCTTGCGCGATCTCGGCCACGCTGCCCGGCAGGTCGAACGCGCTGCGATCGATCAGCGTGTCGAGCAGGTCGCTGCGCCGCGCCAGCTCGTCGGCCAGCAGCGGGGCATGGGCCAGGATGCGCATGACGATGGTCAGCAGCCCCGGCCGCGCTTCCAGCAGGCGCAGCACGTTGATTGCCGACGGCATGCTGGCCAGCAGCTGTTCCCACCGCAGCAGCGCACGCTCACGGTCCGGCGCTTCGGCGAGCGCTTTGAGCAATTGCGGGCGGATCCCGGCAAACGCGGCGCGCGCCTCGACACTGCGCAGCGCGCGGATGTTGCCGCCCAGCCAGCCGTCGATCCGCCGCTCCATCGCAGCCGGGTCGTCGAAGCCCAGCGCCTGAAGCTCGTGGCGCAGCGGGAGCGCCTCGACCACCACCGCACCGGCGGGGGTGATGCTTTCGATCAGCGCATCGTAGCGCGCGCCGACCACCTCGGAAATCGCCGCCAGTTCCGCCACCAGCGCCGCGCCATCGGCCAGTCCGTCAAGCTGCGCCACGCTGTCGAGCGCGGCGGCGTCGGCGGGCAGGTGGTGGGTCTGCTGGTCGCCCACCATCTGCAGGCGATGCTCGATCGTGCGCAGCCGGTCATAGCTTTGCCCCAGCACCAGCGCATCGTCTGCCGCGATGATGTCGTGCGCCGCCAGCGCATCGAGCGAGGCGCGCGTGCCGCGCAGGCGCAGCGCGGGAATGCGCCCGCCATGGATCAGCTGGTGCGTCTGGGCGAAGAATTCCACCTCGCGGATGCCCCCGCGCCCGCGCTTCAGGTCGTAGCCGGGGCGCACGGCCTGCCCGCCCGAATAGTGCTCGCGGATGCGCCGCGTCAGCCGCCCGATCTCCGCGATCGCGCCGAAATCGAGGCTGCGCCGCCATACGAACGGGCGGACGGTGGCCAGGAAATCGTTGCCCGTTGCGATATCGCCGGCAGCGGCGCGGGCGCGGATATAGGCGGCGCGCTCCCACGCCAGCGCGCTCGATTCGTAATGCGTGATCGCCGCCTCAAACGACAGCGCCAGCGGGCTGACCTCGGATGCGGGGCGCAGCCGCAAGTCGACGCGGAACACATAGCCGTCGGCGGTGTGGGTCGACAGCGTATCGACGATGCGGCGGGCGATGCGCTGCGCCGCCTCGCCCGGATCGTCGCGCTCGCGGCGGGGCAGGCGGGCCGGATCGTACAGCAGGATCGGGTCGATGTCGGACGAATAGTTCAGTTCCTGCGCGCCGTGCTTGCCCAGCGCGATCGCGGAAAAGCCCACCGGATCGGCATCGGGCGTGCGCTGGACGATGGCGTCCACGATCGCGGCGTCGAGCGCGCGGTCGGCAAATGCAGACAGCAGTGCCACGACCCCGGTCAGCTGCAGCGCGCCCGCCAGATCGCCCGCCGCCACGACCAGCGCCAGCGCCAGCCGCTCGCGCCGCAACGCGCTGCCGACGTCGGGCGCACCGTCGCCCGCGCTGAGCGCCTGCGCCATCGCCGCCTCGAACTGTCCGGCGGCCAGCAGTGCCTCCAGTTCGGGCAGGCAATCCAGCGCGCGCGACAGGAACGGCGCGTGTCGGCGCGCGCGCCGCAGGGCATCGGTCCAGTCGGCGGAAGGCGCGGCCTGTTGCATGGCTGCCTGCCTGCCCGCTTGCTCCGCCGCGATCAAGCGCGCTCGCCTTGCGTGGCCGAAATCGCTCTGCCATCGTTGGGGCATCATGCGCGGCCCGATCGCGGCCGCGGATTTCCGCATTCGAAAGGTCGCACCTGTGTTTCCATCGCTATCCACTTCTCGTCAGATCCGTCGTTTCGCCCTGCTCGCGGCCTGCGCCAGCCTGTCGCTCGGCACCGCCGATGCCTCGGCCAAGATAGCGCCGCACCACCGTGCGCGCGCCGCTTCGGTGCAGCATGCCGCCGCCACCCGTACCCCCGCGATCGACGTGCCGCTGATGAAGGCGATGGTGCAGACGCTGGCGTCCGATGCGTTCGAAGGCCGCGCACCCAGCACCGCCGTCGAACCCAAGGTGACCGGCTACATCATCGCGAAGTTCAAGGCCGCCGGGCTCCAGCCGGGCAACCACGGCAGCTGGCTGCAGGACGTGCCAACGGTGGAGATCACCGCCAGCCACCAGTCGGGCCTGACGGTCACCGGCGGTGCCACGCCGCTGCAGTTCGCCTATGGCAACGAGATGGTCGCGGGCAGCTACCGCGCCGTGCCGCGTACCGACGTGAAGGACAGCGAGCTGGTGTTCGTGGGCTATGGCATCCACGCCCCCGAACTGGGCTGGGACGACTATGCGGGCATCGACATGCACGGCAAGACCGCAGTGATCCTGGTCAACGATCCCGACTATGCGATGGACAGCCAGGACGGTCTCTTCAAGGGCCGCCGCATGACCTACTACGGCCGCTGGACCTACAAGTTCGAGGAAGCGGCACGGCAGGGCGCCACCGCCGCGCTGGTCGTGCACGACACGTTCCCCGCCGCCTATGGCTGGAACGTGGTGCAGTCGAGCTGGTCGGGCGCGCAATACTTCGTGCAGTCGGCCAACAACGGCATGGACCAGACGGTCGCCAACGGCTGGATCCAGAAGCCGGTGGCCGAAGCGATTCTGGGTGCGGCGGGCAAGAACCTCGCCACGCTGACGGCGGCAGCACAACAGAAGGGCTTTCACGCGGTCCCGCTGGGGCTGAAGGCCAGCCTCTCGTTCGACAACGCGATCCGCAAGTCGACCTCGCACAACGTCGTCGGCATCCTGCCCGGCACCTCGCGGCGTGACGAATACGTGCTGTACTCGGCGCACTGGGACCATCTCGGCCACTGCAAGGCGGACGCGACCGGTGACGGCATCTGCAACGGCGCGGTCGACAATGCCACCGGCGTCGCCGCACTCGCCGCGCTGGCCGAGGCCAACGTGAAAGCCGGCCCCGCGCCGCGCAGCCAGGTGTTCCTGGCGGTCACGCTCGAAGAATCGGGCCTGCTCGGCTCCGAATGGTACGCCCGCCACCCGGTCTTTCCGCTGGCGAAGACCGTCGGCGGGGTGAACATGGACGCGCTGCTGCCCGCCGGCGTGGCCAAGGATTACAGCATGACCGGCGGCGACAAGTCCGACCTCACCGCGATCTTCCGCCAGACGCTGGCCGCCAAAGGCCTGACCGAAACCGCCGAGGACCATCCCGAGCGCGGGCACTACTACCGTTCGGACCACTTCAGCCTGGCCAAGCGCGGCGTGCCGATGTTCGACATTGCGCGCGGCACGGATCTGCTCAACGGCGGCACGGCGGCGGGTGAGGCGGCGGCCGACGACTACAACAAGCACCGCTACCACCAGCCGAGCGACCAGTATTCGCCCACTTGGGACTGGTCGGGCATCACCGAGGATGTCGGCGTCTACTACGCGCTCGGCCACGCGCTGGCGACTTCGACGACTTGGCCCAACTGGCACCCCACCGACGAATTCCGCAAGGTGCGCGATGACAGCCTGGCGGGGAAGTGACCGTCAGGACGCGTAGAGCAGGCCCAGCTTGTCAGCCTGTTGGGCAAGGCGGCGGTCGAGCGTCGCCAGTTGCGCAGCATGGTCGTGGCAGCCTTTGAGAAGCTGCGCATCGACATAACCGATACCGCTGCCGTGAAGCCGGTGTTCGTCGATGAACACCAGCAACGCGGCAGGGGCGGCCGGATCAATCGAGCGCTGCGCTCCCAGAAATCGCAGCAGCCGCTCACGGTCGGGCACCGAACCGAGCGCGAGTTCGCCGATGACGAAAGGATGCATCAACAGATCGCCCGCGCCGGCCAATGCGGCGATCTCGGGCCGGGCTTGCCGGAAATGCTCGATCCAGACCGACGTGTCGATCACGACCGCCATGTGAAACGCCTGCGCGGCGGTGCCTTCGCCATGGGATCGGTGCCGCCGATGCCATCGAGATATCTGGCCGTTTCCGCCTGGATCAAGGCTTCGAGCGCCATCCGCATCAGGACGGCGCGGTCCGCAATGCCGGTCGTTGCGATGGCCTTCTGGAACAGTGGTTCGAGATCGGAGGCCTTGCTGCCGACCAGACCCGCTTCGGGTGCTGGACGGGGCTTCGATCTATTGCTCCGTCGTGTGAAGCGGACCTTCTTGGACGCAAGATCGACTTGGCTGGTTTCCCAGCCTGCCCCGCGCCAGCCTTGGGTCTGGCTGTGGCCGGGTTCCTGGTTGGCCCACCACGCGGGATATTCGTGCGCGCTGCGCGGCAAGGGAAATCCCAACACGCGCTCAACCTCGGCAAATCGCGCGTCCCAGATTTCCTCCGGGCGCGTTTCGAGATAGTGGGTCAGCGGATCATATTTGCCCATCGAACGCCTCCTCAATGTCGATTCGATGTATATTTTGAGAATATACATATGTCAATTTATACAATGCCCCCCGAATGGCATCCGCAGGACTGGCTGTGGGTCGGCTTTCCGCATGATGAGGCGGAGTGGTCCGGCGTGCTGGCGCGCGCGCAGGAGCAGATTGCCGCGTTCGCCAGTGCGGTGGCCGATACCGGGCAGCCGGTGCGGCTGGTGGTGCGCGATGCGGCGAACGCGGCGCGCGCGGCCTCGCTCGCCAGCCCGGCGGTCACGCTGGAGCGGCGCGTCTATGGCGATGTGTGGCTGCGCGATACCGGGCCGCTGGTGGTCACGGGCGAGGGCGGCGTGAATGGAGGCGGCAAGCGAACCGCGCGGCTGTTCGGGTTCAACGGCTGGGGCGGCAAGTACCTGATGGCGGGCGACGAGGCGATCGGCGCCGACCTTGCCCACAGCGCGGGGCTGGCCGCCACGCAGTGCGACTGGGTGCTGGAGGGCGGCGCGCTCGATGGCGACGGCACCGGGCTGGTCGTCACCACCGAACAGTGCCTGCTCAACCCCAACCGCAACCCCACCCTGTCGCGCGGCGAGATCGAGGCGCGGCTGGCGCGAGACCTCGGCTACACCCGCGTGCTGTGGCTGGGCGACGGGCTGGTCAACGATCACACCGACGGCCATGTCGACAACCTTGCCCGCTTTGTCGCGCCCAACCGGCTGGCGCTGCCCGAGGCCACCGGGCCGGATGACCCCAACGCCGCGATCTATGCCGACGCTGCGCAACGCGCGCGCGCCTTCGGGGTGGAGGTGGTCACCGTGCCGTCGCCCGGCCGCATCAGCGAAGGCGATTTCGTGCAGCCCGCCAGCTACATGAACTTCGTGATCGCTACCGACCTGGTGGTCGTGCCGATCTTCGGCTCACCCCACGACGAAGCGGGTGTCGCCGCCATCGCGGCGCAGTTTCCCGGTCGCGCCACGATCGGGCTGATGGCCGACGCGGTGCTGGCGGGCGGCGGGGGTTTCCACTGCGCCAGCCAGCAGATGCCGGCGGGGTAAGCGCGCGCGACCGTCATTGCTGGCCTGCGCAAACAATTTTTAACCACGACACTTAACTATGCTTGGTAACGGTCGTTCAGGAAGACAGTCGAACTGCGCGACCGCTGGCTGGACCGCCGGTTGCGCACAATGCTGGAGCTTCCAAGTGACTGTCATCAACACCAATATCTCCGCCATCCGCGCCACCAATGCCTCCAACATGGCGAGCAAGATGCTCGGCATCGCGCAGGAACGCCTGGCGACCGGCATGCGCATCAACTCGGCCAAGGACGATGCCGCCGGCCTCGCCATCGCCACCTCGATGACCTCGCAAATCCGCGGCATGACCCAGGGCGTGCGCAACGCCAACGATGGCATTTCGCTGGCGCAGACCGCCGAAGGCGCCGCGTCCGAAGTCACCAACATGCTGCAGCGCGTGCGGGAACTGGCCGTGCAGTCGAAGTCGGGTACCTATCAGGCTTCGGATCGCACCGCGATGCAGTCGGAAGTCACCAACCTGACGCAGCAGGTCGGCGATGTGCTGGCCAACACCAAGTTCAACGGCAACGTGCTGTTCAGCACGACCGCGGGCACCGACAAGACGTTCGACATCCAGACCGGCGCCAACACCGTGGACGTGGTCACGCTGACCAGCACGGCGATCGACGGCACCAAGATCAGCGCCACCGCGCTCGACGTGACCGACGCGACCAAGGCCGCCACCACGATCACCAACGTCGACACCGCGCTGGCCGACATCACCGCCAACCGCGCCTCGCTCGGTGCCGGGCAGAACCGCCTCGAATCGGCGATCAACAACCTGACCAGCAACGCCACCAACCTGTCCGACGCCCGCTCGCGCATCCAGGACACCGATTACTCGTCCGAAACCACCGCGATGGCCAAGGCCC
>NZ_BCTW01000039.1 GCF_001590965.1 Novosphingobium lentum NBRC 107847
AATCTTGCTCTGGTCCTTGTCGATGCAGACCACGTCGTGACCGAAATCTGCCAGGCAGGAACCCGACACGAGGCCCACGTAACCCGATCCAACCATCGCAATCTTCATGAAATCAACCTCATCTGGAGTAAGTTGTGATCGGGCAGAGCGCCGAAGTCCCGATCAAGTGGGTCGCCGGGCTCAGCTAATTCATTCGGCCGGAACCCCGGCCCTCGCCATCAGGTCGTCCTGCAGGTCCGCCTCGTCGAAATCGCCATGATGGGGCCTTACCAGCAGATCGGGGTGCAGGCGCGCCACGGCAAACAGCGCGATCGGCAGGATCATGGTGTTGATCACGTCCTTGATCGTATCGGCCCGCCAGCCCGCCTGTGGGTCCGGCCCGGCCGCGTAATAGTGGACGAAATCCATCCACTCGTTGCAGAACTCCAGTCCCGCCAGCGCGATCAGCGGCCAGATGCTGGCCAGCCGGGCGCGCGAATGGCGCGCGACCAGCAGTTGGATTGTCAGCGCAAAATAGACGTGCAACGCGTCCTTCGACATCATCGTGGTGTCGGACAGCCAAGTCTTGGCCCATTCATAATACTCGATAGGCTGCATCGAATGTATCGTCAGACCCGGACATGAGAAACCATTGCCCGCATGACGACGCCAACCCGACCAGAGCCGACATCAGCGCAACCGGGCGCTCGAAGCGCCTTGTGCAGTGCAACACGCATCGAGGCAACCGCGAACACCGGCGGCGCAGCAACATTTCTTCGACGGGCAACGTACGCGTAGTGATGCTGCGCGCAGGCGAACGAATCTAGCGAGGCAGCTCGCTGGCCCCCATCAGGGCTTCATCGACCGCACGGGCGCACTGGCGCCCTTCGCGGATCGCCCAGACGACCAGGCTTTGCCCGCGGCGCATGTCGCCACAGGCGAACACGCCCTCGTCGCTGGTGCGATAGTCGGTCACGTTGCCCGCGACATTGCCGCGCGCATCGAGCTCGACCCCGGCCTGCTCCAGCATGCCCTGCTTGCGCGGGCCGGTGAAACCCATCGCCAGCAGGATGAGGTCGGCCTTGAGCGTGAACTCCGATCCGGGCACTTCCTGCATCTTGCCGCCGACCCATTCGACGCGGACGCATTCGAGGCCGCGCACGTCGTTGTCGCCGACCACATTCCGGGTCAGCACCGCCCAGTCGCGCGCGACGCCTTCTTCGTGGCTCGACGAGGTGCGCAGGCGCAGCGGCCAGTCGGGCCAGGTCATCGCCTTGTCTTCGCTTTCGGGCGGCTTGGGCATGATTTCCAGCTGGGTCACGCTGGCCGCGCCCTGCCGGTTCGACGTGCCGACGCAATCCGATCCGGTATCGCCCCCGCCGATGACGATGACGTGCTTGCCGGTTGCGGTCAGCGATCCGCGCGGCGCGGCGCGCAGTTCATCGTCGCCGGCGTTGCGCTTGTTCTGCTGGGTGAGGAATTCCATCGCGAGGCGCACACCGGGCAGTTCCGCGCCCGGGATCTCGAGCTGGCGCGCTTCTTCGGCGCCACCGGCCAGGACCACGGCATCGAAATTCTCCTGGAGCGAGGCGAACGACACGCTCACCCCCACTTCGACCCCGGTGCGGAACTGGACGCCTTCGGCCTCCATCTGCATGCCCCGGCGGTTGATGAGGTGCTTTTCCATCTTGAAATCGGGGATGCCGTAGCGCAGCAGCCCGCCGATCCGGTCGGACTTTTCGAACACCGTGACCGAGTGCCCGGCGCGCGCCAGCTGCTGGGCGCAGGCCATGCCCGCCGGGCCCGAACCGACCACCGCGACCGACCGGCCGCTTTTCTTGGCGGGCACTTGCGGCGTGATCCAGCCTTCCTTCCACCCGCGATCGACGATGGCGCATTCGATCGACTTGATCGTGACCGGCTGGTCGACGATGTTGAGCGTGCACGCCGCCTCGCACGGGGCGGGGCAGATGCGGCCGGTGAATTCGGGGAAGTTGTTGGTCGAGTGGAGATTTTCCACCGCCTCGCGCCAATCGCCCTCGTACACCAGGTGGTTCCAGTCGGGGATCTGGTTGTTCACCGGGCAGCCGTTGTGACAGTACGGAATGCCGCAGTTCATGCACCGCGACGCCTGCCCCTTCAGCGCGCCATCGTCATGCGGGATGACGAATTCGCGATAGTGCTTCAGCCGCTCGGCAGGATCCGCATAGGTGCGATCCTTGCGATCGAGTTCGAGAAAACCGGTTGCCTTGCCCATGATGTTCCCTTGATCCCTTATTCGGCAGCAACGCTGGCGGCATCGAGCCGCTCGGCTTCCATCTGGCGCAACGCCCGCGCAAAATCGCGCGGCATGACCTTGACGAAACGTGGCAGCGCCGCGTCCCAATCGTCGAGCAGCGCGCGCGCCCGTTTGCTGCCGGTGTAGAGGTGGTGGCGTTCCAGCAGGATGCGCAGGCGATCCGCGTCATGGCGCAGCATGTCGCCCATGCCCGCATCGTCCACGCCGGCGGCGCGTTGTTGCGGACGGCCTGCGCCGTCGTCGTCGTCGCGCCCGGCTGACAAAGGTGCCAGATCGACCATCGCCTTGTTGCAAAGGTCGGCAAAGTTGCCTTCCTCGTCATAGACATAGGCCACGCCGCCGGACATGCCCGCGGCGAAGTTGCGCCCGGTCCGGCCCAGCACCGCGACCACGCCGCCGGTCATGTATTCGCAGCCATGGTCGCCCGTACCCTCGACCACCGCGACCGCGCCCGAATTGCGCACCGCAAAACGCTCACCGGCCACGCCGTTGAAGTACGCCTCGCCCGAGATCGCGCCGTAGAGCACGGTGTTGCCGACGATGATGTTCTCGGTCGGCTCGCGGCTTACATGGCCCGGCTGGCGGACGATGACGCGGCCGCCCGACAGCCCCTTGCCGACATAGTCGTTGGCGTCGCCCGTCAGATCGAGCGTCACGCCATGCGCTAGGAATGCGCCGAAGCTTTGCCCCGCGACCCCGGTAAAGGTGATCTGGATGGCATTGTCGGCCAGCCCGCGATGGCCGTGGCGCTTGGCCACTTCGCCCGAGAGCATGGCGCCCACCGTGCGATTGACGTTGCGCACCTCACGCTCGATCCGCACCGCCTCGCCCTTGGAAAGCGCTGCGTCGCACGCCGCGATCAGATCGCGATCGAGCGCCACCGCAAGCCCGTGGTCCTGCGTCATCGTCCAGTTGAGCGAAGTTCCGGCGACCGGTTCCACCTGATGGAGCAGGCGTGACAGATCGACGCCTTGCGCCTTCCAGTGGTGGACCGCCTTCTTCGTGTCGAGCCGGTCGACGCGGCCGGTCATCTCGGCCAGCGTGCGGAAGCCCATCTCGGCCATGATCGCGCGCAGTTCCTCGGCGACGAAGAACATGTAGTTGACGACATGCTCGGGCTGGCCGGTGAAGCGCGCGCGCAGCACCGGATCCTGCGTCGCCACGCCGACCGGGCAGGTGTTGAGGTGGCACTTGCGCATCATGATGCAGCCCGCCGCGATCAGCGGGGCGGTGGCGAAACCGAACTCGTCCGCGCCGAGCAATGCGCCGATCGCGACGTCGCGCCCGGTGCGCAATCCGCCATCGACCTGCACCGCGATGCGGCTGCGCAAGTTGTTGAGCAGCAACGTTTGTTGCGTTTCCGCCAGGCCGATTTCCCACGGGCTGCCGGCATGGGTGAGCGAGGTCAGCGGCGAGGCGCCGGTACCGCCTTCATACCCGGCAATCGTCACGTGATCGGCGCGGGCCTTGGAGACACCTGCCGCTACCGTACCGACACCGACCTCGGACACCAGCTTCACCGAGATGCGCGCGGCCGGGTTTACGTTCTTGAGATCGTGGATCAGCTGCGCAAGGTCTTCGATCGAGTAGATGTCGTGATGCGGCGGCGGCGAGATCAGGCCGACGCCGGGGGTCGAGTGGCGCACCTTGGCGATGTTCTTGTCGACCTTGTCGCCGGGCAACTGGCCGCCTTCGCCGGGCTTGGCACCTTGCGCCATCTTGATCTGGATATCGTCGGCGTTGACGAGGTATTCGGCGGTCACGCCGAAGCGTCCGCTCGCGACCTGCTTGATCGCCGAGCGCATCGAATCGCCGTTCGCCATCGGCTTGAAGCGATCGGCTTCCTCGCCGCCTTCGCCGGTGTTGGACTTGCCGCCGATGCGGTTCATCGCGCGCGCCAGCGTGGTGTGCGCCTCGCGGCTGATCGAGCCGAAGCTCATCGCGCCGGTGGCGAACTTCTTGACGATCTCGCTGGCCGGTTCGACTTCGGAGATGTCGATCGGCTCGTCCGCCGGCTTCAGCTCCATCAGCCCGCGGATGGTCAGCATCCGGATCGCCTGCTCGTTGATCGAGGCGGCGAACTCGGCGTAGTTCTTGGGGTTGTTGCCCCGCACCGCGTGCTGGAGCGCGGCAACGTTGGCCGCAGTCCACGCGTGTTCCTCGCCGCGCAGGCGCAGCTGGTACATCCCGCCCACGTCGAGCATCTTGCGGTAGATCGGATTGTCGCCCCAGGCCGAGGCATGGCGGCGCACCGATTCCTCGGCCACTTCGAGCAGGCCGACGCCCTCGATCGTGGTCGCGGTGCCGGTGAAGTACGTGTCGACGAACGCCGACGACAGCCCGACCGCGTCGAAGATCTGCGCGCCGCAATACGACTGGTAGGTCGAGATGCCCATCTTGGACATGACCTTGAGGATGCCCTTGCCGATCGCCTTGATGTAGTTCTTTTCGGCGTCGCGCGGGGTCAGCGGCACGTCGCTTTCGGCGCGGATCAGCTCGATCGTCTCGAACGCAAGGTAGGGGTTGATCGCTTCCGCGCCATAGCCGGCCAGCGCGCAGAAGTGGTGCACCTCGCGCGCCTCGCCCGTCTCGACGACCAGCCCGGTCTGCATGCGCAAGCCCTGGCGGACGAGATGGTGATGCACCGCCGCCGTCGCCAGCAGCGCGGGCATCGGGATGCGATCGGTGCTTTGTGCGCGGTCGGACAGGATCAGGATGTTCTTGTCGGCCAGCACCGCCTCGGTCGAGGCCCAGCACATTTCCTTGATCGCCATCTCGAGCCCGGCGGCACCGCTCTCCGCGTCCCAGGTCATGTCGATCGTCGCCGTGCGGAACGCGCCGTCGAGCGCATCTTCAACCGAGCGGATCTTGGCGAGATCCTCGTTGGTGAGGATCGGCTGGTCGACTTCCAACCGCTTGTGGCTGCCGGCGTCGTGGCCGAGCAGGTTGGGGCGGGGCCCGATCATCGACACCAGGCTCATCACCAGTTCCTCGCGGATCGGATCGATCGGCGGGTTGGTGACTTGCGCGAAGTTCTGCTTGAAATAGTCGTAGAGCAGGCGGCTGCGGCTCGACAGCACCGCGATCGGCGTGTCGGTGCCCATCGATCCGATCGGATCCTCGCCCAGGATCGCCATCGGTTCGAGGAACCGGGTGACGTCTTCCTGCGTGTAGCCGAACGCCTGCTGGCGATCGAGCAGCGAGCTGGTTTCCTCGGGCAGCGTGGCGGCCGCGGGCACGACCACGTCGAGATCTTTCAGCTTGTACTGCGCCTGTTCCAGCCACAGCGCGTAAGGCTCCTCGCCCGCCAGCTGCGCCTTGATTTCCTCGTCCTCGATGATGCGGCCTTCCTCAAGGTCGATCAGCAGCATCTTGCCCGGCTGGAGCCGCCACTTGCGGACGATGTTGTCTTCCTTGAACGGCAGCACCCCGCTTTCGGAGGCCATCACCACCAGATCGTCGTCGGTCACGCAGAAGCGTGCGGGGCGCAGGCCGTTGCGATCGAGCGTCGCGCCGATCTGGCGGCCGTCGGTGAATGCCACGGCGGCGGGGCCGTCCCACGGTTCCATCAGCGCGGCGTGGTATTCGTAGAACGCGCGGCGGCCCGGCTCCATCAGCGGGTTGCCCGCCCAGGCTTCGGGGATCAGCATCATCACCGCATGCGCCAGCGAATAACCACCCGCGAGCAGCAGCTCGAGCGCGTTGTCGAGGCACGCGGTATCCGACTGGCCGTGCGGGATGATCGGCCACATCTTGTCGAGATCGGGGCCGAGCAGTTCGGATTCCATCGTGCGGCGGCGCGCGTTCATCCAGTTGACGTTGCCGCGCACGGTGTTGATTTCGCCGTTGTGGGCGATGAACCGGTACGGGTGCGCCAGCTTCCAGCTGGGGAAGGTGTTGGTCGAGAACCGCTGGTGGACAAGGCCCAGCGCCGAAACGCACGCTGGATCGGCCAGATCGTTGTAGAAGCTGCCGACCTGGCCCGCCAGCAGCAGCCCCTTGTAGACGATCGTGCTGGACGAGAAGCTGGGCATGTACAGTTCGGTCACGCCCGGCAGGCCATGCTTTTCCGCCATCGCCGCCAGCGGGTTCTGCGTCTGCTTGCGGATCGCCAGCAGCTTGCGCTCGAACGCGGCCTGGTCCTCGCAGTTGGGTCCGCGCGCGATCACGCACTGGCGGATGACCGGCATCTGCGCGATCACGGCCTTGCCCAGCCCGTCGAGCGTGGTTGGCACGTCGCGCCAGCCGATCAGCTGCTGGCCTTCCTTGGCGATGAAGCGCTCGAACGTTTCGACCACGAAGTCGCGCGCCGGTTCGTCCTGCGGCAGGAAGCACATCGCCACGGCATAGTCGCCCGGCGCGGGCAGCGTCTTGCCGGTCTCGTCCGCCCAGCGCCGGAACAGCGCGTCGGGCAGCTGGATCAGGATGCCCGCACCATCTCCCAGCAGCGGATCTGCGCCGACCGCGCCCCGGTGATCGAGGTTCCGCAGGATTTCCAGCGCCTGCTGGATGATCGCATGGCTTTTGGCGCCCTTGATATGGGCGACAAAGCCCACGCCACAGGCGTCATGCTCATTGCGAGGATCGTACAGGCCCTGAACCGGCGGAAATGCCATGCGAATTTTGTCCTACATTCCGAAAGGCGGAAACGACGCGCAACTCGAATCGCCAGACAGGCGACGAAAGTTGCGCGAACCGCCATCATGGCTGCAGGAATGTTTTTTTGCAACTGCGAGACGAACGAGATCGGCGCGCTATCGCGGTAAACCGACCTTTTTGAGCGGGTTGCCTCGTCAGCGAGACCGGATTCTGGTTGCGGTCAGCGCGACCCGGTCATGCGTTGCAGGGTCGCCAGCGCCGCGCGCAGCGCGCGATCGGTCTCGGCCGGGTCGGCCGGTGGCGCGTTGGGCTGGACATGCGGCCCGTCGGCCGCGTCCGGGCCAACCGATTCGCGGTCGTCGTCTGCAACCGCAGCCAGCCCCGACGGGCGATCGAACGGCGCGGCAATGCGCGGCGCCTGGCCCGGGAAGATCACCACCGGCTCGATGGCGGTGGCCGCATCGGGCTCCTCGATGTGCAGCACGGGCTGGCGCAGCGGAACCGGGCTCATGTCGAGCAGCGACGAGTACCGCTGCTCGGCCACGTCCTCGCCCGTGGCGGCATCGGGCAATCCTGCCACGGCGGCATCGTGGTCGTCGCCGTCGTTGTCAGCGTCGTCGTTGTCAGCGTCGTCGGCATGGTCGTCCCCGACTGGCGTGACCGCACCGATCGAGCCGTTATCCTCCCCCCAATCGCCGTCGTTGTCGTCATCATGGCCGGACCAGATGGCCGGAGCCTCGCTGACAGGGGCCTCGCTGACCGGAACCTCGCTGACAGGGGTCTCGAAGGCTGCGGCAGCGGCAGCGCCCATCGGGCTGCGCGACAGGAACCGGGGAATTTCGAACGGCTCTTCGTCGTCTTCGTCAAGCGTTGCATCATCGCGATACGACAGGGTCGGCGCGACCGAATGCAGGGCGACAACGCGCCGGGCGGGAACGCCATTGTCGCGCGAATGATACGAAGCCGGCGGCGGCGCGACGGCCGTTTCGCGGGCGAGGACGGGTTCTGCGATGGCTTGATGGCCAACCGCGGGAGCGGCCTCGAACAGTTCGGGTGCAGGCGCGGGTGGCGGCAGCGGCGCATCGTATGCAGCGTCGGTCGCAGCCGGATCGGCCGACCGCCGGCGATCGATCGCGATGGCGAGACGCTCGACCAGCTGGACGGTGCCCAGGTCCTTGAGCGGCGTGCTGGCGACAGGCGGCTTCAGGACCGGGCGCGCAAAATGCGGCAGCGGTTCAGGGGCGCTTTGGTCATCGCCAAGCGGCGCAGGTTCCGATGTGACCGGCTCATCCGATGGGCCATCGGCGTGGGCAACCTCGGCATCGCCCGCATGGGCGGCATCTGAAGCATGGTCAAATGACCTGCGATCGAATGCGTGCTCGGAGGATTCCGTGTCGTGGCCGACCGGCGCATCGACGATCGCATGTCCGGACATCGGCATCGCATCCAAATGCCCGGGAACGTCCGGGTCCACGCTCGGTTCGGCGGCTGGTGCGGATCCGGCTTCTTCGAACAGTTGCAGCGGCAACGGCTCATCGTGCGCGGGAACTGGGGCAGTCGCGTACGTTTCGTGGAAGAACGGCAGTGGCGCCGATTCGTGGAAGTCGATCGGACGGCCTTCGTCGGTCAGCGCCAGCTGGCGCCGGCGGGTAGGCACGTCTGCCGCTGCATTGGCCGCACCGTCAGGCTCGCCGGCCAATTCGGCCAGATCCTCATGCGCCGACAACGGCTTGCGCGCCGGTGCGTCGGGATGGCGGTCGCGCGACCGCAGGCGCGGCGCCTCGTCATCGGGGCTGATCGCCGAATGCGCGGCGGCTGAGCCGATCGCATCCGGTTCGACCGCTGAACGTCGTGCGGCGGGATTGTAGCGGCGCTGTTTGACTCCGTGGCGCGGGCGACCGATCGCCCGGCCGATGATCAGGCCCAGCAACCCGCCGATGGCGGTCATCACCAGCGCGATCAGCGCATGCGCGGTAAAGCCCAGCGGCGGGGTCGCGGCGGGCAGCACGGTGGGCAGATGGACCGCCATGACCAGCTGTTCGATCAGCGCGGCAGGCACCACGAAACTGCCCATGCCCAGCAGAGCCGCGAACCACAGCGCGACGATCGCCGGAAACAGGCGATGCGCCGTGATCGATGGGGAACCCTTGCGCTTGGTGCTGCTCACGTGTGACCGTCCATCCTGCTGCGGTGCCCAAGGCGTTGCGGTCAGGCCGCTACGCTGGCTTTTCGCTCGTTCATCCGGGCTAGCAGCTTTTGGTAAACGTCTTGATAACGACGAACGTTGTCCGACCAATCGTGTGATTTCGCTACGAAATCGCGCGCGGTCGCCCGGCGCTGCGGCCATTGCGAACGGTCCGATAGCAGGCCGACCATCGCGCTGGCCAGCGCCGAAGGATCGTCGGCGGCAAACAATGTGCCGGTCACGTCGTGCGCGATCAGTTCGCGGTGCCCGCCAACGTCCGACGCCGCCACCAGCTTGCCCTGCGCCATCGCCTCGAGCGGTTTGAGCGGCGTGACGAGGTCGGTCAGGCGCATCGCCTTGCGCGGATAGCAGACCACGTCGGCCAGCGCGTAATAGCGGTCGACCTCGTGGTGCGGCACGCGCCCGACGAAGCGGATCGCGTCGCGCGCGGGCGACGCCAATGCCTGCGCGCGCAACTGCGCCTCGGCCGGGCCGCCGCCCACCAGCAGCAGCCGCACGCCGGGTATTCCGGCAACGATCGCGGGCATCGCCCCGATCAGGTCGTCCAGCCCCTCGTAAGGGTAGAAGCTGCCGAGGAAGCCGATCACCGGGCCATCGCCCAGCTCCAGCGTCCGGGCGAGTTCAGCGTCGCGCGGGCTGGCCTGCCCGAACAGTTCCAGATCGACCCCGTTGGGCATGATCGAAAGCTTGTTGCGGGGCACGCCGCGCGCCACCAGATCATCCAGCAGGCCCTGGCAGATCGTCACCACCGCGTCTGCCCGCGACACCACGCGGTTTTCCAGTTGTCGGGTCAGCCAATAGCGCAGCGAGCCCGCATCCCCCGTGCCGTTGCCGACCGCCGCATCTTCCCAGAACGCGCGGATCTCGTAGACCACCGGAATGCCCAGCCGCGCGCCGGCGCGCATCGCGGCGAGCCCGCACAGCGCGGGTGAATGGGCGTGGAGCACGTCGGGCCGCCATTGCGCGCAGACCGCCTCGATCCGCCGGGCGAGCGCGGCAACCTCGCGCAGTTCGCGCAAGCCGACGATGCCGTCTGCCTCACCCTGCGTGCGGTGAAACGCCAGCCCGTCGACCACTTCGGGCTCTTGCGGGGCGAGCGGGGCGGAGTGGCGCAGCCCCGTGACTGCGCGCACTTCGTTGCCCAGCGCCTGCTGCGCCTTCAGGATCGCGCGCGTGCGAAAGGTATAGCCGCTGTGCAGCGGCAGCGAATGGTCGAGGATGTGGAGCACGCGGGTCATGGTGGCGGCTTGTGCCACGCGAACGCTTAACGCCGCGTCAACCCCGTTCGCCTATGGCTGACCGCGATAGCACGACGGCGCCCGCCACGGCGTCCGAAACGACTGGGCCGGACCGGCAGTTGGACGAAAGGGCTGCAAGGCCGCGATGATTGACAACATCACCATCCTGCTGCCGCACGCGCTGCTGGCCATCGCCATCTGGCGGATGCTGAAGCGCGACGATCTGGATCACGATCCCGCGTTGCCGCGCGAACGGATCGTGCCCCATTCCGTCCGGAGAAAAGCGGCCACTCCAGCCGGAGTCGGGCCGTCCGCAATCGAACCGGCCGGAATCGCAGCGGCGGGGGCATCGTCGCCCGATGCTTAACCTGTTTTTCGTCGCCTTCGTGATGGCGTTCCTGGGCGCAGGCGTGCGCAAGCCGTTCCTGTTCGTGCTCGCCTACAGCTACATCGACATCGTCGCGCCGCAGAAAGTCAGCTGGGGCTTCCTCCAGTCGATCCCGATCTCGCTGATCGCGTTCGTCTGCGCGTTCGGCGGCTGGATGCTGACCGAGGACAAGCGCGGCACGCGGTTCGCGCTGCGCCAGTTCCTGCTGCTGGCGCTGCTGGTCTATTGCGGGCTGACCACGCGCACGGCCGATTTCCCGATCGAGGCGGCCAACAAGTGGACGTGGGTGTGGAAGGCGCTGGTGTTCGCGATGTTCCTGCCGCTGACCTTGCGCACCCGCCTGCGGATCGAGGCGATGGCGCTGGTGATGACGTTGTCGGTGGGCGTGATCGTGATCGGCGGCGGGATCAAGACCATCGCGTCGGGCGGTGGCGGCTATGGCGAACTCAAGCTGCTGGTGAACGACAACACCGGGCTTTACGAGGGCAGCATCATCTCGGCCGTCGCGATCGCGCTGGTGCCGTTGATCTTCTGGCTGATCGGCCACGGCACGATCTTTCCCAAGGACTGGCGGGTGAAGCTGTTCGGCTGGGCGCTGGCGTTCTCGTGCCTGCTGATGCCGGTGGGGACACAGGCGCGCACCGGGCTGATCTGCGTGGCGGTGCTGGCGATCCTGCTGCTGCGCAGCGTCAAGAACCGCTTTGCCTATATCGCGCTGATGGGGGTCGGCAGCCTGCTGGCGCTGACGATGGCGCCCAAGAGCTTTACCGATCGCATGGGCACGATCGAGAACCACCAGGGCGACCAGTCCGCCTCGACCCGGATCGCGGTGTGGAAGTGGACGATCGAATACGCCAAGTCGCACCCGTTCGGCGGCGGCTTCGATGCGTTCCGCCAGAACCACCTGACATACGAGACGACCACCGCCGAAGGCACCGCCAACAACGCCGCGATCGAGGGCAAGGCGATCGAGGAACACGCCCGCGCCTACCACTCCAGCTATTTCGAGATGCTGGGCGAACAGGGCTATCCCGGCCTCGCGCTGTGGCTGCTGCTGCACTTTCTCGGCATCTGGCAGATGGAGGTCATCCGCCGCCGCTACCGCAAGGATCCGCCCGAGAACTTCGGCTGGGTGTCACCGCTGGCCAACGCGCTGCAGCAGTCGCAGATCGTGTATCTGGTCGGCTCGCTGTTCGTGGGCATCGCGTTCCAGCCGTTCTGCTACATGCTGGTGGGGCTGCAGTGCGGGCTGTGGAGCTACTTGCGCCGCGTGCAGGAAGCGCATCGCCCGCCGTTTTTCGTGCGCCGTCAGCGGCGGTCTGCGGCGTTGCAGGCGGCCGCCGAACCCGCCTGACAAAGTGGCGTCCGCTTGCGCCCATCGCGAGATTGCACGCACCGCGCGAAAGGTTCATGAACCCGGTCCGAAAATACGCGACGCGAAAGGGAACGGATCCGCATGACAAGGTTAATGGCGCCACAGGACATGACAGCCCTGGTCGGCCAGACGATCGGCACTTCGGACTGGATCGAAGTCAGCCAGGAGCGGATCAACCAGTTCGCCGAAGCCACCGGCGACTTCCAGTTCATCCACATCGATCCCGAAAAGGCCAAGCTGACGCCGTTCGGCGGCACGATCGCGCACGGTTTCCTGACGCTGTCGCTGATCCCGGTGCTGACCAACCAGAGCGATTGCCCGCGCCCCGACGGCATCAAGATGGCGGTCAACTACGGCGGCAACAAGACCCGGTTCCTGTCGCCGGTGAAGTCCGGTAAACGCGTGCGCGGCCACTTCAAGCTGCTCGAACTCGATGAAAAGCGCCCCGGCCAGTGGCAGCAGACGCTGGAAATCTCGATCGAGATCGAGGGCGAGGACAAGCCCGCGCTGATCTGCGAATGGATCACGCAGTTCTTCGTGTGAGGCTGTCCGGCGCGGCGGGCCAGCCGGGCTGACGGCGGTGCCGACCCCCGGCATCGACGAGATCCTCGCGCTGGCCGCCAGCGTGAGCCTGCTCGCCGGGTGGCGGCTGTATGTGTGCGTGCTGGCGACGGGCCTTGCCATGCGGTTCGGCGTGGTGCCGCTGCCCGATCACCTGGCGGCGCTGCGCGTGCTGGCCAGCCCGTGGGTGATCGGCGTCGCCGGGATCGCTGCAGTCGCGGAATTTCTGGCCGACAAAGTCGCGTGGATCGACAGCCTGTGGGACGCGGTCCACACCTTCATCCGCCCGCTGGGCGGCGCGATGCTGGCGCTGGCGATCGTCGATCCCGGCAATCCGCAGTGGCAGGTCATCGCGTTCCTGCTGGGCGGCAGCGCGGCGCTGCTGGCGCATGGCGGCAAGGCCGGCGCGCGGGCGATGGTCAACGCCAGCCCCGAACCGTTCAGCAACATCGCGGTATCCAGCGTGGAGGACGTCGCCAGCAGCGGGCTGCTGTTCCTGGCGTTCCACAATCCGGTGACGGCAGGGGGCATCGCGCTGGTGCTGCTGGCCATCGCCTTCGGCCTGCTGCTGCTGGCGCGACACGTGCTGCGGCGCCTGTTCGGGCGCACGCCGGCGCGGGTTGATTCGGCCCGGCCTCAGTCGGGCCAGATCATCCCGCCCGAATAGCGCAACCCGCCGTCGCGATCCTTGGCGAGCAGTGCCGGGCCATCGAGATCGACCCAGCGGGCCAGCCCGGCCAGCGCCAGCGCCGGGCGGATGGCCAGGCTGGTCGACAGCATGCAGCCCAGCATCAGGTCGAGCCCTTGCGCCTGCGCGGCGCGCGCAAGTTCCAGCGCCGCCGTCAACCCGCCGGCCTTGTCCAGCTTGACGTTGATCGCACGATAGCGCCCGGCGATGCGCGGCAGGTCGGCGGCGGTGTGGCAACTTTCGTCGGCGCACAGCGGAATGGCGCAATCGAGACCGGCCAGCGCCGCGTCATCGCCGGGCGGCAACGGCTGTTCCAGCAGTTCGACCCCTTGCGCAGCCAGTTCCGCCGCGCCGGCCGCCACATCGCGGCCCAGCCAGCCCTCGTTGGCATCGACCACGATCCGCGCCAGCGGTGCCCCGCGCCGGATCGCCGCGACGCGCGCCGGATCGTCGCCATCACCCGCCAGCTTGGCCTTGAGCAGCACAAAGCCGCGCGCCGCCGCCCCGGCCGCCGCGCGTTCCATGTCGGGTGGAGCGGCGAGCGATATGGTCAGGGCCGTCGCCACCGGCTCAGGCCGGGCAAGTCCCGCAAGCACGTGCAGCGGTACGTCCAGCTGGCGCGCTTCCAGATCCCACAGCGCACAGTCGAGCGCATTGCGCGCCGCGCCCGGCGGCAGTTCCGCGAGCAGGCGCGCGCGGTCAGCGTGCGCGCCTGCTCGCGCCCAGCGCCTGATCTGCGCTATGCAGCCAGCGGCGGTTTCTCCACGATAGTAGATCGGCGTGCCTTCGCCGCGCCCGGTCACGCCATCGGCGCGGACCTCGCACACCACCACATCGACATGGGTCTTGGCCCCGCGACTGATCGTGAACGCCCCGGCGACGTCGAATCGCTCGACCCGCGCGGTGACCAGCAACGCCATGCCCTCGATACCGCGCCGTGGGGCGTCAGGCGACGGCGGTCAGCTTGGTGCCCTTGCCGCGCGCGTTGTTGCTCACGATCCACGCATCGACCACCGGCGCGATCCTGTTGCGCCAGCGCGAGCCGTTGAAGATGCCGTAGTGGCCCACTTCTTCGGCCATCAGGTACTGCTTGAGTTTGTCGGGCAGGTTGGGCGTGCACTTCAGCGCGGCCTTGGTCTGGCCGATGCCCGAAATGTCGTCGCGCTCGCCCTCGATGCACAGGATTGCGGTGTCGGTGATCGCGCCGAGATCGACCGGCTTGCCGCGATGGACCAGTTCGCCTTTGGGCAGGGCGTGACGCTGGAACACCACATCGACGGTCTGGAGGTAGAATTCGGCGGTCATGTCGCAGACCGAGCGGTACTCGTCGTAGAACACCTTGGTCGCATCGGCGCTTTCGCCATCGCCCACCACCAGGTGGTTGAACATGTCGTAGTGGCTCATCATGTGGCTGCCCAGGTTCATCGACATGAAGCTGGCGAGCTGGACGAAGCCCGGATAGACGCGGCGACCGGCGCCGGGATAGTTCATCGGCACGCGCGTGATCGAATTGTGCTTGAACCACACGTAAGGCTTGGCGACCGCGTGATCGTTGACCGCCGTGGGCGATTCGCGCGTGTCGATCGGGCCACCCATCATCGTCAGCGTCATCGGGCGGGCCGGGTTCTTGTCGGCATTCATGATCGCGGTGGCGGCCAGCGCGGGGACCGAGGGCTGGCACACCGCCATCATGTGCGCGCCGGGGCCGATATGCTCGAGGAAGCCGATGATATAGTCGATGTAGTCATCCAGATCGAACGCGCCTTCCTCCAGCGGGATCAGCTTCGCGTCGGCCCAGTCAGTGATGTAGACCACGCAATGTTCGAGCATCCGCTCCAGCGTGCCGCGCAACAGCGTGGCGTAGTGCCCGCTCATCGGCGCCACGATCAGCAGACGCGGCGCATCCTTGGGCAGCCCGGCATGCGCGAACCGCTTGAGATCGCCGAACGGGCGATGGATCACGGTAGTTTCCTCGACCGCGTGCGGCGTTCCATCGACGCTGATCGTGCGCAAGGCGAACGCAGGCTTGCCGCGCGGCGCGGCGGCGTGGGCGAACACCTCGAGCGCGGACGCCAGCTTGTTGCCCCAGCCCATGCTGGCGGGCGGAAAGCGTTCGTCACTGAGGAATTCCGCGCCGATCGACGCCCAGGCGCTGCCCGCGTTGAGCAGCGAACGCTGAATTTCATGCAAGCTGTACAGCACGGTCCATGGCCTTCGTGAAATGCCCGCAGCGGGACGGTTTGGGCTAATCTGGCCCTTTTCACGGCATTGTGCAATGCAACAATTTGTCTGTTGCACCTGCGCCCGTGCCGCCCCCCCTTTCGATGCGGCCGTGGTTGGGCTAGGCGGGCGCCATGGACGAGGGAACCCCAGTGGCCGGCAACCAGAACGACGACCTGAACAACGACCGGGCAACGCCGCCCGAATCGCAGCGGGCTGCACCTGCCGGTGCCGGGCCGGGCGAGATCGTCGATCTGCCTGTAACAGAAGCGGAACCCGCAGAGGCAAAGCCGGCGCGCACGCTTGGTCCGCTGCGGATGATCTGGCGCCTGGCGCTCCATTATCCCCGACAGCTGACATTCGCGTTGCTGGCGTTGCTGACCACTTCGGCCGCGACCATCGCGATCCCGGCACGGTTCAAGCTGATCATCGACAAGGCGTTCGGCCCGGGCGCCAATTCCTCCGCGATCGGCGATTCGTTCGAATACCTGCTGATGATCGTGATCGTGCTGGGTCTGGCCACTGCGGTGCGATTCTATTTCGTGTCGTGGCTGGGCGAACGCGTGGTCGCCGACTTGCGGATCAAGGTGCAGGAAAACCTCCTGCGCCTGCCTCCCAGCTTCTTCGAGATGACCAGCCCCAAGGAAATCTCGTCGCGGATGACCTCGGACACCGCGATCATCGAACAGGTCGTGGGCACCACCGTGTCGGTCGCGCTGCGCAACATGATCACCGGCATCGGCGGGTTCATCTACCTGTTCACGCTGGCGCCAAAGCTCACTGCCGGTCTGCTGATCGGCATCCCGCTGGTGGTCGGGCCGATCACCTATTTCGGCCGCCGCCTGCGCAAGGTGTCGCGCAGCAGCCAGGACCGCGTCGCCGATGTCGGCGTGCTGATCGCCGAAGTGCTGGGCGCGATGCGCATCGTCCAGTCGTTCGGGCAGGAAGTGCGTGAGCGCGAGCGGTTCGGACGCGCGGTCGAGGCGACGTTCGAAACCGCCAAGCGCCGGATCATCATCCGCGCGGCGATGACCGCGATCGTGATCTTCCTCGTGTTCGGCGGGATCACCGGGCTGATGTGGCAGGGCGCATTGGGCGTGGCGACGGGCCAGATCAGCGGCGGCACGATTGCCGCGTTCGTGCTGACCGGCGGCGTCGTGGCCGGTGCGTTCGGCGCGCTGACCGAAGTCTACGGCGATCTGCTGCGCGGCGCGGGTGCGGCCAGCCGGCTCAACGAACTGCTAAACGAACGCCCCGACATCGCGCCGCCCGCGCGCCCGGTCGCGCTGCCGTCGCCGCCGCGCGGCCAGCTGGCGTTCCAGCGCGTGAGCTTCCGCTACCCGTCGCGGCCCGAAGTGCTCGCGCTCGACGATTTCAGCCTGACGGTGGAGCCGGGCGAGACCGTGGCGATCGTCGGCCCGTCGGGTGCGGGCAAGTCCACGCTGTTCCTGCTGGCGCAGCGGTTCTACGATCCCAACGCGGGGACCGTGCGCATGGACGGCGTGCCGCTGGCCTCGGCCGATCCGGCAGACATCCGCCGCCGCATGGCGCTGGTCCCGCAGGACGGCGTGCTGTTTGCTGCCTCTGCGCGCGATAACTTGCGCTATGGCAACTGGGACGCCAGCGACGATGCGATCTGGGAAGCCGCGCGCATCGCCAACGCCGAAACCTTCCTGCGCGCCTTGCCACAGGGCCTCGACACCGACCTGGGCGAATCGGGCGCGCGGCTTTCGGGCGGCCAGCGCCAGCGCATCGCCATCGCGCGCGCGCTGCTGCGCGATTCGCCGATCCTGCTGCTCGACGAGGCGACCAGCGCGCTCGATGCCGAAAGCGAGCGGCTGGTGCAGGACGCGCTCGACAAGCTGATGGCCAGCCGCACCACGCTGGTCATCGCGCACCGCCTGGCCACGGTGCGCGCCGCCGACCGGATCATCGTGATGGACGCCGGCCGGATCGTCGAACAGGGCACCCACGCCAGTCTTTCGGCGTCCGACGGCCTTTACGCGCGGCTGGCGCGGCTGCAGTTCGACAATATCGCCGCCTGAGTGTTTGAAGGGCCTGTTTCAACGAGGCTGAAACAGGGCGGCACCGGCCCACTCCCCCTGCCCGACCACCCCCAAGGTATTCTG
>NZ_BCTW01000040.1 GCF_001590965.1 Novosphingobium lentum NBRC 107847
GGATCGGCGGGCACACCCGCCAGTCGGCCGCGCTGGCCAACTTCCCCGCCGTGCTGGCGTCGTTGGCGGCCGAGGGCTTCACCGTGGCCAGCCTCGAATACCGCCTGTCGAGCGAGGCCAAGTTTCCCGCCCAGTTGCAGGATGCCAAGGCCGCCTTGCGCTTCCTGGGGGATCACGCGGTGAAGTACCGGATCGACCCGGCGCGCGTCGGGGTCTGGGGCGGCTCGGCCGGTGGCCACCTGACCGCGCTGACCGCGCTGACCTGCCATGATACCACGCTCGATCCGGCCGCGGCCAAGGATGTCTGCGCCACCGCTGCGGTGACCTGGTACGGGGTGTTCGATTTTGCCGCCCTCAATGCTGCCCGCAACGGCGGCGGGGACGGCGCCGATGCCAAGCTGCTGGGCTGCACCGGGGCCTGCACACCCGGACAATATGCCTCGGTCAGCCCGGTCACCTATATCGATCCCAAGGATCCGCCGTTCCTGCTGATCCACGGGACCGAGGACAAGACCGTGCCAGTCAGCCAGTCGCACGTTGCCGAAGCCCGGCTGCGCGCGGCCGGCGTGCCGGTCGAGGCGATCTACATTCCCGGCGTCGACCACAGCTTCATCGGCACGACGCCTGCGCAGACCCGCGCCGCGACGATGCAGGCGGTCAACGCCACGTTCGATTTCCTCCACGCCCGCCTGCGAGTGCCACGGCGATGATCCGCGCGGCCATCGCAGGCGTCCTGCTGGCCGCTGCCGGTTCATCGCTCGAAGCCCAACCGCTCAGGATCGACGGCGGGCTGATCGAGGGGACGGCCCTGCCGTCGGGCGTGAACGCCTGGCTCGGCGTGCCCTTTGCCGCACCGCCGGTGCGCGACTTGCGCTGGAAACCGCCGCAGCCAGTGCCCGCATGGCACGGCACATACCATGCCGACCGGTTCGCGCCCGAATGCCTGCAACCGCTGCGCTCGCCCCGCCAGAACCACTACTTCGGCAACGAGGCGACCAGCGAGGACTGCCTTTACCTCAACATCTGGGCACCGAGGGCCGCGAAAAAGCTGCCGGTGATCGTGTGGATCTACGGCGGCGGGTTCACCATCGGGTCGGCCAGCATGGCCAACTATTCGGGCGAGCCATTGGCAAAAGCCGGGGTCGTGCGGGTCAACCTGGCCTATCGCGTCGGTGCGTTGGGCTTTCTGGCGCATCCCGAACTCAGCCGCGAGTCGGGTTATGGCGGATCGGGCAATTACGGCCTGATGGACCAGATCGCGGCGCTGCAATGGGTCCGGCGCAACATCGCAGCGTTCGGCGGCGATCCTGCAAACGTCACCATAGCCGGGCAATCGGCAGGCTCGATGTCGGTCGCGCTGTTGCAGATGAGCCCGCTGGCGAAAGGCCTGTTCGTGCGCGCGGCGGGGATGAGCGGCAGCCCGTTCGGCGGGATGCTGGGCCCGGTGACCATAGCCAAGGGCGAAACCCAGGGCCTTGCGCTCCAGAAAGAGCTGGGCGCGTCATCGCTGGCAGGCTTGCGCGCGCTTCCGGGCGACCGCATCGCTGCCGCTGCTACCCCGCGCGATCCGATCGTGCGCGACGGCCATGTCGTGACCGGCACGGCGGACGAGGTGTTCGCGGCTCGCCGGCAGAACGATGTGCCGATCCTGATCGGCTATACGCGTGACGAGACGTTCCGTCCGTTGGGGCCGATACCCGATCGTGCGGCGCTGACGGCCGCAGTCCATTCGCGGTTCCCGACGCAGGGCGAGGCCATTCTTGCCGGCTACTCCGGCACCGATCCCGCGAGGATTGCCGCCGAGATCGCTCGCGATTCGACGTTGGGCCTGCAGATGTACGCATGGGCCGCGCAGCAGCAGCACCATGGCCGCGCACCGGCCTACGCTTACTTGTTCACCCGGCGCCATCCGTATGCGCCGGGCATCACCTTCAGCGATCACGATCCGGCGACGGTGGGCGCCTATCACACCGGTGACGTGCCTTACTGGCTGCGCACCCGCGATGCGCTCAACCTGTTTCGCACGACGCGCGTGTGGGAGCCGGGCGATCTGTCGCTGGAGGCCGAGATGTCGGGTGCGCTGCTCGCCTTTGCGAGGACGGACGTGCCGGCCAGCCCTGCCATCGGGACATGGCCGGCTTACATGCCTGCGCATCCGCAACTGGTAGAGCTGGGGCTGCACAGCCAGGTGATCGATTGGCCGCATGCGAGCGAGCTGCCGCTATTCGCCGAGTCCGCCGACCAGCCGCGCCCGGCCGGATCCCGACCGCGCGACTGAACACAGGACGACATCAGGCCGCGAGCCTCAGCATTTCGCCTGCATTGGCATGATCGGCCACTTCGTCGGTCACGACCTTGAAGCCGCCCAGCCAGACCGAACCGAACGCCGTGGTCAGCGGCGTGTCGGCGGCATCGCGGCCCGTCGCCATCAGGATGCGGCCGATCCGGGGCACGTTGTGACGTGCATCGAAACTGTGCCAAGCCCCGCCGAGATACACTTCGAACCAGGCGTGAAAATCCATCGCCACATCGACCGGCGCAATGCCGATGTCGCCGAGATAGCCGCTGCAATAGCGTGCCGGGATGTTCATGCAGCGGCACAGCGCGATGGCCAGATGCGCAAAATCGCGACATACCCCGACCTGTTCTTGATGGCCTTCCCACGCCGTGCGTGTCGATCGGGCATGTTGATAGCCGTACGTCATCCGCCGATGGGCATAATCCACGATCGCCTGCACTCGCGCCCAACCCGGCGCGGTCGAGCCGAACAGGTTCCAGGCGATGTCAGACAAGCGATCGGTCTCGCAATAGCGGCTGCCCAGCAGGTAGACCAGGACATCCGCCGGCAGTTCGACCGGCGAGTGCTGCCGCGCGTAAGGTGACTGCCGGTCGGGTTCGCCGCTGTCCTCGATCACGAAATCGCACGACAGCGAGACGCCGCCGGCCGGGACCGTGAGGCGGGTGCAGACATTGCCGAAGCTGTCGGTGAAATCTTCCATCGGCACAGGACGATTGGCGACGATCCGATGCGGCGTCCGCAAGTCCTGCGCACGAGACGGATGCAGGTTGAGCATCGCAATCATCGGCGTGGGGCTATTGGCCATGAAATTGATGTCATATCCGGCGCGGATAAGCATGCGTGAACTCCGTAAGTGCGTCGCTGGGCGAGTTATGGTCGTGTGGACGGCAGAACATCGAGAATGCTCGACCGCTCAATTGGTTGCAAAGATTGTTGGGCAGGAATGGACAGCCCTCCCGTGCCCACGCGACGGTTGCCGGCCGCCCTGTGGCCCGGAGGTCGGCCGCTTCCTGATCAGACGCCGGCGCGAGCGGCGGGAAACTGGCTGGCACCGGCCATCCGGGCGAACCCGGAAAAATTCGTCGCAGCTGCGCGGAACTCTCTGGTTGGCAGAAGGTTGTTGAGGGAAATCAGGGAGCTATCATCATGGTCGATTACAATCAGAATGACACCAAGCCGGTCGCCGAGCGCAGCACTGCGGGCCGGACGATTGCCATCGTGCTTATCGTACTGGCGGCGATCGTTGCAGTCCTTTTCGCCACCGGGTTCTGGTCGGCGGACGTTTCCGGCGGAAAGCTGCCGGCGGTAAAGGTCAGTGCCGATTCGGGCGCCATGCCCAACGTCGATGTCCAGTCGAAAAAGATCGTTGTCGGGACCAAGTCCACAACGCTCGACGTTCCCAAGGTCGAAACGACCAAGACCACCGTGTCGGTGCCTACGGTCGGCGTCAAGAACTGAGCCTTAACGACGGGTTGCATGGCGCCGACCGGATCCGCAACAACGATGTCCGCGCAGGGTGGGCTCCAAGGCGTAACGCTTTGGAGCCCATCTCCCGGTTCCACGTCGGCACCTTCGCCGTCGTTGATCCGGCACATCTGACCATCTGGACAGCTGGCGCGTTCTTACCCTTGTGTTATTGATGCGGCATAAGGATAAGGTTGCATGATGAACCCGTTGACATTCTATACCCGCATGGCGTCTGCCACGTTTTCCATGTTCGGCAACGCCCGGCATGTTTCCGAGACCATGAGCGCTTCGCACGTCGTGATCGCCAAGCGCACGAAGATGATGGCCACGGCAACCTTTTCGCCGCTCCATGGCAATTATGACGAGCTCGGCCGGATGGTCCCCGAAAAGATGGCCGCCTTTGGCGAGGCCGGGTCCGCGATCGCCAGCGACTGGCAGGCAATGCAGCTGGCCTTTGCCGCCGAACTACAAAACCTTGTCGCCGTGGCGATGAAGGGCCGCCCGCCGACTCTGTCGGAATGGTCTGCGCTGTCGGCCCGCAACGCCAAGTTCGCACTGCGCACGTTCGAGCGCGCGAGCGCGATGGGCGGAAAAAGCCTGAAGCCGATCCACGCGGCGGCAACAGGCAATGCGGCGCGGCTGGAACGCGGCACGGCATAGCATTCCGCGCGACTGAAGCGCCTGCTTCAGTCCTGCCAACACCAGCGCTATCGCCCGATCAGCCCCAGCGCATGGCGGATGAACGCGTCGCGATCGGTCACCCAGCGGGCATCGGCGGGAAGCTGCGGGTCGGTGAACGTCCAGCCTTCGCCGGAAAACACGCGGTTCACGCGCCCGGTGGTGTGGAACGCGAGCGCAACCATGCGCTGCTGGCCCCGGCTGGTGCGGTCGTTGCCCTCGACCGTGACGGTGCCCGGCGCCAGGTTTGTCCCCTGCGACCGCAGCGCGAACACGAACGGTTCGGTGCGGAAACTTTCGACCGACGTGTTCAGGAACACCGAGAGATAGATTTTGTCGAGCGCCGCCAGCGGGGCGGCCGGCATCCGCCAGCTGCCATCCGCCAGCACGTTCCACGGGTAGTTGCTTGGCGCGCCGTAGACGATCTCGGTACGCAGATCGACCAGCCCGTCACGCGGAGCCTGCGCCGGCGCCAGCCGCTGCAGCCGCAAGTTGTCGGCCCAGGTAAAGCCGAACGCCGAGGCATCGATCAGCGGCATCGCTGAGGGTGCCGATGTTTTCGGCCGGTTCGATACCGTCACGTTCTCGTAGATGCGCAAATAGGCCTTGTCCTTGAGCTGGTGGCCGCTGGCAATGTCCTTCCACGCCTGCTGCCCCTGCCAGCTGGAATTGCGGAAATGCGACACCAAGGTTCCGTTGATGTACGTGCCGTGTTCCTGATCGACGTTGGTGCCGACATTGCCCGCGATCTCGCTGTCCTCGACGTACAGCATCGTCTGGCCGCCGGGCACGAACAGCGCGTTCTTGCCACCGTACAGCTTCGACCGGCGGACCACCGCGGTGAACAGGCCCGGCGGTGTTCCGCCAAACGCCTCGAGATGAAGGGCCCCCATCGGCTGAATGGCGCCCGGAAAATCCAGTTCGACGTCGCGCAATTCGAAATGAACGCGCTGGCGGCCGAAATCGAATACGCGAAGGTCAATCGTTGCCCACTGGTCGCTGGTCCGGAACGTTATCCGCCGGCCCGGTATCGACGACCGGATGATGTACTGCGTCCCCTGCAGCGGCCCGACGATTTGCGGCAGCCACGGGGCAAACGGATAGACGCACGGGTGCCCGTCACCATCTACCGCCTCGAACACGAATTCGTAGCCGCCCTCGGCCCGGCCGTAGAGCGAGGCCCCATCGCGCCCGGCATAGACCTCACGCCTGGCAGCGCGCGAGGCATCGCATTTGATGAACAGCTTCACCGCTGGCGGGCGCAACCCGGCCATCGGCATGTAGAACGGATAGCCGGTGCCCGGCGCATTTGCAGCAGCTCTCGGGGCGGGCGGAGCCTGATCGACCGGCTGCGCGCTTCGCACCGGCGCGGCGACGGGGCCCGGCGACGGCTGCGCCTGCCCAGACGGACCCAGCAGCACCGGAACGGCAAGCGCCAGCAGGTACCTGAAGCGAAGGAATGCGATCACGCGCTGCTCCCGCCATGGCTCGATGTCCGGTGATCCACCCATGTGACCGCAGACCTGCCGGGAAAACCGGCACGACACAATCCCGGAGAGCATTCCCCAAGGTTTGCCAAGCCTTGCCGGCGATTGCGGAGTTCCCTCAAGAGAACAAATGGTGCCAGAAGAGGGGCGGCTGATAGCAATTATCATATTGTTATAATTACGAAAAATATGCCGATTGCAGTTCGCAACGGCGCAGTTTCTGCCCCAGGCATCAGTCCATTGACCGGCAACGGAGCGACGTTATCCACAATCGGATTTCGCTGGATGCGAGCAAATCCGCCTGCGTTTTCATTCTTACCCAAATCAGCGGGTATGAAATAGCCCAGCCCTCATTCCGCCGAGCGATGATAATAAGCGGCCTATTCGCGCGTTTGGATCAACAGCAGTTCTGCTTGTTGCAGGACCGTCTGAACGGCGGCATCTGCAAGGTCAGGTGGATATCCGTAGCGTTTCAAAATTCGTTTAACCAAGATACGCATTCTGGCACGTGCACTTTCCCGCTTATGCCAATCGACTGTAACGTTGCTCTTTAGCTGGGTCAGTAACTCATGCGCAATGACCCGAAGCTTCTCATTTCCCATGGCCTCCACTGCGCTGTCATTGTCCGCAAGTGCGTCATAAAAAGCCACTTCTTCGGGAGAGAGCCCCAGTTCGTCACCACGGCTTTGCGATTCCTTGAGCTCCCTTGCCAGGCCGATCAGTTCCTGGATCATCTCTAGCGCTGAAATTGCATTGGCATGATAACGGGCGACGGCTTCCTCAAGGCGCCTTGAGAAAGAGCGCGCCTCGACGTGGTTGGTTTTCGCCCTTGTTGCGATCTCTCCCGTCAAAAGCTTCTTGAGCGCTTCAAGTGCCAGATTCTTTTGCTTAAGCTGCTCAATCTCCGCGAGGAACTCATCGGACAGGATGGAAATGTCAGGAGACCTGATCCCGGCGGCCTGTAGGACGTCGACAATTTCAGCGTTGGCCACCGCGCGGTCGATAAGTTGCCTAATGGCAAACGCGCGTTCGTTGACGGAAATGCTGCCCTTGCCGTCAGATTTGACCAGTGCTGCCTTGACCGCCTGAAAATAGCCAACATCGTCACGGACTTCGTCGGCGTAGGTACTTGTTGCGGCTAGGGCGAACGCCTTGCCCAAGTTCTGGACCATTCCTTCAAATGCGCGGTGGGCTTGCCTCTTCTTTTCAACGTCGTTGGACTTGGCAGCCTGCTGCTCCTGCCACCGCAAAACCCAGTCCAACCCTCTTGCCAACGCCGCGAGCTTTTGCTGCGCCGCCCCAGCCAGCGCGGGTCGATAATCGAAGCCATGGAAAATTTCGAAAACCCGTTCGAACCACTCACGCAGGGCAGCTTCAGCCTCTTCCTCATCGATCCCGGTCTTGTCACGATCACCATCACTATAATCGGCAAGGGCAGAACGAAGGTTTTGGGCAATTCCGATGTAATCGACGATCAGGCCGCCCGGCTTATCCCGGAACACACGATTGACGCGCGCAATGGCCTGCATCAGCCCATGGCTGCGCATGGGTTTGTCCACATACATCGTGTTCATGCACGGCGCGTCAAAGCCGGTAAGCCACATATCGCGCACGATGACGAGTTTTAGACGATCGTCGGGATCGCGCGCGCGTTTCGCCAGTTCATCACGACGGCGCTTGTTCCCGATGTGCTGCTGCCATTCCTTCGGATCGCTGGCTGATCCGGTCATGACGATCTTGATCGCGCCCTTCTCGTCGTCATTTGAATGCCAATCGGGGCGTAGGGCAACTATCTCGTTGTAGAGGGAGACACAGATTCGGCGACTCATGCACACAGCCATCGCTTTGCCGTCCAGCGCAGCGATGCGGGCTTCGAGGTGTCTAACTAAGTCGCTGGCAATTTGCTTGAGGCGCTTGTCTGAACCGACCAGGGCCTCAATGTTCGCCCACTTCGCTTTCAGCTTCTCGGCTTCGGTCAGGCTTTCATCCTCGACCATAGCTTCTACTTCATCGTCAATCTGGGACTTGAGATCGTCGTTCAGCTCTATACGAGCCAAGCGGCTCTCATAGTAGATCGGCACAGTCGCGCCGTCCTCGACAGCTCGGCTGATATCGTAAATGTCGATATAATCCCCAAAGATGGCAGGTGTGTTCTTGTCGGTGCCCTCCACTGGCGTCCCGGTGAAGCCGATAAAGGATGCGTTGGGCAATCCCTGCCGGATGTAATGGGCATAACCATAACGACGCGCTCCGGTCTTGCCGTCCATCTTCGCGGCAAACCCATATTGGCTGCGGTGTGCCTCATCCGCGATCACGATCACATTGCGCCGGTCGGTCAGTTGGGGATAGGTTTCCTCACCTCCCACGGGGGTGAATTTCTGCACAGTGGCGAATATTACCCCGCCCGCCGAGCGCGCTAGCAAGCGCTTAAGGTCTTCCCGGCTTTCCGCTTGCTCTGGCTTTTGTCGGATCAGATCTTGGCACAGTCCAAAGGTGCCAAACAGTTGATCGTCCAGATCGTTTCGGTCGGTCAGGACGATGACTGTTGGATTCTCCAGTTCCGGCGAATTGACGGCCAGTCCAGCGAAGAAGGCCATCAGAAAGCTCTTGCCTGACCCTTGGGTGTGCCAAATTACGCCGATCTTGCGATCGCCGTCGGGCTGAATGGCCTTCACTGCTTCCAGCAGGGCTTTTTGCGCGCCGTGGAATTGATGATATCCGGCGACGATTTTGAACGGGCCATCGCCCTTGTCGCCGAATACCGTGAAATCACGGATCAACCGGAGAAAATTGCTTCGATTGAAGACTCCTCGCAGTAGAGTATCCAGCTCCGGGGTGCCGGGCGGAGCGTAATCTTCACCGTTGACCGTACGCCATGGCATGAAGCGCTCCTCGCGCGCGGTGAGCGATCCAATACGGGCCTTCACACCATCAGATGTCACCAAGACAGCGTTGGTGCGAAACAGCGAAGGAATTTGCATCTTGTAGGTCTCAAGCTGCGCGAAAGCGGCAGAGAGCGTCGCGTTCTCGCTACCCGGATTTTTCAGTTCCAACACGGCGAGCGGTAGGCCGTTGACGAACAGCACCAAGTCCGGTCGCCGATTGTGGCGCCCTTCGATGAGGGTGAACTGGTTGACCACCAGCCAATCGTTAGCCTCGACATCGTCGAAGTCGATTAGCCAGACCTTGGCGCCAATGATCCGTCCGTCAGGTCTACGATACTCGACATCCACGCCATCGATGATCAGCTTGTGGATGCGCTGGTTTTCTTCCACTGAATCGGGGGTTTCGCTGGCCAGCAACTTCCGCACTGCTGCTTCGATGGCATCAGCAGGCAATGCCGGATTTATCTGCGCAACCCAACGCTCCAAGCGGGGGATGAGTACGGCATCGCCATAGCTAGGGCGCTGTGGGGATACGCCATCGGGGGCTATGTCCTGACCATGTAGGTAGAGCCAACCCAGGGTTCGCAGAGTTTCAATCCCAGCCAGCTCGATATGGTCTTCGTTGAGGAACGGCATCAGGCGGAGGCTCCGTTTGTTCCTCGAAATGGGAAAAGGATAAAATTAGAAAGTGACCGATTTCCGGGCTTTCTGACGCTGCAAAGCGCTTTTCCCGGACTGCCGATAAAATGAGTCACAGCTTGGTGGGCTAGGAATGAGATAAAATAAGAAACGCCCGGATTTCCGCCGTTTTCTCTGCCCTCTGCCCTCGCTGACAGCTTAACCATAAAATACCCTCAGGCCCAGATCGGGAGGTAGCGGGCATACTTCTTCGACCCACCGACCGCCTCGTCCGACTTGATCAATCCCGCCTCAAGGGCGGCATTGATAATCTGGGTTGCTGTCGCAGATTGCCCCTCGGTCAACCCAAAACGCTCGCGCAGGCTCTGGTTGGTCATGCGCTCGGACATGACGTAGCGCAGCACGCAATGCTGATAGCAGGCCCGAATTCTGTCATTCCGATCCATATCGGAAAATGGACGAGGTCCATGGACAATCACGACCGTCCGCTTGTGCGCGGCTCTGAACTCAGGGGCGGGAAGCTGGAAAATTTCCGCCTGCTCGACAACTCGGTCAATGCCGCTGCTTTTCTCTTCACAGATGCTCATCCGGCGCATGAAATCTGCCAGACGTTCATTGCGGGACTGATAGCCGTCGATGAAGCGTTCAACCGGAACGATAGGCTCGCCGGGATTAGAGATTTCCAACCGGTTCGCATAAATTTCGATCATCGGCGCAGCCCCCTGCATCCCCATGTCCTGATGGATCAGCGCATTGGCAATGAGCTCGCGCACGCTCTCCATGGGCAGC
>NZ_BCTW01000041.1 GCF_001590965.1 Novosphingobium lentum NBRC 107847
GGGTAGGGTCGCGGGGTCAGCCGGGCTGACCGCCGCCAGCCTGCATGGCGGCGATCATGTCACGGAAATCGGCGAGCGACGGGGCGTGGCTGGCGTAGCCGCCATCGACGTGCAGGTTCTGCCCGGTGGTGTAACGCGATTCGTCGGAGGCGAGGAACACCGCGGCCTTCGCGCAATCCTGCGGCGTGCCGATGAACGGCGTGAGCATGTGGCGCAGCATCACGTCGCGCACCGGCGGCGGCATGTTGTCCTCGGTCGCGCCCGAAATGATCAGGCCGACCATCAGCACATTGGCGCGGATGCCGAACTTTCCGTACTGCGCGGCGATGTTGTAGGTCAGGTTGTGCACCGCGACTTTCGACGCGCCATAGGCGGTCTGCGCGATATCGCCCTGCAGCGCCTTGGTCGATCCGGTGGTGATGACCGATCCGCCGCCCTGTTCGATCATGTGCGGGATCGCGTGCTTGGCGCAGAACATCGGTCCCTTGACGTTGACCGCCATCGTGCGGTCCCACAGGTCGCCATCCATGTTCACCACATCGATATCACGGGTGATGATGTCCGGCCCGGTCATCGCCGCGTTGTTGTGCAGCACATCGATCCGGCCATAGCTTTCGAGCGTGAACGCCACCATCGCGCGCACTTGCGCCTCATCGGCGATATCGGCGGAAAATGGCCTGGCATCGCCCCCGGCAGCGACGATCTGTGCGGCGACTTTTTCGGACGAACGGCTCTGGCTGCCGACGATGACTTTGGCCCCTTCGCGCGCATATTCGATCGCGCAGGCCGCGCCGATGCCCGATCCGGAACCGTTGATGAGAATGACCTTGCCTTCAAGACGTCCCATGCCGATTCTCCCTGAGGTGTTCCCGTGGCCTTGCAGGCGCTCAGGCGATGCTGGCGAGCACGCGCGGGTGGAACGGCAGGAACGGTTCGCCCGCCCGGACTTTTTCCGCCCACGCCGGGTCCGCGATCAGCGAGCGGCCGACCCCGACCAGATCGAATTCGCCCGCCTCGATCCGCTGCTCCACGTCGGGCACGTTGTTCACCGCGCCCACTTCGCCGGCGAAGCTGTTCTTCAGTTCGTTGGCGAGGCCGATCCCGCCCACCGCCATCGTCGTGCGGCCGGTCAGCTTGCGCGTCCATCCGGCAAGCGTGAGGGGCGAGCCTTCGAACGCGGGGTGGTGATAGTAGCGCGTGCTCGCATCGAAGATGTCGACCCCGGCATCGGCCAGCGCGCCAAGCAATTCCTCCAGCTCGGCCGGTGTCTGCGCCAGGCGGCCGTCGTAATCCTGCTGCTTCCACTGCGAATAGCGGAACATGATCGGCACGTCGCCCACTTCGGCGCGGATCGCCTTGACCAGTTCGGCGCCGAACGTCGCGCGTTCGCGCAGCGCGGTGCCGCCCCAGCGATCGTCGCGCAGGTTGGTTTCGTGCCAGAAGAACGCATCGGGCAGGTAGCCATGTGCGCCGTGGATCGCGATGCCATCGAAGCCGACGGCGCGGGCATTGGCGGCGCTGCGGGCGTAGCCGGCGATGGCGTCGACGATGTCCTCGTCGGTCATCGGTTCGGTGGGCTTCAGCATGTCCTCGATATACGGGGCCGGAGCGGTGGTCACGCCGACGTGCGGACCCCACAGGCCCGAAGGCCGCGACGACATCCGATCGGGATGAGGGCCGGTGCGGTGCGTGCGGATCGGCCCCTGGTGCCACAGCTGCGGGAAGATCACGCCGCCGGCTTGATGGACGCCAGCGACGATGTCCTTCCAGCGCGCGAGCGCGGCCTCGCCGTGCAGTTCGGGCATGTTGGCCTCGCCCAGCGAGCCGGCGCCGAGCGCGGTGGGGTGATCGACGCCGATGCCCTCGGTGACGATGAGGCCGACATCGTGTTCGGCGCGGCGGCGATAATAGGCGTCCATCGGTTCTGACGGGACACCGCCGGGCGAACCCATGCGGGTCATCGGCGACATCACGATGCGGTTGCGCAAGGTCACGCCGCGCACGGTCAGCGGGCGAAAGATCGGTCGTTGTTCGGTCGTCATCGCGGGCCTGTCACTGCTGGGCGGCCCCATGGCGGGCGGGGCGCGGAAAATCCGATGGCTGTCTCGGCAAATGCGCCTCGCACGCCACCTGCCATACGGCAGGACGCGATGTAGCGCCTGTCCGGATCAGGCGATGCCGAGGCTCGCGCGGATCACGTCGGCGATTTCGCTGGCGGGTTGACGGCTGCCGTCCATCGGGTTCGACATGAAATTGTGGCAGAATGCCACCGCCAGCCCGCTGTCGGGATCGGCCCAGCCGAGCGAGCCGCCCACTCCGGGCGAGCCGATCGCGCGCGGCGATGTCATCGGGCAGGTGATCGGCATGATCCCGTCGCACAGCCAGAAACTGCCCCGGCTGATCGGCATGACCATGCCGAAATAGACCGGATCGGGATCGAGCCCGCCTTCGCGCCGCTCGCACGCCATGGCGATCCGTTCGGGCGAGAGCAGGCGCACGCCGTCGAGCGTGCCGCCGCTGGCGAGCATGGCCCAGAAGCGGGCGGAACTGCGCGCGGTGAAGATGCCGCCGGTGCCGGGCACGCAGGCGCGGCGCATAGCCGGTTGTTCGTAGACTTCGGGAATGAGGCGGATGGCGTTGGGCATCGAGAGCGCGATCAGCGAGCCTTCGGGCGGAGTCGGCTGGCCCGCATCGCCGTTGACCAGCCGGGCGATGCGCGGCTCGACCGCCGGATATGCCGCCTCGTCGATGCCGATCCACAAGTCCGCTATGCCCAGCGGCCCGGCGATCTCCTGCTGCACGAAGTCGCGGAAGCTGCGCCGTGCGGGATCGGTGCGGCGGACGATTTCCCCGATGATCCAGCCGAACGAGAACGACTGGTAGGCCGGGCTGCCGACGGGAACGAGGGGCGTCAGCGCCGCGCAACCCGCCGCCATCGCGTCCCAATCGCCGATCGTGTCGATGGTTACGCCGTCGGGCATTTGCGGAGTGCCGGTGCGGTGCGACAGCGCATCGCGCACGGTCACCGCCTGCTTGCCGTTGGCGCCGTATTCGGGCCAGTAGTCGGCAACCGGGCGGTCGTAGGCCACCAGCCCGCGTTCGGCCTGGATGTGCAGCGCGGTGGCAACCACGCCCTTGGTCACCGAAAACACGTTGAACAGCGTGTCGCCATCCACCGGGCGGCCGGTGGCGGGATCGGCGATGCCGCCCCAGGCATCGATCACCAGCTCGCCATGGAGATAGGCCGCGATTTGCACGCCGATCTCGCCCCGTTCCCCGATCGCGCGCGCGATCGCCGCCTGTACCGCCGCATTGGCCTGCCGGTCGATCGCCATGGTCCCGCTCCTGTCGCGCATGATGCTGACAGCCAGCTCCCACATCGGCATCGGCTTCGCCCATATCAGGCGATAGGCGCGGGCGTCGTCGGGCGATGTAGGCCCGTGGCACCGGCAGTCGCACAACGACAGGCCGGGCCATGGGGACAGGTGCATTGGAAGCGAAGCAAACTGGCGGACACGACGCGCATTTGCCTGGGCCGATCGGCCTGTGGTCACTGCTGCTGAGCTCGATCTTTCCGATGCTCGGGCTGTTTGCACTGGGCCCGGCCCTGCCCCGGGTGGCGGCCGCGTTTTCCGCCGATCCGAATGCGGAGGTGCTGGCGCAACTCATCGGCGGGGCCAGCGGGATCTCGTTCGCGCTCAGTTCACCGATCATCGGCGGGATGATCGGGCGCTGGGGCTACAAGCCGGTCTACGTCGTCTCGCTGCTCGCGTTTGCCGCCTTCGGGACTGTGCCGGCCCTGCTGCACAGCCTGCCGCTGATCCTGCTGACGCGCGTGCTGCTGGGCGTATGCGTGGCCGGCGCGTTTACGGCGGGGCTGGCGGGCATTGGTACGCTGGATGCCACGCAGAGGCCGCGCATGTATGGCCGCAACGCCATGCTTTCCAGCGTGGGTGCGATGGCGATCTTCCCAGCGGTCGGTGCCTTGTCCACGATCGGCTGGCGATTGCCGTTCCTGATCCACCTGATCGCGCTGGCGGTGGTGCCGATGGCGATGACGTTGCCGTCGAAACCGGTCGCCACCGCCCAAGCGCATGCGCATGCGCATGCGCCGACCGGGCACGGGCTTGGCGTGGCGCCGGTGCTGCTGGTGCTGGCCGCGTTCATGGGACTGGCGATGTACGTCGGGCCGATGTTTGCGCCGTTCTACCTCAAGACCATCGGCGTGACCGATCCGCGCCTGGCGGCCCTGCCGCTGAGCGGGATGTCGCTGGCCGCGCTGATCGTGACGGGCAATTTCGGCCGGCTGTACGCCCGGTTCGGGGCGCGGACGCTGTTTGCCGCGACGCTGGTGCTGACCGGGCTGGGACTGCTGGCTGCAGGCCTGGCGCCATCGCTGCCCGCGTTCGCGGCGGCGATGTTCGTGGTCTCGGGCGGGCTCGCGATGTTCGCACCCAACGTCAGCGCGCACATCGCGGCGACGTCGACCAACTTCGCGCGCGGCATCGGCTTGGCGATGTCGGCGATGTTCGCGGTGCAGGTGGCGTTCCCGTTTCTGGCGCGCGCCATATCGCAGGCGGTGGGGCCGGCGTCGGTGTTCCACATCTTCGGCGGCTGCGCGCTCGTGGCCGGGATCGGTACGGTCGCGTTGGCGCGGCGGACCATCCGCCCGGCGGCGCGTACCGCATAACGCTTGGCCCGCGCCTGCGTGATGGCCCTAAGCCTGTGATTGACAAGGCCGGTCGCCGTATTGCTAAGGCTGGTGCCATGAACCGGCAGATCACACCGAGCCCCGACGTGCAGCCCCCATGTCGCGCGAAAGTCGCGTCGGCATGAGCGCGACGGACGCGGTATCGTTGCCGTCGGGCGGTTCCGGGATGGTGGGCGATGACGACCAGAGCATCACCCACCGCGCCTATGTCCAGATCCGCGCCGGGCTGATCTCGTGCCGTCTGAAGCCGGGATCGCGGCTCAAGATCGCGCAATTGCAGCGCGATCTCGATATCAGCCAGGCCGCCGCGCGCGAGGGGCTGTCACGCCTCGCGGCCGAAGGCCTCGTCACGATCGAGCGCAACAGCGGGTTCCGCGCGGTGCCGCTGTCGGTCGATGGCTATCGTGAGCTGGCCGACGCCTGCCTGACGATCGAGTTGCCTTTGCTGCGCTCGTCGATCGCGCGTGGCGATTTCGCGTGGGAAGGGGCGCTGCTGTCGGCCTATCACATCTCGTCGCGGGTGCTGGCGCAAGTGGGCGATGACGAGATCAGCATGGACGCCTATGTGCGCCACCGCGAGGATTTCCACCGCATCCTGTTTGCCCGCTGCGACAACCAGTGGCTGATGCGCGCGTGGTCGCAATTGTATGCCCAGCAGATGCGCTATCGCCATACATTTCGCGAACTGGCGCGCTACGAACGCGGCCTGCATGAAGACCATCGCAGGTTTCTGGACGCGGTGATCGATCACCGGGTGGATGAGGCCGTCGCGATGTGGCGCGACAACCACGACAAGATCGTTGCCTTCATCGAGGCGAATCTCGACCATGCCGTGCCGCAACCCGCGCGCAAGCGCCGGACTGCCGAACGGTGAGCGCCACTCATCCTGAGCCTGTGTTGCTGCGGATGTCCTGAGATCCGCTCAAGCCCGTATCCCCTGCCCGCCGGTCGCGCGGATGGGCCGTTGCTTATTCGACGATGTTGAGTTCTTGGATGAGTTGCTGTCTGAGC
>NZ_BCTW01000042.1 GCF_001590965.1 Novosphingobium lentum NBRC 107847
CTGTAGCGCGACGATCAGGGCGAGAGAGCGCGACAATCAAGATGAGAATCCGGTGTGCCGGGGACGGCGGAGGGCGTAGCCCGTAGCCGTTCCCGACACACCGGAGGCCCTTTTTTGGGGTGCCTGTGATGATCGTGGTGGCGAGTATGCTTCAGGTTTTCCGAGGAGGAGGACCTGACGTTGGCTGGCCGGCACATCAACGATCATCAGGTGAGATTATTCATGACCAACAGACGCAACGATACCGTCGCCTTGGCGGCGGCGAAGGCCGGCTTCAGTTCGGCAACGGGCTACCGGATGCTTCACGACCCGCGATTGCCTTCGCAGAGAGGGGGGCAGAGGGAACGACGCCGTCCCGATCCGCTAGCCGGGATTTTCGACGAAGTTGTTGTGCCGATGCTTGAGGCGGCACCCGGGCTTCGTCCGATCGCAATTTACGAGGAGTTGCGCCGGCGCCATCCAGATACAGCGTTCGGTTCGCGACGAACGCTGGAGAGACGCATCCGCGATTGGCGCGCCATGAATGGGCAGGATCGGGATGTCATCTTCAGGCAGGTGCACGAACCCGGTCGGCTTGGCATGTCCGATTTCACCTGGATGGACGACCTGGGGGTCTCGATCACAGGAGTTCCCCTGGACCACTTGCTGTATCACTTCCGCCTGCCTTGTGGCGGCTTCGAACATGGGCATGTCATTCTGGGAGGGGAGAGCTTCGTTGCCCTGGCCGAAGGGCTGCAGAACGCACTCTGGTCGGCCGGTGGTGCGCCGAAGCTTCATCGCACCGACAGCTTGTCGGCCGCCTTCCGCAACCTGGATGCGGACGCTAAGATCGACCTGACCCGGCGCTATGATGCGCTATGTGCCCACTACGGCATGGCGGCGACCCGCAACAACATTGGCGTTGCGCATGAGAACGGTTCGATCGAGAGCTCCCACGGCCACATCAAGGCTGCGGTGAAGGATGCCCTGCTGCTGCGCGGAACCGCGGACTTCACCGACATCGCCGATTATCGTCGCTTCATCGACGAAGTCGTGACGGCTCGGAACCGACGGCATGCGCCCGGGATCGATGCCGAGCGGCGGTCGCTGCAACTGCTGCCGAACGCACGTACGACCGATTACGAGGAAGTCCTCGTAACGGTGACCTCTTCAGGCGGCTTCACACTGCGCAAGGTGTTCTACACCGTTCCTTCGCGCCTGATTGGCCACCGTCTTCGGGTTCGACTTTACGATGATCGTCTGGATGTCTTCATCGGTGGAACGCGGCTCATGACCCTGCCGCGCGGCCGCGCCGGTGCGAGTGGCAAGCACGGCCACATTGTCGATTACCGCCACGTGATCCACTCCTTGCGACGTAAACCCATGGCGCTGTTGGGGCTGGTCTATCGCGACAGCCTGTTCCCGCGAGACGCCTATCGCCTCATGTTCGACCATCTGCTGCAGAGCCACGGCGAGCGGGAAGCATGCCGCACAACGGTAGAGCTCCTGGCAATGGCGCATGAACGCGCCTGCGAAGCCGAGCTTGCGCAAATCCTGACGGTCGATCTGGCCGCGCGCCGAAGTCCCTGCCTGACGTCGCTGCGCGCGCGCTTCGCACCGGATCCGGCCAGCCTTCCTGAAGTGGTGGTCGAGTTGGCACCGCTCTCCATCTATGACGGGTTGATCGATCAGGGAGAAGCAGCATGAACGCTCCCCCGATGGTCGATGCCCAGCGCCTGACCCTCATGCTCAATGAGCTGCGCTTGCCCGCGATCAAGCATATCTGGAGCGACTTCGCCGCCCGGGCGGACAAAGAGGGATGGCCTGCCGGCAGGTTGCTCGCCGCTCTTGCCGAGCACGAACTCGCCGAACGCGACCGGCGCCGTGTCGAACGGCACTTGGCCGAAGCCCATCTACCTGCCGGAAAGACTCTGGACTGCTTTGCTTTCGAAGCCGTCCCCATGATCTCCAAAGCCCAGGTCATGGCGATGTGCGCTGGCGATGGCTGGCTCGAGCAAGGCTCCAACCTGATCCTGTTCGGCCCGCCCGGCGGGGGCAAAAGTCATCTGGCTGCGGCAATCGGCCTCGCCCTCGTGGAAAATGGCTGGAGGGTTCTGTTCGCGCGAACCTCCGATCTCGTACAGCGCCTGCAGGTTGCACGGCGCGAACTCGCGCTTGAATCCGCCATCGCCAAGCTCGACAAGTACCACCTGCTCATCCTCGATGACTTCGCCTACGTCTCGCGAGACCAGGCAGAGACTTCGGTGCTCTTCGAACTGATCAGCGCCCGCTACGAACGACGATCCCTGCTCATCACCGCCAACCAACCCTTCGGCGAATGGAACAAGGTCTTCCCGGATCCAGCGATGACGCTCGCCGCCGTCGACCGGCTCGTCCATCACGCCAACATCTTCGAGATGAACGTTGAAAGTTACCGGCGACGAACCGCCCAAGCGCGCCGAACCGGCGCAGGAAGGCCCGCTGCATACACCACGCCAAAAGTCCTCGAAGCCGTCCGCGACAATCAGGATGAGAACGAAGACCTTGCCAGCGACAATCAAAATCGGCACTAATCGACGCGCCGCGACAATCACATTCTCATCATGATTGACGCGCAACTCTCATCCAGTTTGTCGCGCTACACCG
>NZ_BCTW01000043.1 GCF_001590965.1 Novosphingobium lentum NBRC 107847
TCGGCGTGCAAAATTGACCCCCTGAACGATTGCGGTTCACGCTCCTGCGCTTTGCGGCGGGAGCGGTTGGGAGATGCTGGTCGTGGAGACGGTGGCGCGCATTCGGCGCGAGTTTTTCGTCAAGGGCAAGTCGATCAAGGAGATTGTGCGGGATCTTGGCGTGTCGCGGAACACGGTCAGGAAGGTCCTACGGTCGGGCGAGACGGCGTTTGCTTATGAGCGCTGCGTGCAGCCGTTGCCAAAGCTGGGGCCATGGGCGTCCGAGCTGGACGGGCTTCTCGAGGCGAACGAGCGCAAGGCACGGCGCGAACGGTTGACGATGGTTCGGGTGTTCGAGGAACTCCAGGGGCTTGGCTACCGCGGCGGCTACGATGCAGTCCGGCGCTATGCAGCGAACTGGCATCGCGAGCGTTCGGCGGTGACGGCGGCGGCCTTCGTGCCGCTGAGCTTTGCTCCGGGCGAGGCTTACCAGTTCGACTGGAGCCATGAGATCGTGGTGCTGGCCGGGGTCACGACCACGGTGAAGGTCGCGCACATGCGACTTTGCCACAGCCGCATGTTCTACGTCCGGGCCTATCCGCGCGAGAGCCAGGAGATGGTGTTCGATGCCCATGACCGGGCGTTCGCGTTCTTTGGTGGCGCCTGCCAGCGCGGGATCTACGACAACATGAAGACGGCGGTCGATGCGATCTTTGTCGGCCGCGAGCGTAAATATAATCGTCGCTTCGAGCAGATGTGCGGGCATTATCTGGTCGAGCCGGTGGCGTGCACGCCGGCGTCGGGCTGGGAGAAGGGGCAGGTCGAGAATCAGGTCGGGCTGGTGCGTGAACGCTTCTTCACGCCGCGGTTGCGGTTCAGGAGCTACGCCGAGATGAACGCCTGGCTGGAGGATCGCTGCGTCGCGCGATCGAAGCAGGCGGCGCATCCCGAGTTGAAGGATCGCACCGTCTGGGAGGTGTTCGAAGCAGCCGACCGCCCCGCGCTGATCGCCTATCGTGGGCCGTTCGACGGCTTCCATGCGGTCCCCGCGTCGGTATCGAAGACGTTGCTGGTGCGGTTCGATTACAACAAATACTCGGTGCATGCAGCGGCCAGCGGCCGGCCGGTTGATATCCATGCCTATGCCGATCGCATCGTCATCCGCCAGGATGGCGAGAGCGTCGGCGAACATATCCGCCGGTTCGGGCGCGAGCAGACCATCTATGATCCTTGGCACTACGTGCCTGTGCTGGCGAGGAAGCCCGGCGCGTTGCGCAACGGCGCGCCGTTCAAGGACTGGCCGCTTCCGCCGGCGATCGAGCGGGTACGGCGCCGCCTCGCCGGCCATGCCGATGGTGATCGCCAGATGGTCGGCGTCCTGAGTGCGGTAACGATCGATGGGCTTGATGCGGTCGAGGCCGCCTGCTCCGAGGCACTGGCGGGCGGTACGGTCAGCCGCGACGTCGTGCTCAACATCCTGACCCGTCAGCGCGAGCCATCAGCGCCGCTGACCATCGCCACGCCCGAGGCACTGCGGCTTGTCCACGAGCCGATCGCCGACTGCGCTCGATACGACAGCCTGAGGAGTATTTATGGAACGCCACGAGATCCTGGAGATGATGGGAACGCTGAAGCTTGCCGGCATGCGGCACGCCTATGACGAGGTGATCAGCGACGCGGTGAAGCGGCAGCATGCGCCCGGTCGCGTGGTGGGTGATCTGCTGAAGGCTGAGATCGACGAAAAGCAGGCGCGCTCGATCAAGTATCAGATGACCATAGCGAAGTTGCCACTCGCAAAGGAGATCGCCGCGTTCGACTTCACAGCGACGCCGATCAACGAGGGGCTGGTCAAAGACCTCGCGACTGGCGCGTTCCTGGCAGCCCAGCGCAACGCCGTGCTCGTCGGCGGCACCGGAACGGGCAAGACGCACCTGGCGATCGCGACCGGACGCGCATGCGTGCGCACCGGTGCCAGAGTCAGATATTACAACACCATCGATCTGGTAAATCGGCTCGAGGCCGAGAGTCGTGCCGGAAAACCCGGCCGTATCGCCGACCACCTGTCGCGCCTCGATCTCGTGATCCTCGACGAACTCGGATATCTGCCGTTCGCGCTGTCAGGCGGCCAACTGCTGTTCCACCTCGTCAGCCGACTTTACGAGCAGACCTCGATCATGGTCACCACCAATCTGGCGTTCGGCGAATGGCCCTCGGTCTTCGGCGACGCCAAAATGACCACCGCGCTGCTCGATCGGCTCACTCACCACTGCGACATCATCGAGACAGGCAACGATAGCTGGCGCTTCAAGAACCGCGAAGCTGCCTGACTGACCAAAACGAACGACAATCGGCATGGGGGTGAGCCGGCTCCGGGCTACGCCCTCCACCGCCTCACCCCCATGCCGAACCTGCCGCCAGCATCAATACCGGGGGGGCAATGTTGGACGCCGATCCGGGGTCATAATCCCGCGCCGATTGACA
>NZ_BCTW01000044.1 GCF_001590965.1 Novosphingobium lentum NBRC 107847
TCCACCACGCCGGGATCGGCGAGCGTGGAGGTATCGCCGAGGCTCGAGGTATCGCCTTCGGCGATCTTGCGCAGGATGCGGCGCATGATCTTGCCGGAGCGGGTCTTGGGCAGTCCGGGGGCGAACTGGAGCGCGTCGGGGGTGGCGATCGGGCCGATTTCGCTGCGCACCCAGGCGCGCAGTTCGGCGCGCAACGCGTCGCTGCCGCTCTCGTTGGCGTTCAGGGTGACGTAGGCGTAGATGCCCTGGCCCTTGATCTCGTGCGGCATGCCCACGACGGCGGCCTCGGCGACCTTGGGGTGCGCGACCAGCGCGCTTTCGACTTCGGCGGTGCCCATGCGGTGGCCCGAGACGTTGATCACGTCATCGACGCGGCCCGTGATCCAGTAGTAGCCGTCCGCGTCGCGGCGGCAGCCGTCGCCGGTGAAGTACTGGCCGGGATAGGTGGTGAAGTAGGTCTGGAAGAACCGCGCATGATCGCCCCACAGCGTGCGCATCTGCCCGGGCCAGCTTCGGGCGATGCACAAGTTTCCCTCGGTGGCGCCGGTGAGCACCTTGCCGTCGGCATCGACCAGTTCGGGATGGACGCCGGGCAGCGGCAGCGTCGCCGATCCGGGCTTGGTGGTGACCGCACCCGGCACCGGCGCGATCAGCGCGCCGCCGGTCTCGGTCTGCCACCAGGTGTCGACGATCTCGCAGCGGCCCTCGCCGACGACGTCGTGATACCAGTTCCACGCCTCGGGGTTGATCGGCTCGCCGACGGTGCCGAGCAGGCGGATGCGGCTGCGGTCGTGCGCTTTGACGAAGCCATCGCCCTCGCGCATCAGCGCGCGGATCGCGGTGGGCGCGGTGTAGAAGATGGTCACCCCCAGCCGGGCCGAAGTCTCCCAGAAGCGGCCGTGGTCGGGGTAGTTGGGCACGCCGTCGAACATCACGGTCGAGGCGCCGTTGGCGAGCGGGCCGTAGACGACGTAGCTGTGCCCGGTGACCCAGCCGACATCGGCGGTGCACCAGAACAGGTCGTCGGCTGCGCTCTTGCCGGGTTCGGGCCCGAACAGCAGGTCGAAGGTCAGCGTCACCCACAGCAGGTAGCCGCCGGTGGTGTGGAGCACGCCCTTGGGCTTGCCGGTCGAACCCGAGGTGTAGAGGATGAACAGCGGGTCCTCCGCGCCCATCGGCTCGGGCGGGCACGTCGCCGCAACGCCCTCGCGCGCCTCGTGCCACCACACATCGCGGCCCGCGACCATCGGCACGTCGGCACCGGTGCGGCGCACCACGATCACCTTCTCGATCGAGGGGCACTGTTCCAGCGCCTTGTCGGCGTTGGCCTTCAACGGCACGCGCTTGCCGCCGCGCATGCCTTCGTCGGCGGTGACGAGCACCGACGAATCGCAGTCCTGGATGCGCCCGGCGAGGCTGTCGGGCGAAAACCCGCCGAACACCACCGAATGCACCGCGCCGATGCGCGCGGCTGCGAGCATCGCCACCGCGGCTTGCGGGATCATCGGCATGTAGATCGTGACGCGGTCGCCCTTGGCCACGCCTTGCACCTTCAGCACGTTGGCGAAGCGGCAGACGTCCTCGTGCAGCTGGCGATAGGTGAGCGTGTAGCCTTCGCCCGGCTCATCGCCCTCGAACACGATCGCGACCTGCTCGCCGCGCGTGGCCAGATGCCGGTCGAGGCAGTTGACCGACAGGTTGAGCACCCCGTCACCGAACCAGCGCACGCCGAAATCGCCCTCATGGAACGACGATTCATCCGCCACCGTCGGAAACCGATCCCACGTCAGCCGACCCGCCTGACCCAGCCAGAACGCCGTGGGGTCCGACGCCACGGCCGCGTGCATCGCGG
>NZ_BCTW01000045.1 GCF_001590965.1 Novosphingobium lentum NBRC 107847
TCGGAGGATCCGGCGCGGGTGCGGATCGTGGCGACGACGCTGGGCGACCTGCTGCTGGGGGCGTGCGATCGTGCGCCCGACAAGGACATGCTGGTCTTTCCCGAAGGCCGCAAGACGTATGCCGCGCTGGTCGATGCGGTGCTGCACAAGGCGCGCGCGCTGATCGCGCTGGGGGTGGGGCCGGGCGACCATGTCGGCGTGCTGCTGCCGTCGGGCATCGCGTTTGTCGAAACGCTGTTCGCCAATGCCATGGTCGGCGCGGTCTCGGTGCTGATGAACGCGCGCTACAAGGCGCCCGAGATGGCCTATGTCGCGGGTAACGCCGATCTCGTCGCCATCGTCACCGACGACACCGCGACTGAACATGTCGACTTCACCGGCCGGCTGGGCGAGGCGTTCCCCGATCTGGCGAGCCAGGCCGATCCCACAGCGCTGGCGCTGGACGTCGCGCCGGCCTTGCGCCGCATCGTCGTGCTGCGCGCCGGCGACGGCGCGGGTTCGGGGCGGGTCGCCCCCGGCTGCCTGAGCGCGGACAGCTTCGATGCCGCCGCCGCCACGGTGCCGGTCATCGCCGTCCACCACCGCCGCCTCACCGTGCGGCTGCGCGATACCGCGATGATCCTCTACACTTCGGGCACGTCGGCCAACCCCAAGGGCTGCCTGCTCAGCCACGAGGCGATCGTGCGCGAGACGATCAACCTCACCGCCAACCGCTGGGCGTTCACCCCGGACGAGCGCGCGTGGTCGCCGATGCCGCTGTTCCACATCGCCGCGATGCTGGCGATGCTCGGCGCGGTCAACGTGGGCGGCACATTCATCGGCCAGCCGCACTTCGATCCGGGCGAAAGCCTGCGCCAGATCGAAGCCGAGAAAGTGACGATGATGTTCCTGCCGTTCGTCACCTTCCACCAGGCGATGATCGCGCATCCCGACTGGGCCAGGGCCGACATGAGCTCGGTCCGCCTGCAGAACTCGTGCTTTGCGTTCATGCCCGCCGCAGTCGGCCAGGCCTATCGCGACAAGGCGCCGAACATGCGCCAGGTCGGCACGTTCGGCATGACCGAGGCGAGCGGCATCGTCACCACCGGCGGCTACGACATGGACCCCGAGATGGGCTTTGCCCGGCTCGGCACGCCGTTGCTGGGGATCGAGGTGCGCATCGTCGATGCCGATGGAACCGACCTGCCCACCGGCACGCGCGGCGAAGTGCTGATCCGCGGCTACAACCTGTTCGACGGCTACTACAAGGACCCCGACAAGACCGCCGAGGCGCTCGACGCCAAGGGCTGGTACCACTCGGGCGACATCGGCTCGCTCGACGAGGCCGGGCACCTGATGTTCCACGGCCGGTTCAAGGACATGCTCAAGGTCGGCGGCGAGAATGTCGCGGCGGCCGAAGTCGAGGCGGTGCTGGCCTCGCACCCGTCGGTGCGGCTGGCGCAAGTGGTCGGCCTGCCCGACCCGCGCCTGGCCGAAGTGCCCGCCGCGTTCATCGAAACCGACGGGCCGATCACCTGCTCGCCCGAGGCCTTCGCCGCCGAACTGATCGCCTACACCAAAGCGCGCATCGCCTCGTTCAAGGTCCCCCGCCACATCCGCCTGATCGACGAATGGCCCATGTCCGCCTCCAAGATCCAGAAGTTCAA
>NZ_BCTW01000046.1 GCF_001590965.1 Novosphingobium lentum NBRC 107847
CCTGAACCTGAGTCGGCCAGTGTCGTCACGGGAATGGCCGGGCCGCCGCGTCCGCCAGTAGCGCCAGCGCCGAACCCTTCCGCCGTCGGAAACGCGCGTTGGCGTCCGTCCCGAAGCTTCGCCGGGTTGTACAGGCCGATCGACGGAGGCGTGATCGATCCCGATGTCGGTGCCGGCGTCGGCGTGGGGTTGGGAGTTGGCGTCGATGTCGGAGCCGGCGTCGGCGTCGGAGACGGAAGGACGACGACCTTGTCGCCGGTTTTCGTGGTAGTACCGGTCGTTGCGGCATAGGCCGTCATGGCGGCGAAAAGCACGCCGCCGACCGCAAGCACATTTCTATTCATGTTGATGGCTTCCCGAAGAACATCCCGATTCAAGCAATTCGGGTGTTTTCTGTTTTGAGATTTAAATTTTTGTGAACAAATATTTCAAAATGTAATAATTCAGCTGTTATTTTGTTGTGGTTCCTTCTGAAAAATCATCGTGATCGACTCGAAAAATCGAAATCTTTCAGGTCGGGTAATTGCCAAAGAAATGTGGTTAAGAATGTGCTGACGGCGGGCTGATTATTTTTTCGGCAAAGCGGCGAATTTCGATTCGTCCGTGTTCCGACTCGCCGTCACTGGGCGACTGCGTCATCGTGGACAGCGATCGTCACGCGACCGGAAGCCCACAATTGATCGCTGGAATCACTCCTGTGCCGCTACCGACGTGGACCACCAGAGTGCCGGTCGAGGATTGATCTCCGGCCAGTTCGTTGAGGAACTCCTCGAGATTGGTGTATCCGTCGCCGTCCGCATCGGCGTTCGGATCGCTTACCCCATGCGTTGCTTCCCAACGGTCATCGATGCCGTCGTTGTCCGCGTCGGGATATGGCGTGCCCCCTAGCAGCGCGGGCCATCCGCCGACTTGTGACGGGTCGTCGATGATCGCACCGCCGCAGGACAGGAAGTTGGCCACCGCGCGCTGGTCGGAAGAATCGCGCGGGAAGGCGCCGCCAAATGCCAGGATGTCGCGCACGGCCTGGTCCGCGCTCGAAAACTGCTCGACCGAGAACGTGCCGACAATCCCTGGCAGCGCATATTTCCAGTCCAGCGGATCGAGGAACAAACGCTCATCGTCGGACGCGGACCGGCGGCGTCCATCGATATTGCCGCTTACGTACAACTGGGCATGACCCGGAAAGGTGGAATGCGCCTCGTCGTAGTCGGCACCATAGATCGGCGTGCCGCGGATCGAACTCGGTCCCATGGACACCCAGTTGCCGACGATGTTGGCCTGACGCGTGACACCGCTCGCCGGATCGCTTTGGTTTTGCAGCATCGAGAAATACTGCTGCGCCTTCTGG
>NZ_BCTW01000047.1 GCF_001590965.1 Novosphingobium lentum NBRC 107847
ACGCTCGAATAGCTGAACCCGTGGGCCTTCACGTCGGCGGGGTCGTAGACGTTGCGCAAGTCGACCAGCACGGGCGCCTTGGCGATGGTCTTGATCCGGGCGAAATCGAGCGCGCGGAAGGCGTCCCATTCGGTGACCAGCACGGTCGCGTCGGCGCCTTCGATCGCCTCGTAGGTACCCTTGGCCATGATCACGCCCGGCATCATCGGCGCCGCCATCGCCATGCCTTCGGGATCGTAGGCAACCACTTCGGCGCCGGCATCCTGCAGCGCCTGCGCGATCGCGATCGACGGCGCGTCGCGCATGTCGTCGGTGTTGGGCTTGAACGTCAGCCCCAGCAGCGCCACCCGTTTGCCGCGCACGTCGCCGCCGCCGTAATACCCGGTCACCGCGTCGATCACCTTGCGGCCCATCGCGCGCTTGCGTGTTTCGTTGACCTTGACCACCGCCTCGACGATGCGCGTCGGGCTGTCATAATCCTCGGCGGTCTTGAGCAGCGCCAGCGTGTCCTTGGGAAAACACGATCCGCCATAGCCGGGACCGGCATGGAGGAACTTGGACCCGATGCGGTTGTCCAGCCCGATGCCGCGCGACACGTCCTGCACGTCCGCGCCGACTTTCTCGCACAAGTCGGCCATCTCGTTGATGAAGGTGATCTTGGTCGCCAGGAACGCGTTGGCGGCGTACTTGATCAGTTCGGCGCTGCGGCGGCTGGTGAACAGGATCGGCGCACGGTTGAGGAACAGCGGGCGATAGACTTCCTGCATCACGCCGCGCGCCCATTCGTCGTCGGCGCCGATGACGATGCGGTCGGGCCGCTTGAAATCGCTGATCGCGGCGCCTTCGCGCAGGAATTCGGGGTTCGATACCGCCGCGAACTTCGCCGCGGTGCCGCTGGCGCGGATGATCCGCTCGACCTCGTCACCGGTGCCCACCGGCACGGTCGACTTGGTCACGATCACCGTCGGCGTCTTGAGGTTGGCGGCGACTTCCTCGGCCACGGCATGGACGAAGCTGAGGTCGGCATGCCCGTCACCGCGTCGCGACGGGGTGCCCACCGCGATGAAGATCGCTGCCGCACCCTCGATCGACGCGGCCAGGTCGGTCGAGAATGACAGCCGCCCGGCCTTGACGTTGCTCGCCACCAGTTCGGCCAGCCCCGGCTCGTAGATCGGCATCACGCCGGCATGCAGCCGGTC
>NZ_BCTW01000048.1 GCF_001590965.1 Novosphingobium lentum NBRC 107847
AACCAGTCCACCCATTCGAGCGTGGCGAACTCGACTGCTTCGAAGCTGCGCCATGGTCCACGCCGATGGATCACTTCGGCCTTGTAAAGGCCATTGATCGTCTCGGCCAAAGCGTTGTCGTAGCTGTCGCCCACGCTGCCGACCGATGGTTCGATGCCGGCTTCGGCGAGGCGTTCGGTGTATTTTATGGATACGTATTGCGACCTGCGGTCGCTGTGATGAACCAAGCCGCCACGATGAACTGGCCGACGATCGTGCAAAGCCTGCTCCAAGGCATCCAGCACGAAGCTGGCATGCGCCGTCGGCTGACCCGCCAGCCAACGATATAGCGGGCGTAGACGTCGATCACGAACGCGACATAGACGAACCCGCCCCAGGTCGAGACATAGGTGAAGTCCGACACCCATAGCCGGTTGGGCGCTGGTGCGTGGAACTGACGGTTGACGTGATCCAGCGGACAGGGCGCCGCCTTGTCGCTGATCGTCGTGCGCACCGGCTTGCCACGGATCACCCCGTGCAAACCCATATCGCGCATCAGCCGTTCGACGGTGCAGCGGGCTATGGCGAACCCTTCGCGCCTTATCTGCCGCCACACCTTGCGCACGCCGTAGACCGCGAAGTTCTCGGCGAACACGCGTGCGATCTCCGGCTTGAGCGTCAGGTCACGTCTTCCCCGCGCCGAAAGGCGCAATGGATCTCGTCGCTGCGCGACATGCTTGTGGTAGGTGGAAGGGGCGATCGGCAGGACGTTGCAGATCGGCTCGACCCCATGAACGGCACGCTGATCGTCGATAAACGCGATCATCGCTTGAACGGGCGGTCGAGCTCCGCCTGCGCAAAATATGCTGACGCCTTACGAAGAATCTCGTTGGCCTGCCGCAGCTCGCGGTTCTCGCGTTCCAGCGCCTTCAGCTTGTCTGCCGTATCGGTCGGTACGCCAGCACGCTTGCCGCTGTCGACCTCGACCTTCTTCACCCACTCGTGAAGCGTCTGCGGTGCGCAGCCGATCTTGTCGGCAACCGACACCACGGCCGACCAGCGCGACGGATAATCGCTCTCGTGATCCAATATCATCCGCACCGCACGGGCGCGAACCTCGGGTGAAAACTTGTTCGTTGTCTTGCTCATACAGGCTCCGCCTTCTCAGGAGTTGGAGCCTCCGACAATCCCGGTGCGGTTCA
>NZ_BCTW01000049.1 GCF_001590965.1 Novosphingobium lentum NBRC 107847
TGCCGCATCTGTTTCAGCCTCGCTGCAACAGCAAACACGTATCCAAGACACAAAAAATCCCCCCGGAGCCCCGCCCCGGGAGGATTTTTCGAATTCGGGAAGCGAAGTCTCAGGTCGTCCAGAAGACCGGGATCGTCTCAGGCCGCTTCGGCGCGATCGTCCGGGTCGCGCAGCACATAGCCGCGGCCCCACACCGTTTCGATGTAGTTGTCGCCGCCGCAGGCCAGCGCCAGCTTCTTGCGCAGCTTGCAGATGAACACGTCGATGATCTTGAGTTCGGGTTCGTCCATCCCGCCATACAGGTGGTTGAGGAACATTTCCTTGGTCAGCGTGGTGCCCTTGCGGAGCGAAAGCAGCTCCAGCATGGCGTATTCCTTGCCGGTCAGGTGCACACGGGCGCTATCGACCTCGACCGTCTTGGCGTCGAGGTTGACCGAAAGCTTGCCGGTGCGGATGACGCTTTGCGAATGGCCTTTCGAACGGCGCACCACGGCGTGGATGCGGGCGATCAGTTCTTCGCGGTGGAACGGCTTGGTCACGTAATCGTCGGCGCCGAAGCCGAAGCTGCGGACCTTGGAATCCATCTCGGAAATGCCCGACAGGATCAGCACCGGCGTTTGCACTTTGGCGACGCGCAGCTTTTTGAGCACATCGTAGCCGTGCATGTCCGGCAGGTTCAGGTCGAGCAGGATGATGTCGTAGTCGTAGAGCTTGCCCAGATCGAGCCCCTCTTCGCCCAGATCGGTCCCGTAGACGTTGAAGCCTTCGGTGGTGAGCATGAGCTCGATCGCCTTTGCCGTGGTCGGCTCGTCCTCGATCAGCAGTACGCGCATAGAGCAGCCCCTTCTTGCCATTCCCCGTGGCGGTTAATCCCCCTGCAAGGGGTATTGCCCGTCATTAACCATATGACCAATGAACACGAAAGGTTAATTTCTCGTAAATGGTTGATTCTTGGCGAGTCGTTTTTTCTACTTATGGGTGTGCTTTTCCAGCCTCACGGCTGGCGCGGCAGAGTCCTTTTCCAGCCTCACGGCTGGGA
>NZ_BCTW01000050.1 GCF_001590965.1 Novosphingobium lentum NBRC 107847
GCTGATCAGCGACAGGCTGGTCTTCGCCGCGATCGTCCCGCCCGTCGCCGCGCCCGAGGTGATGGTCGTCGCGCCGGTGCCCGAACTCAGCGCTGCGAAGCTCAGCGGCCCGGCGGTGATCGCCAGGTTGCTGCCCGCCTTGACCGTACCCAGCGTCGCCGCCTTGGCGATCTTGAGCGTCGTGTTGCCGCCCGAGGTGAGCGACGTGTCGGTCAGGCTGTCCGCCGTGATCGCCAGCGCCCCGCCCGCCGTGGCGGTACCGAGCGTGGTCGCGCCGGTGCTGGTCAGCGTGAGGTCGGTGCCAGCGTTGAGCGTCGGTGCATCGATGGTCGCGCCCGTGAGCGCCAGCGTCGTGCCGCTGGTCGCGGCATTGAGCTTGATCGCGCCGGGGCTGGTCAGCGCAAGGCTGGAGCCAGCGGTGAACGTACCGCCGGTGATCGTGGCAGCGCTCGCCTGCGTCGCGCCGGTCGAGGCGAACGTGCCCGTCACCGCCAGCGAACCCGCGCCCGCCGTCACGCTGGCATTGCGACCGATCGTCGCGTCGCCGAGCACGACCGCGCCGCCGGAGGAATCCAGAGCAAGGTCGTTGCCCACCTTCAGCGTCGTGCCGCTGATGGGACCACCCGTCAGGCTAGCGTTGCCGCCCGTGGTCAGACCGGTGAAGGTCAGCTGGCTGGCCGTGACGGTCGCCGCTCCGCCCGCCGTGGCGGTGCCCAGCGTGGTCGCGCCCGTGCTGGTCAACGTGAGGTCGCTTCCGGCATTGAGCGTCGGCACGGCGATCGTGGTGCCGGACAACGCCAGCGTGGTGCCGCTGGTCGCGCTGTCGAGCTTCACCGCACCGG
>NZ_BCTW01000051.1 GCF_001590965.1 Novosphingobium lentum NBRC 107847
ACGATCGGTCGCAACGCCAGCGTGACGGCGGGCGCGGGCGATCTGGCAGTGACGGGCACGTTCGCCTCGACCGGCGCGACGCAGGCGAGCGCGGCCTCGATCACCGGCGGCACGTTCAACGCGGGCAGCAGCCTCACGCTGAGCAGCCCCGGCGCGATCAAGCTCAATGCCGCGACCAGCGGCACGACGCTGGCGTTGAGCGGTACGACCATCGATGCACCGACGCTCAACGCTGGAAGCGACCTCACGCTGACCAGCACCGGCGCGACCACGCTGGGCACCGCGACAGCAGGCGGGCTGCTGGCGATCACGGCGGACAGCCTGACCGACACCGCGCTGACCTCGGGCGGCAACACGACGCTCAAGATCGCCAAGGCGGCGACGCTGGGTACGGTGAAGGCGGGCAGCAATCTGGCGATCACCGCCGGGCCGCTGAGCTTCGCAGCGCTGAGTTCGGGCACCGGCACGACCACCATCACCTCCGGCGCGGCCACGGGGGGGACGATCGCGGCCAAGACCAGCCTGTCGCTGATCAGCACCGGTGCGGTGAAGCTCGATAGCGCGACCAGCGGGACCACGCTGGCGCTGTCCGGCACGACGATCGCCGTGCCGACGCTCAATGCTGGCACCGACCTCACACTGACCAGCACTGGCGCAACCACGCTGGGCACCGCCATGGCGGGCGGGACGACGACCGTCACGGCCAGCCAGCTGACCTTCACCAGCCTGACCACGGGCGGCAACGCCAGCCTGTCTGGC
>NZ_BCTW01000052.1 GCF_001590965.1 Novosphingobium lentum NBRC 107847
CGGTGGGGGCGCAATAGGCGATGCCGCGATAGATCACGTGGTGCGGCGTCGGCTCCCAGCCGGCTTTCGCGCATTCGGCGCGGTACAGCTCGATCCAGTCCTTGACCGTCTCGGGCGCGGCGAACGAGAACGCGATGCCGATCCGGCGCTGCGCGGCGAACACCACCGAATCCTCGCTGTTGCCCGATCCGAACACCGGCGGGTGCGGTTGCTGGGTAATGCGCGGCCAGATCGAGATCGTGTTGAACCGGTACTGCTCGCCGTCCCACGCGAACGGCGTCTCGTTGGTCCACGCCTTCAGGATCAGGTCGATGCCCTCCTGCGTCATCTTCTTGGTCAGCGCGGCGTCGGTGTCATAGGTCTTGTGCTCGTTGGGCGTGCCGCGCAGGAACAGCACTTCCAGCCGCCCGCCGCTCAGCGCATCGAGCATCGCCACTTCCTCGGCCAGCCGCACCGGATTGTTCAACGGCACCAGCGGCCCGAGCAAGGCCACTCTGACCCGCTTCGTGCGCTGGATGATCGCCGAGGCCATGATCATCGGGTTGGGCGTCATCTGGTACGGCGCGTAGTGGTGTTCCGACACGCTGACCCAGTCGAACCCC
>NZ_BCTW01000053.1 GCF_001590965.1 Novosphingobium lentum NBRC 107847
CCCATGTCGTAGGATACCACGTTCACGACATCGACCCGGTCACCGACGCCGGCGTTGGGCAGGCGATCCGTGGCGTGCGCGATCAGCGTGTGGTGCACGGTGATGTTGCTGCCTTCGATGAACATGCCTTTGGAATGTTCGCCCGAGGGATGCGTCGAATGGCTCAGACCTTCGTAGACGAGCGCCCACTGGACCGTGACGTTGCTCGACGTCTTGGTCGAGTTGAACGGTTCATCGGTCGCCCACGACAGCGAGACGTGGTCGAGGATGGTGTTGGTCGCGCCGCCATCGACGGTGACGGCATCGGTGGTATCCTGCTTGGTGCCCGACGTCGGTCCCGGGCGGATGCGCACGTAGCGGATGATGTTGTTCGGCGCCTTCAGGAAAATCGGTGATCCGGTGAGGTTGGACGGGTCATTGCGGATGGCGACGCCGCCGCCCGGTGCGGTCTGGCCTGCCACGGTCAGATTGCCAGAGGTCGGCTTGATCTGCGACAGCAGGCTGATCGTGCCGGCGACGCGGAACACGCAAGTGCGCGGCCCGATCGCCATCATGCAGGCGCGCAGCGAT